>NZ_CP170466.1:0-1220000 GCF_042604625.1 Azospirillum sp. A29
ATGAGCGACGCACCCGACACCACCATCCTAGAGCCTGTGCCGCCATCCCAGGCCGCGCAGCCCAACTTCCTCGACCGCGCGCTGGACAACCTGCGCACCCGCTGGCGCGAGATCGCGGCCTCGGCCCGCGGCGCCGTCGGCGCACCGCCGCGCACCCATCTGCCCAAGGAGGACGCCGAGCGCCTGAAGGAGCAGATCGAGGCCTGCCTGGAATCGCGGGGTGGCGAGGTTTCCGCCCGTGCCCGCGCCGCCCAGCTCGGCCGGACCTATCTGGCGCTCGATCCCCAGGGGCGGCGCAATTTCCTTGTTATGCTCGCGCGCGACTTCGACGTCGACCGCGACGCGGTGATGGACGCGATGGCGACCTTCCAGGCGGCGGCCGATCCGGTAGCCCGCGGCCATGCGGAGCGGGCCTTGCGCCGCGCGCTGGAGCCGCCGCGCCTGCGGCTGCTGACCCAGTTCAACGCCCTGCCGGAGGGGGTGAAGTTCCTGGTCGATCTGCGCGCCGAGCTGATGGAGATGGCGCGCGGCGAACCGCTGCTTCAGGCGCTAGAAGACGATCTGAAGAATCTGCTGCGCGCCTGGTTCGACGTCGGCTTCCTGGAGATGCACCGCATCACTTGGGACAGCCCGGCCTCGCTGCTGGAAAAGCTGATCAAGTACGAGGCGGTCCACGAGATCAGCGGCTGGCAGGATCTGAAGGACCGGCTCGATTCGGACCGGCGCTGCTTTGCCTTCTTCCACCCGCGCATGCCGCACGAGCCGCTGATCTTCGTCGAGGTGGCCCTGGTCCAGGGCATGTCGGACAATGTGCAGGCGCTGCTCGACCCGACCGCGCCGGTCTGCGATCCCAAGAGCGCCGACAGCGCCATCTTCTACTCGATCTCCAACGCCCAGGTCGGGCTGGCCGGGATCAGCTTCGGCAATTTCCTGATCAAGCGCGTGGTTGACGGGCTGGCGACCGAGTTTCCCAACATCACCTGCTACGCCACCCTGTCGCCCATTCCGGGGTTCCGGCGCTGGTTCGACCGCGCGATGGACCGCGACGGCGACGCCCTGCTGACCAACACGGAGGCCGAACGCATCGCCGAGCGGCTGGCCGAACTTGACCGGTCGGACGATGCGGACGCTTCCACCGAAGGCGAGGTCGGCGCCGACGAATCGCCGCTGCTCGCCCGCGCGCTCGCCCGTTCCGCCTGGGCTGAGGACGATGAGTTGCAGAAGCGCCTGCGGGGTCCGCTGATGCGGCTGGGCGTCCATTACCTGACCACGGTGCAGGAGGCGAAGGGCCATGGCCGCGCCCGCGCGCTGGATCCGGTCGCGCATTTCCACCTGACCAACGGTGCCCGGATGGAGCGGCTGAACTGGCTGGCCGACAGGTCGGCCAAAGGGCTGAAACAGTCGCTGGGGATGATGATCAACTACCGCTACCGGCTGGGCGAGATCGACGCCAACCACGAAGCCTACACCGGCGAGGGGCGCATCATCACATCGTCCGCCGTACGGTCGCTGGACAGGGCAGGGAGCAAGGCGGGGGGCAAGGCCGGAGGCTGACGCGAAAAGACCGGGCCTCACTCTCTCGGACGGGTCCAATTTGCCTGTTTGCTTCCGCCGCGCTGTGCTATAGACCGGACTTCGCCGGCGGTCCGGCGGGTGTTTGCGCACCCGTCGCGGCTGCCTTTGCCATGAACGCGGGCGTGGCGGAATTGGTAGACGCGCTGGATTTAGGTTCCAGTGACTTCGGTCGTATGGGTTCAAGTCCCTTCGCCCGCACCATGGCAACACCTTGGACCGCATGGACAACACGGATTCGGGCCGCCCGGACGGGCGCCGCCGGGCCGGACCAACGAGATAGGCTTTCGTTCCGATGAACATCACCGAGACCAGCACCGACGGCCTCAAGCGCGAATTTCAGGTCGTCATTTCCGCCAAGGACATCGAAGAGAAGGTGAACGGCAAGCTGGAAGAGCTGCGCCGTACGGTCCAGCTGCCGGGCTTCCGTCCGGGCAAGGTGCCGGTCACCGTGATCAAGCAGCGCTATTTCGGCGGCGTGCTGTCCGAGGTGCTGGAAGACGCCATCTCCGACAGCTCGCGCCAAGCGCTGAGCGAGCGCGGCCTGCGCGTCGCCCTGCAGCCGAAGATCGAGGTCGAGAAGTACGAGGACGGCGGCGACCTCACCTACAAGATGGCGGTCGAGCTGCTGCCGGACGTCGAGCCGGGCGAATTCACCGGCCTGGAGCTGGAGAAGCCGGTCGCCGAGGTGAGCGAAGAGGCGGTGAACGAGGCGGTCACCCGTCTGGCTTCCGCCCACTCGACCCAGGCCCCGGTCACCGAGGATCGCGCTGCCGAGACCGGTGACATCGCCGTGATCGACTTCGCCGGTACTGTCGACGGCGAGGCGCTGGAAGGCATGGACGGCAAGGACTACCCGCTGGAGCTGGGTGCCGGCCGTTTCGTTCCGGGCTTCGAGGAGCAGCTGGTCGGCGTCAAGGCCGGCGAGCACCGCACCGTCAACGTCACCTTCCCGGAAGACTACCCGCACGAGCGTCTGAAGGGTGCTGCGACGGTCTTCGAGGTCGACGTGAAGGAGCTGCGCAAGAACGTCCCGGCCGAGGTCAATGACGAACTCGCCAAGGAGTTCGGCATGGAGAGCCTGGAGAAGATGCGCGAAGCGATCCGCGACCGCATCAAGGGCGAGTATGACGGCCTGTCGCGCCTGCGCGTGAAGCGCCAGCTGCTCGACAAGCTGGCCGAGGCCCATTCCTTCGAGGTGCCGGCCGGCATGGTCGACATCGAGTTCGAGGGCATCTGGGCCCGCCTGCAGGAAGAGCTGAAGAACGGCACCGCCGGCGAGGACGCCGACAAGCCCGAGGACGAGCTGAAGGCCGAGTACCGCTCGATCGCCGAGCGCCGCGTCCGCCTGGGTCTGCTGCTGTCGGAAGTCGGCCGCCGCAACAACATCCAGGTCACCCAGGACGAGGTGAACCGCGCCCTGATCAACGAAGCCCGCCGCTTCCCCGGTCAGGAGCGTCAGGTGTTCGAGTTCTTCAAGCAGAACCAGCAGGCGCTCGAGAACCTCCGCGCCCCGATCTTCGAGGACAAGGTCGTCGACCACATCCTGGATCAGGCCAAGGTCACCGAGAAGACCGTCAGCGTCGAAGAGCTGACGAAGGACGAGGACGAGGCAGGCAACGAGTCTGCGGCGGCCTAACTCCCCAAAAGGAGTGGGGGCGGACTACCATCCGCCCCCAAAGGTTCCTATATGTGGTTCCGTGCCGGCAACGATCACCGGTTCAGCCAACTGCGGGGGCAGGGAAGAACACATGTACGACTTCGAGCCGAAGATGAATGCTCTGGTCCCGATGGTCATCGAACAGACCAACCGGGGTGAGCGCGCGTACGACATCTATTCGCGCCTGCTGAAGGAGCGGATCATCTTCCTGATCGGCGGAGTGAACGACGCCGTCGCCAGCCTGATCTGCTCGCAGCTGCTGTTCCTTGAGTCGGAGAACCCGAACAAGGACATCGCGATCTACATCAATTCGCCGGGCGGCTATGTCTCGGCCGGCCTCGCCATCTACGACACCATGCAGTACATCCGTCCGCAGGTGTCGACGGTGTGCATGGGCCAGGCCGCCTCGATGGGCTCGCTTCTGCTGGCCGCCGGCGCGCCGGGCAAGCGCTTCTCGCTGCCCAACAGCCGCATCATGATCCACCAGCCGTCGGGCGGCGCCCAGGGCCAGGCCTCGGACATCGAAATCCAGGCCCAGGAAATCCTGAAGCTGCGCTCGCGTCTGAACGACATCTACGTCAAGCACACCGGGCAGGACCTCGACACCATCGAGACCGCCATGGAGCGCGATAAGTTCATGTCGCCGGAAGAGGCGAAGGCCTTCGGTCTGATCGACGAGGTGGTGGAGAAGCGCCCGGGCGTCGACCACCATTCGTGAGCTGCGGGTCCTCGGCCCTCCCAACAAAGGGTTGATCGGGTCGTGACGCTGTTGTTGAATGGCGGTGACACGATCCGGTCATGGACCGGTTCCGATAAGGAGCCGGTCCCGAATGGGGAGAGTCTCGCAAGGGACCCGGCTATGCGGATCGTGATGCGTCGCCAAAACGGCGCATGACCTTGTCGCGGACGCCGTCCGCGATAACCTGAGTAGGACCGGCGTCGGGGGGCGCCGCGAACGGGCATGGCCCCAGGGGCCACGCCTCCCGCGAGATGACGGAGTACCGATGAGCAAGTCCAGCAGCGGCGATTCGAAGAATACGCTCTACTGCTCCTTCTGCGGCAAGAGCCAGCACGAGGTCCGCAAGCTGATTGCCGGTCCGACGGTGTTCATCTGCGATGAATGCGTCGAACTGTGCATGGACATCATTCGCGAGGAGAACAAGACGACCCTCGTGAAGTCCCGCGACGGGGTTCCGACTCCGCGCGACATTCATGCGGTGCTCGACGATTACGTCATCGGACAGTCCTACGCCAAGCGCGTGCTGTCGGTGGCGGTCCACAACCACTATAAGCGCCTCGCCCACGGGACGAAGCACAACGACGTCGAACTGGCGAAGTCGAACATCCTGCTGATCGGCCCGACCGGCTGCGGCAAGACGCTGCTGGCCCAGACCCTGGCCCGCATCATCGACGTTCCCTTCACCATGGCCGATGCCACGACGTTGACCGAAGCCGGTTACGTCGGCGAAGACGTCGAGAACATCATCCTCAAGCTGCTCCAGGCCGCCGACTACAATGTCGAGCGGGCGCAGCGCGGCATCGTCTACATCGACGAGGTCGACAAGATCAGCCGCAAGTCCGACAACCCGTCGATCACCCGGGACGTGTCGGGCGAGGGCGTGCAGCAGGCCCTGCTGAAGATCATGGAGGGCACCGTCGCCTCCGTGCCGCCGCAGGGCGGGCGCAAGCATCCGCAGCAGGAATTCCTGCAGGTCGACACCAGCAATATCCTGTTCATCTGCGGCGGCGCCTTTGCCGGCCTGGACAAGATCATCGCCCAGCGCGGCAAGGGCACCAGCATCGGCTTCGGCGCCGATGTGCGCTCGGCCGACGAACGCGCAACCGGCGAGATCCTGCACGAGGTCGAGCCCGAGGATCTGCTGAAGTTCGGCCTGATCCCGGAATTCATCGGCCGCCTGCCGGTTCTGGCCACCTTGTCCGATCTGGACGAGGCGGCGCTGGTCGAGATCCTCAGCAAGCCGAAGAACGCCCTGGTCAAGCAGTACCAGCGCCTGTTCGAGATGGAGGACGTCCATCTCGAGTTCTCCGAGGACGCCATGCGCGCCATCGCCCACAAGGCGATTGCCCGCAAGACCGGTGCCCGCGGCCTGCGGTCGATCATGGAAGCCATCCTGCTCGACCCGATGTTCGATTTGCCGGGCCTGACCGGCATCGAGAGCATCCTGGTCAACAAGGAAGTGGTCGAAGGGCGGGCCAAGCCGCTCTACGTCCATGCGGAACGGCGCAGCGAAGCGCCTGGTGCATAACCGTCTGGGTTTTCCCGGTTCGGAAATCAAAAAGGGACGCTTCGGCGTCCCTTTTTCTTTTCCCGATTGCTGCCGCATATCCCAATAAAACCATTCTCTGCATTGGCTCATATGTTGTAAACCGCCGAAAAATCGAATCAATTCGGCAAATTTAACGAATATAAAAAGATAAAGCCGTAATATCGCTTTCAAGACATCGGGTAGGGTGGGCGAGCTGCCTTCATTCCAGGCTTGGCCTCTCCGCTATCCATTGTTTGCGTACGAATATTGCGGTGGGCGGGAAATGAAAATACGCAGTTTCCTTTACGTTTGCTTGGCGTGCGTCGGAGTGGTCGCCTCGGTTCCAGCCACTTGGCTTGCGGTGCAGGAAATCAACTCGGCCGGCCGGGCATCAGCTGCCAGGGACATCGTGGACGTGCTCGGCGCCGCCACCGCTGTGAACGAGTCGATGGCGCTTGAGCGCGGCGTCGTCAACCTGCCGCTGACGGCAGGGACGGCGATCGACGACGCCGGCCGGGACTCCCTCAAGAAGGCCCGTGCGCAGTCCGACGCTGCGCTCACCCGCTACGTCGCCGCCGCCAGGGCGCTGGGCGACCCCAAATCCGCTGACGAGACCGCCCCCTTGGGCAACAGTCTGGCGACCGTCCGCACCCAGGTCGACGGCTGGCTGGTGAAGGACCGGTCCGGCCGCCCGGCGGACGCGTCGGCGCAGTTCTTCGCCGGCATGGTCAAGGTCACGAGCCAAGTCGGGGTGACGATGAACCGCCTCGGCCATCGCTTGAACGACCTCGATGCGACCGTCGGCGACCGGGCCGATATCGCGGTCCGCGCCGCCCAACTGCGGGAGATGGCCGGCCAGCAGTCGGTCCTCTATCTGCGCGCACTGGGAACCGGCAAGCCGATGACCTCGGAAGCCGAAGCGGAGGCGATGACGCTGGAGGGGCGGATCTCGGCCAATTGGGAGTCGATCGAGGACGATATCGTCACCGGCGAGATGGAGCCGGCCCTGCGCACGGCGCTGGAGACCGCCCGGAAAGGCTACATTCAGGGTTTCGGCGGCTTCAAGACCCGCGTTCTGACCGCATCGCGGACCGGCAAATCCTATGACCTGGACGGAGCGGAATGGCG
Source organism: Azospirillum sp. A29 (assembly GCF_042604625.1). Lineage (NCBI taxonomy): Bacteria > Pseudomonadati > Pseudomonadota > Alphaproteobacteria > Rhodospirillales > Azospirillaceae > Azospirillum > Azospirillum sp. A29. The sequence goes on from NZ_CP170466.1 coordinate 6,628, forward strand.
ACGCTCAGCCTCGCCCCTGCTGCAGGACCTCCTGGTGATCCGCGACGCCGGCTTCACCGTCGGCCGGGAACTGGCCGACAGCCATCATGCTTCGGCTCTGCGTCATCTGATGCTGGCGGCCGGAATCATCGCCGCCGGGCTCGGCGCATTGCTGGGGGTGGCGGTTGCGATCACGCGTAGGGCCTCGCGCCCGATCGTCGAACTGGCCCGGATCGTTGGTGCGATTGCCGGCGGGCGGCGTGACCTCGACGTCCTCCACCGGAACCGCTCGGATGAAATCGGCGAGATGGCCGCGGCAATCGACGTGCTGCAAACCAGCGCCCGCGAGGCCGACGCCGCCGAAACCCGCCGCCGGACGGAACTGGAGCAGCGCGAGGAGAACCGGCGCACCATGGAACGGGCGACGCAGGATTTCGTGGCGCAGCTCGAATCGGTGGTCGGACATCTGTCCGCCACGGCGGACTCCGTGCGCAGCAACTCCGAACGCCTGTCGTCCGCCGCGGAAAGCGCCTCGTCCCTCTCGTCCTCCGTGGCATCCGCATCGGAACTGGCCAACGGCAACATCCAGACGGTCGCGACCGCCGCGGAGCAACTGCAATCCTCCATCGGCGAGATCAGCCGCCGGATCGACGACGCGTCCCGGATCGCCCAGGACGCGGTGCGCGAGGCCGGCAGCACGGCTGGGATCGTCGCGACCTTGGCCGACCGTGCCGCCGGCATCGGCTCGGTGGTCGATATGATCAGCTCCATCGCCTCCCAGACCAATCTTCTGGCGCTGAACGCCACCATCGAGGCCGCCCGTGCCGGCGAAGCGGGCAAGGGATTCGCCGTCGTCGCCAGCGAAGTGAAGAATCTGGCCGGCCAGACCGCGAAGGCCACCGACGACATCCAGCTTCGCGTCGGGGAGATTCGCGACGTCAGCGGCAGTGCCGTTACCGCCATCGACGCCATCAGCCGCACCGTCGCCGCGATCAGCGAGGCGGCGTCGGCCGTCGCCGCCGCGGTGGAGCAGCAGAATGCCGCAACTCGCGAGATCGCCCGCAACATCCAGGCCGCCGCCCAGGGCACCGTGGAGGTGTCCGGCAGCATCGGGCAGGTCGCTTCCACCGCAGAAAGCACGCGCGTCGCGTCCGGAGAGCTGCTGACCGCGTCGCGCGGCCTGTCGCATGAGGCCGGAACCTTGCGTACGACCGTCGATGGCTATGTGAACCGCCTCAAAACCGCTTGATCCGGCAAAAACGGGGAGGGAAGCGGCGGTTTCCTGCCAGGTTGCGGCTTGGAAACCGCCCTTGGGGGTTGTCACCCCCTTGAAGGCCGCAGGGCCGTGTGCCACGTTAGTCGGGTGCCGTAGGCGATCCCCGCGCTCAACCCGAGGCGGGGGCTGTGTCAGGCCCAGTCCGGGCTGGCGGCGATCCATTCATTGAGGCCCTGCCCATGATCGAACTCTCCCGTGGTGCCCTCTACCCGGTCCTGCCGCTGCGCGACATCGTGGTCTTCCCCCACATGATCGTGCCGCTGTTCGTCGGGCGCGAGAAGTCCGTGCGCGCGTTGGAAGACGTGATGAAGGATGACAAGCAGATCCTGCTCGTCACCCAGAAGAACGCCGCGCAGGACGATCCGACTCCGGCCGACATCTACAGCGTCGGCACCGTCGGCACCGTGTTGCAGCTGCTGAAGCTGCCGGACGGGACCGTCAAGGTGCTGGTGGAAGGCGGCCAGCGGGCCGCCATCACCAAGTTCGCCGACAATGAGGAGTTCTTCCAGGCCCAGGCCGAGCTGGTCGAGGAAAAGACCGGCGAGAACCAGGAGCTGGAGGCGCTGAGCCGCGCCGTCGTCTCCCAGTTCGAGCAGTACATCAAGCTGAACAAGAAGATTCCGCCGGAAGTGCTGGTCTCGATCAACCAGATCGAGGAAGCCGGCAAGCTGGCCGACACCGTCGCGTCGCATCTGGCGCTGAAGATTCCGGAAAAGCAGCAGCTTCTGGAATGCGCCACCGTGTCGGAGCGTCTGGAGCGGGTCTATGCCTTCATGGAAGGCGAGATCGGCGTGCTGCAGGTGGAAAAGCGCATCCGCAACCGCGTCAAGCGGCAGATGGAGAAGACCCAGCGCGAGTACTACCTGAACGAGCAGCTGAAGGCGATCCAGAAGGAGCTCGGCGAGACCGAGGATGGCCGCGACGAGTCGGCGGAACTGGAAGAGAAGATCAACAAGACCCGCTTCTCCAAGGAAGCCCGCGAAAAGGCGCTCGCCGAGCTGAAGAAGCTGCGGTCGATGAGCCCGATGTCGGCCGAGGCCACCGTGGTCCGCAACTACCTGGATTGGATGTTGTCCATTCCGTGGAAGAAGCGCACCAAGGTGAAGCGCGACCTCAAGCTGGCCCAGAAGGTGCTAGACGACGATCATTACGGTCTGGAGAAGGTCAAGGAGCGCATCCTTGAGTATCTCGCCGTCCAGAACCGCATGAACAAGGTCAAGGGTCCGATCCTCTGCCTCGTCGGACCGCCCGGCGTCGGCAAGACCTCACTCGGCAAGTCGATCGGCAAGGCCACCGGCCGCAACTTCGTCCGCATGTCGCTGGGCGGCGTCCGTGACGAGGCCGAGGTCCGCGGCCACCGCCGCACCTACATCGGCTCGATGCCCGGCAAGGTCATCCAGGGCATGAAGAAGGCCAAGTCCTCCAACCCGCTCTTCCTGCTGGACGAGATCGACAAGCTCGGCGCCGACTGGCGCGGCGACCCGTCGTCGGCCCTGCTGGAAGTCCTGGATCCGGAGCAGAACGGCACCTTCAACGACCATTACTTGGAGGTCGATTACGACCTGTCCGACGTGATGTTCGTCTGCACCGCCAACACGATGCGCATGCCGCAGCCGCTGCTGGACCGCATGGAGATCATCCGCGTCGCCGGTTACACCGAGGATGAGAAGGTCGAGATCTCCAAGCGCCACCTGATCGAGAAGCAGATCGAGGCGAACGGCCTGAAGAAGGGCGAGTTCACCATCTCCGACGACGCGCTGCGCGATCTGGTCCGCTACTACACGCGGGAAGCTGGTGTCCGTTCGCTGGAACGCGAGATCGCCAACCTCTGCCGCAAGGCGGTGAAGGAGATTCTGCTGAAGTCGGGCGGCAACGCCAAGGTCGCGGTCACCCGCCGCAACCTCGACAAGTATGCCGGCGTCCGCCGCTTCCATTATGGCGAGGCGGAGCTGGAGGATCTGGTGGGCGTCACCACCGGTCTGGCCTGGACCGAGGTCGGCGGCGAGCTGCTGTCGATCGAGGCCGTCGGCCTGCCCGGCAAGGGCCGCGTCACCACAACCGGCAAGCTGGGCGACGTGATGAAGGAATCGGTCCAGGCGGCCGAGAGCTACGTCAAGTCGCGCGCCATCGCCTTCGGCATCAAGCCGACGCTGTTCGAGAAGAAGGACATCCACGTCCACGTTCCCGAAGGCGCCACGCCGAAGGACGGCCCGTCGGCCGGTGTCGCCATGGCCACCTCCATCGTCTCGGTGCTGACCGGTATTCCGGTGCGCAAGGACGTGGCGATGACGGGCGAGATCACGCTGCGCGGCCGGGTGCTGCCGATCGGCGGCCTGAAGGAGAAGCTGCTGGCCGCCCTGCGCGGCGGCATCAAGCATGTGCTGATCCCGAAGGACAACGAGAAGGACCTTGCCGACATCCCGGACAACGTGAAGCGCGGGCTGGAGATCATGCCCGTCGGCACGGTGGACGAGGTGCTGCGCAACGCGCTCGTCCGTCCGTTGGAGCCCATCGAGTGGACTGAGCCGGAGGTCGATGCGGCCGCGGCGAAGGCCCAGGAGAAGGGTGCCGACGGCGAGGCTCTGCGTCACTGATCCGGGAGTGGCGGTCGCGATCGGATCGTGACCGCCACCCGTTGACGTGACTTTTGGGACAAGAGCCGCTTTGCCGCCCGTCGGGAATTGACGGGCGGCAAGCGCTGTGCTTATCCTTTGCTTCCAAAAAGTCGTGGACGAAAAGTCCTGGGGCGGCTTTTGTCTTTCAGTATTTGCTGAATTTCGAAGGGGGATTGCGTGAACAAGAACGATCTCGTGGCGCATGTTGCCGAAGCGTCCGGTTTGTCCAAGACCGACGCCACGAAGGCCGTCGACGCCGTGTTCGACAGCATTGCCGAATCCTTGAAGAACGGTGATGAGGTCCGTCTGGTCGGCTTCGGCACTTTCGCGGTCGCTGAGCGTCCCGCGACCGAAGGCCGCAATCCGCGCACCGGTGAGAAGATCGACATCCCGGCGTCCAAGCAGCCGAAGTTCAAGGCTGGCAAGACCCTGAAGGACGCCTTGAACTAAGCGCCTATCAGCGCTTGAAGTTTTTGGCCCACTCAGGGCATAGTGCGGCCGGCCGGGCACCCACCCGGCCGGCTTGCCTTTGAGTGTGAAGGCTTGTCCAGTTCGGGCGATTAGCTCAGCGGTAGAGCGTCTCGTTTACACCGAGAATGTCGGGGGTTCGATCCCCTCATCGCCCACCAATCTTTTCAATGACTTAGCTGCCATGCCAAAGCCCCTCGGAGGGGCTTTCGTCGTTTCTGGGCAACAGTCGGGCCGCGCTTATCGGGGAGCAATGCAAGAAGGGCTGCGGTCTGGCATTGCTCCTCCAATAGGATCGCCGCGAGGTGCATGGATCTCATGCTTTCGCGAACTGCTCAATCGGATGGCGGAGACCTGCGGCTTTCGCGGGGATAATCATCACAGTCAGGGCTGCCAGCAGGACGAAGATCCCGCCAACCCCAGCCAGCATGCCCGGCACCTCGCCGAATAGAAGCCAGCCCATTATGGCTCCGACCGGCACGCCAAGCAGATCCAGAGGCGCCAAGAGGCCGACGGGAGCCAGAGCGAAAGCGCGAGCTGCGAAAAGCTGCGCACCGGCCGCGCACAGCCCCAGCACAACAAGAACCGGCCAATCCGCGATGGGCGGCGTCACCCATACCGGCAGGGCGGCTGGCAGTGTGCCGATGACGGCGACGGCGCTGTAGATCAGGACGATCAGCGGCGCCGAGTTGGTGCGGGTGAGCCTGCGGACAGCTGTCTGCGATCCGGCGGACGCCACGGCGGCGGCCAGGGCGGCCAGGATACCGATGCGCGATTCAGGGGCCTGCATCTCCGGCCAGGACGATAGGAGGACGCCCGCGAAGCCCAGCACGACGGCGCTCCACACCAATGCTCCTGATCTTTCCCCCAACATCCACTGGCCGGCGATGGGCATCATCAATGTCCGGCTGATGTAGAGAACCATTGCCAATGCCAACGGCAGGACGGTGACGGCATAGAGCAGGCCAAAGATCGCGACCACCCCCAACAGGCAGCGGATGGCATGTCCCCGCAAATCCCGTGCCTGTTTGAGGTCGGCCAGAAGCCGCCATGCTCCTGCCACCATGACCGCGGCGGCCAGAGACCGGATGAACGTCATCTCTATGGTCGGCAGCTTCGTTCCAAGCAGTTTCGCCGCAGCGCTGCCTGCACAGAATGCGACAACGGAGCCCACAGCCCATGAAGCGGCGGCTATACTGCCATTCGGTGCGATTCGCATGCTTCAGGACCTTTTTTCACACCAAGCGTGCATTGCCGGTTATGCGATTATTCTTTTTGCGACATTTCACGACGCTTTCTACACGTTGCGCGACAGCAACAGTTTTGGTGTGCAAGTCTCGGAAATTGCTGTTCGGTGGCAAAATTGCCATTTTGATGGTGCCACCCGTGAGTAGCGTTGGCAATGTGGATCTGCCGCCTGAGAACTGCGGAAGCCCACGGCCACAACCGAGATCCCGAAAGAGCTTTCCGACTTGATCAACATCGCCGCCGATGTGCGGGGAGCGATCCTGATTTATGAACGGGACGTCGTCATGTTCGCGAATTCAGAGGCTCGGGAACTGCATCGGCAGCACGACTGGTCCACGGTCATCACGTTCGACGATATTTTTCAAGTCGGCGTCCAGCGCGGCCGGATCACCGAGCCGGCCATCCTACCGACCCGGAAGCACACCCGCTTACGCAAAGATGGTGCGGGCGAGAGAACGGAGCTTCCAATTTCGCCGCAACGACGACGGCGTTCCGTATGGCCGGTATCACACCGCGCTGAACGCCGACTGGAACGCGCAGATCTGGGTGCCGGTTCGGCGTTCCCTGTACGACGTCGGCGACTCGTCCGTGCCAAGTCCGCAGACGCTTTCGATAAGCAACCGGGCTCAGGCGACGATTGCGGCGTTGCTGGAGCGGATGGGGGTGGCTGCGGCGGTCGTAACCGCCGATGCCCGGCTCGTCGACAGCTCTTCGCTCATGGTGCGGCGTCTGCGCATCGGCGGTGTGCTGGAGCGCGGCCTGGGCAATTCGAACTTGGGCGCGTGGGAGGCTGTTGTGAGGGTGGCGTCGCGCTACACCTCCGGATTCACGGTGATGCAGCCTTGCGGCATCATCCAGTCGCCGGGATATTGCGCATAGAGGGCCAGTTTGGCGAAGCGGAAGCCCGACCTGTTCTCGGCGGTCCGTCCGACTATCGCCGAAAACGCGCCAATCCAGGCGATGGCGCAACCGTTGACGTGGCCATCGAAAGGGCGGTCAGCGGACGTGCAGATCCAGGAAGCCGCGGCATTGGTCGAAATCGCGCAGGCACGGGTCGGGCAGGGTGATGCCCTTGCGTTCGGCGAGACTGCGGGCGAAGGCGATCATGCGCTCGGTCGGTTCGCGCCGACGCCGTGCATCGGAACTGGGCACATCGGCAACCGGAGTGCTTTCCGCAACGGCGGCAGCCGGCGGGGCACTGCCATCGGCCTTTGCCTTGCGGGTGCGCCGCGGCTTCGGCGCCATGGCTTCTCCGTCGGTGGAAACCGTGGCTTTGCGCGTTCGCCGGCGCACCGGCTTCGCCGCGTTACCGGGTGCCGCTGGAGCGCCGCGGGCTGTTTTCCCCCTTGCGGTCGTGCCCCGTCGGGCGAATCGCGCCTTGGGGGCAGGCAGGCCGAGGTCGAGCGCGGTGCCGCGTTGTCCGACCAGCGCACCGATCAGCCGGTCGGCCTCGCTGGCGATGGCATCGATCACGCGGCGGAAATCGGCACGGCCGGTCACAACCTCGTCCAGCTTCATTTCCCACAGTGCGGTGGTGCCGGGATCGACCAGGGTCGGGGCGGCGGCGCGCAGGGTCTCGAACAGATGCAGGCCGGCCGGGGTCGGCACCAGCCATTTGCCGTCCGCCCCCAGCAGGTTCTGCTTGCGCAGACCCTTGATCACCTCGGCGCGGGTGGCCGGGGTGCCGATGCCCTTGGCCTCCTTCAGCCGGTCGCGCAGGGCCGGGTCCTCGACGAACCTCCAAGCGTTCTGCATGGCATCGACCAGCGTGCCTTCATTGTAGCGTGGCGGCGCCTGGGTGCGCTTGGCCTCCACCTTGGGATCGCTCAGGGTCGCCGGTTCGCCGTCGGTCAGCGGCGGCAGGGTCTGCTCGGTCTCCTCCTCCGGCTTGCCATCGGAGTCAGCCGAGCCGAAGGCGGCTTTCCAGCCAAGCTTCAACGGGATGCGGCCGACGGCGCGGAAGGCGACCGGCTTGGCCCCTCCGGGCGTCGGCACCGGGACCGGCATGGTCACGCTGGTCTGGCGATACTCGTAATCCGGCATCACCGCCGCAAGGTACGACCGGCAGATCAGCGCGAACAGCCGCTTCTCGTCATCGGTCAGCCGGAAGAGCCGCGACTCCAGATCGTCCAGCACATTGACGTTGGGGATCACCGCATGGTGCGACACGCCTTCCAGCGCCTTGTCGCAGAAATGGCCGGACTTGCCCTTGCGGATCACCGGCCGGGAAATGTCCAGATGCGCGAAGCCGCGCAGCCGGGTCAACGCCCCGACGATGGCCGGCGCATCGGCGATCTGGTTCTCCGACAGGTATCGCGCCTCGGCGCGCGGATAGGTGATGAGCTTCTTGCCTTCGCCGTCATACAGTTCCTGCGCCACCGCCAGCGTGCGGTCGGCGGTCCAGCCCCAGCGCTGGCCGCAGGTCTTTTGCAGCGACGGCAGGTCGTACAGCTTGGGCGGCGCCTGCCGCTTCTCCTCCACCGTCACGGTCAGCGGGCCGCGGTGGTTGTCGGCGGCACGCGCGATGGCCTCGGCGGTGGCGTGGTCCTTGATGCGGTCCTTCGGCGCCGGGGCATGGCGCATCTGGAAGCTGCCCTCCGCCACGGTGGCGGTGGCCACCACCTCGAAATAATCCTCCGGCTTGAAGTTGCGGATCTCCAGCTCGCGCAGGCAGACGATGGCCAGCGTCGGGGTCTTCACCCGGCCGATGCCGATGACGCCGCGGGTACCGGGTGCCAGCAGGGTCTTGGTCGCCGTGCGGGTCAGCGACAGGTTGTAGATCTGGTCGGCTTGCTGGCGCGCCACCGCGGCCTCGTAGAGCGGCCGCATGCTGTCGTTCGGCTTCAGCGTGGCGAAGGCGTCGCGCAGGGTCTTGGGGTCCTGGGCTGTGAAAAGCGCGCGCCGCACCTTGCCGCGATAGCCGACATGCTCCAGGATTTCCTGGCCGATCAGCTGGCCCTCGCGGTCGCAGTCGGTGGCGAGGATCACCTCGTCGCAGCCGCGCAGCGCGGCGGTGATCGCCTGTAGCTTCGCCGCCTTGTTGCCGCCCTGGTCGGGGCGGGTCGGATAAAGACCGTCCGGTTTCAGCAGGGTCGGCGACCAGCGCTTCCAGGCGGGATCGACCTCGTCAGGCTCGGCAAGCCGCAGCAGATGGCCCTCGGCCGGCAGGATGCGGCCGTAGCGGTCGCCCAGGGCCGCGCGCAGGTCCTTCGCCTGGCTGGATTTCTCGGTAATGATCAGCGTCGCCATGCGCCGGAGGATACGGGATTGAAGGAAACGGAGCAAGAACATGCGCGCGGCCGGCATGGCTTTCGCCACGGCGCTCTTGCCGCAGCCCTGGCCGGCCTGACAATGCTGGCCGGCGTGCCCGCTGCCCATGCCGAGCGGCCGCTGCTGCCCGGCGTTGGCCCGGGCGACCGGCGGGCGCCGGTCGATGCCGCCGCCGATCCCTGGCGCAGCGTGGTGCGGGTGCAGACCAATCTGGCCGGACGCTGCACCGGGGCGCTGGTCGGCCGGCGCACGGTGGTGACCGCCGGCCATTGCCTGTTCAATCCGCGCACCCGGCGCTTCCTCCAGGCATCGTCGCTGCATGTCCTGTTCGGCTATGACCGCGGCGAGTTCACCCACCATGTCACGGTGGCGCGGGTGGCGACCGACCCCGCTTACGACCCCGCGGCGGCGACGCCCATACTCGGCGGCGACTGGGCGGTTCTGACCCTGGCGGAGCCGGCGCCGGACTCGGTGCCGCCGCTCCCCGTCAGCGTGGCGCCGCTGCGGCCCGGCACGCCGTTGATGCTCGGCGGCTACAGCCAGGACCGGGCGCAGATCCTGATGGCCGACAGCGCCTGCCGTCTGCTGGGGGAAAGCGGCGGGCTTCTTGTGCACGACTGCGACGCCACGCGCGGGACCAGCGGCGGGCCGCTGCTGGTGCGGACGGTGGGCGGCGGCGGGGCTAACGGCATCGGCGCGGATGGCATTGGGGCGAATGGTGGGGGTTGGGCGGTCGCCGGAGTCGGCGTCGCCGCCGGAAACGCACCGGCCGTGCGCAATTTTGCGGTCCCGTCCGCGCATTTCGCCGCACTTTTAGCGAAGGATACCGCCGCGGGTCAGCCCTGAGCGGCGGATGCGCATTTTTTTCTTCGCGCGCGGCCCCGAATGGCATAGACGTACCCGCATCTATTTCAGCCCCCCGGAACCCGGAGTCTTTCCGTCATGTCGATCCAGCGCTTCCACACCGGACCGCGCATGAGCCAGATGGTCGTCCACAAGGACACGGTCTTTCTCGCCGGTCAGGTCGCCGACGAGCCGACGCCCGACGTCGAACATCAGACCATCCAGATTCTGGCCCAGATCGACGCCCTGCTGGCGGAAGCGGGCAGCGACAAGAGCAAGCTGCTGTCGGCCACCATCTATCTGGCCGACATTGCCAGCTTCGGCGCGATGAACAAGGCCTGGGACGCCTGGGTCGATCCGGCCAATCCGCCGGCCCGCGCCACGGTGGAAGCCAAGCTGGCCGCACCCCAGTATCTCGTTGAAATTCAGGTCACCGCTGCTAAATAAGGCGGCGGAAACGGGGCGACCCGGCAGCCTCGGTTGGGGTGTGCCGGCGTGGCCCGAACGCTGTGAGGGCCGCGCGCTTCAATATTCCGACAAATTGCTTGTCGGTTTACGGAATGTTAATGACGCCTTAACAGATCGCCCGTAAAACCCCGACCAACCTCTGCCGCCGAAGCGGACGACCCCTGACGGTCGCGCTTCGGTTGTCGCGTTACTGCAATGGAACCGCAACATGCCGCGCCAAACGCCACTGTCTGACATTCGGAACATCGGCATCATCGCCCACGTCGACGCGGGCAAGACGACGACCACCGAGCGCATTCTGTACTACACCGGTCGCAAGCACACGATCATCGACGTCCACGAGACGAAGGATCTGAAGACGTCGACGACGACCGACTACATGGAGCAGGAGCAGAAGCGCGGCATCACCATCCAGTCGGCCGCGGTTTCGACCTTCTGGCGCGAGAAGAAGATCAACGTCATCGACACCCCGGGCCACGTCGACTTCACCATCGAGGTGAACCGTTCGCTGCGCGTGCTCGACGGTGCCGTGGTTGTGTTCGACGGCGTCGCCGGCGTGGAGCCGCAGTCGGAGACCAACTGGCGTCTGGCCGACAACTACAACGTGCCGCGTATCTGCTACGTCAACAAGATGGACCGTTCGGGCGCGAACTTCCAGCGTTGCGTCAGCATGATCAAGAGCCGCCTGAACGCCCGCCCGGTCTGCATCCAGGTCCCGCTCGGCTCGGAAGACAACTTCCGCGGCATGGTCGATCTGGTCGAGATGAAGGCGTATGTCTGGTTCTCGGACGACAAGGACGCCAAGTGGGAGATCTGGGAGATCACCGACGATCTCGCCCAGAAGCTCAACCTGACCGTTAAGGAAGACCTCGACAACATCGCCAGCATCCCGGCGCTCCGCGCCGAGCTGGTCGACACCGCGCTCGAGCAGGACGACGCGGCGATGGAAGCCTACCTGGAGTCGGGTGAGGATCCGTCGGCCGACGTGCTGCGCGCCTGCCTGCGCAAGGGCACCATCACCAGCGCCTTCACGCCGGTGCTCTGCGGCTCGTCCTACAAGAACAAGGGCGTCTGCCAGGTTCTGGACGCGGTCGTCGATCTGCTGCCGGCCCCGACCGACGTCGAGGCCATCAAGACGGTGGACGAGGACGGCAACCCGAACGGCGAGCGTCTCAGCTCCGACGACGCGCCCTTCTCGGCGCTGGCCTTCAAGGTCCTGAACGACACCTACGGCTCGATGACCTTCGTCCGCGTCTATTCGGGCGTGCTGACCAAGGGCATGTCGATCCTGAACTCGACCCGCGGCAAGCGCGAGAAGATCGGCCGCATGGTCGAGATGTACGCGAAGGACGCCAACCCGATCGAGGAAGCCCGCGCCGGCGACATCATCGCGCTCGTCTCCCTGCAGGAGACCGAGACCGGTGACACACTGTGCGACGCCTCCGCGCCGGTGATCCTGGAGCGCATGCGCTTCCCAGACCCCGTCATCAGCGTCTCGGTCGAGCCGAAGACCAAGGGCGAGCAGGAGAAGTTCTCGATCGCGCTCGGCAAGATGGTCCGCGCCGATCCGTCGCTCCGCCTGGAGACCGACCGTGAAACCGGCCAGACCATCCTGCGCGGCATGGGCGAGCTGCACCTGGAAGTGACGCTCGACCGCATGCGCACGGAGTTCGGCGTGGAAGGCAACATGGGCAAGCCCCAGGTCGCCTACCGCGAGACGATCACCAAGCCGGTCGAATACACCTACACCCACAAGAAGCAGACCGGTGGTTCGGGCCAGTTCGCCGAGGTGAAGATCGTCTTCGCGCCGCGCGAGCGGGGCGAGGGCTTCGAGTTCCTCGACGAGACCGTCGGCGGCACGGTTCCGCGCGAATACGTTCCGTCGGTCAAGAAGGGCCTGGAGATGCAGAAGGAAGACGGCGTCCTCGCCGGCTACCCGACTGTGGACTTCAGCGCCCGCCTGGTGGACGGCAAGTACCACGACGTCGACTCGAACGCTCTGACGTTCGAAATCGCCGCCAAGGCCTGCTTCCGCGAGGCTCTGCCGAAGGCCGGTCCGATCCTGCTCGAGCCGGTCATGAAGGTCGAGATCGTCACCCCCGACGACTATCTGGGCGACGTCATCGGCGACGTGAACCGTCGTCGCGGCACCGTCCTGGGCCAGCTGGAGCGTGGTTCGAACATCGCCGTCGAGGCCAATGTCCCGCTGAACGAAATGTTCGGCTACATCGGCCAGCTGCGCGGCATGACCTCGGGCCGTGCGTCCTACACGATGGAGTTCAGCCACTACGAGCCGGTGCCGCGCAACGTCACCGACGAAATCGTGGCCGGCCGCAACAAGGCCGCCTGATCGCTTGGCTCCGACTCTTCGGGGCTGGCAATCGGGAGACATCCGGTAAAGCAGACGGCCGGCGGAGCGATCCGCCGGCCGTTCGCCGTTTCAAGGGACGATGGATGGAAACAGCGGCATAAGGCCTTCCGTTCCATGCCGATCCGTCGTCTGCACCGATGGCATACGGGACATAGGCCGGCGGCCTAAGGCACCGGGGCGGCGGTCAATGACCAATTCATTATCGTTTTGCAACCAAAAAATAGTTGGCAGTTCGGCGAATCCGTGCCCAAATTTGGAGCATGACGATTCGACGCTTCTTTTCCTTGACTGTGCTTTTGACGCTGACCCTCGGGGTGCCGGCCGGGGCAGGGCAGGGGAACATGCGTCTGGACAGTCTTTTCCAGGCTTTGAACACCACCACCGACGCGACCTATGCCGAATCGGTGGAGGAGCATATCTGGGACTTCTGGCTCGATCATCCCGACCCGGTGATGGTACGCGACATGCGCGCCGGGGTGAACAGCCTGAACGGCGACGACTACGATTCGGCCCTGCACGCCTTCGACGCCGTGGTCGCCCGTGACCCGTCCTATGCGGAAGGTTGGAACAAGCGCGCCGCCACCCACTACATGCTGGGCGACTACCGCGGCGCCATGTTGGATCTGCATCACGCGCTGTCGCTGGAACCCCGCCATTTCGGGGCGCTGGTGGAGTTGGGGTTGGTCTATCTGGCTTTGGGCGACGAGAGGCCTGCTTTGCGTGCCTTCGACGCGGCGCTGAAGATCAATCCGCATCTGGCACGGGTTCGGGCGCAGGCCGATGCGATCCGCAATCGCCGGGCGGGAACCGATCTGTAGCGTTCATGCCGGGTCTTTCGTTCGCTGTCCTGGCATTGTTGCTGCCTGTCCCGATCGTCGTTCGGGTGCCGGTTCCCGCCGAATGACCGGCGGCCGGGGGGCGTCGGTAATCGGCCTTGACAAGTTCCAGGGTTTTCCTATAGTCGCACCCTCTCGCCGCCCCGCGTGGGTGGCGGGTAACATTGTGCGTTCCCGGTCCCGGTCTTGTGTCGGGTGGGATTTGCTCGGTGTGTAGGCGGCCCGACGGGCTGCCGTTGAGATATCGAGACTGAGGAGAGTAGCGTGGCGCGTATTGCTGGCGTCAACATCCCCGCGCAGAAGCGCGTGGAGATCGGGTTGACCTACATCCATGGCATCGGCCCCTTCAAGGCCAAGGAAATCTGCGCGAAGCTGGAAATCCCGGCCGAGCGTCGCGTGAATGAGCTGACGGACGACGAAGTCCTGAAGATCCGCGAGACCATCGACGCCGACTACCGCGTCGAGGGCGATCTTCGTCGCGAAGTCGCGATGAACATCAAGCGTCTGATGGACCTGGGCTGCTACCGCGGCCTGCGTCACCGCAAGGGCCTGCCGGTCCGCGGCCAGCGCACCCACACGAACGCCCGTACCCGCAAGGGTCCGGCCAAGCCGATCGCCGGCAAGAAGAAGTAAGAGGACGAACGCAAAATGGCCAAGCCCTCCGCCGCTTCTCAGCGCCTGCGTCGTCGCGAGCGCAAGAACATCACCGCCGGCGTCGCTCACGTGAACGCCTCGTTCAACAACACGATGATCACCATCACCGACGCGCAGGGCAACACCATTGCTTGGTCGTCGTCGGGCACCATGGGCTTCAAGGGTTCGCGCAAGTCGACGCCCTACGCTGCCCAGGTCGCTGCCGAGGACGCTGGCCGCAAGGCTCAGGAACACGGCATGAAGACCCTGGAAGTCGAGGTAAAGGGTCCGGGTTCGGGGCGTGAGTCCGCGCTCCGCGCCCTGCAGTCGATCGGCTTCCAGATCACGTCGATCCGCGACGTCACGCCGATCCCGCACAACGGCGTTCGCCCGCCGAAGAAGCGCCGCGTCTGATCTGTAGTCGGCGATCGGATTCACGCTTCAAACCGATTTCGATTTTCAGCGATCCGATCCAGTACCGTTTCCGCACCCGCGGGGACCAGCCGTTCCGGGACAGGGGGCCGCAGCCATCGCGGCCCCCCCAGCATGGGAATGGTTCGGGCCCCGCGGGTTCGTGTTCACCCGATGGCATCTTGAGGTCGATCCGTGCTTCAGAAGAACTGGCAGGAACTGATTAAGCCGAGCAAGCTGGACATCCAGCCCGGTGACGACGTTGACCGCTTCGCGACCGTGGTCGCCGAGCCGCTGGAACGCGGCTTCGGTCTGACGCTGGGCAACGCGCTGCGCCGCATCCTGCTCTCCTCGCTGCAGGGTGCCGCCGTCACGTCGATCCACATCGACGGCGTGCTGCACGAGTTCTCGTCCATCCCCGGCGTCCGCGAGGACGTGACCGACATCGTCCTGAACATCAAGACGATGGGTCTGCGCATGGGCGGCGACGGCCCGAAGCGCATGCGTCTGCGCGCCGAAGGCCCGGGCGAGGTCAAGGCCGGCATGATCGAGACCGGTCCCGACATCCAGGTCATGGATCCGGAACTGATCATCTGCACGCTCGACAACGGCGCGCGGCTGAACATGGAACTGACGGTCGAGACCGGCAAGGGCTACGTCCCGGCCAGCCAGAACCGTCCGGAAGACGCGCCGATCGGCCTGATTCCGATCGACGCCCTGTTCTCCCCGGTCCGCAAGGTGTCCTACAAGGTCGACAATGCCCGCGTCGGGCAGGTCACCGACTATGACCGCCTGTCGATGACGGTTGAGACCAACGGTTCGGTCAAGCCGGACGACGCGGTGGCTCTCGCCGCCCGCATCTTGCAGGACCAGCTGCAGCTGTTCATCAACTTCGAGGAGCCGACGCACGCTGTCTCCGAGGAGAAGCACGAGGAGGTTCCGTTCAACAAGAACCTGCTCCGCAAGGTGGACGAGTTGGAGCTGTCGGTCCGTTCGGCCAACTGCCTCAAGAACGACAACATCGTCTACATTGGCGATCTGGTGCAGAAGACGGAGGCGGAAATGCTCCGCACCCCGAACTTCGGCCGCAAGTCGCTGAACGAGATCAAGGAAGTGCTGTCCCAGATGGGCCTGCACCTCGGTATGGAAATCCCGAACTGGCCGCCGGAGAACATCGAAGAGCTGGCCAAGCGTCTGGAAGAGCCGTACTAAGCATCTCGCCGTTTGCCGCGTCCCGTCCGTCTCCGGGTGGGAGGGGCGCATTCCCCAGGGCCGCCACGGCCCGACCCGGCTGCCGTACCAGCATTACGACTGGGCGGCGGGGTTCACGATCGGCTCCCCGAGGGGGGCCATGCCATGAAGGAGGACCGCCATGCGTCACGGCGTTTCGGGACGTAAGTTCAGCAAGACCAGCAGCCACCGCAAGGCCATGTTCTCGAACATGGCGAACGCGGTGATCAAGCACGAGCAGATCACCACCACCCTGCCGAAGGCGAAGGACCTGCGTCCGATCGTCGACAAGCTGATCACGCTTGGCAAGAAGGGTGGCCTGGCCAACCGTCGTCTGGCTTTCGCCCAGCTGCGCGACAACGAGACGGTGACCAAGCTGTTCACCGTCCTGGCCGATCGCTACAAGGACCGCCAGGGTGGCTACAGCCGCGTCCTGAAGGCCGGCTTCCGCTACGGCGACGCCGCCGACATGGCGGTGTTCGAGCTGGTCGAGCGTGATGTTTCGGCCAAGGGTCAGAACTCTGGCCCGACGCAGGACGTCGCCGAGGCCGAAGGCGAGACCGCCGAGTAACATGACCGGCAATCGCGCCGGTCTCACGCCCTGTGCGGCATCGGGTCCCAGGGCCCCGTATCGCACAGGACGGGATCGCCGATATCGGTGATATATTAGGCCCTTCCTCCGGTTCACCGGAGGAAGGGTTTTCTCATTTGTGGCCGGTCAAATGTTGCGTTCTCTTTACACACGCCTCCAGCGCCTGTCCGCCCGCGACGATGCCGTCTGGTGGATGTCGGCGATCTCCTTCGCCGAGAGCTCCTTCTTTCCATTGCCGCCGGACGTGATGCTGGTGCCGATGTGTCTGGAGAAGCCGAAGAGGCTGTGGTTCTACACCAACATCTGCGCCTTCGCGTCGCTGCTCGGCGGAATGCTGGGCTATGCGCTGGGCTTCTATCTGTTCGAGAGCGTCGGGCGGATGATCATCGACTTCTACAACGCGCAGGAGTCGTTCCAGCATTTCCAGGAGATGTTCTCCGAGTTCGGCCCCTGGTTCCTGATCCTGAAGGGGGTGACGCCGATCCCCTACAAACTGCTGACGATCACCGCCGGCTTCGCCCATCTCGACCTGACGGTCTTCATCCTCTGTTCCATCGTTGCGCGCTTTTCCCGCTTCTACATGATCGCCATCCTGCTGCACTTCTACGGTCCGCAAGTTCAGCACATCATCGAAAAGCGCCTGATGCTGGTTGCCACCGTCCTGCTGGTCGTGGTGGTCGGCGGCCTCCTCAGCTTCAAGTTCGTCTGAACGCCTGGGAGTGCGATCGCTTCGGGCGGAAATGCCCGAAGCGTGGATCACACGGTTCCCTCTATTCAGTCCGGCATGCCCTGGTCCTGGCGGTCGCGCCGGGACGGGGGCAGGGCGTCGCGGTCGGCGCGGTCGCGGCGCACGATCAGCACGATGGCGACCGCCACGAACAGACCGCCCAGCAGAGGTACGATCATCTCGCCCATGCCGATGTTGGGCAGCGCCAGCACGCGCGAGGCCAGCATGACGAGGCCGAGGACGAGCAGCGCAAGCAGCAGCCGCAAGGACCGGTGGCGCGGCGGGTTGCGTGTCGATCTGCCGTCCGATTCCGGTGTCATTTCAGTCATTCCCTTCTTGCTACGGTTATCGGCATAGTGGGGACCGAATGGGGGATGGTCCAGAGGGGTGTGGCATTCCGTCATGCCAAAGGCCATTCCCACAACAAGAACAATAGGAGCCGTCGTGGCTATGTTCCGTCCGGTCCGTCTCGTTGCCCCGCTCGTGGTCGTGGCTCTGCTCGGTCTGTCGGCCTGCGCCGATCCGGCCTCGCGCCCCGCCGCCGGCCCGGCCCCCACCGTTACCGTGGTCCCGGGACCGTCCACCCCGCGCGCCGGCGCCGACGACCAGTCGCTGCGGATCGACGGGGGCACCGGTGCCGGCGCGTCCTGCCAGGCCCAGTGCGAGCGCAGCCACAATTCCTGCATGGACTCGGTCGCGGCCCGCAACCAGGGCGGCATCGACCGCACAGACTCGACTCCCTTCAGCCCGACCGACAATTGCAGCTACCAGCTGAAGCAGTGCTACCAGCGCTGCACCTCGGTGCGCTGAGGCGGCGGTCATGGCAAAACGCGGCGAGTCGGGCGGAGATGCCGGGCTGTTCTCTGCGGCGGCTCCCCGTCCGCTCGCCGACCGGCTGCGCCCGCGCACACTGGACGAGGTCGTCGGGCAGGACCATCTGCTGAAGCCCGACGGTCCGCTGGGCCGCATGGTCGCGGCGCGGCGGCTGGCCTCCATGATCCTGTGGGGGCCGCCCGGCTGCGGGAAGACCACAATCGCCCGCCTGCTGGCCCACAGCACCGACCTGCATTTCGAACCGCTGTCGGCGGTGTTCTCCGGTGTCGCCGACCTGCGCAAGGTCTTCGACGCCGCGCGCGCCCGCCGGGTGGCGGGGCAGGGCACGCTGCTGTTCATCGACGAGATCCACCGCTTCAACCGGTCCCAGCAGGATGGCTTCCTGCCCTTCGTCGAGGACGGCACCGTCACGCTGGTCGGCGCCACCACCGAGAATCCGTCCTTCGAACTGAACGCCGCCTTGCTGTCGCGGGCGCAGGTGTTCGTGCTCAACCGGCTGGACGACACTGCGCTGGAAAAGCTGCTGTCGCGGGCCGAGGCGGAGATGGGTCGGCCGCTGCCGCTGGACGCCGATGCGCGTGCCGCGGTGAAAGCGATGGCCGATGGCGACGGCCGTTTCTGCCTGAACCTGTGCGAGGAGCTGTTCGCGCTTCCGGGTGAGACGATTCTCGACACCAATGCGCTCGCCGCCACCATCCAGCGCCGCGCCCCGCTTTACGACAAGTCGCAGGAAGGGCATTACAACCTCATCAGCGCCTTGCACAAGTCGCTGCGCGGATCCGACACCGATGCTGCCCTCTACTGGTACAGCCGCATGCTGGACGGCGGCGAGGACCCGCGCTACATCGCGCGGCGTCTGACCCGCTTCGCGGTGGAGGACATCGGGCTGGCCGACCCCAACGCGCTGACCCAGGCGGTTGCCGCGTGGGAGGCCTATGAACGGCTGGGCAGCCCGGAGGGCGAACTGGCTCTGGCACAGCTGGTCATCTATCTGGGGACGGCGCCGAAGTCGAACGCCGGCTATACCGCCTACAAGGCGTCGGTGCGGGCGGCGAAGGAGACCGGCTCGCTGATGCCGCCCAAGCATATCCTGAATGCACCGACCAAGCTGATGAAGACCATCGGCTACGGCAAGGGTTACGAGTACGACCACGACACGGCGGAGGGCTTCTCCGGCCAGAATTATTTCCCCGACGGCATGGCGCGGCGCGAGTTCTATCAACCGGTGGAGCGCGGTTTCGAACGCGATCTGCGCAAGCGGCTGGACTATTGGGCCAAGCTGCGCGAGCGGCGGGGAGAGGAATAGGCAAAGCGATTTCGCCCTGTCCTACGCCAACGCGCGGGACAGGGCGAATGACTTGCCCGAAAACAAATGGCTTTTACGCCGCCATCCCATCGGCCGGGGCCGAGGCGATCAGGCGGTAATGGCTGGTGTCGGCGAGGACCGAACAGCTCAGGGTCTTCGAGACGCCCTCGTCCTCGGTGCTGACGACGCGGGCGTGGGGGATGCCCAGCAGGTTGACCGTTGCCGTCACCCGCCAACCGCGGCCGGCGGCGCTGCCGACCGGTTGGAAGACCTGCCCGATCTGGACATGCTTCTTGCTCATGACGGAAAACCCTCGGACGGCCGGTCACCCATGGGGGAGTCGGCCTGTTGCGCAAAACTCAACCGACAGTTAAGCGCAGCAACATGTCGCGATCAACAGGGAAACCGTCGAATATCCCACAGGCCGGTAAACGCACGGTGAAATGTCACGGCCGGCCGGTGTGTCAGCAGCGTTCTCAGCAGCCCGATTTCGGCAGAGCCTCGATCTTCTCCAGCACGGCGTTGACGGTGAAATCGCCATAGTCGATCTGCATGGACTCGGCGATGCCGTTTTCCAGCAGATGCAGGCTCATCTCATATTCCGGCTGGGCCGAATCGCTCTGCACCGGGAAGAAAGCCATGCGGACCGGCCAGGCCTTGCCCACCTTCAGCAGCGGATCCTTGCCAGCGTCCTTCGGCGCACCGGACTTGCCGACGACGGTCGACACCTCGGTCGGGCCCTCCGCGTCGGAACCGTCGAAGATGGTGCGGGTGAAGAAGGGCTCCTTGCGTTCGGCATGATCCAGGATCGCCAGCGTGTGGGCGGTCGGGAACATGGTGCCGGCCGGCAACTCCATCTCCTGCGGATCGGGCTTGGTGAACTGGGCGCTGCCGGCGCCGCCTTCGCTCAGGTTCGCCTCGCCGCGCACCTCCTCGTCGACCTCGCCGTTCACCAGCTTGCGGACGTTGAAGCGGTAGCGCAGACCGTTCTTCGCCTCCCACGTCGTGTAGTTGGTGTTCATCGCCATGTCCTCGCCCTCGCTGTAGACGAAGCGCAGCTGGAAGCGCTGCTCCGTCGTCCAGCCGTCGCAGGCGTCGGCCCATTCGAACATCATGCGGCCGCGAACGTCGCTGACCTTCGAGCCGTTGCGTGCCGACCCCAGCGACATGGCGTAGATCGCCCGGTGGGGCTGGATCTTGGCCGCCACCGCCGCCAGCGAGGTCGCGGCCGGCTGAGCCAGGACAGGGGAGGCCGCGAGAAGCGCACCGGCGGAAACGGCGGCTGCGAAGACCGCACCAACGGTTGCCGGAAGGGCAGAGAGACGGTCGAGCAAGACGGGATCCACAGGTGATTGACGGCTCTTGGTGGAGTATGGGTGTTTTTGCCGCGGTCCGAAAGGCCCGCCACCCGAATGTCCTATCAATGGAAGGGAACCGCCGGAATGACAAGCCCTGCCGAGGTGCAGCCCGTGACGCAGTCGGACAGTCCCGCCGCCGACTCCTCCGCCCGGCCCGTGCTGCTGCTGACCCGCCGCCTTCCCGACGCGGTGGAGGCGCGGGCGTCGCGCGACTACCGGGCGGTGCTCAACCCGGAGGACCGCGCCTTCAGCGGACAGGAGATCGCCGCCCGCGCCGCGGAGGTCGGGGCCGATGCCGTACTCTGCTGTGCCGGCGACCGGCTGGACGCCGCCGCCATCGCCACCCTGCCGCAGAGCGTTCGGGTGCTGGCGACCTTCTCGGTCGGCACCGACCACATCGACCTGGAGGCGGCGCGCGCCCGCGGCCTGACCGTCACCAACACGCCGGACGTGCTGACCGACGCCACGGCCGACATCGCCCTGCTTCTGCTTCTGGGCGCGGCGCGGCGCGCCTCGGAGGGCGAGCGGATGATCCGGGCCAACGCCTGGACCGGCTGGACCCCGACCCAACTGATGGGCACCCATGTCGGGGCCAAGCGGCTGGGCATCGTCGGCATGGGCCGCATCGGGCAGGCGGTGGCGGCCCGCGCGCGCGCCTTCGGCATGACCATCCATTACAGTAACCGCCGTCGCTTGGCCCCGGAGCTGGAGCTAGGTGCCACCTACCATGCCGATCCCGAGGCGATGCTGCCGGTGTGCGATGTCCTGTCGCTTCATTTCCCGGCTACGGCGGAAACCCGACATTGGCTGAACGCCGAACGGATCGAACGACTGCCGCCCGGCGCCATCCTGATCAACACCGCGCGCGGCAGCGTGGTGGACGACGGCGCGGTGATTGATGCGCTGAAGCGGGGGCGCCTCGCGGCGGCTGGGCTCGACGTGTTCGAGAACGAGCCGAACCTGCATCCCGGCTACTGCGACCTGCCCAACGCCTTCCTGCTGCCGCATCTGGGCAGCGCTACGGTGGAAACGCGGAACGCCATGGGGTTCAAGGCGCTGGACAATGTCGACGCGGTGACAGCCGGCCGGCCGGCGCCGGACCGGGTGGTGTGACGGGAGGGTGGAGCCTTTTGCCGGCCGTCCTCCGCTGCCTGCCCACCACTGCCTGTCATCGTTTGCCCGGCATCCCCGGCAGGGATTTCCTGCCCCGAACGATTGGAGTGGGCAGAAGATGCCGGTCTGGTGGGAAAGAGGCTCCACCCCTGCCGGATGATCCACCGGCGCAATCCGCCGGAAATGCATAAAATGCTTGGTATCTCCGGGGTGCGGCGCGTTGGCACGGGGGCTGCATAGAGGACGGCGAAGTGTTCCGACCTTCATCAGAGGAGCCGACCCCATGAACGCCATCGTCGCCGCCCTGGACCTGAAGCATCACGCCGCCGACCGTTTCGACGTGCCGGCAGGCTGGTCGCCGGTCGCGCTGGCCTCGCGCGTCGGGCTTCTGCGGGGGACCGAGCGCCAGACGCTGGACGAGACGATCGCGTTGCTCGCCGAAGCAAAAGATACGATCGCCGAGTTGCAGGAGCGTGTCGCCTACCTGGAAAGCCTGACGATGACGGACGAGCTGACCGGCCTCCTGAACCGGCGCGGCTTCTACAGCCACTTCCGGCGCGAACTGGCCTCGGCCCGGCGCAATGGCACCGCTGGCGGGCTGCTGGTCATGATCGACTTGGATGGCTTCAAGGCCATCAACGATACCCACGGCCATGTCGCCGGCGACGCCTATCTGCGGCAGGTGGCCCGGATGATCGTCGGCAATGTCCGGCAGGAGGATGTCGTCGCCCGGCTGGGTGGCGACGAATTCGCCGTGCTGCTGACCAACACCGACACCGCCAACGGCCTCGCCCGCGCCCGCCAACTGGCCGCCATCGCCGATGCCACCCATGTCGAGTGGGGTGGCCAAGCCCTGCCGGTCCGCTTCTCCGTCGGCACCCAGCCTTATGGCGCCGAGGACAGCGAGGACGAGGTGATGCGCCGCGCCGACGCCATGATGTATGGCGCCAAGGGCGCCCGCCGCCGCGACGCCAAGCGCAAGGCAAAGCGGGCGGCCTGAGGAGGCCGGCGGCGCTCGTAATTGCTGTTTTGGACAATCGAGACCGCCCGCGTCCGCCGCGGGCGGTTTTCCGTTTTCCGACAGGGCGATCGCAGTCCGATAAGGGATGCCGGCCAGCGGTTCGGTAACGACTATTTAACCGTCGCGACCTAATCAGAAAGGGGGTATACCGGATCTGCGGTCCCGCAACCGCGCCTTTGGCCTACCGGCCGGGGGAAGCGCGTCCGCGGTGCGTAAGGTGCGGCATCGGACCGCGTGAACGGGACAGCGTGAACGGCGGGGGTCACACCCAGGGAGGATGCATGCCAGCGGAGCCGTGCGGACCATTGGAGACCGGTGGTAAGCCGACCAAGACCGTCCTCATCGTCGAGGACAACGAGCTGAACATGAAGCTCTTTCATGACCTGCTCGAAGCGCACGGCTATGGCACGCTGCAGACCCGCGAAGGCATGGAGGCGATGCGTCTGGCCCGCCTGCATCGTCCCGACCTGATCCTGATGGACATCCAGCTGCCCGAAGTGTCGGGGCTGGAGGTCACCCGCTGGATCAAGGACGATCCGGAGTTGAAGAGCATCCCGGTCGTCGCCGTCACCGCCTTCGCCATGAAGGGCGACGAAGAGAAAATCCGTCAGGGCGGCTGCGAGGACTATGTGGCGAAGCCCATCTCGGTCGTGAAATTCCTTGAGACAGTCAAGAAGTTTCTCGGATAAGTCGCTTTCATCTGTACCAATTCTGCAGGATTTCCCTTCCGATGTCCGCGCGTGTCCTTGTTGTCGATGACGTTCTGCCCAATGTGAAGCTGCTCGCGGCAAAGCTGACGCGCGAATACTTCAATGTGCTGACCGCCTTCAACGGACCCGACGCGCTGGAGATGGTGCGGACGGAATCGCCCGACATCGTCCTGCTGGACGTCATGATGCCGGGCATGGACGGGTTCGAGGTCTGCGAGAAGATCCGCTCCGACCCCGCCACCATGCACATCCCGGTGGTGATGGTCACGGCGCTGTCCGACATCGCCGACCGCGTCCGCGGGCTGGAGGCGGGAGCCGACGATTTCCTGACCAAGCCGGTGAACGACATCGCGCTGTTCGCGCGCGTCCGCTCGCTGGTGCGGCTGAAGATGATGATGGACGAGTGGCGCCTGCGCGAAACCACGTCGGGCCAGTTCGGCGTCATCGAGCGCAGCGGCACCATGCTGAGCGAGTCTTTCGAGCGCGCAAGCGTGCTGGTGCTGGAGGATTCCGCGCTCGACCTCGAAAAGATCACGGACACGCTGGAGCGCGACCACAACACGGTGACCTCCGCCGACACCTGCGCCAAGGCGTTGGAACGTGCACTGGGCAGCCCGCTCGATCTGGTGGTGGTCAGCCTGACCCTGCTGAACGAGGACGGGCTGCGGCTCTGCTCGCAGCTGCGCTCGCATGAGCGCACCCGGCAAGTGCCGATCCTACTGATGGTCGACGACGGCGACCTCGGGCAAGTGGCGAAGGGGCTGGAGCTCGGCGCCAACGATTACGTCATCAAGCCGGTCGACCGGAACGAACTGCTGGCCCGCGCCCGCACCCAGATCCGGCGCAAGCGCTATCAGGAACGGCTGCGTTCCAATTACGAGCAGAGCCTGTCGATGGCGCTGACCGACAGCCTGACCGGTGTCTTTAACCGCCGCTACGTCAACGCCCATCTGCCCCGGCTGCTGGAGCGCGCCATCGACAGCCACAAGCCGGTGTCGGTGCTGATGTTCGACATCGACCACTTCAAGGTGGTCAACGACACCTACGGCCACGCCATCGGCGACGAGGTGCTGCGCGAGGTTTCCGCCCGCGCCAGCCGCAACCTGCGCACCTTCGACCTCGTCGCCCGGCTGGGCGGCGAGGAATTCATCGTCATCCTGCCGGACACCGACGGCGAAGCGGCGCTGATCGTCGCCGAGCGCCTGCGTTCGCGCATCGCCGACTTCCCCTTCGCCGTCTCGGCCGACCGCGGCGAGATCAGCGTGACGGTGTCGATCGGTATCTCCATCGGCGGCCGGCTGGGCGATACCGCCGAGGGTCTGGTCCGCCGGGCCGACGAGGCGCTGTACGAGGCCAAGCGTTCCGGCCGCAACTGCGTGATCGCCGACGCCCGCGCCGACCAGTTGGAGGGTTGAGGGGCGGACCGGGCGTCCGCACCCCTTTTTCGTCCCCTTGCTGTCCCTGCTGCGCCGCACCATGTGGCAAAGCCGTTCCTTTCCACCGGCATCATTGGGGATCCGATGCTCGCCACCGCCAGCGGCGCCATCACCCATCTGGGCAGCAGCAGCCTTCTCGTTCCACTGTCCGCCCTCTATGCGACCGCGCTGTGGCGGCACCACTCGGCGCCGCTGGCGCTGCGCTGGCTGCTGGCCCTGGCGCTCTGCCTTGGCGCGATGGTCGTGCTGAAGCTGATCGGGCATGGCTGCGGCCTGCCGGACTTTCCACTGTTCCCCTCGCTGTTCGCCGGCGACCGCTTCATCAGCCCCAGTGGCCACGCCGCCTTTTCCGCCGTCTTCTACGGGTCGGTGTCGGCGCTGGCCGCGCGCAATGCTGACTCGCGCTGGCTGCGCATCGGCCTGCCGCTGGCGGCGGTGGCGCTGGTGCTGGCTATCGGGGCCTCGCGCATCGCTGTCTCGGCCCATTCCGGGGCGGAAGTGGTGGCCGGCCTGACCATCGGCGGGCTGTCGGCCCTGCTGTTCCTGTGGAGCAGCCGCAACGACGGCGCCCCGCGGCTGCGTCCCTCTCCCTGGCTGGCGGGTGCGATGGTGCTCGGGCTCGCCCTGCTGGTCCATGCCGGCGACCCGTCCTTCGTGGAGGGGACCATCCGCTGGGCCGCCCATCAGATCGGCAGCGGGGCCGGCCTGTGCGAGCTGGCCGGCCGCGTCTTCCCCGGCAGCCGCGGATAAGTCACCAACCGGGGTGAAGCCGGCGGCGTCCTGTGTTATGACGGACGGCCGCGCACGGTCCCGCCAACACGGTGCCGTTCACGTCAATGCTTAAGCCAAAGGCTTGCGCTGCGCCGCGTAAGATCCTATACCGACGCCCCGTTTCCGTTCCGTTCCATTTCTGCGCCCAATCCTTCCAAACTGCCCTGGTCACCCCCGCACCGCATGTCGCTCTTCGATGCCTTGCCGCGTGGCCCTTCGTCGGGTGGCGCCGCCGTCCCCTTCGGTCAGGATGACCTGACGCGCGTCTTCGATGCCAAGACGCTGCAGCGCGGCCGCACGCTGATGATGACGGGTGCGGTGACGCTGGGTGCGCCCGGCAGCGACCGGATCGAGGCGGAGGTCAGCGACCTCGGCCGCCGGCTGTCGGTGACGGTGACCCCGGTGCAGGGCAAGCGCAGCGTGGTGCTCGACCGCACCTGTTCCTGTGGCCGCAACGCCTGCGCCCACATGGCGGCGGCGGCGATGCTGGCGCTGGAAAGCCGTCCGGAATGGCGCCGGGCCTCCCTGTTCGACGTGGCCGACGTGAAGGCGCCGCTCGCCCCGCCTCCTCCTCCGCCGGTTCCGGTCGCATCCCCGCCGGTCGCTGCCGCCACTGTGCAGCCATCGGCGCCTCTTCCTGTGCCGCCGGCTGCTGCCAAACCCCCGCTCACCCTGGTCCGCCCGCCGGTTGCACCGCCGGTCCGCAGCGTGTCGCCACCCCCGCCGCCACCACCCCCCGCCCCCAAGCCGGAGCCGGTGCGCAGCCTGCGCTGGATTCTGGAGCCGGGGCAGGGCGATGTCGCCTGCTATATCCTGGCGGAGTTCGTGGCCGAGGGTTCTGCCGACAGCAGCCCCGCCACGCCGCGCGACGTGCTGGCCAAGGCGCCGCGCTCGCTGGACGGCGATGCCGACCGCGCCATCGCTCGTCTGCTCGGCGGTGGCGGCACCGAGCGCACCCCCGTCGCCAAGAGCCGGGGCGAGGCGGTGGACCGCCTGCTGCGCCGTCTGCTCTCCACCGGCCGCCTGCGCTGGCGCGACGGCACCCCGCTGGCCGAGGCGCCGGGCCGCACTGTTCGCACCTTCCGCGACCCGGCCACGCGCAAGCTGCGCCCGACCGGCCTGCCCGAACGCAGCGTGCTGGTGAAGGGCCAGTCCTACTGGTGCGTCGACAGCGCCACCGGCACCGTCTTCCCGGTCGATCTCCAGGTGGTGGAGGTGCCGAAGGCCAAACCGGTGCCGCCCGCCCCGCCGCCGGTGCCGTCGAAGGCGAACCCGTCGCGCCTGTTCGGTCCGTCGCGCAGTGGTGTCGCGTCGATGCCGCGCATCACTCCTCCACCTCCGTCAATTTCCACGCCCAGCTTCCGCGACAGCGGCATTCCCGGCGTGCGCAGCGGGGCGGCGGATGCCGCGGCCATCGTCGAGCGCTCCCCCCGCATCATCGCCCGCCTTGGCCGCGTGGTGACGCCGGCCGATGGGCTGGTCGACGTGCTGCGCCTGTCCTTCGACTATGGCGAACCCGGCAACGCGGTGGAGATCGAGCCCGACGACCAGCGCCAGTTCGCCCGCTACGAGGATGAGTTCAACGAGGTCACCTTCGTCCGCCGCGACAAGGCCGACGAGCAGGCGGCGCTGGACCGGCTGTCCGGCCTCAGCTTCGCCCAGGCGCGGATCGAGCCGCCCAAGGGTGCCTTGAACGCCCGTGGCTCGCGTGTCCACTGGCTGACCGGGCGGGACGTCGAGGAGCGCTGGCAGCATTTCCTGACCAACGAGGTCCCCGCCCTGACCAAGGCCGGCTGGATCATGGAGGTCGGCGCCGATTTCGGCACCAAGGTGATCGAGCCGGGCGCCGAGGTCGAGGTGGCGGTTCGCGATGCCGGCGACGGCTGGTTCGATCTGGATGTCGGTGTCGAGATCGACGGCGAGCGCCAGCCGCTTCTCCCCATCCTCTCCCGTCTGGTCGAGAAGGGCGGCCTGTCGACCACCCGCATCATCGATGGCCGCGCCCACATCGTTCTCGACGATGGCAACGTCCTGGCACTGCCGGCCGAGCGGATCGAGCGGCTGCTCAGCGTTCTGGAAGCGATGCTGGACAGCGGGCGCAGCAGCGGCGACCGGCTGAAGGTGCCGCTGGCCGAGGCCGATTCGCTGCTGGACATCGACGACCTGATCGCCCGGCGCGGCGACGAGACGGCGCAGATCGACGGCTATCTCCAGCGCCTGCGCGCCGACGAGATGCCGGGCGACATGACCCCGCCGCCGGGCTTCAAGGGCGAACTGCGTGACTACCAGCGCGGCGGCCTCGCCTGGATGCAGAGCCTGCGCGCCAACAACGTCGCCGGAATCCTGGCCGACGACATGGGCCTCGGCAAGACCGCCCAGACGCTGGCCCACATCGCCATGGAAGAGCATGAGGGCCGGCTGACCGAGCCCTGCCTAGTGGTGGTGCCGACCAGCCTCGTGCCGAACTGGGTGGCGGAATCGGAACGCTTCACCCCGCATCTGCGCGTCGTCGTGCTGCATGGCATCGACCGTCACGGCAAGCTGTCGGAGATCGACCGCGCCCACATCGTGGTGACCACCTATGGCGTGGTGGCGCGCGACGTCGATCTGCTGAAGCGCCTGACCTGGCACATGATCGTGCTGGACGAGGCGCAGGCGATCAAGAATCCCGACGGCAAGGCGACCCGCGCCGTGGCGGCGCTGCCGGCGCGGCATCGGCTCTGCCTGTCCGGCACGCCGGTGGAGAACAATCTGGGCGAGCTGTGGAGCCAGTTCGCCTTCCTGATGCCGGGCCTGCTGGGCGACCGCAAGGAGTTCGGCAAGCGCTACCGCGTGCCCATCGAGAAGCGCGGCGACAACACCCGCGCCAACCTGCTGATGCGCCGCATCCGCCCCTTCCTGCTCCGTCGCACCAAGGAGGCGGTGGCGAAGGAGCTGCCGCCGAAGACCGAGGTGGTGGTGCGCATCGACCTGGAACGCGACCAGCGCGACCTCTACGAGACCATCCGCCTGTCGGTGAACGAGACAGTGCGCGCGGCGCTGGCCGCCAGCGGCAAGGGGCTGGGCCAGAACGCCATCGCGGTGATCGACGCGCTTCTGAAGCTGCGGCAGGTCTGCTGCGATCCGCGCCTGCTGAAATCCATCGCCGCGCTGGGCGGCAAGGCGCGGCCGAGCGCCAAGCTGCACGCCCTGACCGAGATGGTGAAGGAGATGGTGCCGGAAGGCCGGCGCATCCTGATCTTCTCGCAGTTCACCACCATGCTCGACCTGATCAAGCTGGAGCTGGAGAAAGCGAGCATCCCCTATGTCGAGCTGACCGGCCGCACGCTGGACCGTGCCGAACCGGTGAACCGCTTCCAGAACCGCGAGGTCCCGGTCTTCCTGATCAGCCTCAAGGCCGGTGGCCGCGGCCTGAACCTGACCGCCGCCGACACGGTGATCCATTACGATCCCTGGTGGAACCCGGCCGCCGAGGATCAGGCGACCGACCGCGCCTATCGCATCGGCCAGGACAAGCCGGTCTTCGTCTACAAGCTGATCGCCGCCAACACGGTGGAGGAGCGCATCCTCGACCTCCAGCGCCGAAAGGGCAGCCTGTCCGACGCCACCATCGAAGGAAAGGGACTGGTCAGCGCGCTGGACGGCGGCGACATCGACTATCTGCTCGGAGACGGGGAGGAGGAGTAGGGGGACGCTTGTTCGATGGAAGCGGCGACGCCATCTTTTCGCGAAAATTCCCTACTAAATTAGAAGATTTTTATAGCAGTCCCACAAAGGTAATCGTTGAAATCCTCTGCTGCATGTCGTCTCATCCTTCCTGCCTTGCAGGTTCCCCGTGTTGCCCGCAGGCCCGGCGCGGTAAGCTGCCCGCGGTGCAAAAACCGAAGACGCACGGGAGGACAACAACCATGAGCGCCGCAGTCACCACCCACGATCCCAACCAGCCGCTGGTCTTGCGCGAGGACCGCGACGGGGTCGCCACGCTGACGCTGAACCGGCCGAAGGCGCGCAATGCGCTGTCGGTCGGGCTGATGGCGGCGTTGCAGGACGCGCTGGATGCCATCGACGAGGATCGCTCCGTGCGCGCCGTGGTGCTGGCCGGGGCCGGTGGGGCCTTCTGTGCCGGGCACGACCTGAAGGAGATGCGCGCCGCCCCGTCGCGTGAGCTGTACGAGGCGCTGTTCACCCAGTGCTCGCGCCTGATGCTGACGATCAACCGCATCCGCCAGCCGGTGATCGCCAAGGTTCGCGGCGTGGCGACCGCCGCAGGCTGTCAGCTGGTGGCGACCTGCGATCTGGCCTATTGCGAGGAGGACGCGCGCTTCGCGACTCCGGGTGTGAATATCGGGCTGTTCTGCTCGACGCCGATGGTGGCGCTGACCCGTGCGGTCGGGCGCAAGGCGGCGATGGAGATGCTGCTGCTGGGCGACCTGATCGACGCGGAGGCGGCGGAGCGCATCGGCCTCGTCAACCGCGCGGTGCCGGCCGACCAGCTGGACGAGGTGGTGGCCGGCGTCGCCGCCAAGATCGCGTCGAAGTCGCCGCTGACGCTCGCCACCGGCAAGGAGGCCTTCTATCGCCAGATCGATCTGGACGTCGAAGGCGCCTATGCCTACGCCGCCAAGGTGATGACCGAGAACATGATGGCGCAGGACGCCGCCGAAGGCATCGACGCCTTCCTCGGCAAGCGCACGCCGGTCTGGTGCGGGCAATGAGCGGCTCCAGGACGAGCGACCAGACAATCACCGAGCCGGCCGACTACACCGACGCCTTCCTGCGCGGCGTCCTGGAAAGCGCGAAGAGCATTGCCGTGGTCGGTGCCAGCGCCGATCCGGTGAAGGCCAGCTTCTTCGTGATGAAGTATCTGCGCGACAAGGGCTACACCGTCATCCCGGTCAACCCGAAGATGGCGGGACAGACCATCCTCGGCCTGCCGGTCTACGCCAGCCTGAAGGATTTGCCGGAGCCGCCGGACATGGTCGACATCTTCCGCAATTCGGCCGCCGCCGGCGGGGTGACGGACGAGGCCATCGCGGCGGGTGCCAGGGTGGTGTGGATGCAGCTCGGCGTCCGCAACGACGAGGCGGCGGCACGTGCCCAGGCTGCCGGCCTGACCGTGGTGATGGACCGCTGTCCGAAGATGGAAATCCAGCGCCTTTACGGCGAGATCGGCCGGATCGGGGTCAATTCCAACGTGCTGGTGACGCGCCGCAGGGCGCCGACGAAATCGTTCAAAAAACTGATCTGAAAAACCGGGGGAATCACACAGATGACTGAGCAGAAGAGCTTCGGCTTCGAGACCCGCGCCATCCATGCCGGCGCCGCTCCCGATCCGGCGACCGGCGCCCGCCAGACGCCGATCTATCAGACCACCAGCTTCGTCTTCGAGGATGTCGACGATGCCGCCTCGCTGTTCAACCTGCAGAAGGTCGGCTTCATCTATTCCCGCCTGACCAACCCGACGGTGGCGGTGCTGGAAGAGCGTCTCGCCAATCTGGAAGGCGGCGCCGGCGCCACCGCGACCTCGTCGGGCCATGCCGCCCAGCTGCTTGCCCTGTTCCCGCTGATGGCGCCGGGCGACCACATCGTCGCGTCGAAGAAGCTCTATGGCGGCTCGCTGAACCAGCTCGGCATCAGCTTCCCGCGCGCCTTCGGCTGGCAGCCCAGCTTCGTCGACACCGACGACGTGAACACTGTCAAAGCGGCGCTGACCGAGAAGACCAAGGCGATCTTCGTCGAGAGCCTCGCCAACCCCGGCGGCGTGGTGACCGACATCGAGGCCATCGCCAGGATCGCCGACGAGGCCGGCATCCCGCTGATCGTCGACAACACGCTGGCAACGCCCTACCTGATCAACCCGATCCAGTGGGGTGCCACGCTGGTGGTGCATTCGACCACCAAGTTCCTGTCCGGCAACGGCACCTCGGTCGGTGGCGTGGTGGTGGACAGCGGCAAGTTCGACTGGAGCAAGTCCGGCAAGTTCCCGGCGCTGAGCGAGCCCGACCCCGGCTATCACGGCCTGCGTTTCCACGAAACCTTCGGCCATCTGGCCTTCACCATCCACGGCCATGCCGTTGGCCTGCGCGACCTGGGGCCGAGCCAGGCGCCGATGAACGCCTTCCTGACGCTGAACGGCATCGAGACCCTGCCGCTGCGCATGCAGCGCCACGCCGACAGCGCGCTGAAGGTGGCCACGTTCCTGGAAAGCCATCCGGCGGTCAGCTGGGTCAGCTATGCCGGGCTGGACTCTTCGAAGTACAATGAGCTTGCGAAGAAATACCTGCCGCGCGGCGCCGGTGCGGTGCTGACCTTCGGCGTCAAGGGCGGCTTCGAGGCCGGCGTGAAGGTGGTGGAGAGCGTGGAGCTGTTCAGCCACCTCGCCAACATCGGCGATGCCCGCTCGCTGATCATCCACCCGTCCTCGACCACGCACCGCCAGCTGTCGGCGGAGGCCCAGGCCTCGGCCGGCGCCGGCCCCGACGTGATCCGCCTGTCCATCGGGCTGGAGACGCCGGAGGACATCATCGCCGACCTCGATCGGGCGCTGAATAAGACGCTTGCGTAAGCTTTGCGAAGCCGGCGGCGGGTTACTCCGCCGCCGGCAGCGGTTCCGCCACCGGTTCGGACTTGCGGCGGTCGTCCGGCAGCAGCAGGGCGGCGGCGAAGGCCATGGCGGCAAGCGCCGACAGGGTCAGATAGAGCATGGTGAAGTCGCCGGTGCGCTCATAGACCCAGGCGACCAGTTGCACCGCCAGCGGACCGGCGCCGAAGGACAGGATGTATTTGGCGCCATAGGCAAGCCCGCGGTGCTTGTCCGGGGTGTAGCGGGCCAGCAGCATGTTCTCCGCCGGGATCTGTGTCTGCGAGGCGATGACCACGAAGGCGGCGGCGGCCACCAGCGGCAGTTCAGCCAGGACGGCCACCGCGGCCATCAGCGGAATCTGGGCCAGCAGGCAAAGTACATAGACCCGCTTCAGCGAATGCCGGTCGGCCAGCACGCCGCCGATCATCTGAGGCAGGGCGGAGATCAGGTAGACCGCCGTCACCAGCCCGCCGACGCCCAGCGTGCCTGTACCCAGCCAGCCGCCCAGCCGCGCCTCGAACAGCTTGGGCAGCACCACCTGCATGGCGTTGAAGATCAGCCCGGCGCAGACCATGGTCAGCGACAGCACGAAGAAGGCGCGCACCACGTCGCCGCGCGACGGCTTTGGCTGCGGCTTCACGTCGGCATGGCGGTCCTGAACCACGCCGGTCATCATCAGCAGGGCCAGCACGACGCCGAGCACGAGGCAGACCGCGCCGGGGATGATGAAGGCCATCCGCCAGTTCAGCCACTGCGTCAGGCTGCCGGCGACCACCGCGGCGGTGGCAACGCCGAAGGTTCCGAACAGGCCGAGCCAGCCCATCGCCTTGCCGCGGTTCTCGGCATTCGCCATCATCCAGGCCATGCCGACGGGGTGGTAGATCGACGCCCCCAGCCCGAGCAGGGCCAGCGACCACATCAGCATCTCCGGCCCGTCCGACAGCCCGGCCAGAACCGCCCCGGCGCCGGTCATCAGATAGAAGACGGCGATCATACCGGCCGAACTCCAGCGGTCGCCCAGCCAACCGGCCAGCGGCGCGCCCAGCCCAATCATGAAGGCGCCCAGCGTCCACAGCCGGATCAGTTCGTCATAGGAGAGCTTCCATTCGGTCTCCAGCGCCAGCACGATGGTCAGGAACAGCGCCGATACGATGTGCATCAGCGAATGTCCGACCCACGCGAAGCCGACGGACAGCCGGGCCGAAGTCGGTGACGGCAGGGCGGCGCTGGCGGATGGGTGGCTCATCGAACGTCTCCGGCCCCGGATTTGTCCTCGCGGGGGATTGTTTTGCAGGCAAGCGAAGGGCAAGGCTGGCACGGGATGGTTGAACCGTCCAATGCGCCCGTCTCATGGCGGACATGCCGGGTGAAAGTCCGGTTTAGTCCTGCACGTTCCCGCGCATCTTCTTCACCTCCGACCGCTTGGCCTTGCCCTCCAACCGCCGCTCCTTGGAGCCCTTGGTCGGCTTGGTCGGGCGGCGGGGCGGCGGGGGAGGGGCGGCGGCTTCGCGAATCAGATCGATCAGGCGCTCGCGGGCATCTTCGCGGTTGCGCATCTGCGAGCGGTGGCGGTCGGCCACCAGGATCAGGACCCCATCCTGGGTCAGCCGCGACCCGGCCAGCCGCTCCAGCCGGTAGCGGACCGGGTCGGGCAGGTTGGGGGAGCGGCGCACGTCGAAGCGCAGCTGGACCGCGGTCTCGGTCTTGTTGACATGCTGTCCGCCGGGACCGGAAGCGCGGACGAACTCCTCCTGCAACTCGCTTTCGTCCAGGCTGATGCGGGGATTGACCCGGATCATGCCGGACTCTCAAGTGGGTTGCGGGCGCGGAAGGCGCGGGCCAGCGCGGCGAAGCCGGCGACGTCGATCTCCTCGGCCCGCGCGGTGGGGACGATGCCGGTCTCCTCCAGCAGCGCCTCGGCACTGCCCAGCGACTTCAGGCTCTGGCGCAGCATCTTGCGGCGCTGGCCGAAGGCGGCGGCGGTGACCTGTTCCAGGGCGCGCCAGTCGGCCGGTTCCGGATTGGCTCGCGGCGTCAGGTGGACGACAGTGGATTCGACCTTCGGGGGCGGGGTGAAGGCGCGCGGCGGCAGGTTGAATAGCACGCGGGCGTCGGACCGCCATTGTGTGATGACCGACAGCCGGCCATAGGCCTTGCTGCCCGGCTTCGCCACCAGCCGGTCGGCGACCTCCTTCTGGAACATCAGCGTCAGGCTGACATAGGCCTCGATCCGCGCCAGCCAGCCGAGCAGCAGCGGCGTGGCGACATTGTAGGGCAGGTTGGCGACGATGGCGCGCGGGGCTGGCACCAGTTCCTCCGGATCGACCGTCAGGGCGTCTGCCTCGACGATGGACAGGCGGCCCTGCGAGGCCTCGATGACGTCAGCCAGGGCTTCGATGAAACGGCGGTCGCGTTCGATGGCTATAACCTTCACCGCGTTGGTCGCCAGCAGCGCCCGGGTCAGGCCGCCGGGACCGGGACCGATCTCGATGGCGGTGGTGCCGGCCGGCAGGTTGGCCGAGCGCGCGATCCGTCCCGTCAGGTTCAGGTCGAGCAGGAAATTCTGCCCCAGCGACTTGCGCGCCTCCAGCCCGAAGCGCGCGATCACGTCGCGCAGCGGCGGCAGGGCATGCGGGTCGAAAGCTGCCGGAGTGGGGGCGGGAGCGGCGGGGGCGGAGATCGGGTCGGTCATCCCCGACTTATAGGCATCCCCCGCGCGCTTCACCAGACGGCAGTTTGCAACAAGGGCCAATGCGGGGGTCAGATCAGGCGGCGCAGCACCACCACGGCCACCACACCAGCGACCACCGCGACCACCATCGGCACGCGCCGGGCGATCAGGCAGACGAAGGCGGCGGCCAGCGCGTCGGACGGGCGCGAGAGCGCGGCCGGCGCCACCAGGGCCACCAGCACCGCGCCCGGCGTCGCCTCCAGCGCCGCATTCGCTGCCGTACCCAGCCGTACCCGCGCGATCAGCCACGGTCCGCCGATCCGCGTCATCCAAGTGACCAGCGCCCCGCCCAGCACGATGGCGAAGACGCTCCAGTCCAGATTCAGCGCCTCAGGCATTGCGAATCCTCCCTTGCCCTTTCGCTTGGAGGGCCGCGACCGCCCCACCAACCACGGCGCCGGCCAGGATGTGCCAGGTTCCGCCGGACGACAGCGCATGGACGGCCAGTGCGGCGGCGGCACTCGCCAGCCAGGGCGGCAGAGAACCGCCTCCGCGCCAGAGCCCGGCCAGCAGGCAGAGGAAGACGGCGATGAAGGTGAAATCCAGTCCCCAGGCGGCGGGGTCGGCGATCAATGTCCCGGCCATCGTCCCGGCCACCGTGCTGGACAGCCACGCCAGATAGAGCGTCGCCGCCACGCCGTACCAGTAGGCCAGCGACAGCTCCGGTCCGCGGCGCAGGGCCAGCGCCCACTGCTCGTCGGTCATGAAGAACAGCGCCAACCCCGCCCGTGCCCTGGACACGCCGCGGAAGCGCGGCTCCAGCGTCGCCCCCATTAGCAGGTGGCGCAGATTGACCAGCAGGATGGCACCGACCACCGCCAGCCCGGCGCTGCCCTTATCCAGAAGCTCGACAGCCACGAACTGGGAACTGCCGGCGAAGACCAGGGCGCTCATCAGACCCATGTCCAGCGCCGACAGGCCGGCCTTGGCGGCGAGGCTGCCCAGAAGGAAGCCGAAGGGGATGGCGCCCGCCACGATGGGCAGGCTGTGGACGACACCCGACGCGAAGTCCTGCCGCGGGGATGCCGGTACGGCGAAGCTGCCCGTGCTCATTTCTGTGCTCATGGGTGGGGAAGCTAGGCGGCTGCTGCGGGCGCGTCTTGGATGGGATTGCTGCCGCGCCGGTATTGGCCGGGGGAAACGCCGACCCGTCCCTTGAACACCCGGTTGAAATGCGCCTGATCGCAGAAACCGCAGGCCAGCGCCACGTCGGCCAGCGGCAGGTGTCCCGCCAGCAGCCGCTTGGCCTGGGCGACCCGCCGGTCGGTCAGATAGCCGTGCGGGGTCGTGCCCACCGCCGCCCGGAAGACACGCAGCAGATGGAAGCGGCTGAGCCCGGCCGCCTCCGCCAGATCGGCCAGTTCGACCGCACTGTCGAGATGGGCGTCCAGATACTCCCGCGCGCGGCGGACCGCCGCCGGCTCCTGTCCCGCTTCGCGTGGCCGCGCCGTCAGGTCGCCATGGCGCAGCGCCAGGGCGGTGAAGGCGCGCAGCGCGTCGGTGTCGGTGCGCAGCGGTTCGCGGTACGGCCCCTCCAGCCCATGGTGCAGGCCGCGCAGGATCTGGAACAGCTCCGGGTCGTCCAGTTCCATGGCGGAGAAATGCGGTGCCGCCGGCCGGCCCAGCGCATCGGCCATCGCCTGTTCGAACAGCGCCACCGAAGGATAGAACATGCGGTAGGCATAGCCGTCCTCCGCCGGGCGGCCGTCATGCAGGATCTCCGGATCCAGCACCACCACCTGTCCGGCCCGCGCCACCCGTTCGGTGCCGCGGCAGCGGTAAAGCTCGGTCCCGGCGGTGATCACGCCGACCACATAGGTCTCGTGCGTGTGCGGGGCGTAGCTGTGGCGCTGGAAGCGGGCATTCAGGCATTCCATGCCGTCGAAGCGCGCCTCCCGCCACAGCCGGGCGAAGTCGCCGCCGCCGGTTGCTGTCCGGTTCAATGAAGGATCAAGGGCGGATTGCTGGTCCATGCCGCAGTCTAACAGGCGGGCGCCCCGGTCGTCTTGGACAGGATTGCTGGCGGGAGCCTCATGCGGCTGGTGCGTTACACACTGTTACACAGCGTCAGCCTGACCGATATCGTCCGGTTACAGTCGCGCGCGATCATGGCCGCCAACAAGAAACGACACCGGATCGAGAGCGACTGCCATGACCGTTTCCAACCTGTCCAGTTCCAAAACCTCCAATGCCAACACGAGCATTTCCAGGACCATGACCCGCGACGTGGTGACGCCCGTCACCATCGTCACCTTCGTCGTGTCCACCGTGACCGGCATCATGCTGCTTCTGCACTGGAATGCCGGGTTGGTGCGGTTTTCGCACGAGTGGCTGAGCGTGGCGTTCTCCGCCATCGCGCTGTGGCATCTGGCAAAGAACTGGCGCGCCTTCATGGGCTATCTGAAGCGGCACGCCGCCCGGGCGGCATTCGCCGGCAGTCTTATCGTCTCGGTGGTCTTCACCGGCATGACCGGCACCACCGGGGGCGGCGGGGCCAATCCGGGGGCGGTGTTCAGTGCCCTGTCCGGCGCCCGGCTGGAAGCCGCCGCTCCGGCGCTGGGGCTGGCGCCCGACAAGGCGGTGGAGGTGCTGAAGGCCGCGAACATCGACGCCGCACCGGGCGAGACGCTGACCGTGATCGGGGAGCGTGCCGGAAAGACCGGTGCGGCCATCGCCAGCCTGCTGGCGGTGAAGCGGGCACGCTGAGGGGCGTGGAAGTCCCCCTCGTCCCGATGGGAGGAGGGGGAACTGCCGGGGTGGCGAGGGCGGTTACGACGCCTTCGCAGTCTTCTTCTTCGGCGCGGCGGCTTCGGCGGGAGCATCCTTCGCAGCCTTGGCCTTGGTCGCCTTCTTGGCGGCCGGCTTCTTGGCCGCAGTCTTCGCCGGGGCCTTCGCCTTGGCGGGCTTCTCCGCCTCCGCACCTTCCGCCTTGGCCGGTTCGGCATCCTTGGCCGCCTTGCCGCCCTTCTTGGCGGCATCCTTAGCGACCTTGGCGTCGATCAGTTCCAGCGCCTGCTCCAGCGTGACGCTGTCCGGTTCGGTCCCCTTCGGGATCGAGGCGTAGACGCTGGCGTGCTTCACATAGGGCCCGAAGCGGCCCGACCCCATGGTGATCGGCTTGCCAGTCTTCGGGTGGTCACCCAGAGTCTTGGCCGGGGCCGACGCCTTCTTGGCGGCACCGGCCAGCAGGTCGACGGCGTGGTTGATGCCGATGGTCAGCACGTCGTCGTCGGGGGTCAGCGACTTGTAGACGCTGCCATGCTTCAGGTAGGGACCGAAGCGGCCGATGCCGGCGCTGATCTCCTCGGCCGTTTCCGGATGGTTGCCGATGACGCGGGGCAGGGCCAGCAGCTTCAGCGCGGTATCGAGATCGACGTCGGCCGCGGCCATGCCCTTGGGCAGGGAAACCCGCTTGGGCTTCGGCGCCTCGTCCTTCTTCTTTTTCTTCGCCTTCGGCTTCTTGCCGTCCGCCGCAGGCTCCTCCGCGGGCGGCTCCTCCACCGGAGGGGTGGCAGCAGAGGGCGCCGGGCCGAGCTGGATGTAGGCGCCATAGGGACCACGGCGCACCGTCACCGGCAGGCCGGTCTCCGGATCGTTGCCCAGCTCGCGCGGGCCTTCCTGCGCCTCGCCGTTCTCGTCGTTGGCGACGGCGAGCGGCCGGGTGTAGCGGCATTCCGGATAGCGCGAGCAGCCGATGAAGGCGCCCATCTTGCCCAGCTTCAGCCCCAGCCGGCCCTCGCGGCAGACCGGGCAGACGCGCGGGTCATGGCCGTCCTCGGTGGCGGCCGGGAAGAAATGGGCGCCCAGCTCGTTGTCGAGCGTGGTCAGCACCTGGGTGATCGTCAGGTCCTTGGTGCCGTTCACCGCCACGTCGAAGGCGGTCCAGAAATCGCGCAGGACGGTCTTCCAGTCGATCTTGCCGTCGGAGATCTCGTCCAGCTGGTTCTCCAGCTCCGCCGTGAAGTTGTACTCCACATAGCGGTGGAAGAAGTTCTCCAGGAAGGCGGTGACCAGCCGGCCGCGGTCTTCGGGGATGAAGCGCCGCTTGTCCAGCCGCACGTAATTGCGGTCCTGCAACACCTGAAGGATCGAGGCGTAGGTGGACGGGCGGCCGATCCCCAGCTCCTCCAGCTTCTTGACGAGGCTGGCTTCGGAATAGCGCGGCGGCGGCTGGGTGAAATGCTGTTCCGGATCGATGTCGCCACGGGAGAGATCGTCGCCCTGGTCCATGGCCGGAAGCCGGCGTTCCTGCTGGTCGTCCTCGGCAGCGTCGTCGCGGTCCTCCTGATAGACCTTCAGGAAGCCGTCGAACACGACGATTGAGCCGGTGGCGCGCAGCACCACGTCCTTGGACGGGCTGGCGATGTCGACCGCCACCTGATCCAGCACGGCGCTTTCCATCTGGCTGGCCAGCGTGCGCTTCCAGATCAGTTCATAGAGCCGCAGCTCGTCACTTCCCAGATAGCCGGCCACCGAGTCGGGGCGGCGGTGCAGGTCGGTCGGCCGGATGGCCTCGTGGGCCTCCTGGGCGTTCTTGGCGGCGGTCTTGTAGACGCGCGGCTGGGCCGGGACGTAGCGCTCGCCATAATGCGATCCGATCAGACCGCGGGCGCCGTCGATGGCCTCCTGCGACAGGCTGACGCCGTCGGTTCGCATATAGGTGATGAGGCCGACCGTCTCGCCGCCGATGTCCACGCCCTCATACAGCTTCTGCGCCGTGCGCATGGTGCGGGTGGCGCCGAAGCCCAGCTTGCGCGAGGCCTCCTGCTGCAGGGTGGAGGTGGTGAAGGGCGGCGACGGGTTGCGGCGGCTCTG
Source organism: Azospirillum sp. A29 (assembly GCF_042604625.1). NCBI lineage: Bacteria > Pseudomonadati > Pseudomonadota > Alphaproteobacteria > Rhodospirillales > Azospirillaceae > Azospirillum > Azospirillum sp. A29. The sequence goes on from NZ_CP170466.1 coordinate 46,273, forward strand.
CTTGCGCTCCACCGTCGAGACGGCGAAAGCCTGCGGACGGATCCGCGCCACCGCGGCCTCGGCGGCCTTGCGGTTGGGCAGGCCGAACTTGTCGAGGCGCTTGCCGTCCAGCTGGGTCAGCGACGCGGTGAAGGAGGAGCCGGCCGGCGTGGTGAAGCCCACCGCGATCGACCAGTATTCCTGCGGCTTGAAGACCTCGATCTCCGACTCGCGTTCGCAGATCAGGCGCAGCGCCACCGACTGCACGCGGCCGGCCGACTTGGAACCCGGCAGCTTGCGCCACAGCACCGGCGACAGGGTGAAGCCGACCAGATAATCCAGGGCGCGGCGTGCCAGATAGGCGTCGACCAGCTCCTGCGACACGGCGCGCGGATTGGCCATGGCGGTCTGGACGGCCGACTTGGTAATCTCGTTGAAGGTGACGCGCTGGACGTCGCGGTTGTCGGACAGATGCTTTTCGCGAAGGAGTTCGGACAGATGCCAGGCGATGGCCTCTCCCTCGCGATCCGGATCGGTTGCGAGGTAGATGCGGTCGGCCGACTTCACCGCCTTGGCGATTTCGTCGATGTGGCGCTTGGAGCGGTCGCCCAGCTCCCATTCCATCGCGAAGTCTTCGTCCGGGCGCACCGAGCCGTCCCGGGCCGGTAGGTCGCGGACGTGGCCGAAACTGGCGATGACGGTGTAGTCGTCGCCCAGATACTTGTTGATGGTCTTCGCCTTGGCCGGCGATTCGACGATGACGACGTTGCTGCCCGGCAAGAAACCAGCCCTTCGCGTATGCCCACTCAAACCACGGTGCTGCCGATCAGGCGAGAGAGACCTGATGACCGGGAAGACGCTGGACTCGGCCGGCAAGCTCAAGTTCCAGAACCACGGTCAGCACCACCGGAGCGGACAATTGGCACCCGCGAACGAGTTCGTCAATGGTGACGGGCGAGGGACCGAGGTTTTCCAGCACCACGGCACGCGCCTTGGCAAGGTCGGATTCGTCGGGTTCCATCGCTCTGCCGGGGGTGAGGGCGGGTGTGCTGAACAGGTCGGGCTGCCGTTCCGCCAGCGTCTGCGGGCGCAGGGTTTCGATGGCGCGCAGCACGTCGTCGCTGCGCTCCACCAGCGTGGCGCCCTGGCGCAGCAGGTTGTTGGTCCCATGGCAGCGGGGGTCGAGCGGGGAGCCCGGCACCGCCATCACCTCGCGTCCCTGCTCCAGCGCCATCCGCGCGGTGATCAGCGAACCGGAGCGCAAGGCCGCTTCCACCACCAGCACCCCCAGCGACAGGCCGGAGATCAGGCGGTTGCGGCGCGGGAAGTGGCGGGCCTGCGGCTGGGTGCCGATGGCGCTTTCCGCCACCACCACGCCCTGCGCCAGAATGTCGCGGTAGAGCCCCTCATTCTCCGGTGGATAGACGACGTCGATGCCGCCGGCCAGCACTGCGGCGGTGCCGCTGGCCAACGAGCCGGCATGGGCGGCGGTGTCGATGCCGCGGGCCAGGCCGGAAACCACCAGCAGCCCGGCGGTCCCGAGGTCACGCGCCAGCGATTCGGCGAATTTCTTGCCGTTCAGCGAGGCGTTCCGCGCTCCGACGATGGCGACCGCGCGCCGTTGCAGCAGATGGGCATGCCCCATGATCGAGATCACCGGCGGGGCATCGTCCACCGCGGCCAGCGGTTCCGGATAATCCGGTTCGCAGGCGCAGAGCAGACGGGCGCCGAAGCGGCGGTTAGCCTGCATCTCCCGCTCCGCCTCGGCCTTGGAGGCGATGCGCAACGGCTTGGCCCGTCCGCCGCGCCGCGCCAAGTCCGGCAGGGCATCCAGCGCCTTGCTGGCGCTGCCATACTGCTCCAGCAGACGGTGAAAGGTGATCGGACCCACATTCTCAGTGCGGATGAGGCGGATCCAGTCGAGCCGTTCGGCGTCGGTCAGCGGGCGATGGAATTGTGTCATGGTGATAGGTTCTACAACCTGATATGGGCGTATTCAACACACATTCGCGTGAAGGCGTGCAGTCTGTACGGTTTATGCGCCCTTGCGGCGCAGGGCTGGCCTGAACGGCGGTCCGCCGGGCACGGTTGGATTGCTGCGGTGGCGAAATCACTCCTGTTCTTTTCGAAAATAATGTTTCCGGCAGGAGGTAAGAGATCTGAGCATATTCGGCTGCTATCGCGTTTGAATCTCGTGTGAGCGACCTTCGATCATTCCCGTACATCAACGATGGATGTTTTGGCTCGCTTGCAAATTGCCACAAAATTTAGTGCTTCCCCTTATGGAAGCTTTTTCCATTTTCGATATGATCTGGGCCATACGGGTGTACTCAAGTGGGGGTGGCAGATGTTTGGACGGGGGAAGGCCAATCGGGCGTTGACGCGTAAGCTGGCCGCGTTGGATGCGTTGCGGGCCAACGTGATGGTAGCCGATGCCGATCTGAACATCGTGCATGTCAACCCGGCGGTGACCGCGCTGCTGCGCGAGGTCGAAGGGGACCTGCGCAAGGAGCTGCCCCGTCTGGACGTCAACCGTCTCGTCGGCAGCAACATCGACATCTTCCATAAGAACCCGAGCCACCAGCGTACGTTGCTGAGCGCGCTGACCAAGCCATATAGCGCCATGATCAAGGTCGGCGGCCACCAGTTCGACCTGCTGGTCACGCCGCTGACGGAAGGCACCGAGCGCATCGGCTTCGTCGTCGAGTGGGCCGACGCCAAGGAGCGGTTAGAGAACCTCGACTATGCCTCGCAGATGTCGGCGATCAGCCGGTCGCAGGCGGTCATCGAGTTCACCACCGAAGGTACAATCACTAAAGTCAACGACAATTTCCTCAAGGTGATGGGATATCGCCGGGACGAGGTTATTGGCAAACACCACAGCATTTTTGTCGAACCTGCTTATCGCGACAGCGCTGAATACTCCCTTTTTTGGGAAACTCTGCGCCGTGGTGAATTCCAGGCGGCTCAATACAAGCGTATCAGCAAGTCCGGCAAGCCGGTCTGGATCGAAGGTGCCTATAACCCGATCTTCGACGAAAAGGGGCGGGTCACCAAGGTCGTCAAGTTCGCGGTCGACATCACCGGGCAGATCGAACTGCTGAACAACCTCAAGATCATGATCGACAAGAATTTCGGCGAGATCGACCACGCGCTCCACCTGTCGATGGGCGAGGCGCATTCCGCCAACGATGCCGCCGGTTCGACCTCGGCCAGCGTGCAGGCAGTGGCGGCGAGTGCCGAGGAGCTGGTCGCCTCCATTGCCGAGATTTCCCAGAGCATGACCCGTGCCCGCGCGGCGACCGACGGCGCCTTCGACCGCACGGTGGCGGTGGCAGAAAGCACCGACCGGCTGGCGGCGGCGGCCCAGGCGATGAACGGCATCGTCGGGATGATCAACAGCATTGCCGGGCAGATCAACCTGCTGGCGCTGAACGCCACCATCGAAGCGGCCCGCGCCGGAGAGGCGGGGAAGGGCTTCGCCGTCGTCGCCTCGGAGGTGAAGAACCTCGCCAATCAGGCCGGCAAGGCGACCGAGCAGATCTCCGCCGAGATCGAAGGCATCCAATCGACCTCGGCCGAAGTCGCCACTGCGTTGAGCGCCATCCGCGAGGCCGTCGCGGTGGTGCGCGAGCATGTGACCGGAACGGCGTCGGCGGTGGAGGAGCAGAGCGCCGTCACGCAGAACATGTCGTCCAACATGCAGAGCGCGTCGGCCGCCGTGGAGACAGTGACCTCCAACGTCGCCGCCATCTCCACCGCGGTCAGCCAAGTGGCCGGTGCGGTCGAACGGACGAAGGAAGCGGCGCACGTTCTCGTGCGGTGACGCACAGGCGCGGCGACGGATACGAGGGCAGGGCGCCGCCTCCGACGGTGCCCGGTTTTTCGAGTCCGTCAGCGCCTATGGAACGTCGGCGGCCGCTTCTCGAAGAAGGCGGTGATTCCTTCCTTCGCCTCGCCATGGTGCAGGGCTTCGACGAACAGGTCGCTTTCGCGGGCAAGCTGGGTGGCGAAGCTGCCATAGGCCAGTTCCATCAGCTTCTTGGCCCGGCCCATGGCACCGCTCGGCCCTTCGGCGATGGTCCCGGCCCAGGCGATTGCCCCGGGCAGCGCCTGTCCGGGGGCGGTGACGCGGTTGACCACGCCGGCCGCATGCAGACGCGCGGCATCGACCGGGCCGCCGGTCAGCATCAGCTCGGCATAGAGCTGCGGCGGCAGCGCGCGGGCGAGGGAGGCGGAGGCGCCGCCGTCGGCGGTCAGTCCGACCTTGACATAGGCGGTCAGGAACTGCGCGTCCTCCGCCGCGACGATCAGGTCACAGGCCAGCGCAAGCGAAAAGCCGGCACCGGCGGCCGGACCCTCCACCGCGGCGACGATCGGCTTGGGGCATTCGCGCATGGCGCGGACCCAGCCGTGAAAGCGCTCGATGCCGTCCCGGTTCTCCGACCGTGACCGGCTGCCATGGTGATAGAGGTTGTTGAGATGCCCGCCCGAGCTGAAGGCGCCACCGGCGCCGGTCAGCACAATGGCACCGATGCCGGGGTCGTGCGTCGCCTCGTCCAGCGCATCGCGGCCGTCGGCCATCATCTTCAAACCAAGCGCGTTGCGGGTGCCGGCGTCGCTCATGGTCAGCACCATGACGCGGCCCTGGCGCTCAACCGTCATGCTGCCGGTATCCTGACGTTCGTTCATGGGCGTTTCCTCCCCGGTTGTCGTTGTCCGGCAGACGGATCCTCGCCGGATGGTGGAATTACTGTGCCAGCCCGCGGGCAGTGCTCCAATCCGTCCGACCGGTATAGGAGCGTCCCCGATGCCGCGGGAAACCGCTGTTTTCCGGAATATCCCTTCCTACATTGGGGTGAGACCTATCGCCGCGCAAAGCCGTGGCGGCGTGGGACTGTGGCACCTGATTGTGCGGGGGGCAGGGCATGGCGCTGGCGGTGGACCGGCATGGCCGGGGCGGGAGAGGGGGACCGATCGTCGCCATGGCCGCTCCGCCTTATGCCAACCGTACCGTGATCCTGGTCTGCGTGCTGGCCTTCGTCCTGCGGTTGCCGCCGGAATCCTTCGCCTTCGTCCCCGCCTATTTCTTCGGAACGGTCGAACTGGCCGGGCCGCTGCCCACCGGCGCGTTGTGGCGCGGGCTGTTCGGCCATGTGCTGGTTCACGGCGACCTCACGCATCTGCTGTCTAACTTGGCGGTGCTGTGGCTGCTGGGCGATGTGGTGGAGCGGGAGGTCGGCCATCTCCGCTATCTGCTGCTGTTCCTTGCCGGAACGGTGGCGGCGGCGCTGACCGAGGGGCTGCTGGCCGCCGACCGGATGGCGCCGCTGATCGGGGCGAGCGGGGCGATCTGCGCGCTGATGGGGGCCTTCCTGTGGCTGCGTCCGCGTGCCGGCCTGCTGTCGCGGCATCTGCCGCTGCGGCTGGTGCAGGGGGCGATCCTGGTCTTCGCGCTGCTGAATGCGGCGATGACGCTCGTGCCGCTGAACGCCGAGTCCCCACTGGCCGAGGTCGGTTGGGGCGCCCACGCCGGCGGGCTGGCTGCCGGGCTGCTGCTGGGCGCCTTGCTGATCCTGCCCGGGCGAAGCCGGGCGAACGGCGGGCTTTAGGAAGTGCCTTGAACGGTTGCATTCGACGCCTGTCACCGAAATACTCGCGCGATCTTCAGCGGGAGACGGCGGTTCATGAGCGACGGCAAGAGTGGCGAGACTGTTCTGGGCGTGATCGGCGGCAGCGGCCTGTACGACATCGACGGGTTGGAGAACACCCGCTGGGTCAAGGTGACGACCCCCTTCGGCGATCCGTCCGACGAACTGCTGACCGGCGAGTTGGCGGGCCAGAAGCTGGTTTTCCTGCCGCGCCACGGCCGCGGCCACCGCATCCCGCCGTCAGAGTTGAACTTCCGCGCCAACATCCATGCGCTGAAACAGCTGGGCGTGACCGAGATCCTGTCGGTCTCGGCGGTCGGCTCCTTGAAGGAGCATCTGCCGCCCGGCACCTTCGTGGTGATCGACCAGTTCATCGACCGCACCTTCGCCCGTGACAAGACCTTCTTCGGCAGCGGGCTGGTCGCCCATGTGGCATTGGGCCATCCGGTCTGCGGGCGGCTGGGCGACCTGATCGAGGAGTCGCTGGCCGAACTGGACATTCCGCACCAGAGGCGCGGCACCTACATGGTGATGGAAGGACCGCAATTTTCCACCGTCGCCGAATCGAACCTCTACCGCAGCTGGGGCTGCGACGTCATCGGCATGACCAACATGCCGGAGGCCAAGCTCGCCCGCGAGGCGGAGATGTGCTACGCGACCGTCGCCATGGTCACCGATTACGATTGCTGGCACGAGGGGCACGACCATGTCTCGGTCGATGCGGTGATCCGTGTGGTGGTCGCCAATGCGGGCAAGGCCCGCTCTCTGGTGGCGGCGCTGGCGCCGAAGGTGGCGCGGCGTGAGGGGCTGTGCGCCCAGGGCTGCCACACGGCGCTCGACAACGCCATCATGACGGCGCCCAGCCACCGCGATCCGGCGATGCTGGAAAAGCTGTCGCTGATCGTGAAGCGCGCGCTGGGCTGAGCCGTTGCCGACGGGGTGAAAAGGCACTATTTCTGCGGTGGGCGTACCGGGGCTGCGATCCCCGGCACGCCCGACCAATCAGCGGTTCAGGTGCTCAAGCAGCAGCTTGACCACCTGCAACAGTAGGATCAGGAGGGTGAGGATTTTGCCCATCCTCTTGCCCTCCGTCAGTGCGGCGCGGGCGGTGGCCATTCCGCCGCCCCGACCGCGCGGCAAACATGCCAAGCATCCCGATCGGCTGGAAGCCGCAAGTTGCATGCAAATGCATTCGTTCGCCCTTGTGCGAGGGCGAGGGCCTTCGGCGAAACCGCTTGCATCGTGAGGTCGCCACGGCCAAGCCCATGAACGAAAGTAGGGGTGGGTGCTATTTCGCCCGTCGCATATATCATCTGTACATGTAACCATTCAGGCGACGGCAAGACGGTTCTGCGGTTGATCGATACGGTTGATGGCTGTTCGTCAGAGCGAATGCACGATCCCCGTGTCATCCTGCAATGTATTGCTTCGATAAATCCCGGATAGAGCGATGGCTACTTGGCATCGCTTCAGTCGCGCATGTGCACTGTATTTTTCACGCGACGAAATAGAACCGGAATGGAAGCTATGCAATTTAACGAATTGTCGGACAGCCGTTGCGATTTCTAGGATTGTTCGGACACCATAGTGTCTTGTGTTCGGCAAATGGCGTTATCGTTCAACCGGCGCCATGGCCATAACGATGAGGAAACGTTCATGAAGCGTCGTTCCTTCCTGACCTCCGCCGGTGTCGGCGTCGCCGCCAGCACCCTGGCGGCCCCCGCCATCGCGCAGAGCCAGCCGGAGATCCATTGGCGTCTGGCGTCCAGCTTCCCCAAGAGCCTGGACACGATTTACGGTGCAGCCGACACCATTGCCGCCCGTGTCGCCGCCGCGACCGACGGCAAGTTCACCATCCGCCCCTTCGCCGCCGGTGAGATCGTCCCCGGCCTGCAGGTGCTGGATGCGGTGCAGAACGGCACGGTCGAGTGCGGCCACACCGCCAGCTATTATTATGTCGGCAAGGATCCGACCTTCACTTTCGACGCGACGGTGCCCTTCGGCCTGAACGCCCGCCAGCAGAATGCCTGGATCTACAATGGCGGCGGCATGGCCCTGCTGCGCGAGTTCTTCGACGGCTATGGCGTCATGAATTTCCCGGCCGGCAACACCGGCGTGCAGATGGGCGGCTGGTTCCGCAAGGAGATCAAGACCGTCGAGGACCTGAAGGGCCTGAAGTTCCGCATCGGCGGCTTTGCCGGGCAGGTTCTGGCCAAGCTGGGCACGGTGCCGCAGCAGATCGCCGGCGGCGACATCTATCCGTCGCTGGAGAAGGGCACCATCGACGCCGCCGAGTGGATCGGCCCCTATGACGATGAGAAGCTCGGCTTCAACAAGGTCGCCAAGTACTACTATTATCCGGGCTGGTGGGAAGGCGGGCTGAACGTCTCGCTGCTGGTCAACAAGCAGCAGTGGGAACAGCTGCCCAAGCAGTACAAGGCCGTTCTCGAGGCCGCCTGCTTCGAGGCCAACCTGACCATGAACGCCAAATACGACGCGGAAAACCCGGCGGCGCTGCGCCGTCTGGTCGCCGGCGGCGCCCAGCTGCGTCCCTTCCCGCGCGAGGTGATGGAAGCCTGCTACAAGGCCGCCACCGAGCTGTATGACGAGACCGCCAAGACCAACCCGAAGTTCGCCAAGATCTACGAGCCGTGGAAGAAGTTCCGCGACGACGAATATCTGTGGTTCCGGGTGGCCGAGAACTCCTTCGACAACTTCGCCTTCACCGCCGGCCTGAAGCGCTGACGGCATCGGGTGAAGCTTGCTGCCCCCGCATCCCGTTCCGGATGCGGGGGCGTTTTTTTTGGCCTGTTCCTGTCAGGCCGGGCGGCCGGGCGCCAGCAGGTTGGCGATCATGGTCTGCACCACCTCGTCGTTCTGGTTGAAGGTGGTGGTCTTCACCCGCAGCACGCCCTGGTCGGGCCGCTTGGCGGAACGCCGGGCCTCCAGCACCTCCATCTCGATGCGCAGCACGTCGCCGGGACGGGTCGGGCGCGGCCAGCTTATCTGGTCGACCCCCATGCCGATATAACCGCCGGCCAACTCGGCGTTGCTGCCCACGATCATCCGCATTGTCATCCCGGCGGTATGCCAGCCGCTGGCCGCCAGTCCGCGGAACAGCGTGTCCTTCGCCGTTTCGACGTCAAGGTGGAACGGCTGCGGGTCGAATTTTTCGGCATAGGCGACGATTTCCGCCGCATCGACCGTGACCGGCCCGCCGGTAAAGCGGTCGCCCGCCGCGACATCCTCGAAATAGCGCATCCCCCGGAACTCCATTCTTGATGATACAGATCTGTCTCTTCGTTGCGATGGTAGAGACAGGTCTGTATCATTGTCAATGCCGGGCTTGGACCCGGCTGTTGTGAGCGGGTGGGGTTAGCGGATGGGTGAAGTCGAAGGCGAGAGGAAGCCGGCGCGCGAGCGGATTCTCGACACCGCGGCGGAGCTGTTCTACCGCGAGGGCATCCGCGCGGTCGGCATCGACACGATCATCGCCCGGTCCGGTGTCGCGAAGATGAGCCTGTATCGGAATTTCGCGTCGAAGGACGATCTGGTCTGCGCCTATCTGGAGCGCAACATGGTTCAGCACGCCGCTTGGTGGGACCGGGTGACCGCCCGCCATCCCGGCAACCCGCGCACCCAGATGAAGGCACTGTTCACCGCGCTCGGCCACTGGATCGATCATCCGAAATTCCAGGGCTGTCCCTTCACCACCGCTGCCGCCGAACTGCGCGATCCCGCCAACCCCGCACGGGCGCTGGCACTTGCGCACAAGCGGATGGTCCGCGACCGCCTGCATGCGATGGCGGTCGCGGCGGGCGCCGACGATCCGGACCGGCTGTGCGGGCAGTTGCAGCTTCTGATGGAAGGCGCCTATGCCGCCGGCCGGGCGCTGGATCTCGGGCCGGGCAACGAGGCGGTGGCGAGTGCGGCTGCGGTCCTGATCGACGGGGCCTGCACGGAGAAATAGTCACCCGAGACTTGGCACCACATCAAAACGCAAGAAAGCGCCGCGGGACGCTCCCGCGGCGCTTTCCCAGGTCGGCACGCCGCGTCAGTCGGCGCCGATGCGGTCGCGAACCGTCTGGCCGGGGCGGTAGTCCTGCAACCGGGTGGCGCGCAGACCGCGCATGCCGTGGCTGTCGATCAGCCTCTGCCAGGACAGGAATTCCTCCACCGACAGGGTATAGCGACGGCAGGCTTCCTCCAGGCTTATCAGGCCCGAACGGACACCAGCGACCACTTCCGCCTTGCGGCGCATCACCCAACGCTTGGTGTCGGGCGGGGGAAGGTCGTTTTCGGTCATGGGACGCCCCTCAGGACCAATGACCGATGCACCGGCTGCAGAATCGTCGCCGATGTCGAATTCGATGAGTGCCATGCGCGGACGCTCCAACCCAAACTGTGGATTCCACGATTTCGGGGTACTGTATGCGCCGGCACTTAACAAATGCCTAAACGAAAGGGTTAACTTTTTATCGGGTGGTAGTTGCTAACCCGAACGGACAGGACGGTCGCGGTGGCCCATCCGTCCAGGCTTGCAGCAGTCGGCCGGTACAACGAATCCGGGTCAGTAGACGGTGGTCAGCTTCGACAGGGGAACTTCGCTGGTGCCGATGTTCAGCACCGTCTCGCCGTCCTTGTTGTTGCCGATACCGGAGACGGTGCCGAAGGTGTAGGTGGTGGTCTTGATGGTGTCGTTCTTGTTCTCGGACACCGGCGCCACGTTCATGCGATAGGTGCCGGGCTGCACCGCGCGGCCGTTGTTGTCCTTGAAGTCCCAGCTGACGGCATGCTTGGTGCCTGCGGTGGTTTCGCCGGGCATCGAGCGGATGATGTTGCCGTTGGAGTCCAGGATGTCGACGCGCACCGACTTGGCCGAGGTCGCCAGCTCATAGCCCAGCGGCGCCTGGGTCATGCCCTGCGAATACTGGAAATTGTCGCCCTCGAATGCGACGGTGCGGCCGAGATAGGCAAGGTTGGTCGAGGCGGTGCCGGCCGACTGCAACTGCACCAGCTTGTCCAGGCGGCTGTTGGTGCCGATGTTCTGCTCGACGTTGGCGAAATCGACCAGCTGTTTGGTCATGTCGTTGGTGTCGAGCGGCTTCAGCGGGTCCTGGTTCTTCATCTGCGTGGTCAGCATGGTGAGGAACGTCTGGAAATTGTCGCCCAGCCCCTTGGTGGCCGAGGCGGTCTTCTCGGCATCGGTCTGGGGCGTCTTGGAGGTTTCGGACGCCGTCTTCGACCCGGTGGAGAGACCACCCGAATAGGTGCCGTACTGGTTCAGGGTCGGGCTGGAGGTCGTGTTGGTGGTCGTGGTCATGGCGGTCGTCCTTTATGGCCCTGTGGGCCGAATTCTCTGATGCGACGGCGGGATGCGGCCGGGTCCGGCCGCCCCGCTCAGGCGCGGATGTCGACGCGCCCGTCGCCGAGCGTCGCGGTGTAGACGGCACCATCGGACCCGTCATCGTCGCCGCCACCGCCGAAGCCGCGGCCGCGCTTACCCGATCCGGTCCCCTTGCCGTCGCCCCGGCCGTCGCCGGCGAAGGGATTGCCCTCGCCGCGCAGGCTGAAGTTCAGGCTGTTGGCGTCCGTCTGCAATCCAGCGTCTTGCAAGGCGCGTTCCAACCCGCGGCTGTCGCGTTGCAGAAGTTCGAGCGTCTGCGCCTTTTCCACCGCGACCATCGCATTGACCCGGCCATCGGCGCCGATGTCCAGCTTGATGTCGATCCGGCCCAGTTCGGCCGGATGCAGGTTGATGGTGAACTGGTCGACCTCGTCGGCGACGCTCTTCCTGATGTGGACGGCGATCTGGTCGTGCACGCCCATCGGCATGCCGGCGCCGCGCGACGGACGGAGGGTCGCGGTGGCGGCCTGCGGCTGGTCGAGGCCGGGAATGCCGGCATGAATCCCTTCCATCGCGGCGAGCGCCGGATGGGTGTGCGGGCTGGCGGCAGAGGTGCCGGTCCCCGCGGTTCCCTCGACGCCTCCGAGGCCCTCCAGCGTCTTGGCGGCAGTGCCCGTCGCGGCTGCCGTGACCGCTTCCGCCGCCGGCATGGCCGGCGCCGTGGGTGTGGTCGGCTGCTGCATCGCGGTCGGCGCCTGGGGCTGGGCGTCGTTCCGGCTGCCGCCCTCGGTTCCGGCATGCTTGCCGGATTGCCTGGCATCTCCGGCCTTCGCCTTGGCGGCGGCCAGCAGACCGGCGAAGCGGTCGGGCAGGGCGGTATCGTCGGTCGGCAAGGCCTCGGCGTCGGGCTGTGCGCCGGGCTCGGCCTGGGCCGCATCCGCGGTCTGGGAGGCGTCGCTGCCGACCGCGGCAGTCTTGCCGCCGGCCTTCGCTGTGGCTTCCGCACCGGCCTGAGCGGCCGCCGTGGCACCGGTGACAGCGGCCTGCGCCTGGGCAAGCTGGGCTGCACGCTGGGCGGCGGGATCGACAGGCCCGGCCACTCCGGTTGCAGGGGCGTCGGCACCGCCGGCCGCGTCATCCGTGCTGTCCGGCGCCTTCGTCTGTCCGGCCGGCATCAGGCCGGCAAGGATCAGGTCGCTCGCCTGCGGGATCGGTTGCTGCACCGTCGGCTGGACAGGCGGCAGCGGCTGGTCGGCGGGTTGGGCGGTGGCCTGTCCCTCGGCGGAATCATCCGACGTGTCCTCACCGCCGGCGTCTGCCATGGTTTCGCCCTGTGCGGCGGCGTCGGCCGAGGCGGAATCGCCGGTCGCGGCGGCGTCTTCGGCATCGGCGCTGCCGCCGGCCGTCGCCGCATCGGTCTTGTCCGCACCCGCCTTGTCGGCATTGGCCTTATCCGGGCCGCCCTTGGCCTTGTCGGTCTTGGACTGGTCTTTCGCTGTCTTCTCGGCCTTGGCCGGACGGTGGTCCTCCTGGCGGGCCTGAATCTTCGGATCGTCGTCCTTGCCGGCCTTCGGCTCGGCCGCACGCGTCGCGTCGGCGGCATCCTGTTGGCGCCGGGTTTCAGCGGTTTTGTCGCGGGTCAGGTCGGGCTTCGGCTCCGCGTGCACCGGCTGCCGGCGCTGCGCCTCCGCGGCGCGGGCGTCCCTGGCATCCTTTGCAGCATCCTTTGCAGCCTCCTTGGCGGCATCCTTCGCCGCGTCTTTCGCGGAGTCGCGGGCTGCCGCGTCGGCCTGCTCGCGCTTGCGCGCCGCGGCATCGGTCAGCATGCGGTCCATCATCTTGGAGAACAGGTCGTTCTTCGTCCCGGTCCCCTGCGTCTGCTGGGACTGGCTGAGACCGTCGAACAAGGACGCGGCGATTTTGTTCGATTGGACTTCCATGGAAGGGCCTCTCAGGGACGGCGGAACGCACCAACGGCGATGCGCTGGGACCAATGCAACGGGCGGGCCAACCGCGGCCCCCTGTTATCGCGCCCTTGGTCGGGAGCCGGACGGCAGTTCCCGCCGCATCGCACGGTCCTGACCGGCAAATTCCGCCGGGTGCGGGGCCTTTCTTGCCGTAGCTGCCGGGCACAAAAAGAAAAAGGCCGCCCCTGTGGAGGGAGGCGGCCGTCCGAAAAAGCTCGGCAGTCACGGATGGAGGTCGATCGGATCAGAGCCGGGTGTTCAGCGCCGCCGAGGTGCGCGGCCCGCTGGGCGGTGCGGAATAGCCGCGGCCGCCACCCATGTGGGCGGCGTAGGCGGTGGTCGGCGCCTTCTGCTGGCGTGTGATGACGGTCACCACGGTGTCGACCATCACCTTCTGCGCCTCGCCACCGATGCGCAGGGCCTCGGCATTGTCGGCGGTGGCCGCATATAGCTTGCCGGTCCCGTCCTTCAACGCCGACTTCAATTCCTGCGGCAGGGCGATCAACCCCTCGCGGTCAACGCGCAGCATGCGGCTGATCTCTTCATAGACCAGCGTCATCGGCTGCTTGTCCTTGACGATCTGCGCCAGCTCCTTGGCCGGGCGGCGGGCGCGGACGACGGCGGCCTCGCGCTCCAGCAGGGCGGTCAGGCGGCCCATCAGCTCGATCAGCGCGACCGCGCGCTCCTGGGCGTTCTTCGGCAGGTTGGCGGCCGGCTTGGGCTGCTGGGGGAAACGAACGTCGACCTTATCCATGGCTGGCCTCCTGGGCGCGAAGAAGCTCTCCGTAAACCTGATTGGCGATGCCGAAACCGCCGCGCTGGGTGATCTGCTTGCCGAACTGCTCGATCAGCATCGGGCGGAACATCTCTTCCCCACGCCCGCCGCCGAAGGTCTCGTCGGTGCCGATCCCCTCGAACATCGGGCCCAGCATCTGCGAGACGAACTGGCTCTCGAACTCGTTGGCGGATTTGCGGATCTGGGCAAGCTTTGCCGGGTCGATCTTGGCCTCGAGATCGGAAATCTTTGCCAGGGTGCGCACGCCGAACCCTGCGGCCTGGGCGCGCTCCACCAGCGACGAGGCGGGCGGTGCGCTGCGCGCGGCCGAAGCGGTGGAAAGGGCGGGGCTCATGGTCATCAGATCACCTCGATCTCGGCTTGCAGGGCTCCGGCGGCCTTGATCGACTGGAGAATGGCGATCATGTCCCGCGGTCCCACTCCAAGCGCATTCAAGGATTGTACCAACTCCTGCAAGGTCACCCCGGAATTCATCACGGCGAGGCGGTTGTTGGATTGCTCGTCGACCTGGATGTCGGTGCGCGGCACCACCGCGGTCTGGCCCTGGCTGAACGGGCCGGGCTGGCTGACCTGCGGGGTTTCGGTGATGCGGATGGTCAGGTTGCCCTGGGCGATGGCGACGGTGGAGATGCGGACATTCTCGCCCATCACGATCACACCGGATTTCTCGTCCACCACCACGCGGGCGACCTGATCGGGGGTGATGCGCAGCTGCTCGATCTCCGTCACCAGCCCCACCACGTCGCCGCGGCGTGAGTCCGGCACGTTGATGAGGACGGAGGCCGGGTCGGTCGCCTGGGCGCGGTTGCCGCGCAGCTGGATGTTGATGGCGGTCGCCACCCGCTGGGCGGTGGTGAAGTCGGGATTTCGCAGGGACAGCCGCAGCACCGGCAGCTCGGCAAGCGAGAACTGGATCTCGCGCTCCACGATGGCACCGGAGGAGATGCGGCCGGAGGTCGGCACGCCGCGGGTCACGCTGGCGCCCTGGCCCTGGGCAGTGAAGCCCGATACGGCGATCGGCCCCTGGGCCACGGCATAGACCTCGCCGTCGGCGCCCATCATCGGGGTGACCAGCAAGGTGCCGCCCAGCAGGCTTTTGGAGTCGCCCATCGCCGACACCGTGACGTCGATGCGCGTGCCCTGCGCCGCATAGGCGCCCAGCGTCGCCGTCACCATCACCGCCGCCACGTTCTTGGTGCGCAGGTTGGTGCCGCGGGTGTTGACGCCCATCCGTTCCAGCATGCCGGTCAGGCTCTGCTCGGTGAAGGGCGAGTTGTTCAGGCTGTCGCCGGTGCCGTTCAGGCCCACCACCAGCCCGTAACCGATCAGCATGTTGTCGCGCACGCCTTCGACATCGACGATGTCCTTGATACGGGCGGACGCGGCCAGTGCCGGTGCGGCCGGAATGCCGAACGCCAGCAGGGCGGTCAGCACGGCCAGGACGGCACGGCGGCGCAGAAGGCGAAAGGCGGTGGGGATCATGACGCGGACACTCCTGAACTCGTGCCCGTTCCTATACAAACGCCGTGCCAGAGACCGTAAACGGCGGCTTTCGGTGCCTGTCCTGAAAAACGTCCGGAATATGGCGCCTTTCGGTCACAGCCGGCCGGCAATTTTTGCCCGATTGCGGCAAGCCTTGACCGGATGTTAAGGTTGATCCATCTATTGTGTGCGCGTTTACGAATCCTTTACTGCAAACGGTTGCACGGATCATGAAAGTCGAAGGCTCCGGAAACATACGCGGCGGTGGGTCTGTCCGCCGCACCGGCAAGGCCGAAGGCTCGTCCGGCGCGGCCTTCTCCAAGCAATTGGTGGGAGAGGCCGGCTCCGCCCACGGCGTCAGCGGCACCGCCGCCAGCGCCGGTGTTTCGGGCGTGCTGGCCTTGCAGGAGGTTGACGTCACCGACGACGCCACCGCGCGTGCGTCCCGCGGCAAGATGCGGGCGGAGGAGATGCTTGACCGTCTGGAGGAAATTCAGCACGGGCTGCTGTCCGGTACGCTGTCGGTGCAGAAGCTGACCGATCTGGCGAAGGTGGTGCAGACGCGCCGTGCCCAGGTCGACGATCCGGGGCTGGCCGAAATCCTCGACGAGATCGATCTGCGCGCCCAGGTCGAACTGGCGAAGCTGACCTCCTGAACCGACCGGTCGCTTTTACGGTCGCTTCAAGCGTTGAGGCGGGCGCCCCGTGCCGGTGGGGCAGGGTGCCGCCGATGAGATCCCCATGCGACGGCCGGATTCGCCCATGCATGGCCGCCAGACGGTGGCGGCGAATCTGCAACGCTGACAAATCTTTTTTATTCCAAGGGCTTGTTTGGTCGTTGCGGGGGCGAACCAATGGGTTGCGGTCGTGCCGTGGCGTGCCTATACTCCGCGCCGCCCGGATCACCCCTTTTTCGCTGGATGCTTTCGGATGACGTCGCCGCTTCTGCCCCAGAACTATTCCCCGTCGGAAGACGAGGAGTTCATGAACCCTATCATGCGGGAGTATTTCCGCCAGAAGCTGCTGCGCTGGCGCGCGGAACTGCTGGCGGAATCCACCGGCACGTTGAACAGCCTCCAGGAAGGCGGTATCCAGGAACCGGATATCGCCGACCGCGCCTCGGCCGAGACCGACCGTGCGCTGGAGCTGCGGACGCGTGATCGTGAACGCAAACTGATCTCCAAGATCGACGCCGCGCTGGAGCGTCTGGTCGACGGCAGCTACGGCTATTGCGAGGAGACGGGCGATCCCATCTCCGTTCGCCGGCTCGATGCCCGACCAATCGCGACGCTGAGCCTCGAAGCCCAGGAGCGTCACGAACGGATGGAACGGACCCAGCGCGACGACTGACGCCGCGCCTTCCGGTCCCGCAGGTCCGCACAGTGCCGCTCACCAGGGGCAGGGCGGTGCGCCGCGTCGGCACTGCACGGGACAGATGGCACCGAACGGATGGAAAGCGCCGGTCCCGACCAGTGCTTTCGTCGTTTCAAGGCTGTTGCCGCTGCCGTGCATCCGTTGGCTTCAGGGCCGGCGATGGAACCAAGCCGTCCTCACGGGGTTCGGAACGTCATCCGAAATGACGGTTCCAAGCCGGGAGGGCAGCCATGGACAACGAGACCCTGAACCTCGACCTGCGTAAATTTCTGAAGCAGGTTGGCGTCACTTCGCAGCGGGAGATCGAGCTTGCGGTTGGCCGCGCACTGGCCGAAGGACGGCTGGACGGAGTGAAGTCCCTATCGGCCCGCATGGTGCTGACGGTCGACGGTATCGCGCTGACGCACGAAGTTACGGGTGAGCTGTCGCTTGAACAGCCGCCGGAGTGACGGCCCGGGTGCCATGGAGCTGTGGGGTAACGGTCAGGATCGCGGCGGTCAGCCGGTGTTCGGTCCATGGCACATCGTGGTGGGCCGAAGTCAGGTAGGGGCTGTTGGGGTCGCGGGCCCATTCGCTCGGGAACAGCGCGACCTGCCTGCCTGAGGTTCGGCCGAGGACCGCGTGATAGGGAACGCCGGCCAGGGCGCAGGCCATCGCCCGGCACAGGTCGCTGCCAGCCAAGTTGCCGAGATGGGTTGTCTGGGTCGGCCGGGCATTGAACTCCAGGAAAACCGGCGGGCTGCCATCGTCCGGCAGAATGGCGTCGATGCCGCCGAACCCGGAATAGCCCGTCACTTCCACCATCCGGTGGGCCATGTCGATCAGCCCGGGATGGGGGGTCAGTTCGATCACGGATGCCGGGCCGAAGGGGGCCGGCTCATGACGCAGGACCGTGTAGGCGAAGCCTTCCAGGATTTTCCCGCCCAGCGCGCAGAACGATACCGACGCTGCGCGCCCGCGCACGAATTCCTGCGCGACCGCCTGCCGGTCCGGGTATTCCTCGGATCGGCTTGCCGCCATGGCCAGTGCATGCCCGGCGGAGGATGCGAAATGTACCCCGCGGCCGGCCGAACTGCCGTCGTATTTCAGCAGAAGCGGTTCGCCAAGCGCGGCCAGATCGGTCACAGCGGTACGGTGCGGATCGACGGCGACCTGACGCGGCGTCCGGATGCCCGCCGCCGCGGCCATTTCCACACAGTGAGACCGCTTCTCTTCCCAGGGATCGTCGCTGCACCAAGCCTGGACGAACCGCAGATTTCGGGCGTCGGCGCTGTCCGCCTTTACCCGTTCCTGCAACCGTCCCGCCATGCCGAGCACGCGGACGGCGGCCTCCTCGCAGCCGATGACGATGTCGGCCCGGAACCGTGCCGCAGCCCGCGCGGCGATCACAGTCAGGTCATCGGCGGCCAATTCGGGAGAGAAACAATGCCGGCCGTCGATCTGGTCGCAGAACTCGAGCAGGGAGTTCTTCGGACAGATGACGAACACACGAAATCCCGCCGCCTTCAATGCGGCAGGCATCCTTGCGGTACCGTAACGATACATCGCGCAGGACACCAGCAATGCCGTGGGCATGCACACCTTCGCGTGGGAGAAAACGGGTTGATGGTTTAAGGCCTAATCGTTTTATCGGCAATCGACACCGCCGCCGATACCGTACATTGTCTCGGCAGGCATGCGAGGGAGGGGAAACCCCTGGTTGGGAGCCTCTGCCTTCGAACCGGACCGCTTGAGACAGAGCGGCCTTTCCGTTAGGGATGGCCCCCTGAGCGCCAATTCCGAAGGAAGCCAGTTCCATGAGCGACGATCCCGACTGCCTGGGCATGTGCGCCATCGACGGCGATGTCTGTACCGGTTGCGGCCGCACGCTGGACCAGATCAACGCCGCCCTGGAGCGCGCCGATGCCGATGGCGAGCCCGAGTCTCCGGCTGGGTGAGGCGACCGGACCTTTCTCGCGACGATCTTCCGCCTCTGCTGTTTTCCTCGTCATCGCCAGACGAAACCCATCAAGGAGCAGCATCATGGCTGATCAGCCGAACCAGCAACCGCCCGACGCCGTCCGCGACGACCGACCGCAGAAGCCCGCCGATCCCGGCAATGAGGTGGGCGGCAAGATCAGCAGCGAGACCGTGAAAGCGCAGGAGGAAGCCGCCAAGGACCGCGCCCGCGAAGGCGGCTATCAGTAAGCGGACGACCGGCCATGCAACGGCCCGGTTCCCGATGAGGGGCCGGGCCGTTTCGTTTCATGGCGTCGCGCCGGAAACGTGATGCACGCAACAGCGGGCGGTGTGAGTGGAGCTTATGGTCATCCTCGACCGGCCGATCATGGCCGGGATGAGGGAGACGAACCATGACGAGCGACCTCACCCTGTCCCAGAGCGTCACCAACGCGGCGGACCTGATCGACTGCGTGGCCCAGCGCGAGGCTTACCGCCGTGCGACCGAACTCATCGGTCCGGCTTTGGGGCGGATTGGCGGCAACATGGCCGTCGGCATGATGGATGGATTCACCGCGGCATCGCGGCAGTCGCTGGAAGGCTGAAGCGGCGGAGCGCGTCGGTTTCGCCGAGAAAGGGCCAGTCGGCAACATCGGCCCGGCACAACCCTCCGGCCGGCAGCAATTTCCCATCCGCCAGCGAAGAGTTCCAGAGATCGCGGCGGTTCCCAACGCACCCCAGAGCCACGGAGGGATGTCTCCCGCCATGGCCGCCGGTTCCGCCGCAGTTACCCCGACGATCCTCAGAACGGCATGATGATGTCGTACAGCTGCTGGCCGTAGCGCGGCTGCTGGACGTCGGTGATCTGGCCGCGGCCGCCGTAGGAGATGCGGGCTTCGGCGATCTTCTCGTAGCTGATGGTGTTCTGCGCGGTGATGTCCTCCGGACGGATCACGCCATGGATTTGCAGATCGCGCAGCTCGTAGTTCACGCGGACTTCCTGATGACCCTGGATGACCAGATTGCCGTTGGGCAGGGTCTGGGTCACCAGCGCCGCCACCTTCAGTTCGATCTTCTCGTTGCGGTCGACCGAACCCTTGCCGTCGTTCGAGGTGTCGCTCGACAGGTCCACCAAGCTGGCGGCCGACGCGCCGGCCGGCAGGACGCGGCTCAGCGTGGCGCCTTCCAGGCCGAACAGGTTCGGCATGCCGGCCTTTTCGGTGTTGGCACGCGACCGCTTGCTCTCGTTCGACAGCTTGGCCTGATCGGCGATGGAGATGTTGATGGTCAGGATGTCGCCGACCTTGGCCGCGCGCTGGTCCTTGAAAAACGCCTTGGCACCGGTCCGCCACAGCGAGTTCGGGTTGCGCTCCGTCGGCAGCGGGGTCGGCATCGGCAGGCTGACCGGCTGGTAGCCGGTCTTGGCCTGCGGGTCCTGGATGCCGCTCATCTCGGGGGCCTTGCCGATGTCGGCGATGCGCGAGGCGGCGCCGCAGGCGGTCAGCGAGGTGGCAGCAGTGGCGATCATCGCGAAGCGGATCAGGCGGGCGGTCATGGTGGCGGACATTGGAGCTTTCTCCTTACTGCGCGATGATGCCGGGCTTTGCCACGGCGACGACGTTGGGCCCCGCGACCGTCGCTTCGACGATGCGGTTGGATTGGGTGTTCACGACGCGGATGACCTCGCCCTTGCCGCCGTCCTGCAGGGCCTTGCCCTGGGTCGTCAGCGTCATCGACTGGGTGGTCAGCGTGATGGTGACCATCGAGCCCTTGTCGACCATGCGCGGCGATTGCAGGTCGCGCAGGCGGACGGGCTGGTTGGTCGACACGCCGCGCTTCGGCGTCATGCCGATCAGCTGCGCGTCGGTGGCGGCGGTGTCGCTGGTAGTCTGGTCGGCGCGCACGTCCTGCCAGTCGATGTCGCCCGGGCCGATGACGTCGCCGGGAATGATCCGGCGCGACAGCACCGGGATCTGCACCACGCCGAAGGCGCGGCCGGACACCGGCAGGCGGACCTGGCTGCCGGTCACCACGATCTCCGCGGCGAAGCGGCCCTGGACCGGGCTGTAATAGAGGTTCTCGACCGCCAGCCCGCCGGCGCCCTGGGGAGCGCGCAACTCCACCGCGCGGCTGTCCAGCTCCATCTGCAGCCGTCCGGCGGTGATGACCCGCGACAGCGCATCCGATAGAACCGCCTCCACATGCGGCATCCCATACACCACGTCGGGTGCCAGACCCGAGCCGGCCGGGGCCGTAGCCATGGCCGAGGCCGCGGCGGCCTGCCCGATGCCGAACCCCATGACCGGAACGGTCAGCAGGGCGGTACCGAGGAGCAGGGCGGGCAGGCGGCGGTTGGCGAAGTGGCGGATCATGGCGGGGGTTCCCGATGTGAAGGCTGAAGCGAGGCGCCGGCGATGTCGGCGGCGTTACCTCATCTGGCTGGCCTGCTGCATCATCTCATCTGTGGTCTTGATGACCTTGGAGTTCATCTCGTAAGCGCGCTGCGCGGTGATCAGGGTGGTGATCTCCTGCACGACGTTGACGTTGGAGGTCTCCAGCGCGCCCTGGGTGACGCGGCCGAAGCCGGGTGCGCCGGGGTTGCCGGTCACCGCCTGGCCGGACGCGCCGGACTCCATGAACAGGTTGTCGCCGGTGGCTTCCAGGCCGGCGGCGTTGGCGAAGGTGGCGAGCTGGATCTGCCCGACATTCTGGGTGGCGGTCTGGCCGTCCAGCTTGATCAGCACCTCGCCCGACGAGTTGATGGAGATGTCCACCGCGTTGGTCGGGACGGTGATGTTCGGCTGGATCGGATAGCCGTCGGCGGTGACGATCATGCCTTCCGGCGACAGCTTGAAGTTGCCGGCGCGGGTGTAGGCGGTGTCGCCGCTGGGCAGCGTCACCTGGAAGTAGCCCGATCCGTTGATCGCCACGTCCAGCTTGTTGTCGGTGATGTTCAGGTTGCCCTGTTCCAGCACGCGGGCCACGGCGGCGACGCGCACGCCGGCACCCACCTGCACGCCGGTCGGCACCACGGTGCCGGCATCCGACGAGGTCGAGCCGATGCGGCGGAAGTTCTGGTACAGCAAATCCTGGAACTCGGCCCGCTGCTTCTTGTAGCCGGTGGTGGTCGAGTTGGCGATGTTGTTCGAGATCGTCTCGACGTTGAGCTGCTGGGCGATCATGCCGGTGGCGCCGATGGCGAGGCTGCGCATTCTGGTCTTCTCCTCTCGTCGTCGGTCTGGATCAGGCGGTGCGGCCCAGACGCTGAAGCATCGTGCGGATGCGCTCGTGTTCGTTGTCCATCATCTTCTGAGCGGACATGTACTGACGCTGGATGTCGATCATCTGCGTCATCTCGACCACGGGCTTCACGTTGGAACCCTCTAGCAAGCCCTGTGCCACTTTCGTTTCGACCGGGGCGGGCTGCGGCTGCTCGTCGGTGACGTACAGGCCGTTGCCGACCTCGGTCATCAGCTGCTCGGTCTTGAAGGTGACGATGTTCAGCTTGGCGACCGGGCCCAGCTCGGTGGCGACGGTGCCGTCGCCGCTCACCTTCACGTCGCTGGTGCCGGCCGGAATGGTGATGGGCTGGCCGTTGTTGGACAGCACCGGCAGGCCCCCGGCATCCACCAGCTGGCGCTGGTCGTTCAGGCGGAAATTGCCGGCGCGGGTGTAGCGCGGGCCGCTGGCGGTATCGACGGTGAAGTAGCCCTGGCCAGTCAGCGCCAGATCCAGCGGGTTGCCGGTCTGCGTCATCGGGCCGTTGGACAGGTCGCGCACCACCGCGCGGTCCTGGACGAAGCTGACCTTCTCATGCAGGCCGGGCTTTTCCAGATATTCGGTGAACAGCATCCGCTGGTTCTTGTAGCCGGTCGTGTTCATGTTCGCGATGTTGTTCGACGTCACGTCAAGCTGGCGTTGCAGCGCCATCTGGCGCGACAGGGCGACGTAGATCGAATTTTCCATCTTGCGGCCTCTTCACCTTGCGAAGGGATCGAACGACAGCGTCCGACCGGCGAAAGAGGTAGTGCAGGCGGCGTGCCAACTTCACCGAAGCCTTGGAATCCGCTGAATACGGGCAAGGGGCGGGCGGTCCCGCCGGGTGGGGCAGGGGATGCCGGGCAGAATCTGCCGGGGGGAGGGCGTTCCTTGCCGGGTGTCACCGGGCAAGACTCTCCCGTTCCCGCCGCACGAGGGGGGCGGCAGGACGATGGTCGGCGGGCCACAATCCCAAGGGCAGTCCCAATGGGGACGGCGGGCCGCCGGGGGCGGAATCCGGGCGCGCCTGCGCTCCAATCGGACTGCGGACGCAATGCGGGCGCGGATCGCCGGGCAGTCCCAATCAAGAACCGTGCCGAAATGGTGACAGGGGGTGGAAACCTGCCCGTCCGGGGCGGTCCATTCCCCACTCGAAAGGAGTTATTAACTATCCCAAAAGTAGCTTTGACCCTTGTCAGGCGGTGGATGCCTGAGCCGTTGCGTACCTCGAACGATCCCAGGATGTCATGGCTGCCGAAACCGATGCCGGTGAACTGACCGACGGCCTGCCCCGGAAGAAATTCAGCGGCAAGAAGCTGGTCCTGTTCGTCGTTCTTCCCCTGGTTCTGCTGATCGGCGCCGGTGCGGGTGTCTATTTCTCCGGCCTGCTCGATGGGCTGCTGGGGAAGGAGAAACCGGCGGAGGAGGGGGAGCACGCCGCGGCGGCGGAAGGCGAACATGGGGCCGAGGCCGGCAAGGGTGACGCCGCCCATGCCGCCCCGATCTTCTACGACCTGCCGGACATGCTGGTGAATCTGAACACCGGCAACAAGCGTCCGGCCTTCCTGAAGATCAAGATCTCCATCCAGCTGTCGAAGCCGGAGGATGTCGGGGCGGTGGAGCATGTGCTGCCGCGCATCATCGACAATTTCCAGGTCTACCTGCGCGAGCTGCGCCTGGAGGACCTGCGCGGGTCGGCCGGCATGTACCGGCTGCGCCAGGAACTGCTTCTGCGCATCACCGCCGCCGCGTTCCCGGTGAAGGTGAAAGACGTGCTGTTCAAGGAAATGCTGGTCCAGTGAGGGCCCGGTCAGGTGGGGATGGGGGCCGATGAGCGACACCGGTGAACTGAGCGAAGAAGAACGGCTTGCCGCCGAATGGGCCGCACTGGCTGAGGACAGCGGCGATGTCGGCGACATGGGCGGCGGCGGGTCGACCCGCGTCCTGAATCAGGACGAGATCGACAGCCTGCTGGGCTTCGACCAGGGTGGCGCCGGCGACGGCGACAACTCCGGCATCATGGCGCTGGTCAACTCGGCGCTGGTCAACTACGAACGCCTGCCCATGCTGGAGGTGGTCTTCGACCGCCTCGTCCGCATGATGTCCACCTCGCTCCGCAACTTCACCTCCGACAACGTCGAGGTCAGCCTCGACCAGATTTCGTCGGTGCGTTTCGGCGATTACCTGAATTCCATCCCGCTGCCGGCGATGCTGTCGGTGTTCAAGGCGGAGGAGTGGGACAATTACGGCCTGATGGTCGTCGACTCCGCGCTGATCTACTCCATCGTCGACGTGCTGCTGGGCGGCCGGCGCGGTACGGCGGCGATGCGCATCGAAGGCCGTCCCTACACCACCATCGAACGCAACCTCGTGGAACGCATGGTCCATGTGGTGCTGTCCGACCTGTCGGCCGCCTTCGACCCGCTGTCGCCCGTCACCTTCCGCTTTGACCGGCTGGAGACCAACCCGCGCTTCGCCACCATCGCGCGTCCCGCCAACGCGGCGGTGCTGGTCAAGCTGCGCATCGACATGGAGGATCGCGGCGGCCGGCTGGAGCTGATGATCCCCTACGCGACGCTGGAGCCGGTGCGTGAGTTGCTGCTCCAGATGTTCATGGGCGAGAAGTTCGGCCGTGACTCGATCTGGGAAACCCACCTGGCCTCGGAACTGATGGTGACGGACGTCGATCTGTCGGCCGTGCTGGACGAGGTGACGATGACCCTGCACGACGTGCTGAACTGGCGCGTCGGCACCCGCATCCTGCTGAACGCCACCCCCGACGGCGCGATAGAACTGCGCTGCGGCGACGTGTCGATGTTCCAGGGGCGGATGGGGCGCAAGGGCGGGCACATCGCCGTCCGCCTGGAAAAGGAACTGCCCAAGCAGGAGGTCATGAGGTTATGAGTCCGCTGGTCTCCATCATCATCGACGTCGTGATGGTCGGCCTGCTGGCGGCCACCATCGCCTACGCGATCATCCTGAACAAGCAGATCATCAAGCTGCGCGAGAGCCGCGGCGAGATGGCCGAACTGATCCAGGGGCTGAACGAGGCGATGGGGCGGGCCGACAGCGGCGTGCGCACGCTGAAGAAGGCGGCCAGCGACACCGGCGAGGATCTTCAGCGCACGGTGAACAAAGCGCAGACCCTGCGTGACGAGCTGGAATTCATGATCGAGGCGGCTGATGCCCTGGCCAACCGGCTGGGCGGTGTCGGCGAACGTGACGGCGGACGTGATGCCGGCCGCCGCGACAGCGGGCGTGATGGCGGCCGTTCCGTGGCGGTTGCCCCCACGCTGGCTGCGCGCAGCCCGGCGAAGGCGCCGCTGGTGGCGCCGCGCGCGGCCCTGCGCAGCCTGCCGGTCGAGGACGATCACGACCATGACGACCACGCTCCGCCGCCGGCCCGGCTGGAGGCGCCGCCGCGCCGTGCCGCCGCCCGCGCCGAACCGCCGGCCGAGGCGCGCGACCCCATCACCCGTGATGGCGAAAGCCTGTCGCGGGCCGAACGCGAACTGCTTCAGGCAATCGAGAATGCCGGCAAGGGGCTTGGATGACCATGCGCACCAGTGACGGCGGGCCCGCTGCGGCGGGCGGCGAACCCAAGGTCGTGATCCGCCCGGCTGGCGCCGCCCCGACCGGCGTCCGCACCTCTCCCACTCTGGCCGCCCAGCAGGCCCAGCAGGCGCAACTGCCGGCCGTCCGCCCTGCGGCGGGAAAGGTGCTGGCGAAGAAGGGCAAGGCGAAGGCCAAGGCGCGCAAGCCGGCGACGCCGCGGGTGCCCTTGACCCAGCGGCTGCGGGCACGGATGCGCGGCGCCCGTTTCCGCCTGCTGCCGCTGACCATTTTCGTTGCGGTGCTGATGCTGGGCGTGCGGGTCGGCGATCTGTGGCGCCTCGCCACCCACGACGCCCGCCTGCCCGACTTCCCGGTCAGCCTTGCCCAGGGGCCGCAGGGTTCCACCCCGGCGACGCCGCCCATCCAGATGGCGGCTGGGCAGACGCCCGCCGCGACCACCAAGCCGGCCGGCAAGGACGCTCCTCCGGCTCCCGGCGGCTCCAGCGGTCCGGCCAACGCTCCGGTCGCCAACGCGCCTCTGGCCCCGCTCGGTCCCATCGACAACCAGGAACTGCTCCAGCATTTCGCCGAACGCCGCGCCGAGATCGAGCGCCGCACCAAGGAGATGGAGCAGCGCGAGGCCCTGCTGGCCGCCGCCGAGAAGCGGATCGACCAGAAGGTGGCGGAGATGGAGAAGACCCGCTCCGACATCCAGAAGCTGATGGCCCAGGGCGACGAGAAGCAGTCGGCCCAGCTGGAAAGCCTGGTGAAGATCTACGAGACGATGAAGCCGAAGGAAGCGGCCCGCATCTTCGAGGAACTCGACATGCCGGTGCTGCTGGGCGTCATCCAGAAGATGAAGGAACAGAAGACCGCGCCGATCCTCGCCGCCATGGACCCGGTGAAGGCCAAGGAGGTCACCTCGGCCCTGGTCGAACGCCGCGTGCCGCTGACGGCGACGGTCACGACGCCGAAGTAAAAGCAACAGGCCCCCTCTCCCAGGACGGGAGAGGGGGCTTGTTGCCGAATAAAATTCTCACATAAACCGGTTGTTCTTCGGGAAGCCGTTCGGCGGCATCTTGCCCTGGCCGGCGCGGTCGCCCATCCAGCCGGTCAGGTCGGTGACGGTGAAGTTCCGCTCGCCGTTCTTCCAGCTCAGCCCCTGGGCCAGCGTGAAGGTTTTCACGTCGGCGACGCTGGCGTCCTTGTATTTCTGAAGCTGGACACCCTTGCCGCGGGTCATCACCGGTACCTGCTCCAGCGGGAAGACCAGCATCTTGCGGTTGTTGCCGATGATGGCGAGCGTATCGCCGCTCACCGGCTGGCAGATGCGGGCCGACTTGCCGTCTTCCAAATTCAGGACCTGCTTGCCGGCGCGGGTCTGGGCCAACACCTCCGCCTCCTCGACGCGGAAGCCGCGGCCGTCCTCCGCCACCACCAGCAGGGTGCGGCCGGGCTGGTGGCGGAACAGGTCGACGATGTCGACGTCGTTGCCGAGGTCGATCATCAGACGGACCGGCTCACCGAAGCCACGGCCACGCGGCAACTTGTCGACGCCGATGGTGAAGAACTTGCCGTTGCTGGCGAAGACCAGAAGCTTGTCGGTCGTCTCGCACCGCTCGATGAAGCCGCGCTCGTCGCCGTCCTTGTACTTGACATCCTCCGCTTCGGCGTCGGTCAGGTGGCCGCGCACCGTGCGGATCCAGCCCTTGGCCGAGCAGATCACGGTCACCGGCTCGCGCTCGACCAGCGCGTCCAGCGGCACCTCGATCACCGTCGGCGCGTCAGCCACATCGGTGCGCCGCTTGCCGAGCGCGCCGCTGCCGAACTTCTTCTTGATCTCGGCCACACCCTCGGCGATCCGCTTCCAGCGCAGGGTCTCGTCGCCCAGCAGCTCCAGCAGGCCGTTCTTCTCGGTGGTCAGCGCCTCGTGCTCGCGCCGGATCTCCATCTCCTCCAGCTTGCGCAGGTTGCGCAGCCGCATGTTGAGGATGGCGTCGGCCTGCACGTCGGTCAGGGTGAAGGCGCGGATCAGTTCCTGTTTCGGCTCGTCCTCCTCGCGGATGATGCGGATGACCTCGTCGAGGTTCAGGTAGGCGGCGAGATAGCCGCCGAGAACCTCGAGGCGATGATCGATCTGCTTCAGCCGGTGGGTGGAGCGGCGGACCAGCACCTCATGCCGGTGGTCGAGGAAGGCCTGGAGCACCTCGCGCAGGTTCATCACCCGCGGCACATGGTCGGCGCCCAGCACGTTCATGTTCATCGAGAAGCGGATTTCCAGGTCGGTCGCCTGGAACAGCGAGGCCATCAGCACCTCGGGATCCACGTTGCGGTTCTTCGGCACCAGGACGAGACGGACGTCCTCCGCCGATTCGTCGCGCACGTCGTCCAGCAGGATCAGCTTCTTGGCCAGCAGCAGCTCGGCGATCTTCTCGACCAGCCGGGCCTTCTGCACCTGATAGGGCATTTCGGTGACGACGATCTGCCACGTGCCCTGACCCAGCTTCTCCACCTCCCAGCGGGCGCGCAGGCGGAAGGCGCCGCGGCCGGTGCGGTAGGCCTCGATCACATTCTGCCGCGACTCGACCAGCAGACCGCCGGTGGGGAAATCCGGGCCGGGCATGAAGCCGACCAGCGTCTCGATGCTGGCGTCGCGGTGCTTGATCAGGTGGCGAAGCGCGTCGCAGATCTCGCCGACATTGTGCGGCGGGATGTTCGTGGCCATGCCGACCGCGATGCCGCTCGACCCGTTGGCCAGCAGGTTGGGGAAGTTGGCGGGTAGGACCGCCGGCTCGTCGCCGTCGCCGTCATAGGTCGGGCGGAAATCGACCGCGTCCTCGTCGATGCCCTCCAGCAGGGCCTTGGCGACCTCGGTCAGGCGGGCTTCGGTGTACCGCATCGCCGCGGCGTTATCGCCGTCGATGTTGCCGAAATTGCCCTGGCCGTCGACCAGCGGGTAGCGGACGGAGAAGTCCTGCGCCAGCCGCACCAGCGCGTCGTAGACGGAAGTGTCGCCGTGCGGATGGAACTTGCCGATCACGTCGCCGACGACGCGGGCCGACTTCTTGGGCGGCGTCGTCGGTTCCAGCCGGAGCTGGCTCATGGCGAACAGCAGGCGTCGGTGCACCGGCTTCAGCCCGTCGCGCACGTCGGGCAGCGAGCGGGACATGATGGTGGACAGCGCGTAGCTGAGATACCGCTCGCCGAGCGCGTCGGCCAGCGGCTTTTCCAGGATTTCGGAGGCGGGGTTTTGCGGCTTCATGATGAGGGGGTCTAGCAGTTTCAGGCGGAACGCGCTACCGCGTTCGCGTAACGTTCTCTCAAGCGTTCACGTGCGGGCGGCAGCGGCCCGTTCAGCACGTGGCGTTCCAGGAAATGCGCGGTCAGCCGCAGCCCGTCCGACACCGCGGCAGGTCCGCCGCCGCCGCGCCCGGCCAGGAAATCGGGCAGGGGAAGCAGCCGGTCGCGGTAGGGTTCACCCACCGACGCGGTCACCGCGCGGCCGGTGCGCGGACTGACATAGGCGAGGTAGTCGTTGGCCCCCGACACCGCGCAGCGGTCGAGGTCGAGGCCGAATCCAAGCTCGGCCAGCAGACCGATCTCCCACCGCACATAGGTCTCCGCCCAGGCCGGCCCGTCCAGCAGGCCGAACAGGGCGAGCAGCCCGTCGAACAGGGCGGGGTGCGCCTCCCGCTCCGGCAGCGCCGCCTCCACCAGCGCGCAGGCGCTGATGAGCGCGGCCAGCGCCTGGGCGTCGTCGAAGAAGTTGGCGGCATAGCCCTTCACCGACTCCAGCGTGAAATGGCCGAGATGCTCGGGCAGCCGGCCGCGCCAGCGGGCATGGACCAGGGTTCCCGGCTCCAGCGTGCCGCGCTGGCGCACCGAGCGTCCGCCCATCACCATCCCGGCATGGCGGCCGTGTTCGCGCGTCAGCACAGTCGCGACGGCGGACCCTTCCCCCTGGGGACGGGAGGACAGAACGATTCCCTGATCGGACCAATCCATCGGTGCCGGCTTCGGAAGAGGTGGCGAGCTATCCTAATATAGGAAAAAATTTCGCAGAAGGAACCCTCGGCAACCGCGATAACGGCGTGCTTGGAGCATTTATGGTTTCTTCACCAAAATGCCCATACCATCGGACCCTCAACGGTGGGAGGCCCCACCAATCGCTGACCGCCGACAGGTCCGACGAGGGGTCTTGAACACCAACATCGACCGATATCTGCTGGCGGAAAAGGCCGGAACCGAAGGCGTCTGGGATTGGGACCTGCGCAGCGACACGCTGTACCTCTCCCCGCGCTTCAAGGATTTCCTTGGGCTGCCGCCGGGCGATTCCAGCCGCGAATCCAACCGGCCGAACGACTGGCTTTCGCTGGTCCATCCGGAGGACGTCGACTGGCTGCATGCCTCGTTCGAGGCGCAGATGGTCGGGCTGTCCGTCCCCTTTCAGATCGAACACCGTGTCCGCCGCGCCGATGCGTCCGCTGCGGCGAAGCCGCACTGGCGCTGGCTGGTCTGCCGCGGCATGGCGGTGATGGACGATTCGGGCGAGCCGATCCGGCTGGTCGGGTCGGTCGCCGACATCACCGACCGCAAACATGCCGAACAGGAGCTGCGCCGCAGCGAGGAACGCTATGCGCTCGCCGCCGCGGCCAGCAACGACGGGCTCTACGACTGGGATCTGGTCACCGACCGCGTCTATTACTCGCCGCGCTGGGCCTCGCTTCTCGGGCTGTCGCCGGCGGACCTGACCGACGAGCCGCAGGAGTGGCTGGGCCGCATCCTTGCTGCCGACCGCGCCATCCTGACCGATGCGATGGCCTCCCTCGGCCGGGCTGAGCCCGAATCGGAAACCGGGGCGGAGGCGGCCTTCCAGGTCGAATACCGCATGCGCAACTCCGCCGGGGCGATCCGCTGGATGGCCTGCCGCGGCATCGCCGTTCTGGACGCCGCCGGCAAGCCGATCCGCCTCGTCGGCAGCCAGGCCGACGTGACCGACCGCAAGACCGCCGAGCAGCGCCTGCGCCAGAGCGAGGAGCGCT
Source organism: Azospirillum sp. A29 (assembly GCF_042604625.1). Lineage (NCBI taxonomy): Bacteria > Pseudomonadati > Pseudomonadota > Alphaproteobacteria > Rhodospirillales > Azospirillaceae > Azospirillum > Azospirillum sp. A29. The sequence continues at coordinate 76,662 of NZ_CP170466.1, forward strand.
ATGCCCTCGCCGCCGCCGGGGCCGCCGATGGGCTGTGGGACTGGCACATCGATAGCGGCGAGGTCTACTACTCGCCGCGCTGGAAGGCGATGCTCGGCTTCGAGGAGGCGGAGATCGCCGGCTCCGTCGACGAATGGTTCAACCGGGTCCTTCCGGGCGATCTCGACGGGCTGCGCACCGCGATCGGCCTGCACCTGGTCGGCGAGCGTCCGCACCTGCAGCAGGAGTTCCGCATCCGCGGCAAGGGCGGACAGGAGATGTGGATGCTTGTGCGCGGGCTGGCCGTCCGCAACGACAAGGGCTTTGCGGTCCGCATGGCCGGCTCTATGACCGACATCACGGCGCGCAAGAAGGCCGAACAGCAGATCCTGTTCAACGCCGTCCACGACAGCATGACCGGCCTGCCGAACCGCACGCTTCTGCTGGACCGCATCGGGCAGGCGCTCGACCGCAACCGCCGTGCCGGCTCCCGTCCCTTCGCCACCATCATCATCGACCTCGACCGTTTCAAGGCGATCAACGACGCGCTCGGCACCAGCGCCGGCGACCGCATGCTGCGCATCGTCGCCGAACGCCTGGACGTCAGCCGCCGGGTCGGCGACACGCTGGCCCGCCTGTCCGCCGACGAGTTCGCCGTGCTGGTGGATGAGATGGACGATGCCGGCGACGCGCTGGAGGCGGCAGAGCGGATGGCCCGCGCCATCTCCCGCCCGGTGACGCTGGCCGAGGGGCACGACGTGGTCCTGACCGCCTCCATCGGCGTGGCCTTGAGCCAGACCGGCTACGAGCGGGCAGAGGACATGCTGCGCGACGCCAGCCTCGCCATGTACCGCGCCAAGAGCGGCGGGCGGGCGCGCATCGACGTGTTCGACGCCAATCTGCGCCGGCAGGCGATGGCCGCGATGCGCATGGAGGCCGACCTGCGCGCCGCGCTGGAGCAGGGGCAGCTCTGCCTGCATTACCAGCCCATCGTTCTGCTGGAGACCGGCGCCATCGCCGGCTTCGAAGCGCTGATGCGCTGGAACCACCCCGACCGCGGTCTGGTGTCTCCGCTGGAGTTCATCCCGCTGGCCGAAGAGACCGGGCTGATCGCGCCGATGGGCCGCTGGGCGCTGCGACAGGCAGTGCGGCAGTTGGCGGCGTGGCAGGCTCGTTTCCCCAGGCCCGTGCCGCTGTTCATGAGCGTCAACGTCTCCACCCGCCAGTTCCGTGACGACGACATCGTCGGCGCCGTGCGCGACCTGCTGGACGCGGTGCCGATCCCGCCGTCCAGCTTGAAGCTGGAACTGACCGAAAGCCTGCTGGTCCAAGATCCGGACGAATGCCGGATGCTGATGCAGAGCCTGCGCGACATGGACGTGCGCCTTTCTATCGACGATTTCGGCACCGGCTATTCGTCGCTGGCCTATCTGCACAAGCTGCCGGTGGATGTGCTTAAGATCGACCGCAGCTTCGTCCGCGCGGTGTCGACGGGGGAGGGCAACGCCGCCATCGTTCAGGTCATCGCCGGGCTTGCCACCATTTTGCGGCTGGATTGCGTGGCGGAAGGGGTGGAAACGGCGGACGAAGCGGTGTATCTGCGCGGTCTGTGCCAATACGCCCAAGGCTACCACTTTGCCCGTCCCGCCCTGCCGGAAGTGGTGGAGCGGCTTCTGGCCGCCGAGGACGAGCACATCGCCCTGCCAGCATCGGCGTAGAGCCGCTGCAAGCTGTCGTTATTTGGAGTTTCCGTGATGTCCGACCGCACCTGCGGTGAATGCACCCTGTGCTGCAAGCTGATGGGCGTGCCCGAGCTGAAGAAGCCCTCCGCCAAGTGGTGCGCCTCCTGCGACCAGGGCAAGGGCTGCTCGATCTACGAGGAGCGGCCGCAATCCTGCCGGAACTTCCAGTGCTTCTGGCTGATGGATGAGAATTTCCCCGACGAGTTCCGCCCCGACCGCATCCACGCGCTGGCCGCCTTCAACGACGTGAAGGACAGCTGCGTCCTGCATGTCGACCCCGCCAAGCCGCGCGCCATGGGCAGCCCCGAGGTGCAGGCGCTGACCGATGCGCTGCTGAAGGTCTACTCGAAGGTGTTTTTCCTCTGCGGCAAGGAAAGCGCGATGATGCAGCGCTGAGGGGCCAAGGGGGCGTTGCCGGGCGGAGGCCCGCCCCCCGCTTCTGTTACCGTTGAAGGCTGCTGTTGTGGACGTTCACCGCGTCCTCGATGCCGACCGCCAGCATGCGGGCGACGCAGTCGTATCCGGCGTCGTTCCCATGGACGCCGTCCGGCCCGATCAGGTCGGCCATGGTCATCCCACGGGTCTCCACCAGCGACCGCATCACGTCATAGCGGTGGAAGAGTCCGACGCGGTTGTCGGCAGCGATCCCGGCGATGCGGGTCAGCATCGGGGCGACGCCGGTCTTTTCCAGCATCTTCGGGGAATATTGCAGGTCCATCAGCACCACGTCGACCCCGGCGGCGCGCAGCCGCGCCACGCCTTGGCGGACCGCTCGCTCGCTCAAGGACTGGTCGCCGTCGCGCAGCACCGTGTTGGCGCCGACCTGCCAGATCACCAGATCGGGCTTGGCAGCCAGCGCGTCGGCCTCGATCCGCTTTTCGGTCTGGTCGTCGGTCTCGCCGTTGATCCCGCGGTTCAGGACCGCGATGTCGGCGTTGCGGAACCGTTCGCTCAGGTAATGGTCGAGCCGGGCCGGATAGGCCTTGTCCGGCGCACTCGCCCCCGCCCCGGCGGTGGAGGAGGAGCCGATGGCGACGATGCGGATCGGCACGCCCGTCGCGATGCGCTGCGACAGTTGCGTCAGCGGGATCGACAGGGCGGACTCGCTCCGCGGAAGCTGGCAGTTGGCGGATGCCGCGGACTCTGCTGCCTGGGCCGGAACGGAAACGGCCAGGTTGGCGATGGTCAGAGTGGCGATCAGCGACAGGATGCGGACGGCGGACGGCAGTACAGACCTCAATTGCTCGCTCCGGTGCGCCGGCCGATCGACAGAGGGTCGATCATCGTCGCGACGCTTTGTGCCAGCAATTGTCCGATGCATTGGTGAACGAATTCATAAGAACGCCGTTTCGCCTCGTCCGATTCGTCGGCGAAATCGACCCGGCCATCCTCCACCCAATGCCGCATGATGTCGTAGCGGGGGAAGTGAAAGACGTCGGAACTCTGGGACAGCCAGGACATGTAGGACACGTAGGGGGCGAAGTCGATCAGCTGCGCGGTGTGCATGCTGTACTGCATGTCCATGATGACGATGTCGGCGCCGCGGCGCTGGACCTCGGCGATGCCCGACTGCAGCGCCGTGCCGAAGCTCTCCAGATCCAGGCTGCGCATGGCGTCGACCGTGCCGGTCTGCCAGACGACCAGCGCCGGACGCTGGTCCTCAACCGCCTGGGTCAGCGGGGCGACCATCGCCGGGGCCGCTTCGCCGGCAAGGCTCAGGACGGCGGTGCTGACCTCGCGGCCGGGAAGGCGGCGCTTCAATTCGCTTTCAAGCCGGGCGGGATAGCCGACGATGCCGGGCTTGGGCGGAGATTTCGCGGAATGGACGACCAGCACCGACAGCGGCCGGCCGGCGGCCAACTGCGCCGACACCCGCGGCAGACCGCTGCCGGGGGCGAGGACGGACTCCGGGACGGCGCAGGGGGGATCGACGGCGGGGACAACGGGCTGGCCGGCCAGGAGACGATCCGGCGAAGCGAACAGCGCGGCCGCCAGCAGGATCGCCGTGACGGTCAGCAATCGCCGCCCCCGCCCTTGCCCCTGCCTTCTCGCCATGCACCCCTCATGTGCCCATCTTCGTGGTGGCTGCAACCCGGTGGCGCCGCGCCCGCTCCGCCGATTGGTACCAGTTCAGGAAGCGCGCCATCAGCACCATTGCGGCGATGCCCAGCACCGTAACAAGGAACTGGGCGGAAAGCGAGCCGCTGACATGGACCAGCACCGTCTGACCGGCGAAGGACAGCAGCACGCCCAGGCAGAACACATGTAGCGACTGCTTCCCGCAGGCGAGCACCGGTGCGGCCAGCGATCCGCGCAGCCAGGACGCCCCCGCCGGCACCAGCCACAGCACCAGATAGGCCAGCGCGAAGAAATGCAGCAGGCGCAGCGGGTCGAGGTCGGTCTTGCTGATCGGATAGAGGATCTCGGTCAGCCACACCGGGATCAGCGCGTGCAGCGGGGCGAATTTCCAGGACAGCGTCAGGAACAGGCTGGCCAGCAGGACGGCCCCGGCGGCCGCCGACACCGGCCGGCGGAAGCGAGTTAGCGCCGTCCGAAGATCCGGCTGGAATTGCAGCGACGCGCCCAGCACGAACAGGAACTGCCAGGTGAAGGGGTTAAAGTACCAGACGCCGCCGTCCGGATATGTCGGCAGGTTCCACCCCCACTGCCGCGCCGCCAGATAGAGCGCTGCCGATCCCGCCAGCACCCTCAGCGGCCGGCGGCGCAGGGCCGGCAGGAGAAGCGCCATCGCCAGCAGAAGCACGATGTAGAGCGGCAGCACATCCAGGTTCGCCGGCCGGAATTTCAGCAGGATGGCCTGGGTCAGGGCGGTGACCGGGTCCTGGAAATAGCCGGCGATGCCCATCTCCTCCGCGAACAGCGGACTGTCGAAGGCGCGGGCGGTGTAGGCGATCTGCGCGGTGTAGGCGAAGAACAGGATGATGTAGGTGGCGTACAGCGTCCAGCAGCGGTGCAGCACCTGTGCCGCCGCCATCGGCATTCCCTGCCGGTCCAGCGTCCGGCCATACACCAGGGCGGCGGTGTAACCGGAGATGAAGACGAAGATCTCGGTGGCGTCGCTCAGCCCGAAATTGCGTGGCGTGGCCCACGAGATCTGGTTGGCAGGAATATGGTTCACGAAGATGAACCACAGGGCCAGACCGCGGAAGAAGTCCAGCCGCAGGTCGCGTGCCGCCGTCTCGTTTCCGCTCTCCGCCGCAGTGCCTTCCCTCATGGCCGCGCCTTTCATGGCCGTTCCACCCGCAAGTGTCCGCTCCACCCTCATCAACAATTCAGCCGGGCCCGGTTCCCGGGGCGCGCCTTGCAAAAGATGGGGGTGCAGCCGCAGGAGTCGAGGCATTAAGCGCCGAATGGGCCGGGAATGGGGTTGGGCGGTTGTCGGGGCAATGGTTGAATGGAACCCGCGGCTTCGCGCCGCAGCCTTAAACCTCTGAAATACAGACCTCAATTCCCGTTCGCACTTGATCCGGACCGTTTGCTTCCTGCATAATCAGGACAGCAAAAGAAAGCTGGGGCGGATCGGCCGGAAGGCCGGCGGCAAACCCGGATGGACGGGAGGAAACGCACACCAACGATGGGAAGCCGTGGGACCGGACGGGGGCGCTTTGCGCCGGCGCCTGTCGGTTCCGCGGTTCCCCGCGGTGCGCTGTCCGGGTCGGTCGAGCGTGCATCCCACTCATTCCCCCTTTCCCCGCTCACCCGGTTTCGTCCGGTCCCGTGAGGGACCGGGCCTTGACGGGTGCGGCCCGGCCCCCTCCAGCGCGGGGTGTCCGCCGGTCCGGCGACAAGAACGCATAACGAGAATGGACAAGGGAGCTTCTGGATGAAACGTCGTGCATTTCTGACCTCCGCCGGTGTGGGCGTCGCCGCCAGCACGCTTGCCGCCCCCGCCATCGCCCAGTCCGCGCCCGAGATCAAGTGGCGCTGCGCCTCCAGCTTTCCCAAGAGCCTCGACACCATCTATGGTGGTGCGGAATTCGTGGCGAAGCGCGTGGCCGAGCTGACGGACGGCAAGTTCCAGATCCGCGTCTTCGCGGCTGGCGAAATCGTTCCGGCGCTCCAGGTTCTGGACGCGGTCAAGGACGGCACGATCGAGTGTGGCCACACCGTCTCCTACTATTACGTCGGCAAGGATCCGACCTTCGCCTTCGACGCGGCGATGCCGTTCGGCTTGAACGCCCGCCAGCAGAACGCCTGGATGACCCATGGCGGCGGCAAGGAACTGATGGCGGAGTTCTTCGCCGGCCACAACCTCGTCGCCATCGGCGCCGGCAACACCGGCACCCAGATGGGCGGCTGGTTCCGCAAGGAAATCAAGACCGTCGAAGACCTGAAGGGCCTGAAGTTCCGCATCGGCGGCTACGCGGGCACCATCATGGCCAAGCTGGGCGTCGTACCGCAGCAGATCGGCGGCGGCGACATCTATCCGGCGCTGGAGAAGGGCACCATCGACGGCGCCGAGTTCGTCGGCCCCTACGACGACGAGAAGCTCGGCTTCCAGAAGGTCGCCAAATACTACTATTATCCCGGCTGGTGGGAAGGCGGCCCGCAGGTCTCCATGCTGTTCGGCAAGGAGAAGTTCGAATCGCTGCCGCCGACCTACAAGGCGGCGCTTCAGGCGGCCTGCGCCGACGCCACGCTGGACATGCTGGGGAAGTACGACGTCCAGAACATGACCGCGCTGAAGCGTCTGGTCGCCGGCGGCACCCAGCTGCGTCCCTTCCCGAACGAGGTGATGCAGGCCTGCTATCAGGCCGCCATCGAGGTGTACGAGGACGAGGCGGCGAAGAACGAGAAGTTCCGCAAGGTCTACGACGCGTGGAAGAAGTTCCGCGAGGAGGAGTATCTGTGGTTCCGCGTCGCCGAATACAGCTTCGACCGCTTCGTCTATGCGGCCCCGCCGCTTGAGAAGAAGAAGTAAGCTTCTCCTGGAAGGGGGCGGGTTTCCGCCCCCTTCCTCGCGAGTCCTAAATCTCGATCACCAGCCCGTCATAGGCCGGCTCGACCCCCTCCGGCAGAATCCGCCGCAGGCTGTCGTAATCCATCGAGTTGTCCATGTGGGTCAGATAGGCCCGCCGCGGCTTCACCCGCGCGATCCATTCCAGCGTCAGCGCCAGATGCGCATGCACGGGATGCGGCGGCTCCAGCCGGCCGCAATCGACCACCCAGGTGTCGATCCCCGCCAGCGCCTCGAACGCCCAATCGTCCAGCCGCACCACGTCGGTGGAATAGGCGAAGCTGCCGAACCGGTAACCGACCGTCCGCATATAGCCGTGGTCCTGCTCGAACGGCGTGATTTCCATCCCCCTGACGCTGAACGGCCCGTCGATCCGGTGGCTGTTCAACACCGGCCGGTAGAAGGGATAGCCCTCCGGCAGCGGATCGAAGCAGTAGGGGAAGCGGATCTCGATGTCGCGCAGATGCTCGTCCCAGCCATAGGCGTCGATCGGCGCATGCATGTGGCGGCAGATCTCGCGCAGCTCGTCGATGCCATGGCAATGGTCGGCATGCTGGTGCGTCCACAGCACGGCGTCCAGCCGCGCGCAGCCGCTGTCCAGCAACTGCTGCCGCAGGTCGGGAGAGGTGTCGACCAGCACCGACACGCCGTCCCGCTCGACCAGCACCGACGGGCGCATGCGCCGGTTTTTCGGGTTGGCGGGGTCGCAGCGGCCCCACTGGCCGCCGGGCACACCGGCGATCACCGGCACGCCGCGCGATCCGCCGCAGCCAAGGACGGTTACGCGCGCAGCACCGGGTGATGCGCCGTCTTCGCTCATGCAGCGGCCTTGTCCTGGACGGCCTTGACGAACAGGCGGAAGAAGTTGTCGGTGGTGACGCGGGCCAGTTCGTCGGCCGACACCCCCTTCACCTCCGCCACGCAGGCCGCTGTGTGAGCGACATAGGCCGGCTCGTTGCGCTTGCCGCGGAAGGGGATTGGCGCCAGATAGGGTGCGTCCGTCTCCACCAGGATGCGGTCGAGCGGCACGTCCTTCACGATGGCGCGCAGCTCTTCCGACTTCTTGAAGGTGACGATCCCCGACAGCGACAGGGTGAAGCCGTACTCCACCGCCTCCTCCGCCAGCGCCCGGCCGGAGCTGAAGCAGTGCAGCAGCCCCTTCACCGGCTGGCCGGCCGCTTCCTCCTTGACGATGCGCATGGTGTCGTCGTCGGCGTCGCGGGTGTGGATGATCAGCGGCAGGCCGGTTTCCAGGCTGGCGCGGATGTGCCGGCGGAAACACTCCTGCTGCTGGTCTCGTGGGCTCTTGTCGTAGAAATAGTCGAGCCCGGTTTCGCCCAGCCCGATCACCTTGGGATGGCGCGACAGCTCGACCAGCCTGTCGACGGTAGTAATGGCGAACTCCTCCGCCGCCTGGTGGGGATGGACCCCCACCGTGCAGAGGATGTCGTCATAGCGTTCCGCCACCGCCAGGATGCGGTCGAAACGGCTGATGTAGGTGCAGATGGTGACCATCCGCCCGACGCCGGCCTGCCGGGCGCGGTCGACGACCGCATCCAGCTCTTCGGCAAAATCGGGAAAGTCGAGATGGCAATGGCTGTCGACGAGCATACTGGGAACTCAGACCTTCGGTTCTTCGACGTAACGCGGGAAGACGCCCTGCGGCGTCGGCAGCGGCGTGCCGGCGGCCAGCGCCCCCGACGGACCCAGCGTGCCGAAGCCGCGCGCATCCGGACCCAGTGCCAGCAGGTCGAGGATCTTGGCGGAGGCGTCGGGCATCACCGGCTGGGTCAGGATCGCCAGATGGCGGATCGTCTCGGCCAGCACATAGAGCACGGTCGCCATGCGCGCCGGGTCGGTCTTCTTCAGCGCCCACGGCGCCTGTTCGTCGACATAGCGGTTGGCGTCGCCGACCACGGCCCAGATGGCGTCGAGCGCCTTATGGAAGGCCTGCGCCCTGATCTCAGCCCGCACGATGTCCAGCATGCCGTAGGCCGAGCCGAGCAAGGTGTTGTCCGCCTCGGTGAACGCACCCGGCGTCGGGACGGCGCCGCCGCAGTTCTTGCCGATCATCGACAGGACGCGCTGCACGAGGTTGCCGTAATCGTTGGCGAGGTTGCCGTTGATCCGGTTGACCATCTGCTTGTGCGAGAAGTCGCCGTCATTGCCGAACGGCACTTCGCGCAACAGGAAATAGCGGGTCTGGTCGAGGCCGTAGGTGTTGACCAGCGAGTCCGGGGCGATGACGTTGCCCAGCGACTTCGACATCTTCTGGCCTTCGATCGTCCACCAGCCATGAGCGAACACGCGGCGGGGCGGCTGCAGGCCGGCGGCCATCAGGAAGGCCGGCCAGTAGACGGCGTGGAAGCGCAGGATGTCCTTGCCGACCATGTGCAGGTCGGCCGGCCAGTATTTGGCATAGTCGCCGGTAGTGTCGGGATAGCCGACGGCGGTGATGTAGTTCGCCAGCGCGTCGAGCCAGACATACATGATGTGGGCGTCGTCGCCCGGCACCGGGATGCCCCACTTGAAGGTGGTGCGGCTGACCGACAAATCCTTCAGGCCCGACTTGACGAAGGACATCACCTCGTTGCGCTTGCCGGCCGGCGCGATGAAATCCGGGTTCTGCTCGTAGAACTCGATCAGCCGGTCCTGCCAGGCCGAGAGCTTGAAGAAGTAGGACGGCTCCTCGACCCATTCGCACTCGGCGCCGGTGGGGGCGATCTTCTTGCCCTCGGCATTGGTGGTCAGCTCGTCTTCGCCATAGAAGGCCTCGTCGCGAACCGAATACCAGCCGGCGTAGGAGCCGAGATAGATCTCGCCGCGATCCTTCAGAACCGTCCACAGCGCCTGGACCGACTTGACGTGCCGCGGCTCGGTGGTGCGGATGAAGTCGTCGTTGGAATAATTCATCAGCGACACGAGATCGCGGAAGTTCTGCGACACCCGGTCGGTGAATTCCTGCGGCGCGATACCGGCCTTCTCCGCCGACTTCTCCACCTTCTGGCCGTGCTCGTCGGTGCCGGTCAGGAACTTCACGTCATAGCCGTCGAGGCGCATGAACCGGGCGAGGACGTCGCAGGCAAGCGTAGTGTAGGCGTGGCCGATGTGCGGCACGTCGTTCACGTAATAGATCGGCGTCGTCAGATAAAAGGTCTTCGGCCCGGCCATTTGCGGCACTTTCTTTCAAGTCAGGTTCAACCGGCAGGTTCTGAAGTAACCCTAGGCGGCTGCCGTTTCCAGCGCCGACAGGGCGTTCAGGACCACCTGCTTGCGGTCCAGGTTTGCGGATTCCGCGCGCGCGAAAAGACGCTGAACCTTTTCCCACACCTCCACCCAACGTTCAAGACCGCGGGCGTTCGCCAATCGGGTCATCAGGGCGGCCTCGCCCGGCACCACCTCCGCCGGCCAGGAGCCGCGGGCGAGCGAACGGGCGAAGCGGGCGAGCCACCAGACCAGCAGTTCGGTCGCCGTCTCGAACATCCCGTCGTCCTGCTTGCGGGTCAGCTTGTCGCCGAAGGCGTGCGCCGCGACGATGTCGATGCGCGGCAGGTCGGACAGCAGCCCGATCATCTCGCGGTAGAGCGCAAGGCCGCCGGCGTCGGCAAGGTCGATGGCGCGGCCGACGCTGCCCTCCGACAGGCGGGCCAGCGCCGGACGGTCGTCGGCGGCGATGTCGGGCCGATGCTGGCCCAGCAGGTCGATCACCGTGTCTTCGGCCAGCGGCTTCAGCGTCAGCTTGCGGCAGCGCGAGCGGATGGTCGGCAGCATGCCGCCGGGATTGTCGCTGACCAGCAGCAGCAGGGCGCCGGGCGGCGGCTCCTCCAAAATCTTCAGGATGGCGTTCAGGCCGCTGAGATTCATGCGGTCGGCGCCGTCGATCACCGCGACGCGCCAGCCGCCTTCCGCCGAGGTGCGGCGCAGGAAGGGGCCGATCTTGCGCACGTCGTCGACGGCGATGTCGCGCTTCAGCCGGCCCTTCTTTTCGTCGCGCTGGCGTTCGATGGTCAGCATGTCGGCATGGCCGCCCGACGCCACCCGGCGGAACACCGGATGGTCGGGGCCGATGTGCAGCGAGGTGACCGGCGCCGCTCCCCCCAGGGAGTCACCGAACAGGCTGTTGCCGGGCGGCTCCTGGGCCAGGACGAACCGGGCGAAGCGGAAGGCCAGCGTCGCCTTGCCGATGCCCGGCGTGCCGCCGATCAGCCAGGCATGCGGCAGCCGGCCGGAGTTCCAGGCCTCCAGCAGCAGCCGTTCCGCCTCGTCATGCCCGACGAGGTCGGGATTGCGCCGCGGGGCGAGTGCCTCTTCGGCGGCTGGGCCCGCCGGGGCCGGGGAGCGCGCCTTGCTCAAGACGCCAGCCCCAGGCGGGTGGCGACGGTGTCCCAGATCCGCGCCTGCACGGTATCGAGGTCGGCGTCGGCATCCACCACGGCGCAGCGCCCCGGCTCCCGCCTAGCGATGTCGAGGAAGCCGTCGCGCAGCCGCTGGTGGAAGCCGATGTCCATCCGCTCATAGCGGTCCTCGCCGCCATGCCGCGCCACGGCGCGGCGCAGGCCGGTCTCCACGTCGATGTCGAGGATCAGCGTCAGGTCGGGACGGAAGCCGCCGAGCGCCGCCGTCTGCAAGGTCTCGATCCGCTCGCGTCCCAGCCCCAGCCCATAGCCCTGGTAGGCCATGGTGCTGTCGAAGAAACGGTCGCACAGCACCCAGCTTCCGGTCTCCAGCGCCGGCCACACCGTGCGCTCCAGATGGTCGCGGCGGGCGGCGGTGTGCAGCAGGGCCTCGGTGGTCGCGCTCCAGCGGCCGGTCTCGCCGGTCACCAGCAGGCCGCGGATCTCCTCCGCGCCGGGCGATCCGCCCGGCTCCCGCGTCGTTACAAGCTCGATGCCGCGGGCACGCAGGGAGATGCGCAAGCTGTCGGCCAGACGGCGCATCTGCGTCGACTTGCCGGCCCCTTCGCCGCCTTCCAGCGTGATGAAGCGGCCGCGCTTGGCGGAAGGAGCCGGTGCGGTCGGCATCGTCGTCACGGTCACAGGCTGTTGCCGAAGACGAGATATTTGGCGGCGGCGAAGGCGCGGCCGAACATGCCGGCCTTCGGCACGTCCTGGGCGGCCACCACCGGCACCTCCTTGCCCGGGAAGCCGGGGGCGGAGATCACCAGCTTGCCGACCGTGTCGCCCTTCTTGATCGGGGCGGCGACCGGGGCGTTGCTGACCAGCGACACCTTCATGCCGGGGCGGTCGGCGCGGGCCATGGTGACGCTCAGGTTCTGCGGCACGGCGACCGGCACCATGTCCTGCTCGCCCAGCCAGACCGGAACCTGCTCGATGGTCTCGCCGCCCTTATAGAGGGTGTAGGAGGCGAACTCGCGGAAGCCCCACTCGATCAGCCGGGCCGATTCGTCGGCGCGCGCCTGCATGTTGGGCAAGCCGTTGACCACCAGCAGCAGCCGGCGCCCCTCACGCTCGCCCGATGCGGTCAGACCATAACCGCCAGCGTCGGTGTGTCCGGTCTTCAGCCCGTCGACATTCATGTTGCGGTAGAGCAGCGGGTTGCGGTTGCCCTGGGTGATGCCGTGATACTTGAACTCCCGGATCGAATCGTACTTGTAGAATTCGGGAAAGTCCTTGATCAGCCGTTCGGCCAGAAGCGCCAGATCGCGGGCGGTCATATAATGGTTGGGGTCGGGCCAGCCGGTGGCATTGGCGAAGTTGCTGTTCTTCAGCCCCAACTCCTTCGCGCGCTTGGTCGCCTGTTCGGCGAAGGACTGCTCCGATCCGGCCAGCCCCTCGGCCAGCACGATGCAGGCGTCGTTGCCGGACTGGACGATCATGCCCTTCAGCAGGTCGTCGACCTTGATGTTGTTGTGAAGCTCCACGAACATCTTGGAGCCCTGCATCCGCCAGGCCCGCTCGCTGACCGGCAGGGTGCTCTCCAACGTCAGGCGGCCACCCTTGATCGCCTCGAACACCATGTAGGCGGTCATGATCTTGCTCATCGACGAGGGCGCCATGCGCTCGTCGGCGTTCTTCTCGAACAGCACGGTGTCAGAGGTCAGATCGACAAGGATCGCCTGCTTGGCGATGGTGTCGAGGGTCGCGGCCTGGACCGAGACCGCGGTGAAGCCGGCGCCAATCGTGGCCCCGGCCATCGCAATTCCGGCCGCGACAGCAACGGAACGGCCGAAAACGGCACACAGGCGGACGACAACAGCGTTCATGGCAACAATCCTCCAAGGGCACTCGGTACAGGCATAGGGTCGCTGGCGCTCATAAGGAGCGGCCGGGGGTGGTGTCGGGTGGCCGGATCAATCCACCACGATTTTGGCCTCCGTAAGGCCGGCCTGGATGATCTGGGTCAACAGGGTATCCGCCCTGTCGACGCTGTCCAGCGGTCCGACGCGGACACGGTGCAGGGTCAGGCCGGCGGTTCGCGTCTGGCTGACGCTGGCGCGCTGGCCGATGGACGACAGGCGGGCGCGGGCCTTGGCCACATTCTCCTCGCTGCCGAAGGCGCCGACCTGCACATAGATCGCCTCATGCGCCCTCACCGGCAATTGCGCCACCACCGGGGCCGGCACGAAGCGGCCCTCCGCCATGCTGCCGGCGACGGTGGCCGGCGGCGGGACGGGGGCGCCGACCACCGGCGCACGGGGAGTGCCGGCGGAAGGGGACAGGGAGGCGGCAAGCGTCGTCGCCGGTCCGGATGGGCCGCTCACCTCGATCCGGCCGCGCGGGGCTGCCTTCGGCGGCGGGCCGTCGACCTCGGCCAGCAGCGGGGCGGGCGTGCCCTGGCGCGCGGCGGCGGCGATGGCCCGGCTTTCCTCCGCCAGGATCTGCACGCGCACCTTGGCGGTGCCGGGACCGTCGAAGCCCAGCAGCTGGGCGCCGCGCCGCGACATGTCGATGATGCGGCCGTTGGCGTAGGGGCCGCGGTCGTTGACCCGGACGACGATGGACCGGCCGTTGTCGAGGTTGGTGACGCGCACCAGGCTCGGCATCGGCAGAGTCTTGTGCGCGGCGGTCAGCTCGTTCTGGTCGTAGATCTCGCCGTTGGCGGTGTTCTTCTCATGGAAGCCGGGGCCGTACCATGAGGCGATGCCGGTCTCGTCGTAGCTGAAATCTTCCTTGGGATAATACCAGACGCCGTTGATCTGATAGGGCTTTCCCACCTTGTAGACGCCGCTGGTCGGAAGGCCCGGGCCGGTGCCGGCGGGCTTCTGCGCGCAGGCGGCGAGCGCTGCCACGCCGACCAGCACGACGACCCTGCTCACCCCGCGCCAGCGACGCATCCGCCAATTTCCTTCTTTCCCCGACCCGGCCCGACCGCCAAGGCGGCGGCACTCTAGCGGAGTGGCACCGCCGCGCCAATGGCTCGAACGCGGCGGCGGTACGATGACACAGCCCGCAGGGGGGCCGGACCGTCATGGGCCGGGGAACAGGCTTTCGGTGCGGCCCATCAGCCAATAGGCGGTCAGCCCGATCCATTCTCGCACCGCGTCGTCGAGGATCACCAGATTCTGCCCGAACTCGAAGCGCAGCCAGGGCGTGGCGTCTTGCTTGGTGCGGTAGTCGACGGGGAAGGGGATCACCTCCCACCCGACGGCGCGGAAGATGCCCACCGACCGCGGCATGTGCATGGCCGAGGTGACGAGGACCCAGCGTTCGCCCGGCGCCGGCTTGACCATCTCCTTGCTGAAGACCGCATTCTCCCAGGTGTTGCGGGACTCAGCCTCATAGAGCACACGGTCGGCGGGGATGCCGGCCTGGAGCAGGGCGGCGCGGGCCGTGACGTCCTCCTTCAGGTCCGGCGCCAGCAGCCGGCCCGATCCGCCGGTGAAGACGGCCTTGGCCTCCGGATGGCGGCGGACGAGGTCGGCGAAGCCCAGGATGCGCTCGGCCGCGTCGTTCAGCGACGGGTCGCCGCGGTCGGCGGTGATCGGCGGGTTGAGGGCACCGCCCAGCATGATGATGCCGTCAATCTGCCCCTCGGGCACCAATCGCGGGAAACGGTTCTCCAGCGGCAGGGCGACCAGCGCACCGAGACCCGTGTACATCGCCAGCAGAAGCAGCACCGCCGCCAGCGTGACCAGCCGCCGCCCGGCGCGCTGCCAGCGCCGCGTCCGCAGCAGCAGCGCGCCCAGCGCCACCGCCAGCACCAGGGCATTGCCGGGCGCAAAGACGCCCCAAAGCAGCTTCGACAGGATGAAGGACATCGCCGGCAGGCTCACGATGGTGGACGGGAGGGCGGACCATAAGCGCGGCGTTCGGGGCAGGGCAACCGCGCCGGCCCCGCTGCCGTCAGCCGCCGACCGGCGTGCACAGCTCCACCAGCGTGCCGTCGGGGCAGCGGATGAAGGACACCGTCTGTCCCCACGGCATGGCTTTCGGCGGCGCCAGTTCGCTGGCGCCCGCGGCCAGCGCCGTGGCGTGCGCCGCCTCCACGTCGCCGGTGACCAGCGCGATCTCGATGCCCAGCGGCTTCTCGCTGGCGCTGGCGAAGACATAGCCGGCGGGGTGGTGCGACAGCGCCAGCTCCTGGCTGGCGAAGGACAGGGTGG
Organism: Azospirillum sp. A29; assembly: GCF_042604625.1. NCBI lineage: Bacteria > Pseudomonadati > Pseudomonadota > Alphaproteobacteria > Rhodospirillales > Azospirillaceae > Azospirillum > Azospirillum sp. A29. The sequence continues at coordinate 91,924 of NZ_CP170466.1, forward strand.
TGGAGCCGGTGTCCAGCTCGCCATAGTCGCCCGTTTCGGCGAGGAAGCGCCGGTTCAGCCCGAACGCCTTCTCGAAGAAGGCCAGCGACGCCGCGACGTCGGGAACATAGAGGATCGTGTAGCCGAACTTCATGGAGGCTCTCGCTGGTTATGGGTTGCCGGGCGGAGGACCCTATCACTCTCCGGCGCGGCGGTATCCCCATACCGATGCCGGCGGCAGATTTTGCAGGGTGAAGCCCAGCCGTTCCCCAGTCAGTCCCAGCGCCTCGCGGCTCAGCGGCGAATGCGGCATGAAGCTGTAGAGCAGGAAGCGCCCGCCCGGCCGCAGGATGCGGAAGGTGGCGTCCAGTACCTCGCGCTGGAACTCCAGCGGGAAGGTGATCATCGGGATGCCGATCACCACGGTGGCGACCTTGCCGCACAGCGCCTCGCCCAGCAACTCCGGCGCCTTGCGGCAGTCGTCGGCGATGACGGTGACGGCCGGGCAGCGGGCGCGCAGATGGCGGGCGAGGTCCGGATCGATCTCGAAGCTGTAGAGCCGGTCGGCTGGGACGCCGGCCTCCAGCATCGCCGCGGTGATCGGGCCGGTGCCGCCGCCGAACTCCACCACCGCCTCGTCCGGCTCCCGGCGGATTTCGCGGGTGATGCGGCGGCGCAGCGCCTGGGAGGAGGGGGCGACCGACCCCATCGCCCAGGGATCGGCCAGCCAGCGGCGGAAGAACAGCCAGGATTCGGAAAGCGTGGCGGATGCCGTCTTGGTCATGTGGGCCTCCCTGGATCGGGACGGCCCTCGCCCGTCGCTCCGGGGGGCCGTCCTAATGCAGAGTTGCTGCCAGAAGTTGGTGACCTGCGTATGACAGGCTGCTCGCCACCAGCGTCAAAAACACCAGCGCAGCCGCGGTCAGCCCCAGCCCGATGCCGATGGCGCCGCCGTCGCGCTCGATCAGTCCCAGCGAGATCAGCACTAGCGCGAAGCCCGGCAGCCAGCCGGTCAGCGGCAGTGGCACGATGCAGGTCAGCGTCAGGATGAACAGCAGCAGACCGAACCAGCGCTCCTCGTCGATGCGGGCTAGGCGGTGTAGCCGCGGCTTCAGCATCCGCTCGATCCACATCAGCCGCGGCATGGCGGCGTCGAGCGTCCGCGCCGCCAGCCCGCTACCGATGGAGCGGCGCAGCAGCCAGTCCGGCAGCCCGGCCCCGCGCCGGCCGAAGGCCATCTGCGCGGTGTAGAGCACGATGGGCAGGTCGAACAGGCAGGACACGCCGAGCGGCACCGGCGCGATGGTCGGCAGCGCCAGCGCCAGCAGGATGGTGCCGAGCGAGCGGTCGCCCAGCGCCCGGATCAGGTCGCCCAGCGTGACCCGCCCCTTCGGCAGGTTGGCGCGGAAGCGGGCCAGCACGTCGGAGGTCCGCTCCTCCTCCACCGCATCGCAGGCGGCGGGCAGGGCGATGGTGCCGTCATGTTCCATTTCCGCCCGATCCATCTCCACTGGGCCCATCTCCGCCTGACCGTGGGCGCCGGAGCCGTCGATGTGCCGGCGGGCGTTCAAACGCCGGCCTCCGCCGCGGCGCTCTCGTAGAGTTCGAGCGCCTCCAGCCAGGTCTCCTCGGCGGTTGCCAGCTTCTTCTCCACCGTGCCCAGTTCGATCTGCAGTTTGGTCAGCTTGTCGGACGGGCCGGTGTAGAGCGCCGGGTCGGACATCTTCGCCTCGATCTTGCGCTTTTCCTCGCTCAGCTTGGTGACCAGCGCCTCGGCGTCGGTGGCCTTGCGCTTCAGGGGAGCGAGCGCGGTGCGCGCCTCGGCGGCAGCGCGGCGCTGGTCCTTCTTGTTGGGGCCGGCGTCCCGTTCGGCCCCACTCTTCGCCACTGCCCGTTCCGCCTTGGCGCGGTCGAGCAGATAGCGGCGGTAGTCGTCCAGATCGCCGTCATAGGCCTGCACCGTGCCGTCGGCAACCAGCAGCAGCCGGTCCACCGTCATCTCGATCAGATGGGGATCGTGGCTGATGATAATGACGGCGCCGGGGAAGTCGTTGATCGCCTCGATCAGGGCTTCGCGGCTGTCGATGTCCAGATGGTTGGTCGGTTCGTCCAGCATCAGGATGTGCGGGACTTCCCGGCTCATCAGCGCCAGCAGAAGCCGCGCCTTCTCGCCGCCGGACAGGCTGGAGATCTTGGTCTCCGCCTTCACCTGCGGGAAGCCGAAGCGGCCGAGATGGGCGCGCACCTTCTCCTCCAGCGCCAGCGGCATGATGCGCTGGGTCTGCTGGATCGGCGTCAGCGACAGGTCGAGTTCCTCGGCCTGATGCTGGGCGAAATAGCCGATGCGCAGCTTGGACGGGCGCCGCATCTCGCCGGCCATCGGTTGGAGCCGGTTGGCCAGCAGCTTGACCAGCGTCGACTTGCCGTTGCCGTTGGCGCCCAAGAGGCCGATGCGGTCCTCCATGTCGATGCGCAGGTTGACCCGGCGCAGGATGACCTTGTCGCCATAGCCGATGCTGACCCCTTCCAGCGCGATCAGCGGCGGCGCCAGCTCGTCGGGCGGGGGGAAGTTGAAGACGACCTCGGGATCGTCCTCCATCAGCGTGATCGACTCCATCTTCTCCAGCAGCTTCAGGCGGCTCTGCGCCTGACGGGCCTTGCTGGCCTTGAAGCGGAAGCGGTCGACATAGGCCATCATGTGCTTGCGCCGCGCGTCCTGCTTGGCCGCCATCGAGGCCAGCCGTTCCTGGTTGGCGCGGCGCTGCGCCAGGAACTGGTCGTAATTGCCGCTGTAGGTGACGAGCTTGCCCTGGTCGATGTGGATCGTCGTGGTCGGCACGGCGTTCAGCAGCTCGCGGTCGTGGCTGACCAGCAGGATGGTGTGCGGGTAGTTCTTCAGATAGCCCTCGAGCCAGATGGTGGCTTCGAGGTCGAGGTGGTTGGTCGGCTCGTCCAGCAGCAGCAGGTCGGGGCGGGAGAACAGCACGCCGGCCAGCGCCACGCGCATCCGCCAGCCGCCGGAGAAGTCGGAGCAGGGCCGTTGCTGCGCCTCGGCGTCGAAGCCTAGGCCGGACAGCACCTGCGCTGCGCGCGACGGGGCGGAATGCGCCTCGATGTCGGCAAGCCTTGCGTGGACCTCGCCGATGCGCATCGGGTCGGTGACGGTCTCCGCCTCCGCCAGCAGGGCGGTGCGTTCGGTGTCGGCGGCCAGCACGGCGTCGATCAGCGTGGTCGGGCCGCTGGGGGCCTCCTGCGCCACCATGCCCATCCGCATGCCGGCCGGCAGGGTGATGGCGCCGGCATCCGTTTGCAGCTGGCCCGAGATCAGCTTCAGCAGGGTCGATTTCCCGGTGCCGTTGCGTCCGACCAGCGCCACGCGATGCCCCTTGGGCACCACCGCCGTCGCATGGTCAAACAACACTCGGCCGCCGAAGCGGAAGGTCAGGTCATTGATGTGCAGCATAGCGCGCGAGGATGTAGCACGAGGGGCCGCCAATTTGAAGCGGGGCAGGGCCGATGGCGCGCGAATGGCACGGCTTTGTCCCGCGCAGGGCAGCCGGTTCCGTCTTGCTTCGGCTTGGTGCCAGTCATCGGGTTTGTTTGAACACGACCAATTCAAGGAACGGAATCGCCACCCGTTCTTTTTTAATTGAACGTTCAATCAATAAAAACCACGCTGACTCCGGCAATCGAATTGCTGCGATTCACTGCACCCTCTGGACCTCGGATCAGGGAGACGCGACATGACGCGGTTCGGACGTCTGGCCCATTACATCCACGGCCGTCCTGTCGAAGACGAAGGGGCGGAACGCTTCGCCACCGTCGATCCGGCGACCGGGGAGGTACTGGCCGAGGTTGCGCAGGCGACATCCACGGACGTGGACCGCGCCGTCGACAGCGCGCGGGCCGGACAGGCGGTGTGGGGGGCGATGACGGCGATGGAGCGCGCACGGGTGCTGCGCCGGGCCGTCGCCCTGCTGCGCGAGCGCAACGACGCGCTGGCGGAAATCGAAACGCTCGACACCGGCAAGCCGCTGAGCGAGACGCGCGCGGTCGACATCGTCACTGGCGCAGACGTGCTGGAATATTACGCCGGCCTCGCCCCGGCGCTGGAAGGACGGCAGATCCCGCTGCGCCCGACCTCCTTCGTCTACACCCGGCGCGAGCCGCTGGGCGTGGTCGCCGGCATCGGCGCCTGGAACTACCCGATCCAGATCGCGCTGTGGAAATCGGCCCCGGCGCTGGCCGCCGGCAACGCCATGATCTTCAAGCCGAGCGAGGTGACGCCGCTGACCGCCCTGCATCTGGCGGCGATCTACAGCGAGGCCGGGCTGCCCGATGGCGTGTTCAACGTCGTCCAGGGCGATGGCCGGGTCGGCGCCCTGCTGGCCGCCCATCCCGGCATCGAGAAGCTGTCCTTCACCGGCGGGGTGGAGACCGGCAAGCGGGTGATGGCTGCGGCCGGCGGATCGACGCTGAAGGAGGTGACGATGGAGCTTGGCGGCAAGTCGCCGCTGATCGTCTTCGCCGACGCCGACCTCGACCGCGCCGCCGACATCGCCATGATGGCGAACTTCTACAGCTCCGGTCAGGTCTGCACCAACGGCACCCGCGTCCTCGTCCAGCGCAGCGTCGCGGCGGCGTTCGAGGAGCGGCTGATGGTCCGCGTGCGCCGCATCCGCATGGGCGATCCGCTGGATCCCGACACCAATTTCGGCCCGCTCGCCAGCTTCCCCCACCGCGACAAGGTGCTGCGCTACATCGAGGCTGGCAAGGCCGAGGGCGCGCGGCTGCTGGCCGGCGGCGGGGTTCCGGAAGGCGCCGCCTTCGCGCGCGGCGCCTATGTGGCGCCGACCGTCTTCGCCGACTGCCACGACGGCATGACCATCGTGCGCGAGGAGATTTTCGGTCCCGTCCTGTCGATCCTGACCTTCGACGAGGAGGAAGAGGTCGTCGCGCGCGCCAATGCCACCAGCTACGGCCTCGCCGCCGGGCTGGTCACCAGCGATCTGGCCCGCGCCCACCGGGTGATCCACCGGCTGGAGGCCGGCATCTGCTGGATCAACGCCTGGGGCGAATCGCCGCCGGAGATGCCGGTCGGTGGCTACAAGCAGTCGGGCGTCGGCCGTGAGAACGGCGTCGAGACGCTCGACCATTACACGCGCCTCAAGTCGGTCCAGGTCGAGTTGGGTGCCTACTCGTCGGTGTTCTAAGCCCGCTTTTCAGAGAAGGCCGCTTTTTAAAGAAGGGGTGTTCGATGTCGAACCAACCGACCTCCGGGACCGCTGCGCCGGAGAATGGCGCCGCTATGCCCGCCGCCACATCCTCCTTCGCCCCTGCGGTGCGCGAGTATGACTACATCATCGTCGGCGCCGGGTCGGCCGGCAACGTCCTCGCCTGCCGGCTGACCGAGGACGCCGGTGTCAGCGTCCTGCTGCTGGAGGCGGGCGGACCCGACCACCGGCTCGACTACCGCACCCAGATGCCGGCGGCGCTGGCCTTCCCGCTGCAAGGCCGCCGCTACAACTGGGCCTACGAGACCGAACCCGAGCCGCACATGGACAACCGCCGGATGGAGTGCGGGCGCGGCAAGGGGCTGGGCGGGTCGTCGCTGATCAACGGCATGTGCTACATCCGCGGCAACGCGCTGGACTATGACGGCTGGGCCGGGCTGCCGGGTCTGGAGGACTGGAGCTATCTCGACTGCCTGCCCTATTTCCGCAAGGCGGAGACGCGCGACATCGGCCCCGACGCCTATCACGGCGGCGACGGCCCGCTGTTCGTCACCACCGCCAAGCCGGGCGTCAACCCGCTCTACGAGGCGATGGTGGAGGCAGGGGCGCAGGCAGGCTACGGCCGCACCGCCGATCTGAACGGCTACCGCCAGCAAGGCTTCGGTCCGATGGACCGCACGGTGACGGCGCAGGGGCGGCGGTGCAGCACCGCCCGCGGCTATCTCGACCGGGCGCGGGAGCGGCCGGGGCTGACCATCGTCACCCACGCGCTGACCGACCGAATCCTGTTCGACGGACGCCGCGCCGCCGGGGTCACCTACCTGCGCAACGGCACGCCGGTGACGGTGCGGGCGCGGCGGGAGGTGCTGCTGTGCGCCGGGGCCATCGCCTCGCCGGCGATCCTGCAACGGTCGGGGGTGGGGCCGTCGCCGCTGCTGCGCGCGCTGGGGGTGGAGACGGTGGCAGACCTGCCGGGGGTGGGCGGCGATCTCCAGGACCATCTGGAGATGTATATCCAGTATCACTGCCGTCAGCCGGTGTCGCTCTATCCCGCGCTGAAATGGTGGAACCAGCCGGCCATCGGCGCCGAATGGCTTTTCCTGGGCACCGGCATCGGCGCCAGCAACCAGTTCGAGGCCGGCGGCTTCATCCGCACCGGCGACGACGTACCCTGGCCCAACATCCAGTACCATTTTCTCCCCGTCGCCATCAGCTACAACGGCACCAACGCGGTGGAGGCGCACGGTTTCCAGGCCCATGTCGGCTCGATGCGCTCGCCCAGCAAGGGGCGCGTCCATGCCCGCTCTCGCGATCCGGGGCAGGCGCCCAGCATCCTATTCAACTACATGGCCGATCCGCAGGACTGGCGGGAGTTCCGCGCCGGCATCCGCATCACCCGCGACATCATGCGCCAGCGCGCCCTGGCGCCCTATCGCGGCGAGGAGATCAGCCCCAGCGCCGATTGCGTCACCGATGCCGACCTCGACGCCTTCGTCCGCCACCACGCCGAGACCGCCTACCACCCCTGCGGCACCTGCCGGATGGGGACCGATGATGGCGCGGTGGTGGACGGCCAGGGCCGGGTGCATGGGCTGGAGGGGCTGCGCGTCATCGATGCCTCGATCATGCCGCGGATCATCACCGGCAACCTGAACGCGCCCACCATCATGATGGCCGAAAAGCTGGCCGACGCGGTGCGCGGCCGTCCGCCGCTGCCGCGCGCCGACGTGCCCTATTACGTCGCGGATGCCGCCATCAGACAGAAGGAGCCAGTGAAGGACCAGCGGCGGCGGGCCTGAGACCCGCAGCCACCACGACAGAGACGACAACGAAAACCACAAGCAAGGAGAACAGGGACATGGCCAAGACATTCGGTAAATTCTCTGCCGGTAAATTCTCCGCCGCCAAACTCTCCACCCTGGCCGTCGGCCTGATGCTGGCGGCCGGGTCCGCCGCCCTGCCGGCGGGGACGGCGCTTGCCGCCGATCCGGCATTCTGCAAGTCGGTGCGGTTCGGCGACGTGGGATGGACCGACATCGCGGCGACGACGGCGCTCGCCTCCGTCACGCTTGACGCGCTGGGCTACAAGCCGACCACCAGCGTCTCGTCGGTTCCGGTCGTCTATCTCGGGCTGAAGACCAAGTCGCTGGACGTGTTCCTGGGCAACTGGATGCCCACCATGGAGACCTTCATCAAGCCGGTGCTGGAGGACGGTTCGGTCGAGGTGACGCGCGTCAACCTGGAGGGCGCCAAATACACGCTGGCTGTCCCCACCTATGCCGCCGAGGCCGGGCTGAAGAGCTTCAAGGATCTGGCGAAATACAAGGACAAGCTTGACGGCAAGATCTACGGCATCGAGGCCGGCAACGACGGCAACCTGATCATCGACAAGATGCTGAAGGCCGACGCATTCGGGTTGAAGGACTTCAAAATGGTCGAGTCCAGCGAGGCCGGCATGCTGGCCGAGGTGAAGCGGGCGGTGCGGGCCAAGAAATGGATCGCCTTCCTGGGCTGGGCGCCGCATCCGATGAACAAGACGATGGACATCACCTATCTGTCCGACGGCGACGACTGGTTCGGCCCGAATTACGGCGGCGCCACCGTCAGCACCAACGTACGTAAGGGCTATGCCGCCGAATGCCCGAACATCGGCAAGTTCCTGTCCAATCTGGTCTTCACCGTGGACATGGAAAACTCGGTGATGGACGGCATCATGAACGGCGGCCGCAAGCCGGAAGCGGTGGCGGCCGACTGGCTGAAGAAGAATCCCGCCGTCCTGAAGACCTGGCTGTCCGGCGTCACTACGCTGGACGGCAAGGACGGTCTGGCCGCCGCCCAGGCCAAGCTGGGTGCCGCCAAATCCTGACCTGACGCCTGCTTTCCCAAAGCCTCCTCGACTCCGGCCGCGCTGGGATGCCATCGCGGCCGTATTTTTTGCGAAGATCGGGGAACCCGGCCCCAAACGAACGCCTTGCCGCGCCGTGAAAGCGCCTCTATAAAGCCGCCCATCCGGCGCCCCGGTCATCCGGCGGCGCCTGCGAGTTTTTCAATCGGCGAAAAGCCCCATTCCCGCAGGAGTCACCACCATGGCCGTCGAACGGACCCTCTCGATCATCAAGCCCGATGCCACCCGCCGCAACCTGACCGGCAAGATCAACGCCAAGTTCGAAGACGGCGGCCTGCGCATCGTTGCCCAGAAGCGCGTTCAGCTGTCGAAGGCCCAGGCCGAGCAGTTCTACGGCGTGCACCGCGAGCGTCCGTTCTTCGGCGATCTGGTCTCCTTCATGATCTCCGGCCCGGTGGTCCTGCAGGTTCTGGAAGGCGAGAACGCCATTGCCCGCAACCGCGAGATCATGGGCGCCACCAACCCGGCCAACGCCGCCGAGGGCACCATCCGCAAGGAGTTCGCCGAGTCGATCGAGGCCAACTCGGTCCACGGTTCGGACGCCCCGGAGACCGCCGCCCAGGAGATCGCCTTCTTCTTCGCCGGCATCGAGCTGGTGGGTTGATCTTTCGGGTCTGACCTCCAGTCAGGCCCGGCAAGAGGCCGCTTCCGCGAGGGGGCGGCCTTTTTTGCGTTTTGCATCAGGCTCTGGCAATATCGGGGGCCGTAAACCTTTTGCCCCGCAGATGCCGGGGTCGATCCCGACAGGAGTTGCCCGCGATGGAATCCCAATCCGCAAAGCCGATCATCGCGGCGCTGCTGCAACCGCTGCCGGTGCTGACCCAGCCGCAGGCCCGCAACGATCTGTCCGATGAATCCGTGGTGCGGCTGCTGGTCCGCCAGTTCATTGACCTCAGCCTGGACGCGTTCAACCAAGTTCTCCAGGGCAACCTCGACCAGGACGAGGCGGTCGACGGCATCAACCGTCAGGCCGTCGCGCTGAACTCCGTCTTCCTCGGCACCAGCGGCTTCGAGACCGTCATCACCCACCCCTGGAATTCGCCGGAGCAACTCGGCGCCTTCCTGAAGGACGTGGTGGCGCTGGAGTATCCGGAAGACGACTGCGTCCGCGCCATGCTGATCCATCTGGCGACCCAGCTGATGCACGCGCTGCGCCTGCCCGACGAGGAGCGCAACGAGGAGGTCGAGGCACTGACCCTCGACGCTGCCGACCTGCTGCTGGGCCGGGCGCCGGAAGACGATGACGAGATCGATATCGATATCGGCGCCTGACCTCCCTCTCAACCCGCCGGGTTCAAGTTCACCTCGATCAGCACGGTATCCTCGACGAAATCGGCGGTGTGCCAGGCGCCGGGGTCGAAACGGATGACCATGCCCGGCCGCAGATCCACCGGCCCCGCTTCGCAGGTCAGCAGGGCGCGGCCTTCGACGACGATGACGAACTGCTCTTGCGGGTGGTCGTGGCGTGGGGCGGACGTGCCGGCCTTGATGACGATGTGCTTCAGCGATGCGCCGGTGCCGGGAAGGCTGCGGCGCTCCACCCCTTCGGCGGTCTGGGCCGGCAGATTGCTCCACGTAATCACGTCTGCCTTCGGGGGGCCCTCCGGGGTTGCCAGGGGAGTGGCCGGGGGAATGGCCTCGGGAGTCATGGGCGGCATGGCATGGTCCTTTCGAAACCGACCGGCTTTTGAACGGCAACCGGTTTTTACGTGTTTCGCGGCCTCCCGGATCTCCTTTCCATCGCCGCTACCGCTTCTGGCTGTCGCGGCTGTGCGAAAGCTTAGCTACTAAACCTGCTGTTAACGCCTGACAGCCTAAGACGGGACGATCCGGTGACGATGTCACTGGACAACAACTCTTCCGGCACCCTTTCGGACAGACGGAGGCCCCGTGGACGTTGCAGGCACCGACCGACCGCATCCCGTCGGGGATGCCGCCAAACCGGTGTCCGGTCCGTCGGGTCTTTCCGCGTCGTTTCCGGGCCTGCTGGCCGGGCTGACCGGCATCGGCACCCTGGCGGCGCTGTCTGCAAGTGGGCATGTCGGCTGGCCGGTCGCCGGTGCGCTGGTTGCCGCCGGCGGTCTGGCCCTGTGGAGCGCCCGGCGCGCCGGGACCGCCGCCGCCGCCCTGGCCCGTTCCGACGCCGCTCTGCGCCGGGCGACGGACGAGCTGGAGGGGCTGCGCGACCGCTCCCGCGACTTCGCCGCCGTGACGCCCGGCTGGTTCTGGGAAACCGGGTCGGACCACCGTTATCTCTCGCTGTCGGGCGGGCTTACCACGCTGCTCGGCTGCGACCCGCGGACGGTGTTCGGCGATTCCCTTCTCGATCTTGGGGTGCTGGTCGCCGACGAGGCGACCTGGGCCGAATACCGTGCCGACATCGAGGCCGGCCGGCCCTTCCACGACCTGGAGCTGAGCTTCGAGGGGGTGGACGGGCGCGACCTCGTGCTGCGGCTCAGCGCCGTGCCGGTGCGCGGCGCCGACGGGCGGTTCCGCGGCTATCGTGGCTGCGGCGTCGATGCCACCGCCGAGACGCTGGCGCTGGTGGACGCGCGTTTCATGCAGGCGGTGGTGCATGACGCCATCGACAGCGTGTCGGAAGGATTCGTGCTGTTCAGCGCCGATGGCCGGCTGCTGATCTGTAACGAGCAGTATCGCCGCGCCTATCCCACCATCGCCGACATGCTGACCCCGGGCCGCAGCTTCGCCGAGATCCTGCGCGCCGCCGCCGAGCGCGGCGGGTACGAGGGGGAGGGCGACATCGGCGCCTGGGTGGAGCAGCGGCTGACCCGCCATCTCCAGCACTCCACCCCGGTCGACGGCCGGCTGTCCGACGGGCGCTGGTACCGCATCAGCGAGCATGCCACCGGCACCGGCGGCGTGGTGAAGATCCTGATGGACATCACCGAGCTGAAAACGCGGGAGGAGCAACTGGCCGGCCAGACCGCCCGGCTGGAACAGACCGTCGGCGCCCTGCGCGAGAGCGAGTTGCGCTACCGCCAGCTCGTCGAACTGGCCCCCTACGGCATCGTCATCTGGGACCGCGCCGCCATCCGGTTCGCCAACGGGGCCGCCGCGACGATCCTCGGCGTCGCCGCCGATGCGCTGGAAGGCCAACTGCTCGCCGGATTTCTGGCGGAGGGCGAGGCACTGGCCGCGACGCTCGCCGCCGCTGCCGAGGGGGAGGAGCGCCGCTTGGAATGCGACGCCCTCCGCCCGACCGGCGAGCGCCGCCGGCTGGAGGTCGCGGCCAGTCAGGCCGTCTATGGCGGCGGGCCGGCGGTGCTGCTGGTGCTGAACGACATCACCGACCGCCGCCGGGTGGAGGGCGAGCTTCAGCGCGCCCAGAAGATGGAGGCGGTGGGCCGCATGGCCGGCGGCATCGCCCATGAATTCAACAATATGCTGACCGCCATCGGCGGCTTCGCCCGGCTGGCGGAGCGCAATCCGGCCGATCCCGACCGCGTGCTGACCTGCGTGCAGGAGATCGCCAAGGCGTCGGAACGGGCGGCGGCGCTGACGGCCCAGCTTTTGGACTTCTCCCACCGCCGGGTGACCGATGAGCGCGAGGTGGTCGCCGTCGCCCCGCTGGTGCGCGACCTGCGCGTCTTCCTGAAACCCCTGCTCAGCGCCGGCATCGACGTGGGGATCCTCGCCGATGACGAAAGCGCGCACGCGCTGGTCAACCCGGTGACGCTGAACCAGGCTCTGCTGAACCTCGCGTTGAACGGGCGCGATGCCATGCCCCACGGCGGCACCCTGACCATCGCCCTGGCGGTGGAGACGCCGGACGACGCCTTCTTCGCCCGTCACCGCGGCCTGAAGCCGGGCCGCTATGTCGCGATCCGCGTCAGCGATCAGGGGCCGGGCGTGCCGGTGGAGATCCGCGACCGCGTCTGGGAACCCTTCTTCACCACCAAGGAGCCGGGGAAGGGCACCGGGCTCGGCCTGTGGATGGTTTATGGCACGGCGCAGCAGTCAGGCGGCGCGGTGGAACTGGAGGGCGAGGAAGGGCGGGGTGCCACCTTCGCGCTCTATCTGCCCGCCGTCGAACCGCCGGCATCGCCGGTTGGGATCGACCCTCTGCAGGTCGCGGAGGGAGAGGGGGCGGTCATCCTGCTGGTCGATGACGAGGACTCGGTGCGCCGCTACCTCCGCCTCGTGCTGGAGGAGGCCGGCTGCACGGTGGTGGAGGCTTCCGACGGGCAGGAGGCGCTGACCCGATACGACGAGGCCGGCGGCCTGTTCGACGCGGTGGTCAGCGACGTGTCGATGCCGAAGATGAACGGGCTGGACTTGGCCCGCGCATTGGAGAGCCGCAACCAGCTTCTGCCCATCCTGTTCCTGACCGGCTACGCCTCGCGCGAGACGGCGGCCGGGCTGACGGCGCAGGAGGGGCGGCAGATCGTGATGAAGCCGGTGGCGCCCGAGCGGCTGCTCAGTGCGCTTCGCGACCTGCTGGCCCTGTGAGGGCGGCGATGGAGGAGTCCCGCCACGACGCCCCCGCCGCGGAACCGACGCTGGAAGAGGCGGAAGGTTCCGCCCCCGCTGCCTGTCGCGAGCCCGCCGATTTCTACACCCCGGCCGGCCGGGACGGGGTCGGCCGTTTCTGCCGCCGCTTCCTCGACGAGAACGCGCTGACCGCGACGGAATTGCTGCACCACCCGCGCCATCAGACCGGGCTGTCCAACACCGCCACCTTCGTCGCCATCCTGACCCAGGCCGAACGGGTGATGGACCGTAAGGGCGGCATGACGCCGCTGGTCAACGAGATCGCCCGGCTGACGCGCGAGCGGGTAAAGGAGCACCCGCCGCCCGACTTCCTGTCCCCCGACTATCCCGGCACGGCGGCGGAGCTGTTGTCCGTCGGCGGCTTTCTCGGCCGTTTCCTTCTCGACGCCGCCGTCACCCAGCACATCGCCGTCTGCCGCAGCTTCGCCGAGAAGGCTGAGGCGCTGCTGAACCTCGCCGAAACCACCGAGCATCCCGACGCGCTGACGCCGGTGGAGCGGCTGCTGGGAGAGATCCTGCTGAGCGACGCCGGCACCGCGTCCTGCGCGCGGGATGCCCCCTTCACCACCCTGATCGACCTGATCGTGACTCTGATCGCCACCGACCGGCCGATGGCGGACGACGCCCCATCGGTGTTCCGCCGGCTGGACGCGTTGATGCGCCGGGTGCCGATGCCGGGTTTGCGCGACGCGCTGGCCGCCGCCTTCCGCCGCGAGATGGCCAAGCCGGCCTGCTTCACCATCGCCAGCGCCGGCGACATGTTCGGCATCGAGGCGGTGCAGCGCGAGATTCTGGCGCTGAGCGACCTGTCCGCCCGCCTGCGCGACCGCGAGGGCGCCTATGTCGGCGGTGCGCGGACGGAAGCGGCGCTGCAACGCCGCACCGCCCTGCTGGTCAACGAAGACACGGTCCCGGAGATCACCCGTGGCCGCAACTTCGTGCAGAAGCTGCGCATCCTGTTCGTGCTCCAGAAGATGCCGCTGTCGCCCACCGCGGCCAAGGCGGTGGCCGATTACCTGAAGAGCTTCTTCGACAGCCGCGATTTCGCCGGCCGGTTGCTGGACTGCTGGAAGGACCGGAACGAGAAGCTGAAGGGGCTGGCGGAGGTTCAGCGCCTCGTGCTGTCCAGCGCCTTCCCCGACGAGGAGCGCGAGTATCTCGGCGGCCAGCTCGACGACATCCAGAACGCCTTCCTGCGCACCCAGCGCGTGCTGGCTCCCTTGATCCAGGCCAAGGACGATCCGCCGGCCGACACCGTGCTCGACATCGTCCGGCTGGCGGGGGAGGGGGCCTTCTGCTCCGGCAAGAGCCGGCTGGCGGTGGCCCGCGTGCTCTACCGCCACTGCCACCGGCCGCGCTTCGTCCGTCATGTGCTGCTGAATGCGCCGGGGCCGAAGGAACGGCTGGCGCGTGCCAACTGGCTGCGGCAGGCGCTGGCCATGGTCGGCGTGCCCTTCATCGACCTGTCCTCCCACCGCGTCTTGGTGGTGGATGACGAGGCCGGGCCGCGCGCCTTCGTCACCTCCGTCCTCCAGGAGTTGGGCATCGGCCACATCGTCACCGCCGCCGACGGCCAGGAGGCGCTGGAGCGCTTTCAGGCCGACGGCGCGGCCTATGACCTGATCGTCTGCGACTGGATGATGCCGCGGCTGAGCGGCCTGGACCTGTTGAAGCAGGTGCGCGAGAGCCGCAGTGACCTGCCCTTCCTGATGGTCACGGCGCTGGCGACGCTGGATGCGGTGAAGAAGGCGCTGGCCCACCATGTCAGCGGCTACATCGCCAAGCCCTTCACGCCCGACCAACTGGAGGAGAAGATCTTCCTGGTCCTGGCGCAGAAGGGCTTTGGCGAATAGGGGCGAGAACTCCGGTCAGCGGAACAGGCCGGGCACGATCTCTACGACGATGCCGGTGCTGGAAACGACCAGCACGGCGTCATGATTGACGCGGACCCAGCGATGGCCCCGCGGCGGGCGGTGCAGGTGATAAGCGGCCGGGCGTGCGATCACGTGACGGGGCGCGCGCCACTCCTGCGGCAGACGCTCGCCGGCCCGCCAGCCATACGCCTTCGGCGGACCGGGACGTTGGTCCGGCTGACGGCCGGGGTGCTCGTACCGCGGGCTATGTTCGTACCCGCGGGGCGGCTGCGGCTGCGGGTACTGGTGGCCGGCCGGACGGTCGTCCGGGCCCGGCTGCCATCCCTGGGCCATTGCTGGCGTTCCGGTCGCCGCGGTTACGGCGAGGATAGCGGCGGCCACGGCGAGCAGGGTCTTTTTCATGCTGTCCATCCTATCGCGTCCGGTGCTCCCCGGTCTTGGCCGGGGGCGTCCATAGCGATCAGGATGACGGCCTATCGTTGCCGGCCTGTGTCCGGCGGTCATGGATTCGGTAACAGAGTGTATCCGGGACGAATGTCGGCAGCCGCCTGTTGTGATGGAACCATCCGACGGAAGGAGCGATTCCATGGCAGACCAGAAACCCGACAGCGGCAAGATCCTGTCCAACGAGCCCGACCGCGACATCGCCGACCCGCTCGAGGCGGCCAGGGAGGTATCCGACACCGGAAAGCCGATCACCCCCGACACCGAATCGGCCAAGCACATCGACCGTCCGGCGGAGAAGGGCAAGGCTGGAAAAACAAGCTGAGGGAACGAGGTGGCGGAGCGAAGACGGTTCCCTCTCCCATTCCGGGAGAGGGGCCTTCCGTTACCGCAGCTCCAGCCCCGCCTGCTTGAAGGCGCGGGTGAGCGCGTCGACGATGGCCGGGTCGACTTCACCCGTGCCGTAATCAAGGTTCATCACGGCGTACCACGGAACGCCAGCCTTGTTCGCCAGCATCCGTGTCGACCAGCCAAGGCGCAGCCGTGCCTCTTGGCACTGCGTCCCTGTCATGATGCGTCGACTCCACACGTTAGCGCCCGCCTTCCATGCTCCTGCCCCGATCCGCATCGGCTTACCCGAACGGCCGGCCCCGGCCGCAACCTGGGGCTATCCACAATAGTGCAAGAATTTGACCCCCTTGTCATGTGTCGGTTTGTTGCAGAGCGAAACGCTCTGCCTTGCCGGATTGTCATGGACAGCAACTCGCCTGCATTTGATGAAAAGCATGTAAGGTTCGCCGGTCCATCTGTATGACCCTGTCAACATTGGGGACTTGGCGTTCACGACGTCGCTTGGATCGGAGTTCGAGACGGACAAGGCTTCCATGAAGATTTTTTGAAGCGTGATTGTTCCGAGGCTGCCCTTCGCGGTTGCGCTCCACCGCCGACGGTCAGCCGATGCGCTTCGCGAGCAGGGTCAGGTTACATCCGCCTTCGCGCCGGTGGCTGGCGCGGTCCATCATTCTGCCGACCAGAAAGATGCCCAGCCCGCCAACCCGCCGGCTCTCCAGATCACCGCCGAGGTCGGGCAACGGGGCCTCGGCGAAGGGGTCGAAGGCGTCGCCATCGTCCTCCACCTCCGCCCGCAGCTCCAGCCCATCGGTTTCCAGCCGCACCCGGATGCCATGTCCGCCGGCACCGCCGTGGCCATGGGAGACGATGTTGGTGACGAGTTCGTCGAGGCAAAGCGTGAAGCGGAAGGCGAGGTCCGGGGGCAGCTGGTTGCGCGCGATGAAGCTCTCCACCGCGGCGGCCAGCCGGCCGAGTTCCGACAGTTCGCTGCGCAGGACCACCTCCAGGCGGTTCACCGCTTTTCATTCCATCCGCACTCGCCTCCCGCTCCCACTTTTTCCCCTATGCCTCCGGGTATCACGGGGGCGCGAAGGGATGGTCATTCTTAACCGATGGCGTCGGCGTGACAATTCCTCGACCGCCGGCTGGGGAGGTTGAACGGGCGGCGGCAGGGGGACAGACTCGGTCGAAGGGGTTCGGCCACAACGCTGCGGCGACCGGAATAAAGCCGGTTCGCGCGGTGTTGGTGGAACGGAACCCCGGGGGACAATCGACGAAGGTGCCGGCGCCATGTCCATGCTTGCCACGCCCATGCTTGCCACGCCCACGCTCTGGACCCGGATGAAGGCCGAACTGGGCGACAGCGACGCGCAATACCGGCTGGCGGAGGCCTTGCGGACGGCCGACGTTGCCGCTTCCGTTTCCTGGTATCGCCGGGCCGCCCGCCAGGGCCATGTCGCGGCGCAGACCATGCTGGCCTTCCTGCTCGCCAACGGCATCGGCGTACCGCCCGACCCGCGCCGGGCAGTGTCCTGGTATCGCCGTGCCGCCGCCAAGGGCGACGTCGGCGCGCAGAACAATCTGGGCTATATGCACGAGCATGGCGCCGGCGTGCCCTGCGATCCGGCCAAGGCGGCGCTGTGGTACCGGCTTGCCGCGCTCCAGCACTCCGCTCCCGCCCAGGTCAACCTCGCCCTGCTGCTGCTCGACGGCCGCGGCGTCGACCGTGACGAGACCGAAGCGGTGCGCTGGCTGCGTGCCGCTGCCGAACAGGGGCATCCTGCCGCGCAATACCGCCTTGGCCTGTGCCTGCGCGAGGGGGTCGGGGCCACCCGCGATCCGGCCGAAGCCGCCCTTTGGCTTCAGGCGGCGGCAGCGGCCGGCGACCGCGACGCGCTGGTGGCGCTGGCCGAACTGCGGCAAACCGTCCTCCCCGACCTGCGCCCGGACCTGTCCCTCGACTGGCCGGACGCCGCGGAGGATGAGGACGACGCGGCGCCATGGCGGCCGGAGCAGCGCCGCATGCAGGAAATCCCCTTGCAGAACGCCCATGCCGGCGCAATGCCGCCCGGCTGAGGCCACCCGGAAGGCGCCGGGCCTGATGTATTAGGAAAATCTGGGGAACCGCTTGCAAGCTCCGGCGGAATCGCGGTCGATCTGACGGGTTGCACCCTGCGAAGGGGGCCGGCCGGGGCGCAACGTCACCGGCACCATCCACGTCGCGCCCATCGCGGTGCAACTGGACACCATTCAGGCCTATCGCCCGCTCAGGCGGCTGGGCATCGTCTACAACCCGACCTTCTCGGCGACCGAACTGATCGTGCGCGCCGACAAGGCGATGCTGGCGCTGGCCAGCAGTGCCTACGGCATCGGCCGCCTTACCGCCTTCAAGGCGGCGCAGATTCTGATCGACCGGACCGATCCGGCGGACATTCCGGTCGAATCGCTGAAGCGCTTCTCCGTTATCATCGACATGGCCACCGTGCGGGTTCTTGAATATTGCTCGCCCATCGGCCTGCTGAACTTCGCCGAAATTATCGAGTCATGAGCGTCCCGCCTCCCGCAGCAGCCCCGCCATATGGAGCCATTCCCCTGGGTGGCGGTGCGGCGCGCGCGGTGGCCGCCGTCCGCCTGTTGGACCCGGACGACGGCGACCTGCTCGCCGGCTTCCGCATGCGGTTGGTGGGGAAGCTGGAAGACCCCGACCATTACCGCCTAGCCGTGGAGGCCGGGAGCTTCGTCGCCTACCGGCGACCGCGGGCCGGTCGCAGGCATCTTCCGCAAGACGGCGCTGGTCGCTTATGGCGCGCTGGGCCTGTCGATGGCCGAGAGGCGCGATGAGCGCGATTTCCGCCGCACTGCGAAGGCATCGTCGGCACTCCGCCGACATGCTATAACCGGAGGCCTGGAAGAATGTGGCTGGAGCCGGGTATGCACATTGCCGAGCGAACAGAGAATGGCGTCACGGTGCTGCACCCGGTCGGACGCATCGACAGCGGCAGCACAGGCGAATTCGAACGCGTTCTGATGTCCGCCATCGGCGATGAGGGCACACGGATCGTTGTCGATATGGCCCAGCTTGCCTACATCAGTTCGGCCGGGCTTCGGTCCCTGCTGGTCGCCGCCAAGGCGGCCCGGGCGAAGCGCGGTTCGATCGTCCTGTCCGCGATGGCGCCGAATATCCGCGAGATGTTCGATGTCAGCGGATTTTCGTCCCTGTTCCAGATCCATGCCGACGCGGCTGCGGCCGTCGCGGCAGTGGGTGGGTGAGGGGCACGCGTAGACTTCCGCCGGCCGCGGCCGGCTTTTCGATAAGGCGGTTCCCAAAAGGAGCCGGGTGCATGATGGGAAGTGCCAATCGCCCCAATATCCTGGTCGTCGAGGATTCGCCGGCCGTGCGGCTGTCCGTCGCCGGATATCTTGAGGGGCGCGGTTTCGACGTGACGGAGGCGGAGAATGGACGGGCGGCGATCCGCGCCCTCGATCGCCGCAGTTTCGACCTGATTGTCACCGACGTGCTGATGCCGGAGGTTGACGGGATCGAGCTGATCAAGGCCGCCCGCAGCACCCAGCCGGACGTGAAGATTCTCGCCATGTCCGGCGGCGCACCCAACATGCCGGCCGGCTATCTGCTGAAGATGACCCGTATGTTCAATGCGGATGAGATCATCTACAAGCCGTTCCTCAACGAGGAGTTGGGGGCCGCGGTTGCCCGTCTGCTCGACCAGTCGCTGCCAAATTAAGCAGATGGAAGTCTCTGCTCAATAAAAGGGCGCAAAAGAAAACGGCTTCGGTGCATGAAGCGCCGAAGCCGTAAGTGATGCGTGGAACCAACCGCGGTCCCCTTCGCAAGCCTCGTGCCAAGACTCCCCGTTTTCCCTGTCACCGGCCGCCGAATTTCCGGAACGCCGTTTGGCCGCCCCTGTTGTTCGGGACAGACGGGCGTGGCGAAGCCATGCGTGACGCCGTCCGCCCATTCAAGAATCCTGAAAAGAGGGAGCCGACCACGATGGCGCAGTACGAGAATCGGTGGCGAGGCGAGGGCCGCGACTGGCGCGACGAGGACCGTGAACCCAACCGGCACCGCGATTGGGGCGAGGGACCCAGCCGCACCGGTGTCTACGGCCAGGACCGGAGCCGTGAACAGGGAGGGGACTGGAGCCGGTCCCAGAGCGGGGACGACAGCAATCAACACGAGAGCATGTATCGCACCCAGGCCCATCGCCACCAGGACGATCAGGGCCGCGACTACCGCGATGCCGGCTATGGCGGGCGCGTCGGCAACGAATCGGGTGGCTACGGCCGCAATTCCTTTTCCGACGACAACCGCCGCGACAATTCCCGCGAGATGGAGCGGGTCTATGATCGCAGCTTTGGCGGCGGGCGTGACATGAACCGCGGCGGCTATGGTGCCGGCTATGGCGGCCGGTCGGGCTCCAGCGGTTATGGCGGCTATGCCGGTGCCGGCAATGCCGGAACCGAGGGCAACTACACCAGCCGCGATGTCGGCAGCGCCGACTACCGTGACCGGGATTATGGCGTCCGCCCTTATGGCGAAGGCGCCCAGGGCGTCCGTGGCCGCGGCTCGCTCGGCTATGGCGGCCGGGAGTATGGCGAGCGGAATTCAGGCGACCGCACCTATGAAAGCGGCGATTACCGCAACCGGAATTACGGTTCCCAACCCGGCGGTTACGGCGGCGGTTACGAATCAGGCCGCGACCGTGGCGATTGGAACCGCGGCGACTGGAGCCGGCGCGATTTCGGCGGAAGTTCCTCCACCAGCCAAGGCGCGGGCTACGGCCGTGACGATTATCGCGACCGTTCCTGGGGCGAGGACCGTGGCGCCATGTACCGCAGCCAGGAAGGCCGCGGCTATGGCGAGAACCGCGGCCGGGGCGAACAGCGCGGCTTCTGGGAGCAGGCCGGCGACGAAATCGCCTCCTGGTTCGGCGACGACGATGCGGAGCGCCGCCGTCACGAGGACCAGATGCGCGCCTCCCAGCATCGCGGCCGTGGCCCGCGCGGCTACAGCCGTTCCGATGAGCGTGTGCGCGAGGATGTCAGCGACCGGCTGACCGACGACGCCTACATCGACGCCTCCGACATCGAGGTGACGGTCAGCGGCGGCGAGGTGACGCTGACTGGCATGGTCCCCGACCGCAACACCAAGCGCCGGGCCGAGGATGTCGCCGAGTCCGTTTCCGGCGTGTCGCATGTGCAGAACAACCTGCGCGTCCGCGCGCAGACCGGAAGCCAGGGCGGTTCGAACTGGGGCAGTTCCACCGGTGCCGGCGCCTCGGCGATGGCGAGTGCGGGCGGCATCTCGACCACCGGTTCCTCTTCGTCGATAAGGGCCGACAACAGCGGTCTCCAGGGCTCTGACACCACCACCGCCGGTGCCGCCGGCCTTGGCGTCGGCACCGGCAGTAACACCGGGTCCAGCAGCCCGTCGGCCACCGGTACCGGTGCCGGTGCCAGCGGTGGCCCGGCCGCCGCGTCGGCGGGCACCGGTTCGATGGTTGGCTCGACGACCGGCGTGACTGGCTCGACCGGGATCGGCCGTTCCTCCAACACGCGGAGCTGACGTCCCGCTTCACCGCCTTAGATTGAATGGGCGCGATGCCCGGCCTCCCAGGTAATTCCCCCCTGGGCGGGTCGGGCTTCGCGCCTTTTTACGTTCTAAGGATCGTCAATCCACTCGATCCTGTCATGGAAAGGAAACAGTTCCCCCACATGACGCCGAATTCATTTTTATTGGAAACAGGTTCCTTGACACTCTAAGGATCTCGACTATCGTCAGTTTTTGAAACCCGTGAGTTCCATTCATGCCTCTTGATGCGGAAGAGATACCCGACTGGCGCGCTCGGCGGCGCGAGGTGATCCTCAACGCCGCGGCGGAGCTTTTCGCCGGCCGCGATTACGCCTCGGTCCAGGTGGAAGAGGTGGCGAAACGGGCCGGCGTGGGCAAGGCCACGCTCTATCGCTACTTCCCCTCCAAGGAAGAGCTGTATCTGGAATCGCTGGAACGCGCGCTGGGCGGGCTGGAGCACAAGCTGAACGCCGAACTGGCGCCGCAGCAGGTGCCGGCATCCGTCCGGCTGTCCGCCATGGTCTCGGCATTGGTCGACACCTTGAGCGAGCAGTTGCAGACGCTGAAGCTGCTGGGCGGCGACCAGTCCGATCTGGCCGACCGCACCCGCCGCATCCTGCGCCGCCGTAGCCAGCGCACCGCCACCGCGTTGCAGCAGGTGCTGGCCGACGGCATGGCGTCCGGCGAGTTCCGCAAGATCGACCTGGAGGTCGTGCCGCTGCTGATCATCGGCATGGTCCGCGGCGGCATCATGCAGCTGGGCGACCGCCCGCGCGAGGCGCTGGAGCGCTCCGTCATCGACATTCTGATGTCCGGCATCACCAACCTGCCCCCCTTTATCTAAGCCTGTGCCGGCCCCTGGCTCCGGCGTTTGGAGTCCCATCGGATGAGACGGTTTTTTCTGGTCCTGCTGCTGGCCGCTGTGATCGGCGGCGGCGGGTACTATTGGTATGCGACCCACAATGCCGGGGCGGATGGCAAGACGGCGGCGGCGGACGGCCAGAAGTCGCAATCCAAGGCTGCGGCGCCGGCCAGTGCCGGCCGGACGGTCCCCGTGGTGACCCAGACGGTCGCGGTTCAGGCCGTGCCCGAACAGATCGTCACCATCGGCAGTGTCCAGCCCATCGCCGCCATCGCCATCAAGGCCCGCGTCGACAGCGCGGTGGAAACGGTCAACTTCACCGAAGGGCAGGAGGTGAAGACCGGCGACACGCTCTTCACCCTCGACAGCCGGTCGCTCGACGCCCAGCTGCGTCAGGCCCAGGCCAATCTGGAGCGCGACCGCGCCAATCTGGAGAAAGCCAAGGGCGACGTGAAGCGCTATGCCGAGCTGGTGCGGACCAGCGCCATCTCCCGCACCACCTATGACGCCGCGGTCGCCACCGCCGACGCGCTTGAGGGTACGGTGAAGGCCGACCTCGCGGCGATCGAGGCGGCGAAGGTTTCGCTCAGCTTCACCCGCATTACCGCCCCGATGGACGGCCGCACCGGCACGGCGAACGCCAAGGTCGGCGCCATGGTCCGCGCCGCCGACACCAACCCGCTGGTCACCCTGACCCAGCTGCGCCCGATCAACGTCTCTTTCAACGTCCCGGAGAAGCATCTGCCGGCGATCCGCGCCGCGATGGCCAACGGCTCGCTTTCCGTGACCGCCACCATCGCCGGCGGCCACGGCGAGAAGGCGGAGGGCAAGCTGTCCTTCGTCGACAGCCAGGTCGACCAGCAGACCGGTACCATCCTGGTGAAGGGCGAGTTCCCGAACGCCGACACCCGCCTGTGGCCCGGCCAGTTCGTCGACACCGTCCTGACCCTGCGCGTCGAGCAGAACGCCCTGACCATTGCCGATCTTGCCGTGCAGACCGGCCAGAAGGGCCGCTTCGTCTATGTCGTCAAGGCCGACGAAACGGTGGAGGTTCGCCCTGTCACCGTCGAGCGCAACCATGGAGGCCTCAGCGTCGTCGCCTCCGGCCTGAAGGCGGGCGAGCGGGTGGTGGTCGATGGCCAGTCGCGCCTGTTCCCCGGCGCGAAGATCACCGAGAGGGCCGGCGGCAAGCCCGCCGCCCCAACCGGCTCCACCGGGGGCGGTGAGACCGCCGAGGGCGGGCGCCAGCAGGGCTCCGCCACCCAGGACGCCGCTGCCCGCAGCGCAGCGACCAATGGGGCGGCCAACGGTCAGTCCGCCGAGGGCAAGACCACCGGGGGTGCCACGTGAACCTCTCCGAACTCTGCATCCGCCGTCCGGTGATGACCATTCTCCTGACGGCGGCCTTGGTGCTGAGCGGTCTGGCGGCCTACCGCCAGCTGCCCACCGCGGCGCTGCCGCGGGTCGATTTCCCGGTGGTCAGTGTCACCGCCACCCTGCCGGGCGCCTCGCCGGAGACGATGGCGGCGTCGGTCGCCAGCCCGCTGGAGCGTGAGTTCTCGACCATCGCCGGCATCGACACCATCACGTCGAACAGCACGCTCGGCAACACCAGCATCACCATCCAATTCGTGCTGGAGCGCGACATCGACGCGGCTGCGGCCGACGTGCAGGCGGCTATCGCCCGTACCCAGCGCCGGCTGCCGGCGGAGATGACGACCCCGCCCAGCTACCGTAAGGTCAACCCGGCCGACCAGCCAATCCTGTTCCTGTCGCTGAACTCGCCGACCCTGCCGCTGGCGCAGCTGAACGACATCGCCGAAACGCTGATCCAGCCCAAGGTCGCGACCCTGCCGGGCGTCGCCCAGGTGCAGATCTACGGCTCGCAGAAATACGCGGTGCGGGTGCAGGTCAACCCCAACGCCCTGGCGCTGCGCGGCATCGGCATCGACGAGTTGCAGAAGGCGCTGGCCGCCGCCAACGCCAACACGCCGGTCGGCACCCTGACCGGCCAGCAGCAGCAGCTGGTCATCGCCGCCAACCCGCAGCTTCCCGATGCCGCCGCCTTCCGCCAACTGATCGTCGCCTACCGCAACAGCGCGCCTGTCCGCCTCGGCGACGTGGCGCAGGTGCTGGACAGCGTCGAGAACGACCGCACGGCCAGCTGGCTGAACGGCACCCGCAGCATCATGCTGGCGGTCCAGCGCCAGCCCGACGCCAACACCGTCGACGTGGTCGACCGCGTGCGCGAACTGGTCCCGGTCTTCCAGACCCAGCTTCCCGCCGCCGCCGCCATCCAGGTGGTCAACGACCGCTCCGAATCGATCCGGCAGGCGGTAGAGGACGTACAGTTCACGCTGGGCCTGACCATCGTGCTGGTCGTCATGGTGATCTTCCTGTTCCTGCGCCGGCTGTCGGCGACGCTGATCCCGGCGCTGGCCGTGCCGATCTCGCTGATCGCGACGGCCGGCGGCATGCATCTGCTGGGTTTCTCGGTCGACAACATCTCGCTGATGGCGCTGACGTTGGCGGTCGGCCTCGTGGTGGACGACGCCATCGTCATGATGGAGAACATCGTCCGCTACGTCGAAGAGGGGATGAAGCCTTTCGAGGCCGCCATCAAGGGCTCGCGCGAGATCGGCTTCACCATCCTGTCGATCACCCTGTCGCTGGTCGCGGTCTTCATCCCGATCCTGCTGATGGGCGGCGTGGTCGGGCGGCTGTTCCACGAGTTTGCCCTGGTCGTCACCATGTCCATCGGCGCCTCGGCCTTCGTGTCGCTGACGCTGACGCCGATGATGTGCTCGCGCTTCCTCACCCATGCCCATGACCAGAAGGAGGGCTGGTTCGGCCGCATGTTGGAGGGCGGTTTCTCAGCGGTGCTGAACGGCTATGCCCGCACGCTGCGCTGGACCCTTCGCCACCGCCCGCTGATGGGAATGGTGATGATCGGTACCGTCATCGGCACGGCGCTGCTCTATCAGGCGATCCCCAAGGGCTTCTTCCCGACCGAGGACATCGGCCAGATCCAGGTGACGACCGAAGCGCGGGCCGACATCGCTTTCCCGTCGATGGCGGAGCGGCAGCAGCAGGTCGCCGCCATCATGAAGGCCAACCCGGCGGTGGTCGACGTCATTTCCTCCGTCGGCGTCGGCGGCAGCACCGGCAACCAGGGCCGCATGTTCCTCACCCTGAAGCCGCGTGACGAACGTCCGTCGGCAACCGAGGTGATCCAGCAAATCCGCCGTCAGGTCAACGGCATCCCCGGTATGGCCGTCTTCATGCAGCCGGTGCAGAACCTGCGCATCGGCGGCCGTTCGTCCAAGAGCCTCTACCAGTACACCATCCAGGGCCTGGACCTGGACGAGCTGTACCAATGGTCCGGCCGGCTGGAGCAGACGCTGCGCGGCCTTCCCATTCTTCAGGACGTAACCAGCGACCTTCAGCTGAACAACCCGCAGGCCTACGTCCATATCGACCGCGAGAAGGCGGCCACGCTTGGCCTCGGCATCGATCAGGTGCGCTCGACCCTCTACAGTGCCTTCGGCCAGCGGCAGGTCTCGACCATCTACACCCCCAGCAACGACTATCAGGTGCTGATCGAGCTGGAGCCGAAATACCAGGGGGACGACAGCTCGCTGTCGCGCATCTATGTCCGCTCCACCACGACCGGCAAGCTGGTGCCGCTCGACGCCTTCGCGCGGGTGGAGCGCACCGCCGGCCCGCTGGCGGTCAACCACCAGGGCCAGCTTCCGGCCGTCACCCTGTCCTTCAACCTGGCGCCCGGCGCCTCGCTGGGGCAGGCGGTCGACCTGATCCGCGCGTCGGAGCGCGAGATGGGCCTGCCGCCGACCGTCACCACCGGTTTCGCCGGCACCGCCCAGGTGTTCCAGGATGCCCAGGCCGGTCAGGCGCTGCTGCTCTCCGCGGCGGTGCTGGTGATCTACATCGTGCTGGGCGTGCTGTACGAGAGCTTCATCCACCCGTTGACCATCCTGTCCGGCCTGCCGTCGGCGGCCATCGGCGCGCTGGCCACGCTGATGCTGTTCGACGTCGAACTCAGCGTCATCGCCATCATCGGCATCCTGATGCTGATCGGCATCGTGAAGAAGAACGCGATCATGATGATCGACTTCGCGGTGGACGCCCGGCGCAACGGCATGTCGGCGCGCGACGCCATCGAGCAGGCCTGCCTGCTGCGCTTCCGCCCGATCATCATGACGACGATGGCAGCGATCATGGGCACCCTGCCCATCGCCATCGCCCATGGCGCTGCGGCCGAACTGCGCCAGCCGCTGGGTCTCGCCGTGGTCGGCGGTCTGTGCGTGTCGCAGGTGCTGACGCTCTACATCACGCCGTCGCTCTACCTCTACATGGAGGATTTCGGCCACTTCATGAGCAACCTGTTCCGCAGCCGCAAGGCGGACATCCCCCATGGCCCGATGCCGGCGGGTGGCGACGACTGAGGGGCGCGTGGATTTCCCTCTCCCGCCTTGGGAGAGGGACGTTCACACCGCGATCTGCGTGACCATCGGCGTGTTCACCCCGGCATCGGCGCGGCGGTAGGCGTCGATGGCTTCGGACCAGGGTTCGATGGTCAGGCCGCTGCCCATAGCCTCCTGATGAATGCTCTGGGCGACATAGCCGGCGTTGGGCAGGGCGTTCAGTGGAACCGGGCCGCCATTGACCGGGCCGGCGTCCTCCGCCGCACCGCCGATGGCAAATCCACCGGACGAACCGGCAGCCGTCCGCGTCCGTGTTGTCGTCGACTCTCCGTCGGCGCGGCCGCTGCTCTGCAGCGCGTCGCCGGTCGCCTCGGTGCCTTCCTTGCCGCGCTTGCGTTCCTCATCACCAGGGACGCGGCGGATCGGCTGGACCGCCGAGGCATCGCTCGCCAGCATCTGACGCAGCTTCGCAAGGCCCGAGGTGGGCATTGCGCTGGTCGGTGCGGGAAGGGCGGCCAGTGCGGACAAGGGGCGGTTACCTCAAGGGAGCAGGAAAAGCGGGGTGAGCGGAATGCAGGACGGCACAGTATCGCTCATCGGACGATCTTGCACAAACCTGTCGCCACCCGAAACAGGCTAGTGCGGCAAAGGTTCCGAAATGCTTAAAATGTCCCACAAATGTCGCATTGTTGCGACGCCGTGGCGCAGACGAAAGCTCGGCAGGATGGGGCGCGGCTGTTACAGTGGGACGTTCGATTGTGGACACGCGTAACGAAGGATGGCGCGCCGACCTTGCCAGCCCGGGCCCCCGACCTCCCGACGAACCAATCCCCTGCGCCCGACGTTCCCGGACCGGAGCCCGTGAGCGGCGACGATCTTGCCATGCTGGCGCTGGAACAGATGGACCAGGGCGTGATGCTGGTCGATGCCGACCTCAGGGTCCACGTGATCAACCCCCGGCTCTACGAGATGTTCGACGTGCCGATGGGCTATATGCCCGGCGACGACTATGCCCGCATGGTCCATTACCTCGCCCGCCGTGGCGAGTATGGTCCGGGCGACCCCGATGTCCTCGCGGCCGGTCATCTGGAACGGACGCGCCGGGCCGATCCGCCGCTCTATGAGCATCGCCGCCCCGACGGACGCGTGCTGGAGGTGCGGACCCGCCGCACCTCTGCCGGCGGGTTCGTTCGCACCTACTCCGACGTGACCGAGCGCCGCCGGGCAGAGGACGACCTTGCGACGCAGCGCCACATGCTGCGCCTGACACTGGAGAATATGGGGCAAGGCATCGTTCTGCTGGACCGCGACCTGCGCTACATCGCCTGGAACCGCCATGCGCTGGACATCCTCGGCGTGTCGGAGGAGGTGATGTGCAGCAAGCCGGCTCTGCCCGACATCGTGCGCCACCAGATCTCCACAGGTCTGGTCTCCATGCCGGCGGGAGCCCCCGATTTCGGCGACGATCTGGATGCCAAGACCAAGTATCTGATGGACCGCCTGGGCCGGCCGGAGCGGGAGTTCGTCTATGCCCGCCCCCAGGGCGACGGGCGCTTCATCGAGGTGCGGGTGGTACCGCTGCCGGACGGCGGACAGGTGCGGACCTTTACCGACATCACCGACCGTGTCATCGCCGACGAGGCGCTGCGTCAGAGCCGCGAAATCCTGACCGGGGTGATCGACGCCATCCCGGCGCTGATCGACGTGAAGGACCGCGACGGCACGGTGCGGCTGACCAACCGCTTCTACCGCGAAACCTACGGTCCTGCCGCTGCCCCGCCGCCCGGTCCCGCGACCGACCGTGCCACGGCGCTCGACCGGCTGGTGGTGGACAGCAGTCGGGGCGTTCCTTTCCACGAGGACCGCGCGCCCGACGGCGACGGCGCGATGCGCGATTGGCTGACCACCAAGATGCCGCTGACCGACGAGGGGGGCGAGGTCACCCACATCGTCACCGTGGCGCTGGACATCACCGCGCGCAAGCGGGCGGAGGCCGAACTGCGTGATGCCCAGGCCAGCCTGATCCAGGCGGAGAAGCTGTCTTCTCTGGCCCAGCTGGTCGCCGGCGTCGCGCATGAGGTGAACACCCCCATCGGTGTCACCCTGACCGCCATTTCCCATCTGGGCGAGGAGGTCGGCCGCATCCGCGCCCTGTTCGAGGCGAACCGCATCCGCCGCAGCGATCTCCAGGACTTCCTGGACGTCGCCTGGGAATCGACGCGGATGATCCTGTCGAACGTCGAGCGCGCCACCGGCCTGATCCAGAGCTTCAAGCAGGTCGCTTCCGATCAGGCGAGCGGCGAGCGCCGCCCCTTCGACCTCGCCGCCTATGTCGACGAGGTGCTGCTGAGCCTGCGCCCCCGCCTGCGCCGCACCCGGGTGAGGGTCGATCTCGACATCCCTGCCGGTTTGATCGTCGACGGCTATCCCGGGTCCTTCGCGCAGGTGCTGTCCAACCTGATCATCAATGCCCTGGTCCATGCCTATGACGAGGGTGAGGTCGGCCGCATTCTGCTTTCCGCCCGCGAGCAGCCGGCCGGCTGGATCGAGATGCACTATGCCGATGACGGCAAGGGCATTCCTGCCGACATCCGTTCCCGCATTTTCGAACCCTTCTTCACCACCAAGCGCGGCATGGGCGCCAGCGGTCTGGGCCTCAGCATCTGCGCCAACATCATGACTGGCACGATGCGCGGCAGCATCGCGCTGGAGGATGGTGCGGGGAGGGGCACGCGGTTCGTGCTGCGCTTTCCAGTCCGTCTCGAAGGGTGACGGCTGCGGTCTGACGCGGCCGGCGCTGCCGCACAGGCAACGGCCGGGGACGGTTTGCAACCTCCTTTGATTGTACATCTCTCGGCCGGCCCGCGCTGAATTGACGGGGTTTTCCTCAATCATCCCGGTGGCATGAGCGTATTTCGATACGATATTGCAAAGCATAGAAACTCATTTTCTTTGCGTGAGATTCTAAGCAATCAGACGGCGGCAATTTTTATATGTGAATCTGAGAAAAAATTACAGACTATGAAAACAATTCGTGCATTAAGGCTCTGATTAAAGGCGGGATTTCACATACCGATAGACTCGCCTCGATTATCGACAGTCTTATCGTTTAACAGTTTTTTCCGAATCTCTCTGGTAAATTTTAAGGATTCGAAAGCCGTGCAGAGAGGCCGTCATCATCGAAACGTTTGGCTTGGCGCCCTCATGACGACCTTCGTCATCTCCACCGTGGTGCTTTGGGCTTTCGTCTTTCACAACATCAGCACCTATCGCGATCTGGATCGGCAGGTTGCTGAAACCAATGCTCAGATGATGGCGAAGGCTTATCATGAATACCTGATACGAACAATTCGTCAGATCGATCAGGCCGCTCAATTGATGAGGAACGAATATACAAGGAAAAGGGAAAATATTTCATCAACATCACAGGAATTATTCTCCGTTCTTAGTCCAGATCTTCTGTTTCAGGTGGCTGTAATCGGTCGTAATGGCCGACTTTCGTTCTCTAATCTACAAGAAGTTGCCGACAATATCGATCTCTCGGATCGGGAGCATTTCCGTGTCCATCGGGAGCGGGAAGACGATTTCCTGTTCATCAGCAAGCCTCTGCTTGGCCGCGTGTCGCAGAAATGGTCGATCCAGTTCACCCGCAAAATCTTCAACGACCGGGGCGAGTTCGACGGGGTGATCGTTCTGTCGATCGACCCCTACTATCTTGGGCGTTTTTCGGAGTCGGTTTCCCTGGCCGGAAAGGACGTGATCGCGCTTCTGCGTCAGGATCGGACATTGCTGTCCCGGGTTCTTGGTGGAAACTACGACGAACAATATCTTGGAAAGGTTGTCGAGCCGCGACCTTACATGGAACCGCATGCCCCCAACTCCGGGGTGTTCGAGGTGACCAGTTACATCGACGGCGTCCACCGGATAGTCGGCTATCAGAAATTGCAGCAGTACGGCCTGTTCGTCGTGGCCATGGTGGATCACGAGACGGCATTCACCCGTTCCAGTTCCGCGGCGCTGCTGGGGTATCTGATCGGCGTGAGCGGAACGGTCCTGCTGACGCTTGCCGCGTTGGCAACCCGCGTTGCGATCTGGACGGTCTTCCGCGAATACGTGACCGTCAAGACGATGAACGCCGAACTCAAGGCTGCGCATGAGGAACTGGCGGATGCCCATCGCGCATTGAAGCGGCGGGAGGAGGAACTGGTCATTCTGGCCGAAACCGATCCATTGTGCCGGATCCCGAATCGCCGGCGTTTCATTTCGGTGGCGGAGACCGAACTTGCGCGCCACCGCCGCCACCGGCGCGACTTCAGCATCGTCGTCCTGGATATCGACCATTTCAAGGTGGTCAATGACACCCACGGCCACAATGCAGGCGACGCCGTTCTGGTCGGCGTCACCCGCGTGATCCGCAAGCGCTTGCGGGAAACCGATACCTTTGCCCGCATCGGCGGCGAAGAGTTCGCCATTGTCCTGCCGGAAACCGACGGAAGGGGGGCGTTCGCGGTCGCGGAAAGTCTGCGGCAGGCCGTTGCGGACACCTTGATCGATCTCGATGCCGGCCGTTCGGTGACCGTGACGGTCAGCATCGGCATCGCCTGCCTGGACGAACGCCACAGGTCGGTCAGTGACATTCTGAACCGGGCCGACAAGGCGCTCTACAGTGCCAAGGGCAACGGCCGCAACCGGACGGTCCAGGGCGAAGAGTGCGGCCTGCGGATCTGACCGGCCATTCAAATCTGGCCATCCAAATCTTGCCGTCCAAACCCTGTTGTCCGAACCGCTCTTCACCCCGCGATCAGTTCCCTGATCCTTGAGGCCAGCACATCCATGGCGAAGGGCTTGGTCAGCACCGACATGCCGGGTTCGAGCTGGCCATTGTTCAGCAGCGCGTTCTCGGCGAAACCGGTGATGAACAGTGTCTTCAGCTTCGGACGGCCGACGCGGGCGAGATCGATCATCTGGCGGCCGTTCATGCCGCCGGGCAGGCCGACGTCGGTCACCACCAGATCGATGCGCGCGTCGGATTGCAGAACCCGCAGGCCGGCGGCGGCGTCCGCCGCCTCGATTGCCGCATAACCCAGGTCGCTCAGCAGATCCATCACCATCAGGCGCAGGCTCGGCTCGTCGTCCACCACCAGAACGGTCTCGCCCACGCGCGCCGGCAGGGTCGCGGCCGGCTCGTCGCGAACTTCCTCCTCCTCCGCCTCACCGCGGTGGCGGGGCAGATACAGGCACACCATGGTGCCTTCGCCGACCTCCGAGTAAATCTTCACATGCCCGCCCGACTGCTTGGCGAAGCCATAGATCATCGACAGACCCAGCCCGGTCCCCTGGCCGATGGGCTTGGTGGTGAAGAAGGGGTCGAAGGCCTTCTCGATCACGTCCGGCGTCATGCCGGTGCCGTTGTCCGACACGCAGAGCGAGACATACTGGCCGGGCTGCATGTCCTGCTGCCGCGCCCCTTCATGGTCGATCCAGCGGTTGCCGGTCTCGATGGTGATCCGGCCGCCCTTCGGCATGGCGTCGCGCGCGTTGATGCAGAGGTTCAGCAGCGAGTTTTCCAGCTGCGAGGGATCGACACTCGTCGCCCACAGCCCGGACATGCCGACCATCTCCACCTGGATGCCCGGTCCCACTGTGCGCTGGACCAGTTCCAGCATGCCGCCGACCAGCCGGTTCATGTTGACCGCCTTCGGTGCCAGAGTCTGCTGGCGGGAGAAAGCGAGCAGCCGGTGGGTCAGCGCCGCCGCACGCCGCACCGCGCCCTGGGCGGCGATGATGAACTTGTCCAGCTCGTTGACGCGGCCCTGGTCGATGCGGGCGGCGATGCGTTCCAGGGCGCCCGAGATGCCTGCCAGCAGGTTGTTGAAGTCGTGTGCCAGCCCGCCAGTGAGCTGCCCGACCGCTTCCATCTTCTGCGACTGGCGCAGTTGCTCCTCGGCGCGCATCAGTTCGGCGGTGCGTTCGGCGACGCGCTGTTCCAGCGTTTCGTTCAGCGCGCGCAGAGCCGCCGCCGCCCGGTCGCGCTCGGCCTCCACCGCGCGGCGTTCCTGAACGTCCATCAGCACGCCGGGGAAGCTCAGCGCCTTGCCATCCGGCCCAAGCTCGACCCGTCCGTTCGCCTCGATCCAATAGTAATTCCCGTCCGCCCGCTTCACCCGGTACTGGTGGGCATAGGCGCCGCCGCGGGCGAGGGCGTTCTCCACCGCGATGACCACCCCCGGCTTGTCGTCGGGATGGACGTTGACGATCACCTGCTCCAGGCTCAGCCCGTCGCGGCCCAGCGACGGATCGAGGCCGAAGGCATCGGCGAAGGGCTTGTCGACGGTGAAGCGGTTGCCGGGGACTTCCCAAATCCAGGTGCCGATGATGGCGCCCGCCGCCAGGGCCAGCTGGACGCGCTGCACATTCTCCCGTGCCAGCGCTTCGCTGACGCGCAGGGCTTCCTCGGCGCGGCGCCGCGCGGTGATGTCGCGGAACAGGACGGAGACCTGGCGCAGGCTGGCCGGCTCCACCCTTGCCGCCGATACCTCGATATAGCGCTCCACCAGTGCAAAATGGCGCTCGAATCGGATCGGCTCGCCGGTGCGCAGGACATTGCCGTACAGCTCGATCCAGCCATCCGCCTCGGCCGGCGCCAGATCGCGCACCGCCATGCCGACGATGTTGCGGATGCCGGTCTGGCGTTCGTACCCGTCGTTGGCCTCGATGTGGATGTAATCGGTAAGGGTGCCGTCGGCATCCTCGCTGAACTCGATGATGCAGAATCCGTCGTCGAGAGCGTTAAACAGAGCGCGATAACGGTCCTCGCTCCGGTCCGACTCATCGGACATCAACCGCTGTTCCGCCACCCAACTCTCCCTCATCCGCCCGGACCCGCAAGATCCGACGCCCTGTTCTATCGGCCGGCAGGCGCTCAAGAGCAATTCGACGTAATAAATATGCGAAAAGGATAATCTTCCGGCAGAGTATGTGTTGGGACAGACGTCCGATGCAACGGCGCAGTCCTGGGAAAAAGCTACGCAGGGATTTGCAACCGCAGAGGTGCGCGGCGGCCGCTCCGAATGTTCCATTTATCGAAGCGGAAGGGCAGCCGAAGCTGCCCTTTTTTCCAAGCCAGTGTGTTGGCGTTTTCCCTCACCGCTCCTATCGGCGGCGGAGGATACGGTCGGAATCACCCGTCTTCCGCAAAGTCCTTACGCCGCGCGGATACCGGCCAGGAAGCGTTCGACCTCGATCTTCATCTGTTCGGACTGCCGCGACAGTTCCCCTGCGGCTCCCAGCACCTGGGTCGCCGCGCTGCCGGTCTGGGTGGCGCCCTGGCTGACCTCGGCGATGTTCGCCGTCACCACTTCGGTTCCCCGCGCCGCTTCTTGGACGTTGCGGGCGATCTCGCCGGTGGCGGCCCCCTGCTCCTCGATGGCCGACGCGATGGAAGTGGCGATCTCGTTGATCGCGGTGATGGTGCCGCCAATCCCGGTGATGGCGTTCGCGGCTTCGCCGGTCGCCTGCTGCATCGCCTGGATCTGGCCGGCGATCTCCTCCGTCGCCTTGGCGGTCTGGGTGGCAAGGTTCTTCACCTCGCTGGCCACCACGGCGAAACCCTTGCCGGCCTCACCGGCGCGGGCCGCCTCGATGGTGGCGTTCAGCGCCAGAAGGTTGGTCTGGCTGGCAATGTCGGTGATCAGCTTCACCACGTCGCCGATGCGCTGGGCGGCTTCGACCAGCCCCTGGACCTGCCGGTTGGTCGCCTGCGCCTCGCCGACCGCCTGGGCGGCGATGGTGGTGGAGCGCGAGACCTGGGCGCTGATCTCCGAGATCGACGCCGTCAGCTCGTCGGTCGCCGACGCCACCGTCTGCACGTTGACCGAGGCCTGTTCCGCCGCCGCCGCCGTGCTGGCGGCCTGGCTGTTAGTCTGTTCGGCGGTGTGCGACATGCTCTGCGCGGTGGCGTCCAGTTCGGTGGCGGCGGCGCTGACGGTGCGCAGGATGCCCGACATGCTGCTGTCGAAGCCGGCGACCAGCCTTTCCACCGCGGCGGTGCGCCGCTCCTTGTCCAGCCGCTCCGCCTCCTCGGCCGCCGCCATTCGGGCACGGTCCAGCGCGTTCTGGCGGAAGACCTCGACCGCGCGGGCCATGCCGCCGATCTCGTCGCCGCGGTCCTTGCCCGTAACCTCGACCGACAGGTCGCCATCCGCGAGGCGGGACATCGTTCCGGTGATGCCGGTGATGGGTTTGACGATGCCGGAGCGCGACACGGCGACGCTGACCACGACCGCCATGCCGATGCCGCCGATGCCGACCACCAGCATCAGGGTGATCATGTGGGTGCTGAAGGCGTCGAGTTCGTCGTTCGCCTGCTGGATGCTGTCCATGTTCCGCTGTGCCGCCGCCTCCAGGGACTTGCCCAGCGCGATGCGCCCGGCCCGGCTTTCCGGTGTGTCGCCGTGTTTCTGCGCCGCTTCCGGAGAGGCCTCGACGCCGAGCCGGGCGACTTCGTTGCGGACGGCGATGAATTCGTTGGCGGTGGCCATCATCTTCTGGAAGTCGGCCTTGCGGTCTGGCGTCAGCAGGCGTTCCCACTCCGCCATCCGCTTGCCGATCGACGCCGTCGACTCCCTGATCCCGTTGCTGAACAGCTGTGCGTCGTCCTTCGACTTGGCGGCATAGAGGCCGCGGCTGTCCATCACCGTCTTGTAGATCAGGCTGCTGACCTGTTCGGCGAGCAGCGCCCGCTGCGAGCGGACCTGGATGTCGTCGACCCTGCCGCCGAAGGTCTGGATCGCGGCGAAGCCGATGATGCCGATCACCGACGCGATCAACGCCATCAGGATGACGATGGCGGAGATTTTGCTGCTGATGCTGATGCGGGTTAGCAGGGTGCCCATGGGCCGGCTCATCTTTGGCAGGGGGGATATTCCCATCATCATACGGCCGTATGCGTATGACCCCGTCAAGCCAAGTTGCAGCGAATTCAGTCTGCATTCGCCTTGCGGCACCGAATTCCGTCCAGAAATTTGGGGACTATTTAACGATTGCGCCACAATTCGTCACTTGTCTGCGGTGTTTGTGACGTCTCTGAAATGGGTTTGCTGCGCTGCTCGCGGAGTTAAGGTGAACAAAATCCGTCGTCTTCGCTATGAGACTTTGGTTCCTGTTCATGGGGTAATGGAAAAGCCACTGCCCGGATAAACCGATGCCGTCGGTTTCTCTGAGTGTGTCTTGCTTCCAAGCCGACTAATGGCATGCGATCCATCAGCCCCATCGGCTCCCATGGCCTTGGACAGAGTCGGCGCGCCCTTCCCGCGCTTGGGAAGGGCGCCGTTATCGCTGAGTTCGACCGGTCAGTCGGCCAGCCTCACTCCGCCGCCAGCGGCTGCGGGGTGGCGACCGGGGCGCGGAAGTTGGCCAACAGCCTGGCCTCCTTCGCCTTCGCCGCCGTGACGTTACGGGCCTTCACCGGGCCGTAGCCGCGCATCTCCATCGGCAGCTTGGCGATCTCCACCGCCAGATCGAGCTTCTCGCGGGTCAGGCCGTTCAGCAGTTCGCCCACCACCGCCTCATAGTCGGCGATCAGCTGGCGCTCCTGGCGGCGCTCGGCGGTGCGCCCGAACGGGTCGAGCCGGGTGCCACGCAGGCGCTTGCCCTTGGCCAGCAGGCGCAGGACCGGCAGCATCCACGGGCCGAAGCTCTTCTTCTTTGGCTCAGCCCCATCCTCGGCGGTCTCGCCCATCACCGGCGGGGCCATGTGGAAGGTCAGCTTCCAGTCGCCTTCGAACATGCGCTGGACATTCTCGACGAAGCCGCTGTCGGTGTAGAGCCGCGCCACCTCATACTCATCCTTGTAGGCCATCAGCTTGAAGTGGGCACGGGCGACCGCCTCGGTCAGCGCGGTGGAGCCGGGCACCTTCTGCTGCTCCGTCCGGCGGGTCCAGTCGATCAGCGCGTGGTAACGGGCGGCATAGGCGGCGTCCTGATAATCGACCAGGAAGCGGTGGCGGCGTTCGATCACCTCGTCCAGGCCGCCGGACTGGCGGCGCTGGTCGAGCAGCAGCGACTGCGCGGTCTGCGCCCCCTCCTGCGGCCCAGAGGATTTCGCGACGGCGGCCTCGACCGCGGGCAGATCGACGGCGGCGCGGCGGCCCCACTGGAAGGCATCGACGTTCAGCTTGACCGAGATGCCGTTCAGCTCGATCGCCTTCAGGATCGACTCCTCGCTCAGCGGGATCAGCCCCTTCTGCCACGCATAGCCCATCAGGAACGGGTTGGCGTAGAGGCTGTCACCCAGCAGCGCGGTGGCGAGCTTGGTCGCGTCGAAGGCGTCGACATTGGTCTCGCCGCCACAGGCCTTGCGGATGTCGCCGACCAGATCGCGGACCGGGATCACCATGTCCGGCTTCTTGATGAAGTCGGCGGTGATGCTGTCATGGGTGTTGATGACGGCCCGCGTGCGGCCGGCGGTCATCTTCGACAGGCCGTCGCCCGCTGCCGCGACGATCAGGTCGCAACCCAGCACCGCGTCGGCCCCGCCGGCGGCGATACGGACGGAGTGGATGTCCTCCGGCGTGTTGGCGATGCGGATGTGGCTGGTGACGGCGCCGCCCTTCTGCGCCAGCCCGGTCATGTCGAGCACGCCGACGCCCTTGCCCTCGATATGGGCGGCCATGCCCAGCAGCGCACCGATGGTGACGACGCCGGTGCCTCCAACGCCGGTGACATACAGGCTCCAGGTCTTGTCGAAGGCCGGGATGGCGGGGGCGGGCAGGGGAGTGGCGTCGGCCGACTTCGCCTGCGCAGGTTTCGGCTTGCGCAGTTGTCCGCCTTCCACCGTCACGAAGCTGGGGCAGAAGCCCTTGGTGCAGGAATAGTCCTTGTTGCAGCTCGACTGGTCGATCTGGCGCTTGCGGCCGAACTCGGTCTCCTGCGGGATCACCGACACGCAGGACGACTTGGCCGAACAGTCGCCGCAGCCTTCGCAGACCAGCTCGTTGATGACGACGCGCTTGGCCGGATCCACCATCTTGCCGCGCTTGCGGCGGCGGCGCTTCTCGGTGGCGCAGGTCTGGTCATAGATCAGGACGCTGACGCCGGGAACCTCGCGCATCTCCTTCTGAACGCGGTCGAGGTCGTCGCGGTGCTCGACGGTGGTGTATTGCGGCAGGCCGTTGCCGATGCCGTACTTCTCCGGCTCGTCGCTGACGACGGTGATGCGCTGCACGCCCTCGGCCCGCAAGACGTTGGCGATGGACTGCACGGTCAACGTGCCGTCGAAGGGCTGGCCGCCGGTCATGGCGACCGCGTCGTTGAACAGGATCTTGTAGGTGATGTTCACCTTGGCGGCGATGGCCTGACGGATCGCCAGGATGCCAGAGTGGAAGTAGGTGCCGTCGCCAAGGTTGGCGAAGATGTGCTTTTCGTCGGTGAAGGCGGCCTGACCGACCCACGGCACGCCTTCGCCGCCCATCTGGGTGAAGGTGTCGGTCGAGCGGTCGAGCCACGTCGCCATGTAATGGCAGCCGATGCCGCCCAGCGCCCGGCTGCCCTCCGGCACGACGGTGGAGGTGTTGTGCGGGCAGCCCGAGCAGAAGGTCGGCTTGCGCACCACGCGCGCCACATGGGCCTTCTGCTTCTCCTGCGCATCGAGGAAGGCGATGCGGCGGGCGAGGTTCTCGTTCTCGATGAAGCGCTGCAGGCGGCGGCCGATCACCACGGCGATCTGCGCCGGGGTCAGCTCGCCGGCGCTCGGCAGAATCCACTCGCCCTGCTCGTCGAACTTGCCGACCACCCTGGGGCGGACGTCGGGGTTCCAGTTGTACAGCTGTTCCTTCAGCTGGTTCTCGATGACCGCGCGCTTCTCCTCGACCACGACGATCTCTTCCAGACCCTCGGCGAAGTGGCGGACGCCGTCACGCTCCAGCGGCCAGGGCATGCCGACCTTGTAGACGGTGATGCCCCAATCGGCGGCCATCTCCTCGGTGATGCTAAGCTCGTCGAAGGCCTGACGGACGTCGAGATAGCTCTTGCCGGTGGTGACGATGCCGAAGCGCGGACGCGGGCTCTCCATCACCACCCGGTCCAGCTTGTTGGCACGCGCGAACGCCAGCGCGGCGTACAGCTTGTGCTTCATCAGCCGGTATTCCTGCTCCAGCGGCGGGTCGGGCCAGCGGATGTTCAGGCCGCCCGGCGGCAGCGCGAAGTCGGCGGGGACGATAGGGGAGACGCGGTGCGGGTCGATATAGACCGACGCCGAGGTGTCCACCGTCTCGGCGATGGTCTTCATCGCGATCCAGCAGCCTGAATAGCGGCTCATCTGCCAGCCGATCAGGCCGTAATCCAGGATCTCCTGCACCCCCGACGGGTTCAGCACCGGGATCATCGAATGCATATAGGCGTGTTCGGACTGGTGCGGGAAGGTGGAGGACTTGCAGTTGTGGTCGTCGCCGGTCAGCACCAGCACGCCGCCGTGGCGGGAGGTGCCTGCCGCGTTAGCATGCTTGAACACGTCGCCCGACCGGTCGACGCCGGGGCCCTTGCCGTACCACATGGCGAAGACGCCGTCATACTTGGCGCCCTTGAACATGCCGACCTGCTGGCTGCCCCAAACCGCGGTGGCGCCCAGTTCCTCGTTCACGCCGGGCTGGAACTGGATGTGGTTCTTTTCCAGGAATTTGCGGGCATTCCACAGATTCTGGTCGAACCCGCCCAGCGGCGAGCCGCGATAGCCGGAAATGAAGCAGCCGGTGTTCAGCCCGGCGGCGAGATCGCGCTGGCGCTGCATCATCGGCAGGCGGACCAGCGCCTGGGTGCCGGTCAGGTAAACACGGCCCTGTTCGAGCGCGTACTTGTCTTCGAGCGAGACAGTTGCGAGCGCCATTCTTCATTCCCTCCCATCGGTCGGCAGCCTGGCAAACTCCTGGACGGAGTGCTGGGGAACCGATTTGTTCGCTGGGCAAAAAGGTAATGAAGGCTGTCTTATATCGCAACGGCTGCGGCCGGCCGTCCTGCAAAAAGCAAGGAACGGCGCGGCTACTGCCAGTCTTCCGTAACGGAGCGTATGGAATGCCCTGCCTTGCGGAAATTCCCTCTCCGTCCCTCTCTCGCCCAGATCGCTTCCAGACGATATGGGGTGGGACTCAACGCCCCGTCAGGGGGGACTTGCCCGGAGAGGTCGGGCTGCCGCCGTCCGGCCAGTTACCGAAATCGCTGTGGCCGCGCGCGGCCAGCGTGCGGACGCTGGCCCGCAGGGTGCGGATCAGGCACAGCGCCACCGCCATCGACTGTGTGCCGCCGTCCGATCCCGCCAGCCAGCGCAGGGCCGCGGCATGGGCCTGGAGCGCATCGACATAGCCCTCGACGTCCGGCTCAACCCAGGTGACGCAGGTGGACAGCGAGGCGACGACGGACGACGCGGCGGAATCGCCGGTGGTGGCGATCTGCACGTCCGACAGGGCGTGGCGCAGCCGGCTGCCGATCGGGTCGGGCCGCTCGATTGCCGCCTCCAGCTTGTCGAGCGCCAGCATCAGCCGCACCCGCTTCGGTTCGTCGCTGCGCATGGCGGCGCCGCCGCGGTCGGGCGGCATGACGGATGCCGTGGCCGGGGGCACCACCGGAGGAATTGCGGTCGGGGGAATGGGGGGCGGCAACCGCGCCGTACCGTCCATCGAGGGGCGCGGGCCGGCCGGCCGGGAGCCGGGCTGGAGAGCGGGCAGGCCTGCCGCCGATGCGCCGCCCTGGCCGGCGGGACGCGTGGAATCGCCGCGGGATTCCGCGCCGCCGCTGCGGGGCGCGCCGTCGCGGCGGTTCAGCACCGCGTCGATGCGGCGGGCCAGCGTCGCGGCCGGCACCGGCTTGGCCAGCACGGAATCGGCGCCGGCATCCCAGGCGCTGCGCACGGTGGCGAGGTCGGCATTCGCGGTCAGCACGATGATCGGCATGCTGGGCCGCAGGCTGCCCGGCGACTGGCGGATCCACTGGACCAGCTGCGCGCCGCCGACCGGCTCCATCACCCAGTCCGTCACCATCAGGTCATAGACCTCGCGCCGCAGCGCGTCCTTGGCTTCCTGCCCGTTGCCGACGGCGGTGATCTGGCCGACGCCCCACAGTCCAAGCATGTCCTTCAGCGCCCGCTGCAACAGCGGATTGTCGTCGACGATCAGGATCTTGATCGGGGAGGCGGGTCGCTTCGTCATGGAGTGGTTCCGATGATGCGGCTGTGTCCGTCCCCATATCCGCCTCGCCCCCGCTCTTTTCATGGGAGGGGGACGGGTAAGCGACCAATGAGACAGGGCATGCACCGTTGGGTGGACAGGGTTATCCCCGCAGCCGTTCGAAAGAGTAGCCCGGCCGAGCAATCACCTCTTTCGATACGGACTTCCCGGCGGTGCTACGGAAACATTCATATCAGGAAATTCTGATGAATATGGACGTGCGGCCTGCACGCTCCTATGATTCCTTCCTTCGGTCACTCGGGAGGAATGGTGCGATGGACGGCGGTTGCGGTGGTGGTTCCTGTGGCGGCGGATCCCTTGGCTGTGGGACCTCCCGCCCCTCCGGCGGGTCGAACGATCTGAAACACACGATGCGGATGGCGATGGTGGTGAACGGGCTGCTCGGTGCCCTGCTGCTCGCCAGCGCCAACGCGACGCAGGCGGTGTCGCTGTGGGCGGCGGCCCTGCTGGTGCTGAGCCATGCTGCCGGGCATGCGGTGACGCTGGTCGGGCTGGGGCGGCGGCCGGACTGGCGCGCGCGCCTGTCGACTCTTCACGGTGTGGCGCTGGCCGTGGCGGCGGTGGCTCTGGTGGTGACGGCCGGGCGCAGCATCGCCGACATGGCGATCCCCGACGTGCCGCTCGCCAGCCTGGCCCTGCTGCTGGCCATCGGCGTGACGGTGGCGACCGCGACCCTGCTGTTCGCCGGCCGGCGCGGCACGCTGACCCTGCGGGCGATCTGGCTGTGCGCGCGCAGGGATGTGCTACCGCTGCTCGCCGGGCTGGCCGGGCTGGCGGCGACATGGTTTCTGCTGGACGGAGCGCCCGACGCGCTGGTCGGCGCCGGGATCGCAGCGTTCCTGCTGCCGGCCGCCTGGGGCCTGCTGCGCGGCGGCATGGGAGGCGAGGGGGTAGCTGGGCGATAAGCCCCACCACCCGTCAGAGCCTTATCCTCACGACCGCTGGCGCAGCCGCTCCAGCAGGGCCTTGGTGGCGAAGCCGTCCGGGATCTCCCCGACCGACGCCTGGAAGCGGCGCACCGCGTTGCGGGTGTTCGCCCCGACGATGCCGTCGGCGGCGCCCGGCTCCAGCCCCAGCGACGCCAGACGCTGTTGCAGGTCGATGCGCTCGTCGCGGCTCAGCGCCTGTTCCTCGCGCGGCCAGGGGCCACGGACGCCGGGCTTGCCGGTCATGCGATCGGCCAGTATGGCGACAGCCAGCGAATAGCTGGTCGACGGGTTGTAGCGCATGATCGCACGGAAATTGTCGCGCACCAGGAAGGCCGGCCCGCGATGCCCGGCAAGCACCAGCACCGAAGCCGTGCCTTCGCCGCCCAGATCGCTGCCGTCCACCGGACGGACGCCCAGCCGGCGCCACTCCGACAGCGGCTTGGTGATGCTCAGCTCCGCCTGATCGTAGGGGAAGCCGTCGGGCAGCTGCACCTCCTGCCCCCAGGACTCACCCGGTCGCCAGCCGTTGGCCAGCACGAACTTGGCGGTGGAGGCCAGCACGTCGGGCATGCTGCCCCAGATGTCGCGATGGCCGTCATTGTCCTCATCCACCGCGTTGCGCAGGAAGACGGTCGGCATGAACTGGGTCTGGCCCATGGCGCCGGCCCAGGAGCCGGTCATCCGCTCCGGCGCGATGTCGCCGGAATCGAGGATGCGCAGGGCGGCCAGCAGCTCCGACCGGAAATAGGCGGCGCGGCGGCCTTCGAAGGCCAGCGTCGTCAGCGCGTCGATGACCGAGAAGTTTCCGGTCGACTTGCCGAAGTCCGATTCCACCCCCCAGAAGGCGACCAGGATCTCTCCCGGAACGCCGGTGCGGCGGGTGATGCGGGAAAGCAACGCCGCATGCTCCTGCAACTTCTGACGGCCGTCCTGGACGCGCTTTTCATTCACGGCGCTGTCCAAATACTGCCACACTTGCCGGGTGAACTCGGGCTGGGCGCCGTCCAGTTCGACGACGCGGTCGGACAGCTTCACCCGCTGGAAAGCGCGGTCGAAGGTCTGCGGACGGATGCCCTGGCCCAGCGCCTCGGCACGCAGCGCCGCCAGCCATTCCGGGAAGGAGGCAGGCTGCTGCGCCACGGGCTGGACGGCCGCCGTCGCAGTGCCGGGTGCCGAGGCAGCGGTTGCGACCGGGGCGGTGGCTCCGGTGCTCTGGCAGCCGGCCATCAGCAGGGTGGCGAGAAGGAGGCGGGCGGGATGACGGAACGGAAGTCGCATGCGCTCGACCGTGATCGGAGGGGAAACCGGGCCGTGACCCTAAGGCCCCCGGCCGCAAGGCTCAACCGTCAAATGGGCAGCCCTGTCGGGGAAACGCCTATTGCGAGGGGTATACGCTTGCAGGGCCGCCGGACCGGTCCATATCAAATTTCAATGCAACGCTTTCGCAAACCCCGTCCGGCAAAGCCCTGTCTCCAGGTGCCGAACCCGGCCGGATTTGTCCAGGTTGACGTCGTCTTGGGCAGGGCTGCCGGGACGGGGCCGGAAGCCGGAACACCACCTTCTCCAATCGCGTTGATCTGGGAGCGCTTCCATCGGGAAGCGGCTTCCCGCCGCGGAACGCCAAGGGTGCCGACGCCATGAAAATCGTGATCCTCGGCTTGACCAACGGGGGCTTGACCAACGGGTACCGCAAGGATGGCGGGCACAGCATGCGCTGGCGCGCGCTGATCCATGGGCTGGCGATCCGCGGCCATCGCGTCGTCGCGGTCGAGCGGGCCGGCCCCGGCTCCCCTGTCCCCTGGACCATTCCCGGCGGCGAGGTGCTGTCCTACGGCGCCTGGGACGAGGTGGCGTTGGCGGCCACGGCACAGGCGGACGATGCCGGCGTGGCGCTGGTGGTGGCGCAGGGGCCGGACGCCCGCCTTGCCGCCGACCTTGTCCGCCAGTCCAAGGTACCGCGCCGCGTGCTCTACGATCCGGAAGCCGCGGTCAGCCTGACGGCACTGGAAGCGGGAGAGGCGGTGGCACACCTGCCGGCCGACGGGCTGGCCGGCTTCGACATGGTGCTCGCCTCCTGCGGCGGGCCGGCGCTGGACCGCTACCGTGCCAAGGCGGGGGCGGAGTCGGTGGCCCCGCTCTATCCCTGGATCGTGCCGGAGGCCGACAAGCCCGGCGACTTCAAGCGGGAGTATCTGGCCGATCTCTGCTGCATCGTCGGTGGGCCGGACGGCATCCGCGAGGGGCTGGACAGCTTCTTCATCGACCCGGCCCAGCGGCTGACCCGCCGGCGCTTCGCGCTGGTCGGCGCCGATCTGCCCGATGGCGTGCCGCGCGCCTCCAACATCCTGACCTTCCCCGACCTCGACCCGGCGCGTCATGCCGATGTGCTGGCCTCGGCCAGCCTCGCGCTGACGCTGGCCCGAGACGACGAGCGCCGGATCGGCTGGTGCCCGTCGCCCCGGCTGTTCCTGGCCGCCGCCTGCGGGGCTGCCATTGTCGCCGATCAGTGGGAGGGGCTGGACAGCTTCTTCGAGCCCGGCCGCGAGATCCTGGTCGCCGCCCAGACCGACGACGTGACCACGGCGATGATGCTGCCGCGCAACCACCTGACCGACCTCGGCCGCCGGGCGCGCAAGCGGGTGCTGGCCGAACACAGCGCCGAGCGCCGCGTGCAGGAACTGCGCAGCATCCTGGATCTGAAGGGCGGCGGCGACGACTGACGACATCCGGTTTAACGGGGATGCGAAAGTGCGGGGAGCGGGCTATGGTCCGCTCCCCGTTTCGTTTTGCGCCCAATGCCATTTGGCAAATCATCAGGGAGCCCGCCGCCCATGCCGACCGTCACCATCCGCCCCGCCGTCGAGGAGGATTGCACGACCATCCTGCGCTTCGTCCGCGAACTGGCGGAGTTCGAGCGCGAGGCCGATGCAGTCAAGGCGACCGAGGAGGATTTCCGCCGCGACGGCTGGGGGCCGCAGCCGGTGTTCGAGGCGCTGATCGCCGAACTGGACGGCGCGCCTGTCG
The DNA here is from genome assembly GCF_042604625.1 of Azospirillum sp. A29. NCBI lineage: Bacteria > Pseudomonadati > Pseudomonadota > Alphaproteobacteria > Rhodospirillales > Azospirillaceae > Azospirillum > Azospirillum sp. A29. The sequence goes on from NZ_CP170466.1 coordinate 136,307, forward strand.
GATTCGCACTGACCTTCCGCAACTTCTCCACCTGGGAGGGACGGCCCGGCCTTTATGTTGAGGATCTCTACGTCACGCCCGACGCCCGGCGCTACGGCGTCGGCCGCAAGCTCCTGGCCGCGGTGGCGAAGCGCGCGGTAGAGCGCGGTTACCGCCGGGTGGATCTGAGCGTTCTGGATTGGAACCCGGCGCGTGACTTCTACGACCGGGTCGGCTTCCGCCAGATGAAGGAATGGCTTCCCTATCGCCTGACCGGGGAGGCCCTTTCCGGCCTTGCGGCGGAAGTCGGTACCGGGGAAGAGTAAAAGGCGGGGATCAGACGGCGCGGTTCAACGCGGAAACGCCGATGATCTCGGCGTAGTCTGCACGCTCGCTGCGCAGGTTCGACAGAAGATCGACCAAGCTGTCGCGGACGAAGGCATCGTCCTGTTCGACGATGGTGTCTTGCGTCAATCGGATGAATTGGTCGAGAAGCGCGATATGGGCCGCGGAGGAGGCGTTGATCTTCTTCGAGTTGACGGCGCCGATCATGTAAATCTCCCTAGGCCTGAGCGTTCCCGATGGCCTTATCAAGCCATCGGGTCGGTTAAAGACTTCCTAACGGGACTATGCGGCAGGTGGTATCTTCGGGGGTACTTCCGATCTATGGTCGCGTTGCCTACTACCTTCCGCAAGAGTTACCTCAAAACGACTATGACGACGTTTGAAGACCTGCTGCTATCGATCACCGTTGGATGCCCTGGCGGGTAGCATGCACGATGACAACACGCGCCGCTACGCCCGGTTGCTCAAATCGCTTGAGGGAATTGGAGGGAGGGACTATCAAAGGGTGCAGTCCCGCCAACCCGGTTGGGCAAGTGCAAGCCCCTGAAAATGCTGCCTCTCGGAAAAGTCGCTCAAGCGGCGCGGCGGGCGGCGGTGCGATCGCGGGCATCGGCGCGCTCCAGGGCCCGGGCGATCAGATCGTCGAAGAGCCCGCCAATGGGCTCGTCCAGAACCGCGGTCCGGCCGGCGAGCATCGGGCCTTCCATCAGCAGGGATCCCTCCTCACCGGGGCCGAGAACCCGCCAGCCGCGGCTCTTCATCTCAGCAACGCGCGTCCGGGCAATGAAGGCGCGGACATGGTCGTATGCCAGATCGTCCATCCTGTTCCCCCAATCGCTGTCCCAATCACAGTCGACAGCCGCCGGTCTTGCGGCGGATCGTTGAGAAAATCGTACGGAAGAACAGCGAACGCAACAAGAACAAATTCGAGTGAATAGCGAGGATTTCCGCCGAGTCGCTCAAGCTCCCGCTTGGAGCGTGGCCCTGGCCTGCGCATTCCCGGCCCTTGCCGTTCCGGGATCCACCGCAAAGATCAGGCGGGGCGGGGGAATTTGCAACCCGTCCCACCCGTGACCAAAAGCGGCGATCAGGAAAGGTCCGACCATGAGCGGTGTCCGCACCGAAACCGACAGCTTCGGCCCCATAGACGTTCCGGCCGACCGTTACTGGGGCGCGCAGACCCAGCGCTCGCTTCAGAATTTCCGCATCGGCGGAGAGCGCATGCCGGTGCCGCTGGTGCGCGCGCTGGGCATCCAGAAGCGCGCCGCCGCCGCCGCCAACATGAAGCTGGGCGTGCTCGATCCGAAACTCGGGGCCGCCATCATGGAGGCGGCGGACGAGGTGATCGACGGCCAGCTGGCCGATCACTTCCCGCTGGTGGTCTGGCAGACCGGCTCTGGCACCCAGACCAACATGAACGCCAACGAGGTGATCGCCAACCGCGCCATCGAGCGACTGGGCGGCACCATGGGGTCGAAGACGCCGATCCATCCCAACGACCATGTCAACATGGGGCAGTCGTCGAACGACAGCTTCCCCACCGCCATGCACATCGCGGCGGCCGACGAAATAGTGCACAGCCTGATCCCGGCGCTGGAGCATCTGCGCACGGCGCTCGACGCCAAAGCCGACGCCTTCCAGGACATCGTCAAGATCGGCCGCACCCATCTCCAAGATGCCACGCCGCTGACGCTGGGGCAGGAGTTCTCCGGCTATGCCGCCCAGGTCTCCTACGGCATCGGCCGAGTGAAGGGCGCGCTGCCGCAGCTCTACCGGCTGGCCCAGGGCGGCACCGCGGTCGGCACCGGACTGAACGCCAAGCCGGGATTCGCCGAAGCCTTCGCCGAGGAGGTGGCGGCCTTCACCGGCCTTCCCTTCGTCACCGCGGAGAACAAGTTCGAGGCGCTGGCGACCCACGATTCGCTGGTCGACGTGCACGGCCACCTGAACACGCTGGCGGTCTCGCTGATGAAGATCGCCAACGACATCCGCCTGCTTGGCTCCGGTCCGCGCTCGGGCATCGGCGAGCTGTCGCTGCCGGAGAACGAGCCGGGATCCTCCATCATGCCGGGAAAGGTCAACCCGACCCAGTCGGAGGCGATGACAATGGTCTGCGCCCAGGTGATGGGCAACCACACCACCGTGACCGTCGCCGGCGCCACCGGTCATTTCGAACTGAACGTGTTCAAGCCGGTGATCGTTTTCAACGTCCTGCAATCGATCCGCCTGCTGGCCGACGCCGCGAACAGCTTCACCGACAATTGCGTGGTGGGAATCGAGGCCAACCGCGAGCGCATCGCCAAGCTGGTGTCGGACAGCCTGATGCTGGTGACGGCGCTGAACCCCCACATCGGCTATGACAATGCGGCGAAGATCGCCAAGAAAGCCCACAAGGAAGGGACAAGTCTAAAGGAGGCCGGGCGGGAACTCGGACTCCTGACGGATGAGCAATTCGATCAATGGGTTCGCCCCGAACGGATGGTTGGTCCAGGCTAAGCTTGGGGTTAGGGTGGGGGTGAGTTATCCCGGCCGCACCGGCCTTCCTCTGACCACCCCCATCTCCCACTGCGATGCGTGCGTGACCATGAAGAAGCGTTCGGTCCTGATCGCCGGCCATCCCACCAGCGTCTCCCTCGAGGAAGAGTTCTGGGACGCCCTGAAATCGGTGGCGCTATCCCGCGGCCTGTCGGTCAATGCCCTGATCGAGGAGATCGACCAGACCCGGACCGGCAACCTGTCCAGCGCCATCCGCGTCCACGTGCTGAAGGCGGTGCAGGGGCGCGGGGAGTAGGGGGCCTCTCGGATACCCGCAGGTGGACACCCGCCCATTGCCGGCGTACACGGGTGCCTGACCCCCTCATCACCCTGCCAAGACCCCGCCGCCATGCCGCCAGACGTCACCACGCTCGACATCATCGCCTTCGTCTGGTTCATCGGTTCCTGGGTCGGCTTCACCGTCACCCAGGACCATCTGATGGCCGGGCGCAACGTGGTGAACCGGCATCTGCGGATCGTGCGCCGCCACTGGATCGAGCGGATGCTGGAGCGCGACAACCGCATCATGGACGCGCAGCTGTTCGGCCACACCATGCACAGCTGCACCTTCTTCGCCTCCACCAACATGCTGGTGCTGGCCGGGCTGATCGGCTCCTTCGGTGCGGCGGAGCGGGCGCAGCAGTTGATATCGGACCTGTCCTTCGCCGTTGCGACCTCGCACCAGATGTTCGAGATCAAGATGCTGCTGATGGTGGTGATCTTCACCTTCGGCTTCTTCAAGTTCACCTGGGCGCTGCGTCAGTACAATTACTGCTGTGCCCTGATCGGCTCTGCGCCGATGCCGCCGGTGCCGCCACAGGACCGCCGGGAGATCGCCCAGACCATCAGCGAGGCGCTGACCCTGGCCATCGTCGCGCTGAACGGGGGCATCCGCGCCTATTACTTCGCATTGGCGGCCCTGGTCTGGATCATCGGTCCCATTCCGCTGATCGCGGCGTCCAGCGGCGTCGTTTTCGTTCTCACCCGCCGTCAGGCATTTTCCGCCACCGAGAAGGTCATCCGCGTACAGACCCAGTGGTTGGAGAGAAACGATTCAAGCAAAGCGAAATAATAAATAAAATCCCACACGTTTTCTTGTGCATGTGACCAAATATCCTCTACCTGATGGCGAGTTGCGGCAGCTAAGGTCCGTTCATCAAGGATCGCACGACAGCATGTCGGCGCGGCTCAGGGAACGAGAGGGCGAAAATGAACGCCGATACTGCACTAACCATCATGGAAGCCCTCGATCAGGCGGAGGCTCTGCTGAACCGCGTTCACCTGCGCGATGGTTATGCCGGCCGTGACACGCTGGCCCGCAACCGGGAACTTCTGAACGCGGCCCGCAATCGGCTCGAGCAGGTCCACAGCATCGACGAAATGGGCGTGTTCGAGGGCTTCGGCCGGTCCCCGGCCCTGGCCTGAGACGGTACCGGCATTCCAGCGATCACGGCGCCTCAGCCCTTTAGCAGCACCTTGCCGCCGCTGCGCACCTTCGACCAGTCCTTGGCGAAATAGGCGAAGTCGCTCGACGGCCGGCTGAACAGGAAGCCCTGGGCAAACGACACGCCCAAGCCGTTCAGCAGTTCGGCGTGCACCGTCTCCTCCACCTGCTCGCCGATCAGTTCCAGCCCCAGTTGGCGGCAGACATCGACCATGCTGCGCAGCATTGCCATGTCGCGCGGGCTGTTCACGGCACCGCGGACGAACTTGCCATCGATCTTGGCATAGTCGGCCTGGATGCCGTACAGCGACTGGAAGCTGGTGGATCCGGCGCCGACATCGTCGAGGCAGATGCGGAAGCCGCTTTCGCGCAGCTTCTGCAACACCTCGTTCAGCTTGGCGATGTCGGTGACGACGACGGTTTCCGTCACTTCGATGAGCAGCTTCGCGGCCAGATCGCCGTAGGGGGCGACGACCGCCTGGAACTGCTTGAAGAAGATCGGGCTCATCAGCGTCTTGGCCGACAGGTTGATCGCCACGTCGGGCAGCTTCGGTTCCTTGCGGAACTCCTGCAGCGTGTCCAGCACCGTGCGGGTCAGCAGCAGATCGAAGTCGTAGATCAGCCCGACATCCTCGGCGAAGGTGATGAAATCGGCCGGCGAGCTCGTCCCTTCGACCCGGGTCAGCGCCTCCAGATGGTGGACGGCGCCGGTGCCGATGTCGACGATCGGCTGGTAAACGACGATGAAGTCGCGGTTGTCGATGGTGGCGCGCAGTTGCCCGATCCGCTCCACCGCCCCGGCCATCAGGCGGTTGGCACCATCCTCCAGGCTAGAGATGGTGAACTCGCCGCCTTGCGCGGAGGCGAAGGCCTGCACGGTGTAGACCAGCGCGCGGGCGGCATCCGCGGCGTCCAGCCGGTCGTCGGCCATGTCCAGCGTCCAGGACCGGATGCCGCCGGGCAGGGCACCGCCCGCCGCCTCGATGATCTGGGCGATGTGGCCCTGCACCTCGCGCCCGTCGATGTCGGCGGCATGCACGATGCCGTAGCGGTCGCCGGTCAGTTGCCCCGCGCTGTCGCCGTCGGCGGAGATGCCGCGCAGATAGGCGTCGATGCCCTCGCGCACCTCGGCCGCCGCTCCCTCCGGCATCGAGTCCACCATCGCCTGCAACCCCTCGACCAGCAGCAGGGTCAGCCCCTGCTCCAGTCCCCGTTCGCGCGCGGCGTGGATGCGCTCCTCCAAGATGCCGGCGAAGCCGCACTGGTCGAGCAGTTCACCCTGGGCCGCCGTGACAGCCCCACTGCCGCCATTACCACGGGCCGGAGCGGTCAGCAGCACGGTGAGGAACAGGGAACCGGGACAGGAGTCGAGCCGGCAGCCGCCGAGCAGTGCCGGGAACTGCTGACCGTCGAAGGCCTGGAACATCACGCGCGACGGCTTGATCCGCGCCTTTTCGCGGATGCGGTCAAACAGGACATGGACGTATTTGCGGTCGCCGGGGGCCACAACCTCCATCAGGTTGCTGCCGACCAGCCCGCCGACCTCGCCCTTGGTCAGCCGGCAGCGGGCACCGGCGGAAAACAGGATGTTGCCCTGGGGATCCGATTCAATCAGCAGATCGGCGGCGGCGAAGGCAAAGCCGACGAAGCGGTCGCGGTCGCGGCTGGACTGTGGACGGCGATGACCGGCCGCGCCGGAGGCCGGGGTGACGGCCGGTCCGATCGGGGAAGGGGAGCGACCTGCGCTTTCCTGCGACAAGGGCATCGTCATCCGGCTACAAATTACATCAAAGTTTATAGAGTTTCTTCCTGAATGCAACAGAGAGTAACCAATATCGATACGAGATAAAAGCCGCATCGATGGGAAATGACCTTCGTCCGACTTGGACGCGACAATTTGAGACATCTATCTCGCAAATGCGAACTACCGGGAGTAACTTCGCCGGGTGCTCATGGTTGCGATAAATAACGTTACCAGGAGATTGACGAAATCGTTCCGGTATCAGAATGACCGTTGTCGATGGTATCCGGCATGAGCCGGCGGCCCTATCGGGTCTTTTCCACCGGAGTCGCCTCGCCATGCATCATGGTTAGAAGGTCAGGTAACTTCCATCGCCGCCGGCCGGACCGCGGACTTTCGCCGCTTCAGCAGCAGTGCGTTGAAGCTGGATTGTCCGGGTATCTCCACGAACCGGTAGGTCAGGCTGGCGACCGCGACCACCGTGCCCAGATAGGCGAGTGCCAGAAGATCCGTCATCCAGGTGGAACCGAAGGAAATCAGCCGGTCTTCGGCACCGTCGGTCGCCTGCTCGACGAACATCGGCTGGCCCGACAGCCTTTGCATCGCGACCGCCGCCTTCTCATACAGCGCGATGACCAGCGCATGCACCATGTAGACGGAGTAGGAGCGGGCGCCCAGCCATTGGAGGGGCCGCATTGCCAGCAGCCGTGAAAAAACTCCGCCTTCGAAGGCGAACACCCAGACGATCAAACCGAACAGCAGCGGTGAGGCATAGGACAGGGCATTCCCGCGGGCTGTGGCGACGAAGACGACGACCGCGGCAAGGCTGAGACCTTCGAGTAAACCGGCTATTGGCAGCCGCATCGGCAGTCTGGGCAATCCGGCATCGCGGGCCGCCTGGAACAGCCGATACGCCACATGGCCGGTGAAGAAGCCATAGAGGCAGCGGAAATATCCAAAGTCGAAACTGGTGTCTATGTATTGGTCCGACCATCCCATGACCACAAAGGCACCGGCAGCCGATAGCGCCACCGCCGATACCGTCACCAGCCATCTGCGGCGGGCCAGCAGGCAGAGCGCTGCGAAGCTGACGTAAGCAAGGAACTCGGCGCTGATCGACCAACTCGGAATGTTCCAGGTCAACCCGTCCTCGATACCCAGGGAGTGCACAAGGAACAGGTTGCTGAGAATGGAGGACGGCGCGAAGCGGGCGGTGAAGGCCGCCGTCTCGCCGCTGACCGCCAGTGCCTTCACGATCTCCAGCGGAATGAAGGCAATCAGGGTGGCGGCATGCAGCGGCCAGACCCGGCCAAGGCGTCTCACCAGAAAACGCCTGCCGTCCGCGGTCGAGTTCAGGCGGTGGATATAGGCGTGGGTGATGACGAAACCGCTGAGAGCAAAAAAGAAGTCCACAAACAAATAGCTGCCGCGAACGAACGGAACGAGGTAGAAATGCCCTGCGGCGTTGAAATGAAATAGTGCGACGAACAAAGCGCATAAGCCGCGCCAGCCGTCGAGAACTGGAAAGCGCATTTCGGATCTCCAGATTGGCTTATTGTCTCAGCCTTCTCATGCCGGCTGCCGATATGTTTGTTATAAAAGGTGATATCTGTTCAGCAATGTGGGCTATGCGCCCGATTACCGTTGGCTGAACGTAAATGTCGGAACCGCAACCAAAAAGCGGAAATCAGGCTTATTCCGAACGCCGGCCGGTGATTACCTCCGAAAGGTTGTGGCGATGGAATGCCCGCTTCCTGAGGACCGCGGATTTGCCCGACTGTGGGGTGTCATACCCGTTGTGAGCGGCGCCATATCCGGCTGGAGCCCGAAACACCGTCTGGTTGTCTTCGAAGCGGTACGCTGCTTGCGCCTTCAGGTTGCGCTTTTTCTGCCTTGAGCCGGGCAGGCTCAACCGTCATTCTCCAGCCGTCCCGTCGCGGTCGAGAAACCGGTGATGTCCATCCACCGGCGCAGCGCGTGCAGTGGCTGTACTTCGGTGGCGACGGGACCGAGCCCCCCATCCAAATGAAAAAGGCCCCGCCGACCGTAATGGTCGCGGGGCCTTTCGGCTTTTGCCGTGGTGCCGGCGTCAGCGCCGCGGGAACAGCCGGTTGACGTGGCCCATCTTGCGGCCGGGCCGGGCTTCCGCCTTGCCGTACAGGTGCAGGCGGGCGCCGGGTTCGGCCAGCAGATCCGGCCAGCTCAGCACGTCGTCGCCGATCAGGTTGGTCATCTCGGCATCGGCCACCCGCTCCACCGAGCCCAGCGGCAGGCCGCAGACCGCGCGGACCAGCTGTTCGAACTGGCAGGTGGCGCAGGCGTCCATCGTCCAGTGGCCGGAATTGTGCGGGCGCGGCGCCATCTCGTTGACCAGCACGGCGCCGTCGGCGGTGACGAACATCTCCACCGCCAGCACGCCGACCAGATCCAGGGCCTCGGCGATGCGCCGCGCGATGCGGTCGGCCTCCGCCGCGGTTGCCGCCGACACCTTGTCCGGTGCGGCGGGCGCGACGGTGACGTCGAGGATGCCGTCCTTGTGCCGGTTCTCCACCGCCGGATAGGCGACCATCGCGCCGTCGCCGCTGCGGGCGACGATCACCGACACTTCGCAGGCGAAGGTGACGAAGCCTTCCACAATGCCCTCCACGCCGGGCTTGCCGCCGCCGATGCCGGCCCAGGCCGCTGCCGGATCGCTGCCGCTGTTCAACCGGGCCTGTCCCTTGCCGTCATAGCCGAGCCGCGTCGATTTCAGAACGCAGCGCGGACCGACCTCGGCCACCGCGCGGGCAACCTCCGCGGCGCTGCTGGCGGCGCGCCAGGGGGCGGTGGCAATGCCCAGCGCGTTGACGAAGCTCTTTTCGGCGATGCGATCCTGCGCCACCGACAGCACGTTCGGGCCGGGGTTCAGGTTGGTGAAGCGACGCAGATGCTCGGCCGTGGCGACCGGCACATTCTCCCACTCCAGCGTCACCGCATCGACCGAGCGGGCGAAGCGCTCCAGCGCCTCCAGATCGTCCCAGCCGGCAACGGTCGCTGCGGCGCTGACCTGCGCCGCCGGGCTGTCGGCCGCGTCCGGGGCATAGACATGGGTCTTGTAGCCCAGACGTGCCGCGGCCAGCGCCGTCATCCGGCCGAGCTGGCCGGCACCCAGCATACCGATGGTGGAGCCGGGGGCGAGGCGGGGCAGGGGAGTGCCGGATGGGGTGCCGGTCATGACGGTGAGGCTTTCAAGTTGTCCGGGCCAGTTATCAGGCCAGTTGTCAGGCAGGATCGTCGACGGGGGCTTCGGCGACCGCGGCGGTCTGGCGGGCGCGCCAGCCGTCCAGCGCGTCGGCCACCGCCGGGTCCATCAGGGCAATGACCGAGCCGGCCAGCAAGGCGGCGTTGATGGCGCCGGCCTTGCCGATGGCGAGCGTGCCGACCGGCACGCCGCCCGGCATCTGCACGATGGACAGCAGGCTGTCCATGCCCTTCAGCGCGTGGCTTTCGACCGGCACGCCGAAGACCGGCAGCGGCGTCATCGACGCGGCCATGCCCGGCAGATGGGCGGCGCCGCCGGCCCCGGCGATCACCACCTTCAGCCCGCGCGCCTTGGCGGTGGTGGCGTATTCCACCAGCCGGTGCGGGGTGCGGTGGGCGGAAACGATGCGGACCTCGTGCGGGACGCCCAGCGCCGCCAGCGTGTCGGCAGCGTGTTTCATCGTCGTCCAGTCGGACTGGCTGCCCATGATGATGCCGACCAGCGGCTGGGCGCCGGTAGCCGAAGCGGTGCTGTTGGGGGAGTGGTCGGCGGTCACGGCCTGGCGCTTTCCTCAAGGTCCGGAAAGCGGCGCATTATAGGAAGAGTCGGGCTTCTGTCCAGAGGCGGCGCCGCTCCTTGGCGTTTGCGTCCCGCGAATCCCACCCTGCGGCTGCGACATTCCGGCCCTTCCGGCGGAACATGGTTCCACTTATGGTGCCGCCTTATATGGACTGGATAGACCCTGCTCAATTCACTTGGCGGACCCATCGCATGACCGACTCCGTTTCCGGCGAAGACCTCGGCGACACCCAGCGCAAGGAACACCGCGACATCCGCGCCGCCATGGCGGAGGAACGGATGGCCGCCGTCGGCATCGACGAGGCGTCGATCGAGACGCTGGTGCGGACCTTCTACGGCAAGATCATGAAGGACGAGGAGCTTGGTCCGATCTTCGGCCGCGCCATCACCGATTGGGAGCCGCATCTGCGCAAGATGATGGATTTCTGGTCGTCCATCGCCCTGCTGACCCAGCGCTACGACGGGCGTCCGATGCCAGTCCACATCTCGCTGGGGCTGGAGCCGCCGCATTTCGAACGCTGGCTCGGCCTGTTCCGCCAGACCGCCCACGAGGTCCTGCCGGCAGAAGGCGCCAACTTCCTGATCGGCAAGGCCGAGAACATCGCCCGCAGCTTTCAGATGGGCATCCAGTTCTTCACGGTGCCGAAAAAGGGGTGACGCGTCAGTTCCCGGCCAGCCCGTCATTCAAGCCGACCGTCATTCCCGCGAAGGCGGGAATCCAGCCTCTCGAAACGCTTGACCCGGAGTTCTGGATCCCCGCCTTCGCGGGGATGACGGCCTAACGCGCGTTGCGTGTCCCGTTAAGCGATGATGTCCGGCAGCAGCCGGCTCTCCAGGACCATGATCTGGTCCTTCAGCATCAGCTTGCGCTTCTTCAGCCGCTGCATCTGCAACTGGTCATAAGGCGCGCGTTCGGCCAGCCTGGCGATGACATCGTCCAGGTCGCGGTGCTCGCTGCGCAAGCTCGCCAGCTTTTCCTTCAAAATCTCTTGCTCGTTCATCGCGCCCGTTAGGAATGGCCGTTGCCCCGGGTGGGACGGGGGTGCTCTTGCGGGTGACCCTTGGCTGGGCGGGCCGGACTATACCAGATTTCCGACGGCACGGCACCGGCAAACCACCGGCTCGGCCCTTTGGCATGCCTGTCGTCGCGCCAGAGAGAATGTGGCCGGCGGAATGCCCCCTTTGCGGATGCGGGCAACGATTGCGGGAAAGTTCTGTTCCGGTAACATGGTGGTCCATTTCAACGAACAGGCGAACGGGACGGGAAACCCTCAATGACTGCCCCTAATAAAGCCGGCAAGCGCATCGGCATCCTGACCAGCGGCGGCGATTGCGCCGGGCTGAACGCGGTCATCCGTGCGGTGGTCCACCGCGCCACCGGCTATGGCTGGCAGGTGCTGGGCATCAAGGAAGGCACCCAGGGCCTTCTCCAGCGCCCGGTGCAGTACCAGACGCTCGATCTCGGCTCCGTCGACGGCCACATGATGCGCCAGGGCGGTACCATCCTGGGCACGACCAACCGCGGCGACCCCTTCGCCTATCCGATGCCCGACGGCACGCTGAAGGACCGCTCCGACGAGATCATCGGCGGCTACCGCGAACTCGGGCTGGACGCGCTGATCGGCATCGGCGGCGATGGCAGCTTCGCCATCCTGCACAAGCTGGCACAGAAGGGCGGCTTCCCAATGGTGGGCGTGCCCAAGACCATCGACAACGACCTGGGCAAGACCGAGGTATCGGTCGGCTACGACACCGCCGTCGCCGTGGCGGTCGAGGCGCTGGACCGCCTGCAACCGACCGCCGCCAGCCACCACCGCGTGATGGTGCTGGAGGTGATGGGCCGCGACGCCGGCCACATCGCGCTGGCGGCCGGCATCGCCGGCGGGGCCGACGTGATCCTGATCCCGGAGATCCCCTATTCCATCGAAAGCATCGCCGCCAAAATCCAGAGCGTCCGCGACTCCGGCCGCAACTTCGCCCTGGTCGTGGTGTCGGAGGCGGTGAAGACGCTGGAAGGCACCGGGGTCAAGAAGATCCTTCAGGGCGGCGAGAAGCGCTATGGCGGCATCGGCGACTATATCGGCGAGAAGATCGCCGACGCCACCGGAGCCGAAACCCGCGTCACCGTGCTTGGCCATGTCCAGCGTGGCAGCATGCCCAGCCCGCGCGACCGCCTGATCGCCTCGGCCTTCGGCGTCCATGCCGTCGACCTGATCGCGGAGGGCAAGTTCAACCGCATGGTCGCCTGGTCGAACCGCGGCGTCATCGACGTACCGATCACCGAGGCGATCGAGCATTACTCCTGCGTCGAGCTGGACGGCGCGCTGGTGAAGACGGCCCGCGGCCTGAACATCAGCTTCGGCGACTGATCCAGGCGATGGGCGAAATGCCGGCGAATCCCTTCTGGGACTTCTCCCTGGCCGTCTATGGGCGGCCGGGAGTGCCGGCCTGCTGCCTGTCCCTTCAGGACCGGTGCGGGGTCGACGTGAATGTGCTGCTGTTCGCCGCCTGGGCCGGCCTGGAATGCGGCATCCGCCTGTCGGCCGATGAACTGACCCGTATCGACGGGGCGGTCGCCGGCTGGCGGGAGGAGGTTGTGCGTCCGTTGCGCGCTCTGCGCCGCCGTGCCAAGGCGGAGGACGACGCCTTCTATCGCCGCATGAAGGCCGCGGAACTGGAGGCCGAGCGGGTCCAGCAGGACCGCCTGTTCGCCGCGGCGGGCTTCACCCCGCAGCCGGGCGGCGGCGTGGAACTCGCCGCCGCCAACATGGTGCTGCTGGTGCCCGGCGGCGACCCGGCTTTGGAGGAGTTGGTAAGGGTGCTGCCGGACGTGCTGGGGAACTGACCTACCGGTTCAGGATCAGCTCGTTCGGATCGCGCACGGTGTTGGACACCAGCACCGGCTTGCCGGCATAGAAGGCGCTGCACCGCTTGCCGCTGACCAGACGGGTCAGCGCCGCCTCCCACTCGCGCCCCTTCGGGCCGATGATGCGCAGCTTCAGTTGGTCGACCAGCGGGACGACCTTGAAAGCCTCGATCTCGATCGGTTCGGCGCTGGTGGTGGTGAAGACATCCTGCTTCAGCGTCAGCGTCTTGCCGTTGATCTCCAGCGTCACGTCCTGGGACCACGGGCAGCCGTTCGGCTTGGCGCCTTCATTGGCTTGTACGGCGGCGGTCCCGAAACAGACGGTCAGGGCGGCGGCGAGAATAACCCGGCGAAGGCCGGAGTGGCAGAGTGCCCGGATTGGGCGGGTGGTCATGATCCGCTCCTCGAAGAACGGCGCGGACAATAACGATGCGTCAGCGTCATGACAATCCAGGGAAAATCCCAATTCTGTGACCGTTTGCGACGATTTCAGGCACAGGCCCGGCTGGACCGGACGGGTTTCGAAGAGGCATGATCCCGTTCCTGGCAGCAAGCCCGTTACTCCCTCCATCACTTCACAAGAGTCCCGATGGTTACTTTGTCGCAGGCTCTGCTGATCGCGCTGGACCACCATCAGGCGGGCCGTGTGGCAGAGGCGGAGGACATCTACCGCCGAATCCTCGGTGCCGACCACGAATATGCCGACGCCATGCAGCTTCTGGGGGTGCTCGCCGCCCAGACCGGCCGGCAGGCGGAGGCGCATCGGTGCCTGCGCCTTGCGGTGGCGTTGCGTCCCGACGGGGCCGGCGGGCTGTCGAACCTCGCCGGTGTCGAGCAGTCCGCCGGCGCCCTCGACGACGCCGTGCGGCACTATGGCCGGGCGCTGCGCCTGATGCCGGACCTCGCCGATGCCCATGCCAGTCGCGCCGGTGCGTTGCGCAGGCTGGGGCAGGTGCCGGCCGCGCTGACGGCCGCCGGCCATGCGCTGGCCCTGGCGCCCGACCATGCCGACGCGCTGGCGAACCGGGCCGCCGCCCTGCTGTCCTGCGGCGATGCGCGGTCGGCCGAACGCTGCGCCCGTCGCTCGCTGAGTCTGAATGTCCGGTCCGCTGTTGCTTATGCGACCCTTGCCGCGGCCCTGGCAGCCCAACGCCGCTGGGCGGAAGCCGAGTCCGCCGCCCGTGACTCGCTGGCCCTCGACCGCAATGCCGCCGAGCCGTGGGAGGTGCTGGGCGCCGTCCTGGCCAAGCTCGCCCGCTTCCCGGACTCGCTGGACGCCTTCGCCATGGCGGAGCGCCTGCGACCCGGCCCGTCGGTCCATGCGGCGCGGGGCATCGCCCTGATCGCCATGGCCCGCCCGGCGGAGGCTGCCGTCGCGTTTGAACACGCACTGGCCGACCGGCCGCAGGATGTCGGTCTGCACTGGAATCTCGGCTTCGCCCGGTTGATGGTCGGCGATTACCGGCGCGGCTGGCCCGAGTTCGACTGGCGCCGCCGCGACAGCCATGCCGATCCGCCCTGGCGGCCGTTCCCTCAACCGCAATGGCAGGGCGAGCCGCTGAACGGTCGCACCATCCTGCTTTATGCCGAACAGGGGCTGGGCGACACATTGCAGTTCCTGCGTTATGTCCCGCTGGTGGCGGCCCATGGCGGCCGGGTGGTGCTGGAGGTGCAGCGGCCCCTGCTGCCCCTGACGGCCGGGCTTGAGGGGGCGGCACAGGTCATCGCCCGTGGCGATCCGCTGCCGCCCTTCGATCTCGAATGTCCGCTGATGAGCCTGCCGCACGCCTTTGCCACCGGCCTCGACAGCGTGCCCTCCGATATCCCCTATCTGCGCCCCGACCCGGTACGGGTCACCCGCTGGGGGAAGCGGCTGGGGCGGCAGGACGCGCTGCGTGTCGGCGTCGTCTGGGCCGGCAACCCGCGGTTTCTCGGCGACGAGGAGCGCTCGCCCAGGCTCGCCGGTCTGCGTGGCCTGTTCGATGTGCCGGGCTGCCGGTTCTATGGATTGCAGATGGGGCCTGGACGTGCCGGCCTCGCCGAGAGCGTCCTGCCGGAGAGCTTCACCGATCTGGGGTCCGCCATCTCGGACTTCGCCGACACCGCGGCGATCATGGCGAACCTGGACCTGGTTGTGTCGTCCTGCACCGGGCCGGCCCATCTCGCCGGCGCGCTGGGCGTGCCGCTTTGGGTGGCGCTGCCCTTCTCGGCGGACTGGCGCTGGCTGACCGGCCGTGACGACAGCCCCTGGTATCCGACCGCCCGCCTGTTCCGGCAGCCGGCGCCCGGCGACTGGCCTGCGGTCGCCGGGCGCATGGCCGCGGAACTGGCGGCGCTGGCTCAGCGCTTCAGGCCGTTGCCGTAGCGGGAGCAGTCGTAATCGTCGGTCCCGGACTCGGCATGGCCGCCGTTTGAGGTGTTGTAGCGCGGGTCGTCGCAGCGGCCGTTGCGGGCGTAGGAGTCGGAATCTCCCGACCCGAACAGCCCGCCGCCGCTGTTGCCGAACAGCCCGCCGCCACCGCTGTTGCTGCTGGTCTGGTTGCAGGCGGCGAGCGCCAGCGGTACGGCGGCGACGATCACAAAGCGGAGCGCGGTCTTCATGGCAGTCCCTTTCCCTTGTGAGGATTGCGAAGGAGAGTTCTTCCTTCGCCCTCAACAGGGCAGGGGGCCGGCAAATCCCGTGCCGGCGCTCGGGTTAACGCTTCCTGGCCTGAAACGGCTCGCCGAGCCGCTCACTCGACCGGCTGGAACAGTCGGGTGACGGGATGGATCGCCCACATCTCGCCCGACTCGATGTCGAACCACCAGCCATGGATGTTCAGCGTGCCGGCCTCCACCCCTTCGCGCACGAAGGGGAAGGTCATCAGGTTCTCGACCGACGCGCGGACCGCGGCGCGTTCGATCACCGCCGGGGTGTTCTGCAGCTTCTCCGCATCGGCGCGCGCCTGTTCGGAGCCTTCCGGTCCGACATAGGGGTCGAGCGCGGAACCGGCGATGGACACCCAGGGGGAGACGAAATCGTCCTCCGCCTTCTGCCCGGCGCGCAGCCGGATCAGGCCCTGGATGCCGCCGCACTTGGCATGGCCCAGCACGATGATCTCCGACACCTTCAGTGCCTTGACCGCATATTCGATGGCGGCCGAGGTGCCGTGATAGGCGCCGTCGGGCTGGTAGGGCGGGACGAGGTTGGCGACGTTGCGCACGACGAACATCTCGCCGGGTTCCGCCATCGTCAGCAGCGCCGGGTCGACGCGGCTGTCGGAGCAGCCGATCAGAAGGACTTCCGGGTGCTGCCCTTCGGTCGCCAGCTGCCGCATGCTGTCGGGGCGTCGCTCGTAATAGCGGGCGCGGAATGCCTTGATGCCGGCAAGAAGCTGGCGGATGGGCTCGGACGGTTTGCTGCTGAAGGGCATGATGGGCTTTTCCCCTTTGCCGGCCGGCGGCGATGCCGGTTCCGCGTCGTGGTGCATCGACAGCGGTATAATGGCATTGCGCCCGCGCTCCAAGCCACCTGTTAGGCGACCGTCGCGGGTCAGGTGTCTCCCTGACGTTCGCCCCAGCGCCGCAGGTTTCCGGCGTCCAGCCCGAACAGGTCCAGCACCCGGCCAACGGAATGGTCGACCAGATCGTCGATGCCCTGCGGTTTGGCGTAGAAGGCCGGGACCGGCGGCGCGATCACCGCCCCCATTTCGGCCAGCGCGGTCATGGTGCGCAGGTGACCCAGATGCAGCGGCGTCTCCCGCACCATCAAAACCAGCCGGCGCCGTTCCTTCAGCGCCACGTCCGCCGCCCGCGTCAGCAGGGTGGAGGTGACGCCGCTGGCAATCTCGCTCATCGTCCGGACGGAGCAGGGGGCGACCACCATGCCGAGCGTGCGGAAGCTGCCGCTGGACACGGCCGCGCCGATGTCGGCGGCGGCATAGCTGACATCGGCCAGCGCCCGCAGTTCGGCCACCTTCATGGCGGTTTCATGCGCCAGAGTGACCTCGGCCGACCGGCTGACCACCAGATGCGATTCGACGCCGATCCGCCGTAGCGTCTGCAGCACGCGGATGCCGTAGATCACTCCCGACGCGCCGCTGATGCCGACGACGAGGCGGGGCGGAGGGATGGTGGGGTCGGTCATGGCCGGCTTCTAAGCTCTCATCAAGCGGTATTCCCCCTCCCGCTCGGGGAGAGGGATACCCCCCTCAGTGCGCGTCTTCCTGTTCGGAATAGCGGTCGTCCTCGCGGCCTTCGCCGTAGAAGTCTTCGGCGGCATCCTCCGGGGCACGCGGCACGCCGCCGCGGCGGATCGCCAGCGCCAGCGCCTCTTCCAGCTCGCGCTGGGAACAGAGGCCCAGCATCACCGGGCTGCGCGGCTTGATGTTGGCGACGTTCCAGTGGGTGCGGTCGCGCACCGCGGCGATGGTCGGCTTGGTGGTGCCGATCAGGCGGCAGACCTGGGCGTCCGACAGCTCCGGATGGTGCTTTAGCAGCCAGGCGATGGCGTCGGGCTTGTCGCCGCGCTTGGTGATCGGGGTGTAGCGCGGACCCTTGGAGCGGGAGGCGACCTGCGGCAGGTCGGCGACCAGAAGCTTCAGGCGCAGGTCCTGATTCTTCTCGCAGCGCTCGATCTCCTGCTTGGTCAGCTGGCCGTTGGCGATGGGGTCCAGCCCCACCATGCCGACCGCGACCTCGCCGTCGGCGATGGCCTGGACTTCCAGCGAATGCATGCCGCAGAAGGCGGCGATCTGCTCGAAGGACAAGGACGTGTTCTCGACCAGCCAGACGGCTGTCGCTTTCGGCATCAAGGGCAGAGCCATCATCCCTCCTGACAAACTTCTTTACCGGCCGCACCCGCTGGCGGGTGGTGCGGCCGGCCGTTCAAACTGGTTATGCGGCGCGGGGACGGCTTTGCGACCCGGCTTCGCGACTCCGGGGGCAGCCGCCCCATTCTCGTCACCACGATATAGGGCGAATACCGGTCCGCGTAAGCATGCTTGCGCAGGCGCACCGGGAAATCCCGGCCGCCCGCTCGCCTCTGCTAACCTGTCTTGGCAGCGGATGGCAAGCCCGACGGCGCCGCAGCGGCGAAGAAAAGCGCAAAATCAGGCTGCGTCCGGCCCCACCGTCAGCACGATCTTGCCGATATGCGCGCTGCTTTCCATCAGCCGGTGCGCCTCGTCCGCCTGTTCCAGCGGGAAGGTGGCGTGGATTTGCGGCTTGATGCCGCCGGTCTCCAGCAGCGGCCAGACATGCTCACGCAAGGCCGCGGCGATGCGGCCCTTCTCCGCAACCGGGCGGGCGCGCAGCGTCGATCCGGTCAGTGTCAGCCGCTTGGTCATCACCGGAGCCATGTTCAGCGACACCTTCGCCCCCTGCAGGAAGGCGATGGAGACGTGACGGCCGTCCACCGCCATGATGTCGATGTCGCGGGCGATGTAGTCGCCACCGACCATGTCCAGCACCACATCGACGCCGCGACCGCCGGTCGCCTCGCGGATGACCGCGACGAAATCCTCGGTCTTGTAGTTGATGGCGCGGTTGGCACCCAACTCCTCGCAGGCGCGGCACTTGTCGTCGCTGCCGGCGGTGCTGAACACCGTCGCGCCGAAGGCCTTGGCCAGTTGGATGGCGGTGGTGCCGATGCCGCTCGATCCGCCATGGATCAGCAGGGTCTCGCCGCGCTTCAGGGCGCCGCGCTCGAACACGTTGGTCCAGACGGTGAAGAAGGTTTCCGGCACCGCCGCCGCCTCGACCATCGACAGCGGGCCCGGCACGGGCAGGGCCTGCACCGCCGGCACCACGCAATATTCGGCATAGCCGCCACCGGCCACCAGGGCGCAGACCCTGTCGCCGCTGGCCCAGCTCTCCACACCTTCGCCGATGGCGATCACCGTGCCGGACAGCTCAAGCCCCGGCAGGTCGGATGCGCCCGGCGGCGGGTCGTAGCGGCCCTGGCGTTGCAGCGTGTCGGGACGATTCACGCCGGCGGCGGCGACTTCCACCAGGATTTCGCCGGGGCCGGGAACCGGGGCGGGGCGGCGGGCGGGGCGCAGCATCTCCGGCCCGCCGGGCTGGGTGATCTCGACGCAGCGCATGCTGTCGGGCAAGCTTAGACCCATGTCGGTCGTCCCTTCCGTTTTTGTCTGTTTGGCAATGTCCGGCCCGAAAGGTAGATTTGCCCAACCGGCCTGACAAGCCGGACAAGGGGCTGAAAACACGGCAGGGGGGAGGAACCCGATCATGGCCATCGACGAGCGTTTCGAGGATTTGGAGCCGCGCAAGGCCAAGCCGGCACCCAAGGACCTGACCGTGATGGGCGTGGCCGAGATCGAGGCCTACATCGCCACGCTGGAAGCGGAAATCGTCCGCGCCCGCGCCGCCATCGCCGCCAAGCAGGCGCAGAAATCGGCGGCCGAGGCCTTCTTCAAGAAGGGATGAAAAAAGCCCCTCTCCCGCCGGGGGAGAGGGGCTTTGTCCGCTTATGGGGTGGGCTGCTGCCCTATCTCACCGCCCGATGCCGACCAGATCGCGGTAGCAATGCCAGGAGGCATGCCCGACGACCGGCAGGGCGATGGCCAGCCCGAGGAAGCCGGTGACCATCCCGGCGCTCATGAACAGGGCGATCAGGAAGCCCCAGGCGACCATGGGTTTGACGTTGGCGCGCACCACCGCGATGCTGGTCGCCATGGCGGTGAAGACATCGGTCTCACGGTCCAGCAGCATCGGCACCGACACCACGGCGATGGAGAACACCGCCGTCGCGATGATCCCGCCGAACACCGTCCCGGTCAGCAGGAAGGGAATGGTCTCCGCCGAGAAGAAGATGCGGTCGACCAGCTGGTCCAACGCCGGCGGTTCGCCGGAGAAGAACAGGGCGAAGATCAGGAAGGCGACGCGGATCCAGGCCAGCAGCGCCAGCATCAGCACCATGCCGATCCCGGCGATCTGCACCCCGTTGCGGCGATAGGCTGCGACCACCTTGGCCAGCGTCGGCCGTTCGCCCAGCTCCAGCAGGCGGCTGGTCTCATAGAGCCCGACGGCGAACAGCGGCCCGACAAGCATGAAGCCGGCCGCCATCGGCAGCAGCAGATATTCCATGTCCAGCGTCGCCAGCCCGACCACCAGCACTAGGCTGGAGATCACCGCCAGCGCGCCGTAGGCGAAGCTGATGCCTGGGGCGGCCATCATGTCCTGCCAGGCCGACGCCAGCCAGACCCAGGGCCGGTCCATCTCGACCGAGCGGATTGCCGGCAGCCAGCTGGGGGTTTGCGTCTGAGGCGTCTGCACCGAACCGCGAAAAGACGTCATGTCGACCATGAAGACGGCCCTCCCCATCAGCCTAGGAAAGCGCCGGCCGGCGCCCATGACCGGCACTGTCACACAACCGCCCCGATAGTCGCAATAGGGAACTATCGGCATACCCAATAGTAACAAAAAAGCAGAGGTTATTCCCACCCCGCAGCTTGGTCTTTGCCGTGCTTTCGGCTTATACGGTCAGTCCTCCCCGTCCAGCTTATGCCCATCCAAAGTCTGAGTGCGCCGCTCGGCATCCTTGCGGTCGCGCTCCTTCTCCGCCTTGGTGCGGCCGAATCGGGCCCGATTCGCCTCCGCTTCCCTGGTGCGCTCCGCCTTGTCGCGGGTCTTGCGGAAACGGTTGAGGTTGACCACGTCGCCCATGGCACGGTCTCCGGTGGCTGTTTTCAGGGGGTTCTGTGCCGCACGGCCGATTCCGGCGGGCGGCAGGACGAAAAAACTTTGCGAAAAATCCGGGCGGATCCCGACTTGGCCGTGGGATTGCCCAAATTGCTTGTTTCTTCTGCGGGCGCTAGCTTACCGAAGGATGGCGCGCACCGGAAGCGGACGGTGCGATGGGTGGGGGAACTGGTCTTTGTGTAGACGTGGCAAAGGGGCGCGGCCGACGACAGGGCCGGTCGCAGGGAAGGCGGAAACCCGGTGAAGAAGATCCTGATCGCTGCACTGGCCGGACTGGCGGTTTCGGCCGGTCTGCTGCTGGCGGCGCCGAGCCTCATCGACTGGAACGCCTACAAGGGCATCATCGCCGAGCGGGTGTCGCAGGTGACCGGCCGGCAGGTGGAGTTGCGGGGCGACGTCGGCTTCACCCTGCTGCCGTCGCCGGCGCTGACGGTGCGCGACGCCCGGCTCGCCAACGCCGCCGGCGCCGCCGAACCCGACATGGTGCGCCTGAAGAAGCTCGACGCCCGGGTGGCGCTCGGCCCGCTGCTGGGCGGTCGCATCCAGGTCGAAAGCATCGCGCTGGTCGAACCCACCTTCGTGGTCGAGGTGCTGAAGGACGGCCGCATCAACTGGGACCTGTCCACCGCCGGTACCCGCGGCGGCGACGGGCTGGGGGCGGCCGAGGGTCTGGTTTCCGCCGTCAGCTTCGATCAGGTGCTGATCGACAACGGCACGATCATCTACCGCGACGACCGCAACGGCCGGACCGAGACGGTGGCGGGCCTCAGCGCCCGCATCGCCGCCGGCAGCCTGAACGGCCCTTTCCAGATCCAGGGCGACTTCCGCCTGCGCGGCCTGTCCTTGCATGCCGAGGCGACCGCCGGCCGCTTCACCGAAGGGGCGGCGGTGCCGGTGCGCGCAACCCTGTCGATGCCGCACACCGACGCCACCCTGCGCTTCGCCGGCATCCTGACCGGCGGCGGCAACAGCGGGAACGGGTCGAAGGTCCAGGGCGATCTGCGCGCCGAGGGCAGCGATTTCGCCAAGCTGATCGACTCCCCGAAATCCTCCTGGGCCCCGGCGGCACTGGCCCAGCCCTTCAGCCTGCGCTCGACGGTAGAGGCGGGGACCAGCCTCGCCACCTTCTCCGGGCTGGAAGCGCAGCTGGGCGACACGCGTGCCACCGGCAATGCCACGCTCCGCGCCGGCGATCCCGCCAAGCGCGAGGAGCCGCGCACCGAACTGACCCTCGCCGTCAACCGTCTCGACCTCGATGCCTGGCTGGCCCAGGGTGCGCGCAACGGCGGCAACATCGCGTCCGCCCCATCCGCCGCGTCCGGCACCACGGACGCTTCCGGCGGCGGCAAGGCGCAATCCCTGTCCCTCGTGCTGCCGGCCGGGGTGGAGGCCAAGCTGGATGTCGCCGTCGACGCCATCGCCTACAACCGCGGCGTGGTGCGGCAGGGCCGGATCGAGGCCAGCCTCTCCGGCGGCCGGCTGAACATCGACCGGATCAGCGCGCTTCTGCCCGGCGGCTCCGACTTCGTCGCGGCGGGGGAGGTGACGACGCCGGGCGGCCAGCCGACGCTGGACGTGCGGATGGAGGCGAACGCCGACAATTTGCGCGCCCTGCTGGACTGGGCGAAGCTCGACCTGCGCGGCGTCCCGGCCGACCGGCTGCGCCGAGCCTCGCTGTCGGGCCGTCTCCAGGGCCATGCCGACCGCTTCGAGCTGTCGGGCCTCGATTTCCGCTTCGACAGCAGCCGCCTCAGCGGCGCCATCGCCTATGTCGACCGCGGCCGACCCGCCTTCGGCGCCCGGCTGGAACTTGACCGCCTCAATCTGGACGGCTACCTGCCGGCCGATCCCACGACCGCCCAGGCGCCTTCCCAGGGGCCCTCCCAGACCGCTGCGCAGCCGGCCAACCGCGCCGTCGGCCCGCGCAATGGGACCGCCAACGGCTCCACCGGTTCCGCCCAGACACCGCAGCGCATGATCGGCATTGCCGACGCCAACCTCGATCTGCGGGTCGGGCAGCTGACGGTGGGCGGGCTGCCGGTGCAGGGGCTGCGCCTCGACGCCACGGTCGCCTCCGGTGCGCTGACGGTGCGCGAGGCCAAGGTGGACGACATCGCCGGCCTCCAGGCCCGCATCGACGGTCAGGTCGCCAGCCTGATCCCGCTGCGCGGCGTGAATCTCGCCCTGACGGCCGATGCCAAGT
Source organism: Azospirillum sp. A29 (assembly GCF_042604625.1). Taxonomy (NCBI): domain Bacteria; kingdom Pseudomonadati; phylum Pseudomonadota; class Alphaproteobacteria; order Rhodospirillales; family Azospirillaceae; genus Azospirillum; species Azospirillum sp. A29. Next base: position 158,941 of record NZ_CP170466.1, read on the forward strand.
CGCTGGGCGGCCTGCCCAGTGCGGTGTCCTGGCCGCGCGGCCTGCCGGTGCCGGAGCGGCTGGGTGCCGTCAGCGCCAAGGCGCGGCTGGCCGGCGATGGCGAGCGGCTGGCGGTGGAGGCCTCGGCCGGCATGCTCGGCGGCACGCTGGAGGCCGGCGGCGTTCTGCTCGGGCTGGACCGCACGCCCAGCGCCGACCTCAAGCTGCGCCTCACCCATCCGGAGATGGGGCGGATCGCCGCCCTGTTCACCGACACCGGCTTGGCCCGCGCCTACGGCCCGCTCGATCTCTATGGCGAGCTGTCGGGTTCGGCGGCGTCTCCTGCCCTGAACAACCTCCAGGGGCTGGTCGCCGGCGTGCCCCTGCGCGGCAAGCTGGTGCTGGACCGCAAGGCTGAACGCCCCGCCTTCCAGGCCGACATCCAGACCGGCGACCTCGACCTCGACCGGCTGCGCAACGCCCCGCTGGTCGGCGACGGCGCCGGTCGTCCTGCCTCCGCCGCTGGCGATCCCGCCGCAACGCCGGCCGACCCGCTGTCCGACCTCGCCTGGATGCAGTCGCTGGACGGCCGCCTCGGCCTGACCTCCACCTCCCTGACAGTGGGCGGGCAGCGCATCGCCCAGCCGGCGCTGCGGGCGACCCTGTCCAAGGGCGTCGCAACACTGGAGCAGCTGGACGGCGAGTGGCAGGGCGGCCAGATCGGCCTCAGCGGCCGTCTCGCCACGGCGGCCGGGCAGGCGCCGAAGCTCGACGCCGATCTCACCGTCATCAAGGCCGACACGGGCAATGCGCTGTCCGGCCTCACCGGGCTCGGCCTCAGCGGCGGCACAGTCGATCTCGACGTGACCCTGTCGGGCAGCGGCCATGGCGATGCGCTGCTCCGCAGCCTGACCGGCCGCGGCCGGGCGGTGGCGTCGGGCGGCGTGCTGCGCGGTGTCGACCTCGCGGCATTGCGCAGCCGCCTTGCCGGGGTGGAGCGCACGCAGGAGGTGCTGACCGCGGTCGCCGGCGCGCTCCAGGGCGGAGAGACGAAGCTCGACCGGCTCGACGCCCGCTTCGCCATCGACAACGGGGTGATCCGCACCGAGGATGCTCGCCTGACCACCGCGCCGGCCGACGGCACGCTGGCCGGCACCGTCTCGCTGGCCGAGGAGGAGGTGGATTTGGGTTTGACCCTGAAGGTGAAGACGGACGGCGACCTGCCGCCACTGACCTTGCGCATGACCGGCCCCTGGGCCGGCCCGACCCAGACCCTGGACCTGAAGGCGCTGCGCGACCGCTTCAACGCGGTCCCCGCGAAATGACGGCCGGCCCAAATAATGCCCCGGCGAAATTGACGGCCTGCCCACACGGCCAAGGGCGTTGAAGTCGCCGCGCGCGGCGTCCATAATGAACGAACGGTAACCGGAAGTCAGAGCGATGCAGGTGGACAACAGGATTTTGGACGATCTCGCCCGTGTGGCGGGTGGCGCTCTCGGCGCCTTCTCGTCCTTGCGCGAAGAGGCCGAAGGCCAGCTTCGTGCCCAGCTCGAACGTGTTCTGTCGCGGATGGACGTGGTCAGCCGCGAGGAATACGAGGCTGTCCGCGCCATGGCCGCCAAGGCCCGCGAGGAGCAGGAAGTGATGGCCGAGCGGCTGGCCGCCCTTGAGGCGACCGTCGCATCGCTGAGCGCCGCGAAGGCGCCGCTGCCGGTTCCGGTCGAGGCCGCCGGTGTCCCCGCCGTGGTCGAGGCCGATCCGGCGGACGCCAAGCCGGAAGAGGGCAAGCCTGGCAGCAAGGCCACCCCGGCCGCCTGAGCGTCGGCGCCGCCGCCCACACACCCGACGCCCCCTCCCGTCGTCCCTTGTCCGCGCCGCTTCCCGCGGCCGGATGGGTGTGCGTCGGCGCCAGTCTCGCTCTCGATTCAGCCCGTTTTTTCATCATCTTGGGGTATTGGCCCGGACCGCGTGCTGTCGCCGGCGCGTCTCTTCGGTCCTGGTGAACGGTACCGCCCATAGCGCCTTCACAGGAGGACGCGGACATGTCGGCAGTCGCCGTCGAGACCACCACTTCCGCCCACAATCCGCTCGACGTGGTCGAGGAGATCGTCACTGCCAACGAATGGCCCTTCGACCGCGCCACCGAGGACGAGCTGGTCGTCGAGATCGGCGGGCGCTGGTGCGATTACCGGCTCTATTTCGTCTGGCAGCCGGACGTCGCCGCGATGCAGTTCTCCTGCCAGTTCGACATGAAGGTCCAGGCCGCCCGCCGCACCGCCGTCGCCGAACTGCTGGCCGAGGTCAACGGCCGCATGTGGCTGGGCCATTTCGACGTTTGCTCGGAAGAGCATACGCCGATGTTCCGCCAGACCATGCTGCTGCGCGGGGCGCGTGGCGCCGCGGTGGAGCAGCTTGAGGATCTGGTGGAGATCGCCCTGTCGGAATGCGAGCGCTTCTATCCCGCCTTCCAGTTCGTGATCTGGGGCGGGAAGTCGGCGTCCGAGGCGGTGTCCGCCGCCATTCTCGACACCATGGGCGAAGCGTAACAAGACAAGAGGCCTGGGCGGGAAAGCCCCGGCGAACCGGAGAGGGGCAGGGGTCATGACGGCGGAATCGGGTGCGTCGCTGCTGTTGGTCGGATGCGGGAAGATGGGCGGGGCGATGCTGGACGGCTGGCTTGCCGCCGGGACGGCGTCGCGCGTCGTGGTGGTCGACCGCGCCGGCCTGCCGCAATCGGTGGCGGGCGACTCCCGCGTCACCCTGGCATCCGGCGCCGACGCCCTGCCGGATGGCTTCGTTCCCAACGTGGTCGTCCTGGCAGTGAAGCCGCAGGTGATGGAGGAGGCGCTGCCGTCCTACCGTGCCCTGGTCGGCCCCAACACTGTCTTCCTGTCGATCGCCGCCGGCAAGACCATCGCCTATTTCGAACGGCTGCTGGGAGAGGGGACGGTCGTGGTCCGCTCCATGCCCAACACGCCGGCCGCCATCGGCCGGGGCATGACCGTCGCCGTCGCCAATTCGCGTGTCAGCGCTGACCAGCGCGACCTGTCCGATCGCCTGCTGCGCGCCGTCGGCGATGTCGCCTGGGTGGAGGACGAAGGGCTGCTGGATCCCGTCACCGCCGTGTCGGGCAGCGGCCCGGCCTATGTCTTCTTCCTGGTCGAGGCGATGGCGAAGGCCGGCGAGGCCGCCGGACTGCCGGCCGATCTGGCGATGCGGCTGGCCCGCGCCACCGTGTCGGGGGCCGGTGCACTGCTCGACGCCTCGCCTCAGCAGGAGGCCGCCGATCTGCGCAAGGCGGTGACCAGCCCGAACGGCACAACCCAGGCCGCGCTCGAGGTGCTGATGGCGCCGGAGGGCTTGCAGCCGGTAATGACCTCTGCCATCGCCGCCGCCACCCGGCGGTCGCGCGAACTGGCCGGTTGAATGGATAGATCGAAGCCGCGAAAGAATGTGCATCTTTGAAGAGAGTTTCTGATTGCCGGAAGTGACGAAAAGGTGCATTCTGAACACGCTTTAGGGGCATTTAGGGCTGGGGACTGACGTGCCAAGTTGCGGGGGCCGGACCGGGCGGCTCACCCTGCGAAGGAGCGCGTCATGAAGGTGACATCAGATCCGGCGATGGCCGGAAACATCCGGCCGTCAAGCACAGTTCAGGCAAATCCTCAAAAACCCGCTGTGGCGCCGGCGAATGCCGGGCCTGCGGGGGGAGCCTCAGGGGTGGTCGTCGATCTCAGATCCGCCATCCAGAATCTCAAGCCGGGAATGTCCTATTCCATCGGCGAGGGGTACACCCCTTCGGATATTTCCACGCCCGGCAACGACAAGATAAGGAATGTCGGCGTCGCGAACTTCATGAACGCTTTTTCCGACTACTCCAACAAGTTGTCGGACTATTGGGGAAAGGTTTCAGACTTCACCAAGAAGGCCCTCAACACGTCGGACGACGAGGTGGCCGTTCTTGGCGGGGCTGCCAACGACATCATTCGTAAATCGCTGGCTGCGGCTGGGGTGGTGCGTCCCGATATGTCAGCGATTTTGAAAGAGGGCGGCGCTGAAGATCCCTACGATCCGTCGTCACTGGCCAATGCGAGACTTGGCGAGGTCTCCGTGAGCCGGCAGGATGTTGGAAGCGGTTCCTCCACCTTGTTGTCATCCGTCAGTTTCGATCGCACGGCCGATATTCCGGATGACCAGATGAGCATTGTTGATCTCGATTCCGGCGATGCGACGGCCAATGGCTTGCTTGCATCCATTTTGTCGGGATCCTTGAGTTCGGCGTTGTCGTCGCCCGACCAGTCCGGGAAGTCGGGGATGCACCGGTATGCCGTTACCAATGGCAAATCCGGAGCCGACGCGGTTGTTGGTGCAGTTCTTTTCACGCGCAGCAACGATGACGCCGATGTTCAAAAGGCCGCCGGCCTCTACACGGCCCTCAAGTCCCTCCAGCGCAATTAGATCTAAACTCGGTTGAGGGATGCGGATCGCATCGCTCGCAACATGCGAGTCGATGATCGCTGTTCCATGGTCAAATTTTCAATAAAATCCATAAGATAAGGAGATGATGCCGACCTATAATGGAAATCAGAACTCGGAAACCTTTGGGCCAATCAATGTCGCCTTACTGTCAATGCAGGTGGTGGAGACGATATAGTTTTCGGATCGCCGTACAACGACGTTCTCAATGGCGATGACGGTAACGACAGTATGAAGGGAGGGCAGGGGAACGACTCGCTTGCTGGAGGGGCAGGCAACGACCTTCTCATTGGGGATCAGCCCACCGAATCTGGCATAGATTGGCTGTTCGGAAATCAGGGCGACGACACCTTAATTGGGGGCAACTACAGTGATAATTACGTATATGATTTTAGTCAGAACGATGGGTCCGACACCATTTTCAATTTCTCATGATCTGACGATACTCTTTACCTAAATGGAATAAACATTTCGGATGTCAGGTTTTCACACGGTTCCGGTGCCTATTCGAACGACCTGATCATTTATTCCTCGAGCGACTATCAGGCGGGCGGTATCCTTAGCGGAGCAGTTACCGTTGCCAACTTCTACGGAGCAGCAAATGGAGATCCCCAAGGAGTTGTCGAAAATCTCGGCGTCGGCGGCAGCCTGTACCGCATCGGTTGATCCTTCGCGCCAGGGCGGCAAGGGGTGGTGCCGGTGACGGTGCTCAGCCCTTCCGCCGCCCGCGTCCAGGCCCTGCTCGACGGCATCGGCCTCGGCCATCGCGTGGTCGAGCATGAAGGCAGCACCCGCACGTCGGAGGATGCCGCCAATGCCATCGGCTGCGAGGTGGCGCAGATCGCCAAATCGCTGATTTTCCGCACGAAGGAGACCGGTCGCCCGGTTCTGGTCGTCGCCAGCGGCGCCAACCGGGTGGACGAGAAGGCGGTCGGCCGGCTGATCGGCGAGAAGATCGAGCGTGCCGATCCGGAGTTTGTCCGCGAGTCGACCGGCTTCGCCATCGGTGGTATTCCGCCCATCGGCCATGCCGTGCCGCCGCTGGTGCTGATCGACGGCGATCTGCTGCGGCTGGAAACGATCTGGGCCGCCGCCGGCACGCCCAATGCCGTTTTCCGCCTGACCCCCGCCGATCTGGTCAGTATGACCGGCGGCCGGGTGGAAGCTGTCCGCAAGGCATGATTGAACGGTTGGACGGGTGACGTTCGCCCATCCACACACCACCTTATAAGGCAATCCCTGTCGCCTGGAGGTGGTGCCATGTCCGACATGTCGTCCGACAAGCCTGAAGACAACAGCTTCCGCTCCGATCCAACAGTCGATCTGGCGGATTCCGATGCGCTCGACCGCTCTGTTGCGGCGGCGGCGATGGGGCTGGCGGCCGAGAAGGGCTGGCGGCGCGTCGGCCTGCTGGAGATCGCGCATACCGCCGGCATCCCGCTGTCTCGCTTCCATCATCGCTATCGCGGGCGCGCCGACGTGCTGGCGGCGGTATCGCGCGTCGCCGACGCCACCGTTCTGGCCGGTGATGCTCCCGTCGATCCGACCGAATCGGCCCGCGACCGCCTGTTCGATGTGATGATGCGCCGCTTCGACGCGCTTCGTCCGTACCGTGAGGGGTTGCGGTCCGTCGTGCGCGACCTGCCGGCCGATCCGGCGGCGGCACTTGCCTTCACCTGCACCTTCGGCCGCTCCATGGCCTGGATGCTGCGCGCGGCGGGGATCGATCCCGACCGGCGCGGCGGGGCGGCACTCGTGGCCGGCCTCGGCACCGTCCATGCCCGCGTCATGCGGGTGTTCCTCGATGACGACACCGCCGACCTGTCGCGCACCATGGCGGCGCTGGACAACGCCCTGCGCGGGGCGGAGCGCTGGGGCGCGACCTTCTGCCGCTGGACCCGGCCGCGCGGGCCGCTCGGCAAGCAATCGGGAACAGAGTCCATGGCATCAGGCATTTAGCAACGGCCCGACGAGCCGGGGCAGGGAGTTTTTCCCGCCAAGGTTATGCTGCGGCGCAAAAAAGCGGATTGACTAACTTTTCGGCACTCTGCATAGTCGGCCTCTGTAATGTTGCGACGCAACATGCCCGTATTCAGATGCGGGCAGCAAACACCGATGCTGGGATGAGAAACATGGCCAAGATCAGCGGTAACCCCTTTCTCGAATTCGATCCGTCCAAGCTGATGGGTGACCTGAAGGTTCCGGGTGTGGACGTAGAGTCCATCATCGCCAGCCAGCGTCGCAACATCGAGGCGGTTACCGCCGCCAACCAGCTGGCCTTCGAAGGCTTCCAGGCCATCGTCCGCCGTCAGGCCGAAGTGCTGCGCACCGTCGCCGAAGACGTGAACCGCGCCGTCGGTGAGCTGACGGCTGCCGGCACCCCGGAAGAGAAGGCCGCCAAGCAGGCCGATCTGGTCAAGACTGCCTTCGAGAAGTCGCTGTCGAACATCCGCGAACTGAGCGAGATGATCGCCAAGTCGAACACCGAAGCCGCCGAGATCCTGACCAAGCGCGTCTCGGACAGCCTGGACGAGGTCAAGGCCGCCATCGCCAAGGCGAAGGCCTGATCCTTTCCGGTCAGCCGGATTTCCATGAAGAGGGGTCGCCATCGGCGGCCCCTTTTTCGTTTGCGGCGTCTGTCTCGTTCGGTCCCCACTCTGGTCCGATGGAGGCCGCGTGCGCTTGCCCATTCCGATGCCGACCCTGGCGCGCTACCCTGGCGCGGATCGCCAGAACAGCATCGGACCCGTCATGACCATCAGCTACGACGATTTCGCCAAGGTCGACATCCGCGTCGGCACCGTCCGCGCCGTCGAGGCCTTTCCCGAGGCGCGCAAGCCGGCCTACAAGCTGACCATCGATTTCGGCGGCGAGATCGGCACCAAGCGCAGTTCGGCCCAGATCACCAGCCACTACCGAGCCGATGCCTTGGTCGGCCGGCAGGTGCTGGCGGTGGTGAACTTCCCGCCCAAGCGCATCGGCCCCTTCACCAGCGAGGTCCTGTGCCTTGGCCTGCCCGATGCCGAGGGTGCCGTGGTGCTGGTCGGTCCGGATCACTCGGTGCCGGAGGGTTCCCGGCTGTTCTGAAGTCGTTCCAACAAGTCGTCGTGAAAGATTCAAACATGCTTTATGTTCTGAAATATCGCTTCAGGGATGAAGTGATGCAGGCGCCATAAGGCGACAAGTTGCCGCAGGGGTAATGTGTATTTTAAATGAATGCAATCTAAACCGGATGGCATAGTACGGAGCGAATACGACTTCGCATCTGCAATATGTTTTTCTGGTGGATGGCACTCATGGACGCCCTGCGCTCCTTCGTCGGCCGGCTTTCGATTTCCACGAAAGTCACCATGTTGAATCTTGTCGGCATGCTGGTCCTCAGCACTGCGATCCTGTTCGCCATCGGACAGGTGATCGTCCGCGATCTGGAACGGCAGGCGATCGAGATGCAGCGTCTCAGCATGGACATCGCGTGGTCGTCGTTGCAGGAGCGCGGGGGCCGATTCTCCGTCGCCGACGGGAAGCTGCTGCTGGACGGTGTCGTGATGAACGACAACAATCTGGCGGTCGACAAGATCAAGCGCATCACCGGCGGCACCGCCACCCTGTTCCTGGGCGACCGCCGGATTGCCACCAACGTCACCGCCGCCGACGGCAGCCGTGCCGTCGGCACGACGCTGGCGCAGGGGCCGGCCTACGATTCGGTGCTGCGCCGGGGCGCGCCCTTCCGCGGCATGGTCGAGATCCTGGGCGAGCCCTACTATGCCGCCTATGACCCGATCAAGGATGCATCCGGCAACCCGGTCGGCATCCTCTATGTCGGCATCAAGAAGGCGGAGATGTTCAAGACCTTCGACGACAGCATGCGCTTCGCCACCATGCTGGTGGTGCTGTGCGCTGTCGTGCTGGCGGTTCCGGGCTATCTGGTGTCGCGCCGGCTGCTGCGCCCGCTGAGCCAGCTCAGCCATGTGATGACCGCCCTGTCGTCGGGCGACCTGACCGCCAGGGTGGCGGGCGCCGAGCGTCTGGACGAGATCGGTGCCATGTCGCGCTCCGTCCTCGTCTTCCGTGACGGCATGGCCGAGGCCGAACGCCTGCGTGCCGAACAGGAGCGCCAGCGCGTCGAGGGGGAGGCGCAGAAGCGCAGGGCCCTGCAATCGATGGCCGACACGGTGGAGCTGGAAAGCCGCCATGCGGTGGAGCGGGTCGCCGCCCGAACCCAGGAGATGGACCACAATGCCGGCGCCATGGCGAAATCGGCCGGGCTTGTCGGCGCCAACGCCCAGAATGTCGCTGCCGCGGCGGCCCAGGCGCTCAGCAACGCCCAGGCGGTGTTGTCGGCCGCGGAGCAGCTTTCCGCTTCTATCGAGGAGATCGGCACCCAGGTCGGCCATGCTGTCGGCGTCACGCGTGCGGCTGTCGCCGCCAGCGACCGGACCGAGGCCACCATCGAGTCGCTGTCCTCGGCCGTCGGCCGCATCGGCGATGTGGCGGAACTGATCCAGGGCATTGCCGCTCAGACCAACCTGCTGGCGCTGAACGCTACCATCGAGGCGGCGCGGGCAGGGGAGGCGGGCAAGGGCTTCGCCGTCGTGGCGGGAGAGGTGAAGAACCTCGCCAACCAGACCTCGCGGTCGACCGAGGAGATTTCGCGCCTGATCGCCGAGATCCAGTCGGTCACCGCCCGTAGCGTGGAGGAGGTGCGCGACATCAGCCGCACCATCGGCGAGATCGACGCCATTTCCGGCACGGTCGCCGCCGCGGTGGAGCAGCAGGCGTCAGCAACCCAGGAGATTTCGCGCAACGTCGCCCAGACCGCCGGTGCCGCAACCGATGTGTCGACCCGCATCGACGAGGTGTCGCGCGAGGCCAAGGTGACGGAGGAGCGGGCCGACGTGCTGCGCGCCGGCGCGTCGGAGGTGACCCACAGCATCGACGAGCTGATGCATGTGCTGGTCCGCGCCGTGCGCACGGCGACCGACGATGTCGACCGCCGCAGCCTGCCGCGCTACCGCGTCGAGGCGCCCTGCACCGTGGAGGGGCCGGAGGGCCGTTTGACCGTCCGGCTGCTCGACATTTCTCGCCACGGCGCGGCGCTTGCCGAGGCCGACGCGGTCGGCGCCCGCGGCACCCTGCTGTTCGACAGCCTGGGCGTGGCCATGCCCTTCGAGGCTTTCAACCGGGAGGAGGGGGTGGTGCGCATCCGCTTCCGGCCGTCCGAGATCGACCGGCAGGCCTTCGAAGCCCGCTTCGACCGATTCGAAGAGGCGATGGCCGGACGCCGCCTGACGGCCTGATCCCTGCTGTCCGGATGGGGCCCGGCCGGGGAGCGGTGACGGACCGCGCGGATCCCTGAGGGTTCCGGCGCGGTTCCGATCCCAGTTTCGGGGTTGGTCAGACCCCGGCCCGGCGAACGGCGGCGTGGACGTGTGGCGGGGTCATCCCGGTCCGCGCCTGTTCCAGGGCGCCCTGCTGGCGGGCGGCGAAGACGCCCGCTTCCGTGCGGTTGCGGAAATGCAGCTTGGACAGCACGCTGCGCACCATCGACTTGATGACCGCTTCCGACAGGTCCAGCGCGTTGGCGATGGTCCGGTTGTTCATGCCCTCGCCCAGCAGGCGCAGCGTCTCGAACTCCGGATCGGACAGGCGCGGCAGCAGCGTCAGCCGGATCTCGTCCACGCCCAGGCGGGACAGGAACTGCTTGGGCATCAGGCAATGGCCTTCCAGCCCGAGGTCGAGCAGCTCGTTGATGCGGTCGACGTTCAGATCCTCGAACACCCAGGCGTCGGCGAAGGCCAGGATATGGGCGGCGTCCAGCAACTCGCGGGAAGACAGCACGACGACGATCCGCGAGCGGCGCGACAGCCGCAGATAGACCATCGGTTCATTTTCGCGCAACGCGGTGAACTGCTGCAACCCGATCAGGATCGCATCCGGCGTCAGTGCGCTCTGGGTCAGTTCCCCGATGTCGTGCAGGACCGTGACGCGATGGCGGCCGCCCCGGTCGAGCTGCTGGACCACGTTCTCGGTCAGCGCGTTGTTATCGAGGATCAGGCAGACATGCATGGGAGTCACCGCGTTGCGGGTCTGGTGAGATGCTTTCTCATGGGCGTACTCATGGTGTGTGTGCATGGGTCAGCTCTGTCTGGAGGAGGCATCCACGGCCGGCCCGGCTCAGGGCATTGCCGCCTGCGTCTAAGGGTTGAGGAGGAACCGGCCGGTTGGCCCAGGCACGTCATGGATTGGGTCACGTCGTTGAGGAATATTGCGGGGATGAAAGTATTTCCGTGCGGACCGCAGACTCCCTCCTTGTCGGGGTTCGGAAAGTCCTGTTCGCACCGCGTGATTTAGAAATGATTGGTGCTCTTCGTAAATCAGGCGATGGATGATCAGCCAAGATCGCTTCCCGTCTCCTTGTTGGTCGCCTCAGGTTTCGAAACGGTAACACCTATGGAATGATGTGTGCTGGCCGGGTCACACGGGAATGCGCGTTGGTACAGGCATCCTTCAGGGTTATCCTTTCGGTTTTGCAACGGCTTTTCCCTCCTCTATTGCGTGCTCGAATCGGGATTAGCCGCATCCCTGCCACACGAACGCCGCAAAGATGGCAAGGTTCCAGAAAAATTCCCGTCGCTAATGGAGACACCAGGACTCTTTTTGAATGAACCCGTCCGGATTGAAGGAATCCAATGGATGTGCGCGATAACTCTATTCGCGGGCGCAATAGACTCTATGACCTTAGGCAGAGCCGTTTCTTGCCGGTCGCATGACGAACGGTGCCTCGAAGGAGGGTGGCGGCTTCGAATGACCTATGGCCCTTGTCGGGATACAGAGCCCCTTCCGATCGTGGTATCAGATACTCAACACAGAGAAGAACAGCCCCACAACGGCAGACAGCCTTCCGGCCGATGCCCGAACGGGGCCGCAGCAGAAATCGGCCACCAAGCCGTGCAAGCGGCATGAAATCGGTGACCCGGGTGCCGCGGGGGCGCACCGGGCGAGATTGACAACAAGCCCTGACGGGCGGTCGTCCGCGAAGCGGACGGCACCGGCAAGGGCCGGCGAGCGAGGATGACGGGGACCATGAAGATTCTGATCGGGGACGACCATCTGCTGTTCCGCGAAGGCCTGCGGCGTCTGCTGGAACAACTGCAGGGCGATGCCAGCTTCGTGGAGGCCGGCACCTTCGACGAGGTTCTGGAGCAATGCCGCACCAGCGGTACCTTCGACATCATCCTGATGGATCTGCATATGCCGAACTGGCCGGGCTTCGACGGCCTGCGCGAGATCCAGGCTCTGCAGCCGGGTGTCCCGGTGGTTGTGATCTCCGCGTCGGAAGCGCTGGGCGACATCCGCGGCGCGCTTGATCATGGCGCGACCGGCTACATCCCGAAGTCGAGCAGCGTGAAGGTGATGATGGGCGCCCTGAACCTCGTGTTCTCGGGCGGCATCTACCTGCCGCCGGGCGCCCTGACCGCCAGCATGGACGCCGCCCCGCGCCGCCGGACCGTCGACATGTCCGACCGCAACGCCGGCTACGGCCTGACCCAGCGCCAGCGCGAAGTGCTGGAATGCCTGCGTCTCGGCAAGTCCAACAAGCAGATTGCCTATGAGTTGGGCCTGTCGGAAGGCACGGTGAAGATCCACGTCACCGCCATCTTCAAGTCGCTGGGCGTCAAGAACCGCACCCAGGCCGTCATCGCGGCTGCCGCCATGTCGGCGTGAGCCGTCTGGATTGCGTCGGCGTAAGCCGCACCGAAGCTTTCCAATGAGAATCGACTGATCCGGGGCAGGTCCGGGTCGTGGGACTGGGCTGCGGGGCATGACCTCCGCGGCCCATTTTCTTTTGCCTGCGACCACATCCCCCCACCGCGAAACAGCCTGCCTCTTGACCGGGTGGGTTGCCCGATGCTATCCGCCCCTCTTGATCTTGTGGAATCATCCGTCCGGATTGCCGGCCGGCTGGGTTCCGCCTGACCCGCGCCGCCATCCGGGCCGTGCGCGAAGCCGCCACCGCAAGGACGCCACCGCAGCGCCATGAGCGATATTTTCCGCGAAGTCGACGAGGATCTGCGCCGGGACCGCGCGGAGCACCTGTTCAAGAAGTATGGCGGCGCCATGATCGCCGCGGCCGTCCTGGTCGTCGCCGGCACCGGCGGCTACAGCTTCTGGCGCCATTGGCAGGCACAGAAGAAGCAGGAGCAGACCGCCGCCCTCGTCACCGCCATCTCGCAGAGCGGCCAGGGGCCGGAGAAAGGTGTCGACGCGCTTGCCGCATTCGCCGGCTCCGCCGATCCCAGCCTCGCCGCCATCGCCCAGTTCAACGCCGCGGCGCTGATGATCCGCCAGGGCAAGGGCGCTGACGCCGCGACCGTCTATGACGGGATCGCCGGCAACGCCTCCGTGCCTGCGCAGTACCGCGACCTCGCCACCCTGATGGGGGTGATGCAGCGTGCCGACAGTGGCGACCCGGCGCAGCTGACCGCGAAGCTGCAGCCGTTGACCGCCGACGCCAGCCCTTGGCGCTTCTCGGCGCGCGAGCTGACTGCGATGCTGGCCGCCCGTGCCGGCGACACCGAGAAGGCGCGCACGCTCTACAAGCAACTGGCGGATGACCAGCAGGCGCCGTCGGGCGTGCGCGGCCGTGCCGCCGATCTCGCCTCCCTCTACGGCAAGGGCTGACCCGGGCCATGAAGACCAAGACCGAGAAGACCGCAATGGCCGGTTCGATCCGCCGCGCCGCGCTGCTGTCGGCATCGCTGCTGACCGTCCTGCTCGCCGGCTGCGACACCATCGACAGCTGGATGGGGAAGACGCCCGATCCGCCCCTGCCGGGCAAGCGGGTCGCCGTGCTCCAGCGCGAGCGCAAGGTGGAGCCGGACGCCCAGCTCGCCGCCACCGCCGTCACCGTGCCGCCGCCGGTCGCCAACGCGGCCTGGGCGCAGCCGGGCGGCACGCCGGACCATGTGCTGGGCAACCTCGCCTTGTCGGCAAGCCCGTCCGACGCGTGGCGCGCCGACATCGGCGCCGGGTCCAGCAGCTCGCGGGCGCTGCTCGGCACGCCGGTGATCGCCGACGGCCGCATCTTCGCGATGGATGCCGATTCGCACGTCACCGCGCTGAACGAGCGCAGCGGCCAGTCGCTGTGGCGGTTCGACACCCGTCCGGAGAACGAGCGCGGCGGCGCCACCGGCGGCGGCGTCGCCTATGCCGACGGCCGTATCTACGCCGCCACCGGCTTCGCCGAGGTGCTGGCGTTCGACGCCGGCAGCGGCAAGGTGCTGTGGCGCAAGCGCATCGCCGGCCCGGTCCGCGGTGCGCCGACGGTCGCCGGCGGCCGTGTGCTGGTCATCACGCTGGACAACCAGACCATCGCGCTGTCCACCGACGACGGTGCGGTGCAGTGGTCGCAGCAGGGCATCCTGGAGACCGCCGGCCTGCTCGGCGCCGCCAGCCCGGCCGCGACCGGCACGCTGGTCGTCTCCCCCTATTCCTCGGGTGAGCTGTTCGGCCTGCGTCCGGAAAACGGCCGTGTGGCTTGGCAGGACAGCCTCGCCAACATCCGCCGCAGCGGTGCGCTGAGCAATCTGGCCGACATCCGCGGCCTGCCGGTGGTCGACCGCGGCGCCGTCTATGCCATCGGCCATTCCGGCCGCATGGTCGCCATCGACGAGCGCATCGGCGCCCGCATCTGGGAAACGGAGATCGGCGGCGTCCAGACCCCCTGGCTGGCCGGCGATTACCTGTTCACCGTCACCAACGACCAGGAAGTGGTCGCGGTCGCCCGCCAGAACGGCAAGGTCCGTTGGGTGGCACCGCTCGCCCGCTTCCAGGATCCGGAGGACAGGTCCGGTCCGATCGTTTGGTCCGGCCCGGTGATGGCGGGCAGCCGCCTGTGGGTCGCCGGTTCCAACGGCCAGCTGCTCGGCCTGTCGCCGTCCGACGGCAAGGTCGAGGTGACCCGTTCGCTGCCAACCGGTTCCTACTTGTCTCCGGTCGTTGCCAACAACACTCTCTATGTGCTGTGCGACAACGGAACGCTCGTCGCGTTCCGCTGATCGCGGATTTCCTCCGTCTGTTGTGAAAGGCCTTTGGCCCCATGTCGTTCACCGTGGTCCTCGTCGGTCGGCCGAATGTCGGCAAATCGACCCTCTTCAACCGTCTGGCCGGCAAGAAGCTGGCCCTGGTGGACGATACGCCGGGCGTCACCCGTGACTGGCGCTCGGCCCCGGCCCATGTCGGCGGCCTGTCCTTCACGGTGGTCGATACCGCCGGTCTGGAGGATGTGACCGACGACAGCCTGGAGGCGCGCATGCGCCGCCAGACCGAGCAGGCTCTGGCCCGTGCCGACGTCGCGCTGTTCATCATCGACGCCCGTGCCGGCATCACGCCGCTGGACCGCCATTTCGCCAACCTGCTGCGCCGTGGCAAGACCCCGGTCCTGCTGGTCGCCAACAAGACCGAGGGCAAGGCCAGCCAGCCCGGCATGTTCGAATCCTACGAACTCGGCCTGGGCGACCCGATCCCGTTGTCCGCCGAGCATGGCGAGGGCATGGCCGATCTGGTCGAGGCGTTGCTGCCCTACGCCCCGCCGGAGGACTCCGGCGACACAGAGGACAAGGACGACGGCTTCGACCCCTCCATCCCCATCGGCGACCAGCCGGAGCCGGAGGAGGACCGCAGCAAGCCGATCCAGATCGCCATCGTCGGCCGTCCAAACGTCGGCAAATCGACCCTGCTCAACAGCCTGCTCGGCGAGGAGCGCGTGCTGACCGGCCCCGAGGCCGGCATGACCCGCGATGCCATCGCCGTCGACTGGGAATGGCGCGACCGCCGCTTCAAGCTGGTCGACACCGCCGGCATGCGCCGCCGCGCCCGCGTCGACGAGAAGGTGGAGAAGCTGGCGGTCGCCGACAGCCTGCGCGTCATCCGCATGGCGAATGTCGTGGTGCTGGTCGTCGATGCCGCCGCCATTCTCGACAAGCAGGACCTGACCATCGCTCGTCTGGTGATCTCCGAGGGCCGCGCCCTGGTGATCGCCATCAACAAGTGGGACACGGTGGACGACCGTGCCATGGCGCTGCGCCAGGTCGAGGACAAGCTGGAGGCGACGCTCGGCTACATCAAGGGTGTGAAGGTCGTCACCATCTCGGCGCTGAAGGGTCATAAGCTCGACACGCTGCTGGACGGCGTGCTGGAGACCTACACGGTCTGGAACCGCCGCATCCCGACCGCCCAGCTTAACCGCTGGATCGAAGGCGTTCTGGACCACCATCCGCCGCCTCTGGTGGAGGGCCGCCGGGTGAAGATCCGCTACGTTACCCAGGTGAAGACCCGTCCGCCGACCTTCGCGCTCTTCGTCAACAAGCCGCTGGACCTGCCGGAAAGCTACCAGCGTTACCTGACGACGCATCTGCGCGAGAGCTTCGACATGCCCGGCGTGCCGGTGCGCCTGCTTCTGCGCAAGGGCAAGAATCCGTACGCGGACGATTGATCCCGATGTCCCTCTTCCCGATGGGAAGGGGGCTAGGACGAGCACCGGTAATGTTGTGGAGCGCGATCTGAAACGATCACGCTCCACATAAAACTTTGCGCTGACCTGCGCCCACTTGTCGGGCGGCTTTACATATTGTCGATGGGAAGCGTCGCCCGCTGATTGGGCAGGCGCCGATATCCGCCCAGTCCCGGCGTCCCAAGGGCGATTGTCCGTCGGTCCGCTCCTGAAATTTGGACGCCACCGCCTCAGTCGCCCGATCCAGACCCTTCCTTGCGGTTTCCGGGATTGTCCGGTGCCTCACCATAGATCATCGGACCGACCGATTTGAGAGCGGCCCTATGTGACGGGCAGGCTCGCACCGCGCCGTGCGATCGACGCTCCCCAGGATAAATCCCGTCTCGACAGCGAAGCCTGCAACTGATATCCATTCTCATGAAATTGAGAGCCATTCGCAGTCCGGGAGTGATGGATGTTCATCGATAAGATCGCTGGGGTCGCTTTTGCTGTCGGTGCCTTGACCGCCTTTTCCGTCCAGGCACAGGAAGTCAATGTCTACAATTCCAGGCATTACAATACCGACCGTGCGATCTATGAAACCTTCACGAAGTCGACCGGTATCAAGGTCAACATTATTGAAGGCAACCATGATGAGCTGATCCAGCGCATGAAGTCGGAAGGCGCCAGCAGCCCGGCCGATCTGTTCATCACCGTCGATGCCGGTCGTCTGGCCGCTGCCGCCAAGGAAGGGCTGCTCGCCTCCGTCACCTCGCCGCAGCTCGATGCGATCAAGGTCCCGGCCAACCTGCGCGACCCGAACGGCGCTTGGTGGGGCCTGTCCAGCCGTGCCCGCATCGTCGTCTATGCCCGTGACCGGGTGAAACCGGAGCAGATCAAGGATTACGAGGACCTCGCCAAGCCGGAGTGGAAGCATCGCGTGCTGACCCGCAGCGGCACCCATCCTTACAGCCTCGCCCTGACCGCCTCGATGATCGAAGCGTTGGGCGAGGAGAAGACGGAGGAGTGGGTCAAGGGCCTCGTCGCCAATCTCGCCCGTCCGCCGCAGGGCGGCGATACCGACCAGATCAAGGCGGTCGCGGTCGGCGAAGGCGATCTGGCCATTGCCAACACCTATTATGTCGGCAAGATGATCACCTCGGCCAAGCAGGAGGACCGTGAGGTCGCGTCCAGGATCGGCGTGATCTTCCCCAACCAGGGCAACCGTGGCACCCATGTGAACCTGAGCGGCGCCGGCGTGGTGAAGACCTCCAAGAACCAGGATAACGCCCGCAAGCTGCTGGAATATCTGCTGAGCCCGGAGGCGCAGCGCCAGTTCGCCGACGGCAACATGGAATATCCGGTCAACCCCGCGGTTCAGCCGCATCCGGAACTGGTGAAACTCGGCAGCTTCAAGGCGGCCGAGGTGAACGCCGCCTCCTTCGCCGCCCACACGCCGCAGGCACTGCGCATCATGGACCGTGCCGGCTGGAAGTAAGATGACAGAAGCCCTTTCCCCGTCGGTCGTCCTCTCCGGCATCACCCACCGCTACGGTCGCGCCGACAGCGGCGTGACGGCGGTCGACGGCGTATCGCTGTCGGTTGCCCCGCGCGAGGTGGTGTGCATCGTCGGCCCGTCCGGTTGCGGCAAGTCGACCTTGCTGCGCCTGATCAGTGGACTTGAGGCGGTTCAGAAGGGCGAGATCGCGGTGGACGGGCAGGTGCTCGCCACCGCGGGCCGGTCGCTGCCGCCGGAAAAGCGGCCGGTCGGCATGATGTTCCAGGACTTTGCGCTGTTCCCGCACCTGACGGTGGCGGGCAATATCGCCTTCGGCCAGATCGACCGTCCGCGCGCCGAACGCCGGCGCCGGGTGGACGAGTTGCTGGAGACGATGGCGCTGACCCGCTATGCCGACTCCTACCCGCACACCCTGTCGGGCGGTCAGCAGCAGCGGGTGGCGCTGGCCCGCGCCATGGCGCGCGACCCCAAGGTCCTGCTGCTGGACGAGCCGTTCTCTGCACTGGACGAGCAGCTCCGCCGTTCGGTGCGGGAGGAGGTGGTGCGGATCATCCGCGCCAGCGGCATCGCCACCGTCGTCGTCACCCACGACCCGGAAGAGGCGATGGAGATGGGCAACCGCGTGGTGGTGCTGGAGGCCGGGCGCATCGTCCAGGCCGACACGCCGGTGACGCTCTATCAGCGCCCGGCCAACAGCTTCGTCGCCCGTCTGTTCGGCGAGGTGAACCGGTTCGAAGCGACGGTGCGCGACGGGCAGATCGTCACGCCGCTCGGCCGGATCATGGCCCCCGGCCTGCCGGGCGGAACGAAGGTCGAGGTCGCCTGCCGGGTCGAGGATCTCGAACTGCTCCCGCCGGGCACCCGGCCCGATGCAGTCCCCGTGCGGGTGCGCCACTCCAGCTTCCTTGGGCCGGCGACGCGGGTGTGCCTGGATTTGGCCGGCTCGGAGGTCCATGCGCGCCTGCCCGGCCATGTGGACGTTCGTGTCGGCGAAGAGCTGTCCGCCGCGATGGCGGCCGAACGCGCGATGGTATTCCCGGCAGAGTGAGTGAGCGGTGGGCGGGAGGCCTCAGGCCCCCGCCCGCACCTCGTCTTCGCCGAATTGCAGCCGGCACAGCCGGGCATAGGCCCCGTCGGCGGCCAGAAGCGCGTCGTGCGGGCCCTGTTCGATGATGCGCCCGCCTTCCATCACCACAATCCGGTCGGCATTGCGCACCGTCGCCAGACGGTGGGCGATCACCAGCGTGGTGCGACCCGCCGTCAGCCGTTCCAGGGCGGCCTGCACCAGACGTTCCGATTCGCTGTCCAACGCGCTGGTCGCCTCGTCCAGCAGCAGGATCGGCGCGTCCTTCAGGAAGGCGCGGGCCAGCGCCAGACGCTGGCGCTCGCCGCCCGACAGCTTCACGCCGCGGTCGCCGATCACCGTGTCGTAGCCCTCGGGCAGCTTCGACACGAAGTCGTGCGCGGCGGCCGCCCTAGCGGCGGCGATCACGTCGTCCATCCCGGCATCGAGCCGGCCGAAGCAGATGTTCGCCCGCACGGTATCGTTGAACAGCACGGTGTCCTGGCTGACGATGGACACGGCACCGCGCAGGCTGCGCAGGGTGGCGCCGCGGACATCCTGGCCGTCGATCAGCACCTCGCCCCCCGTCACGTCGTAGAGGCGGGGGATCAGGTTGAAGACCGTCGATTTGCCGGCGCCGCTGCGCCCGACCAGCGCCACCGTGCTGCCGGCCGGCACGTCAAGGTCGATGCCCTTCAGCGTGTCGGCCCCGGCCTCATAGGAGAAGCGGACGCCGCGCAGCGCGACGGCACCCGTCGAGACGGAGAGCGGTTTGGCGCCCGGCTGCTCGACGATGATCGGCTGCTGGTCCAGCAGTTCGAAGATGCGCTGGGCGGCGGCAAGCCCTTCCTGCAAGGCGGCGTTCAGCGTGCCGATGGCGCGCACCGGCTGAGCCGCCATCAGCAGCGCGCCGACGAAGCCGGAGAAGGCCCCGACCGACCCTTCGCCCATCGTCATGCGATAGCCGGCGAAGGCGATCACGCCAGCAACCGCGACGCCGCCCAGCACCTCCATCATCGGGTCGATGCGCGACCGGGCGCGCACCGCCTTCATCGTCAGCAGGTAGTTCTCGTGGAAGGCGCGGCCGGCGCGGGCGCGCTCATAGTCTTCGAGGTTGTAGGTCTTGACCATGCGCGCGCCCGACAGGCTTTCGGTCAGCAGCGAGGTCATGTCGCCCATCTGCGCCTGGGTATCGCGGGAGACGCGGCGCAGACGCTTGCCGATCCGCACGATGGGAACGGCGGCGATGGGATAGATGATGAAGACGATCAGCGACAGCAGCCAGTCTAGATAGAACATCGACCCGACCAGCGCGATCACCGTCAGGATGTCGCGCACCAGCCCG
The DNA here is from genome assembly GCF_042604625.1 of Azospirillum sp. A29. Lineage (NCBI taxonomy): Bacteria > Pseudomonadati > Pseudomonadota > Alphaproteobacteria > Rhodospirillales > Azospirillaceae > Azospirillum > Azospirillum sp. A29. Next base: position 178,814 of record NZ_CP170466.1, read on the forward strand.
GTCAACGTCCGGGTCAGCGCGTTGCGGATCAGATCGACATCGTTGATGAAGCGCGAGGTCAGCGACCCGGTGGGGGTGGCGTGAAGCTGCGCCATGTCGGCAGTTTGCAGGTGCGTGAACATCGCCAGCCGGACATCGGCGATGATGCGCTGGACGATGTCGCTGGTCACCACCGTCTGGGAATAAAGCGACACGCCCTTGATGATCGTCACCGCCACGATGGCGAGCGGGATCGCCAGCAGCATACCGCGGTCCTGGGCGGAGAACATGGCATAGGACCGGTCGATCAGCAGCGGATAGGCGCCGGTGGTCGCCGCCACCACCGCCATCAGCACGAAGGACATCAGCAGCTTGCCGCGATAGGGACGCACCCATTCGCGCCACATCCGGGCCGCCAGCCGTTCGGTCGCCGCATCCAGGCGCAGGGGCTTGCCGCTCTTGTTCGTCACGGTCGCATCCGATCATCTTGTCCGATGGGGATGGCTTAGCCCATGGGCTTCGGCTTTGTCCACCGGTCGACGCGGCGGCGCCGGTGCTGGTTACAGGCTTCCTTTACCGATTCCGTACGAGGATGCTGACGATCAGGGCGGCGAACATCGGTGCCGCCGGGGACGGGGGGAAGGCCAATGCCGAATGGAACCAGCCTGAATGGCGGCATCAATGGCGTTAACAATGGCGGAAACAATGGCGGCGGGAGCGCACGGCGTCCGCGCATCGGTCTTGCGCTGGGCGGCGGCGTGGCACGCGGCTGGGCGCATATCGGGGTGCTGCGGGCGCTGAAGCGCTATGGCATCGAGGCCGACATCGTCTGCGGCTCCTCGGTCGGGGCGCTCGTGGGCGGCGTCCATCTCGCAGGAAAGCTCGACACGCTGGAAGAATGGGTGCGCTCGCTGACCCGGATGAAGATCGTCGGCTATCTGGATCTGCGGCTGCGCCAGGGCGGCGGACTGATCAGCGGCGACCGGCTGCTGGCTGAACTGCGCCTGCATCTGGGCGACGTGCGGATCGAGGAACTGCCGTGCCCCTATGCCGCCGTCACCACCGATCTGGTGACCGGCCACGAGGTGTGGCTGCAACGCGGCGAACTGGTCGACGCCATGCGGGCGTCCTTCTCGCTGCCGGGGGTGTTCCCACCGGCGTCCATCGACGGGCGCTGGATGATCGACGGCGCGCTGGTTAACCCGGTGCCGGTGTCGGCCTGCCGGGCGCTGGGCGCACAGATGGTGATCGCCGTCAATCTGGCCGGCGATATTCTGGGCAAGGCGCGCAAGCCCGGGTCGAGCGTGCCGACCGCCGCAGGATTCGACCTGTTGCGGCTGGTCGAGGACGAGACGCCGGGCCATCGCGCGCCGAGCGGCATCGGCGCCCTGACGCGTCGGATCTTCCGCCGCGACTATGAGGGGCCGAGCCTGTTCGGCGTGATGGTCTCGTCGCTCAGCATCGTCACCGACCGGATAACCCGGTCACGGCTGGCCGGCGATCCGCCGGATGTGCACATTGTGCCGCGGCTGGGTCACATCGGGCTGACCGAGTTCGACCGGGCCGACGATTGCATCCGTGAGGGCGAACTGGCGGTGGAGCGCGTCCTGCCGGAACTGCACGACGCGCTCGCCGTCTTCGCCACCGGTCCGCGCGAATCGACGCGCGCACCGGTGCGTGACTGAGGCCTTTGGGCGGCCGGTCTTAGTGATCGATGGCGGTGCCCAGCGCCGCACCGCCCAGACCGCCGATCACGGCGCCGCGGGTACCGTCCACGGCGTATCCGCCGGCCGCACCGGCCGCACCGCCGACCACGCCGCCAGTCGAGCAGGCGGTGACGGAAAGGAGCGCGAACACCGCACCGATCAGACGCAAACGGGACATCATACTACCCTCCACGTGTTGACTGTTCGGTCTCTAAACACGTGAAAACGCATTTTGCTTCCATCGCTCCCTGATCTTTTGGTCCTGCTTCTTTGGGGGAACTTCTTCTCTCCATAAGCGTTGACCGGACTTTAACCGTGAAACGTTGATGCGGGGGAACCACCATGCGGACCATGACCAACAGGTTGCGCGTCACGGCCATCGCCGCGGTTGCGGCTCTATCGCTCGGCGCCTGCCAAGCCGGAAACAGCAGCGGCGGCGGCATCGGCGGGATGAACACGTCGGAGACCGTCGGCACGTTGGGCGGCGCCGTCGCCGGCGGCCTGCTCGGCTCGCGCTTCGGTGGAGGCGCGGGCAAGCTGGCGACGACGGCCATCGGTACGCTGGTCGGCGCTTATGCCGGCCAGCAGCTGGCCCGGCACTTCAGTCCCGCCGACCAGAACCGCGCGTCGGACGCGGAGGAGCGCGCGGTCGCCAACAACCAGACCATCACCTGGAACAACCCGCAGTCCGGCAACAGCGGCACCATTCAGCCGGTGAGGACCTATCAGGGCACCGACGGCCAGACCTGCCGCGACTACAACCATACGGTCGTGATCGACGGCAGGACCGAGGTGGCGCGTGGCACCGCTTGCCGTCAAGCTGACGGAAGCTGGAAGCTGGTATCGTAAGCGTACAGCCTATCCGAATGACCGCCTCCGGGTCCTACTCCTTGCGGATGTGGGGAGTTGCCGTCAAAATCAAGGAGTTCCGCCAGATGGCGGCCCGATAAGAACGGCGCGCGGGGCTTATGGAGGCGGTCAGCTACATCATCCTCATCGGATCGACCCTGCTGATCGTCAGCGTGCTGACCAGCTACCTCGCTTTGCGGGTCGGTGCGCCGCTGCTGCTGATCTTCCTCGGCATCGGCCTGCTGGCCGGCGAGGACGGGATCGGCCACATCTCCTTCAACGATGCCGGCTCCGCCTTCCTGATCGGATCGATGGCGCTGGCCGTGATCCTCTTCGAAAGCGGGTTCGACACCAAGCTCGCCAGCTACAAGGCCGCAGCCTGGCCGGCGATGACGCTGGCGACGGTCGGGGTGGCGGTCACCACCGGCGTGGTGGGCATCGCCGCCCATTACCTGATGGGGCTGGCCTGGGGAGAGGCGCTGCTGGTCGGGGCGGCGTGCAGCTCCACCGACGCGGCGGCGGTCTTCTTCCTGCTGCGCGTCGGCGGCATCACGCTCCGCGACCGCGTCCGCTCCACTCTGGAAATCGAATCGGGCAGCAACGACCCGGTCGCCATCATGGTGACCATCCTGCTGGTGGAGGCGGCGACCCACGGTCTGGCGTCCCCCATTGCCATTGTCGGCGAACTGGTGCTGGCTTTTTCGCTGGGCGGGGTGATGGGGCTGGCCGGCGGCTGGCTGCTGGTGACCTTCATCAACAAGGCGAATTTCGAAGCCGGCTTGAACCCGGTAGTGACGCTGACCTTCGCCCTGTTCATCTTCGCCGTCACCAACGTCATGGGCGGCAGCGGCTATCTCGCCGTCTATGCCGCCGGGCTCTATGCCGGCAACGTCAAGCTGCGCGGGGCGCTGGAACTGCGGCGCTTCCATGCCGGGCTGACCTGGCTCAGCCAGATCGTCATGTTCGTGATGCTGGGGCTGCTCGCGACGCCGCGGGAATTCGCCGGGATGATCCTGCCGGCGCTGGGTGTGGCCTTCGTCCTGATCGTCGTCGCCCGCCCCGCCGCGGTGTGGATGTGCCTGCTGCCCTTCAGCTTCTCGGTGCGGGAAACCAGCTTCATCGCCTGGGTGGGCTTGCGCGGTGCGGTGTCGCTCCTGCTGGCGCTGGTGCCGGTACTGGGCGGGCTGGAGAACGGACAGCTGATCTTCAACACCGCCTTCATCGTCGTGGTGGTGTCGCTGCTGGTGCAGGGCTGGACCATCGGCACGATGGCGCGGGCGCTGGAACTGATCGTGCCGCCGCGCCGCGGCCCGGTCGAGCGCGTGGAGCTGGAGCTTCCCGGCAATGCCGACCAGGAACTGGTCGCCTACACCGTCCATGCCAAGAGCCCGGCGGCCAGGGGTCAGCGCATGCCGCGCTGGGCCAAGCCGTCGTTGGTTATCCGCTCGGGTGCCGTGGTGCCGCTGCACAAGGCGAAGCCGTTGCAGCCCGGCGACCATGTGTATCTGTTCACGCCGCAGCACCGGCTGACTCTGATCGACAGACTCTATGGCGGCAGCCGGGCGCTCGACCAGAACGACCGGGAGTTCTACGGCGATCTGGTGCTGAGCCCGGACGCGACGGTGGAGCAGATCGCCGAGATGTATGGGCTGCCGCTGTCGATGTCGAACGCCCGGCTGACGCTGAGCGACCTGCTGCGCAATGAGTTCGGTGGCTCCTGCGAGCTGGGCGACCGGGTGCGCATGGGCGGCGTCGAACTGATTGTGCGCGATATGGAGGACAGCATCATCACCTCCGTCGGCTTGGCGTTGGAGCCGGCCCGCGTGACCAGCCGGCGCCGGCCGCTCTATCAGCGGCTTGCCGACATCGGCGGGCGGCTGGGCGGCTGGTGGAACGAGCAGTCCTTCCGCCGCTGGAAGGAACGCGAAAAGCAGCGGGCGTGCCGGACGGGCGTGCCGGCGGCGGAGCTTCGGCACGAAGAGCGGGTGGAAAGCCGCACTGAAGTCTGACGGTCAGTCGCGGTGCCCCGGCCGCGAGGCCGCGATGGTGCGGCTGAGATAGATGACGGGGGCGAGACCGACCAGAACGATCACCAGGGCGGGCAGGGCGGCATCGTCCAGCCGCTCGGTGGAAGCCATGCGGAAGGCCTCGATCGCCAGGGTGTCGAAGTTGAAGGGCCGCAGGATCATCGTCGCCGGCAACTCCTTCGTGATGTCGACGAAGACCAGCATGGCAGCACTGAGCAGGCTGGGGCGCAGCAGCGGCAGATGGACCCGGCGCAGCACCTGCAACGGCGTGTGGCCGAGGGAGCGTGCCGCCCCTTCCAGATTCGGGCCGATCTTGGCGAAGCCCGACTCCAGCGGCCCATAGGCGACGACGAAGAAGCGGATCAGGTAGCCGTAAAGGATGCCGGCGATGGTGGTGCCGAGGATCGCGCCCATCGGCCAGCCGGTCCAGTCGCGCGTCAGTCCGACTGTGATGAGGATGCCGACGGCGATCACCGTGCCCGGCGTGGCATAGCCGAGCGAGGCGAGCCGTGCCGCCCCGGTGGCGAAGCCGCTGCGGTCATGACGCACGCCATGGATCACCATCAGCGCCACCGCGACGACCAGCACCGCGCCACTGGCGCCCAGGATGAAGGTGTTCACCGTCAGGTCGGTGAATCGGGCGAGCGTCAGCTCGGTGCCGCCGCGCAGGATCATGCGGATCAGCACGGCGCCGGGCAGCAGGAAGCCGAACAGCACCGGCGTCAGGCAGACGATCCAGGCAATCACTGTGCCGCGGGCCGACAGGCGCGGGGCAGGCAGGGCGCGGTAGCGGCCGGTGGTCTGGTGGAAGCGCATCTTTCCGCGCGACAGCCGCTCCAGCCCGACCAGCGCCAGCACCACCAGCAGCAGGACGGCGGCAAGCTGTGCCGCCGCCGCCGGATCGCCCAACGCGAACCAAGTGCGGTAGATGCCGACGGTGAAGGTGTCGATGCCGAAATAACGCACCGCACCGAAGTCGGCCAGCGTCTCCATCAGCGCATAGCCGACGCCGGCCACCAGCGCCGGACGGGCGAGCGGCAGTGCCACGCGGCGGAAGGCGCCGAAGGCGGAGCATCCCAGCGTACGGCTGGCCTCCAGCACGCAGACCGACTGTTCCAGGAAGGCGGCGCGGGTCAGCACATAGACGTATGGGTACAGCACCGACGACAGCACCAGCCCGGCGCCCCAGGCGGTGTGGATGTCCGGGAACCAATAGTCGCCGCGCCGCCAGCCGAAGGTGGCGCGCAGGAAGGACTGCAGGGGGCCGGCGAATTGCAGGAAATCGGTGTATGTGTAGGCCAGCACATAGGCCGGCATGGCCAGCGGCAGCAGCAGCAGCCATTGCAGGATCCCGCGTCCGCGGAAGTCGTGCATGGTGACTGTCCAGGCGCAGGCGACGCCGTTCACCAGCGTGACGATTCCGACGATGCCCAGCAGGATCACCGTGTTGAGGATATAGCCGGGAAGCACAGTCCGCGCCATGTGTCCCCACAGATCGGTGGAGACGCCGACGGACTGGACGAAGACGGCAAGGATCGGCAGGGCGATCAGCAGCGCGAGGATCAGGGCGAACAGCCCGGTCGGGCCGATTCGGGCCCACAGCTGGCGGGGAGAGAAGGACGGGGAGCCGGGGGACTTCGCGTCGGTCGCCATCGCCATGCGGAAACATCCTAGCAGTGTGCAAAAAAGAAGGCGGCGCCTGCTCCCTGTCAGGGGGGCAAGCGCCGCCGGTACTCTAACCTATATGCGAACCGTTATCAGCTGGCTTCGGCGGCACGCGAGTGGCGCTTGCGCTCGTTCGGATCGAGGTAGCGCTTGCGCAGGCGGATCGACTTCGGCGTCACTTCCACCAGCTCGTCGTCGGAGATGTAGGACAGCGCCTTTTCCAGGGTCATCTGGATCGGCGGGGTCAGGCGGACAGCCTCGTCCTTGCTGGTGGTGCGGATGTTGGTCAGCTGCTTGCCCTTGATGACATTGACCTCAAGGTCGTTGCCGCGGGTGTGCTCGCCGATGATCATGCCCTGATAGACCGGCACGCCCGGATCGATCAGCATCGGGCCGCGATCCTCCAGGTTCCACAGGGCGTAAGCCACCGCGGTACCGTCGCTGTTGGAGATCAGGACGCCGGTGCGCCGTGCCGCGATGGCGCCCTTGAACGGGGCGTAGCCGTGGAACAGGCGGTTCATGATGCCGGTGCCGCGGGTGTCGGTCAGGAACTCGCCCTGGTAGCCGATCAGGCCGCGCGACGGCGCATGGAAGACGATGCGGGTCTTGTTGCCGCCCGAGGGACGCATCTCGATCAGGTCGGCCTTGCGCTCCGACATCTTCTGAACGACGGTGCCCGAGAACTCCTCGTCGACGTCGACGACGACTTCCTCGATGGGCTCCAGGCGCTGGCCGTTCAGCGGATCGGTCTTGAACAGCACGCGCGGACGGCTGATTGCCAGCTCGTAGCCTTCGCGGCGCATGGTCTCGATCAGGATGCCCAGCTGCAGTTCGCCGCGGCCGGCCACCTCAAAGGCGTCGCCGCCCTCGGTGTCGGAGATGCGCAGCGCCACGTTGCCTTCGGCTTCGCGGAACAGGCGGTCGCGGATCATGCGGCTGGTGACCTTGTCACCCTCGCGGCCGGCCAGCGGGCTGTCGTTGACCGAGAAGGTCATCGCCAGGGTCGGCGGGTCGATCGGCTGGGCGTGGATCGCCTCGGCCACTTCGGGCGCGCAGATGGTGTCGGCCACGGTGGTGTTGGTCAGGCCGGCCAGAGCGACGATGTCGCCGGCATGCGCCTCGTCCACCGGAACGCGCTCCAGGCCGCGGAAGGCCAGCACCTTGCTGATGCGGGCATTCTCGACCAGCTTGCCGTCGCGGCTCATCGACTTGACGGCCATGTTGACCTTGACCGAACCGGTCAGGATGCGGCCGGTCAGGATGCGGCCCAGATAGGGGTTCGCTTCCAGCGTGGTCGCCAGCATGCTGAAGGGCTGGTCTTCTTCGACCTTCGGGGCCGGAACATGGTCGCGGATCAGCTCGAACAGCGGGGTCAGCGTCTCGCGGGCGCCGTTCTCCAGGTCCGTGGTCGCCCAGCCGTTGCGGCCCGAGGCGAACAGGGTCGGGAAGTCCAGCTGCTCGTTCGAGGCGTCGAGCGAGGCGAACAGGTCGAACACCTCGTCATGCACCTCATGCGGACGGCCGTCGGGACGGTCCACCTTGTTGATGACGACGATGGGGCGCAGGCCGAGCTTCAGGGCCTTGCCCAGCACGAACTTGGTCTGCGGCAGCGGGCCTTCGGCCGCGTCGCAGAGCAGGACGACGCCGTCGACCATGGAGAGGATGCGCTCCACCTCGCCGCCGAAATCGGCGTGGCCCGGGGTGTCGACGATGTTGATGCGCAGGTCGTTCCACAGAACGGACGTGCACTTGGCCAGGATGGTGATGCCGCGCTCGCGCTCCAGGTCGTTGGAGTCCATGGCGCGTTCGGCGACCTGCTGGTTCTCGCGGAACGAGCCGGCCTGCTTGAGGAGCTGGTCGACCAGCGTGGTCTTGCCGTGGTCGACGTGGGCGATGATAGCGACGTTACGGAGATTCATGGAGCCTTCGGTCTCGCAAGGGCACCCCCGACACGCAGCAGCGTCATGCCACAAACAACAAAAAGGCCCGCCGAAAGAAATCGGTGGGCGCTGTCGGGGAAACTGTTGCGGCGCAATATATGGATTCCGGGCAAAAACGCAAGCGCCGTGCCCTTTGGTCTAGGGCGAATTTCCGGGATGGAGCCATGCGTCAATGGGCCCTACATTGGGGACGATGATCCGCTTCGCTTCCGCTTCCCGCCGCCGCGCCGCCGTTGCAACGAGGATTGCAGCCGCTCCGCTCAAGGCTCCGATCGCCGTACCGATGGTCGCCGCCCTGCTGATGCTGGGGCCGGCCGACGCCGGCTATGCCCAGGATTCGCCGCCCGACAGTATCCCCGGTGCCGTGCCCGCGGCGCAGTCGGAGGGTGCTCCGCCGGACGCCGCGCCACCGGACGAGGAGGTCAGGCCGGCCGGTATCACCTATGAGGTGGAGATCACAGGCGTCGAGGACGAGGGGCTGCGCGGCACGCTGCGCGACGCCTCGACCCTGGTGGAGCTGAAGGACGACCATCCGCCCTCGCTCATTGGGCTGGAACGGCGGGCCGACAGCGACCGCGACCGCTTGCAGACGGCGCTGCGCTCCGCCGGCTATTACGACGCGAAGCTGGACATCCGCATCGATGATCCGGCGGCGGCCGGCACCCTGCCTGCGGGCGGGCAGGCTCCCCCGGTCAAGGTGACGGTCGCGGTGACGCCGGGGCCGCTCTATCACGTCAAGACGGTGACGGTGCGCGGTGTTTCGAATTCCGCTGGCAACTCTATCCTGCCAAAGGAGGTCGCGACCGACGATCTCGGCCTCGTCGCCGGTGCCCCCGCAATCGCGCAGAAGGTGCTGGACGCCGAGTCGGAACTGGTCGGTCGGCTGAGCAAGCGCGGCTATGCCTTCGCCAAGGTGCCCGACCGCGAGGTCGTGGTCGACCATTCCGACCGGACGATGGATGTCACCTACACCGTCGATCCCGGCCCGCTCACCCGCTATGGCGCCACCCGCATCGAAGGGCTGGAGAAGGTCGACGAGGATCTGGTGCGCGGACGTCTCGCCTGGAAGGAGGGGCAGGTCTACGACCCGGGCGCCACCGACCGGGCGCGCCAGGACATCGCCGCCCTTCAGGTCTTCGATACCGTCCGCGTCAGGATGGCAGACGAGCCGGGGCCGGACGGCGTGACGCCGGTCATCGTTTCGGTCGGCGAGCGCAAGCGCCGCTTCATCGGCGGCGGCGTCACCTATTCGACCGAAGACGGGGTGGGCGCCAACGCCTATTGGGGCCACCGCAACCTGTTCGGCGGAGCGGAGCAGCTTCGCGTCGGCGTCGATGTCGGACGCGTCGCCGGATCGTCCGGCGGTACGTCGAGCAAAGGCAACGACCTGCCGGACCTGCGCTTCAGCGTCAATTTCCGCAAGCCCGACTTCCTGGCGGTGAAGCAGTCGCTGCTGGTCAATTTCGCCGTGGTGAACGACCAGCCGCCGGCCTACAGCCGCGTCGCGTCCGAACTGACGGTGAAGCTGGAGCGGCCTTTGACCGACCAGCTGACCGTCAGCTATGGCGTGGCCGGCGAGCGAGGCCGGGTGCGGACGGAGGACACCACCTATCAGACCTCCTTCATCGGCGTGCCGCTGGGGGCGGCCTGGAACGGCACCGACAATCTGCTGAACCCGACCTCCGGCCAGCGGGCATCGTTGCAGGTGACGCCGTGGTTCCCGGTGGGCGGCGACACCAAGTCGCCCTTCACCTCGATATTGCTGAACGGCTCCACCTATTACGATCTCGGCAAGGACGGGCGCTATGTCGCCGCGGGCCGGATCGGCTTGGGCAGCATCCTCGGCACGTCGCTGAGCGACATTCCGCCAGATCACCGCTTCTATGCCGGCGGCGGCGGGTCTGTGCGCGGCTACGGCTTTCAGAAGGCGGGGCCGCGCGACCGCTACGACGATCCGGTCGGCGGCCGGTCGCTGTTCGAGATCGGGGCGGAGTTGCGCATCAAGGTGACGGAGAGCATCGGCGTGGTGCCCTTCGTCGATGCCGGCACCGTCTATGACAAGGCCTATCCCGACTTCAGCGAGCCGTTGCGCGTCGGCGCCGGGCTGGGGCTGCGCTATTACACCGACTTCGGCCCGCTGCGCGTCGATGTCGGCGTTCCGCTCAATCCCGTCAGCGGCGATTCGCGCTGGCAGCTGTATCTCAGCCTGGGCCAGGCGTTCTGATGGCGCATTTTCGTCCCAATCCTTTGGGACGATGACCGTTTATTGCGGTTGAGACAAAGATGGTGCTGGTGAAGGGGCATGGTGTGACGGCGGTTCGCTTATTTCTGGTCGGTCTGACGATCCTTGCCGGCCTGTTGGCCGGTCCGCAGCCCGCTCGGGCCTTCTCGCTGTTCGCCGGCGATACCGCCCGCGACTGGCTGGTCGCGAAGGTCGAGGGTGCCGTCGAGTCGCCGGACATGCACCTGAAGCTGGGCGCCATCGAAGGCAGCATCCCCACCGACTTCACCATCGCGACCGTCACGCTGGCCGACAGCCAGGGTGTCTGGCTGACCATCGACCGGCTGCATGTGGTGATGTCGCCATCCGCCCTGTTCCTGCGCAGCGCCAGGATCGACGCGCTGGAGGCGGCGTCCGTCGTGGTGACCCGCGCACCGGTCAGCACCCAGCCGGCTGCACCCTCCGACCCCAACGCCCCGCTGCTGCCCAGCCTGCCGGTCGACATCGATCTGAAGAAGCTGGTGGTGGAGCGGCTGGAACTGGCACCGGCGCTGCTCGGTGAACCGGCGGTGCTGCGCATTGCCGGCGCCCTGGCGCTGGAGCACAGCGGCGGGGCGCTGAACGCCAACCTGTCGGTGGCGCGCATCGACGACAAGCCGGGCAAGGCCGATCTGGTCGCCATCTTCGATCCCGGCAAGAACACGCTGAATCTGTCGGTCGATGCATCCGAACCCGCGGGCGGCGTCATGGCCCGCGCGCTGTCGATTTCCGGCCTGCCGCCGGTCGAACTGGCGCTGAAGGGCGACGGCACGCTGGACGACTGGACCGGCAAGCTGACCGCCATGGCCGGCGAGGCGGCATCACCCACTGGCACGCTGAATGCCGACGCCACCATCAAGAAGGGGCCGGAGGGGCATGCGTTGACGCTGGCGGCCGGCGGCAACTTCGCGCCGCTGATCGCCGGGCTGGCCGGCGAAACGGTGGTGCCGCTGATCGGCCCCAACCCGACGCTGAACGCGACTGTCCTGCGGGCGCCATCTGGGGCCATCAACCTGCGTCCGCTGGCGCTGACCGTCGCCGCCGCGAACGCGACGGTGAACGGCGATGTCGCCGCCGATTACAAGAGCCTGACCCTGCGCTGGACCTTGCAGGCCGGGCCGGACTCCACGCTGCATCCGCTGGTGCCGCTGTCCTGGCGCGAGGGCGTGGTGGAAGGGTCTGCCGAAGGGGCGCTGAGTGCGCTGAACGTCGCGGTGAACGCCACCTTGCGCGACCTCGCTGCCGACGATCCGGCGCTGTCCCACCTGACCGGACCGGAGACGATTCTCGCCGCCAAGGCGCAGATCGAAACCGGTAGCGGCCGGATCGGCCTGGAGACACTGGCGCTGACCGCCGCCGCGGCACGGGCCGAGGCAAAGGGCACCGTCGGCGGCTGGGGCCAGACGGTCGACCTGACGCTGAACGCGAACGCCGACGACCTCGCCCCACTGTCGGGCCTCGCCGGCCGGCCGCTGGCCGGTGCCGTGGCACTGGCGGGGCCGGTGAAGCGCGGGGCCGATGGCACGCTGACCGCCGATCTGACCGGCAGCCTCGACCGGCTGTCCACCGGCACGCCTGCCGATGCGGTGCTGGGCGACAAGGCGACGCTGAAGCTGGCCGCCAGGATGGAGCCGGACGGCGCCATGCGGTTGGCCGACCTGACGGTCGATGGCCGCAACGGCAAGCTGACCGGCAACGCGGCGCTGGCCGACAACAAGGTCGATGCCCGCACCACCCTGACCGTGACGAAGCTGGAGCCGCTGGGCGGCGCGCTCGGCACACCGATGGAGGGGGCGGCGACGCTGGAGGCGATTGCCCGCGGCCCGCTCGACGCCATTGAGGCGCAGGCGACGCTGAATGCCCGCGACCTCGTGGTGCAGGGCCGACGGCTGGGCGCCACGGAGGTCAAGGCGACCGCCGCCGGCCTGCCGGCGACGCCGAACGGCACGGTCTCGGCGCGGACCAACCTGGACAAGACGCCGCTGTCGGTGGACGGGCGCTATGCGCTGCGGGAACAGACGCTGCGGCTTGACGGGCTGACCGTCGCCAACGGGAACAACCGCATCACCGGACAGGCCCAGGTGGCGCTCGACACGCTGCTCGCCACCGGGCGGCTGGAGGGCAAGCTGCCCAACCTGAACGGCCTGTCGGCGTTGGCGGGGATGCCGCTGGGCGGTGGGGCGAGCTTCACCCTGGCGCTCGACGGCAAAGGCGGCAAGCAGGCGGCCAATCTGACGGCCGACGCCAGCGATCTGCGGGTCGATGGGGAGGGCGGACCGCTGCTCACCGCCCGCCGCCTGACGGCCAAGGCCGACGTGGCCGATGCGCTCGGCATTCCCAGCGGCAAGGCGCGGGTGGAGATGACCGACGGCAACGCCGCCGGCACCGAGCTGCGCAGCGTCACGGCCTCGGTCGATGGGTCGCCGGCGAAGGCCGGTTTTCAGGCCAATGCCGCCGGAGCGGGCGCCCAGCCGGTTGCGCTGGACCTTGCCGGCAATTTGACGCGGGAAGGGCAGGTGACGCGCATCCGCCTCGACCGCCTGCAGGCGCGCTATGCCGGAGAGGATCTGCGGACCACCGCCCCGGCAACCATCCTGCTTGCCGACCACCGGTATGAGGTGAAAGAACTGCGGCTGTCGTCGGGCAATGCCCGGCTGGCCGCCGACCTCGGCCTGAACGGCGACCGGCTGAGCGGCGAGCTGACCATCGACCGCCTGCCGCTGGCGCTGGCGAAGCTGGCCAGCCCGACGCTGGCATTGGACGGGGTGGCCAACGCGCGGGCCTCGCTGGGCGGCACGTTGCGCAACCCGCGCGCCGACGCCACGCTGCGGGTCAGCGGGTTGAAGGCGCAGCAGACCACGCAGGCCGGGCTTCCGGGCATCGACACGACGCTGGACGCCCAATGGCGCGACCGGCGGTTGTCGCTGAACGGCCGGATCGCCATGCCGAAGAATGCCGGCACGCTGACCGCCAACGCCGCGCTTCCGCTGGTAATGAACCCCGACAGCTATGCCGTCAGCGTGCCGCCCAACGGGGCGCTGGAGGCGGCGGTGAACGGTACGGTGGATCTGTCGCTGGCGAACGACCTGCTTGCCGCCTCCGGCGACCGGGCGCGCGGATCGCTGCGGCTCGACGTGCGGGCTGGCGGGACGGTGGGCAAGCCGGCGCTCGGCGGGTCGGTGGTGCTGGCGAACGGGCGCTACGAGAACCGGACGTCGGGTGCGGTGATCACCAACATCGAGGCGCGGCTGGTCGGCGACGGTGACGTCTTCACCATTCAGAGCTTCCGTGGCCGGACGCGCAACGGCGGCGCGATCAGCGCCAGCGGCGTCATCCGTCCGGGTGCCCCTGCCGACCGGCAGCTGGACATCGCGCTCCAGGCCGACAATGCACGGCTGGTGGAGATCGATCTGGTGACGGCGGAGATCGGGGCGAACCTGACCCTGACCGGTGGTTTCGCCGACGCCCGGCTGGCCGGGCCGGTGGACATCCGCCGCGCCGAGATCCAGGTGCCCGACCGCATGCCGGCAAACGTCGTCGATCTCAAGGTGACGGAGGTCGGCAAGGGCCGTCGCGCCCGCGGGACGACCCAGGTGTCCACCGCCGGCGGCACCCGCCGCGTGCCCCAGCCGGCCGAGACCCCGCCGGCCGCGACACCCTTCGTCCTGGCGCTGGACATGACGGTGAACGCGCCGAACCAGATCTTCGTGCGCGGCCGTGGGCTGGATGCGGAGCTTGCCGGCAATTTGCGCGTCAAGGGAACTGCTGCCGCGCCGGAGGTGACCGGCCGCTTCAACATCCTGAAAGGCAGCCTGAACCTGCTGGCCAAGAATTTCGAGTTCAAGCGCGGCATCTTCGACTTCGACGGTACCCAGCCCATCGACCCGCGGCTCGACCTGCTGGCGGAGGCGACCGCCAACGGCATCACCGCCGACGTGGTGGTCAGCGGCACCGCCCGCCAGCCGAAGATCGAGCTGACCTCACCCCAGGGACTGCCGCAGGACGAGGTGCTGGCCGGCGTGCTGTTCGGCAAGTCGGTGGGCGACCTGAGCGCGGCGGAGGCAGTGCAGCTTGCCCAGTCCGCGGCGGCGCTGGCCGGTGTCGGCGGAGGCGGCGGCGGCATCCTGGACACGGTGCGCCGCGGCCTGGGTGTTGACCGGCTGGACTTCACCCAGGGCGAGAACGGCAAGGGCGGGGCGGTGCAGGCCGGCCGCTATGTCAGTGACCGCGTCTATGTCGGCGTCGAGCAGGGAATCGGCGCCAACCAGAGCCGGGCGAAGGTCGAGGTCGACATCACCAAGAACCTCAAGGGCACGGCGTCCGTCGGCGCCAATTCCGAGACGAAGTTCGGTGTGGTTTACGAGAAGGATTACTGACGGGAGGGGGCGCTAACCCGCCACCCCGACCACGATCCGCGCATGCGACGGCACCGGCACGATGCCGTCCACCGCCCTGGCGTCGAACCGCCGGGCGATATCGGCCTCCAGCGCCTTTCGCTGTTCCGCAGTCAATCCGCCGAGCCGGTGGCCGAAGCTCATGTCGAGGGCGGCATGCCAGAAGGGCTGGCCGGCGGGCGCCTTGCGGACCGGGGTCAGGTCGGCTTCCGATGTCTCAGCAAAGCCGGCGGTGCGCATCAGGTCGGACAGCAGCCCCGGTGCTGCGAAGCGGAACAGCGGATCTAGGCTGCCATCCTCGCCGAGATGGTCGGCAACCGCGTCGCCGATCTCCGCGAACAGGCCGTTCCCGGCACGCGATCCCCACACCATGAAGGCGGCCTTGCCGCCGGGACGCAGGACACGCCGTACCTCGCGCAGGGCGGTTTCCACCGCCGGCACGAACATGATGCCGAAGCGGCAGGTCACCCCGTCGAAAGCGGCGTCGGCGAAGGGCAGGGCGGTCATGTCGGCGGCGGCGAAGGCGGGGGCCGGCCCCTCCACGCTCCTGGCGCGGCGGACGGCGCCGGCCATCATGCCGGGGACCAGATCGCTTCCGACCACCAGCCCGTCCGCACCGGCCCGGCGCGCGGCACTCAAGGCGGGCTCCCCCGCACCCGATGCAAGGTCGAGCAAGCGGTGACCCTCGACCAGCCCCGCCGCATCGAGCAGCGGGCGGTTCAGCTTGTCGGCCAAATCGGCCATCGGATCGGCCCAGCGATCCCAGGCATCGGCGCTGGCGGCCCAACGGTCGCGTTCACGTGCACCATCGGGCATGGCGCCATCGGGAGTGGCCGCATCCGCAGGTGCGGTGTCGGGACGGGTGGTTGCGGTCAATGGAGAAGCCTCGCCGTGCCGGCCACGCGCTGGACCGTGTCGGCATCGCTCAGCCGCTCGCCCAGGGCCGACAGCTCGTCGGACAGCTTGCGGTTGGCGTCCGTCAATTGTTGGATGTGGGTCTGCGCCGCCTGCTGCTGCTGGGACAGCGTCGCCACCGTCTCCGTCAGCTTGCGGATTTGCTGGGACTGGCGGGCCGCGGCCTCATTCTGGCTGCGTCGGATCGATCCGACGGCCACCAGCACGACGAGGCTGATGGTCACGCCGGCCACAATGGCGACGATGCTGATCCCGGTGAACCAGTCCATGGGCGCGAAGCTTCCGCCCATTTCACCCGATGGTCAAGCAGCCTGACAATCCATGAACGCAGCGGACCCGGCGCCGAGTTAGGCGACGGGTCCACGCTGTCGAAGAAACAACCGGGGAGGCTGCCGCGGTCAGCCGACAGTGCCGGTGACCGGGCGTTCCGCCTTCATGCGCAGTTCCTTCAGGTGATCGCCGAAGGCGCGCAGGACCGGCATGATCCGCTGGGTCTGGTCGGTGGTGACGTGGGCATCCGTCTTCAGCACGATGGTCGGCGCCTCGGCCATCAGGCGCTTGGCGCGCATCGGGCCAACCTTGTCGTCGAGGAACATGGCCATGCCCATCAGGATGCCCAGCGTGACGTCGTCCGGAGCCTTGGGCAGGGCCAGGACTTCATGAAGCTCGTTCAGCAGAGTGTAGGCGACGATGGAGGTGCGTTCGATGGTGTCGACGTCGGCGGCCATGGGCATCGGGCAGGTCCTCGGGAAACGTTCGGATGAAACGTTGCGGGTGAGACACTGGCGGGTTACGCGGGAAGGCGTCCCGAAAGGCGCCAACGCTTGCGAAATCCGTCGTTCCCCGAGGGTAATCGTCATTTTATAACCAAAGTGTTAACCAAGCGCCACCCGAGTCGCTCGAGTCGCATTTTTCCGAGTCGCAATCTTCCGTTCTCATCGTTTTCCACCGCTACGCGCCTTGGTCGAAAGCGACAGTTCGGCCACTTCCTCTCGCGCGCTGCTGACGAGGCCGGCCGACTGCACGATGTCGCGGTTGAACGGATGATAGGTCTGTGCGTAGATCCCGCGGATCTTGGTTACGTAATCCTGCGTCTCGCGGTAGGGCGGGATGCCCTTGTATTGCAACACGGCGCCTTCGCCGGCGTTGTAGCCGGCCAGCGCATAGGCGACGTTGCCATTGAAGTAGGCCAGCAGCCAGCGCAGGTACTTCATGCCGCCGCGCATATTCTGTTCCGCGTTGAAGGGGTCGGACACGCCGAAGCGCTCTGCCGTCTCCGGGATCAGCTGCATCAGCCCCTGGGCGTTCTTGTTCGAGACGACATCGACGCGATAGCCGGATTCCACCGCGATGACGGCCAGCACCAGATCGGGATCGAGACCGTAGGTCGGTGCCATCTTCTGGACCATCGCGCGGATTTCCGCCGGCGGCTTGCGGATGATGCCCCACCGCAGGTTGGGCGGCTCGCAGCGGTCCGGCGTCTTTACCGTTCCCCCGGCGCTACCGACCAGACGCTCCGCCTGCTCGTTGCCCAAAGCTGCCGCCTTGCGCAGCCAGGCACGGCCGAGGTCGGCGTCCTTGGACACGCCGCCCAGGCCGGCCATGTGCATGCGCCCGGCCATCAGCGCGGCGTCGGAGTAATCCTGGCGGGCGGCCCGGCAATAGAGGGATAAGGCCAGCCGAGGATCAGCCTTCACCCCGTCGGCACGTTCGTAATGCTGTGCCAGTTCATACTGGGCGCGGGCGCTGCCCTTGTTGGCCAACGCCTCCAGCGCGGCGACGGTTTTCTCCGCAATGCCGGCGCTGGCCGGTGCCGATGCCAGCAGGCAGGGCAGGAGTGCCGCCGCGGCAAACGCCGAGATGCGCGCACAACGGGTTCGCCGCTTGGCATTGCCCTGCGAGGTTGACGGGGCGCGAAACGCGGACGGTGTACCGCAAAGGTTCGTGTGGTCTTCCACCGGACCCCCCTGTATGATTTTCTTCGAGCTTTTGGAGACCATCAAAAGGTCGGAAGCAGAGTTTTCAGGGAGGACGCCGCTGCACCCAACTGGACGGGTACGAGGCATAGCGGCATAAGCCGAAACGGAAGGCTGGCCGCCGGAGAATACATCACCGTAAGAGGTTGATGTGGCGCCGCCAATAAAAAATACATAGGCCGATCGACTGGTGTCGGTCGGTCTTTTTCTTTTCGCGTTGGTCATGCGTCCTCCAATCGTGTTGGAGAAATAACGAACGACCATGTTTTAAGCCAATGCCCGAACGGTGATTGGCATGGGATAGCCGGGGTACTCTAGGGGTTAATTGTCTCCATTGTATGACCCATTAGCCTTTTTCCCAACTGGCAGCTCCTTTGTGCGCTCATTAAGTACGGATCGGGCCAGATAATCGGCTGTGAATTCGACGGCCCCGGACGACGGAGACCATCCATTGTCCGGGGCCGTCGCGCCGGAGGCCCCGGCAAAGCCATCCGCACCAAGGCGCGGAGAGCCGCCGTGGCGAACGGCATTGAAGGAGGCATCGTTTCACCGATGGCGAACCACGTCGCGACCACCTTGAGCCACCGACAGCGCATCCCGGTCGAGCCGGTGCCCTTCGGCGCCGAGGCCGTTGGCCGGACCCGTTCGGACCGCCTGCCGACGTATCTTGACCAAGACACCGCCGATGCCGGGATGGAGACCCATTTGACTGCCCATGCGGAGGCCAAGATGGCCGAAGCCAGCGCCGAAATCGACGAAGCCCCGGCCGATGTCGATACCGATGCCGATCTCGCTGACGCCGCCGACACGGTTGTCCAGGCCGCTGCGGAGGACGACTTCCGCCCCGATCCCAACGCACCGCCCGACCCGGCGGTTATCCGGCAGATCGAAGAGGAAATCCCACGCCTGCGCCGCTTCGCCCGTGCAATGGTGCGTGACGCGACCCTGGCCGACGATCTGGTGCAGGAATGCCTTGAACGCGCCCTGTCGCGCCTGCATCTGTGGCGTCCCGGTACCAACCTGCGGGCCTGGCTGTTCACCATCCTGCGCAACCTGCACATCAACGGTGTGCGCCGCCGTCAGCCGGTCGTCGATATCGACGCCGAGGCGCAGGCCGCCATCGGTGCCGCTCCCGGATCGCAGTTCGTGCGGATGGAACTGCGCGATCTCCGCCGGGCGCTGGCCCTGCTGCCGAACGAGCAGCGCGAGGTGGTTCTGCTGATCGGGCTGGAAGGGATTTCTTACAATGAGGCGGCCGACATCCTGGGCATTTCCATCGGTACGGTGAAGTCGCGCCTGTCGCGCGGCCGCCGCGCTCTCCGCCTGCTGATGGAAGGGGAGAGCCCGTCGGACGACGCAGACGCCTGATCGTAACGGGTGCGTGTTCGCCGAGAGTGCCGAGAAGTTTTGATTTCCGCGGGGCGTCCGGTGACCGGGCGCCCCGTTTCCATGTGCGTCCGTCGCTTTCGGCCGCGGATGGAAGACCGCAGAGAAAAAAGAACGGCGGCGCCCGTACGGACGCCGCCGAAGGCGGGGACGATAAAGACGCCGTCGGGGCATACCTGCGCCGACGGCATCTCTAGAGGAGAGAGAGTCTTGCAGCCTCAGGAGACACTGCGATCAACCGGCCGACCCGAAGGAGGTTCCGTCCCGCCGGAACCGTAGGCCGGCCGGTTTGGCAGCCTGCCTAGCGTCGCCGGACCAGACCCATGATCAGGCTGATGGCGAACAGGACCAGAAACAGGAAGAACAGGATCTGCGCGATGCCGGAACTGGCCGACGCAATTCCACCGAACCCGAGCGCGCCGGCGATCAGCGCGATGACGAAGAAAACGAGAGCCCAATAGAGCATCATACCCTCCCTCGCTCGGCCGAATAGTCACCAAGGACTGCCGGCGTCACGCATGAGACAAGTCGTGGCCGCATCCGCCGTCCCGTCGTCTCCATCTCCTGGCCTCTGCTTGGGCATGCAAGTCGGGGCGTGGTGACGGTAAGCACAGCCGGTGCGGCGGCATTCGAAGATCAGAACAACGCCGTGGGCATGATGTTCCCCGTTCCTGATCGATCTGAGTAT
Source organism: Azospirillum sp. A29 (assembly GCF_042604625.1). Lineage (NCBI taxonomy): Bacteria > Pseudomonadati > Pseudomonadota > Alphaproteobacteria > Rhodospirillales > Azospirillaceae > Azospirillum > Azospirillum sp. A29. Next base: position 198,599 of record NZ_CP170466.1, read on the forward strand.
CGGAGTGCCGCAGGGCTGGTGCGGGCTGGCATTTATGCAACAACGGGGCTGTTTGCGCGTTTCCGCTTCCTGAGAGGTCCGGCATCCGCCGGCCATGGGGGACGACAACGAGCGAGGACCCGATGAAGACCGGATTGATCCTGGCGGCAATGGCCGCCTCAGTCGCGATGGTTCCGGCGGCGATGGCGCAGCAGACCTATTCGCAAGGCTATTCCACCTATTCGAGCCAGAACTATTCCGGCAGCACCGGCAGCGATCTGTCCGGCCTGACCGGCTCCGCTGGAGGCCCCTCCTCCGATCTTGCCGGGCGCCGCGGCCGAGGGCAGAAGCCGATCGAGCTGCAACAGACGACGCTGCTCAACCAGCTCAGCGCCGCCGGCTATGTCTCGGTGCGCGACTTCCGCAAGGATGGGGACCGCTATGTCGCCAACGCCATGACCCCGCAGGGGCAGTGGACGACGGTGGTGCTCGACCCGCGCAACTCTTCGACAACGCCGGCCAGGGCGCCGGCCACCGCTCCCGTCGTCACGCCGGGCAGCAAGCCGATCCGTTGATTCAGTCGAGCAGCCGCGACCATGTGCCGGTGAGGCGGCCGACGCCTCCCGGCACACGGAGATCGTAGAGCGGCAGCGGCTGTTGCAAGCGCTGTCCGGCATCGCGGCCCAGCGTGCGCACCGCCGTCTCCACCGTGCCGCCGACCGGCAGCCAGCCCGATGCGGCGATAGGCACCACCAGAGCCAGCCCCCAGTCCATCCTCCCGCCGAACCGGCTTTGCGCCCCGTCCGGCCCTTCGGTCCAGGTGGCATGGGCGGTCAGGCCGATGCCGCCGTCGAAGCGACGCATCACCTCCACCGTGCCGCCCCAGTCGCCGCCGAGATAGCGGCCGAGCCGAAGCGCGGTCGTGGTGTCTGCCCCCGGCGATTCCCAATAGATACTGGCATGGCCGGTGCCGCGGGCGTCGGTGCGGTCGAAGCCGAACAGGCTGTCCGGCCGCCGCTTCCACACATGGTTGAGGTCGAGGCCGACCGCCCAACGGGCGGCGAGCGGCTGCACCAGCGCCTCGGCACCGATGCCGCCATACATCTCCTCCAGATGGCCGGCGGACAGCCGGGTGGTCAGCCCATCCGCCGGACGGGCGAGCCATGCCCCATAGGCATGGTCGAGCGACATCTGACGGTCGGCGTAGCGCGGCAGATCGCTGCGCACGGGCTGTGCCGCCGGCAGGGCATTGGTATCCAGCAGTTCCAGATCGCTTGGCGCGTTGATGCGCAGCCCGCCGCCTAGCACCATCCCGCGCATCGGCTCCGCCCGCAGCATCACGTCCGTGTGGGTGCGTTGGGCCAATGGGGTTCCTAGCTCCGCCAGATCGAAGGTGGCGACGAGCCGGGTCGAGAGATCGAGGGAAGGGCGCCAATCGGGCGGCGGTTTGGCCGCCGGGGCGAGTTGCGTGGTTTGCCAGATCTCCTCGGCGCTGCCGCGATGGTTTGCGGCCCGTTCCAGATCGCGGCGGAGCAGGGTCACGGCGGCCGCGTCGAGACCTGCGGCGCCGGTGACGATGCGGAGCCGCTCGACTCCGGGGGGAGCCAAGTCGGCGAGCAGGCGGGCGGCATCGCCGACCTCGCGCGCCACCGGCATCCGCCCGGTCCCGGCCGGGTCGAGCCACAGGGTCGCCAGTTCCCCCTCGATCCGGGCCGAGCGGACGGGCAGGCCCCGGCTGCGGGCCACCAGGGCGATGGCATCGGCGGACAAGGCCGATCCGGCCGAGGGACGCGGGCCGATGGTCGGGGGAGGGCGGTCGGGCTTGTCGGCATCCACCGCCGGATCGAAGCGGACCGACAGCCGCAGCATCAAGCGGCGTCCCTGCTCGTACGCTGCGCCCAGATCGGCCCAGGATGTGGGGCGCCAGGACAGGCCGAGGCTGAAGCGGCTGCCGGGATCGAAGCCCGGCTCATCCTGCCGCTGGGCGCGGAAGCGGTCACCGGAGGATTCCAGTTTCAGGCTCAGGCCGTCGACTGGCAAGTGCCACTCCGCACCACCGAACAGCGCCACCCGCTCGCCGCTGAACCATGCCTTGGGGCCGCGGGCGGTCGGCCAGGCGGAGGGATCGCGGTCGCGGCGGAACCGGCCACCCAGGAAGCGCAGCGGATTGCGCAGCTGGCCGGCTTCTCCCAGCGTTCCCCATCCCATGCCCAGCGTCAGGTCGACATCCCACCAGCGGCGAGACAGGGCGATGTATTCGCCGGCGAAGCGGCCCTTGCCCGGCAGATCCAGCCCCGAGCCGGTGACATCGCGTCCGCCGACCACGATTGCCGGCCCATACTCGTCCTCTCGCCGCAGGCGAAGCTTCAGGTCGAGACCGGGTTCGCTGAGCCCGTAATAGCCGGGATAGGCGCTGTTGCGCCCGGTGACCTCCAGCCAGGGCAGCGGCTGGGCCGAGATCGTGTAATGGCGGTGCAGATCACCGAGCGCGGTCAACCCGCCGCTCATCGACCCGTCGGGCGCCATCCGGGCGTTCGGCATCTGCAACAGCCCGATCCCGCCCCAGTCGGACAGGCTGACCCTTGCCTCCCCGGCGAAAGCAGAGGAGGCGAGCAGCGAGAGAAGGGAAACAATAACGAAGGGTCGCACGCGATGATCGCGAAGGTTCGGGGCAGGTGTCCGATCCTTCGCGAGTCATGCGTATGGATGCAACTAAAAAGTTACGGAGCCACCCTGTTACGGCGCCTCGACCAATTCGAAGTCGTGGGTGATGGTCGCGGTCTGGCCCAGCATGATGGAGGCCGAGCAGTATTTTTCCGCCGACAGGGCGATGGCGCGCTCGACCTTCGCCGGGTCCAGCTTGCGGCCGGTCACGGTGAAGTGGACGTGGATCTTGGTGAAGACCTTCGGATCGGTGTCCGCCCGCTCCGCCTCGATGGCGGCGACGCAATCGGTGATCTGCTGGCGGCCCTTTTCCAGGATCATCACCACGTCGAAGCAGGTGCAGCCGCCCATGCCGATCAGCAGCATTTCCATCGGCCGGATGCCGGCGTTGCGGCCACCGGCTTCCACGGCGCCATCCATCACCACGGCATGGCCGCTGCCGGATTCGCCGACGAACATCTTGCCGTCCACCCAGGTGACGCGCGCCTTCATGACCATTTCCTTCGTTCACTGTTGATCGTGAGTGACCGCGCGAAGCTAGGCGCCGCGACGGACCGGCGCAAGAGGCGCGCTGCGCCCTCAATATCACACTTGTCCAACAACACCGGTGCGCCCAGAGTCCGGTGCGCTGCGACGCACAATCCGATGGCGAGATCCACCACCATGCCGCACGGCCATTTCCACGGCGGTTCCACCCACCTCGACCAAGATCATGCCGGGCATGACCATTCCGATCACGGCCATTCCGGCCACAAACACCATCACGGGCCGGCGCGCTACGACCGCTCTTTCGCTCTGGGGGCGCTGCTGAACATCGGCTTCGTGGTGGTGGAGGCGGTCTATGGGATGATCGCCAACTCCACTGCCCTGATCGCCGACGCCGGCCACAATCTCAGCGACGTGATGGGACTGCTGCTGGCCTGGGGAGCGGTATGGCTCGGGCGGCGAATTCCGCAGGGACGCTATACTTACGGCTTCGGCAACGCCTCGATCCTGGCGTCGCTGCTGAATGCCATGATCCTGCTGATCGCCGTCGGCGCCATCCTGCTGGAGGCGGTCAACCGCCTTGCCGATCCGGAACCGGTCGGGGAAGCGACGGTGATGGTGGTGGCGACGGTCGGCATCGTCATCAATGGCTGGACCGCCTGGCTGTTCATGGGCGGGCAGAAGCACGACATCAACCTGCGCGGCGCCTATCTGCACATGGCGGCCGACGCGGCGGTGTCGCTGGGCGTGGTGATGGCTGCGCTGCTAATCCGCTTCACCGGCTGGCTGTGGCTGGATCCGGTGACCAGCATCCTCATCGCCCTGGTGATCGTCGCCGGCACCTGGGGATTGCTGCGTGATTCGGTGCGCTTGGCGATGGGCGCGGTGCCGGATGGCGTCGACCGGACCGGGGTGGAGCGCTATCTGGCTGGACTGCCCGGCGTCACCGCCGTGCATGACCTGCACATATGGCCGATCAGCACGACCGAAACCGCCCTGACCGCCCATCTCGTCCGTCCCGGCATGGATCAGGACGACGCGCTGCTGCTGGAAATCTCGACGGTGCTGAAGGAGCGCTTCGGCATCGGCCACGCCACCATCCAGGTGGAGCATGACGGCAGTTGCTGCCGCCTTGCTCCCGCGGACGTGGTTTGATCGGTCAGGCCTGTTCGCGGGCAAGGCGGCGGGCGTTGGCGCGCACCTTGCGGTAGGCGGGGTTCATGCCGGCGGCGGCGAGGGAGGCCGTCGCCTCGATCAGGCGCAGGTTGGCATGGATGCCGGCATCGACGACATCCGCCAGCAGGCGCTGCTGGACATCGATGATTTCCACCGGGTTCTTGCAGCTGGCGAGGCCGCCGATGGTGGTGGCGGCTGCCTGGGTCTGCTTGGCGATCATGCTGATCCAGGCCTGCCCGAACTCGCCGATGCCGGTGGCGACAGCGTGGAAGGCCTCCACCGCCGCTTCCACCTTCTCCGCACCCATGCGGATGAATTCCGGATTGGCGAAGTCGATGGGGTTCGACAGCGCCGCTGTCATCATCGCGGTGCGATAGCCGATGGTCTGCGCCGCAGCGACGCCCATTTCACCACCGCGAAGGCCGGTCTTGGTGATCTGGCCCGCCACCGCCATCAGCCTGTCGGTGGGGTGGCCGTTGCCGGCATTCTCTCGTGACATGGGCGTCGCCTCTCTGAAGAAATCGTTGCCGGAACCTGACTGCAGGGTCAACGCTGCACTGCAACATAAGTTCCGGCACGATCTTTACGCCTCGGCGAGCGCGCGGTCGAGATCTTCCATGATGTCCTGGGGATCCTCTAGACCAACGGACAGGCGCAGCAGGCCGGGTTCGATCCGGGCGGCGGCCTTCTCCTCGTCCGTCAGCTTGCAGTGGGTGGTGGTGGCGGGGTGGGTGACCAGGCTCTTCGAATCGCCCAGATTGTTGGAGATCATCACCATGCGGAGGCCGTTCAGCGTGTTGAACGCCTCGGTCTTGCCGCCCTTGAGGAAGACCGACAGCATGTTGCCGCCGCCGGTCATCTGCTTGCGCACCAGATCGTATTGCGGATGGCTGGGCAGCAGCGGGTACAGCACCTGGGCCACCTTCGGATGGCTTTCCAGGAACTCCGCGACCTGGAGCCCGGCCGCCGACTGGGCCTGCACGCGCAGTTCCAGCGTCTCCATCCCCTTCAGCAGCAGCCAGGAATTGAAGGGGGAGATGGTCGGTCCGGTGTTGCGCAGGAAGGGATGGATGACCTCCGAGGCGTATTTCTTGTCCTTGGCCAGGATGACGCCGCCCAGGCAGCGGCCCTGGCCGTCGATGTGCTTGGTCGCCGAATAGATGATGACGTCGGCGCCGAAGTCGAACGGGCGCTGGAGCACCGGCGTGGCGAAGGCATTGTCGACCACGACCACCGCACCCGCCTTGTGGGCGAGATCGCAGACGGCCTGGAGATCGACGACCTCGAGCCCGGGGTTGGACGGGGTTTCCAGGAAGACCGCCTTGGCCGGCTTGGACAGCGCCTCTTCCCACTCGGCCAGATTGGTGCCGTCGACGAACACCGTTTCGATGCCGTAGCGGCTACACAGTTCCTTCAGAATCCAATAGCAGGAGATGAAGAGCGCCCGTGGCGCCACCACCCGGTCGCCGGTGCGCAGGCCGCTCATCAGGGCGCCATGCACCGCGGCCATGCCGCTGGAGGTGGCATAGGCCCATTCCGCACCTTCATATTCGGCCAGCCGGTCCTCGAACATCGCCGAGGTCGGGTTGCGGAAGCGGGAATAGACATGGCGCGTGCCGTCGTTGGCGAAGGCGTTCTCCGCCTCTTCCGCCGAGCCGTAGACGAAGCCGGAGGTCTGGTACAGAGCCTCGCAGGTTTCGTCGAACTGCGAGCGGCGGATGCCGCCATGGACCAGCTTTGAGCGGGGGCGCAGCCCCGCGACGTTCGGATTGCGATGATCGGTGCGCGACATTCCGCGACTCTCCCCTGATGATCGCCGGTGGGGCAAGGCCGGCCGCAAACAAAAAACGCCCCGACCGATTGGGTCGAGGCGCGGACGCGGCTCGGACCTTTTTAGCGGGTTGTTTTACGTGGCCCGCAAGCCGGTCGACCAAATCACCACGTAGATCCGCTTGTACGACTGCCTATGACCGCCGTCAAGAGGGGTAGCGCCGCAATCTTTTCTCCGTAATCCACGCGTCCCGCCGATCCGAAACCGCAGCCGATATTCAGCAAGATGTGCCAGGACGGCCGCCGAACCGCCGGCTTATGGTCTCTCCCATCAACCGTGCAGGCCGGACAGACGATGAGCAGGCAGGAGTACGATGAGCGGTTTTCCAGACTGTTCGACTATATCGACCAGAATCTGGAAGGAGACCTGTCGCTCGACAGACTGAGCGATGTCGCCTGTCTTTCGAAGTTCCACTTTCACCGTCTCTTCTCGGCTCATTTTGACATCAGTGTCGGGAAATACATCCAGCTTGCGCGGTTGAAGCGGGCGTCGTTCCGGCTGGCCTTTTATCCGGCCGACAAGGTCATCGACATAGCGCTGGATGCCGGCTTCGAGACACCGGAGTCCTTCTCCCGCGCCTTCAGGAAGATGTTCGGCCAGACCCCGTCCGAGTTCAGGAAAACTCCGGAATGGCGGCAATGGCACGACCGCTATCGTCACATCAAAAGGAAAAGGATCAGGATCATGGATGTTTCAATCGTCGACTTCGCGCCTGTGCAGGTGGCGTCCTACTGTCATCGGGGACCGATCGAAGACGTGAATGACTCGGTTCGCATCTTCATCGACTGGCGCAAGACCAGCGGTCTGTCGCCGCGCGACCGGTGCCGGACCTTCGGCGTCGCGTTCGACAATCCGGAAACCACCGAGCCGGCCGACTTCCGGTTCGACATCTGCGGAGAGATCGATGGCGAGGTGCCGGAAAACCCGCAAGGGGTTGTGAAGAAACTCATCCCCGGCGGTCGTTGCGCCGTGGTCAGGCACCGGGGTTCGCATGAGCAGATCGGCGAGGTGGTGAGGTTTCTGTATGGCCGATGGCTGCCGGAAAGCGGCGAGGAGCTTCGCGATTTCCCGGTTTATTTCCATTATCTGAACTTCATCGGGGAAACGGCGGAACATGATCTTCTGACCGACGTCTATCTGCCCTTAAAGTAATCCAAGAAAATTCAAGCCGATCAACAGGCATCGGAAGTGGCGCCGCTTCCGATGGTCGTGATTCAGCCGATCTGCTCTTTGCCGGGTTGCGCCGACTTCGACAGCATTCCTTTGACGTCTCCCAATCTGGCCCCGCCCAGCAACGTCGCCAGCGCGCCGAAAGTCGCGACGCCACCAGCGACAAGCAAGGCCAGCGTCAGGAACCGCACTGCGGTGGAGTGCGCGTCCAGCCAGGGCGTCAGCACATGCCCGCCAGCCAGAAGTGCGGCTCCCATGCCGGACGCAGCCGCCGCGATCCGGGGAGCGCGGCGTTTCAGACGCTCATCCAGATCGAACAGGCCGCGCTTGCGCATCGCCGCCACCAGCAACGCGACATCCAGCCAGGCCGTCAGCCCGGTGGACAGCGCGATGCCGACATGGCCCAGCCAGGGCATCAGCAGCAGCGCCAGCAGAGCGGTCGCCACCGTCACGATGACGGCGACGCGCACCGGGGTCACCGTGTCGTGGCGGGCAAAGAAAGCGGCGTTCAGCGACTTCACGATCACATAGGCCGGGATGCCGATGGCGTAGGCGGCGAGCGCCATCGCGGTGGCGTGCGCCTCCTCCGGACCGAAGGCGCCGCGTTGGAACAGCACGGCGACGATGGGCGTCCCCGCCACGCCGAGCGCGACCGCGGCCGGCAGGCCGAGCAGCAGGCTGAACTCCAGCGCGCGGCTCAGGTAATGGCGGACCATTCGCTCGTCCCCGGCGGCGACATGGCGGGCCAGCACCGGCAGAAGGGCGGTGCCGATGGCGATGCCGATGACGCCCAGCGGCATCTGGTTCAGCCGGTCGGCATAATAGAGGAATGACACCGCGCCCGACGGCAGCAGCGATGCAAGCACGATGTTCAAAAACAGGTTGATCTGCATGACGCCGGCACCGATGGCGCCCGGTCCGATCAGCCGGAAAAGCCGCCGCATTCCCTCCGTCATCCGCGGCGGGCGCAGCGTCAGCACCACCCCGGTCTTGGCGCAGGCCCAGGCCATCCAGGCGACCTGAACAGCCCCCGACAGGGTCACCGCCGCCGCCATGGCGGTGCCGGGTTCCAGCCCCAGCCGCGGAGCGATCAGCAGCGCGGCGACCAGCGTCAGGTTGAAGGCGATGGGCGCCGCGGCGAACGGCCCGAAACGGTCGAGCGCGTTCAGCACCCCGCCCAGCAGCGCCACCAGCGAGATCAGCGCCAGATAGGGAAAGGTCAGCCGCGCCATATCCACCGCCAGGGCGAACTTGGCCGGTTCGTCGACGAAGCCGGGGGCGAGGCCGTGCATCAGCCAGGGCATGGCGACGATGGCCGCCAGCGTGAAGGGCAGAAGCATCGCCAGCAGCATCGCCAGCGCTTCCTCCGCGAAACGGATGGCGGCGCTGCGTCCGCGGGTCTGAAGTTCGGCGGCGAACAGCGGGACGAAGGCGACACCGAAGGCGCCCTCCGCGAACAGCCGGCGGAACAGGTTGGGCAACTTCAGCGCGACGAAGAAGGCGTCGGCCACCGGGCCGGCGCCCAGCACCGCCGCGGTCAAAATGTCGCGTGCGAAGCCGGCCAGCCGGCTCAGCAGGGTCAATCCGCCGACGGTGGCGATGGCGCGTGCGAAGCTCATTGCGGCGGTATAGCCGGCTGCGGCAGCGCGGCAAAGCCGGCTTTTCGGCGCGGTCGATGCCGCTGGCCGTCCTTCGCTCCTGCGGTCCCGTGCGCCGGAGGGTGTCTTGAAACGCTGTGGACGAAAGGAATGGGCGGGCGGTCTGCCTGGGTGGAGCAACTGTCCGCCGGTGCCACCTTGCCGGTTACGGCGTTGCTTCGGCATCGGCGTTGCGGCATTCTTGCGACCGCCTGCCACGGCCGTCCGCTTTCCTGGCGATGGACACGGCCGGCGGACGATCCACTGCGTTCGGGGTATACGTGAAGCGGGCGCTCTGGCTTTTTTCCGGTTTCGGCGGGCGCTTGGTCCTGCCCGCCCTGGCGGTTGCGCTGGCCATCGCCGCCCTGTGGTGGATTCTGCTCGACCGCCTCCATCGGGAAGAGCGTCTGCTCGACCTGACCGCCCATGAGAAGACCGCCGTCGTCGCCCGTCTGGTGGAGGAGCATGCGGTTTCCACCTTCCGCCGCATCGACGATCTGCTGCTGGACCTGATCGCCAACACCGAGCGCAACCGCTCCATGCGCCTGGATCCCCGGCGGGCCTTCGAAGAAGGTCTGGTGGTAGGGGTGCGCGTCTATGACGCCTCGGGCCTGCTGACCATGGGCGGGGGGCGGGCCACCTTCCAGGGTGCCATCACCGACCGCGACGAGTTCCGCATCGCCCGCGACGCCGCACCGCGCGGACTGGTGATCGGCATGCCCTATGCGTCGTCCGAAACGCAGGATCTGCTGATCCCGGTGTCGCGCCGGCTGGAAAATGCCGATGGCACCTTCGCGGGGATCGCGGTCGCCGATATTCCGGTCGAATCCTTCGCCCGCTACTACCGCGTGCTCGGTTTGCCGGCCGACGGGGCGGCGACGCTGCTGCGGACCGACGGCGTCATCATCGCCCGCAACGCAGGTGCTGGCAGTGTTACAGGGCGCGGAACCACCAACAACGAACTGTGGCAGGCGATCAGGCAGCATCCCGTCGGCCACATCCGCATGATCAGTCCGGTCGACGGGGTGGAGCGGATCACCGCCTTCCGGTCGGCGCCCGACTATCCGGTGGTCGCCATCGTCGGCGAATCGGTGGAAACGGTGTTCGGTCCCTGGCGGGACAATGCCCGCCTCTATATCGGCTGGGCGGTGGCCACCACGGTGGTGATCCTGCTGTTCGTCATCGCCTTCATCGTCGAGCTGCAATGGCGCCGGCACACCGACCGGGCGCTGCGGGTGCGCAACAGGGCGCTGGCCTGGAGCAACGACGGCATCATGATCGCCGACGCCACCCAGCCGGGCATGCCCATCGTCTATGTCAATCCAGCGCTCGAACGGCTGCTGGGTGCGCCGATTTCCGCCCTGATGGGCAGCGGCGCCCTGACCGCGCTGGAGCGGGCGACCAAGGACCGTGCAGCCTTGCAGCCCCTGCGCGACGCCATCGTCGTCGGACGCGATGCCCGCGTGGAGCTGACCCGCTCCGGCCCCGACGAGGAGGGGGCGGACCCGAAAGGGTCGCGCTGCCTGGAACTGAGCGCGTCGCCGGTCCGCGATCACGACAACCGGCTGGTCAGCCTGATCGCCACCGTCCGCGACATCTCCGAACACAAGCGTGCCCAGGCGGCGCTGACCGATGCGAGGCGGGAGGCCGACCGGGCGAATGTCGCCAAGTCCAAGTTCCTGGCCGCCGCCAGCCATGATCTGCGCCAGCCGGTACAGTCGCTGATGCTGCTGATGGAGGTGCTGTCGAGCCGCGTCAGCGACCCCATGACCCGCAATGTCCTGGGTACGATGGAGCGGGCGCTCGGCGCCTTGAAGATGCTGCTCGACGGGCTGCTGGATGTCTCCCGGCTGGAAGCGGGTGCGGTGGTGCCGGAGGTCGAGGTCTTTGCGCTGGCGGAGGTGATGGACCGCGTCGCTGCCAACAGCCGGCCGGTCGCCGTCCAGAAGGGACTGCTCCTGCACATCGTGCCGAGCAGCGCCCATGTGCGCAGCGACCCGATGCTGCTCGGCCGCATCCTGCAGAATCTGGTGGAGAACGCCCTGCGCTACACCGACAAGGGCCGCATTCTCATCGGCTGCCGCCGCCGCGGCCACATGCTGCGCATCGAGGTGTGGGACACCGGCATCGGCATTCCCGCCGACCAGCAGGAGGACATTTTCCAGGAGTTCGTGCAGGTCGGCAAAGCCAGCCGCAACCGCAACCAGGGGCTGGGCCTCGGGCTGGCGGTGGTGCGGAGGCTGTCGGTCATGCTGGGCCATCAGGTGACGGTGCGGTCGACACCCGGCGAAGGCTCGGTCTTTGCGGTCGAACTTCCCGTTGCCGATCCCCCGGCGGCGAAACCGGCGCCCGCTCCGTGCTCTCCCCGTCCGGCCTTCGCCACCACGGTGCTGGTGATCGAGGACGACATGATCGTCCGTGAAGGTCTGCGGGCCATGCTGGCCGAGTGGGGTTATGGCGTCATGGCCGCCGAATCCTGCGCCGAGGCCCTGGACCTCGCCAATCGCGGGCCGGCTCCCGACCTGATCGTCGCCGATTACCGCCTGCGCGACGGTCGCACCGGAACGGAGGCCATCCGTGAGGTGCGGCTGGCCTTGGGCCGCATCCTGCCGGGCATCCTCGTCACCGGCGACACCGCCCCCGCCCGCGCGCAGGAGGCGGAGGCCGGCAATTTCCGCGTGATGCACAAGCCGGTGATCGCCGCCGACCTGCGCCGCGCGGTGGCCGAGGCGCTGGAACTGCTGCGGCACGAACGCCAGACCGTCGCCTGACCGGCGGCGGGTGGCGGCCGGGATCAGCCGAGATCCGGTGCCTGCCGCGGCACCCGCAGGGTGAAGACGGCACCGTGGCCGGGGCTGTTGCGGACACTCAACTGGCCGCCGAGCGTCTGTGTCGCCAGATTGTAGGCGATATGCAGACCCAGCCCGACGCAGCCGGCATGGCGCGCGGTGGTGAAGAAGGGGTCGAAGATCCGGGGCAGATCGGCCTCCAGGATTCCTTGTCCGTCGTCGTTGTGTACCACCTCGATCCAGTCGTCGCCGTCGGCATGGATGTCGATGGCGATCCGGCCGCTCTGCTCCGGCCGGAAGGCATGCGTCAGTGAATTGCGCACCAGATGGGTCAGCACGCGGGCGAAGGCGCCGGGGAAGCTTTCCAGTTGCAGCGCCTCCGGACAGGCCAGTTCCACCCGGTGGCCGGAGGAGCCGATCTGGGTGTGCAGGCTCAGCAGCACGTCCTCGGTGTATTCGCGCAGGTAGAAGGTGCGGCGCTCGTCGCCGGTCTGGTCGGCTGCCACCTGCTTGAACATGTGGACCAGCGCGGCGATGCGTTCGGTGTTGCCGACCAGCAATTGCCCGGCCTCCTGTGCCACCTCCAGGAAACCGGCCAGGGCCGAGCGGGTCAGGGCGTTGGCGGCGAACTGGCGCTTCACGTCCTCCGCCCGGCTCAGCAGGTGGGAAGCAGTGGTCAGCGCCACGCCGACCGGCCCGTTCACCTCGTGCGCCACGCCGGCGACGAGCTGGCCGAGGGACGCCATCTTCTCGGTCTGGACCAGACTGTCCTGGGCGGCCTGCAATTCGCGATAGGCCTGTTCCACCCGGTCCTTGGCGGCACGCAGGGCGTCGGCGGCACGCGCCCGCTCGGTGGTGTCCAGCATGACGCCGAACAGGTGGGTCAGCCGCCCGTCCAGATCGAAGCGCGGCGCGCAGGAGGAGGAGACGTAGCGGATCTCGCCCGCCGGATCGATCACCCGGTATTCGACATAGACGCGGCGGGAGTTGCCGATCACGCTTTCCAGCATGTTGCCGAAGGACATGCGGTCATCGGGGTGCAGGATGCCCAGCAGATTGTCGAAGGTCGGCTCGAACCGGTCGGGATCCTGGCCGTAGATGTCGAAGGCCTCGCGGTTCCACACCAGCGTGCCGCTGTGGATGCCGTACTCCCAATAGCCGAGATGGCCGGTGCGGTAGGCCTCCTCCAGCCGCTGCTTGGCGGCCTCGAGCTGGGCCGCGGCCTCCGCCCGCTCGGTGCTGTCCATCAGCACGCCGAAGACGTGGCTCAGCCGCTGCTGCCCGTCCAGCCGCGGCGCGCAGGAGGCGGAGACATAGCGGACCCGGCCGTCGCGGTCGTGGACGCGGTATTCGACATAGACGCGCTGGGGGTTGCCCACCACGCTTTCCAGCATGTTGCCGAAGCGCGGCCGGTCGTCGGGGTGCAGGATGCCCAGCAGGCCGTCGAACCCCCCGGCGAAGCGGTCTCGCTCATGGCCCAGCACCGCCAGCCCGGCGTCGCTCAGCACCAGTTCGCCGGATTGGATGCCATATTCCCAGTAGCCGAGCTTGGCGGTGTGATAGGCCTCTTCAAGATTCTCGGTCGCCAGTTCCAGCCCGCGGGCGGTGCGGCGCTGCTCGGTGACATCCTCCACCGTCGCGATCCAGGGCGGACCGCCGACGCGGACCAGCAGGTCGCGGGGCTCGCCGGTGGCCGACTGGACGCTGACTTCCCGTTTGTCGCCGGGGACGGTATCGGAAAGGTCGACGGTGAAGGCGTCGGCGCCGCCGTAGCGGTCGAGAAAGCGGCGATTGCCGCGCAACCGCCCGTCGGGCTCGCGGAGCAGGGCGGCGACGGGCAGGGCATCGAAAAGCGGGAGCACGGAGGGTGATGCGGAGGATGGGGCGGGCGCCGCCGGCACGGAACCGGTCTCCTGTCCCGGAGCCCCCGTCACGTCCATCGCCTGGCCCGCTGTCGTCATGTGCATCTCCACAGTCCGCGCCCGATCCACGGGCGCAACTGTCGGCGGACACTACACAAGCAATTCAGCGGGACCTATGCCCAATTCGGCGCAAATCGTCGCGAATTTCAGGGTATCAGGCTGTCGAGGTAGAAGTCCTGGGCGAAGGCGATCATGGCGCCGCAGGCGCTGCCCGATCCGACCCGCATCACGCCCTCTCCGACCACGGTCGGGAACTTGCTTTTCTGCAACGCCTGCTGGGCCTTCACCGGATCGGCGACGCGCACGACGAAGCCGGCGAAGAAGGGCAGGGTGGCGGTGGCGAAGGCGGGATCGGCGGTCCAGGCCCAATGCAGGCGGTCGGGCGTGGCGACCAGCACGGGCACTTGACCGTCACCGGACCCGGCCGGCACCACCACGCGGGCGGAGCCGCGGTCGGTGACGGTGCCGCCCAGCAGCGCGGCATAGGTCGCGGCGACCGCATCGGGATCGGCGGCGGCGATCACCAGTGCTTCCAGCCCGGTGGCGCTGTTGGCATGCTCCAGCTGGTCGGGACGCCAGACCAGATCGGGCGTGTGATGCTGGCACAGGAAGACGCGGCCCGCCGGGGTGGATCCCGGGTCGATCTGGGTGATGGTGAAGGTCGCGTCGCGGCTGCCGCCCGGCAACTCCACCGGCCGGCCGAAATCGACGGGCTCCGAAACCGGGAAGCCGGCAGCGGTCAGCGGCCCGACGGCGGCGCGGGCGTCCGGCGTCTTCAGCGCGATGGCGGCGATGCCCTCGCGCTGACGCAGGAAGGCGGAGTAATGAGCGTTGACCGGCCGCTGCTCCTCGATGCCCAGCAGCTCAAGATAGGTGCCGGTCGGGAACAGGATGGTGTGGTTGGCGGACTTCAGCTGGGTGTGGTGGCCGCGCGGCGTCACGGTGAAGCCAAGCCGGGCGTAGGCGTCGCGCGCCGCGTCCAGGTCGCGGGTCGCGATGACCAGATGGTCCAGTCCGGTGATGCCGTCGATGCTCATGGCGTCCTGCCGCTGTCGGGTTTCTGTGCCGCCAGCGATAGAACAGCCGGCCCGCCGCGGCAAGCGCGAAGCGGCCGGGCCTCCCGAGCGGAAGGCCCAGCCCTTCGGTCACAGCGCCTGCTGCAACTCCGGCACGGCCTTGAAGAGGTCCGCGACGAGGCCGTAATCGGCGACCTGGAAGATGGGCGCTTCCTCATCCTTGTTGATCGCGACGATGACCTTGCTGTCCTTCATGCCGGCCAGATGCTGGATAGCCCCCGAGATGCCGACGGCGATGTACAGCTCCGGCGCCACGATCTTGCCGGTTTGCCCGACCTGATAGTCGTTCGGCACGAACCCCGCGTCCACGGCGGCGCGCGACGCACCGACCGCGGCACCCAGCTTGTCGGCCAGCGCCTCCAGCAGCGGGAAGTTCTCGCCCGACTGCATGCCGCGCCCGCCCGACACCACCACGCGGGCGGCAGTCAGCTCCGGACGCTCCGACTTGGTCAGCTCGGCCGAGACGAAGCTCGACAGCCCGGCGGCACCGGCGCCCGCGACCTGCTCGACGGCGGCCGAACCGCCTTCGGATGCTGCGGTCTCGAAGGCAGTGGTGCGGACGGTGATCACCTTGACCGCATCGGCCGACTGCACGGTGGCAATCGCGTTGCCGGCGTAGATCGGCCGCTCGAAGGTGTCCGCCGACAGCACGGCGGTGATGTCGGAGATGGCGGCGACGTCCAGCAGCGCCGCGACGCGCGGCAGCAGGTTCTTGCCGACCGAGGTGGCGCCGGCCAGCACATGGCCGTAGCCAGTCTTGGCAATCGACACCACCAGCGGGGCGACGTCTTCCGGCAGCTGATGCTCGTAAGCCGCATCGTCGGCCAGCAGCACCTTGGCGACGCCGGCCACCTTCGAGGCTGCCTCGGCAGCAGCCTGCGCGCCCTTGCCGGCGACCAGGATATGGACATCGCCGCCGATCTTGCCGGCAGCGGTGACGGCATTCAGCGTGGCGGGCTTCAGCGAGGCGCCGTCGTGGTCGGCGATGACGAGAATGTTGGCCATGGTCAGTTCATTCCCCTCAGATCACGCGGGCTTCGGTCTTGAGCTTGTCGACCAGCGTGGCGACGTCCGGCACCTTGATGCCGGCCTGACGCTTCGGCGGCTCGGCGACCTTCACCGTCTTCAGGCGCGGCGTGACGTCGACGCCCAGGCTGTCCGGCGTGATGGTCTCCAGCGGCTTCTTCTTCGCCTTCATGATGTTGGGCAGCGAGGCGTAGCGCGGCTCGTTCAGGCGCAGGTCGGCGGTCACCACCGCCGGCAGCTTCAGCTCCACCGTCTCCAGCCCGCCGTCGATCTCGCGGGTCACCGCGACCGTGCCGTCACCGGCGGCGATCTTCGAGGCGAAGGTGCCCTGGCCCCAGCCGAGCAGCGCCGCCAGCATCTGGCCGGTCTGGTTGCAGTCGTCATCGATGGCCTGCTTGCCGAGGATCACCATCCCCGGCGCTTCCTTCTCGACCAGCGCCTTGAGGACCTTGGCGACGGCCAGCGGTTCGGTCGTCACGTCGGTCTGCACCAGGATGGCGCGGTCGGCGCCCATGGCGAGTGCCGTGCGCAGCGTCTCCTGGGCCTGGGTCGGGCCGACGGACACCACCACGATCTCGGTCGCCTTGCCGGCTTCCTTGCACCGCACGGCTTCTTCGACGGCGATCTCGTCGAAGGGGTTCATGCTCATCTTCACGTTGGCGGTCTCGACGCCGCTGCCATCCGCCTTGACGCGGATCTTCACGTTGTAGTCGACGACCCGCTTCACGGGCACCAGCACCTTCATGACGGAGTGTCTCCTCTCGGATGGTGTTCTTGTTAAGGCTCAGGCGACAGCGGACAGGGCCTGCCCACGCAAGGCCGCGACCGCATCGGGGATCGGCGGAGAGGTAGCCGTGGTGCCGAGTGCTGCCAGCACCTCGGCCGGGGCGACCACGCCGGTTGCACCGACGAAAGCTCCCTGGACGACGGCCAGAGCCGCCAGCCCGCCGCGTGTTTCCATGCGGTGTTCGATGAAGATGTATTTGTCGTCCCAGCACAGAACCCGGCTGACCAGGGTGAAGCGCTGGAATGGCCGCAGCGAGCGGCGGTAACGGATGGTCGCTCCGCCCAGCACCGGCTGCCAGCGGTTGCGCAGGATCGCCGGCCCCAGTCCAACGCGGATCATCAGGTCGGTGCGTCCCAGATCCATCATGCTGAAATAGCGCGCATTGGTCATGTGCAGGTTGATGTCGAGATCGGTCGGCCAGACCCGGAAGCGCAGCGCCGACGGATCCAGCAGCCCGGCGCGGCGGCCGCGCCATGCGGCGGCGATGGCGGCGACGACAACCGTCAGCAGGCGGAAGATCAGGTTCATGCCCCATCTCCTTTCCCGCCATTCGTCCCGCCCTTCACCCCGAGGGCATCGCAGGCCGCCCGCAGCCATTGCTGTCCCATCATGCTCCGACCCCCCTCATAGGGCCGACCGGAGCGCCCAGGGGCGTCCGACCGGTCAGCTGTCCTTCGCGGCGGACTTCTGTTCCGCCAGGGTGTTGTTGACCTGCTCCTCGATGTCGCGCAGTTCCTGCACGGTGGCTTCCAGATCTTCCCGCTGCTGGGCGAGGTCCTTCAACCGCTTCTGCACGCGCTTCAACAGGTTCCTCTGCTGCTCGACCCCGCCATTGACGTTGTAGAGGTCGAGATACTCGCGGATTTCCGCCAGCGAGAAGCCCAGCCGCTTGCCCCGCAGGATCAGCTTCAGCCTGGCGCGGTCGCGCTTCGTATAGACCCGGTTGTTGCCGACGCGGTTGGGCGCCAGCAGTCCCTTGACCTCGTAGAAACGCAGGGCCCGCGGAGTGATGCCCAGCTCCTCCGCAAGCTGGTTGACCGTGTAAAGCTGTTCCATCCCTGGGAAGACCTTTTGTTCGTGTTCGGCACAATGCGCCTTCCGTTTGGTAGCACAGCTGCCGTCGCGTGATAAGGCTTCCCTTTACGTCCGGGTGAGGGCGATGGCTTCGGGTCATCCCCCGTTCGCTAGAGCCTGCTGAGCCTCGGCGATCAGTTCCTTCTTCGACAGTTTGCCGACAGCGGTCTTCGGCAGCTCCTCGCGGAACTCGATGGCCGTCGGCATCTCGATGCGGGAGATCTTGTCGCGCAGGAAATGGCGCAACGCATCCACCGTCATGCTGGCGCCCGGCTTCAACTGCACGAAGGCCTTTGGCGTCTGCCCGCGGTAATCGTCGGGCAGACCGATGACGCAGGCGGCAACCACGTCGGGGTGCTGGTAGATCGCTTCCTCGATCATGCGCGGATAGACGTTGTAGCCGCTGCAGATGATCAGGTCCTTCAGCCGGTCGAGCAGGAAGACGTAGCCGTCCCCGTCCATCGTCCCGACATCGCCGGTCAGCAGGAAGCCGTCGATGACGGTGCGGTCGCTTTCCTCCGCCCGGCCCCAATAGCCGGCCATCACGTTGGGGCCGGCAATCGCCACTTGACCTTTCTCGCCGATGCCGAGCTTGCGGGTCGGGTCCTCAAGGTCGCGGATCTCGATGGAGATGCCGGGCAGCGGCAGGCCGATCGACCCTTCCTTGTTGACGCCGCTCAGCGGGTTGGCGGCGCAGACGGGCGAGGCTTCCGACAGGCCGTAACCTTCGATCAGCACGCAGCCGGTCGCCGTCTCGAACTGGCGCTTCAACTCCATCGGCAGCGGCGAGCCGCCGGAGATGCAGTAGCGGATCGAGGTCATCGGATAGCGGGCAACCTGCGGATGGCCCAGCAGCGCCTTGTACATGGTGGGCACGCCGGGGACGAGAGTCGGCTTGCGCTTGGCTATGGTCTTAAGGACCTGTTCGGTCTCGAAGCGCGGCAGCATGATCAGTTCCGCGCCGCAGGCTAGACCCATGTTCAGCACTACCGTCATGGCGAAGACATGGAAGAAGGGTAGCACGGCGAGCATGCGCTCCTGGCCCAGCGCCACGGTGGGGAACCAAGCCTGCACCTGCCGGGCGTTGGACAGCAGGTTGTGATGGGTCAGCATCGCGCCCTTCGGCACGCCGGTGGTGCCGCCGGTGTATTGCAGCACGGCGACGTCGCGCAGCCCGTCGATGCGCACCGGGCGCAGCGTGCCGTCATTGGTCAGCAGGCTGCCGAAATCGACATGGCGGTCGTCACGCGGCACGACGGCAAGCTCGCCGCGCTTCAGCACGCTGAACAGCGCCTTCTTCACCGCCGGCAGGATGGTCGCCATGCGGCAGACGACGATGCGCTTCATCGGCGTGCGCGTCAGCATCGCGGCGACGCGCGGGTAAATCTGCTTCAGGTCCAGCGTCACCATGATCTCGGTCTGAGAGTCGGTGATCTGGTGCTCCAGTTCCCGCTCGACATAGAGCGGGTTGTAGTTGACGACGGTTCCGCCGGCCTTCAGCACCGCGAAATAGGAGATCACGTAGATCGGGCAGTTCGGCAGGCAAAGGCCCACCCGCACTCCCGGCCCGACGCCCAGATCCTGGAAGCCGCGGGCGGCGCGGTTCACCAGATCCAGAACTTCGGCATAGCTGTATCGGCGGCCCAGGAAGTCCAGGCAAGGACGGTCGGCATAGCGCCCGGCTGCCTCTTCGAACAGCATGTGCATCGGCATCGGCGTGAACTGCTGGTCCCAGGCGATCCCGTTCGGATAGTGCGTCAGCCAGGGATGGGCGGCATCATCGGCGGCAACGTTTATGGCGGCGGTGGGCGGGTTGGCGCTCTGCGCAAGCGGCTCGGGCATGTTTCGCTCCCCTTGGCGGTGGCGCGTTCCGGATCACCTGGCAGCCTGCACCGAAAGGCGGCAAACGGGGCGGCGGGCGTCTGAAACGCTTTCGTTATGACGTTGACGTAAACGTAATGCGCGCCTACTGTCAAGACCAGTCCTACGAACAATCCTGAAGGCACGCTTTCATGGTCGATGACATTCTGCAGGAACTGCGCAGCCGCAGCGGCGATCTGCGCTCGCTCAACGCCTCGGTCCGCTTCCTGTTGGGCAAGGAGGGCGAGGTGATTCGGGTCGATGGCCGTGCCAGTCCGATCAGCATCAGCCGTGAGGATGCCGAGTCCGACTGCACCATCCGCATCTCGCCGGAGAACCTGCAAAAGCTCATCAACGGCAAGCTGAACCCGATGCTGGCCTTCACCATGGGCAAGCTGAAGGTCGAGGGCTCGATGGGCGTCGCGATGAAGCTGGCGCAGCTGCTCGACGACTGAGCGGACGCAAGAGCCGCCAGACAGAACCAACCGGGAGGAAACGAAGATGACGACGATGCGCAATGCTTGCGCCACCCTGTCGGCTGCCCTGATGGCGGCCACCCTGCTGACCGGCCTGCCGGGCTCCGCCTGCGCGCAAGGCGCCGCACGCACGCTGAATTACCAGATCCTGATGGGCGAGGACCCCATCGGCAGCGAGCAGGTGAAGATCGAGCCCCAGGGCGACCGCGCCAAGGTTACCGTCACCGCCACCACGCGGGTGAAGGTGCTGTTCATCAACTTCCGCTACGACCACAAGCGGGAGGAGATGTGGAAAGGCGGGGTGCTCGAATCGATGACCGCCACCACCGACGATGACGGCACGCCGCACAAGATCGAGATGGCGCGCGATGCCGGCGGCTACCGCCTGACGGTGGACGGCAAGGTCCAGCAGGCCCCGGCTGGCGTCCTGCCGCTGACCCTGTGGACGCCGGATGTGCTGAAGCACAGGGAGTTGCTGTCGGTGATCGACGCGGCGCCCTACAAGGTGGCGGCGCGCAAGGTCGGGGCGGAGACGGTGGAAGCCGGCGGTAAGGCGCTGGAGGCCGCCCATCACCGCATCGAGGGCGATGTGGAACGCGATCTTTGGTATGCGACGGACGGCACGCTGCTGAAGACGCGCTTCAAACGCAGCGGCTATGATATCACCTATGTTCTGAAGTGATTCACGCCGATTGAGGACCCGATGCCCATCTTCCTGTTTCCCGACGATCCCATCTGGAACGAGGAGGCCGACGCCGTGGAGTTCGCGGTGCAGGTCGGGGAATATCAGGGCCGGGTCCTCGTCACCCGCCGCACTTTGCAGGGCATCGTCGGCCACACGCCCAAGCCGGACGAGGCAGTTCAGCAGGTCTGCATGAACCGGCCCCTGTTCGAACGGGCGGCTGAGCAGCGCATCATGGCCCGCGCGCTCGACCCCGACGCCAACATCCATCTGACCGGCCGCGACCTGCACCGCGCGGCGGGGTAGGTCGCGGCCGGCTGAGAAACGCGCTCAGCCCAGGCGGGCGTAGCGGCCGCGGAAATACAGCAGCGGGTCGCCGCTGTCGCGCGAGGTCAGCTTGCGGACGCGGCCCAGCACGATGACATGGTCGCCGCCGTCCAGCAGATGCTCGCGGTCGCATTCCAGCGTGGCGAGGCAGCCGGTCAGCAGGCGGACGCCGCCGCGGCCAGCGGTCGTCTCCAGACCGGTCCAGCGCTCCTGCAGGTCGCGGCGGGAGAAGCGGTTGGACAGCTCCTCCTGATCGGCGGCCAGGATGTTCACCGCGAAATGCGGAGCGAGCTTGAAGGCGTCGAAGGACATCGCGGCGCGGCCCAGGCAGAACTGCACCAGCGGCGGGTCGAGCGACACGGACGAGAAGGAGTTCACCGTGACCCCCAGCGGCAGCCCGTCGGGCGCGATGGTCGTGATGACGGCGATCCCGGTCGCGAAGCAGCCGAGGGCGGAACGGAACGCAAGGGGATCGATCGGCTGGTCGGTGATCATGACGTCCTGTCGTGTGGGCCTGGATGGAGGGGCAGGGCAAGGTGAGAAGGAGAGCCGGCGTGGATCGCACGCCCTCCGGTGGCGGTGAAGGTGACACACAAGGTAGGAAATACCGGGAATTAATCCAGCACGCCACCCGGCGCAAGCCGCATCTCCACCCCGTCGCCCTTGCATCTCCGCTGTCTCTCTGGCCCCGACAACGTCGTTAAACGGATCTTAATGAAACCCGGTCAGGGTTCTGCCGCAGTGGTCGGCCGCTGCTTTCACCGCGGCGCCGCGCCCAGAAATCGCATACGGGAAATCGGCCTTCGGGCTGTGAACCATTCGCCACGGCCAGGGCATGAGCGGGAATTCCGGCGGCGACGAGCGGCCGATCATCATCAAGAAGAAGAAGGGCGGGCACGGCGGCCACCATGGTGGCGCGTGGAAGGTGGCCTATGCCGACTTCGTGACCGCGATGATGGCCTTCTTCCTGCTGCTGTGGCTGCTGAACGTCACCACCTCGGACCAGCGCAAAGGCATCGCCGACTATTTCTCGCCGGTGTCGGTCAGCCGCGAGCAGTCCGGCTCCGGCGGCATGTTGGGCGGCAAGACCATCACCGTGCCGGGGGCGCAGGTCTCCCCCAGCTCGCCGATGTCGGCGGACGTGCCGGTGTCCGGGCCGCCGGGCTATTCGGCGCAGCAGACCGAGGATGCCGACGATCCGACCGAATCGACCTCCGGTCCCGGCCAGGGCACCGGTCCCGGAAAGTCGGCCAGCGGCGCCGCTCCCGACGCCGACGTCGCCGACCAGAAGCCGAACGAAACCCGCGCCGAGTTTCAGAAGCGGATGGAGGAGATGGCCAAGCAGCTGGGCATTCCCGGCCAGAAGCCCGGCGAGAAGCTGTCCGACTTCGGCGAGCGGGTGAAGGAGGCGATGGACAGCCTCCAGGGTGCCGCCAAGGAGGCCCGCCAGTTCCAGCAGGCCGCCACCGAGATCCGGCAGGCCATCCAGTCGGTGCCGGAACTGGAGCCTCTGGCGCAGAACCTGATGATCGACCAGACCCCGGAGGGCCTGCGCATCCAGATCGTCGATCAGGACCGCGTGTCGATGTTCCCCGGCGGTTCCGGCCAGATGTACCCGCAGACCCGCCAGCTGGTCCAGCAGGTGGCGAAGGCGCTGTCCAAGCTGCCCAACAAGCTGTCGATCAGCGGCCACACCGACAGCTCTCCGTTCCCCGCCGGCTCCGGCCGTGACAACTGGGATCTGTCGACCGAGCGGGCCAACGCCACCCGCCGCGCCCTGCTGGCCGGCGGCATCGACCCGACGCGAATCCAGGACGTCGTCGGCAAGGCCGACCGCGACCCGCTGGTCGCCGATCAGCCCAACAGCCCGCGCAACCGCCGCATCACCATGGTCCTGCTGCGCGAGACCCAGGCGGCGCCTTCGGCCGGCGGCCAGTCCGGCGGCGGTGGCGCCCCCACCAAAGCACGATAAGACTTCCGCGCCGCCGGTACTTTGGCGCTAATTTCCGGAAGTGCCCGCGTCTGAATTCTTGCTTTGTCACTGCGTCGCACAACGGGGCGCGCGTTTGCCCTGTTCAAAGTGCGCGGCGATGCGTCATACTTCCTGCACAATGCGACATGGCCGGGGCGATGCCGCCCGGCCCGCGATGATCGGTCAGATACAAGCGCGGGGGAGTCTGTGAGCGTACCCGAGGGCAAACCGTCCGACCTGTTGTCATCCTACAATCCTGGCCTGTACTTCGACGAGCTGTTCGGAGCCATGGATTTGCCGGCCGAACATACGGCGCTCATCCGCCAAAGGCTGGCCGCACTCGATTTCGATGAACTGCGCCGCCGCGCGCAGGATGCGGAGCGGGAGCTTTACAATCTCGGCATCACCTTCATCGTCTATTCCGATAAGGACGCCGTCGACCGCATCCTGCCGTTCGACGTCATCCCGCGGGTGATCTCCGCACCGGAATGGAAGCATCTGGAGGAGGGCGTCAAGCAGCGGGTCACCGCGCTGAACCTGTTCCTGCACGATATCTATCATGACCAGAAGATCCTGAAGGACGGGGTGATCCCCCGGGATTTGGTCGAAGGGAACCATAATTTCCGCCCGCAGATGATCGGGGTGGACGTTCCCTTCAACACCTACATCCACATCATGGGCACCGATCTGGTGCGCGACCGCTTTGGGACCTTCCGCGTGCTGGAGGACAACGGCCGCGTTCCGTCCGGCGTCTCCTATGTCGTGGAAAACCGCCACATGATGCAGCGGGTCTTCCCCGACCTGATGCAGGACATCGGCATCCAGCCGGTGGACAATTACGGCCACAAGCTGCTGGACGCCATGGTGGAGATCGCGCCGGTCGACGATCCGCAGGTGGTCCTGCTGTCGCCGGGCACCTACAACTCCGCTTATTTCGAGCACATCTTCCTGGCGCGTGAGATGGGCGTGCCGCTGGTCGAGGGCCGTGACCTCGTGGTCGACAACGACCGCGTCTTCATGAAGACGACCAACGGCCTGGCCCCTGTCCATTCGATCTACCGCCGGCTGGACGACGCCTTCCTCGATCCCAAGGCCTTCAATCCCGACAGCCTGCTGGGCGTGCCCGGCATCCTGGAGGCCTACCGCAAGGGCAACGTCGCGCTGGCGAACGCCATCGGCACCGGCGTCGCCGACGACAAGGCGGTCTACTGCTACGTTCCGCGGATGATCAAATACTACCTGGACCAGGATCCGATCATCCCCAACGTCGACACCCGCATCTGCCGCGAGCCCGATGCCCTGCAATACACTCTCGACAATCTGGCCGATCTGGTGGTGAAGCCGGTGGGCGAGGCCGGCGGCTACGGCATCACCATCGGCCCGCGCGCCAGCAAGGCGGAGCTGGAGGATTGCCGGGCCAAGCTGCTGGCCGATCCGTCCAACTACATCAGCCAGCCGGTCGTCGACCTGTCGGTCTGCCCGACCGTCTGCGACGACGCCATCGAACCGCGCCACGTCGATCTCCGCCCCTTCGCCATCACCGGCAAGAGCAGTTGGGTCCTGCCCGGCGGCCTGTCGCGCGTGGCGCTGAAGAAAGGCACGCTGATTGTCAATTCGTCCCAGGGCGGCGGCTCGAAGGACACCTGGGTTCTGGAAGGTGGTGCGGCATGAACCTGCTGTCCCGTTACGCCGAGTGCATTTTCTGGATGGCCCGCTACATGGAGCGGGCCGAGAATCTCGCTCGCATCCTCGACGTGCACGAGACCTTCGCGCGCGACACCCGCGGGGCGACCAACTGGTTCTCCATCGTCCAGCTGAACGCCGACGAGAAGGACTTCTTCAGCCGCCACGACCGTCCGACGGCGGAGGCGGTGGTCCATTATTACATGTTCGACAGCCAGAACCACAATTCGCTGCTGTCGATGCTGCGGATGGCACGGGAGAACGCGCGGACGCTGCGCCCCTGGATCTCGACGGAGATGTGGACGCAGATCAACGTGTTCCACAACAAGCTGCTGGAGATGTCGGTCAAGGACGTGGCGGCCCAGAACCTGTCCAAGGTCTGCACTTGGATCAAGGAGGAATGCCAGACCCACACCGGTATCACCGAGGGCACCTTCTACCGCGACCAGGGCTGGTACTTCTACCAGATGGGCAAGTATATCGAGCGGGCGGACCAGACCACCCGCCTGCTTGACATCAAGTACCACACGCTGCTGCCGTCGCCGGTGGAGGTCGGTTCCACCCTGGATGTCAGCCAGTGGACGACGGTCCTGCGCTCCACCGCCGGCTATCACGCCTTCCGCCGTGTCTATCCCCGCGGCATGTCGCCGGCCACCGTCGCCGGCTTCATGCTATTCAACGAGGGCTTCCCGCGCTCGGTGGTGATGTGCGTGCGGCAGATCGACGGCGTGCTGACGCGGATGCGCTCGCGCTACGACCTGCGTGGCGGATCGGCGGCGATGGAGCGGGTGGACGAGCTGCTGGGCGCTCTGCTGTCCCGTCCGATCGACGCGGTGCTGCGCGACGGGCTGCACGAGTATCTCGACTGGATACAGCTGCAGCTGAGCATTGTGACCACGGAAATCGCGCAAGCCTTCTTCGGCGTCCAGCCTCCTCTGGCAGTTCAGAGCCAGTCGCAGTAAGCTCGGGTCCGGCGGGGGAGGTTCGCACTCCTCCGCCTCCTCGTCATTGTCGTGGTGGTTGTCGCTCAGAATGTCGGTCATCCAGCCGCCGCAGCGTCCATTGCAGCAATTCTTCCGGTCGGGGCCGATGCCCTGCCCCTATCTGCCCGGACGTGTGGAGCGCAAGCTGTTCACCCGCCTGATCGGTCCCTATGCGACCGAGGTGAACTCCACCCTGTCGCGGGCCGGTTTCCGCCGCAGCCACGACATCGTCTATCGCCCGGTCTGCCCCAACTGCCAAGCCTGCGTGCCGGTGCGCGTGCCGGTCGCGGATTTCGTGCCGACACGGTCGCAACGCCGGGTGCTGAAGCTGAACGAAGGGGTGACGTTGAGCGAGCGGCCGGCCTACGCCACGTCGGAGCAGTACCGGCTGTTCTCGCTGTACCAGAATTCCCGCCATGGCGACTCGGACATGGCCCGCATGGCGATGGGCGATTTCGCCGCCATGGTCGACGAGGGCAGGGCGGACACCAACCTGCTGGAGGCACGCGACGAGCGTGGGCAGTTGGTGGGCTGCATGCTGACCGACCGGCTGTCGGACGGCTATTCAGCGGTCTACAGCTTTTACGACGCAGCCCAGGATCGCCGCAGCCTGGGCACATTCCTGATCCTGGGCCTGATCGAACGGGCGCGGCTGGCTGGCATGCCCTATGTCTATCTCGGCTATTGGATCGCCCACAGCCGCAAGATGGCCTACAAGGCGAAGTTCCACCCGCTGGAATGCCTGGGTGAGGATGGCTGGCGCCGAGCCGACATCGTGCCCGACGGTGACGCCGAGTAAGGACATCGCCACCGTCCGTTTCGGGCGGCGATGCCCTTTGACACTTGCCGTCAGGCGGCCTTGATCTCACTCAAGAACTTTTCGACATCGCGACGCATCAGTTCCGTCCGCTGGACAAGTCGCCGGCGGCACTCAGCACCTGACAGGCAGCGTTGCCTGCCTCGCCCGCCGCCTGCGTCACCTGGACGATGCTGGTTGTGGCCTCCTGCGTGCCTTGCCGTGCGCAAAGCGAATTGCAAGGCAATCCGCGCCATGAATCTACGGGATTCTACGTAGCTCCAACGTAGCCCTTGCCGCTGGGAGGCGGGAAAGGAATAGTCCCTTCAAATCCTATCTTTTGGTATACCCTCCGAACGAGAGAGGGTTGCGACCTGCCGCGCCTATGCGGCTGCAACAAAAGCAAAAGGGGACGGCGAAGGCCGCGCCCCCGCAACAGGGAGGTTTCTCCTTTGAGAGGTCTGCTCAGACTAAGCGGGCTGATCGATGCCGTGAACGAAGGCATCGGCAAGCTCGCCTACTGGCTCGTGCTGGTCGCCGTGGTGGTCAGCTCGGTCAACGCGGTCATCCGCTATGCGTTCAACATCAGCTCCAATGCCTGGCTGGAGCTGCAATGGTACCTGTTCGCGGCGGTGTTCCTGCTGTGCGCCGGCTACACCTTTCTGCGCAACGAACATATCCGCATCGACATCGTGCTGGGCCGTTTCTCCCGCCGCACCCAGGCCTGGGTCGACATCTTCGGCATCCTGGTCTTCATGTTCCCGATGACGATCCTGATCCTGAAGCTGTCGCTTCCGATGTTCTGGGACAGCTTCCACAGCAATGAAATGTCGAGCGACGCCGGCGGCCTGATCCGCTGGCCCGCGAAGATTCTGATCCCGGTCGGCTTCTTCCTGCTCACCGCACAGGGTGTGTCGGAACTGATCAAGCGCATCGCCTTTCTCACCGGCCATCGAGACGAGCCGGGCGAGAAGATGCACAGCCATTCCTAAGGACCGGGAGCGCCCCCCAGATGGTAGAGTTCGTATCAGCCAATTTGGCGCCGGTGATGTTCGGCGCCCTGGTGCTTTTCCTGTTGATGGGATTTCCGGTCGCCTTCGCCCTGGCGGCCAACGGTCTGGTGTTCGGCCTGATCGGCATCGAGCTGGGTCTGCTGACCCCGGCGCTGTTGCAGGCGCTGCCGGAACGCGTGTTCGGCATCATGCGCAACGACACGCTGCTGGCGATTCCCTTCTTCACCTTCATGGGCCTGATTCTGGAGCGATCCGGCATGGCCGAGGATCTGCTCGACACCATCGGGCAGCTGTTCGGTCCGATCCGCGGCGGTCTGGCCTATGCGGTGATCTTCGTCGGCGCGCTGCTGGCGGCGACCACCGGCGTGGTCGCGGCCTCGGTCATCTCCATGGGCCTGATCTCGCTGCCGATCATGCTGCGCTACGGCTATGATCGCCGGATCGCGTCGGGCGTCATCGCGGCATCGGGCACACTGGCCCAGATCATCCCGCCGTCGCTGGTGCTGATCGTGCTGGCCGACCAGCTCGGCCGGTCGGTCGGCGACATGTATGCCGGCGCCCTGATCCCCGGTCTGGTGCTGACCGCGCTCTATGCTGGCTACATCCTGCTGACCAGCATCGTCAAGCCGGAGATGGTGCCGGCCCTGCCGCCGGAAGCCCGCACGCTGCGTGGCGGCAAGCTGCTGCTGCGGGTTATCACCTCGCTGGTTCCGCCGCTGGTGCTGATCTTCCTGGTGCTGGGCACGATCTTCATTGGCATCGCCACCCCGACGGAGGGCGGCGCCATGGGGGCCGCCGGCGCCATCCTGCTGGCGCTTGCCAAGCGTCAGCTCGGCTGGGACCTGATGCGTCAGGCTATGGACGCGACCGCCAAGCTGTCGTCCTTTGTGGTGTTCATCCTGATCGGCTCGACCGTGTTCGGCCTGGTGTTCCGCGCCGTCAACGGCGACCTCTGGGTGGAGCATCTGCTGATCGGCCTGCCGGGCGGCGAACTGGGCTTCCTGATCGTCTGCAACATCCTGGTCTTCGTCCTGGCCTTCTTCCTCGATTTCTTCGAGCTGGCCTTCATCATCGTCCCCCTGCTGGGACCGGTGGCGGACAAGCTGGGCATCGACCTGATCTGGTTCGGCGTCCTGCTGGGCGTCAACATGCAGACCAGCTTCATGCACCCGCCCTTCGGCTTCGCGCTGTTCTTCCTGCGGTCGGTGGCGCCGAAGATGGACTACATCGACAAGGTCACCGGCAGGAAGATCGGGAAGATCACCACCGGCCAGATCTACTGGGGTGCGGTGCCCTTCGTGATCATCCAGATCATCATGGTCGGTCTCGTTATCGGCTTCCCGCAGCTGGTCGATGCCGGCCGCGACAAGGGACCGGCGATCAACCTGAACGACGTGAAGATCGAGATTCCGGCCTTCGACAATCAGGATGTGGCTCCGCCCTTCGGCGCTCCGGGCCAATCGGAGCAGAGCCCGGCGGATGACATCATGAAGCAGCTTCAGGGCAAGTGATGGGAAGCGTCGCTAAAGCCAGACAGTAAAATCTGGGCAGCAAAAGGGGGGCCGGTTCAGCCGGCCCCCTTTCTTATTGGTGCGTTTCCGGTTGGGAAAGGGTCAGCGCGTCGGGGTCGTTGCCCCGGCCCAGTTGGTCGGTGCGGTACCGGTAGGCAGAACCACCCCATTGTTGCCGAGCGACACCATGCGGTCACTTCCGGCGGTGGGCGGCAGCGCTGCGAACTGTTCCGCCGTCATGCCGGTGAGGATCACCGCCTGACGGTTGCGGGCATAGCGCAGATTGTCGCTGGCGACCATCACCTTGTGCTCGTTCGGGAAACGGGGGGCGCCGACGGTGATGATCGCCTGCTCCACCCGGTTGGCCGGCCCGATCACCAGGTCGGTGACGTTGCCGAGGATGCGGCGGCCGTCCGGTGTCTGCACGGTCAGCCCGACCAGTTCCACCGGAGGCTGGGTCGCGACCTCCGCCGACGGGACGCCGCCCATGTCGGAACTGGCGCAGGCACCCAACGCCAGAACCGGCAGGAGAGCCAGGGCCGGCAGGGCGGGGAAGAGCGTGCGCAGGGAAAGGCGGCGGTGGTCCATCGTTCTTGGCCTTTTTGCTGACGGCGCGGAAATGTCCGCCCCTACAACAGCACGAGCGTGGCCGGAGGTCCCCCGCGCCGACGGGGTGACCCCATCGCTCCCGGGAGACCTCCTTCCGGACAGGGGGCGGACAGGTCAGGTGAAGATGAAATCGTGGCCGGCGCTCAGCCCGACCTGATCGACGGTCAGCGACGAGCCGTCGGCGAAGGTGAAGGTCGACTGGAAGCCGCTGGAGGTCAGCGACATCTGGCCCGCGCTGTAGCCATGGAATTCGATCTGGTCGATCCCCCGCTCGAAGTAACTGATGGTGTCGTGGCCGAAGCCGCCGGTCGCCTGCTCCATCAGGAAGCGGTCGACCTGCCCGTCGGTGTAGCTGACCATCGTGTCGTCACCGGTGCCCGGCCGGAACAGGTCGGCACCGCCGTCGCGATAGCTGTCATACAGCGTGTCGTTGCCGGCGCCGCCGATCATGGTGTCGTCGCCACGCATCCCTTTCAGGATGTCGTCGCCGGTGCCGCCGTCCAGCCAGTCGTTGCCGTCGCCGCCGAACAGCTGGTCGTTGCCGGCATCGCCCCACATCGAATCGTTGCCGGCCTCGTTGCCGCCATAGGGATCGCCGAGCCAGTCGTTGCCGTCGCCGCCATGCAGCTGGTCGTTGCCCAGGCCGCCGATCAGCGAGTCATTCCCCCGTTCGCCATACAGCTGGTCGTTTCCGCCGGCGCCGTCGATGCGGTCGTCGCCATCCAGGCCGTCGAGACGGTCATCAAAGGCGGTGCCGGTCATGGCGTCGTTGTTCGAAGTCCCCCAAAACTGGCGCATGGCGTCTCTCCATCAGTGCCGTTAACGTGCTGTTAACGATTAACCAGATGTTAACCATGGGTCCCGGGCGGTCGAAAAGCGATAAAGGGGCAATACAAAGGGGGGCGGACGAGATGACACAGATAATTGAAACTTGATCGAATTAAAGAAATGAACTGCTTCTTTATTCGTTGTTTTTGTGGCCGAAAGCAGGATCTTTTTGAGACTGAATGAAGACTTTCTCTCCCATATGGGCAGGTTTTCAGCTGCGGAACGGCACAGGCTCGGCTGACCAAGGCGATGCGCGGGCAGGCGAGGCGGTATGCCACCGGCCAAACAGGCTGCCGGAGCGGATCGTCCGAAAGAGGTTCCGCGGTGCAAACGCGCCGATCGCTGTCCGAAGTTTCGGATGCGGTCCCTGAGGCAAAAAATAACCGGGCGTCCAAAGGAGCGCCCGGTGCAGTCATATACAGGGAGGGTTAGAGACAAGAAGGTGTGTATACCCTTCGGCAGGGGTGCCGCTTTGATGTGGATCAACGAATGCACCCGCCGTTGCGAATCGGCTCCCGTCCCAGCCCTTTTCAAGTTTGGTCTCTCAGCCGTGGCTGTGCGAATGGTCGCCATAGAGGATGGACGGATCGGTTTCGACCGCCTGGATCGTCTCCAGCTTTCCGTCGCGCCAGGCGCGATAGAAGCAGCTGCGCCGGCCGGTGTGACAGGCGACGCCGTCCTGCACCACGATCAGCAGCAGAGTGTCGCCGTCGCAATCCACCCGGAAATCCTTCAGCCGCTGCACCTGTCCGGAGGTCTCTCCCTTCCGCCACAGCCCGCCGCGCGACCGGGACCAGTAGCAGACGCGGCCGGTGGACAGGGTCTCGACCACCGCATCGCGGCTCATCCAGGCCATCATCAGGATTTCGCCGCTGCCCTCGGCCTGGGCGATGGCGGGCACCAACCCATCGGCGGTGAAGCGGATGGCAGCCAGCACCTCTTCAAACGGGCCGATCTCGGTCGACGGTGTTTCCGTCATGGCAAATCACTCCTCAACTGTCCGCCGCACTCAAAGAGCGGCGGCCATCCGCCGGAAGCCGGCCTCAAGGTCGCGGATCAGGTCGTCGGGGCTCTCAAGCCCGGCGTGCAGGCGCAGAACCTGACCCGGATCCGTCCAGCGGGTGGCGGAGCGCACCGCCGCCGGCCGCGTCGGCAGGATCAGGCTTTCGAAGCCGCCCCAGCTGTAGCCCATGCCGAACAGCTCCATCCCGTCCAGCATCGCCGCCAGCGCCTTGCGCGGCACCTGATTGACGATCACCGAGAACAGGCCGCTGGAGCCGGTGAAATCGCGCTTCCACAGCTCGTGACCGGGGAAGTCGGGACGGGCGGGATGCAGCACCCGCGTCACCTCCGGCCGGGCTGCCAGCCAGTCGGCGAGCGCCAGTGCGCTCTCCTGGTGCTGGCGCATGCGCACCGACAGGGTGCGCAGGCCGCGCAGGCCGAGATAGAGGTCGTCCGGCCCGCCGCAGACGCCGAAACGGGTGGCGGTCTTCTTGACCGCGGTCCAGCTTTCCTCGTCGCGGCAGGTGACGACGCCCAGCATCGCATCGGCATGGCCGACCATATATTTGGTCGCGGCATGGATCGACAGATCGACGCCATGGTCGAAGGGGCGGAAGAACAGCGGGGTCGCCCAGGTGTTGTCGATCATCACCGTGGCGCCGACCGTCTTTGCGGCGGCGGCGATGGCCGGAACGTCCTGCACCTCGAAGGTCAGGGAGCCCGGCGATTCGAGGAAGACCACGCTGGTGTTGGGCCGCAGCAGGGCGGAAATGCCGGTGCCGATGCAGGGATCGTAGAACTCCACCTCCACGCCATAGGGGATCAGCGTCTCCTTGGCGAAGCGGCGGGTGGGGCCATAGGCGCTGTCGGTGATCAGCACATGGTCGCCGGCCTTGGTGAAGGCGGACAGCGCGATGGCGATGGCGGCGAGGCCGGAGCCGGTGTTCACCGACCTGTAGCCGCCTTCCAGTTCAGCCGCCGCCTCTTCGAAGGCGAAGGTGGTGGGCGTGCCCATGCGACCGTAGTTCACGCTGGTCAGCATGTTCCGGTCGCTTTCCTCCAGCGCGTCCAAGGTCGGGAACAGCACGGTCGAGCAATGATAGACCGGCGGGTTGACGATGCCGTGGTTGTTCCGCGGGTCGCGGCCGGCATGCACGAGAATCGTGTCCTTGGTGACGTCCTTCATCGACTGTCCGTTTGGCTGGAGCGGCAATCCGGCCCGTCCGAGTCCACCATAGCCGGGAGAACCCCAGGGCAGGCGGTGCGGGCGCGGCCGAACATTCTGTCACTCCGGACGTCCCACCGCCATCGCGGATTGCGCGCAACGGCCGTCAGTGGACGGGATGTTCTGGTAACACCACCAATGCACAGAGGATTCGACAAGCCGGATCAAGTTGATACACTCTTGTCCCACGCGCATGGCTGCGTCGCGATCCTCACAGGACGGGTCCAGTGGGGATCGGTCCGCCGGATTGTCAGGCGGATCGGTCCGGCAGGGTCGTTCCGGTTGGATTATGGAGCCGGCGTGACCAAGCGCGTCATCAGACCGCTCAAAGCGAAGAACGCAAGAACAGGGTGGAGTTCATAATATGAAGTCAGGGTTCCTGGCCGCCGCCGCAGCGGCCGTGGTCGTTTCCGCCAGCGCCGTCGCCGGCGCTGCCACGCTGGACACCGTCAAGCAGCGCGGCTTCGTGCAGTGCGGCGTGAACGCCGGCCTTCCGGGCTTCGGCAACCCCGACAGCGCCGGCAACTGGACCGGCCTGGACGTCGATTACTGCCGTGCCGTCGCCGTCGCCATCTTCGGCGATGCCAACAAGGTCAAGTTCACCCCGCTGTCCGCCCAGCAGCGTTTCCCCGCCATCCAGTCGGGCGAAGTCGACCTGCTGTCGCGCAACACCACCGCCACGCTGACCCGCGACACCTCGGTCGGCCTGAACTTCGCCCCCGTCACCTATTACGACGGCCAGGGCTTCATGGTTCCGAAGAAGCTGGGCGTGAAGAGCGCCAAGGAGCTGAACGGCGCCACCGTCTGCGTCCAGTCTGGCACCACGACCGAACTGAACCTCGCGGACTATTTCCGCGCCAACAACATGACCTACAACCCGGTCGTCATCGAGTCGAACGACGAGGTTAACGCCGCCTACTTCGCCGGCCGTTGCGACGTGCTGACGACCGACGTGTCCGGTCTGGCCGGTACCCGTGCCGGTGTCGCCCCGGTTCCCGACGACCACGTCATCCTGCCGGAAGTCATCTCCAAGGAGCCGCTGGCCCCGGCCGTGCGCCATGGCGACGACCAGTGGTTCGACATCGTGAAATGGACGATCTTCGCCACCATCCAGGCGGAAGAGTTCGGCATTACCTCCAAGAATGCCGACGAGTTCACCAACTCGAAGAACCCGGACATCCAGCGCTTCCTCGGCACCTCGCCGGGCATGGGCAAGGCCCTGGGCCTGGACGAGAAGTGGGCCTACAACGTCGTGAAGAAGGTCGGCAACTATGCCGAGATCTTCGACCGCAACGTCGGCCCGGGCACCCCGCTGAAGCTGGAGCGCGGCCTGAACGCGCTGTGGACCAAGGGCGGCCTGATGTACGCGCAGCCGTTCCGGTAAGGCACGTCACCGTCTGAAGGCCGCCCGCAGCCCGTTGCCGGGGGCGGCCTTCCGGTTCTTTTGGGAGCGGTCGCGAAGGGCGCCAGCGAAGCGCCTGCGCAGGGGGCCGCATTTGGGAGACATGTCGCATTCCCTACGGTGTGGGAAATGCCCGGAAGAACGTCCGGGACCGCGTGGGCACCGTATGGAGCGCGATGGTTGGGGGAGAGTAGTCCGTGGCGACCGAGACCCGGACCACCCAAGGCGCTCCGCCGCCGGGTGGCGTATCGTTTTCCCTCAGCGACCCGACGTTCCGCGCCATCGTCTACCAGATTCTGGTGGTAGGCGCGGTCGTCCTGGTCGGCTGGTTTCTGATTTCAAACACGCTCGACAACCTCGCGCGGCGCTCGATCGCGACCGGGTACCATTTCCTGGAGCGTGAAGCGGCCTTCGGCATCGGCGAGTCGCTGATCGACTATTCGCCGAAGGACACCTATGGCCGGGCCTTCCTGGTCGGCGTGCTGAACACGCTGAAGGTGTCGATCATCGGCGTCATCCTGGCGACGATCATCGGCACGCTCATCGGCGTCGCCCGCCTGTCCAGCAACTGGCTGATCGCCAAGCTGGCCTCGACCTATGTCGAGATCATCCGCAACATCCCGCCGCTGCTGCAGCTGTTCTTCTGGTACGCGCTGGTGTCCGACGGATTGCCGCCGGTGCGCCAGGCGCTGAACCCGATCCCGGGCGTCTTCCTGTCGCAGCGCGGCCTGCGCGTGCCGGTGCCCGCGCCCGACCCGGTCTGGACCAACATGGGCATCGCCCTGCTGGTCGGCATCGTCGCCGCCTGGGGCGTGTCGCGCTGGGCCAAGGCACGGCAGGCCCGCACCGGGCAGCCGTTCCCCGCTGGTTGGACCGGGCTCGGCCTCATCGTCGGCCTGCCCATCCTGACCTGGCTTGCCGGCGGCGCGCCGCTCGCGATGGACGTGCCGAAGCTGACCGGCTTCAACTTCACCGGCGGCGGCTCCATCTCGCCCGAATTCTTCGCCATCCTGACCGGACTGACGCTCTACACCGCAGCCTTCATCGCCGAGGTGGTGCGCAGCGGCATCAAGGCGGTCAATTGGGGCCAGACCGAGGCGGCCCGTGCACTCGGCCTGCCGGGCAGCCCGACGCTGCGTCTGGTGATCCTGCCCCAGGCGCTGCGGGTGATCGTGCCGCCGCTGACCAGCCAGTATCTCAACCTGACGAAGAACAGCTCGCTGGCGCTGGCCATCGGC
Organism: Azospirillum sp. A29; assembly: GCF_042604625.1. Lineage (NCBI taxonomy): Bacteria > Pseudomonadati > Pseudomonadota > Alphaproteobacteria > Rhodospirillales > Azospirillaceae > Azospirillum > Azospirillum sp. A29. Next base: position 233,823 of record NZ_CP170466.1, read on the forward strand.
TATCCCGATCTGGTGTCCATCGCCAACACGACGCTGAACCAGACCGGCCAAGCGATCGAAGGCGTGACGATGATCATGGGCACCTATCTGGTCATCAGCCTCAGCATCTCGATCTTCATGAACTGGTACAACAAGCGCATCGCGCTGGTGGAGCGGTAACGGCCATGACCGACAACGTGCAAAGCGTCGGCCTGCCGGACGAACGTCCGCCGGCCAACACCGTCGGCCCGATTGCCTGGCTGCGCAACAACCTGTTCAACAGCTGGTACAACGCCATCCTGACCATTCTGGTTCTGGGGCTGCTGGCGTCGGCGATTCCGCCCTTCATGAACTGGCTGCTGTTCCGCGCCCACGGCTTCGACGCGACCTCAACCGTCTGCCGGCAGGATGCCGGCGGCGCCTGCTGGGGCTTCATCAGCGAGAAGCTGCGCTTCATCATGTTCGGCATGTTCCCGTGGGAACAGCAGTGGCGGCCGCTGGTGACCATCGCCGTCTTCATCGCCCTGCTGGTCGCCAGCTGCGACCGCCGTTTCTGGAAGCCGTGGTTCGGGCTGGTCTGGGCCGCCGGGCTGGCGCTGGTGGCGGTCCTGATGTGGGGCGGCGTCTTCGGCCTGACCTATGTCGAGAACACGCTGTGGGGCGGCCTGCCGCTGACCATCATCCTGTCGGTGATCGGTCTGGCCGTGGCCTTCCCGGTGTCGATCCTGCTGGCGCTGGGCCGCCGGTCGAACATGCCGGCGGTCAAGGTGCTGTGCGTCACCTACATCGAACTGATCCGCGGCGTGCCGCTGATCAGCCTGCTGTTCATGGCGTCGGTGATGCTGCCGCTGTTCCTGCCGAACGGCGTGTCCATCGACAAGCTGCTGCGCGCGCAGATCGCCTTCATCATGTTCGCCGCCGCCTATATGGCGGAAGCGATCCGTGGCGGCCTGCAGGCGATCCCTAAGGGCCAGTATGAGGCGGCGGACGGGTTGGGGCTCAGCTATTGGCAGAAGATGCGCAAGATCATCCTGCCGCAGGCGCTGGCCGTCGCCATCCCTCCGCTGGTGAACACCTTCATCAGCTTCTTCAAGGACACCTCGCTGGTCATCATCATCGGCCTGTACGATCTGCTCGGCACGGCGAAGGCCGCGCTGTCCGATCCGTCCTGGCGCGGTTTCTACCGCGAGGCCTATCTGTTCATCGGCGTGATCTACTGGATCTTCTGCTTCAGCATGTCGAAGTACAGCCAGAAGCTCGAACGCGATCTCAATCGCGGCCACCGCCGCTGATCCTCGCCGTCAAGGGAGACACGAGAACCCATGTCCCAGGCCATGTCCCAGGCAGCCAAGCCGAAGCACGCCCTCAGCGGCGAGGAAATCATCCGCTGCACGGGCGTCAACAAGTGGTACGGCGAGTTCCACGTCCTGAAGAACATCAACCTCAGCGTCCAGAAGGGCGAGCGCATCGTCGTCTGCGGCCCGTCCGGGTCGGGCAAATCGACGATGATCCGCTGCCTGAACCGGCTTGAGGAGCATCAGAAGGGCACCATCGTCATCGATGGGATCGAACTGACCAACAACCTCAAGAACATCGAGCTGGTCCGCCGCGAAGTCGGCATGGTGTTCCAGCATTTCAACCTGTTCCCGCACCTGACCGTGCTGGAAAACTGCACGCTGGCCCCCATCTGGGTCCGCAAGATGCCGAAGGCGGAAGCGGAAGAGCGGGCGATGAGCTACCTGAAGCGGGTGCGCATCGCCGAACAGGCCAAGAAATATCCCGGCCAGCTGTCGGGCGGCCAGCAGCAGCGCGTCGCCATCGCGCGGTCGCTGTGCATGAGCCCGAAGGTGATGCTGTTCGACGAGCCCACCTCCGCGCTGGACCCCGAAATGGTCAAGGAGGTGCTGGACGTCATGATCGGGTTGGCCGAGGACGGCATGACCATGCTGTGCGTGACGCACGAGATGGGCTTCGCCAAGTCGGTCGCCGACCGCGTGATCTTCATGGACCGCGGCGAGATCGTCGAGCAGGACACGCCGGATGCATTCTTCTCCAATCCGAAATCGGACCGCACGCGCCTCTTCCTCAGCCAAATTCTAAACCACTGAGACGGTCGGCAGGCCGGCGGTTCCGTTCGGCCTGCCATCCGGAAACAAAACACCTCGACTTAGGGTGCGCGGCGCAATGTCCTGTGGCGTCGCGCACCGGTTTGCGGTTCAATCGGTCGCCTGACGTGCTGTTCGACCGATCCGCTACCGGAGACCGAGGTTATGGACCTGCTCAGCCCCCGTCCCAGCGTTGGCCAGATCAAGCCGTACCGTCCCGCTCGCCCTCCACGCGACGGCCGCCGGTGGATCGACCTGTCGCTGACCCACAATCCGCTCGGCCCGAGCCCGCTGGCGTTGGACGCCTATTGCGAGGCGGCGACCCGCATCCACTGCTATCCCGACTGGGACCAGGAACCGCTGCGCCACGCCATCGCGCGCCGCCATTCCATCGACTTCGATCACATCGTCTGCACTGCCGGGTCGGAAGAGATGATCCATCTGGTCGCGCAGGCCTTCGCCGGGCCCGGCGACGAGGTGCTGTGCCACGAACGGGGCTATCGCGGCTTCCTCAAGGCGATCCGCGCCGCCGGCGCCACCGCGGTCGTCGCAGCGGAACGGGACATGGTGGTGGATGTCGAGGCGCTGATCGACCGCGCCAGCGAGCGCACCAGAATCTGCTTCCTCGCCAACCCGAACAACCCGACCGGCACCTACATCCCGGCCGACGCGGTGCAGCGGCTGCGCGCCGGGTTGCCGCCGCACACGCTGCTGGTTCTGGATTCGGCCTATGCCGATTACTGCCGCCTGCCGGATTACAGCGACGGGACGGAGATCGTCGAGAATTGCGACAACGTCATGCTGATCCGCACCTTCTCCAAGATGCATGGCTTGGCGGGCTTGCGGGTCGGTTGGGGCTATGGTCCGGCGACTGTGATCGAGGCGGTGAACGCCATCCGCGGCACCTTCAACGTCTCGCTGCCCGCCCAGTTGACCGCTGCCGCCGCGCTGACCGACGCCGGGCATGAGGAGGCGACCTTCGCCCACAATGCGCAATGGCTGCCCTGGCTGTCGCGCGAACTGGAACGTGTCGGGCTGCGCGTCTATCCCAGCGTCTGCAACTTCGTGCTGGCGCGTGTGCCGACCGATCCGTCGCTGGGCACCCAGGCGGTCATCGACCATCTCGCCCACCGCGGCATCCTGGTAAAGGCGGTGACCGAATATGGTCTGTCGGACTGCCTGCGCATCACCGTCGGCCGCGAGGAGGAGAACAAGGCGCTGGTGGTGGCGCTGGCGGAGATTCTCGGCTGAGAACAGCGGTGGGACAATGCGGGTGGCTTGCCGGGAATTTAAGTGCTTTTGATTCAGATCAACGAACGGACTATGCGTTTCGACATAAAGTCCGTCTCGTCTCTAAACCTCCCTGTATCACTGAGCCGGAGCGTCCGCATGGATGGCTCCGGCTTTTTCTTTTCCGGACGGAAGTTTCAGCAAAGGTCGGGGAAAGTGCCGGTCCGTTGACATGCATCAACGCAGGACGGGGTGATCGGGCGTAGACCTATGACTGTCTCTAACCCTCCCTGTTTCACAGGAGGCTCCGGCTCCGGTTCCGGTGCCTCCTGTTTTTTTGTCCGGATTCAGGAGGGCGGACGCGAGCGGTTCCAGCGCATGACCAGCCCGATCAGCGACAGCGGCACCACCACGACCGCGCCGATCAGGATGTAGGGCAGGGCCCAGCTCCCGGCTTCGATGACCAGTGCCGCGATGTCCTGCACCGTCTGCCAGCTGTTCGTCAGGATGCTGGCCGGATCGATGCGCAGGAACGACAGCACGAAGCCGACGATAAAGCACAACACCAGCGTCCGAATGATCCAACCCATCAAGGCCCCACCTCACGCTCGTAATGGCGGAGCTTCCGCCTGTCTGAAGGAACGCGCCGGTCCGCAACAGGGTTCCGGCGTTCCGCGGTAGATGGGGCGCGGTGGTCGGAATGGTCAAGGGGGGAGGTGGGTCGGCTTCCCCAGCCTTATCCCGCCAGCGGAATATGATTCCCCGAGCTGCGCGGCAGCGCACCGTCCAGCCGCGGGTCGCGGACCTCGCGGGCGACATGGCGGGTTGGGACGAAACCCATGCTCTGGTAGAGCGGCAGGGCCTTGGGATGGTCGAAAGTGCAGGTGTTGACGACCAGCTTCGACGCACCGCCGTCCCAGGCCTTGCGGATGATGGTATCGAGCAGCCAGGGGCCCAGCTTGTGGCCGATGAAGTCGGGCATCAGGCCGAAATAGGCGAGGTCGGTCTCCTGCGTCCGCCGGTCCAGCTCGCCGTAACCGGCGGGCGTGCCGTCGACATACAGCACCCACACCTCCACCCGCGGGTCGAGGATCGAGCGCTCCAGCTCCTTGCGCGGCATGCGGCGGCGTTCGTGCCACAGCCAGGGCTCGCCCACCGTGTCGTAGAGATAGCGGTAGAAGGACCAGCTCGGCGGATTGGACCGCACCAGCGTGAGGTTTCCGGCCGGCCGGCGCACCGGCGCATGGGCCGGCGGCGCCGTCATCTCCAGATAGGTGACGATCACCGGCAGATGGCCCGGCCGGCTGGCGGCGTGCACGGCGGGGCGGGTCAGGGAAAAGGGTTGGTCAGCCATTTCTGCATCATCGTAACGGGCGATCTGGCATATCCCAACCTCTCATAGAAGGCCAGCACCCGTTGGTTGGTCTCGCGGACGAGCAGCTGGACCTTGGGCATGCCGGCCGCGGCCAGCCAACCCTCCGCCTCCGCCACCATCCGGCGGCCGAGGCCCCGGCCTTGCAAGGCCGGATCGACGGCCACGTAATAGATCCAGCCGCGATGTCCGTCCTGCCCGACCATGGCGGTGGCGACGACCCGCCCGTCCTCGATGGCGGCCAGCACCGTCGAACTGCTCTTCGACAGTGCCAGCGCGAAATCGGCCGCCGGGTCGTTCCATGGCACCACGAGCCCGCAGGCTGTCCACAGCGCGACGACGGCGTCGCAATCCTCCGCTGCGCAGGACCTGACAGTGAGGGGGGCGCTCACGGCTGCCGCGGCCCCGTCTCCAGCGGCAGATCCTCGCGCAGGCCCCATTCGGCCCAGGAGCCGTCATAGATCGCCACGTCCGGCTTGCCGGCGGTGGCGAGGCCCAACGCGATGACGCAGGCGGTGATGCCGCTGCCGCAGGAGGCAACCACCGGACGGTCGAGGTCCAGCCCCGCCGCACGCGCCCTCTGCACGATGATGTCCGGCGGCAGCAGGGTCTTGCTGTTAGCGTCGATCAGGTCGGTGTGGGGCAGGTTGAAGCTGCTGGGAATGCGGCCGCTGCGCCGGCCGGGCCAGGGTTCGGCCACTGCACCTTCGAATCGTGGCTGGGCACGGGCGTCGGTGACCTGATCGGCCTGTGCGTCGATGTTGGCGAGGACCTGATCGGCGCTGCGAAGCAGGTCTGCCCGCTTGCGCGCCGTGAAGACCGCCGGCTGGACCGCAGCGGCTTCGCCCCATTCGGTCGGGCGGCCTTCCGCCAGCCATCTCGGCAGGCCGCCGTCCAGAACCGCCACCCGGTCGAAACCGAACAGGCGGAACAGCCACCAGACACGCGCCGCCGCGGTCGCCATGCCAGCGCTGTCGTAGACGACGACGGTGTCGCCGTCGCCGATGCCCAGCGCGCCGATTTTCGCGGCGAAGGTTTCTTCGTCCGGGACCATGTGGGGCAGAGGGGCGGTGTTCGGCGCCGCCACCTCGTCGACGTCGCACAGGCGCGCGCCGGGGATGTGGGACGCCGCGAACTCCGCCCGGATATCGCGCTTCAGGGCCGGCATGTGCCAGGATCCGTCGAGGATTTTCAGCCCCGTCCGGCCGAGATTGCGGGCCAGCCAGTCGGTGGAGACGACGGGGCCGGCCAGCGCTTCAACAATGCTGTCGCTCATGCTGCGCGTCCTTGAGAATAGGGGCTGTCGGGCAACGGATCGGCGAAACGGCTTCAGTCCTTCAGCGCGATGACGACGCGCCGGTTCTGCTTGCCCTTGTTTTCGATCTTCGTCACCTCGATTCCGCCGATCTCGCCGGTGCGGGCGACATGGGTGCCGCCGCAGGGCTGCAAATCGACCCCCTCCACATCCAGCAGGCGCACCCGGCCGCTGCCGGTCGGCGGCTTGACCGACATGGTGCGCACCAGTTCCGGCTGCGTCGCCATCTCATCGTCGGTGATCCAGCGGGTGCCGACGGGAGTGTCGGCAGCGATCAGCCGGTTCACCGCCTCGGCGATGGAGTCCTTGTCCAGCGATTCGGCGGGGACGTTGAAGTCCAACCGGCTCTTGTCCGCGCCGATCTGCCCGCCGGTGACCGACCCCGGCACCACCGCGCACAACAAATGCAGCGCGGTGTGCATGCGCATGTGGCGATGGCGGCGGTCCCAATCGATCTCCGCCTCCACCGCGGTGCCGGGGCTGGGCAGTTCCTGTCCGTCTTCCGGCACATGGATGACATCGTCGGGGCCGCCGTCGCCCTTCACCGTGTCCTTGATGCGGACTTCGAAACCATCGAAGCGCAGGACGCCGGTATCGCCCGGCTGGCCGCCGCCGGTCGGATAGAAGACGGTGCGGTCGAGCCGGATGCCACGCTCGTCCACCGTCGTAACGGTGGCGACGCAGTTGCGGGCGTAGGCGTCCTCACGGAAAAGCGCGTCCATATCCCCCTCGAAGAGAGTCAGGCCAGCCAGTCTGGCACAGGAAGATTCTTCTCACGGAGGAAGTCAGGATTGAAGAGCTTCGATTGGTAACGCTGCCCCCCATCGCACAGGATGGTCACCACCGTGTGGCCGGGGCCGAGGTCACGCGCCACCCGCATGGCCGCGGCGATGTTGATGCCGCTCGATCCGCCCAGCACCAGACCCTGGGTCTTGATCAGGTCGAAGACGATCGGCAGCGCCTCTTCATCGGGAATCTGCACGGCGTCGTCGATTGGCGCGTCTTCCAGGTTGGCGGTGATGCGGCCCTGGCCGATGCCTTCGGTGATGGAACTGCCTTCCGACTTCAGCTCACCGCTGGTGTAGTAGCTGAAAAGGGCGGCGCCCATCGGGTCGGCCAGCGTGATGCGGATGTTCGGATTCCGCTCCTTCAGGGCCAGCGCGATGCCAGCCAGCGTGCCGCCGCTGCCCACCGCACAGGTGAAGGCGTCGAGTTTGCCGCCGGTCTGGTCCCAGATTTCCGGCCCGGTGGTGGTGCGGTGGCCGTCGCGGTTGGCGGTGTTGTCGAACTGGTTGGCCCAGACGACGCCGTTCGGCTCGGTCTTCGCCAGTTCCTCGGCCAGACGGCCGGAATAGCGGACGTAATTGTCCGGGTTGGAATAGGGGACTGCCGGGACCAGCCGCAGGTCGGCGCCGACCAGGCGCAGCATGTCCTTCTTTTCCTGGCTCTGCGTTTCCGGCATCACGATGACGGTGCGATAGCCGAGCGCATTGCCGACCAGAGCCAGCCCGATGCCGGTGTTGCCCGCCGTGCCCTCGACGATGGTGCCGCCGGGGCGCAGCAGCCCGCGCTCTTCCGCGTCGCGGACGATGGCGAGAGCGGCACGGTCCTTCACCGACCCGCCGGGGTTCAGAAACTCCGCCTTGCCCAGGATTTCGCAACCCGTCGCCTTCGATGGCCCTTCCAGGCGAATCAGCGGCGTGTTGCCGATGGCGCCGATGAAGCCGTTGCGGATGTCCAAGGCGGGTACTCCCAAAGTCGGATGTGGATTGCTGGCGATACTATCAGGGCGCAGGGCTGCGGTTTCAAGGTAGGGAGTGTGAAATGCTGCATTGAACGCGAATCAAGCGTGAAATAAGCGGTGGAGCCTGGGAGCCGGACCCCCCCCCCGCACCTTACCCCTGACCCAGCCAGCGCTTGCGCAGGGACTCGCGGTGGCGGGCCAGCCAGCCGATGGCGATGATGGCGACGGAGTTGCGCAGGCGGTTCTCGTCCATCATGCCGATCGCCTCGTCGGCCGGCAGGGCCATGATGCGGATGTCCTCATGTTCCTCCTCCAGGCCGCCGGTCGCGGCGAGGTTGCGGCTGTCGACCCGGCCGCAGAAAACGGTGACGACTTCGGTGAAGGCGCCCGGACTGACGTAATAATCGCAGATCTGCTCGATCTCCTGGATGGCGCAGCCGGCCTCCTCCATCGATTCTCGGCGCGCAACCTCCTCCGGGCTCTCGCCTTCGCCGACCATGCCGGCGACGATCTCGGTCATCCAGGCCGGGCCGCCGGCTGCCGCAGAGCCGACGCGGAACTGCTCGATCATCACCACGGTGTCGAGATCGGGATCGTAGAGCAGGACGCCCACCGCGGCGCCACGATCGCACACCTCGCGCGGCGGCAGCACGTCGGTCCAGGTGCCGTCGAACTTCTTGTGGCGCAGGCGGTAGACGTCGATGGTCAGAAAGCCCTTGTAGGGGGTCTTCTTGTCGAGAATCTCGATGTCGGGATGGTTCATGATGGGCGCGGGTCCATGGATGGCTGTTTCCCACAGGGTGCTATGCCGGCGCGCCGTTCACAAGCGCCCGGGAAGGTAACCGGCTGTTGGGGCAGGCATCACAGCGTCGGGTTCAGCCTTAGGAACCGCACGCGGTCGGCCGAGGTCACAGGAACCGGGGTCAAGGTGGAACCGCGCATCACCTCGAGCGGAACGACGATGCCGGCCGGTCCCAGCCCCCAGAGCTTGCGGTAGAAATCCGCCAGTCCATTGAAGCGCTGCCCGCCGACGCCGACGATCCAATCGCCGGGGCGCAGGCCGGCCGACTCGGCTGGGCTGCGTGGCGACACCTTTTCCACCAGCAGCCGCCCCATCTCTTCGCGCAGGGTGACGCCCAGCCAGGGACGGGCCGGTTCCTGCCGTCGCCCGTAAGCCAGAAGGTCGGCCAAAATCGGCTCAAGCGCCGAAACGGGGACGAACATGTTGCCGGGCAGGCCGCGCCCCTCCACCGCCTCCGCCACAAGCAGCGATCCGATGCCGACCAGCCGGCCCTCGCGGTTGACCAGGGCGGCGCCGTTGAAGGCGCGGATCGGCGGGAAGGTGAACAGCGCCTCGTCCAGCAGATATTCCCAATAGCCGGCGAACTCCCGCTTGCCGACCACCTTCACGGCGGTGGCTCCGCGATTGCCGCCGCCGCTGAGCGCCAGCAGGGTGTCGCCCTCCTTCACGGCGCCTGGACCGGCCAGCCGCAGCCAGGGGGCTGAAAACCCCATCTCCGCCCGCAGCAGCCCGAAGCCGCTGACGGCGTCATAGGCCACCATGTTGGCGGGATAGCTGCGTCCGTCGGCGGCAATGACCTGAATCTGCGACGCTTCCATCACCGTATAGCCGATGGTGAGGATCAGGCCGGAACCGTCGATGACGACCCCGCTGCCCTCGCGGTCGGTGCCCAGGGTGCGGGCGCTCTGGCTGTCCGCCGGCACAGTGGCGGTGATGCCGACGACGGAACGGACGACACGCTCCGGGTCGAACTGCGCAGACTCCGCCGCTTCGGCCGGGACAACGCCGGGGACGGCCAATTGCAGGCCGATCAGGAAAAGGACGGCCGCCACCAGACGCGGCATAACCGGTGTTGAGACGACCCGCATGACGCCGCACTCCCGCGCAAGGCAGGGCCAAGGGTACCCCCGGCGACGCGCGGCCCTGTCCGTCGCGACTCGGGTGACACAAGCATGACATTGCGTTCGAGTCGCGGCTCATCAAGCCGTCATCGCGCGGTCGTCCACCACAAGCGCGACCATGGTGATGGAAACATACCGCCGTCAGCCGCTGTTGTCTTGTCCGGGTCCCGCAATCAAAGGGGAAAGGTGACAGCATGCCCATCGAAAGCGAACAGGAACTGGAACAGGCCGTCCAGGAGTTCCAGCGCCTGAGCGACGCACCGGAGGGGTCCGAGGAGGGACGCCGCCGCAGCGTTCTGGACGCGGACATCAAGTCGTACTACGCCAGATGCGCAGACACGATGCGGCCTGCCAAACCGCCCTCCACCGGTTGACGGAGGGAGAAGCGGGTCCGCGTGGCCGACCGACATAACGCCGGCCATCATTAAGGAGAGCGGTCCGCGATGAAGCGACTCGACACCTGCTACACCTGCCGCTTCTGGGAGGGGCAGGGGCTCCGCCAGCGCGGGCCGAAGGGAACCTGCCGGCGCTATCCGCCGGTGGTGACCCCGCGAAGCCCGGAAGGCGATTTCCCAATTACCCTGTCCACCGACTGGTGTGGGGAATGGAAGCGGGTGGCGGTCGCCGCGGTGGGCGGCGACCCATCGGATTCCGACGACAGCATCTATGACGATCTGGTGGAGTAAGGCGCCTCGACGACCGGTGCCTTGCTCCCGACCGTTCAGCGCGGGTGGGGCGGGATCACCAGAACCGGGGTGTTCTCGTAGGCCTGCGGACTGCGGTCGGCGACAGGTCCGGTCCAATCGGCGCTGAAAGCCAGCAGGGCGACCAGCACGGCCGCCAGGAACAGCAGCATTGCCGTGACGCAGTCAACCGTCCGGACCGGACGCTCGTCAGATTCGGACGAGCGGTTGCCGGTGCTGCCGACCGGCGGTGCGGTGCGGAAATGTTCGGATTGGAATGGCAGAAGCACGGCGGTCCTCCATCGGCTGGAGACGCCCGGCCCAAGGCTCGGCCCGGATTATTATCAAGTCTAACCCCGCACAGACGTGCGCGGCATTTCGCTTCCGGCAAAGCAGGATCGTCTTTTGGGACTAGTTCATGCCGTGGTGGGCCACCGTCAGTCCTAGCCCAACTGCTTTAAACCGAATTCGGTTACTTAAGCGCCACAGTCAAGCAGCAAGAGTGCAGAAAGACAAAAAGGCCGGATGCGTTCGGCATCCGGCCTTTTCGATCTGGCTCCCGGTGCTGGACTCGAACCAGCGACAAGCGGATTAACAGTCCGCTGCTCTACCAACTGAGCTAACCGGGATCGGTGACTGACCTTTCGGCCGTCGCCGTTGTTGGCGTGGCGGGTGTATAGCCGAACCATTCGGCCCTGCCAAGCCAATTCCGACAGAAAAATGAATTTTCTTTCGACGGCGGGCGAGGGGCATTCTGTGAATGAAAACAAGGCCCAAACGCGAAAAGCCCCGCTGGGGGCGGGGCTGCGTTCAGTCTAATTGACCATCATCTATACTGCTGTCAGGTATGGAGGCACGGGCGGGAATCGAACCCACGTACACGGATTTGCAGTCCGCTGCATCACCACTCTGCCACCGCGCCATCCTGACCGGCACCGGCGCGCCGTTTCCGGTGCGCCCTCGGTGTGGAGCGGTGGTATAGCGGCCTGGAACGGAGCGGTCAAGGCGAATGGTGACGATTTTCGAACATCGACGATCGAACCGGCATGGCCGCTCTTTGCCGACGACTCCGCCGGCCGTTTTCCCGACCTTCGGCAAAGCCCGCCCGCATATCGCTCGTGACGTTGTGTTCGCCAAGCCTTTGCGGCTATATACCGCCATGGCAGGAAGCCGTTCGCTGTTCGGCTTGGTGCCGGTGTCGTCACAACACATCAATAAGCGACCGCCATGACCGATTTCGCCGCCGCACGCTATTTCATGGTCGAGGGACAGATCCGCCCCAACAAGGTGACGGATCAACGTCTCGTCGATGTCCTGTCGGAGCTTCCGCGCGAAGCCTTCGTTCCTTCGTCGGCGCGCGGCGTCGCTTATGTCGACGACGATCTCCCCATCGGCAAGGGCCGCTTCCTGCTGGAACCGATGGTCTTCGCCCGTATGCTGCAGGCTGCTGCCGTGCAGGAAACCGACCGCGTGCTCGACGTCGGGGCCGCCGGCGGTTACTCCACCGCGGTGCTGGGGCGGCTCGCCTCGTCGGTTGTCGGCCTGGATTGCGACGAAGAACTGACCGCCGCCGCGGCCGCGGCGCTGGCCGGGCAGGGGATCGCCAACGCCAAGACTGTCACCGGTCCGCTGGCGGAGGGGTACGCCCAAAACGCCCCTTATGATGTGATCGTCGTCGAAGGTACCGTTCCGGAGGTGCCGGCTTCGCTGACCGGCCAGCTGGCGGAAGGCGGTCGTCTGGTCGCCATCGTCCAGGGCAAGGGCAGCGTCGGCGAGGTCCGGCTGTTCCAGCGCACCGCCGGCGTGGTGTCCAGCCGCACCCTGTTCGAGGCACAGCCGCACGCGCTGCCGGGCTTCGAAAAGAAGGCCTCCTTCGTGTTCTGACCGGATTCGCCGGTTGGACTGGTCTTGAACTGAACCGTGCAGTTTACCTCTGCGCGGTTCTGCGCTACCGTCGCCGTCGCCCTTGCACGAAAGTGAGCAACCATGGCCGCACCGTTTGAGATCGAGGTGGAAGAACTGGACCGCCGCCGCAAGGCCGGCGACGAACCGGTCGTCCTCGACGTGCGCGAACCGTGGGAGTTTGCGCTGTGCGCCATCGACGGCAGCCTGCACATCCCGATGAACGGGCTTCCCGGTCGGGTGGAGGAGCTGCCGAAGGACCGCGATGTCGTCGTCGTGTGTCACCACGGTGGCCGCAGCGCGCAGGTCACCATGTGGCTGCGTTCCAAGGGCTTCGACCGCGCCATCAACCTGGATGGCGGTGTCGATGCCTGGGCGCGCCGAATCGACCCGAACATGAAGGTCTACTGAACATGACCGTGCGAAGCCGTTTTGCGCGCCGCTGGCTGCTGGCGACGGCCCTGACCCTGACCGCCACGATGGGCACAGCAGTGACCGGCGGTGGTACGGCCCAGGCCCAGTCCCTCGAACAGGCCCTCGCCCAGGCCTATGCCAACAACCCGACGATCGGCGCCCAGCGCGCCCGCCTGCGTGCCGTCGACGAAGGCGTGCCCCAGGCGCTGTCCGGCTACCGTCCGACGGCCCGCGTGACCGCCGGCATCTCCCGCTCGACAAGCGAGAGCAAGTTCGACGGCGGTTCGACCGGCTCGGAAGCCAACGCCAAGAGCGTCGGCGTCACCGCCACGCAGCCGATCTACGACGCCACCGTCGCCCCGGCCGTCCGCCGCGCCGAGCGGCTGGTCGAGGCGCAGCGCGCCACCCTGATCGCCTCGGAACAGTCGGTCCTGCTGGCCGCCGCCCAGGCCTATCTGGACATCGTCCAGAACCAGGCCATCCTGCAGCTGCAAACCAACAATGAGCAGGTGCTGCGCCGCCAGCTGGACGCCGCCCGTGACCGCTTCCGCGTCGGCGAATACACCCGCACCGACGTCAGCCAGTCCGAGTCGCGCCTGTCGGCCGCCATCGCCTCCAAGATTTCCGCCGAAGGCACGCTGCGCGCCTCCCGCGCCACCTACGAGCGTCTGGTCGGCGCCGCTCCCGGCGAGCTGAAGGCGCCGAAGCCGGCCTTCCGCCTGCCGAAGAACCTGGACGAACTGGTCGAGCTGGCCCGCGCCAACAACCCGAACGTCCTGTCCGCCTCCTACACCGAGGCGGCGCAGCGCGAGGCGGTGGACCAGCAGTACGGCCGCCTGCTGCCGTCGGTGAACCTCTCGGCCAGCGGCACCCGCACCTACGATCCGGGCCGTTCGTCCGGTATCGATCTGAACCGCTCCGACAGTGCGCAGGTTACCGCCCAGGTGACCATCCCGCTCTATCAGGCCGGCCAGCCGGAAGCTCTGGTCCGCGAGGCCAAGCAGACCGCCAACCAGGCCCGCCTGCAGATCGAGGAGTCCCGCCGTCAGGTGACCGAATCGGCGGTCAGCGCCTGGCAGGCCCTGCAAACGGCCCGCGCCAGCATCGAGTCCTACTCGGCGCAGATCAAGGCGGCCCAGATCGCTCTGGAAGGCGTCCGTCAGGAGGCGCAGGTCGGCTCGCGCACCGTGCTCGACGTGCTGAACCAGGAACAGGAACTGCTGAACGCCCGCGTCTTCCTCGTCCGTGCCCAGCACGACGAAATGGTCGCGGCCTTCAATGTACTGGCGTCCAGCGGACAGTTGACGGCCGATCGGCTGAACCTGCCGGTCCAGAAATACGACCCGACCGCGAATTACGACAAGACGCGGGGCAAGTGGTTCGGAACTTCGGTGACCGAATGAACGAAGCGGCCCGCGAAAGCGGGCCGTTTTTGTATTATGGCTTTTTTGCCAGCCCTGCCCTAGGTTTGGGGCAGGTTGACGTCTCGGGTTGCCAAGATGAGCGATAAGGGCCAGCAAGAACCTTCGATGGAGGAAATCCTCGCCTCCATCCGGCGGATCATTTCCGAGGACGGCGAGCCTGCCAAATCGGAAACCCAGGCGCCTTCGCCGCCTCCACCTCCGCCGCCCCCTCCGCCGCCGCCCCCGCCACCCCCGATGGTGGAGGAGGACGACGACGTTCTGGAACTGACCCAGATGGTGGAGGATGAACCGGACGAGCGGCCCGACTTCGGCCAGCCCGATCCCGACCCCTGGCCGGAGGAGCCGTCCTTTCCGGAGCCGTCGCCGCCCCCGCCGCGCTGGGACGAGCCGGAACCGGAACCGATGCCGCCGCCGCGTCCGGCCGCCCGGCGGCCGATGCCGGCCTTCGACGATTTCGAGGATGACGAGCCGCCGCCCCCGCCGCGTCCGCGCCGCCGCGCGGTCGATCCGGATGCCGGGCTGATCTCCCGCCGGACGGCGGAGGATGCCTCGCACCACCTGACCCATCTGGCGCGCGAGCTGGGCGACGACCTGTCCATCGGCCCGATGCCCATCGGCATCCGCACGGTGGAAGAGGTCGTGCGCGAACTGCTGAAGCCGCTGTTGAAGGAATGGCTGGACGAGAATCTGCCGACGGTGGTCGAGCGGCTGGTCCAGCAGGAGATCGACCGCATGATCCGGCGGTCGCAGAAATTCTGATCCAGCCTTTTCGATCCCTGCCCGTTTGAGCCCCGATTAAGACGTTTCTAGCGAAAGTTCGTGGTGATGTTGGAAAAGACGTACCGGCCCGCCGAGGTCGAGGAGAAGCACTACCGCCTGTGGGAAGAGTCGGGCGCCTTTGCCGCCCAGCCGCAGGGGAACGGCAATCCCTACACCATCATGATGCCGCCGCCGAACGTCACCGGCAGCCTGCACATGGGCCATGCGCTGACCTTCACCATCCAGGACGTGCTGACCCGCTATAACCGCATGCGCGGCCGCGACGCCCTGTGGCAGCCCGGCACCGACCATGCCGGCATCGCCACCCAGATGGTGGTGGAGCGCAATCTGGCGAAGGACGGCAAGACCCGCCACGATTTCGGCCGCGACGCCTTCATCGACAAGGTGTGGGAGTGGAAGGCCGAATCGGGCGGCACCATCACCCGCCAGCTGCGCCGCCTGGGCGCTTCGCCCGACTGGCCGCGCGAACGCTTCACCATGGACGAGGGGCTGAGCCGCGCCGTCCGCAAGGTGTTCGTCGAACTGCACCGCCAGGGGCTGATCTACAAGGACAAGCGGCTGGTCAACTGGGACCCGAAGCTGCACACCGCGATCTCCGACCTCGAGGTCGAGCAGAAGGAGATCAAGGGCAACCTCTGGCACTTCCGCTACCCCATCGACGGAGAAGAGGGGCGCTTTATCGTGGTCGCCACCACCCGTCCGGAAACCATGCTGGGCGACACCGGCGTGGCGGTGCATCCGGAGGATGAGCGCTACAAGGACCTGATCGGCAAGATGGTCCGCCTGCCGCTGGTCGGCCGCCTGATCCCCATCGTCGGCGACGAATATGCCGATCCGGAGACCGGTTCGGGTGCGGTGAAGATCACGCCGGCCCACGACTTCAACGACTTCGAGGTCGGGAAGCGCTGCGGGCTCGAGCAGATCAACATCATGGATCGCGATGCCCGGCTGAACGACAATGTACCCGAGGCCTACCGCGGGCTGGATCGCTACGAGGCGCGCAAGAAAATCGTCGCCGAGTTGGAGGCGCTTGAGCTTCTGGAGAAGATCGAGCCGCACACCCACATGGTCCCGCACGGCGACCGCTCCGGCGTCGCCATCGAGCCGTGGCTGACCGACCAGTGGTATGTCGATGCCGCGACGCTGGCGAAGCCCGCCATCGAGGCGGTGGAGACCGGCAAGACGGTGTTCGTGCCCAAGCAGTGGGAGAACACCTATTTCGAATGGATGCGCAACATCCAGCCCTGGTGCATCAGCCGCCAGATCTGGTGGGGCCATCAGATCCCGGCCTGGTACGGTCCGGACGGCACCTTCTTCGTCGAGGAGACCGAGGAGGAGGCGCGCGCCGCCGCGAAGGTGCATTACGGCAGCGATGTCGAGCTGACGCGCGATGCCGATGTGCTCGACACTTGGTTCTCGTCGGCGCTGTGGCCCTTCTCGACGCTCGGCTGGCCGGATCAGACGCCGGAGCTGGACCGCTACTACCCGACCGACGTGCTGGTGACCGGCTTCGACATCATCTTCTTCTGGGTCGCCCGGATGATGATGATGGGCCTGCATTTCATGAAGGACGTGCCCTTCCGCACTGTCTACATCCACGCCCTTGTCCGCGACGAGAAGGGCCAGAAGATGTCGAAGTCGAAGGGCAACGTCATCGACCCGCTGGAGATCATCGACCAGTACGGCACCGATGCGCTGCGCTTCACCCTGTCGGCGATGGCCGCGCAGGGCCGCGACATCAAGCTGGCGGTGAACCGGGTCGAGGGCTACCGCAACTTCGCCACCAAGCTGTGGAACGCCGCCCGCTACTGCCAGATGAACGGCTGCGATCCGGTCGCCGGCTACAAGCCGGTCGGGCTGACCCAGACGGTCAACCGCTGGATCGTCGGCGCGCTGGCCGATGCGGCGAAGAAGGTCGCCGAGTCGATCGACGCCTACAAGTTCAACGAGGCCGCCGGTGCCGCCTACCAATTCACCTGGGGCACCTTCTGCGACTGGTACATGGAGTTCACCAAGCCGATCCTCGCCGGCACCGACGAGGCGGCGAAGGCGGAAACGCGGGCGACCACCGCCTGGGTGCTCGACCAGATCCTGCACATCCTGCATCCGCTGATGCCCTTCATCACGGAAGAGTTGTGGGAGCAGCTGTCGCCGGCCCGTGCCAACCGGCTGATCTCGGCTGAATGGCCGGAGTTCGCCGCCGACAGCGTCGATCCGGCGTCGCGCGACGAGATGGATTGGGTCGTGCGTCTGATCAGCTCGGTCCGCTCCATGCGGTCGGAGATGAACGTCCCGCCAGCGGCGCAGATCGAGCTGAAGCTGAAGGAGCCGAACGCGGTCAGCCTGAAGCGGCTGGACACCCACCGCGACCTGATCCTGCGCATGGCGCGCCTGTCCAGCGTCGAGCCGCTCCAGGGCGATGTGCCGAAGAGCAGCGTCCAGGCGGTGCTGGACGAGACGACGCTGGTTCTGCCGCTGGAAGGCATCGTCGATCTCGACAAGGAGAAGGCGCGCCTGTCTAAGGAGATCGACAAGCTGACCGGCGAGATCAAGAAGATCGACGCCAAGCTGTCGAACGAGCAGTTCGTCGCCAAGGCTCCGGAAGAGGTGATCGAGGAGCAGCGCGACCGCCGCGAGGCCGCCGATCAGGCCCGCGACAAGCTGCAGAAGGCGCTGGAGATGCTGGCCGGGTGATGTGTGGGGAAGGGGGCTTCGTTAGATGCCCCCTTCCCATCCGTCCGCTACAGCGTGAAGATCGCCAGCAGCACGAGCACGGCGATGACCCCGGCGATGCTGAGCTTCATGAATTTGGTGAAGGCGATCCAAGTCGCCTGATGCGAGCGGACGGTCTCTGCACTGACCGGGTTCGGACTCACGGCCGCCATATCGATCAATCCTCCAACAGTTTCTTTTGCCCGCAAATTTTGACGCGGGCGCGCAGAAACGCAACAGATTCCGAGTGGAACCGTCACCCATGCAGGAAGAGTGGCGATCGGAAGGGGGAGGGGCCTAGAGCGGTTGGTTCAGCGGCGGGTTAACCAGGGCCGCAAGCTCCGGAGCCGGACCGTCGATCCGCACCAGATCGCCATCGACTCGGGCGCGGCCTTCGGCGATCAGTCGAACGGCATGCGGATAAAGCCGGTGTTCCGATAAAAGGACGCGGTCGGCCAGGCTGTGGCCGTCGTCGCCCGGCAGGACCGGCACCGCCGCCTGGGCGATGATCGGACCCTCGTCCATTTCCGGACGCACGTAATGGACGGTGCAGCCATGGAAGCGGACACCGGCGGCCAGCGCCCGCTCATGGGTGTCCAGCCCCTTGAAGGAGGGCAGCAGGGACGGGTGGATGTTGATGAGCGCGTTGTGCCATTGCTTGACGAACCAGGGCGACAGCAGGCGCATGAAGCCGGCAAGGCAGACCAGCTCGACACCGGCCTCGCGCAGAGCGGCATCCATCGCCGCCTCGAAGGCCGGCTTGTCGCCGGGATAGTCGCGGTGGTCGACCACCGCGGTGGCGATCCCGGCACCGGATGCACGCTCAAGGCCGAAGGCATCGGTCTTGTTGGACAGCACCAGCGCGATCTCGGCCGGGAAACCCGGCGCGGTGCAGGCGTCGATCAACGCCTGCAGATTGCTGCCGCGCCCCGAGATCAGGACGCCGAGCTTCAACTTGCTCATCAACGAATCCTTAGGCGTCCCTTACGCGGTCCAGGCCGCGTCCATGCCAGTGACGGTCACGCGGGCGTCGCCGTCCTTCAGGGCGGTGACGGTGCCGACGGTGAAGACCGTCTCGCCGCCTTCGCGCAGGATGTCGATGGCCTCGGCCGCCTTGTCGGCCGGAACCACGACGACCATGCCGAGGCCGACGTTGAAGGTGCGCGCCATCTCGTACGGAGCGATGCCACCGGTCTTCATCAGCCAGGAGAAGACGGGGGGCAGGGTCCAGGCCGAGGCGTCGAGAACGACTCCCAGCCCGTCCGGCAGGACACGCGGAATGTTCTCGATCAGGCCGCCGCCGGTGATGTGGGCCATGGCACGGACCGTGCCGGCGCGCACCGCCTTCAGCGTGCTCTTCACATAGATGCGGGTCGGCGTCAGCAGGGCTTCGCCCAGCGTCTTCGAGGCATTCCACGGGCAGGCTGAGTCGTAGCCGAGGCCCGACTTCTCGACCAGCTTGCGCACCAGCGAATAGCCGTTGGAATGCACGCCGGTGGAGGCGAGGCCGAGGACCACGTCGCCCGCCTGGACGGCGGAACCGGTCAGGGCATGCTGGCGTTCCACCGCACCGACGGAGAAGCCGGCGAGGTCGTAATCGCCTTGCGCATACATGCCGGGCATCTCGGCGGTCTCGCCGCCGACCAGCGCGCAGCCGGCCTGACGGCAGCCTTCGGCGATGCCGGCGACGATGTCGCGGCCGGCGGCCACGTCGAGCTTGCCGGTGGCGTAGTAATCCAGGAACAGCAGAGGCTCGGCGCCCTGCACCACCAGATCGTTGACGCACATGGCGACGAGATCGATGCCGACCGTGTCGTGACGGTTGGCGAGAATCGCCACCTTCAGCTTGGTGCCGACGCCGTCGGTCGTCGCGACCAGAAGCGGATCCTGGTAGCCGGCGGCGCGCAGATCGAACAGCGCGCCGAAACCGCCCAGGCCCGCGTCGGAGCCTGAACGCGCGGTGGAGCGGGCAAGCGGCTTGATCGCTTCGACAAGCGCGTTGCCCGCATCGATGTCCACACCGGCCTGCTTGTAGGCGTCGGACATGTTATAGGACTGGGTGCTGATGGTATCCTCGCTTGGGCTGAGCTATATACCGGGCCTTGGGCTCGGGCCGAACATACTCGAATCGGAAGGCTTTGCAATGCTCCACCGCCGCCGCGCGCCGCTCCTCGCCGGTCTTGCTGCCATGTCCACCGCTCTGGTCGTTACGATGACCGGGCCGGCCGGGGCGCAGACCGGTTCCCCGCCGCCGGCCGCCACCTCCGCTGCCGCCGCCCCGTCCGCTGCAGACCCCTTCGCGGTGTCCGGCGTCCGGGTCGACATCAACGGCAGCAATCCGACCACCGTGCGCGACCAGGCGATCCGCGAGGCGCAGGCCAAGGCCTGGACGGAGCTGTACCGCCGGCTCGTTCCCGGCGGCGGCAACCCTCCGCGCCTGTCCGACGGCGAGATCGCCAGGCTGGTCCAGGGCTTCGAGATCGATGAGGAGAAGGTGTCGGCCAGCCGCTATGTCGGCGCCATCACCGTGCGGTTCCGGCCCAATGCGGTGCGCGATGCCCTCGGTCAGAGCGGCGGTGCCGCCCAGTATGTGGAGCCGCCGTCGCGGCCCTTCGTCATCCTGCCGGTGACGCTGAGCGACGGGCGCACCATCCTGTGGCAGGACCGCACCCCGTGGCGCGCGGCCTGGGAGGCGCGGCAGCCCGCCGCCTCGCTGGTCCCGCTGGTGGTGCCGGATGGCGAACTGTCCGATGCCCAGGCGATCAGCGGCGAGGACGCCGTCGCCGGCAATACCGACGCGCTCGCCCGCATCGCCCAGGCCTACAAGGCGGGCGGAGTCGTCGTCGCCCGCACCGATCTTCCGGCCAACGGCCCCGATCCGGCCCGCGGCCTGACGGTCGACGTCACCCGTTACGGGCTCGACGGCACGCGCGAGAACCAGACGGTGCAGGTGAAGGGCGGCGGTACCGCCGACGAATTGCTGAACCGTGCCGTCGCGTCGGTCGGAACGCAGGTGGACGATTCGTGGAAGCGCGAGCACACCACCGCCACCGGTCCGGAGCAGAGCATCCTCGTCCGCGTGCCGTTGACCGCGGTGAACGACTGGGTGGAAACGCGCAAGCGGCTGTCCGCAGTCAATGCTGTGACCCGCAACACCCTGATGTCGATCACCCGCAGCGAGGCGCTGATCACCCTGACCTATCGCGGAGCGCCGGAACAGCTGGCCCAGGCGCTCGCCCGCCAGGATCTGAGCTTCGCGCATGCCGCGCCGCCCGTCGCCGCTCCTGTTGCCGCCGGTTATCCCGCGCTGCCGGCTCCGTCGGCTGACTGGCAGCTGACGCTGCTGCCGCGCGGGTCGGGTGCCGCGTCGGCCGGTGCCGTTCCGTCTGCGGCCTCGCCGATGGCCTCCCCGACATCGCTGTCGCCGTCGGCGCCGATGGACGCGGGTGCCGTGGGCACGATGGGCGCGCCGCCGCGCAACCTGGGAACGCTGCCGGCGAAGAGCGCACCGTGAGCGTACCCAACATCATCACGTTCCTGCGCATCGTGGCGGTTCCGGCCGCGATGTACATGATCCTCACCGGCAGGATGGAGTGGGCCTTCGCCCTCTTCGTCGCCGCCGGCCTGTCCGATGCGCTGGACGGCGCCATCGCCCGCATGTTCCGCGCGCGTACGGTGCTCGGCGGCTATCTCGATCCGCTGGCCGACAAGGCGCTGATCGTCGGGGTGTACATCGCCCTGGCCTGGGTCGGCACCATCCCCTTGTGGCTGGCGATGATGGTGGTGTTCCGCGACATCATGATCATCGGCGGCGTCATCCTGCTGTTCACGCTGAAGGAGACGCTGGCGATGCAGCCGCTCTACATCAGCAAGGTGAATACGGTGGTGCAGATCGCGCTGGCAGCCGCCGTGCTGGCGCCGCCGGCACTGGGGCTGCCGGACATCCACCTGAACGGCTGGGAACTGGTCGATGTGCTGGTGTATGTCTGCACGGTGACGACGGTGCTGTCCGGTGTGATGTACGCCCGGCGCGGCGCCTTGCTGTTCAACCGGCTCGGCGGCGTTCCGTGACGCCGGCCAAGCAGCTCCGCTTCTGGCTGATCGGCTTGGGGCTGTTCGTTTTGGCGCTGTGGCTGCTGGCCGACATGCTGCTGCCCTTCGTGGTCGGGCTGGCCATCGCCTATCTGCTCGACCCCGCGGTCGACAGGCTGGAGGCGGCGGGGCTGCCGCGCTGGCTCGGCACCACGCTGGTGCTGCTGGGCTTCGTGCTGGTCATGGTGCTGATGGCGCTGCTGCTGCTGCCGCTGGTGCAGGGGCAGGTCTCCCATCTGCTTGAGGTTCTGCCGAACTATGCGACCCTGGCGAAGGAGCGGTTGATTCCGGCATTGAACCGCTTCATCCACCGTCTGCCGGCCGACGATGTCGAGCGGCTGCGCGCCGCCGCCGGCAATTACGCTGGCGAGGTGGCGGGCCTGGTCGGCCGCATCGTCACGCGCATCCTGTCGGGCGGGCTGGCGCTGTTCGACATCGTCACGCTGATGTTCATCACCCCCGTCGTCGCTTTCTATATGATGCGCGATTGGGACCTGATGGTGGGCAAGGTCGATTCCTGGCTGCCGCGCCAGCATGCGGAGACGGTGCGCGAGCAGGCCCGCGAAGTGAACGTCACCCTGTCCGGTTTCGTGCGCGGGCAGGCGACGGTCTGCGTCGTGCTCGGCGTCTTCTATGCGCTGGCGCTGTCGGCGGCGGGGCTGGATTTCGGGCTGGTGATCGGCCTGATGGTCGGGCTCCTGTCCTTCATCCCCTATGTCGGCACTCTGTTCGGCTTCGTCGCCAGCACCGGCCTTGCCCTGCTGCAGTTCGACGAGTTCTGGCGTGTCGCCATCGTCATCGGCATCTTCCTGTTCGGGCAGGCGGTGGAAGGCAATGTCCTGACGCCGAAGCTGGTGGGCGACAAGGTCGGGCTGCATGCGGTGTGGGTGATGTTCGCACTGCTGGCTGGCGGCAGCCTGTTCGGATTCGTCGGCGTGCTGCTGGCGGTGCCGGTCGCCGCGGTGATCGGCGTGTTGACCCGCTTTGCCTTGCGACAGTATCTCTCGAGTCCGTATTACCGCGGCACCGACGCGGAACGCTGATGGGTGTGTCCGCATGAGCTTGCCGGCGCAGATACCGCTCGATCTCGGGCACCGGACGGCAATGGGCTGCGAGGATTTCCTCGTCGCACCCAGCAATGCCGATGCCGTGGCGTGGCTGGACCGCTGGCCGTCCTGGCCCGCCCCGGCACTGACGCTGTACGGACCCGCCGGCTGCGGCAAGACTCACCTGTCCCAGGTCTGGCGCGCCCGCAGCCATGCCCTGGTGACCCGCGGCGATGCCCTTGAGTCGGCAACGGTGCCGTCCCTGCTGGCCCCCGCCAACGCGGTGGTCGTCGAGGATGCCGACATGGTTGCCGGAAAGCCGGAGCGGGAACAGGCATTGTTCCATCTCTACAACCTCGCCCGCGAGCAGCGGGGCCATCTTTTGCTGCTGTCGCGCAAGGCGCCGTCGCACTGGCGGACGAAGCTTCCCGACCTGCGGTCGCGCATCAAGGGCGCGCCGGCTGTCGAGGTCCGGCCGCCCGACGACGCGCTGCTCGCCGCGGTTCTGGTCAAGCTGTTCGCCGACCGCCAGTTGCGGCCGGGGATGGAGGTCATCACCTATCTGCTGGCGCGGATGGAGCGATCACTCGATTTCGCCCGCCGTCTGGTGGCGGCGCTGGACCATGCGTCGCTGGCCGCCCATCGTGGCGTGACCGTGCCGTTGGCCCGGGAAGTCCTTTCGGAACTGCAACGGACGGAACCGCAACGATCCGGTTCCAAAACGATCCTCTGATACCGACAAGGGAAGAGACGACCATGGATTTGGGTATCGCCGGCCGCCGCGCC
Source organism: Azospirillum sp. A29 (assembly GCF_042604625.1). Classification (NCBI taxonomy): domain Bacteria; kingdom Pseudomonadati; phylum Pseudomonadota; class Alphaproteobacteria; order Rhodospirillales; family Azospirillaceae; genus Azospirillum; species Azospirillum sp. A29. The sequence continues at coordinate 257,330 of NZ_CP170466.1, forward strand.
ATCGTCTGCGCCGCCAGCAAGGGGCTGGGCCGCGCCTGCGCCTTCGCGCTGGCCCGCGAGGGCGTGCATGTCACCCTGACCGCCCGCAACGCCGATGCGCTGGAGGCGACCGCCGAGGAGATCCGCAAGGCGACCGGCGTCACCGTCACCACCGCCGCCGGAGACATCTCGACGGAGGAGGGGCGGGCCGCGGCGCTCGCCGCCTGCCCGGAGCCGGACATCCTGATCAACAATGCCGGCGGCCCGCCGCCGGGAGACTTCCACGACTGGGACCGCGAGGATTGGATTCGCGCGTTGGACGCCAACATGCTGACGCCGATCTTCCTGATCAAGGCGACGGTGGACGGCATGATGTCCCGGGGGTTCGGCCGGATCGTCAACATCACCTCGGCCGCGGTTAAGGCACCGATCCCGATTCTGGGTTTGTCGAACGGTGCCCGCACCGGTCTCACCGGCTTCGTCGCCGGCCTGTCGCGCCAGACGGTGAAGCACAACGTCACCGTCAACAATCTGCTGCCCGGCCCCTTCGAGACCGACCGCCTGCGCAAGACGATGGAAGGCGGTGCCAAGGCCGGCGGACGCAGCATCGACGAAGAGATGGAACTGCGCCGCAAGTCGAATCCCTCCGGCCGATTCGGCGATCCGGAGGAATTCGGGGCTGCCTGTGCCTTTCTTTGTGCCGCAAGCTCCGGTTTCATGACCGGGCAGAACATCCTTTTGGATGGCGGAGCTTTCCCCGGCACGATGTAACCTGCGGTATCGGGAGACGGGCCGCCGCCGCGTCTCAAGTTTGTCTCTCCAATTCGCAATAAAATCCGCCCATCGTCACAGGCCATTAAGAAACGGCGACGGGAAGGGGTGCTCCAGCATCGGCTTGGGCGCCGCTTCCCCGGTCCGCCGGTCGGCAAAACGCGGCAGTGCCGCGGCGACCGGACAACGGCTTTTGCGAGCCACTGGCACAGGAACGATGAGCATGCAGCAGAGTGTGGCGGCCCCCGCGGTCTACACCGACCTTGGCCGCGTCATGGAAAGCATCACCCGGCGCTTCCTTGACGTGCTTCGGATGGAACTGGCCCGCATCGGCGTGACCGACCTCAGCCCGACACAGGCGCTGATGCTGCTGCATATAGGCACCGAGGAACTGTCGGTCCGCGACCTGCTGGAGCGCGGCTATTATCTGGGCTCCAACGCCTCCTACAATCTGAAGCACCTGGTGGAAGCGGGCTATGTCGACCGCAGCCCGTCCCAGCGCGACCGGCGGGCAGCCCGGCTCAAGCTGTCCGACCAGGGGCTGGCCACCTGCGAAGCGCTGAAGAAGCTGGAAGCGACGCGCGCCGACAGCCTGCTGCGCACTGACAGCGACGGTGCCGACTTCGAGACCACCTATCGCACGCTGCGCCGGTTGGAGCGCGCCTGGACCGACCTGATCCGCTATGACGACGCCGATCCGGCCTGACACATTCCTGCGTTCGACACGTAACTTTCCAACCTCCTGTCCGTTCGATCTGTGTCCGGAATGGAACACCCGAGTCCAAAACAGGAACATAGAGAGAACTGTCTTGTTGCCGTTCCGTGTCCGTTCTGGTAGTTCTATCAGAACAAGACGCGAACAACGGAGGTTGGCATGTCGGTTCTGGCTTTCCTGCGCGAATGCATGACCCTCGCCTTTTTCCTGGCGGTGCTCTATGGCTGGGCCACGGTCGGCCCGATTCTTCTCGGCTGAGGATGGCCGGGATGCGCCCGAGGGTTTCGGGGGCGCATCCCTTCGAAAGAGGTCCCCAAAGGGGGAATGCCGCGTCGGTATTATATCCGAAATCCCAGCCCACCCCGGCCGGCGCAGCGCTTACATCGGGAACACGCGGACCCGTCCCTGGCCCATTCGAGAAGCCGAAAGGGGGCCGGTTCCGCGAACGCCGACAACGCGTGGGGATTGGGACGGATGCGGAATTTCTTTCGAAAGCGTCGTTCGGCCGCTGTGGCCGACGAGCGCATGCCGGCTGCCGGTGGCGGCCTTGGTTCGAATCCGCTGACCGGCGGACCGGGCATGGGCGGTTCCGGCGTTGCTGGGCCTGGGATGGGCAATGCCGGGGCCGGTGGCTTTTCCAATGGACCGGGATTCGCCCGGCCCGGCGGGGCTCACCTGCGTCCGGTGGACGGCAACATGGGTGGCGGCATCGGTGGCCGTGCCGGATTCGAAGCGATGCGCGGTCCGGCCGCGCCGCGGTTGCCCGATATCATCGACAACGAGGCCACCGGCGACCGCCGCGGCCACATGTTCCCGCAGCCGGGTGGCCAGGATGCCGAGGGCGAGCACGACCTGCCGCGCTTCACCATGTCGGTCAACGGCGGCTATCGCGGCGGCATGGGTGCCAATGCGCCGGCCATGCTCAAGGGCCTGACGCCGGAGCTGAACGGCCTGCTGCGGGAAGCCTTCACGCCGACCCGGCCGAAGCAGCAGCTGAACGGTCTGTTCATCGGCCGCAACGACACGCTGCGCCGCATCATCTCGGCCATCGAGGAGGAGCGGGCGCACGTCATCCTCTATGGTGACCGCGGCCGCGGAAAGACCTCCGTCGCCAACGCGATCGAGAAGATCGCCGGGCAGGCGGGCTATCTGTCGCTGAAGCTGACCTGCAGCGGCGAACTGAGTTTCGAGGATATCTTCAGGCACTTCCTGAAGAAGATCCCGTCGACCTATTACCGTTCGGCACTCGACAATCCGTTCGCGGCGCGGCGCAACTTCGCCAGCCTGAACGAGCTGCTGCCGGACGGCACCTTCAGCGTCACCGAGCTGAACGAGGTTCTGTCTGGCATCCACGCCACCCATGTGCTGCTGATCCTGGACGAGTACGACCGCGTCCAGGACGAGGACTTCCGCAACAAGCTGGCGGAGCTGTTCAAGAACCTGACCGACAGCTCGATCCCGGTCACCCTGCTGGTGGTCGGCGTCGCCGAGAATCTCGACCAGCTGCTGGGCAAGCATCCGTCGATCCAGCGTTCGCTGGTGCCGGTGCATCTGCCGCTGATGACCGATCAGGAGATCGGCCGGCTGATCCAGGCCGGTGCGCAGAATGCCGGTATCGAGTTCGCCCCCGACGTGGTGCGGCGGATCGCGGAGTTCGTGCGTGGCCTGCCCTATTACGCCCAGCTTCTCGGCCTGCATGCGGCGCGAAGCGCCGTCAGCCGCGGAAGCAAGCTGGTGGAACGGCCGGATCTGGGCTATGCCGTCGCCCGCTGCCTGCAGGAAGCCGAGCGCGGCATTGTCGAGAGCTACGCCCGTGCGCTGGCCGCCGACCGTCGGGCCGAGCTGGAGGACGCGCTGCTGGCTGTGGCGCTGTGTCCGGCCGATGCCTATGGCGTGTTCGATCCCAACGATCTGGCTGGTGACAGCGGAGAGTTGCCGAGCGCCTCGACGCTCGACCTGCTGAAGCGCCTGACGCGCGAGGACCATGGCGGCGTCCTGGCCCCGGTGGTCGAGCCGGGACTGGAGCGCTATCGCTTCCGCAACCAGATGATGCGCCAATATGTCCTGATGCGTCAGGCCAGCGAGCGCGGCCAGATCTGATCCATCCCCGATCAGGCCGTCCTTCGGCCCTTCCCCGGCGACGGGGGAGGGCCACTCTTTCATGGTGGACCCTTTTGCACAGCGGGTCTCTTGGCAGGCGGTGAGGCGTTACAGGAACGCCGCCCGCCGCTGGCCGCTGGCCTTCTGCCATGCCCATTCGACCACGACGCTCAGCAGCCGCTCCAGCGACGGCTTCACCTCTGCCGCCAGCGCCGGGCGGAAGTGATACGGAGAGTCTTCGTCCATATAGGTGGACTGGGTCAGTTCGAGCTGGATGGCGTGGATGTTCTCTTCCGGCTGGCCATAGCTGCGGATGATGAAACCGCCGCGCAGGCGGCCGTTCAGCGCGGCTGAATAGCGCTCCGATGCCGAAAGCACATTCATCAGCCGGACGACCAGCGGCTGGGCGGCGCTGCTGCCGTCGCCGGTGCCGAGGTTGAAGTCGGGCAGGGTGCCGTCGAAGAAGCGCGGAACCGTGCTGCGCACCGAATGGGCGTCGAACAGGATCGCCACGCCATAGCGGTCGCGCAAGGCGCGCAGCTCGCTGCGCATCTGCTCATGATACGGACGCCAATAGGCGCCGAGCCGCCGCTCGATCTCCGCACGGTCGGGCTCCAGTCCCGGTCGATAGATCGGTGCGCGGTCGAACGTCGTCAGGGGGCAGATTTCGGTGGGGTCCTGCCCCGGCTGCGGCACGACGCCGTCGGGATCGCGGTTGAGGTCCACCACATAACGCGAGCACAGCGCCGTCAGGAAACCGATTCCGAGCGCGGGGGCGAAGTGGTACAACCGGTCCAGATGGCGGTCGACGTCGGGCTGCGCCAGTCCCTCCGGCGTCATCGTTGCGGCGATGTCCGGCGGAATCATGGTCCCGACATGCGGAATGCTGAGCAGGACCGGGGTTTCGCCCGGCTGGAAGCGGAAGGTTTCCATGGCTCGTCTCGTCATCGGAACGGCTTGCGCCGCACTGTGTGCAGTGCGGCAGGGCCAGCGGTGGGACTATGACGGGCGGTGCAGCACCCCGTCAAACAGATTGCGGTTTTTTGAAAGAGTGGGGGTGCCGGGTTGGTGGAAACCTATCCTTACGCGTTCCATTTCCTGCTGCGCCCGGCAGAATTGCCGGTTGACCTTGAGCTGCGCTTGCCGGAAACTTTCGCGCAATCGGCGACCGCCCAACAGAAGGCGTCGCCCCGCACCGGACACAGCTGTTCCTCGGATAGTTCCCAGGCGACCGGACAAAAGACTTCGACAACACACGGCGCCCCGATTTCGCAGCCCCGGTGACGAAGCAACGCAGCAGGGGAGAAGCGACCATGACCACCGCCACCCGTCTTGGCACGGCCATGCCCGGCCGGCGCCAGATCTTGTTGCCGCTTGCGCTGGCCCCGGTCGCCGGCTGGGCCGTTTGGGCTGCCGGAACGCCGGAGGCGCCGAGCCACCCTGCCGGCCCCTTTCATCTGCCGCTGGACGAGTCCACGGCGATCTGGCGCGACCTGGGCGCCGTGCGGATGGGCGGTCTGGCCGGCGATCCGCAATTTCCGGTGAAGGTGTCGGCGTTGGACGGCCGGCCGGTCACCGTGCGCGGCTTCATGGTGCCGCTGACCGACGGCGCCGCCCACAACCGCTTCATCCTGTCGGCCAATCCGATGGGCTGTCCCGCCTGCGAAAGCCCAGGACCGGCGACCATGATGCATGTCCACACCGCCATCGCCCTGCCGGCGACGCGGGAACCGCTGACCCTGACCGGAACCTTGCGGCTGCGCCCGCAGGAGGGATTGTTCTATCGCCTGGACCGTGCCGAGCAACGCTGGGCCTGAGCCACGCGGCCGATTTCCGCGAGGGGCGGCCATGACGGTGGCCGCCGCACGGATGGGCGCGCTGTCGATGGCGGCAGCCCTGCTTGTCTATGGCGGCCTCAGCGTGCCGGCGCCGCCGGCCCTGCGAGGGGTGGAACTGTCCATCGGCCTTCTGATTCTGCTGTCGATCGGCTGGAAATGGTCTCTGGCGGTGGCGAGCGGTCATGCGCTGCGGACGTCGCCTGACAGGGAATGGATGTCGGTGGCGGTTGCGGCATTCGCCTGGCTGCTGTGGGTGCCGCTGCTGCGTGGGGCCGCGCTAGGGTGGGACGCGGTCGACATCCTGCGCGACGTCGTGCCCCTCTTGTACCTGTTCCTTCCCGTGCTTCTGGTGCCGGCCCTGCGCGCCGCGGGGCGGACCGCCGTGCGCGCGTTGGCCGGTGGGCTTGGCATTGCCGGCCTGCTGCTGGCCTTGCGCTGGTGGCGGCAGGCGGATTGGGGGTTCGGCGCCATCGGACAGCGGGCGATGGCCGACGGTGGCGCCTATCTGCTCAATGCGCCTGCGGTGCTGTTCGCCGCCGTGGTGCTGCCGGCGACGGCCTTGTCGCTGATCGGCATCGGCGGCCGGTTCCGCCATTGGCTTGCCGCCATTCCCTGTACCGTCGGCGGGGCTCTCTGCCTTGCCGCGCTGGCCGGAGCGGTCCACCGCACCGCGCTGGGGCTGGCGCTGCTGGCGCTGGCGCTGATCGCCCTGTGGTGGGCGGGGCGGCAGGCGTGGCTGGCCTTACCTCTGCTGATCGGTCTGGGGCTGGCGGCTGCCGTCGGTGGGGACGCGCTGGTCGGAGCGTGGCAGCAGGCGGCGGAGAAGACGCGGCTGACCGGAATCAATGCCCGGTGGGAAGAGGCGGCGGCGGTGATCGAGCATGCCGTCGCCTCTCCCTGGGCTCTGCTGTTCGGCGACGGTTGGGGCGCGCGGATCGCCAATCCGGCGGTGGGCGGCTGGCGGGTCAGCTATACCCACACGCTGGCGAGCTACAGCCTGCTGAAGACCGGTCTGTGCGGCTTGGTGGCGCTGGCGGCCTATCTCGGCGCGCTGGTCAGGCCCTGGTGCGGGCTTCTGGCGGCCGATCCACCGCTGGCCCTGGCGGTGGTGCCGCCGCTGGCGATGGCGCTCTGCCTTCACACGAGTTTCAAGTACCTCGACACCGGCGTCATTCTATCCCTGATGCTTTTGGCGGCCGAATGCAGGAAGGGGTTGTCTGATTCATAGAGGATCTTCATACTTTCGCGTGTAATTAACGCTTCGGTGCGCCGTGCTGCTCGACCGACCGTCCATAATTTTCGTCAACCGGGTGTTCCCGCCTGACCGCGGGGCGACCGGACGTTGCCTGTCGGATTTGTCCGGGCGAATTGCGGCCGCGGGCTGGCGGGTGACGGTGGTTGCGGATGGCGAGCCGGTCGGCGACAAGGCGCCGAACTGCGCTGTTCCGGACGGGGTCACGCTCATCCGCACCGGCCGCAGGGTGGCGGAGGGTGAGCGGCCCGACACGCGCGCCTATCTCGACTCGCTTTGCCGACTCACGGTTCAGGCCCTGCGCCTGCCGCGCCACGACCTCGTCGTGACGATGACCGATCCGCCGATGCTGGCGCTGGCCGGTGCGGTTTTGGCTGCGCGCCATGGTGCGGCGTCGCTGCACTGGTGCCAGGATCTTTACCCGGACCTTCTTCCGGTGCTGGGCGTGCGGATGCCGGACCTGCTCCTCCGCGTTGCCGGGCATGGCATGGCGCGGGCGTTGCGGCGGCAGGATGGGGTGATCGCCATTGGGCGCTGCATGCGCGAACGCATCGTCGCATCCGGCGTGGCGGCGGATCGGGTTACCCTGCTGCCCAACTGGCCCGATCCGGGGATCCGTCCCCTGGAGAAGGCCGGCAACAACGTCCGCCGCTCCCTGGGGTTGACGGAGGGCGACGGCCGTTTCCTCGTGGCCTATTCCGGGACGCTGGGGCTTGCCCATCCGATGGACGGCGTGCTGGAGGCGGCGGCCCGCCTGCAGCACAGCGATCCATCCGTGATTTTCCTGCTGGTCGGCGAGGGCAGGGGCTTCGCTGCGGTGGAAGAGGCCGCACGCCGCAAGGGCGTGCGCAATCTGCGCCGGCTTCCCTGGCAGCCTGCCGACCGGTTGGCGGAGTGCTTGTCCGCCGCCAACCTGCATCTGGTGGCGATGGACCCGGCGGCGGAGGGGATGTTGGTGCCGAGCAAGCTGGCCGGGGTGCAGGCGGCTGGCCGGCCCTGCCTGTTCCTGGGACCGGCCGGAAGCGAGGCCGCGGCCCAAATGGACGGATGCGGCATGGTGATCGACCCGTTCGATGGGGCCGCCATCGCCGAAGCCGTGTGCGCCTATGCCGCCGCCCCCGAGCGCTGTGCGGCGGAGGGGGAGCGCGCTGCCAGAAAGGCCGAAGCCTGGACGGCCGACCGCGCCGCCGCGGCCTTCGTCGGGTTGGCCGAACGTCTGGTCGAGGCACGCCGTGCCGTCCGGCCCCTGTTGGGGAGGCCGTTGCCCCATGCCTGACGGCGTCATCGCCCCGCGTGACATCCAGCCTCAGCCGCATGCCATGACGCTGGCTCTGCCGATGGCCGGAGGGGAGGGTGACCTGCGCAGCTTTGTCCGCACCCTGCGGACCGGCTGGCGCTGGTTGGTCGGCGGCTGGGTGGGCGGTCTGGCGCTGGCGGTGGCGGCTCTGTGGCTGGTGACGCCGGCCTATACCGCGGCAATGGTGATCGGGCCGACGGCCCGGGTTGGCTCCGCCGCGATGGGGGCACGGGTGCCGACGCTCAACGGCCGCGACTCCGCCGGTGTTGCCGAGCCGGGGGCGGGGGACGAATCGCTGTCCGACTTCGCCCGCTATCTTGAACTGTTCGGTTCGGGACCGGTGGCCGACCGTCTGGCTGCGGACCCGGCCATCCTGCGCGCCCTGTTTGCCGAGCGTTGGGATGCGGAGGCGGAGCGTTGGCGTCCGCCGCCCGGACTGTTCCCGACGGTGAAGCGGGCTTTTCTCGCAATGGTCGGGCGCGAGGATTGGGTTGAGCCGGACGGCGACCGCGTGGCGCGCGCCCTGCGTGATCGGCTGGTTGTCGACATGCTGCGGTCGGGTCCGATGCGGCGGATCACCTTCCGCCATGCCGACCGGGCGATTGCAGTGGAACTGCTCGGGCGGATTGCCGCGGCCACCGACGCCCATCTGCGGGCGGAAGCGGCCCGGCGCAGTGCCGCCCAGATCGCCCACATCAAGCTTCGTCTCGGTGCCGTCACCGTTGCGGAACACCGACAGGCGTTGAGCGACCTGCTGCTGGACCAGGAGCGGGTGGCGATGATGATCGGCGTCGATCTGCCCTTTGCTGCCGACATGATCCAGCCGCCGGCCGCCGCCACCCTGCCGGACTGGCCGAACCCGGCCGTGGTGATTCCGCTGGCCGGGCTGGTCGGGCTTGTCGCCGCCGGATTCGCCCTATCCGTGTCCCATGCCTTGCGGGAACGCACGACGGGGGTGGAGGCGGCGCCATGAGGATTTCCAACATGCCTGCGCCCGCCATGACCGCCATTCCGGTCTCCGTGGTGGTGATGACGCGCAACGAGGCGGCGAACCTGCCGCAGTGCCTGCCGCCGCTCGCCCGATTCGCCGAGTGCTTCGTGGTCGACAGCGGCAGCGATGACGGTACGCTGGACATCGCACGGTCACATGGCGCCCGCCTGGTTCCCTTCCGCTGGAATGGCCGCTACCCCAAGAAGAAGCAGTGGTGCCTGGATAGTCTGCCATTCGCCCATGACTGGGTTCTATTCGTCGATGCCGACGAGCGGCTGACGGCGGAACTGGTTGAGGAGATCGCCCGGCTGATGGCGACTGGCCCGGCCTGCGCGGCCTACTGGATCGACGGCAGGCCGGTCGTCCGCGGCCGGCGGCTGCGTTTCGGCTGCTGGAATCGCAAGCTTGCTCTGCTGGACCGTCGGCGCGCGCGCTTTCCCGATCAGCCCGACCTGGATATCGCCGCGATGTGGGAGGTGGAGGGGCATTACCAGCCGCAGGTGGCCGGCACGACCGGCCGGCTTCGCCACCCGATGGACCATGAGGATGCCAAGCCGCTCTCGGCCTGGTTCGACCGCCACAACCGCTACTCCGATTGGGAGGCGGCGATTCGTGCCGACGGTCGGATGGACCGCTTGATAACGGGTGAACCGGATGGCGGCTCCAGCGCCTTTCCCAGCCTCCGCGCTCTGATCGGCCGGCGCATGCAGAAGCGGCTTTTCCAGCGCCTGCCGGGCCGGCCGCTCTTGGCGTTTCTGCATGCCTATGTGCTGCGCCTTGGCGTCCTCGATGGCACAGCCGGGCTAGACCACGCGCTGGCGCGCGCGTTCTACTATTGGCAGGTCGGGCTCAAGATGCGGTCGGCGGCAATGGGGCCGGGAGCGTTCGACCGTTTCCCGTCCATCCGCGCCGCTTCCGAGTCTGTCCGGACTGTCCGTCCGGCCGGCGACCCTTACTCTTCGAGCAACGCGATCCGGTCGCCACCCAGCGCCTTCAGCAGGTCGAAGGTCCGCTTGCGCACACCCGGATCCTCGATTCGGTAATAGGCGCGCACCAGTTCCAGCGTCTCGCGGCGGGCCATCGATTCGAACTCGTCCGTCTCGCTCATCGCCTCGGCCGGGACTTCGGCGGCAATCTGGTCGGGCGACGGCATGTCGTCGAAGAAATAGCTGACTGGCACACCGAGAACCTGGGAGAGGTTGTAAAGGCGGCTGGCGCTGATGCGGTTCGACCCACGCTCGTACTTCTGGAGCTGCTGGAAGGTGATCCCGACCGCTTCGCCCAGCTTTTCCTGGCTCAGGCCAAGCAGGGTCCGGCGAAGCCGCAGGCGGGCTCCGACATGGATGTCGATGGGGTTGGGTCCTTCGCCGCGGCGCGACAGGGTGTGGGCGGGGGCGAGTTTGGTCTTGGTCGCGCTCATAAGTCGTACCTCGAAAGGAAAGCCAGAGGGAAGGCGCCGCGAGAATGCTTAGTTCAGAAAGTAAATTCTATGCAACCATTTGTGCGTATCAACGGTCCGTTTGGGTGGAAGGGGGAGGAAGAGAGCGAAAGACATTAAATTTCAGGGCATCGGAAACGTAATTTCGCGTATAGAGCGGGAAGACGGTGGCGTAATGCCAGTGCGACTCGTTGAACCATGGCGATCATTGCCGCGTGTGTGGCTCCATGGCTGAAATGCCTTTGTCGAATCGCTGTTTGCTCATGCCGGCCAGTGGTTGCGTCGCGCTGCGACAGGCCGCCTGCCGCGAACAGACAGACCGGCCAGTGCAGCCGTTCGGCCCGTCCGCGCTTCAGCACCGACAAGGTGAAGTCATAATCGGCCGCGATCCGGTAACCGGAGTCGAAGCGTAGTCCTGCCAGCGCAGTCACGGAGTAGATCATCGCCTGATGGTGGGTGAACATGCACAGCGATGCCCAGCGGTGGGAGCGGGCGCGCTTCAGCAGGATACGTCCGTCACCCAGCCGTTCCAGCGCATCGCCATAGAAAAGGGCGCAGTCGGGATGCCGGGCAATCGCTTGCAAAAGCCGCATGCCGCTGCCCGGCTCCGCCAGCCGGTCGCCGGCATTCAGAAACAGCACATGGCTGCAGCCCAGCCGGCCCGCGGCCGCGAGCGCATCGTTCATCGCATCGTACAATCCCGAGTCGCGGGCTGAGCGCCACCACAGCGGGACATCGGCATGGCCCACCAACCACTCCGCCGTTCCATCGGTGGAGGCGCCGTCGGCGACCAGCCAGACAATGCCGGGACCGAGCTGCTCGCGCAGGCTGTCATAGGTGTCGGCCAGTCCGGCGCAGTCGTTGCGGACCACGGTCAGGATGGCGAGTCGGGGCGGGGCGGGCGGCGTCATCGCGTGATCACCGAAATCGAGGCCGCCGTGATCGCCAGCTGGCTCAGGATGTTGCCGATGGCCTTGGTGGCGTCCAGCCCGTCGAAGGGGCGGGGGTCGCGCGGCACCACCAAGATCGACCCGGGTGGGATAACGTCCACCCGATGGTTCCAAGAGGACAGCGCCAGCGGCCGTGCCCGGCCGTCCGGCAGGACCAGGAAGCTGCGGCCGGTGTCGGCATCGCGGGTCGGGCCGCCCGCCTCGTTCAGGTAATCCTCGGCACCCTTGCCGCTGACGAATTGCGCGGCGGTCGGATGTAGAACCTCGCCCGACACCGCCACGGTCAACGGTCGCTTCGGGATCACGATCCGGTCGTCGGGTTCCAGCAGCGGGTCGAGAGCCGGCCGGCTGCGCAGGATAGCCGGGTCCGCTTCCACCACCACGCGGCCGAGCGGTTCGGCAGCGCGGAGTTGGGCGGCGAGTTGGCGGGCCAGCGCGACATTCTCCGCCTTCACCGGCTCGCCCTTCTCCACCTCCAGCGCCAGCGTGCGCTCCAATTCACGCGCTTGCAGCTGGAACTGCTCCTTCTCGCGGCGGCGTTCGCTCTCACGGGTCAGCACGGCTCCAGCCGGATAAGCGTCGTCGATCAGGCCGCCGGCCCGCGCGATCAGGGAGGACAGCGTCTCGCCGCGGCCGATGTCGTAGCGGCCGGGACGGCGCACCGCCCCCTCGATGGCGACCGCGCGGGCCTCCAGCGCCTGCGGACGCGGGTTGATCCGTAGTGCATCGCCGGGGCCGATCCTGCGGGTGCCGTCGCGGGTCAGGTCGATGGCGTTGCGTGTGCCGTTGGCGGTGGTCAGTTCCGCCACCGTGGGGTCGGCGTCGGTGGACAGCCCACCTGCCGCAGCGACCAGGGCCGCCAGCGGCGTGAGGTCGGCGACCGGATAGCCGCCGGGATCGCGCACGGCGCCGCGCAGCTGGACAATCCGCTCTCCGATCACTGCGACGATGGCCGGATCGAGCACAGCCGCCAGCATCGGCGGTTCGGACTCGTCGTCCGCCTTGCTGTCCGTCCTGGAGTCGGCGGGCTTCACCAGGCCACGGATGTCGTCGGCGGCGAACAGGTGAATGCGGTCTCCATCGCTCAGGGCACGGTCGGCACGTCCGGCGGCCACCTCCTGCGGGGAGAAGGGCAGATAGGCGCGGGTCAAGGTCCGCCGGTCATAGCGTTCGACGATGCCAAGCAGCGGATACACGTCGCGCTTCAAGGCCTTGCCCTCCGCCAGGGCCTGGCGCAGCGTGGCCCCTGCCGGCAACCGGCGGGTGCCGGGCCGGCGGACATGGCCGATCAGCTCGTACTGAGGCGCTTCCGATTCGACGATGGTCTCGCGCGCGCCGGCGTTCTCTGGACCATCGGCGACGGGATAGAAACCGGGCCGCGGCGCACCGGTCAGGCGAAGAACGGAATGGCGCAGGGCAAGCGGCAGCAGGTCCGGCACCGTCGCGAACAGGGGCGGGCAGGGGGTGCGGGAACCGGTCAGCGTGGCGGCAGCGTGCGCCTGCGGACCGGTAGCGAGGGGACCGGCCGGCTCCGCCGCCAGGATGCGCGCCAGCGCGACCAGACCGGGACAGGCATCCTGCGGTGGCTGGCGTTCGCCGCGCAGCAGGGCGAGCACTGCCTCCGACGTCAGGAAATCGACGTCCGCAGTCCCCAGGACATAGAGCGTGTCGCCGTCCGAAAGCTGCCGGCGATCGCGTCCGTTCAGAACGGCCGACAGGTCGACCGGACGCAGGCTGCGCGCCGCCGTGGCAGGGGCCGTGCTTTCCAGGGCGGCGAAGGGAAAATAGGCCGATGGGCGCAGATCCGCACGGGAAAGCAGTCCGGACAGGGATTTAGCCCGGGTCAGCGCGCGCGGGCCGGGACGAAGCACATGTCCGTCGAGCCGAACCTCACCGCGGCGGTCTTCCCGTTCCGGCGCAATCAACAGCAGGTCGCCGTCACCGAACCGCTTGGCGTCGGGATCGGCGATCTCCTCCGTCGCTTCCTCGCCCAACGGCCCGATGCCGAATCGCACAAGCCGGCCGCGGCCGGGCCGCAGCGCGCCACCGGCGAGGTCGCGCATCTCCGACGCCGACAAGGGGCCACCATCCGGCGGCAGTTCATAAATGCCCGGCCGTTTCACCGGTCCGGCAATCGCGACGGTGGCGCCGAGCGGCGGGACGAACAGGCGGTCACCGTCACGCAATGTCATGTCCGCATTGCCGGTGGCACCGGCGATTTGCAGGGCGTAGAGGTCGACCATGACCGCACCGCCGGACCGCATCAGCCTGACCGCGCGCAGGCTGCCGCCGCGATCCACACCGCCGGCAGCCGACAGCGCATCGAGCACGGTGGCGAAGGCGCTGATCTCCTGCCGGCCGGGGCGGTGGACGGCGCCGGTGACCAGCACGCCGATCCGCCGCACCTCCGCCAGCGAGGCGAAGGCATCGGTGCTGGGCCAAGTGGCGGCGACGGCGGCGGCCAAGTCGCGTCGCAGGGCGTCCAGCGTCAGGCCGGCGGCGGTCAGCGGCCGCAGATCGTCCACCACCAGCTGGCCGTTTCGGTCGACGGCGAAGCGTTTGCTGAAGGATTTCTGGCCGCGCAGGGTGACCAGAACGGTATCGCCGGTGTTCAGGACATAGTCGCCCTGGATGGCGCCGGGCGCGGCCTCGGCCGCCGAAGCCGCATCGGTGGCCGAGGCGAACAGGTCATAGCCGAACTGGCGCAACGCTTCTCCCGCCCGGGTGGAGAAGGCCGCCTCCAGGGGGGAGGCCGTCGATGCCGGCTGAGGCCGCGGCAATGGTGGATCGTCCCGCGTAGGCCCGGCGGCCGACACGACGCACGCCCACAGAATCAACGCCGCCCCGGGCGCAATTCGGGCGAATATCCTGTACGCAGCAGCCAACATGGATGTCAAACAACCCCAGCAACCACCCGCACAGCGCGAGTAATCCGCGCTGAACACTATCGCGTGCAATAGGCCGAAAGGCAATGGCCTGCGTCCGGGGCGCCATGCAAAAGGGTGGCATCCGCGGATGACGGGGCGGCGTTATGATGGGGCCGCCTTCCGCCGGTCCGAACCTTTCCGGGACGGCGAAACAGTCAAGGAAGCCAACGGCGTGATCGTCATCCACAGCGAAGAGCACCGGCTGCAGGCCGGCCGGTCCGAACTCAACGACGGCCAACTCGTTCCCTGCTACGAGAAGCCCGAGCGTGCCGACATCGTCCGGGCGCGGATCGAGGCGGTCGGGCTGGGGCCGGTGGTGGAGCCCACCCGTCACGGCATCGCCCCGCTGGAACGGGTGCATGACGCCGGCTACCTCGGTTTTCTCCAGACCGCCTGGGACGACTGGGTGGCGGAGCATGGCGCCGACATCGACGCGCTGCCACTGAACTGGGTGGCGCCGGGAATGTCGCGGCGTCGGGTGCCCCGCTCCATCGATGGGCGGCTCGGCTTCTACTCCTTCGATGCGGGGACGCCGATCACCGCCGGCACCTGGCGGGCCGCGACATCCGCAGCCGACAGCGCACTGACCGGCGCCGACCGGCTGCGGGCCGGCGACCGCAGCGCCTTTGCGCTGTGCCGTCCGCCGGGTCATCATGCCGGCCACGCCTTCTACGGCGGCTATTGCTTCCTGAACAACGCGGCCATCGCGGCGCAATCCCTGCGCGACGGTGGGGCTGCGCGCGTGGCGGTGCTGGACGTCGATTATCACCATGGCAACGGCACCCAGGAGATTTTCTGGGAGCGTGGCGACGTGCTGTTCGTGTCGATCCATGCCGATCCGGCCGACGAGTTCCCCTATTTCTGCGGTCATGCCGATGAGACCGGAGCGGGTGCCGGGGAAGGGGCGAACCTGAACCTGACGCTGCCCTGGGGGACCGACTGGAACGCTTACGCCCAGGCGCTGGCCGTTGCGGCGGCACGCATCCGCGAGTTCGGCGCCGACGCGCTGGTGCTGTCGCTGGGTGCGGACACCTATGGCGGTGACCCGATTTCCCGCTTCCGCTTGTTGTCGGAGGATTTCCTGCGCATGGGCGCCGCCATCGCCGGAGTCGGCCTGCCGACCCTTTTCGTGCTGGAAGGCGGTTATGCCGTCGACGATCTGGGCGTCAATGTCGCCAACGTCCTGACCGGCTTCGAGCAGGTCTGAGACGGAGGGGCGGGCCTAGGGACGGTCGCAGGGATGTCCATACCGTTGCCGGTGCGGACGAATCGTCCTAAATTGATGGGAAGTTCGGCATCTGAGTGAGGATGCGGGCGGTGGCTGCCGACCTTTCCATCTCCAGCCCGTCGATCGGAACCTATTCCACCCCGCGCAGTGTGCCGCTGCGGCGGGACGGGAAGGACGCGTCCGGTGCCCAGAAATCCGGCGCTCAGGATGGCAAGAGCGGCTCCGCCGACAGCGTCACCCTGTCCGACGCAGCTCAGCAGCAGGTCCAGAAACTCAAGCAGGCCGACACCAGCGTCCGCCAGCATGAGGCGGCGCATCAGGCGGCCGGCGGTGCCCATGCCGGCGGCGCCTCCTTCACCTTTACCCGCGGTCCGGACGGCAAGAACTACGCCACCGCCGGCGAGGTGCCGATCGATGTCAGCGCCGAATCGGAACCGGCGGCCACGGTCGCCAAGATGGAGCAGGTCAAGGCCGCGGCGCTCGCACCGGCCGATCCCTCGCCTCAGGACTTGCGAGTCGCCGCACAGGCCGATGCGGCGAAGCTGCAAGCCCAATCCGAACAGCGCCGGCAGGGTGGCGATACGGCATCCGCCCGCGCTGCTGCCGCCTACGGCGCTGCACAGGCGCTCGGGACTGCGGGACGCAGCAATTCCGGAACAGGGAAGGGGCTGACGGTCTGACGTCGCGGCGGTCAGCGCCTGTCGCCAGCGCCAGTTCCCCTCCCTACCGGTCAGCGACGCGGGGTGGTTTCGCCGTCCAGCGTCAGCAGGGCGCCATACAGCTCCGGCCGGCGGTCGCGGAAGACGCCCCAGGAGGCGCGCTGCGCCGCGATGCGGTCGAGGTCGAAGCTGGCGGTCAGGACCGTCCGGCTTTCGCGGTCGGCCTGCGCGACGATCTCCCCCTGCGGGCCGGCGATGAAGGACGAGCCATAGAAGGTCAGCGCGCAGCCTTCCCCCTGCTCAACCCCGACTCGGTTGGAGGCCACCAGCGGCATCAGGTTGGCGCCGGCATGGCCCTGCATCACCCTGGTCCAGTGGCCCTGGCTGTCGATGGAGGAATCCTGCGGTTCCGACCCGATGGCGGTGGGATAGAGCAGGATCTCCGCCCCTTTCAGCGCCATGATGCGCGCCGTCTCCGGGAACCATTGGTCCCAGCAGATGGCGCAGCCGACCGTGGCGTAGCGGGTCTTGAACACCTGGATGCCGCTGTCGCCGGGGCTGAAATAGAATTTCTCCTGATAGCCGGGACCGTCGGGAATGTGGGACTTGCGGTAGATGCCCAGCAGGCTGCCGTCCGCATCGACCATGGCCATCGAGTTGTAGTAGGCGTTGCGGGCCTTCTCGAAAAAGCTGACGGGGATGACCACCGACAGCTCCCGCGCAAGGGCCTGCATCCGTCCGATCACCGGATGACCTTCGGCCGGCGCAGCCAGTTCGAACAACGACTGCTTCTGGTCCTTGCAGAAATAGGGGGTCTCGAACAGCTCCTGCGGCAGGACGATCTGCGCGCCCTTGGCGGCAGCCTCGCGAATCAGCGATTCGACGCCATCGACGTTGGCGGCAAGGTCCCAGCTGCAGACCATCTGGGTGGCGGCGACGGTGACGGTACGGGACGAAGGGACGGTCGGCGAAGCGGTCATTGCGGGTTCACGGCTCCTGTGAAGGGCGGTTCGGGGTTTGTGTGACCAAAGGTCGCGGCAGTTGAAAGTGGTTGGAAAGGAATTCTCAATAATTTAGCGAAATATTAATTTAACGCTCTGGTGCTGTACGAATTGCCAAATAAAACCGATCCAATCGGCAATGATCATATCAATCATCATATGCGGATATGGTGTCTGGTGACGGCGCCAAAAAGATGGATGTGACACAAGTCGGCCATGCGAAGAGTCTGTGGGCGTGTTCTGCTTACGCTGCCGGCGATTTGGATGACCAAAACCGACATATCATTGCATGCCGGCGACCGATGGCTGCGCAATTGATTTGCGCTTTGCACACAACACGTTATGATTGGATGACGCAGCCATGCCCACTCGTGTCAAGGTGGTGTTACCAGACAGGCATGGACCCGGTGGATGCAATGCGGCGGCGTCGCCTCGACAGGCGGCTGTCCGTCCATCGCGGCCGATGGGCTGGGGTGGCTGTGGGCACGGAACGACGGCAGAGAGATTGTCGGTATGGAGGCGTCTGTCAAGGGGTGGGAGCCGGAACGCCCCCGCGAGTCGGAAGACGCGGCCGGTTCGGCCGATGGTGCTTTATCGTTCGTCGTCCGGGACGTGAATCGCGCCTTCGCCCGCGCCCTCCAGACACGCATCGCGCGGTCGGGGGTCAGCATGGGGCAATGGTTCTTCCTGCGTGCCCTGTGGGAAGAGGACGGATTGACCCAGCGGGAGCTGAGTCACCGCGTGGGCATGATGGAGCCGACCACGGTCACCGCCGTCAACGTGATGGAGAGCCAGGGGCTGGTCCAACGCGTGCGCAACAGCCACGACCGCCGCAAGATGAACGTCTTTCTGACCGACAAGGGTCGGGCCTTGCGTCAGACCATGATGCCCAGCGCGTCGGAGATCGCTCAGATCGCCATCGACGGCATTGCGCCTGAAGATCTGGACCTGACGCTGGAGGTGCTGCGCCGTGTCGGCGCCAACCTCAACGCCGCCTGCGCGGCGGCCCGCGACGGCGAAGACGGCGGCGGGCGGGACGAGAGGTAGTGCAAGGCTGATTCGGTCCGCTGCTCCCGCCGCCCCGTTTCAGTCGATCTCGAAAGATTTGTCTGGAGCGGCCATCCGTCCGATCAGCCGCATCTCGGGTCAATCGTCGTCCGGGTCCGGCGGCGGCGGCAGGCTGGCGCCGGTCAGGTTGGCCCCGGTGAATTTCGCGTCGCGGATGTTGGCGTCGCTCAGGATCGCACCGGTCAGGTTGGCGTTGCTGAAATCGCAGTCGGACAGGTTGGCACCGCGCAGGTTGGTGCGGACGCAGGAACTGCCGGTCAGCCTTGCGCCGGTCAGGTTCGCCGCCCACAGGCGACCGGTCGGCTGACCGTCCGGTCCCTTTATATCGACCCAGCCGACTCCTGCCCCGTCCAGCCGGATCTCGGTCATGTTGGCGCCGCGCAGATTGGCGCCGTCTAGGATCGCCCCGCTGAAATCGGCGCCGTCCAGCACCGCTTCGGAGATGTCGCACATGATCAGCAGCGCCTCGCGCATCTTGGCGCCGCTGAGATTGGCCCGTTTCAGATTGGCGCCCGACAGGTTGACCCCCGTCAGGTCGATGTGGCTGAGGTCGGCGGCGGTCAGGTCGGCCCTGGCGCCCATCGTTCCGTTGGTGTTGATCCAGGTGTAATGGCTGTGCAGCGCCTGCTGGATCTGGACCGAGAAATTGTCGGCCGACCGCGCCAGATTGGCACCGGTGGTGTCGGCCCCGGCCAGATCGGCACCCTCCAGCTTCGCCCCCTGAAGGTCGGCGTTGCGCAGGTTGGCTCCGGCCAGCATGGCGCCGGTCAGGTTGGCGTCGCGCAGCACCGCTCCCTGCAAATTCACGCCGGACAGGTTGCTGCCGCGCAGGTCGGCGCGGGCCAGATTGCAGCTTTTCATGCTGGCGCGCATCAGCGTGGCGCCGGTCAGCAGCGCACCCTCGCAATCGGCGCCGTTCATCGACACGTCGGTCAGGTCGGCGCCCGACAGGTTGGCGTTGTTCAGCGACGCGTCGTCGAAATCCGTGCCCGACAGGTCGGAGCGGACGAAGTCGAGCCCCTTGCCGTTCTTGCCGCCATGCCCGCCATACAGCAGGGCGCCGCCGCGCAGGTCGGCCTCCTTCAGGATCGCGCGCTTCAGCTTGGCGCCACGCATGTGGGCGCCACGCAGGTCGGCGCGATAGAGGTTGCAGCCCGACAGGTCGGCCTTCGTCAGATGCGCGGCGAACAGGTCGGCGGTGCTGAGATTGGCGTTCGACAGGTCGCAATGGGACAGGTTGGCGCCGGACAGCTTGCCCTGGGCCAGATTGACCCCGGACAGGTTCGACCCTTCCATGTTCGCCATGGTCAGGTTGGCGCGCGAACCGCCCGACTTGTTCTTCAGCCAGCGCTCGTGCTTTTCCAGCACGGCAACCAACTCGTGCGGTGTCATCGATCCTGCCCGGTCTGCATGGTTGCGTGGTCCATCGATAGACCAGTGTTCCGAAATAATCTATGCCAAAGGTTAATGCCGCATCCAGTGCCGCGCCGCCTTGGCGTGGACGGCGTCAGGCCCCATCTGCGGGGCGCCGGGCGCGGAACCGCCGGTCGCAGCCAAGTGGGAACAAGGAGTTGGGGATCATGTCGGGTGGACACACGCTTGCGGCTTTCGACACCGAACTGGCGGCCCTGCGCAGCGCCATCGACCGCATGGGCGAACTGGTGGAGCGGCAGGTCGGGCTTGCGCTCGATTCTCTGGCCGGTCCCGATGCCGACATCGCCGGTGAGGTTCTGAAGGGCGATGCCGAGATCGACCGGCTGGAGGCGGAGGTGGAGGCGATGACCGTTCGCCTGCTGGCCTTGCGCCAGCCGATGGCGAAGGATCTGCGCGAGATCGTCGCGGCGTTGAAGATCGCCTCCAACCTGGAACGCATGGGCGATTTCGCCGGATCGGTCGCCAAGCGCGCGGTCACGCTGTCGACCCTGCCGGTGGCGCCGCCGGTCGCCTCGCTGGTCCGCATGGGGCGGATGGTGCAGGCGATGATCGGCGACATGCGCCGTGCCTATACCGAACAGAATCCGGAGCTTGCCACCTCCGTCCGCGACCGCGACGGGGAGGTGGACGCCGCCTACACCGCGCTGTTCCGCGAGTTCCTGACCTACATGATGGAGACGCCGGCGCAGATCACCGGCTGCACCCACCTGCTGTTCGCCGCCAAGTCGATCGAGCGCATCGGCGACCATGCCACCAACGTGGCGGAGAACATCAGCTTCCTGGTCAAGGGCCGTCTGCCGTCGGACGAGCGCCGCAAGGAGGACCTCAGCAGCTACGCCGTCGCCCCGCCGCAGGACCGGGCGTGACAGGGAACGCTTGAAGGGAGCACTTGACAGGTAGCCCCGCCCTGTGTTGCGGTTGCGGTCATGAATATCTCCTCGCCCCTCCTGTCGCAGCATTGGTGGTGGCCCGTCTCCAACGGGCCGGCCTGGCGACGCGCGTGAGCGTGGATTGAGAACAAAAGGCCGCCCGGTGCATCCGGAGCGGCCTTTTTCCTGACCCGTCACAGCGGGTCACCCAGCGGAAGAACGGACAGGCAGGCGGAAGCACCGGGCGGCGTCACCGAAAAGACGTCCGAATCGGAGCACCGCCGTCATGATCCCATCCCACCTGTTCCTTGCCGATCCCGCCTTCCTCGATCCGTTCGCGGTCAAGACCGGCGGTGGCCTCGGTCTGCACCGCACTGCCGAGCCGGCGGTGCCGGCCGAGGCGCTCGATGCGCTGGTCACTGCGCTCGACGAGCGGCGCGGGCTGCTGCTGTCCGGCGGGGTGGAGGCGCCCGGCCGCTACCGGCGGCAGGTGCTGGGCTTCGTCGATCCGCCGCTGTCGGTGACCGCCCGCGGCCGGACCGTGCGCATCGATGCGCTGAACCCGCGCGGCCGGCTGCTGCTGCCCGCCGTGGCCGGGGCGTTGGACGGGCATGAGGCGCTTGTCGGGCTGGAGGTCACCGCCGGCCGGGTCACCGCCCTGGTGCGTCGCCCGGCCGGGGGCTTCGCCGAGGAGGAGCGCAGCCGCCAGCCTTCCGTCTTCAGCGTGCTGCGGGCGCTGATGACGTTGTTCGCCTGCCCGGACGAACCGTTCCTGGGGCTTTATGGCGCCTTCGGCTACGATCTCGCCTTCCAGTTCGAGTCGATCCGCCGCCGGCTGGTGCGGCCGGACGACCAGCGCGACCTTGTGCTGTATCTGCCCGACCGGCTGCTGGTGGTCGACCATGCCGCCGGGGTGGCGCGCCGCTTCGCCTACGAGTTCGCGGTGGACGGCGTCTCGACCGAGGGCATCGCGGGTGGCGGGCGGGTCCACGGCTATCGGCCCGATACCAACGCCGCTGCGGAGTGTGACCACGCCCCCGGCGAATACCAGCAGGTGGTGCGGGCGGCGAAGGAGGCCTTCAACCGCGGCGATCTGTTCGAGGTCGTCCCCGGCCAGACTTTCGCCGAGCCCTGCGCCGACAGCCCGGCCACGATCTTCCGCCGTCTGCGCGCCGCCAACCCCGCCCCCTACGAGGCGCTGACCAATCTTGGCGATGGCGAGTTCCTGGTCGCCGCCAGCCCGGAAATGTATGTGCGCGTCGGCCAGGGGCGGGTGGAGACCTGCCCGATCTCCGGCACGGTGGCGCGCGGAAGTAATGCGCTGACCGACGCGACGCAGATCCTGACGCTGCTGAACTCGGCCAAGGATGCGGCGGAGCTGACCATGTGCACCGACGTCGACCGCAACGACAAGGCGCGGGTGTGCGAACCCGGCTCCGTTCGCGTGATCGGCCGGCGGATGATCGAACTGTATTCCCGCCTGATCCACACCGTCGATCATGTGGAAGGGCGCCTGCGCCATGGTTTCGACGCGCTGGATGCCTTTCTCACCCACAGCTGGGCGGTGACGGTGACCGGCGCGCCCAAGCGCTGGGCCATGCAGTTCTTGGAGGATACCGAACATTCGCCGCGCCGCTGGTACGGCGGGGCGTTCGGACGCATCGGCTTCGACGGCGGGATGGACACCGGGCTGACCCTGCGCACCATCCGCATGAAGGACGGGGTTGCCTTCGTCCGCGCCGGCGCCACCCTGCTGTCCGACAGCGATCCGGATGCCGAGGACGCCGAATGCCGGCTGAAGGCGTCGGCCTTCCTCGACGCGGTGCGCAGTGCCGGCCCCCGGCTGTCGGTGGTTGAGAGCGGTGTCCGGCGGAGCGGGCAAGGGAGTGGGGAGGGCAAGCGGGTGCTGCTGGTCGATCATGACGACAGCTTCGTCCATACGCTGGCCGACTATTTCCGCCAGACCGGCGCCAGCGTCACGACCCTGCGCCATACCCATGCGCGTGCCGCCCTGCGCAACGACCCGCCCGACCTGCTGGTGCTGTCGCCGGGGCCGGGGCGGCCGGCCGATTTCGATGTTGTCGGCAGCGTGCAGGCGGCGCTCGATCTCGGCGTGCCGGTGTTCGGCGTCTGCCTGGGACTGCAAGGCATGGTCGAGCATTTCGGTGCGACGCTGGACCGCCTGCCGGAGCCGATGCACGGCAAGGCGTCAAGCCTGCGTCACCAGGGGAGCGGGCTCTTCGACGGGCTGCCGCAGGGGATGCGGGCCGGCCGGTACCATTCGCTGGTGGCGCGGCGCGACAGCCTGCCGCCGGACCTGCGGGTGACGGCGGAGACGGAGGACGGGACGGTGATGGCGATCGAGCACCGGTCGCTGCCGCTGGCCGCCGTGCAGTTCCATCCCGAATCGATCCTGACGCTGGACGGGGCCGCCGACGGCGGGGCCAATGGAGGGGCTGGGCTGGCGCTCGTCGCCAACGTCATGGAGATGCTGGCCGGGCATGCCGCCGAGGTGCCGGAACGCGAAGCGGCGGCCTGAAGGGGCCGCCGCGTCCGCAAGTCCGGTAAGCTGGGAGAGTGGCGGGAAACCCGTCACTCCACCATGCCCAGCGCTTCCTTGTAGAGCTCCAGGATGGCTTCCTGCTCCTGGCGGTCGGCCTTGTCCATCTTCCGCAGGCGAATGATCTGCCGGATGATCTTGGTGTCGAAACCGGTGCCCTTCGCCTCGGCGTAGACCTCCTTGATGTCTTCCTGCAGACCACGCTTTTCCTCTTCGAGACGCTCGATGCGCTCGACAAAGGACTTCAGGCGATCCGCCGCGATGCCGCCGACGTCGGACATGGCAAAACCTCAAACGATGGGGGTGTTCGTGAACGGGGCGGGACAATATCGGCGGGCGGGGGGAATGGCAAGCCGGCGATGTGCCGCGCTGGTGCACGGCAGGGACACGGCTGCGTCATCGCGTCGCGGCGACTCCTTACGTATAAGCGAAAGCGTCGCCGGAATTTGAACAGCCCGTGGCTGATTTGTCTGTTTGTATGAAACAATCGTACGATAGGCCTACGCAGCCATTCCCTTTGTTGCGGCGCACCCAATAGGCTGGTATTACCATCGGTGGGTTCGGCTTCACAAAGTCACATGGATCCGGCATGTATGCGCGTCGTCTGTGCCGATAACCCATGGGGGATGCCGGGATCGGCGTATTTGAGGCAGGGGAGTTTTATCTAATGAAAGTCGCCATTCCAAAGGAGCGACGTGCGGGCGAACTTCGCGTGGCCGCCTCACCGGAAACGGTGAAGAAACTGAAGGGTTTGGGACTGGACGTGGTGGTGGAAAGCGGGGCTGGTCTCGGCTCCAGCATCACCGACGCGGCCTATGAAGCGGCGGGGGCCGCCATCGCCGCCGATCAGGCTGCGGCGCTGGCCGACGCCGACATCGTGCTGAAGGTGCAGCGTCCGCTGATCGCTTCCGAGGGCGGTGAGGACGAACTGGCGCTGATCCGCAAGGGTGCGCTGCTGTTCGCCATCCTCAATCCCTACAACAGCCGCGACCATGTGAAGGCCTACGCCGATGCCGGCGTGAACGCCTTCGCCATGGAGTTCATGCCGCGCATCACCCGCGCCCAGGTCATGGACGTGCTGTCCTCCCAGGCCAACCTCGCCGGCTACAAGGCCGTCGTCGATGCCGCCAGCGAGTATGGCCGCGCCTTCCCGATGATGATGACCGCCGCCGGCACCGTGCCGCCGGCCCGCGCCTTCATCATGGGCGTCGGCGTCGCCGGCCTCCAGGCCATCGCCACCGCCAAGCGCCTCGGCGCCATCGTCTCGGCCACCGACGTGCGCCCGGCGGTGAAGGAGCAGGTGCAGTCGCTGGGCGGCAGCTTCGTCGCTGTCGAGAACGACGAGTTCAAGCAGGCTGAGACCGCCGGCGGCTACGCCAAGGAGATGTCGGACGACTACAAGCGCCAGCAGGCCGCATTGGTCGCCGAACACATCAAGAAGCAGGATCTCGTCATCACCACGGCGCTGATCCCCGGCCGCAAGGCGCCGATCCTGGTGACGGCGGAGCATGTGGCGTCGATGAAGCCGGGCTCGGTGATCATCGATCTGGCGGTGGAGCAGGGCGGCAACGTCGAGGGCGCCAAGCTGGGCGAGGTGGTGACCACGGCCAACGGCGTGAAGATCGTCGGCCATGCCAACTACGCAAGCCGCATCGCCGAGAGCGCCTCGCTTCTCTACGCCAAGAACCTGCTGGCGCTGCTGACGTCGCTACACGGCAAGGAGACGGGCGTCGTCGTCAACTGGGACGACGAGATCGTCAAGGCCATCGCGCTGACCCGCGACGGCGCCGTCGTTCACCCCGCCTTCGCCGGCTGACCGGGCGCCCGAGGAGACTTACCGCAATGGATCAGACCCAACTGTCCGCCCGTATTGCCGAGCTCAAGGCGAACCTCGCGGCGCTCGGCCAGCAGGCCGACCAGCTGGCCGCCCAGATCGCGCACGCGGCGCAGCCCGCCGCGGAGGCCGCCGGCGGTCATGGCAGCTTCTTCGTCACCGGTTTGACGGTACTCGTGCTGGCCTGCTTCGTCGGCTACTACGTCGTCTGGCGCGTCACTCCGGCCCTGCATTCGCCGCTGATGGCCGTCACCAACGCCGTGTCGTCGGTCATCATCGTCGGCGCGCTGGTCGCCGCCGGTCCGGCCGGTTTCGGCTTCTCTAAGGTCCTGGGCTTCCTCGCCGTCATCCTGGCATCCGTCAACATCTTCGGCGGCTTCCTGGTGACCCAGCGCATGCTCTCCATGTTCAAGAAGAAGGGCAAGTAAGACCATGGAAACCTTGTCGGCCCTTCTCTACCTCGTCGCCTCCATCTGCTTCATCATGGCGCTGCGCGGGCTCTCCAGCCCGGAGACCTCGCGCCAGGGCAACATCTACGGCATGGTCGGCATGACCATCGCCATCCTGACCACGCTGGCCTCGCCCATCGTCCAGTCCTATTGGATGATCGTGCTCGGCATCGCCATCGGCGGCGCCATCGGCTATGTGGTGGCCAAGAAGATCGAGATGACGGCGCTGCCGCAGTTGGTCGCCGCCTTCCACTCGCTGGTCGGTCTGGCCGCCGTCTTCGTGGCGCTCGCCGCTTTCTATTCGCCGGAGGCCTATGGCATTGGCATCCGCGGCGCCATCGCCAAGGGCTCGCTGATCGAGATGGCGCTGGGCACCGCGGTCGGTGCGATCACCTTTACAGGCTCCATCGTCGCCTTTGCCAAGCTCCAGGGTCTGGTTACCGGCAAGCCGCTGGTCTTCCCGATGCAGCATCCGCTGAACGCGGCGCTCGGCGTGCTGACCGTCCTCTTGATCGGCTGGCTGGTGCAGTCGAACGCCGATGCCGCGATGTGGCTGATCGTCGTCGTGGCGCTGGCGCTGGGCTTCCTGCTGATCCTGCCGATCGGCGGCGCCGACATGCCGGTGGTCATCTCGATGCTGAACAGCTATTCCGGCTGGGCGGCCTGTGGCATCGGCTTCACCCTGCAGAACAACCTGCTGATCATCACCGGTGCGCTGGTGGGCTCCTCGGGCGCCATCCTGTCCTACATCATGTGCAAGGGCATGAACCGCTCGATCTTCAACGTCATCCTCGGCGGTTTCGGCGGCGAGGCGGGGGGTGCCGTGGCCGGTGCCAAGGGTCCGCAGGGCTCGGTCAAGGCCGGCTCGGCGGAGGATGCCGCTTACATCATGAAGAACGCGCAGTCGGTCATCATCGTCCCCGGCTACGGCATGGCGGTGGCCCAGGCCCAGCATGCGCTGCGCGAGATGGCCGATGTGCTGAAGCATGAAGGCGTGGACGTGAAGTACGCCATCCACCCGGTGGCGGGCCGCATGCCCGGTCACATGAACGTGCTGCTGGCCGAGGCCAACGTGCCCTACGACGAGGTGTTCGAACTGGAGGACATCAACCGCGACTTCGGCACAGCGGATGTCGCCTTCGTCATCGGCGCCAATGACGTGACCAACCCGGCGGCCAAGACCGATCCGACCTCGCCCATCTACGGCATGCCGATCCTGGATGTGGAGAAGGCCAAGACGGTGTTCTTCATCAAGCGCGGCATGGCTGCCGGCTATGCCGGCGTCGAGAACGAGCTGTTCTTCCGCCCTAACACGATGATGCTGTTCGGCGACGCCAAGAAGGTCACCGAAGAGGTCGTGAAGGCGATGGAAGCCTGACCGCTACATCAAGCGGTTGACCGAAACGGGCGCGGGAGGCGAGGCTTCCCGCGCCCGTTTCTTTTGGGCTCAAAGACCATAAAATAGGATGTGGAACCGATGACCGCCTACATCATCGCCGACGTGCGTGTGACCGATCCGGTCGCCTATGAGGTCTACAAGTCGCTGACCCCCGACGCGATTGCCAGGAATGGCGGACGCTTCCTCAGCCGTGGCGGCGAGACGGCGTTGTTGGAAGGCGAATGGCAGCCCAACCGCATCGTCATCCTCGAATTCCCGGACGTGGCGACCGCCAAGGCCTTCTACGACAGCCCGGAATACCGCAAGGCCCGCGAGGCCCGTCGCGACGCCGCCGATTTCAAGATGATCGTGGTAGAGGGCCTGTGACGCCCCGCCTGTAACCATCAAGGGAAGCCGTTACCAAGCGTTACACAGGACCGTCCGCGGGACACATCGCCGCAACACGGCACCGCTAACGCTTACCGTCACCGAAAGCCGGCGGCCTGCCTGCCGCCGGTTCCCCCACAGTGACGGAAACCCGACCATGGATGAAGACGATCTCTCCGACCCGCTCGATTCGCACATCACGCTCTGGACGCGCATCGCCATGGCGATCTTGATGGTGGGCGTCTCGCTCTGCGGCGTCTCGCTCTACCTGCTGACCGAGACCTGAAGCCGAACCGCCAGCGCCGCACCGAACCCACATTACCCGCGGTTCCAGGCGGTTTCGGTCCAAGGATAATACGATGATGGCGTGTTAAATTGTCAATTCCCGTTTCCTGTTATGTGGAAATCTCTCTTCCCCATTCGGGCAACCGTGCTAAATAGCGTCGGAACCTTAGCCGAGGACGATCCGATGCTCCGCTTGACCCGCCGCTCCACCCTTGCCGCCCTGGTCGCCCTCGCGTCGGCTGCCGCGTCGACCGCTGCCGTCATGCCGGGCACTGCGCACGCCGCCGACCCGGTGAAGCTGGAAATCGGCTACATTCCCATTCTGGCGGCATCGCCGCTGTTCATCGTCGATGGGCAGGGCTGGGCCAAGGATGCCGGGATCGCGCTGAAGCTGACCCGTTTCGAATCCGGCCCGCACGCCATCCAGGCGATGGCCGCCGGCCAGATCGACCTGCTCTATGCCGGTGTGGCTCCCGTGCTGGTCGCCCGCACCAAGGGTGCCGACATCTCGGTCATCGCCAATTCGGCGGTGGAGGAGATGGTCGTCGCCGCCCGCGGTCCCTTCGCCAAGACGGTGGGTACCACCCCGACCGCTGAGTCCTTCAAGAAATTCGTCTCCGACACCGGCCGCAAGCCGAAGATCGGCACCCAGCCGCCGGGCTCGGTTCCCGACACCGTGCTGAAGCATTGGCTGTTCAAGGTGGTGAAGGTCGATCCGGCCGATGTCGAGCTGGTGCCGATGGGCATCGAGAAGACGCAGCAGGCCCTGCTGGCCGGCGCGCTCGACGCCGCCACCATCCGCGAGCCGACGGTGACGGTCACCCAGCAGATGGACCCGAACGTCGTGCTGGTCGCCACCGGCGCCCAGATGTTCCCGGACCAGCCCGGCACCGTGGTTTCCGCCCGCGCCGAGGTGCTGAAGAAGAACCCCGACGCCATCAAGGCGCTGGTCAAGGCCCACATCCGTGCGGTCGACCTGATCGCCAAGGATCCGGCCGGTTCCGCCAAGATCGTGAACAACTATCTCGGCAAGGGCCTGATGGAGCCGGCGACGCTGGAAGCCGCCTTCAAGGGGCCGGGGTCGAAGTTCGTCGCCGATCCGCACAAGGTCGTCCCGGCGGTCGAGCAGATGATGGCCTACACCAAGGAGATCGGCTCGGCGTCCGAGACGGTTCCGGTGGCCGAGGCCTTCGACTTCAGCTTCTACGACGCCGCGGTCAAGTAAGCCGATCGGGAATTGAGTCTGGCTTTTTCCGTGTAATCGTTTCAAGCGCTTCTGCTTGAAACGATTACACTCCAGGGACATCGACAAGCCGATGAAGACCTATAACAAGATCGCCCTGTCGGCGCTGGGCGTCATCGTCTTCCTGCTGGCGTGGGAAGCGGTGGCGCGCAGCGGCGTCGTGCCGGCCCGGCTGCTGCCGTCGCCGAGCGCGGTGCCCGCCGCCTTCCTGACGGAGTTCAAGAGCGGCACCTGGCAGGCGATGGTGATGGCCAGCCTGTCACACTATCTGGTCGGGCTGTCGCTGGGCACCTTCCTCGGCGTGTCCTTCGGCACGGCGGCGGCACTATGGGGCAAGTGGGACGCCTTCCAGGCCTGGGTCGTACGCATGCTGCGTCCGATCCCGGCCATCGCCTGGATCCCCTTCGCCATCATCTGGTTCGGCGTCAGCGAGGGGGCGGCGTCCTTCCTGATCGCGCTGACGGTGTTCTGGATCAACTACTATGCCAGCTACGCCGCGGTGCGCGGGGTGGACAAGGACCTGATCGAGCTTGGCTATGCCTTCGGCCAGGGCGGGCTGATCCCGCGCCTGTTCAAGATCATTCTGCCGGGCGCGCTTCCGGGCATCCTGTCGGGCCTGCGCGCCGGGCTGGGGCAGGGCTGGATGACCGTGGTCGCGGCGGAGCTGTTCGGCATCTCCGGCCTCGGCATGCGGATGATGGAGGCGTCCGGCCTGCTGGCGACCCACATCGTCGTGCTCTACATGGTCACCATCGCGCTGCTCTACGGCGTATCGGATTTCCTGTTCATGCAAGTCCAGTCGCGGGTGCTCTCATGGCAGCGGTGACCCTCTCCAAGACCGCAACCGCCTCGGTCATCGACCTCGAGGACGTGTCCATCGGCTACGGCAAGAACGCGCCGCCGGTTCTGGTCGACGTCAACCTGTCGGTCGAGCGCGGCAGCTTCGTCGCCATCGTCGGCCCGTCCGGCGTCGGCAAGTCGACCCTGCTGCGCGTGGTCGCCGGGCTGCACACCGCGCGCAGCGGCGGCGTCACCATCCACCAAGACCAGCGCCCCGGCCATCGCCCGGTGGGTCTGGTGTTCCAGGATGCCCGCCTGCTGCCCTGGCGCCGGGTGATCCGCAATGTGGAATTCGGGCTGGAGGGGCTACCGGTCAGCCGCGACGAGCGGCGCCGCCGGGCGGAAGCCGCGCTGAAGCTCGTGCGGCTCGACGGCTATGCCCGCCGCTGGCCCTACGAGCTGTCGGGCGGCCAGCGCCAGCGCATCGGCATCGCCCGCGCCATGGCGGTCGACCCGGACATCCTGCTGATGGACGAGCCTTTCGGCGCGCTCGACGCCATCACCCGACACAATCTCCAGGACGAGCTTCGCCGCATCCACCAGGAAACCGGCAAGACGGTTCTGTTCGTCACCCACGACCTGGAAGAGGCGGTCCATCTGGCCGACCGCATCATCGTGCTGGGCGGCACCCCGGCCCGCGTGGTACGCGACGTGCGCAACAGTGCCGGCCGGGACGGAGCGGTGTTCCGCGATCAGGTGGAGCAGCTGCGCTCGGAGATCGCGGACAATTACAGCATCTGACGGGGTGGGGGCTTACCCCACTTCCATCATCAGGCTGGTCGGATACCCCGCGTCCTTCATGCGGGCGATCAGCGCATCCACATGGGTCTGGTTGCGGGTTTCCAGCACCACATCCACTTCCGCCATCTTGACCGGCACGTTGTGGAACAGGCGCTGGTGGTGGACCTCGACGATGTTGGCTCCGGCCTCGCCCAGCAGGCGGGTGACGCGGGCGAGCGCGCCGGGAGCGTCGGTGATGCCGATGCGCAGGCGGACGATGCGGCCCTCATAGACCAGCCCGCGCATCAGCACCTGAGCCATGATGCGGGAGTCAATATTGCCGCCCGACAGCACGATGCCGACTTTGCGGCCGCGGTAGCGCTGCGGGTCCTCCAGAACCGCGGCCAGCGCCGCCGCCCCGGCCCCCTCGGCGACCAGCTTCTGCACGGTGGCGAGGCGATAGACCGCTTCCTCCAGCCGGGCCTCTCCCACCTCCACCACATCGTCGACCAGGGCGCGGATGATCGGCAGGGTCAGGGCGCCGGGCGCCTTGACCGCGATGCCTTCCGCCACCGTGGCACCGCCGCAGGTGATCGGCAGGCCGGCCAGCGCCTGACGCACCGCCGGGTAGAGGCTGCACTGCACCCCGACGATCTCCAGATCAGGACGCAGCGCCTTGGCCGCTGTCGCCATGCCGGAGATCAACCCGCCACCGCCGATGGGCACCACCAGCACGTCGAGGTCCGGCACATCCTCCAGCAGCTCCAGCGCCGCGGTGCCCTGGCCGGCGGCCACCAGCGGGTCGTCATAGGGATGGACGAAGGTCAGCCCGTCGCGCGCCGCCAGCTCATGGGCGAAGGCGGCGGCCTCGCTCAGCGTCTCGCCATGCAGTTCGACGGTGGCGCCCAGATTCTCGGTCCGCTCCACCTTGGTGAAGGGGGTGAAGGCCGGCATGACGATGGTGGAACGGATGCACAGCCGCGTGGCGTGGCAGGCCACCGCCTGGGCGTGGTTGCCGGCGGACATGGCGATGACGCCGGCGCGGCGTTCCGCCTCGCCCAGCGACAACAGCTTGTTCAGCGCGCCGCGCTCCTTGAAGGAGCTGGTGGCGTGCTGGTTCTCCAGCTTCACGTGCATCCGGCAATCCGCCATGTCCCCCAGGCGGGGAGCCGGAACCGTGGGCGTTCGAGGCAGGTGTCCCGCGATGCGCGCCGCTGCGGCGCGCACGTCCTCCAGCGTGATGGTCATTTCGTGTTTGTCCCGGTGTTGCGTGGTGTGAGTGTCAGCACCTCCGCCCCTGCCGAGACCAGCGTGCCACGGTCGCCGGCCATACGCAACGAACCGCCATCGCGCCACAGGGTGACGAGATCGCCCCAATGGCGGGACCAGATGTTGCCGGACTGGCCGGTGGCGATCACGAACCGGGAATTGTCGAGATCGGCCAGATCGTAGACCGCGCGGAACCCGGCGCCCTGGACATGGCGGAACGGATTTCCGGGGTCGCGGATGGTGGTCGATCCGCGGTTGACGGTGAAGAAATCGCCGTCGGTCTCAACCGACAGGTCGGCCTTGCCGCCGATCAGCGGCACGCGGCTCAGCATGCGGTGGACCAGCGCGACGGTGTGGTCGTCGCCCCAGCGCCAGCTCTTCATGCTGGAGCCGTGACGCTCGGCCAGCGCCCTGACCGCCGTTTCGAGAGACCGTCCGATCACGTCGGCGCAGCTTTCCTTCTGCGGCGTGGTGACGTCGTCGCACCACTCCGGCCGGTTGTTCAGGACATTGCGCAACGCCTCCGGCCGCAGATCCCAGTAGGAGGCGAAATCGGCGCCCAGCTCGTCGGCGAATACGGCGCGGACCAACTCCCGCAGCCACATGTCGAAGATCAGCGGTTCCGGCCGGTTGCGGTCGATCCGGCCGTCCCAGCCGCGCAGCTGGGCTACCGCGTCGCTGGCAAGGCCGGGCGGCGTCGGATATTTCAGCAGGTCCGGCAGGAAGTCGCGGGCGGGCAGGGAGACGATGTCCATCTGCTGGCGCGCCACATCCTCGATAGAATGGCGCCCGTTGCCCAGCATCTCGACGATGCGCTTGGCGCGCGAGGGATCCGGCCATTCGGTGGCGAGGCGATAGGGATAGTCGCGCCCGACCACCGCGTTGTTGGCGTTGACGAACTGCCCGGTCGGCGGATTCACCGACTGCGGCAGGGCGTAGTAAGGCAGGAAGCCGGTCCAGTCATACTCGCCGGTCCAACCGGGAACCGGCACGCGGCCATCGCCCTTGCGGCGGATCGGCACCCGGCCGGGGGTGATGAAGCCGACTTCTCCGCTCACATCGGCATAGACGACGTTCTGCTGCGGGGCGACATGCAGGCGCAGCGCGTCGCGCACGCCCTCCGCCGACCCGGCATGATTCAGGCGATAGAGAGCCTCCGCGCTGGTGTCGTCGTCGGCAAGGCCGGGGAAGGACAGCGCCAGCACCGGGCCGGGCGCCTTGCCGTCGATGGACGGGGCGTCCAGATCGGAGATGACGGGGCCATGCCGCGTGGTTCGGACGGTCAGTGTCTGCGACGCCTCGCCGGCGATGCCGATGGTCTCGGCACGCGTTTCGAAGGGCTGGCTGCCGTCGGGGGTCAGGTAGCGCGCAGCATCCTGCGGGTCGGGTTTCTCGACGAACAGGTCCTGGGTGTCGCTGTGGGTGGTGGTGAAGCCCCAGGCGACCTTGCCGTTGTGGCCCAGGATGGTCAGCGGCACGCCCGGCACGGTGGCACCGGTGACGGTGAAGTCCGGCGTGACGATGCGGGCGAGATACCAGAGGATCGGCGCTTCCAGCCCCAGATGCGGATCGTTGGCGAGGATCGGCTTGCCGGTCGTTGTGCGGGCGCCGGTCAGGACCCATTCGTTCGACGCGGTGTCGAAACCCATCTGCGGCAGGGCCGCCAGGGTGCGGCGCACCGTTTCCCGCAAATCCATGCCGCGCAGGTCGCTCGCCAGCGTGGTGGGGGAACCTGGACCGTCGGGCGGGAACAGATCGTCGACCTGTTGTGGCGACAGCCGTTCCAGAACGCGGGAGCGGAACAGCTCGTCGCGGTAATTGGCCGACAGTTGCAGCGCCATCAGCTTGGCCCAGACCAGACTGTCGGCAACAGTCCAGGGCTCCGGGGTGTGACGCAGAAGCTGGAATTCGACAGGCAGCGCCTCCGACCGGGTGGCGAGATAGGCGTTCACGCCCTCGGCATAGGCTTCGAAGGCGGTGCGGGCGTCGGGCGACAGGGTGGCGGCCATTGCCTCCGCCGCGCGGCGGACGCCCAGCGTGCGCATGAGCCGGTCGGTGCGGAGCGCGAAGTCGCCGTATTTGGTGCCGATCAGCTCGGCCAGCCGGCCGGCCCCGGCCCGGCGCATCGTCTCCATCTGCCACAGGCGGTCCTGGGCGTGGGCATAGCCCAGCGCCCGGTAGGCGTCGCGTTCGGTCGCGGCGAAGATATGGACCACACCCTGCCTGTCCCGCACGACCTCGGCCGGTGCGCCGTTGCCGGGGATGGCAACGGTGCCGCTGGTCTGCGGCTGTTGAGCCCGCATCCACACATAGGTGCCGAGCAGACCGGCCGGCGGCAACAGCACAAGCACGCCAACGACGGCCGCGACCTTGCCCCAGCGTCCCCGCGGCAGGCGCAGGCGTGGGCGCCGGAAGTTGCGAGGGGGCGGCATCGGTTGCGGCTGCATGCCGTAGGGCGGCGCCGGTTGCTGCTGGGGATAGGGCTGGCCGGGCGGCTGAGCACCAATGGGATGGGCCGCGGGGGGATAGGTTCCCGGCGGATAGGTGCCACCGGGTGGATAAGC
This sequence comes from Azospirillum sp. A29, assembly GCF_042604625.1. NCBI lineage: Bacteria > Pseudomonadati > Pseudomonadota > Alphaproteobacteria > Rhodospirillales > Azospirillaceae > Azospirillum > Azospirillum sp. A29. The sequence goes on from NZ_CP170466.1 coordinate 291,376, forward strand.
ATTTGGCGGATAGACCGGCTGATGCGGCGCCTGCGGGTAAGGGGCGCCTGGATAGGGCGCGCCGGGATGCTGGACCGGCTGCTGCGTCTGGTGGGGCGGCGGATAGCCGTCATAGGGCGGAGCGGCAGGGGGAGCAACGGGCGGGGCCGGGCGGGACAGCGCACGCGCCAGGGCGGCGCGGAGTTGGAAGGCGCAGGTCTCGCCGGCGCGGATCAGGGAACGGCGCAGCATCACGGTCCGTGGGAGAGAAGGGGGCGGCGACGGGCGGGGGCCGCCGGGGGCTCGGGCGGGCGGCGGATGCTAGTCTTCCGGCCGCCGGCCCGTCCAGGGTTGCTTCGGTGGAGTCGGGCGCTTTTTCGCGCCCCTGCCGCCGGTTCAGGTGGAAGATCTGCCGCCTTATGCGGCGGTGGTCAGGATCTCGCGCAGCATCGGGGCGGAGACGGGCTTGTGGATCAGCCGGTGGCCGCTGCGCTGGACCTCGGCGATGCGGGCGGGGTCGGTGTCGCCGGTCAGCACCACGGCGGGAACGCGCACGCCGCAGACGCCGTAGATGTCGCGGATCGCCTCCACCCCCGTCCGTCCTTCGCGCAGGCGATAGTCGGCGACGATCATCGCCGGCTGCCGGCCGAGATTCAGCAGCGAGGCGATGGCCTCGTCGGCAGACACCGCGGCGACCACCTCATATCCCCATTCCTCCAGCATCGCACGCATGCTCAGCAGGATGATGGCGTCGTCGTCGACGACCACGATCAGCCCCTTGGCGTCCGGCAGTTCGACGGGGACGCGCACCGGCTTCGGGATGGGGCGCGGAACCGCCGTCGGCAGGTCGAGGAAGAAGCCGCTGCCGAGTCCGGGGGCGGATCGCACCGTCACCCCATGCTCCAGCAGTCCGGCCAGCCGGCGCACGATGGCGAGCCCCAGCCCAAGTCCCTTGCGGCGGTCGCGCTCCGGATTGGCGAGCTGGGTGAACTCCTGGAAGATATCCTGGAACTTGTCGGCGGGGATGCCGATGCCCTGATCCAGCACCACCAGCCGCAACGCGCCGGCACGGTGCCGGCAGCCGATCAGGATGTCGCCGCGCTCGGTGTAGCGGATTGCGTTCTCGATCAGGTTGCGCAGGATGCGTTCCAGCAGGGCGGGATCGCTGCGGGTCCAAGCGGACGTCGGGACATGGCGCAGCGTCAGGCCCGACTCGGCGGCGCGGATGCGGTATTCCTCCGCCAGACGCTCCAGCAGGGGGCCGAGCGCGAAGTCGGTGACGCTCGGCTTCACCACCCCGGCATCGAGGCGGGAGACATCCAGCAGACTGTCCAGCATCACCCGCAGCCCGTTCAGCGAATCGGTCATGCTGGCCAGCAGGGGAGCGGCCGGATGATCCTCCAGCTTGTCCGACAGGGCGTGGGCGAAGAAGAACAGCGATTGTAGCGGCTGGCGCAGGTCGTGGCTGGCGGCGGCCAGGAACTTGGTCTTGGCGCGGTCGGCGCGCTGGGCATCGTCGCGGGCCTGCAAAGCCTCGACCCTCGCAGCCTCCGCCTCGTCGCGGGCGCGCAGGATCGCTTCCTCCGACGCCCTGCGGGCGGTGATGTCGCGCATGATGCCGGTGTACATGCGGCGCTTGCCGACGTGCCACTCGCCCACCGACAGGTCGAGCGGGAAGGTGGTGCCGTCCTTGCGCAGCCCGTCCACCTCGCGGCCGATCCCGACGATCCGCCGCTCGCCCGTCCGGTGGTAGCGGTCGAGATACCCGTCATGGGCGCTGCGGTAGGGCTCCGGCATCAGCATGTTGATGTTGCGTCCGATGACCTCCTCGGCCCGGTAGCCGAAGGTCTTCTCCGCCGCGTAGTTGAAGGACTCCACGATGCCCCGGTCGTCGATCAGGACGATGGGGTCCACCGCGGTATCGACGATGGCACGGTAGCGCGCTTCCTGCTCAGCCGACCGCTCCGCCTGCTGCCGGCGGTCGAGCATCGACGACAGCATCGCCAGCGACAGCAGAAGCAGCGTCCCCATCCCGGTCATGATCGCCAGCAGGGAAGAGGACAGTGCGATGCCCTGGCCGGAGTGGGACGCCGCATGGGGAAGGACGGTCGGGTTGGCGTCCGCGCTTCCGATGGCGGTGCTCAGCTCTGTTATAGGCTCCATCCCGGCGGCGGCCATGCCGGTGTAGTGCATCGTCACCACCCCCAGCCCCAGCAGCACGGCGCCGGAGGCGCGTTGCAGCGGGCGGCTGGTCCGGAAGGCCAGCCACAACGCCGCGGTCGAGGCGGCGATGGCGACGATCACCGAAACAGCGACCAGAACCACGTCATAGGACAGGTCCATGTCCATGCGCATTCCCGCCATTCCCACATAATGCATGCTGACGATGCCGAGCCCTGTCAGAGTGCCCGCAATCGGCAATTTAAAATAGTTGTTATGGCGGTTTCGCGCTACCGCAAACAGGCCGGCTCCCGAAACGCCGACGGCCAGCACGAAGGACAACGCAGTCAGCCCGGCGTCATAGCCGATGGGCATGTCGCTGCGGTAGGCGAGCATGCCGATGAAATGCATCGACCAAATTCCGGCACCGAGTGCCAGCGCCGCACCGGCCAATCGCCGTTTGTCGCCCGGACCGCTTCCGGTCGCGTTCCGGAGGTCCGACACGACGGATTGGTCTGCCGTGCCACCGCGGGAGTGATGGGCAAGATCCAGCGCCACATAACCGCCGAACACGGCGATCACATAGGATAATGCGACGAGGAGGGGGTCGTAATGGCCGGGCACGGTCGCTTTGGCTGTTGTGTGGGATCGTTCGGGGAAGGAGCGGACTCGATTGTGCGTTTACGGAAACAATTTGGCTGAAGGTGCCAGCCCCTTCCCACGAACGAAAGGCTCGCCTTCGTGGTAGAAGGGACCTAGGACCTCCGGCGGAATATTTCCAATGAACAGCACTCCCCCTCCCGGGGCTCAGAACCGTCCCGCCTCCCCCGAACCGCCGTCGCCGACGCGCCGACTGCTGTCCCGCCTGTTGCGTCCGGTCGCGACACTGTTCGCGGTCGCGTATTTCCTGCTGGACGCATTGGCCTATTGGGTGGTGCGTCCGGTCGCCCGCCAGATCGCGCGGCTGCCGCTGTTCGCGCGATTCGGACAATGGGTGGCGGGGCTTGGACCTTATCCGTCGCTGGTCCTCGTGCTTGTGCCTTTGGCCCTGCTAGAGCCGGCGAAGCCGGTCGGCGCCTGGCTGTTCGCGACAGGCCGCCCCATGGCCGGCGCCGGCGTGATCATCGTGGCGGAGTTGGTCAAGATCACGCTGGTGGAGCGGCTGTTCCACATCGCCAAGCCGAAGCTGCTGACCATCGGCTGGTTCGCCTGGGGTTATGTGCGGGTGACGGCCTGGCTCGCCTGGCTGAAGGAAACCGCTCCCGTCCGCGCCGCACGCGGACTGCTGATCGCGGTCCGTCAGTTCGCGCGCCGGGTCGGCCGGCGCCTGTCCTTGATGGTGCGGCGGGCGGGGCGGGGGTGAGCGGTCACCCCAGCACGGCCAGCACCAGCGCCCCGGCGATCAGCAGCATACAGGCGCGGCGGTAGAGCGCCAGTGACCGGCCGATGTCGTCCGGCGTGGCGGCGGCGCGTCCCGCGCCGAGCCAGACATCCTCGATTCGGATGGCGCCATAGACCCGCGGGCCGCCCAGCCGCAGGTCGAGCGCACCGGCCATCGCCGCCTCCGGCCAGCCGGCGTTTGGGGAACGGTGGCGGTGGGCGTCCTGCCTGACCGACGCCCACGCCTGTCGCGCATCCGCCCCTCCCGTCATCCAGGCGGCACCCACCAGCAGAAGGGCGGTCAGGCGCGATCCCGGCAGGTTGACCAGATCGTCCAGCCGTGCCCCTGCCCAACCGAAGGCTTCGTGGCGCGGGGTGCGGTGGCCGATCATGCTGTCAGCCGTATTGATCGCCTTGTAGAGCGCCAGACCCGGCAACCCGCCGACCAGCAGCCAGAAGGCCGGCGCCACCACCCCGTCGGAAAAATTCTCGGCAAGGCTTTCGATGGCGGCACGGGCGACGGCGGGTTCGTCCAGCGTGGCCGGGTTGCGGCCGACGATCATCGATACCGCCTTGCGCGCGCCCTCCAGCCCGGCAGTGCGGAAGCCTTTGACGACCGCCGCCACATGGTCGTGCAGGCTGCGCTGGGCCAGCAGGGTGGATGCCAGCGCCGCCTCGACCAGCCAGCCGAAGGGCAGGAGCCGGCAGGCCCAGGCCACAGCAACCGCGATTCCGCCCACTGTTAGCAGAAGCACCAGCACGGCCAGGACGCCAAACGCCTTGCGGCGGTCGAAACCGTCGGTCTCGCGGTTGAGTGCGCCGTCCAACTGGGCGATAAGCGCTCCGATCCATACGACCGGGTGACGGATGCGGGCGTAGAGTGGATCGGGATAGCCGACCGCCGCCTCGATGATCAGCGCGGTGGCGAGCAGGAAGGGATGCAGCGGCACGGCAGGAACGTTCCAGGATTGGGGCGGCCCGCTGGCCGCGCGACGGGGAAATGAGGAGCGCGATCATGGCCGAAGACAGCCCGGCGACCAAGCCGCACATGGCGGACCCGCATGGAGCGGACCCGCCTATGGCGGACCCGCGGGGGCAGGGTGAGGCGACCGGCGGCGCCCTTCTGCACGGCGGCGATCTGGACGGTGCCCGCGCCGCCTTTCCCGGTGCGCCGCTGCCGTGGGTCGATCTGTCCACCGGCATCAACCCTTGGCCCTATCCGCTGCCGCCGCTGCCGCAGGACGCCTGGACCCGGCTTCCCGGCCGGGGCGAGGAGGCGGCGCTGCGCGCGGCGGCGGCCGATTGCTATGGCGTGCCATCGGCGGAGCTGGTTGCCGCGGCCTCCGGTTCGCAAGCGCTGATCCAGCTGTTGCCGCGGCTGCGTGCGCCGGGCAGCGTAGCCGTGCTGGGGCCGACCTATGCCGAGCATGCCCGCTGCTGGGCGCTGGCCGGCCACGACGTGCGGATGGCGGCGGACGTGGCGGAGGCCGACGTGCTGGTCGTCGTCAACCCCAACAACCCCGATGGCCGGCGCTGGCCTGTCGCCCGGCTGCTGGAGCTTGCCGCGGCGCAGGCCGCGCGCGGCGGCTGGCTGGTGGTGGACGAGGCCTTCGCCGATATGCGGCCGGACGACAGTGCCGCCGCGCATGCCGGCCGGCCGGGGTTGGTCATCCTGCGCTCCTTCGGCAAGTTCTTCGGGCTGGCGGGGCTGCGCCTGGGCATAGCGCTCGCCCCGGTCGATCTGGCGGCGGCATTGCGCGAATCCATCGGACCCTGGGCGGTGTCCGGTCCGGGACTGAGCATCGCCACCGCGGCCCTAAGCGACCGCGGCTGGATCGCAGCCACACGCAACCGTCTGATGGATGCCGCGGCGGAGTTGGACCGGCTGCTGACGGGAGCCGGATTGCGGGTGGTTGGCGGGACGGAGCTGTTCCGTCTTGTCGAGGACGATCGGGCACCGGTGCTCTATCGGGCACTGGGCCAAGCCGGAATCCTGGTCCGCCGGTTCGAGCACCGGCCGGATTGGCTGCGGTTCGGACTGCCGGAAGACGATGCGGCATGGCGTCGTCTCGATGACGCGCTTGTCCGGAAACAAGTTTGGGCGATGCAACCTTGTAAAATGTCCGCGTCTTGAACAATCGCCGTAAATTTTATACACTCAACCGTTCTTAGAAGTCCGGCCCTTTCAGTTCGACCTTGTCGGAAACCACCGGCGCTGCGGGGAATCAAAAGTCAATGAGACACTCTCAGCCATGCCGGTTCCGGGTTGCATGGCAATGATCTCCGGCCGTGATGCGCATGACGGACGCGATGCCGCGTTGTCGATCCTCGACCGCCTTCCGGTCGGGGTTTGCGTCGTCGCGGCTTCGGGGATCATTCATCATGCGAATCCGGCGCTCCATACCCTCCTGGCCTGCGAACCGGGTGGTTTGCCGGGACGCAGCCTGTGCGAGTTCGGGCTGGACACCTGCGATGGCGGCGGTCCGGCCGCCGACCCGGCGCGGGCGCACCGGGCGCTGCGGAACGACGGCACCGTCTGCCGGGTGACGGTGGCGGAGGCGCCCTGGACCTCGCTTCCGTCCGGCGCGAAGGCCGAGGGAGGGGCGGAAAGCCTGCGGCTGGTGACGGTGACGGACGTCGATGCGGTGTATCGGCAGGCCATGCATGCGGACGAGGCTGCATCGCAGGCCGGGAGTCCGGCTGCCGGCACGCTGCTGGACTATGGCGGCAATGTCCGGTACGAGGCGCCGGTGCTTGTGGCGAAGGGTGCGACCCGCTTCCCGGCCAGGGGCGCCTTCCGTGATGAGTCGGGCATTGCCGGTGTCACCCGGGATTTGGATGCCCTGCATCCGAACGAGGAGCGGCTTGAAGCCATCCTCGAACAGAGCCCGATCGGCGTTTCGGTGTCCCGCCGCGACGACGGCTGCATCATTTTCGTCAACACCCGCTTCGCCGAGCTGATAGGCCTGCCGCGCGAGAAGCTGATCGGCAGCCGCGCCCGTGACTACTACCTCGACAGCCACCAGCGCCTGCGCGTGCTGGAGCGGCTGCGCGGTGGCGGCGGTGTCACCAACATGGAGGTTCAGTTCAGGCGGGCCGACGGGTCGCCCTTCTGGACCCTGTTCACGGTGAATCAGGCGGTGATCCAGGGCACGGCGGTCAATCTGGCCTGGATCTACGACTACACCGAACGCCGAAGCATGGAAGAGGCGCTGCGCGACATGGCGTCGCGCGATCCGCTGACCGGCATTTTCAACCGGCGTTCCTTCATGGACATGGCCCGCGCCCAGCTGGCCCGCGCCCATCGCTTCCACGAGCCGCTGTCGGTCTTCGTCCTCGACGTCGACCATTTCAAGCGCATCAACGACAGCTTCGGTCATGCCACCGGCGACGATGCGCTGCGCATGGTGGCGGCCGGCTGTCAGGCCATCCTGCGGGAATACGACATCCTCGGCCGGCTGGGCGGGGAGGAGTTCGTGGTGGTCCTGCCCGGTGCGACCGCCGATGAAAGCCGCGTGGTGGCCGAACGGGTGCGCCGCCATCTGGCCCGCATGCCCATCGAGGCACCGGACGGCACCTTCCGTCTGACGGTCAGCATCGGCATCGCCGGGCTTGAGGGTGCGACCGACACGCTGGAACGGGCGATCCATCGTGCCGACCTCGCGCTTTATCGTGCTAAGCATCTCGGCCGCAACCTTGTGGCGGTGTTCGAGCCTGGAATGTAGCCTCAAGGCTGGTTCCTGTTCCACGTTATGCTATCCTTGATCGCGGAGACGCCCCGATGCCCGGGCCGTCCAGTTGGCCGCTGGCAATGTGGGACGGGGCGATGGACTACACGGTGCATGACAGCGGCACCCTGCGCGAACTGGAGATGCGCGGACGGATCACCTTCGAAGCCGACACCGATTTCCGGGCGATCCTCGCGGGGTGGGAGAAGGCAGGCATCGCGGATTGCGTCCTCAACCTGTCTGCCGTCGATTACATGGATTCCGCGGGGTTGGGGCTTCTGGTGATGGCGAACAACGCTGCCAGGCAGGCCGGCATCACCTTCCGCCTGAAGCATCCACGCGGGCAGGTCCGCGACCTAATCGAGATTTCCGAATTCCACACCATCATTCCCTGCGAGTTCTGAGTGGTGAGCGGCGGTCCGCCGGTCGTCATCGGCCATCCTCGCCCATCCGCCGCCGGGCCGCTGCGTGATGTCCTGGGCCGGCTGGGGGTTCGACGCCTCACGGTGGTGGAGGGCGACGGGCTGGCGCAGGCGGTTGCCGATGCCGAGGCCGAGCCCCCGCAGCTTCTCCTTCTGCATGCCGGGCTGCCCGGCTTCGGCCCGGATCTCCTGGTGGGATTGCGGGAGATGGCGCAACTGCGCGACGTGCCCATCCTCGGCCGCTTTGCCAGCGGCTCCCGCCGGGCGGAGCTGATGCGGGCAGGGGCAACCGACCTGCTGGCGCGTCCGCTGACCCTGGCGGAACTGTCCGCCCGCCTGTCGGTGTATCTGGAGAGGCGCCGCCTCGACCGCTCCCTTCAGGAGGTTATCCGCAGCCTGCACAGCTACCATCACGGCGCCATGCAGCGGATGGCGCTGGCTCGGCAGATGCAGTTGGGACTGCTGCCGGATGCCTCTGCCTGCCGGTCGTTGGAGGGGCGCTATGGCATCGCGATGGACAGCCATTTCGAATCGAGTTCGGAGTTGGGCGGCGATCTGTGGGGCGCGCGTCCGCTCGATGACCGGCGCTTCGCCCTGTTCCTGTGCGACTTCACCGGCCACGGGGTGGCGGCCGCGCTGAACACCTTCCGGCTGCACGCGCTGCTGGCCCGCACCGACCTGCCGGCCGACGATCCGGCCGAGACGCTGCGCGCCTTGAACGGTCTGCTGGTCAGGCTTTTGCCGGAGGCGCAGTTCGCCGCGATGATCTATGCCGTGGTCGATGTCGGTGCCGACCGGCTGGTCTACGCCACCGCCGGCGCGCCGAAGCCGCTGGTCCGCCACAGGGACGGCGGGCTGGAGGTGGGCCCGAGTTGCGGTCTGCCCCTGGGCTTGGCGGGCGAGGCGCGATACCGCAACCACTGCCTGGATTTCCCGCTCGGCTCGACCCTGCTGCTGTTCAGCGACGCGCTGTACGAGGCGCGTGGCTGGGACGGCGAGATGTTCGGCTATGACGGCGTGACCGATCTGGTGCGGGGGCTCGGCGACGATGAATTGGAGCGTCCGTTGGGCCGTATGCTCGACCGCTATTTCGCGACCGTGCCCCGGCTGCTGTCCGACGATCTGACGGTGCTGTGGATCAGCCGGAGCGTCCGTCCGCGGTCCGGTCCAGATTGACGATGCCGACCACGCGGTTGCCGTTGCCGACAAAGGTGAGCTGGTCGAAACCGACCATGCGGGCCAGCGCGATGCCGCGGCCATGGGTGGCATCCGACTGCGAGGCATCGACCGACAGGTAGCGGTTGAAATCGAAGCCCGACCCCATGTCGGTGACGGTGAAGATGACGCGGCTGTCGGTGCGCTCGACATGCAAGGTGGCGTATTTTTCGCGATGTTCGGCCGAGGCCAGCCGCGCCTCGATCTCGCGCGCCAGCATGCTGCTGGCCTTCAGCCGCCCCTTTGCCTCGAATCCGATGCCGAGGTTGCCGTGTTCCACCGCGTTCACCAATATCTCCGACAGGCCGAAGGTCAGGCTGTGAGCGGTGGCGGCAACCGACGACAGGGTGATGGCAAGATTCTGCGCCTCCTGCGGGGTGCGGAAGCGGAAGCGCCCGTCGCGCAGCAGGCCGATGGCGTCGGAGCGTGACCGCAGGTCGCCTTGCAGGCTCTTCAACCTTCCGGTCGTTTCCTCCGCCGCACGGACGACGGAGCGCAGCAGGGCGCCGTCATAGGGCTTGATCAGGTAATAAAAGACGCCGGCACGGATCGCCGCGGCGATTTCGGAACTGCTGTCGGAGATGGTCTGGACGATGACGGGGATGTCGGCCAGATGCGGCTCGCGCTTCATCCGCTCGTACAGTTCCAAACCGTCGCCGTCGGACAGCCGGCGGTCGAGCAGCACGACATGAATCGTCGATCCGCTGGCCGACAGGATCTCCCAGGCCTGCGCCTTCGTCTCCGCCTCCAGCGTTCGATAGCCGATGCGGGACAGATAGCCGGCGACGATGGCGCGGGTCATTTCCTCGTCATCGACGACCAGAGCGGTGACGGCATCGGCCATGGTCGGCGTGTACTCCAGCGGTTCGGGGCGCGATTGGGGAAATTCCATGGCATTTTACCGAAACCGCCGCAATCGCACAATCACCGGCGGCACTGCGTCGCAGCATTGCCAGTTGTAGACATCAATCGGCAGTCGCCACAAGCGCCACAGCTGCTTTCCGTGCCGCCGACAGTTCGTCGGCGACGCGTTCGCCCGCGGTGGCGGTCAGGGCGTCGAGGTCGCCACGGCGGGCAGCGTCGACCAGATGATGAGCGGTGTCCGCCATCCGGTCGAAGCCGACATTCGCGGCCGAGCCCTTCAGGATGTGGGCTTCCCGCTCGATTCCGGTGCGGTCGCCGCGTGCAATGGCTGCGCGCAGCAGATCGAGATGCTGCGGGCTGTCGCCGAAGAAGGTTTCGAGAAGCAGGGCGAAGCCGTCCTTGCCCAGCGCATCGCGCAGTTCCTCGATCTTCTCGGTGTTGACGGTGGCGGGTCCGGAGTCCGCCTTCGGTGGCGATGCGGCTTGGCCGGGGCCGTCACTCTTGCCGTCCGCCGCCGGAGGGATGAAGCGGGCGATGGTGTCCAGCAGCTTGCGGGCGTTGATCGGCTTGGACAGATAGTCGTCCATGCCGGCCTCCAGACAGATGGCGGCATCGCCCTGCATGGCATTGGCGGTCAGCGCCACGACGGGAATCCGGGCTACCGTTCCGGACAGCCGGCGAATCCGCCGCGTTGCCGCCAGCCCATCCATCACCGGCATCTGGACGTCCATCAGGACGAGGTCGTACGGCCGGGCGGTCACCGCCTCCACCGCCTCCTCGCCGTTGGACACCGCTTCCGCGCTGACGCCGGCCCGGCGCAGCAGGGCCAGCGTCAGCTGCTGGTTGACCGGATTGTCTTCCGCCACCAGAACGCGGACGCGTGGCGTCGGCTGGCCGTTGGGGGCCGGATCGATTTTTGCGGCGGTCGGCGGCACCGCTGCCGGACTGTCGATGCGACGCGGAATGACGTTCCCGGCGGCCGGACCGCTCCCCGGCGCAGCATCGGGCCAGGACGCGGCCGGGGCGCCTGCCAGCGACAGCGCAGGCCGTTCCAGCAGGCGGGCGAGGCATTGGCACAGGGTGCTGAAGCGGATCGGCTTGGGCAGGTGGGTGTCCACCGGCGCCTGCTCCTGCCCCTGCCCCTCCAGCCTTTGCGAGGAGGCGAGCGCCAGCCGGATGCCGGCCAGTTCCGGTATGGCGCGGATACGCCGTGCCACCTCCGGCCCGGTCAGGCCGGGCATGCGGTGATCGAGGATCGCGGCATCGAAGGGCGTGCCAAGACGGGCGGCGGCGACCAGCCGGTCGAGCGCCTGCTCTCCGTTCTCCGCCGTCTCGACGACGATGCCGAAGCCGTCGATCTGCCGGGTCAGCAGATCGCGGTTGACGGCGATGTCATCGACCAGCAGAAGGCGCCGTCCCGCCCAGTTGCCGATGGGGGCCGGCGGATGGGCGCTGCCGACACCGCGTTTCAGCGGGACGGACACCCAGAAGACGCTTCCCGTCCCCGGCTCGCTGTCCACGCCGATCCGGCCGCCCATCAGCTCGGCCAGCCGCTTGCAGATCGCCAGTCCCAGACCGGTGCCGCCATGGCGCCGGGCGGGGGAGGAATCGACCTGGGTGAACATGGCGAACAGGCGCGGCCGCTCCTCCTCCCGGATGCCGATGCCGGTGTCGCGCACCTCGAACCGGACGCGGACGCCGTCTTCAGCCTTGCCGGCGTCGGGACCGTCCGCTTCCTGCCGCTCGTCGGGCTCCTCGCTCAACAGGATGGTGACGCTGCCGGAATCGGTGAATTTCACGGCGTTGCCGGCAAGGTTCAACAGGATCTGCCGCAGCCGCCCGGCATCGCCCAGCAGGGGACCGCGCAGCCCCGGCGGCACGAAGCTGGCGAGGTCCAGTCCCTTGGCTGCGGCGCGCGGCGCCAGAATTTCCGCGACGCTCTCGACCATCGGCACCAGTTCGAACTCTCCAACCTCCAAATCCAGCCGGCCGGCGTCGATCTTCGAGAAGTCGAGGATGTCGTTGATGATGACCAGCAGCGATTCGGCGGAATCGCGGATCGTCTCGGCATAGGTGCGCTGTTCGGCTTCCATCGGCGTGTCGAGCAGCAGCCCGGCCATGCCGATCACCCCGTTCATCGGTGTGCGGATCTCGTGACTCATCGTCGCGAGGAATTCCATCTTGATGCGCTGGCCGTCCTCCGCCCGCTCCTTGGCGTCGCGCAACGTATGCTCCAGCCGCTTCTCCTCGGTCAGGTCGCGCAGGATGGCGGCATAAAGCGGGCCAGCGGCGGTCTTGACCAAGGCCATCGAGTAGGCCAGCGGGAAGCTTTCCGTCCGATCCCCGGCATCGTCGGCCGCCACACGCAGCGCGATGATCTCGCCGCGGGTGGCGAGGTCCATGGCGTGGCGGCCGCGCGCGATCTCTTCCAGCGCGTGGGAGACGCCGGACCGCCTGTCGGTCGGCAGGAAATCCACCACCGGCCGGCCGACAAGCTCGCCCTGCGCGCAGCGGAAGATGGCATGGGCGGCCGGGTTGGCCGCTTCGATCACGCCGTCCGGCCGCGCGGTGACGATGCCCTCCGCCGCGGTATCGACGATGGCGGACAGGCGGGCATTGGTCTCTTCCAGCTCCTTGCCCTGTTCGCGCTGTGCCGCAAGGGAGCGGGCCAGCAGCAGCCCGAACAGGCTGAGCAGCAGGATCATGCCGCCGGACAGCAGCGACGCCATCCGCAGATTGTCGCGCCAGGGGGCCAGAACCGTGTCCGTGCGCACGCTGACCGTCAGGATCAGCGGCCAGACCGGGGTCGTCCGATAGGCGACGATTCGCGTTCCCGGGCCGGCGCCGACATCGGTCCCGGAGTGGCGGAACACGCCATATTCCGCCTGCGGCAGATAATGGTGGAACAGCGGGGTGGCGGCGAAGGATTTGGCGATCTCGTCCCCGATCTGCGGCTGGACGGTCAGCAGCGTGCCGTCATAGCGGTACAGCGCGATCCGGTCGCCCAATCCCGCGCCGGTGCCACCCTGCACCGCCCGGTACAGGCCCTGGAAGTAATCCGGATTGACGGTGGCGACGACGACCGCCTGCAGGCTGCCGTCGGCCTCGCGCAGGGCACGGCTCATCGGCAGCAGCCAGCGGCCCGACCGTTCGCCTGCCGGGGTGCGGTCGATCAGGCTGCGTCCCGGGCGTGGATCGCCGATCACCAGCCCGTTGCCCTGGGCAGCCGCCTGCAGGTGGAACACGTCCAGTTCCGTCAGGTAGGTGGCGGCGGGGTAAGCACCTTCGGTGGTGGCGACGATCCGGCCGGTGCGGTCGAGCAGGGTCAGCCCGCGCAGGTGGGGCGACCGGCGCAGCCGGTCCGTCAGCATGGCCGTCACGTCGGGACCGGGTGCGCCGTCCTCCCCCGTCCAGTTGGCGTCCGACAGCGCGTCGACGATGGAGGACAGGGTTACGTCGACCGATTGCACCGTACGGGTGGTCGAGACCTCCAGCGCCGCTGCAAGGCTGGCGAGGCTGGCCTCGGCCGAGTCGAGGGCCGCCTGGCGCGCGGTGATCAGCTGCTGGCCCTGGTTGATCAGCAGGGCGAAAACCGCAAGAAGGGCGAAGGCGATGATGCCGCCCCGCTTTTCGAAGAGACCCTTCAGATCCGCTTTAACTGGGGACGGGGACAGGGCGTTCGTTCCGGACGGTCAGATGTGGTGGAGCGACCAAGCCGCAGCTTGCATGGGTCCGAACCCGTCCGTCATCTGCGGTCCGCGGTCGGATCGCAGTCGGATCAATGCGCTGGGCCCAAGCTCTTGGTCGAAGTTTGCGCCTGGGACAATAGCAGCTACACACACCCGACGCCAAGCATCCGCTGCCGTTGCGAACCGGTCGATGATAAGATACCGCTGCGGTTTTGCGGTCTTGCTTCCAGATCGCAAAGAACAGCGATGGTTGGTTAACGAAAGGTGTGACATGGCGATGCGCGGCCTTTGGGCGGTCAGCTTCTCAATTCTGTCGGTTCTGTCGGTCGGAATCGTGGCGCCGACCATGGCGGCGGACGGGAGACTTCAGAAAATTGCAGAACAGAAGCAACTTCGTGTCTGCTCTTGGCCCGATTACTATGCGATCTCGTTCCGGAATCCACGCACCGGCGCGCTGGAGGGGCTGGATGCGGAGCTGGCGCAGGAATTCGCCAAGGATCTGGGCGTTCGCCTGACGGTGGTGGAAAGCAGCTTTCCCCGCTTCATCGAGGATTTGCTGGCCGACCGCTGCGACATCGGCATGTTCGCCATCGGCGCCACCCCGGCACGGGCGCAGCATGTCACCTTCAGCCAGCCCTATCTGCGCAGCGGCATCTATGCGGTCACCACCCAGACCAACGGCGGCATCCAGCGGTGGGAGGATCTCGACCGCACCGGCAATGTCGTGGCGGTGCAGAAGGACACCTACATGGACGGCTACGCCCGCTCCGCCATGAAGGCCGCGCGCATCGTCGCCGTCACCCGCCCGCAGGAGCGGGAGGAGGAGGTGCAGTCCGGCCGTGCCGACGCCTTCCTGACCGATTATCCCTATGGGCAGCGCATGCTGGCCTTTCACCCCTGGGCACGGCTGATCGTACCGGACGTGCCGGTGCAGCCAACCCCCTACGCCTATGCGGTGGCGCCGGGCGATGCAGCCTGGCTGGACCGGGTCAATGCCTTCGTTGCCGCGATCAAGGCAGATGGTCGGCTGGAGAGCATCGCCGCCCGCTATAAGCTGACCCCGATCGTGGCGCGGGACTGAGTCGCGTTGCACGAATGCAGCGGCGGGATAAATCCGGTCTAGGATGAGTAGAGAGGGCCATCCATCAGCGGGGCCCACCCATCAGCGGGGATTATGTCGATGATTCTGATCGGACAGTATGATTCGCCCTTCGTGCGCCGCGTCGCCATCGCTCTGCGCCTCTACGGCATGGCGTACGAGCATCGGCCCTGGTCGGTCTTTTCCGACGCGGCAGAGATCGCACGCTTCAACCCGCTGAAGCGGGTGCCGACGCTGGTGCTGGCGGATGGCGAAGTGCTGATCGAAAGCGGCGCCATCCTCGATCATCTGGACGAAGTCGCCGGACCGGACCGGGCGCTGATCGCCCGCCAGGGGCCGGAGCGCCGACGGTCGCTGAAGCTCTCAGCGCTGGCGACGGGATTGGCCGACAAGGCGGTCAGCCTTGTCTACGAACGCGTCCTGCACAAGGAACGGTCCGATCTGTGGATGGAGCGCTGCACCGGCCAGATCGGTGCCGTTCTCGACGTGCTGGAGGCTGACCGCGCCGCTGCTGCCGGTCCCTGGTGGTTCGGCGACCGCATCGGCCATGCCGACATCGCCGCCGGCTGCGCCCTGCGCTTTGTCGGCGAAGCCCACCCGGCCGTGTTCGACCGCTCCCGCTGGCCGGCGCTCGCCGCCCACTCCGACGCCTGCGAGGCGATGGCGGAGTTCAAGGCGGTGGTGCAGCCCTTTTCGGTGAACGCCTGAGGCGTTGCCCCCTTCTCCGTGCATCGGCGCGGGAAGGGGGCTTGGTGAAGGTTAGTGTGGCTTACCGGTGGCCGCTGATCTCGGCGTGCAGCGGCTTGGTATCCTCGAACGTCTTCTGCTGTTCGGGCGTGGCTTCCTTCTGGTGCTTCTGCTTCCATTCGGAATAGGGCATGCCGTAGACGGCGATGCGGGCATCCTCGTCGGACAGCTGGACGCCGCGTTCCTTGGCCGCCGCCGCATACCATTTCGACAGGCAGTTGCGGCAGAAGCCGGCGAGATTCATCAGGTCGATGTTCTGCACGTCGGTGCGCTTGCGCAGATGTTCGACCAGACCGCGGAAGGCAGCTGCTTCCAGTTCAATGCGGGTCTGATGGTCCAGATCGGCCATGGGGTCTCAACTCCTCCGGTATTCTTGTTCAGTTAAGAGTGGGGTGGCCGGTGCAGCGTGACCATCCGGCCATAGGGATGAAAATCGCGCGAACCGCCGCCGCCGGCGATGGTGCGCACCACCGCTTCGCGGTCGATGGCGACGAAACCGGCCAGCGACTGGATCCCGTAATCGAACAGGCGCGGGGTCAACGGCGTTCCGGGGCCGACCATTGCCACCTCCGCTCCCGCCGAAACCCGCAGCAGGCGGGGCAAGGTGCGGTTGGCGAAGGCCGACGCCGTGATGGCCACCGCATCGGCGCCCGGCAGCAGCCAGTCGCAGGCGGCCTCGGGGTACTCGCCCTCCTGCGGGTTCATGTCGATCACCTTGGCGCGGGGCAGGCGGCGGGCAAGCTGCGGGAAGCCGCCGATCACCACGACCCGGCCCTCGACCGCGGCGAACAGGTTCAGCCCGTTGCCGGGGACGCCGGTCACGTCGGGCCGGTTGTAATGCGCGTTCAAGGCGGCGACACCGACGGCGATCTCCAGCGGATCCCAGGACTGAGCGGCCATGGCGGCAAGATCGCGCAGGCCCCGCCCGATCCAGGGCTGCGCAGTGTCCTCTGCTGCGCCCTCTGCCGCCGGCGCCTGCCTTGCGGCGACGCCGAGGCCATCGGCGGTTTCCACCAGCACCCATTTGTCGCCGGTGACGACACGGCGGACGTCGGCATCGGCGACGCCCTGCACCAGATCCTGGTACATCCGCTGCGGTCCCCACCAGCGCCATAGCGCGTCGGCCACCGGGGAGAGCAGGTCGCAGAAGCCGCCGGTCGCGGTCTGCCATTCGTTGAGATAGCGGCTGCCGACGCTGGTCAGTACGGGAATGCCTTCGGCGATGGCGGCCAGCATCTCGTCCGACAGGCCGTCGCCGTGCGATTCCAGCCCGGCGAACTTGTTGACCACCAGCAGGTCGACGCCCGACGCGACGGCGTTGCGGATCGCCTGGCTGGCTTCCGCCACGCCGGTCGGATCGACGCGGCAGGACTGCGATTCCCGGCCCAGCTTCTGGGTGATGTCATAGGCGTGACCGGTGGCGACATCGACCAGTTCCATCCGCTCGGCGCAATCTTCGCCCGTCCCGTGGTTGCGCTGGACCAGTCCGCCGACACGGAAGCCGCGCCGCTTCAGCTCCGCCGAAAAGCCGTCCAGCAGCGTATCGACGCCATAGGAGCCGGGGCCATGGATGACGGCCCCGGGACGCAGGGGCGGCAGAATCGCGGGGAGAAGCGGCATCGGGGCATGGACCTTTCGCGGGACGGCGGACGGGCGGCGATGGACGCCTCAGACGCCGCGGCGGATGCGGTAGACGAAGACCGTCTTGTGGATTTCGTCGGGCTGGGTTTCGTGCGACAGCAGCGCGTTGTCGGTCGTGTTGCAGAAATGCTTGAAGTCGATGACGGAGGCCGGGTCGGTCGCGTAGACCACCAGCTCCTCCCCAGCCTCCATCCCGTTCAGCAGGGCGCGGGTGCGCAGAATGGGCAACGGGCAATGCAGCCCCTTCACGTCAAGCTCTCTCGCCGGCACCGCGCCCGCTCCACACTGGTTGAGGACAAAATCCTTAACGAGGACATGTGACTGTAGCCGGTTCGTCTCCGCATCTCCAGACCGGCGGCGGGAATGCCGCATGCGCCGCGGTCGACCCTCGTCCGAAATTTTCCGGTCCCTGCGCTGTTGTACGGCGCAATCGCAAGGAATTTGCCCCGAGAAACTTTGACGAAAGGATTGCGGTCATGGCGAAGCGGCCGGGCAGCGATATGAGCGACAAGGTGGTTGTCATCACGGGCGCCTCCAGCGGCATCGGTCGGGCGACCGCGCTGGAGTTCGCCAGCCAGGGGGCCGCGGTGATCCTGGCCGCCCGGCGGATGGCGGCTTTGCACGAGGTGGCGGAGGAGTGCATCGAAGCCGGCGGCCGCGCCATGGTGGTGCCGACCGACGTGACCGACCAGCGCGCGATGCAGGCTCTGGCGGACCGTGCCATCCAAGCGTTCGGCGGCATCGACGTCTGGGTGAACAATGCCGGCGTCATCGCCTTCGGCCGTTTCGAGGACATCCCCGACGAGGTGTTCGAGCAGGTGGTGCGCACCGACTTCTTCGGCATGGTCCATGGCTGCCGCGCCGTGCTGCCCCATTTCCTCGACCGCGGGGAGGGCATCGTCATCAACACCGCGTCGATGGTGTCCAACATCGGCCAGCGCTATGCCACCCCCTACACCGCGGCGAAATTCGCCGTGCGCGGCTTCTCCGAATCCCTGCGTCAGGAGCTGGTGGACGAGCCCGACATCCATGTCTGCATGGTCATGCCGGCCTCCATCGACACCCCGCTGTGGCAGCATGCCGCCAACTACACCGGCCGGGCAATCAAGCCGCTGAACCCGATCCACCCGCCGGAGGAGGTCGCTGCGGCCATCCTGTCGCTGGCGGCCAATCCCCAGCGCGAGCTGTTCGTCGGCGCCGAGGGGCGTCTCGCCGCCGTCGGCAACGCCATGGCGCCGCAGATGACCGAGCGAGCGCTCGCTCACACCATCGAGCGTGACATGTTCCAGAACCGTTCGGCCCCCGACACCTCGGGCGGCGTGCTGACGGCCATGCCGGAATATCAGGGCGCCAGCGGCGGCTGGATGGAACGGCAGCCGGAGCACGGCAGGGGTAGAGGCCGGGGCAGGGAGGAGGGGCGGGGACGTGCCTTCTCCTGGACCAACCTGACCCTGTTCCTGCTGCCGGTGGTGCTGGCCAGCCGTCCTCTGGCGGGCAGGGCGATGCGCCACATGTGACGATCGATCGGCAGGGCGCTTGATCCGGCGGTCCGGAGCCGTTATACGCTCGCCCCTTTTCCGGTGCGGCGGCTGGCCGTACCGGTCATCCGGGCAGGAGGCGGGACATGACGGCGTGCGGGCTCGATTTCGGCACCTCGAACACGACGCTGGGCGTACAGGATGCGGACGGCTTCCGTCTGCTGGCGCTGGACGGCACGCGGACGACCCTGCCGACCGCGGTGTTCTTCGACTTCGAACATGACCGCACCACCATCGGCCAGGCCGCCATCGACGGCTATGTGTCTGGGGTGGAAGGGCGGCTAATGCGCTCGATCAAGTCGATGCTCGGCACCGACCTGATCGACGCCGACACGGCACTCCGCAAGGGCCGCATCAGCTTCCGCGCGGTGATCGGCACCTTCCTCGATCTGGTGAAGAAGCGGGCCGAGGATGCGCTGGGCGGGGAACTGGGCGACGTCGTCGTCGGCCGCCCGGTCCATTTCGTCGATGGCGATCCGGCCGGCGATGCCGCGGCTGAAGAGACGCTGGGCCAGATCGCCCGGGCCGCCGGCTTCCGCAACGTCTCCTTCCAGTTCGAGCCTATCGCCGCCGCGCTTGATTACGAGCAGCAGGTGGCGGGCGAGGAACTGGCGCTGATCGCCGACATCGGCGGCGGCACCTCCGACTTCTCGGTCGTGCGCATTGGGCCGGAGCGGCGCGGCAAGGCCGACCGAGCCGGCGACATCCTGGCCAACGATGGCATCCGCGTCGGCGGCACCGATTTCGACCGTGACCTCAGCCTCGCCACCGCCATGCCCGAGCTGGGGCTGGGCAGCGCCATGAAGCGCGCCGGGCTGCTGGCGCCGAAGAGCATCTATTTCGATCTGGCCACCTGGTCGAAGATCAACTTCCTCTACACCGCCAAGGCGATGGCCGAACTGGAGCGCCTGCAACGCGATTCCGCCGAGCCGGAGAAGATCGAGCGCCTGATCGGCGTGGTCGAACATCGCCAGGGCCATGCGCTGGCGATGGCTGTGGAGCGCACCAAGATCGCCCTGTCCGACCATGAGGCGACGCAGCTGGCGCTGGATTGGGGCGACGGGGACCTTGCCCTTGCGGTGGATCGGCAGGCGCTGAACCGCGCCACCGGCTCGCTGGCGGCCCGCATCGGCACGCGCATCCGCGACTGCCTGTCCGACGCAGGCGTGACCGCCGACCGCATCGACGCGGTGTTCCTGACCGGCGGCTCCACCCTGCTGCCCCAGGTCCGCGCGGCGATCCTGGCCGAGGCGCCGGGCGCGCGGGTGGTGGAAGGCAACATCTTCGGCTCCGTCGGCCTGGGGCTGACGGTGGAAGCCTTGCGGCGCTACGGATGAACGCGACGGGGTGGGAGATGACCTCCCACCCCTGACCGGTCACTGCACGACGATGCGCGGCGCCGCACGGCCGCCGGTGCCGCCGCCGATCTTTTCCCACAGGCGCATCGCGATCCGGCGATAGACCTGGGCATGCTCGGAATCGGGCTGCGACACCACGATGGGATGGCCCTGATCGGAGGTCTCGCGGATCGACAGGTGAAGCGGGATCTCGCCGAGGAACTCCATGCCCAGATCGTCGGCTTCCTTGCGGGCGCCGCCGTGGCTGAAGATGTCGGTGCGGTGGCCGCAGTTGGGGCAGCAGAAATAGCTCATGTTCTCGATGATGCCCAGCACGGGCACGTCGACGCGGCGGAACATGTTCAGCCCCTTGCGGGCGTCCAGCAGGGCGATGTCCTGCGGGGTGGAGACGATCACCGCACCTGCCAGCGGAACCTGCTGGGCCATGGTCAGCTGGGCGTCGCCGGTGCCCGGCGGCATGTCCACCACCAGCACGTCGAGGGTGCCCCAATTCACGTCGCGCAGCATCTGCTGCAACGCGCTCATCACCATCGGTCCGCGCCAGATCATCGGCGTGTCCTCGGCGACCAGGAAGCCCATGGACATGACCTTGATGCCGAAATTCTCCATCGGCTCCAGGCGTTTGCCGTCGGGGCTGTTCGGTCGGCCGGCGATCCCCATCATGCGCGGCATCGACGGGCCGTAGATGTCGGCATCGAGCAGGCCGACCTTCAGCCCGTTCGCCGCCAGCGCCAGCGCCAGATTGGCTGAGGTGGTCGACTTGCCGACGCCGCCCTTGCCGGACGCCACCGCGACGATGGCCTTCACGCCGGGAACCAGCGGCTTCTGCGGGTCGCCCTGCGGTGCCCCTCCATGGGAATGACCATGGGAGTGGCCGTGCTGCCCACCATGCGAATGCGTGTGGCTCTGTGCCGCACCCTGCGGTGCCGCGCGATGGGCGGTCAGTACCGCGGTGACCGAAAGGACGCCGGGCAGGGCATCGACCGCTTTCTCGGCGGCGTGGCGCAGGGGTTCGGCCTGCGCGCCGCGCTTGGGGTCCACTTCGATGGAAAAAGCGACATGCCCGTCGCGCACCACGAGGCCCGACAACATGCCCAAACTGACGATGTCGCCGCCCCGGTCCGGGTCGATGACGGTCTTCAGCGCCTGCATGACTTGAGCTTCGCTGATCTGCGCCATGGTTGAAAACTCCGCTGTCTTCCCGATATTGGCGGATATCCGTTGGTGGAATCCTTGCCGAAGGGTATGGGGGACTATAGGACCGACGGACGAGATCGGTAAAGGGATGCGCGGGGCTTAAGCCATTGCGCTTCCACATGATGGGACGAATCGCAGAGGGGGACTGAGTCGGATGCCGTGGAACAATCAAGGTGGGGGCGGAGGTGGCGGCCCCTGGGGTCCCCCGCCGGGCAACAACGGCCCGGGCAACCCGTGGGGCCGTCCCCAGGGCGGAGGAAATGGCGGCGGTGGCGGTGGCCCGCAGCCTCCCGACCTTGAGGATCTTCTGCGGCGCAGCCAGGACCGCCTGCGGCGTGCCATGCCCGGCGGCTTCGGCAGCGGCCGCGGCGTGGCGCTGGTCGCCGGCGTGCTCGGCCTGATCTGGCTCGCCAGCGGCATCTACCGCGTCGAGGCGGACGAGCAGGGCGTCGTCATGCGCTTCGGCGAGTGGACCCGCACCGAACAGCCCGGCCTGCGCTACCGCCTGCCATCGCCGATCGAGACGGTGCTGCTGCCCAAGGTGACGCGCGTCAACCGCATCGAGGTCGGTTACCGGTCCTCCGTCGGCGGCGGCCGCAACGACCGCGACGTGCCGGACGAGTCGCTGATGCTGACCGGCGACGAGAACATCGTCGACATCGATTTCACGGTGTTCTGGGTCATCAAGGACGCCGGCAACTTCCTGTTCAAGATCCGCGAGCCGGAAGTGACGGTGAAGAAGGCCGCCGAGAGCGCGATGCGCGAGGTCATCGGCCGCACCGACCTGCAGCCCGCCCTGACCGAGGCCCGCCAGCAGATCGAAACCTCGACCCGCCAGCTTCTCCAGACCATGCTGGACGAGTATCAGGCCGGCATCGAGATCACCCAGGTCCAGCTGCAGAAGGCCGACCCGCCGCAGCCGGTCATCGACGCGTTCAACGACGTGCAGCGTGCCCGCGCCGACCGCGAGCGTGCCCGCAACGAGGCGGAAGCCTACCGCAACGACATCATCCCGCGCGCCCGCGGCGAGGCGGAGCGGCTGGTGCAGGAGGCCTCGGCCTACCGCGAGCAGGTGGTCAGCCTGGCGCAGGGCGACGCCGACCGCTTCCGCAAGGTTTACGAGGCCTATGCGCTGAGCAAGGACGTCACGTCCAAGCGCATGTATCTGGAGACCATGGAGGAGATCTTCCGCGGCCGGAACAAGATCATCGTCGAGGGTTCGGCGCAGAACGTCGTGCCCTATCTGCCGCTGAACCAGCTGGCCCCGAACGCCACGCCGGCCCCGCAGCAGCAGGCGCCGCGTCAGGCTCCGTCCAACCAGGGCGGCAACCAGGGGGGCGCGCGGTCCGGCACGCAGACGCAGCCGCTGTCCGCGCTGCCCCAGAATTCTCAGAACCCGTCAATGTCCGGCCAGTGAGGAGGATCGCATCATGAAACGCACCCTCGCCATCGCCGGTATCGCCATCGTCGCCCTCGGCGTCGTCGCGTCGTCCGCCCTGTTCACCGTCAACGAGGCCCAGCAGGCGCTCGTCCTGCAGTTCGGCGAGCCACGCCGGGTGATCCAGGATCCGGGCCTGAAGGTGAAGATCCCCTTCATTCAGGAGGTCCGGCTGCTCGACCGCCGCGTCCTCGACCTCGACCCGCCGGTGGAGCAGGTCATCCTGGCCGACCAGAAGCGCCTGGATGTCGATGCCTTCGCCCGCTACCGCATCCACGACCCGCTGCGCTTCTACCAGACCGCCGGGACCGAGGCGGTGGCCGAAACCCGCCTGAACTCCATCGTCAACTCGGCCCTGCGCCGCGTGCTCGGCAACGTCACGGTGCTGGCCGTGCTGTCGGACGAACGTGCCCGCATCATGACCGACATCAAGGGGCAGGTGAACGACGAGGCCAAGCGCTTCGGCATCGAGATCGTCGATGTCCGCATCCGCCGCGCCGACCTGCCGGAGGAGACCAGCCAGTCGATCTTCGCCCGGATGCGGTCCGAGCGTGAACGCGAAGCGTCCGAGGCCCGCGCCCAGGGCCAGGAGCAGTCGCAGCAGATCAAGTCGCGTGCCGAACGCGAACGCACGGTCATCATCGCCGAGGCCCAGCGCGACGCGCAGATCCTGCGCGGTGAAGGCGACAACAGCGCGTTGAAGCTGATCGCCGAGGCGACCTCGCAGGATCCCGCCTTCTACGGCTTCTACCGGTCGCTCGAAGCCTATCGGAAGTCGCTGAACGGCAACGACACCACCATGGTGCTGTCGCCGACCGGCGAGTTCTTCCGTTACTTCAACGGCGCCGGCCCGCAGGTCGGCGGTGGTGCGCCGGCTCCGGCACCGGCCCCCGCGCCGGCCGCTCCGGCGCAGTAACGCCGCGCGACAGGTTCAAAACGGCTTGCGGCCGGATCGGGGTCTCCCCCGGTCCGGCCGCAATGCTGTCGGGCCGGGCGAGCCGATGGAGCTACGGTCCGCAGCAAGAGTTCAAAAGAAAACTCCGGCCTTAAGTTTTCCACTGGTGCCGACTGGACCGGCACGCCATCTTGCGGCCATACTCTTGGCCCAACACATATATGGCCCAGAACTGGGCGGCCGCTCCCGTCCATGGAATCGGCCGGACGTCTGGTAGGGAGAGCACGTTGATTCGCATACCCAACTTCGAACCCGCCACGCGCGGCGCCGTGGCCGAGGCCCGGCCTCGCAAGGCGGGCGTCCGGCCGCTGGTCGCCGCGATCGTCTGGGGCATGACGTCGGTCATGGCCGGCGGCGCCGTGATGGGCGGCATCGCCGCCGCTCCGGCTCAAGCTCAAGCTGCAACGCCGAACCGCAATGCGCCCGGCAGCTTCGCCGATCTGGCGGAAAAGCTGCTGCCGGCGGTCGTCAACATCTCCACCAGCCAGAACGCGCCGCAGCGTCCGCAGGGCCAGCGGCCGGAGGTCCCGCAGTTTCCGCCGGGCTCGCCCTTCGAGGACTTCTTCAAGGACTTTTTCGACCGCCAGCAGCAGCAGGACCAGCCGCAGCGCAAGGCGACGTCGCTCGGTTCCGGCTTCATCATCGACGCCAAGAACGGCTATGTGGTCACCAACAACCACGTCGTTCAGGATGCCGACGAGATCACTGTCATCCTGCAGGACGACACCAACATCAAGGCGGAGTTGATCGGCAAGGACAGCAAGACCGATCTCGCCCTGCTGAAGATCAAGACCAGCCACCCGCTGGTCGCCGTTCCCTTCGGCGACAGCGACGCCATGCGCGTCGGCGACTGGGTTCTGGCCATCGGCAACCCGTTCGGTCTCGGCGGGTCGGTCACCGCCGGCATCATCTCGGCGCGCCAGCGCAACATCGACGCCGGCCCGTACGACGATTTCCTCCAGACCGACGCCTCGATCAACCGCGGCAATTCCGGCGGCCCGATGTTCAACCTGAACGGCGAGGTCATCGGCATCAACACCGCCATCTTCTCGCCGTCGGGCGGGTCGGTCGGCATCGGTTTCGCCATTCCGTCCAACCTCGCCAAGCAGGTGGTGGCGCAGCTGAAGGATTATGGCAAGACCCGCCGCGGCTGGCTGGGCGTGCGCATCCAGGCGGTGACGCCGGAGATCGCCGAAAGCCTTGGCCTGCCCGGCCACAAGGGCGCGCTGGTCGCCTCCGTCACTCCCGATGGCCCGGCCGCAAAGGGCGGCATCCAGGCCGGCGACGTCGTGACCAAGTTCGATGGCCGCGAAATCGACGAGATGCGCCGCCTGCCGCGTGTCGTCGCCGAAACCTCCATCGACAAGGCCGTTCCGGTCGAAGTGTGGCGCAAGGGCAAGTCGCAGACCGTCCAGGTCAAGGTCGGTGAGCTTGAGGCCGCGGAGGAGCAGGGTCTGCTCGCCGCCGGTCCGGACGAGAAGCAGCCGCCCAAGGACAAGGCCCCGGCCCAGAAGCCGACCGAATCCCTCGGCATGAAGCTGACCGCCATCACCCCGGAGCTGCGCCAGCAGTACGAGATCAAGCCCGACATGAAGGGCGTGGTCATCACCGACGTGGCGGGCAACTCCACCGCGGCGGAAAAGGGCCTGCGCGCCGGCGACGTCATCATCGAGGTCGGCCAGGAAGAGGTCCGCAAGCCCGAGGACGTGACCGCCAAGGTTCAGAAGGCCAAGGAGCAGAGCAAGAAGTCGGTGCTTCTGCTGGTCGACCGCAAGGGCGACCTGCGCTTTGTGGCGATCCCGCTCAGCTGATCGCCTGCGGGCAATGAAGAAGGGCGCCGGCGGGAAACCGCCGGCGCCCTTTTCGTTTGTGGGCAGTGGGAGAAGGGGCTGGCCGCGCGCCTATGCGCCGTCCAGCAACATCGCCAGGGCGACGGCGCCGGCGAGCAGGGCGCACAGGGTGGCGACGATGGCGAGGCTGCGCAGGTACTGGAGGAACTCGCCCTGTTTCCAGGCACTGCGCCCTAGCAGCACAAGATAGCCCGCCATTGCGGCGGCGATGATCTGCCAGCCCATCCTGTCCTCATCCTCTCTCCGCCAGGTGGCGGAAGCCGGCGGAAATGCGCATGCGCGACCGGGCAGGGTCAAGGCTACGACGATGGCGGCGCCCTCTTCTATGTCGAAAGTACGCATGTTCCATTCGGGGTATCCGTTGGCGTCATCCCGTCGGCAGTGATCGGAGCAACCCGATGTGAGAATTTTGCGGCATTGATTGCTTAGGAGATACGCTCATACGCAAATAAGTGGTGGTTAACAAAACAGTTAATGCCTTTGCGCATAACAATGTTCGCTGCTGTGATATCTTTGGATCCGGAAATCTTGGGGAGGCTTTGCGCATATGTCCAATGCGTTCTTCTTTTAACTCCGGAGAGTGGTACCGTAGGACACGACACGGGGGTAACCTCCCCCTAAATAACGGCCTGCCGAAGCTATCGAGGGGTAATCGCCGAATCGCCAATGCGTCGGGACCTTCCTCTGTACAACGGCCTTCATCCTGGCCACGACGTCATGACGATCGACTAAAATTGCGGGAGCGGACGATGGACTCAGTGCGCGCTTTTCTTATCGACTCGAACAAGCTGTTTCGCGAGGGGCTGAAACGCCTGCTCGATGATTCGCCCTTCCAGATCGTCGCCGAGGCGGGAAACCTGCGGGAGGCGCTGGGTTCGGTCGAGAACGGCATTCGGCCTCAGCTGGTCCTTCTTGACCTGCAGAATGGCGGCGACGAGGAAGCCGACGGCATGCGCCGCCTGCGCGCCCTGCTGCCGGAAACCCGGCTGGTCATTCTGACCAGCGACCTGTGCACCCGCCGCCTGGCGAACGCGCTGGAAGCCGGTGCCGACGGCTATCTGATGAAGGACCTGTCGTCCGACGCGCTGGCCCAGTCGCTGAAGCTGGTGATGATGGGCGAGAAGGTCTTCCCGACCCATCTGGCAGCTCTGCTGATCTCCGGCCGCGTCAACGGCAACGGCACCGAGATGCCGGTGTCGCGCAAGGGCCTGTCGCAGCGCGAGGTGCAGATCCTGCGCTGCCTGCTGAACGGCGACAGCAACAAGATGATCGCCAACCATCTGAACATCACGGAAGCCACCGTAAAGGTTCACCTGAAGAGCCTGCTGCGCAAGATCAACGCCTCCAACCGCACCCAGGCCGCCATCTGGGCGCTGAACAACGGCATCGGCGGCGAGCTTGCCGGCGCCAATGTCGTCGCGGCGGCGGCGAACCAGTAACCCCGCGCTCGTCCATTGCCCCCGTTCCCACCTTTCCTGCCTGCGCTTTGCTGCTTGCAGGGAGGGTGGGGGACGAGGCCGTCATTGCATGACATGAATTGCCCGCCTGAACGAAGGCGGGCTTTTTCATGGCATCCCCTCATCGGATCAGATCGGCAGCCGGATCACCGCGCGCAGGCCGCCGTAAGGGCTGTCGTCCAGCGTGATGTCGCCACCGTGGCTGCGCGCCACGTCGCGTGCGATGGTCAGCCCCAGGCCCGAGCCGCCGGTGTCGAGGTTGCGGCTGCTGTCGACGCGGAAGAACGGTTTGAACACGTCGTCGCGCAGATAGGCGGGAATGCCAGGGCCGTCGTCGTCCACGGTGATTTCGATCACGCCGTCCTTCCGCTCCGCCTTGACCCAGGCGGTGCCGGCGTGACGGCCGGCATTGACCAGCAGATTGGCGATGCAGCGGCGGACCGCGTTGGGCCGCAGCGGAAGGGACAGCCCCTCCGGTGCGGTCAGCGTCACCTCGGTTCCCTCGCGCCGGGCGCCGGCGGCAACCTCGTTCAGCAGGCGGGTCAGGTCGGTCGGCTGCACCGCCTCGGTCCCCTCGCCGCGGGCGAAGGCGAGGTAGCCTTCGATCATCTCCTCCATCTCGGCGACGTCAGCCTTCAGTTCCTCCACCTCAGGGTCGAGGTCGGGATCCTCGATCATGTCGAGCGCCAGCTTCATCCGGGTCAGCGGCGTGCGCAAATCGTGGCTGACGCCAGCCAGCATCTCCGTACGCTGGTTGATCTGGCGCTGGATGCGCTCGCGCATCAGCAGGAAGGCGGATGCCGCCTGCCGTACCTCCGTCGCCCCCTCCATCTTGAAGTTGGAGACGTCGCGTCCCTTGCCCAGCGCATCGGCGGCAATCGCCAGCCGCTTGATCGGCCGGATCTGGTTGCGCATGAACAGGATGGCGACGGCGAACAGCACGATGGCCGACCCGACCATCCACAGGATGAAGATGTAGCTGGTGGGTGTGAACAGCCGGCGTTCCGGCGACATCACCGACAGCACGCCGTCGGCCATCTGCACCCGGATCTCGTACCATTCGTGGGCGACGCGGGTGTTTATCGTGAAGGGGCGGCCGACCCGCTCATCCAGCGCCTTGCCCAGCGTGCGTTCCAGCAGGCCGCCGAGCAGGCCGCTTTGCTGGCGACGCTGCTCCGGCAGGATCTGGCCAAGCTCCAGCGTGACGATCAGGTCGGTGGTGCGGGCGGCGGTGGCCAGCGTCCAGTCGCGGCCCTCCGGCGTCGGGTCGTGTTCCAGCACGGCGATGACGGTGGCGATGTCGCCGGCAACCCCATAGGCCAGCCGGTTCGTCACCGTATCCCAATGGCGGTCGTAGAAGATCCAGGTCGCCACCGCCTGGGCCAGGATCACCGGCGTGACGATGATCAGCAGGGACCGGCCGAACAGGGTGCGCGGCAGGAACCTTTTCAGGAACGGCGTACGCCGCCGCCGTTCGGCCCGGCGGACCGCCGCCCGCTTGGCCGCTGCATTGTCAGCCCCGGCCTGCCCGCTCGCCGTCACGGATCGGGCCTCAGCACATACCCCTCGCCGCGGACGGTGTGGAGGTAGCGCGGCTCGCGCGGGTCGGCCTCGATCTTGCGGCGCAGGCGTGTGACCTGGACATCGACGGTGCGGGCATTGCCGGCGACCTTGCTGCGTTCGGTCAGCTCGTCGCGCGTGAAGGTGATGCCGGGCGAGGTGGCGAGGATGCGCAGCAGGCTGGCCTCCGCCGTGGTCAGGCGGATCACCTCGTCGCCCTGGCGCAACTCGTCCCGGTCGGGCAGGTAGGTGAGAGGACCGAGCCGGACCGGGGCGGCCGGCGGGGCCGTCGATTCCGGCGGGCGTGCCGCCTGCCGGCGCAGGATGGAGTTGATGCGCAGCAGCAGCTCGCGCGGGTTGAAGGGCTTGGCGAGATAGTCGTCGGCCCCGGCTTCCAGCCCGGCGATGCGGTCGTCCGGCTCGTCGCGGGCGGTCAGCAGCAGGATCGGCAGGTCCCGCTCGCGCCGGAGCGATTCGGTCAGCGACAGCCCCGATTCGCCCGGCATCATGATGTCGAGCACCAGCAGGTCGAAGGCGAGCCCGCCCAGCTGTGCCCGCGCATCGGCGGCATCGCGGGCGGTGCTGACCAGAAAGCCGTTGCCGGCGAGGTATTTGCGCAAGAGTTCGCGCAGGCGGGTGTCGTCGTCGACGACCAGGATGTGGGGCTGATCTTCGGTCATGGCCGGACTATAACGCGGCTCCCCGCAATCGACATAGAGGTGCCTGTCGAACATATCTTGGGTATGCATGGCGGGCAGTCGTGTAAGCGCTTGGCCGTTTTGGCCTTGATCCGTGTTAACCTCCATGTGCCCTCCGCTGAGGGCCGAGAGACACGAGGAGCGATCACGATGGCCGACCACCACAGGTCCAACGACCCCCGGGACCTGGACGCCCAAGACCTCGCCGACATGACCCGTGCCTTCCTGGCGAAGGGCGGGAACATCGTTCAATGCCCACCGGGCGCTTCTGAAAACGTGGTGTACCGCAAGGGCGGCTTCCGCCGCCGCAATCCCAACGAGGCGAAGACGGCCGCTGAAAAGCCGGCTGACGGCGCAACCGAAGCAAAGCCGACCGAGGCAACGCCGGCGGAGGCCCAAACCGCAGCTCCGGCGGAGACTATCGAATCGAAAGCCGGCTGATCCGCTACGACATTTTCCGGATCAGCGTTTGATGGCAAGACGGGCAGGGGGAACGGGCGGTGCGAATTTCGCCCGGTCCTCCTCGTCCAGCATGCCCATCATCACCTTGCGGAAACCCTCCACCGCCTCGGCCCCCGCCATGCGATAGGCGCGGGCGATGCGCTGACGCTGGGTCTCGGACAGCTGGCGCTCCAGCTCCACACCCTTTTCCGTCAGCTCCAGCAGCCGCTGCCTTCGGTCGCGGGCACCGGTCTGCTGGTCAATGAAGCCCTGGCGGACCAGCTCGCCCAGCACGCGCGACAGGCTCTGCTTGGTGATCTTCAGGATCGCCAGCAGTTCCGACACCGTAATCTTCGGATAACGGCCGACGAAGTAGATCACGCGGTGATGCGCGCGGCCGAAGCCGATTTCCGCCAGAATTTCGTCCGGTTCGGCGGTGAATTCGCGATAGGCGTAGAAAAGCAGCTCCATCCCGGTGCGGAGTTCCTCCTCGCGGAGGAAGAGCTGGTTTACGCCCGCTTTAAGGTCAGCCATGGCGACGCGGTTGGTTCAATTTATTCTAATTAGGACAGCAACTCAGACATAAACAATCGTGCGCCCGGTTACAAGAACAAGCTCGTTCCGGAAACCGGCTTTTCCTCCCGCACTCAGGCGCTGCCGATCAGGATGCCGGTGCCAAAGACGAGCAGGCCGCCGACCACCACTTGGAAGGCGGCGGACAGCAGCGGCGTGTCCATGTAACGGTTGCGGATCCAGGCGATGACAGCCAGTTCCACCGCCACCACGGTGATGGCGATGGCGGTCGCCGTCCAGAAATGCGGGATCAGATAGGGCAGGGCGTGGCCCAGTCCGCCCAGCGTGGTCATGGCGCCGCAGACCAGACCGCGCAGCCATGGGCTGCCGCGCCCGGTCAGCGACCCGTTGTCGGACAGCGCCTCGGCGAAGCCCATCGAGATGCCGGCGCCGATGGAGGCGGCCAGACCGACCAGAAAGGTCTCATGGCTGCTTTGGGTGGCGAAGGCGGCGGCGAACAGCGGGGCCAGCGTGGACACCGACCCGTCCATCAGCCCGGCCAGACCCGGCTGGACGATCTGCAGGAGGAACAGGCGCCGTTCCGATTCGTGCTCCTGCTCGCGCACCTGGGGCGAGACGTATTTCGCCTCCAGCCGCTCGGCCTTGGCTTCGTGCCGCCGTTCTTCCTCCGCCAGGTCGCCCAGAAGCTGGCGGATTGCGGTGTCCTGCGTCCGTTCGGCGGCACGGGTGTAGAAGCGCTTGGTTTCCGCCTCCATCAATTCGGCCTGCCGCCGCACGGTGTCTAGCCCCAGCGGGCGGGTCAGCCAGACCGGCTTGCGCTCGACGAAGCCCTTCACGTCCTGGCGGCGGATCAGCGGGATGTGGTCACCGAATCGTGCCTGGAACAGTTCCAGCAGCCGATGGCGGTGCCCGCTTTCCTCCGACGCCATCGCGCGGAACAGCTTGGCGGTGTCGGGATAATTGTCGGCGAGACCGTGGGCGAACTCGTCATAGATGCGGCTGTCCTCCTCCTCCAGCGCGATGGCGAGTGCCAGCAGCTCCTTTTCCGTCAGGTCCGAGAAGTTCTTCATGGTTGTCAGGCCTTCGCCGCGGGGAGTTGGTTCATTGCAATTGATGCTATTCCGGAAAGGGGCATCTGCAACATGGCACTTCGTATGGTGAGGCTCTGCCAAGGATGTGATCCGGCTTTGCCGGAAGGAGGTTTGCCGGCCTCCGCCGGGGGACTGCTACAAGATGTCTCTTATGGCTTTCGGGGGTCGGTGTGCCGGTCGGGTGAGTGGAAATTCCGCAGCGGGCTTGCTATGGGCTTTGGTCACGAGAGGCAAAGAACGTTCCGCAAGTTCCCATATAAAGCCGAGACAAGAAGGAAACGACCATGACCGCCAACCGGAAGCTGATCGCCGGAAACTGGAAGATGAACGGGTTGAAGGCCGACGCGCTGGATCTCGCCTCCGACCTCGCCGGCCGGCTGAAGGGCGCCGGGCCGGTTGCTTTCGACATGCTGGTCTGCCCGCCCTTCCCGCTGCTGTTCCCGGTGGGCGAGGCGATCGCCGACAGCCCGCTGGCGCTGGGCGGCCAGGACTGTGCGCCGAAGACCTCCGGCGCCCACACCGGCGACGTGGCGCCGACCATGCTGAAGGACGCCGGCTGCCGCTTCGTCATCCTCGGCCATTCGGAGCGCCGCGCCGACCATGGCGAGAGCGATGCCGTGGTGAACGCCAAGGCGGTGGCCGCCCACAAGGAGGGCCTCGTCGCCATCATTTGCGTCGGCGAGACCGAGGGGCAGCGCGATGCCGGTCAGGCCAACGCCGTGGTGTCTGGGCAACTGGCCGGTTCCATTCCCGCCGGTGCGACGGCAGAGAACACCGTCATCGCCTATGAGCCGGTCTGGGCCATCGGCACCGGCAAGACCGCGACCCCGGACGATGTGAAGGCGATGCACGCCCATATCCGCGCCGAACTGGACGGCAAGATCGCGGAGTCCGCCAAGGTCCGCATCCTCTATGGCGGCTCGGTCAAGCCGAGCAACGCGGCGGAGCTGATGGCGGTGGAGAATGTCGATGGCGCTTTGGTCGGCGGTGCGTCGCTGAAGGCCGACGATTTCTGGGCCATCGGCACCGCCTGCCGCTGACGCCGGGCTTCCCTGGCGGCATGGCGCGCAATCGGTGTCAGCCATGCCGCCAATGGATAAGGCGCAGGTATTTTGGCGCTGGCATATCGCGCGATGGCGCGGTACAAACAATGGGCGCGCGCCACGGGCCCTTAAGACGGCCTGTGGCGCGCTATTCGATTTTTGGGATGGTGTGGGGTGAGCATCGCATGGAATCGGTGATTCTGGTCATTCACCTACTGATCGCCGTCGGGCTGGTCGGTGTGATCCTGATCCAGCGGTCGGAAGGCGGCGGGCTCGGCATCGGCGGCGGCACGATGGGCGGCATGATGAGCACCCGCGGCACGGCCAACCTGCTGACGCGGACCACCGGCATTCTGGCGGGCTGCTTCTTTGCCACCAGCATCGTGCTGGCGATCCTGGCCGGCGGCCATTCGCGCCCGGTGTCGATCATCGACACGCTGCCGGCGAGCCCGGCGGCCCCGGCCCAGCCGGCCGCTCCGACCCAACCCGCGCCGCCGGTGTCCCAGTAACGGGACAGTTCCCAGCGCACGGGTGCGAAGCGGACAGCGAGGCGGCCTCCCCGAAGCCGCCTCTTTCTTTTGAGGGCTGATTGCGGCTGACGCCGCTGCGGCTCTCCGGGGACTGGAACATTCGCCCCTGTCGGGGGATACGGAAACTCCGTCCCCCACGGGAACATGGCAAATCCATCCCCTTTGGGGACATGGAACAGCTCTCAAGCTCTTCGGACGGACATGACTCGCTACATCTTCATCACCGGTGGCGTCGTTTCTTCGCTGGGCAAAGGTCTGGCATCGGCGGCGCTTGGGGCGCTTCTCCAGACGCGCGGCTACAAGGTGCGGCTGCGCAAGCTGGACCCGTACCTGAACGTCGATCCCGGCACGATGAGCCCGTATCAGCACGGCGAGGTCTTCGTGACCGACGACGGGGCCGAGACGGACCTTGACCTCGGCCATTACGAGCGCTTCACCGGCGTGTCGGCCCGCAAGGGCGACAACATCACCACCGGCCGCATCTACTCCACCGTGATCGCGAAGGAGCGTCGCGGCGATTACCTGGGCGGCACCGTCCAGGTCATTCCGCACATCACCGACGAGATCAAGGAGTTCATCCGCGCCGACGCCACCGACGAGGACTTCGTCCTCATCGAGATCGGCGGTACGGTGGGCGATATCGAGTCGCTGCCCTTCCTGGAGGCGATCCGCCAGTTCGGTAATGAGGTCGGCCAGGAGAATGTGCTCTACATCCACCTGACGCTGCTGCCCTACATCCCGACCGCCGGTGAGCTGAAGACAAAGCCGACCCAGCATTCGGTGAAGGAACTGCTGAGCGTCGGTATCCAGGCCAACATCCTGCTGTGCCGCGCCGACCGTCCGATTCCGGAGAACGAGCGCAAGAAGATAGCGCTGTTCTGCAACATCCGTCCGGAGCGGGTGATCGCGGCGCTCGACGTCGACTCGATCTATCAGGTGCCGATCAGCTACCACGAGGAAGGCTTCGACACCCAGGTCCTGAGCTATTTCGGCCTGCCGACCGACAAGGAGCCGGACCTGTCGCGCTGGACCCGCATCATGGATCGGGTGCGCAAGCCGCAGGGCGAGGTCACCATCGCGGTGGTCGGCAAGTACATCAGCCTGCTCGACAGCTACAAGTCGCTGGCCGAGGCGCTGACCCATGGCGGCATCGCCAACAACGTCAAGGTTAACCTCGACTGGATCGATTCGGAGATCTTCGAGGACGACGATGCGGCGGTGAAGCGGCTGGAGAACGTCCACGGCATCCTGGTGCCGGGCGGCTTCGGCTCGCGCGGGACGGAAGGCAAGATCCGGGCGGCCCAGTTTGCGCGTGAGCGCAGGGTGCCGTACTTCGGCATCTGCTTCGGCATGCAGATGGCGGTGATCGAAGCCGCCCGCAACATGGCGAAGATCGAGGATGCCGGCTCCACCGAGTTGGGCAAGCCGGGCAACCCGGTCGTGGGCCTGATGACGGAGTGGATGCGCGGCAACACGCTGGAACGCCGTGCCGAGGTCGGCGATCTGGGCGGCACCATGCGTCTGGGTGCCTATCCGGCCAAGCTGCTGGACGGCAGCAAGGTCGCCGAGGTCTACGGCACCACCGACATCTCCGAACGGCACCGTCACCGCTATGAGGTGAACGTGTACTACAAGGAGCGTCTGGAGCGCTGCGGCATGCGGTTCAGCGGCCTGTCGCCGGACGGGGAACTGCCGGAGATCGTCGAGATCCCCGACCATCCCTGGTTCATCGGCGTGCAGTTCCACCCGGAACTGAAGTCCAAGCCGTTCGAACCGCACCCGCTGTTCACCGCCTTCATCAAGGCGGCCATCGATCAGAGCCGGCTGGTCTGACCTTTTTGGACCGACCGTCCTTGGCCACGGAAGCCCCGCCCTCACCGGCGGGGCTTTTTGCTGCTGGTAACCTTCCCCATACGTCAGGTGCCTTGCTCGTCCGATACCCTTGTGCGACGATCCTCTGAAAATCGGACAATCGAACAATCTGATCGGGGAAGGGCCATGAATCGCGTCAGGATCGCCGCGCTCGCCACCTGTCTGACTGCGGTCGCCGCGGTCCCGGCCCTCGCGGCGGATTATTCCTCCACCATCTTCTTCGGCGACAGCCTGACCGACAGCGGCGCGTTCCAGTCGCTGCTGCCCGTCGGCGGCAAGTTCACCACCAACCCGGGTCCGGTGTGGGCGGAGACCGTCGCCGGGGCATTCGGCACGTCCGCCACCACGGCTGCGCGGGGCGGCACCGACTATGCAGTTGGCGGCGCACGGGTGAGCACCTCGGTCGGTTTTCCGGCGAACGGCCCGACCGCGTTCGCCCCCAGCGTGGCGACGCAGATCTCCGGCTATCTCGCCTCCAGCGGCGGCCGGGCCGATCCGAATGCGCTCTACACCGTCTGGGGTGGAGCGAACGACATCTTCACGGCACTCAACAACCCGGCCACCGCACAGGCGACGGTGACGCAGGCTGCCGGCGATCTGGTGACGCAGGTGGCGCGTCTGCGCGCCGCCGGGGCGCGCACGATCCTGGTGCCGACGGTGCCCGATATCGGATCGACGCCGCTCGGGCGGGCGCAGGGTGCCACTGCGGCGGCACAGATCACGCAGCTGGTCAGCGGCTATAACCAGCTGGTCACGCTGGGGCTGGCGAATGCCGGCGTATCGGTCATTCCCATCGACACATATTCCCTGCTGCGGGCGGCGGCGGCCAATCCGGCGGCCTTCGGCTTCACCAATGTGACCGGCACCGCCTGCACCACCAGCAGTTCGCTGCTCTGCACCTCCGGGACGCTGGTGGCGCCCAACGCGGCCCAGACCTACCTGTTCGCCGACGGCGTTCACCCGACCACGGCCGGGCATCGCGCGGTGTCGGACTTCGTGCTGAACGCGCTGACCGCCCCCGGCAATGTGGCGCAGCTCGCCGAATCGCCGATCCACACCCGCGACCGGCTGACCTCCACCATCCTGGCCCAGGCGGCGACCAGCCTGTGGAGCCGCAAGCCCGGCACCAGCGGCGCCTGGATCAGCGGCGGAGTCGGCCGGCTGACCAGCGACCGCACCGGCGACCCCGGTGCCGGCGGTCAGGCGGAGGTACGTGGGACGCCGCTGTCGGTCAGCGTCGGCATCGACAAACGTTTCACCGAGAACCTGCTGCTCGGCGTGGCCGGCACGGCGTCGCATTACCGCGGCAGCTTCTCCACCGGCGGCGATTACAAGCAGCGGGAGTATGTGCTGAGCGGCTACGGCGTCTACCGCATGGGCGGCGCCTTCGTGAACGGCGTCGGCTCCATCGGCTTCGCCGACTACGATCTGCGCCGTGGTGTCAGCATCAACGGCACCGACCATTCGACCAGCGGCAACACCGAGGGCATCAACGCCTCCATCGGCGCCGAGGGCGGCTATGAGTTCATGACCGGCGGGCTGACCCATGGCCCGGTGCTGGGCCTGCGCTACCAGCATGTCGAGGTGGAGGGGTTCAGCGAGGACAACAGCCTGTTCGGCTTCACCTACCGCTCGCAGACCCGCAACTCGCTGGTCGGCAGCATCGGCTATCAGGCGGCCTATGATTTCGGCGGCGTCCTGCCCTATGCCAAGGTGACGCTGAACCGGGAGTTCAAGGACGACCAGCGCACCATCACGGTGGAAAGCCGCAGCATTTCCACGCTGGCCTATGACGTGGCGGTGGCGAAGCCGGACCGCAGCTATGTCGACCTGACGGCCGGCGCCTCCTTCAAGCTGGCGGAGTCGGTGACCGGCACGCTGGGCCTGAATGCCCGGCTGGGCGAGGAGAACCGCCGCGATTTCGGCGGCCTCATTGGCGTCAGTGTCGGTTTCTGACGAAAGGCGGGGTGACCGGGGGCAACTCCGCTCCATATCAGGGGCGGATTTGCCAACGGGAGGATGACAGCACCATGTCAGACGTGATGATCGACGCCGCCGATGGCGGCCGCTTCTCAGCCTATGTTGCCAAGCCCACGGTGGCCCCCGCCGGCGGGTTGGTGGTCATTCAGGAGATCTTCGGCGTCAACGCGGTGATGCGCGAGATGTGCGACTGGTACGCCTCGCAGGGCTTCCTGGCGGTGTGCCCGGACCTGTTCTGGCGCCAGCAGCCGGGCGTGCAACTGACCGATAAGACGCAAGAGGAATGGAACCAAGCCTTTGCCCTGCTGAACGGCATGGATCAGGACAAGGCGGTGGACGACCTGAAAGCAGCGCTGGCCTGGGTGCGCGGGCAGGACGGCTGCACCGGAAAGGCCGGCAGCGTCGGCTACTGCCTGGGCGGCCGGCTTGCCTTCATGATGGCGACGCGGTCGGACGCCGACGCCAATGTCGGCTATTACGGCGTCGGGCTGGAAGGGCTGCTGGGCGAGGCCGGGAAGATCGCCAAGCCGTTGCTGCTGCACATCGCGGAGAACGACAAGTTCTCCAGCCCCGACAAGCGCGATGCGGTGGTCGCCGGGGTGAAGGGCAACGAATGGGTGACCGCCAAAGTCTATCCCGGCATGGACCATGCCTTCGCCCGGCCGGGTGGCGAGCATTACGACCGGGATGCGGCCGACGAGGCGAACCGGCTGACGGTGGAGTTTTTCCGGACGCATCTGGCCTGACGCCAGCGCCGTTGACCGATTTCCTGAATAGTGGGATGCAAGGGTCTTCCGACCCTTGCCCGACCCCCTGTCGGGTGAGCGCGGGAGGGCGGCGCCCTCTCGCCTCGATTTGTTTTGGAGCACTCCGATGACCACGCCGCGCGCCGTTCAGGTCGGCGACCTGACCATTGCCAACGACCGTCCTTTCGTCCTGATCGCCGGCCCCTGCCAGATGGAAAGCCGCGACCATGCGATGGAGACCGCGTCCGCGCTGGTGGAGATGACCCGCGCGCTGGGCATGGGGCTGATCTACAAGTCGAGCTTCGACAAGGCCAACCGCACCTCCATCGCCACCGCGCGCGGTCTGGGCATGGACAAGGCCCTGCCGATCTTCGCGGAAATCCGCGAGCGGTTCGGCTGCCCGGTCATCACCGACGTGCATGAATCCACCCAGTGCGCCCCGGTCGCCGAGGCTGTGGACGTGCTGCAGATCCCGGCCTTCCTCTGCCGGCAGACCGACCTGCTGATCGCCGCCGCCGAAACCGGCTGCGCGGTGAACGTCAAAAAGGGCCAGTTCCTGGCGCCCTGGGACATGAAGAACGTCGCCGCCAAGCTGGTCGCCTCGGGCAACGAGCGCGTGCTGCTGTGCGAGCGCGGCGCCAGCTTCGGCTACAACACGCTGGTGTCGGACATGCGGTCGCTGCCGATCATGGCGGAGACCGGCTTCCCGGTGGTGTTCGACGCCACCCATTCCGTCCAGCAGCCGGGCGGGCAGGGCACCACCTCGGGTGGCCAGCGGGAGTTCGTTCCGGTCCTGGCCCGCGCCGCCATCGCCGTCGGCGTCGCCGCCGTCTTCATGGAGACGCACGAGAACCCCGACTGTGCCCCCAGCGACGGTCCCAACATGGTCCCGCTGACAGACATGCCGGCGCTGCTGGCGAAGCTCCAGGCCTTCGACCGTCTGGCGAAGTCCTAAACAGGCTTAATTTGGCTGGGGCGGGGCGCCGTGCTTCACTGG
Organism: Azospirillum sp. A29; assembly: GCF_042604625.1. Lineage (NCBI taxonomy): Bacteria > Pseudomonadati > Pseudomonadota > Alphaproteobacteria > Rhodospirillales > Azospirillaceae > Azospirillum > Azospirillum sp. A29. Next base: position 329,585 of record NZ_CP170466.1, read on the forward strand.
CGCCTCTCCCTCATCCACGGGTCAAGTCAGCCTTCGGGGACATGCATGACGGTCGGTCGGAATTTTCGGGGTGTGGTGGCGGCACTCCTGCTGCTGGTGGTCGCCTTCCCGGCACTGGCGCTGGAAAGTTTCCAGAAATCCAAGCTGACCGTCGAGACGGCCGGCGGCGGCAAGTTCCGCTTCGACATCGAATTGGCGCTGACGCCCGGCCAGCAGGCCCAGGGGCTGATGTTCCGCCAGTCGATGGCCGCCGATGCCGGGATGTTGTTCGTCTACGACCGGGTGCAGCCCGCCAGCTTCTGGATGAAGAACACCCTGATCCCGCTCGACATGCTGTTCATCGCCGCCGACGGCCGCATCGTGAACATCCATGAGCGGGCGGTGCCGGAATCGCTGGATTCCGTCAATTCCGACGGCCCGGTCAAGGCGATCCTGGAACTGAACGGCGGCATGGCCTCGCGGCTCGGCATCCGTCCCGGCGACCGGGTGGTCTCGCCGGACATTGCCAAGCCGTAAGCCGAAAGCCGAAAGACGGCCCCCCAGCCCATGACTTTCGCGTAAACTCTCCCAGATTCATCGTGCAGGTGGCGCGGTGCGGAGGGGCGCGATGGCCAAGGGAGCAGGCAGGCGGGCGGCGATTTTTCTCGGACTGGCGCTCAGCGCCGCGGCCGGCCTGTCCGCCTATGTCGTGCTGGCGCGGGCCGAGCCGGGACCGGCCTACCGGCTGGCGCGGGTGGAGCAAGGTCCTTTGGTCAGCGCCATCACCGCCACTGGCACCATGAGCGCGCTGGTGACGGTTGAGGTCAGCTCGCAACTGTCCGGCCAGATCGCCGAACTCAATGCCGATTTCAACAGCCGCGTCACCAGCGGGCAGATCCTCGCCCGGCTGAACGGCGACCAGTTGGCCGCGCGGCTGGCCCAGGCCGGTGCCGATGTCGATTCCGCCAAGGCGGCGCTGATCCAGCAGCAGGCCCTGCTCGACAAGGCGCGGGCCGATCTCGCCAATGCCAACGCCAGCATTGCCAATGCCGACGCGCAGATCGTCCGCGCCGACCTTGCCCAGCGCGATGCGGAGCGCGACCTGCGGCGCCGGCGTGACCTGCAGGGCCGTGGCGTGGTCGCCGCCGCCGATCTGGAGAAAACGGAGACCGCAGCCCACAGCGCCCAGGCCCAGCTGATCGCCGCCCGCGCGCAGAAGCGGCAGGCCGAAGCGGCGGAGGCATCCGCCGCAGCGTCGCTGGCGGTCGCCGCCGCCCAGGTGGAGGTCGCCCGTGCCCAGGTGGCTCAGCGCGAGGCGGCCTTGCAGCTGGTCCGTGTCGACCTCAACCGCTCGGTCATCCGGTCGCCCATCGACGGCGTGGTGGTGAACCGGGCGGTCAGCACCGGCCAGACGGTGGCGGCCAGCCTGTCGGCGCCCACCCTGTTCACCATCGCCCAGGATCTGCGGCAGATGGAGGTGTTGGCCAACATCGACGAGGCCGACATCGGCCGGGTACGCGAAGGCATGGCGGTGCGTTTCACCGTCAACGCCTTCCCCGGCGACAGCTTCACCGGCCGGGTGGCGCAGGTGCGGCTGGCGCCGAAGGAGGACCAGACCGTCGTCACCTACATCGTCGTCATCACGGTGGAAAATCCGGAACTGCGGCTGCTGCCCGGCATGACCGCCAACCTGCGCATCACGGTGGATGAACGGCCATCGGCGGTGAAACTGCCGAATGCGGCCCTGCGCTTCCGTCCGCCGGGCGTAGAGTCTTCCGCCGATGCGCCAGCGCCGACCACCGGCGGCCTGAATGGCGGGCGCGGTGCCGCGGCGCTGGAGGCCGCCGCCAAGCGGGTGACGGACGGGCTGAAGCTGGACGAGATCAAGCGGCGCGACATCGCCGCCCTGGTCGCCGAGGCCCGCGAGCGCTTCGCAGCACTGGATGCGGAAGGTGGCGATCCGGAACGCCGCCGCGTGGAGGCCAACGCCATCCGCACCGCGACGCTGGAGCGGATGGCCGGACTGCTCGACCCGGCGCAGCGCGACCGCTTCGAGTCACTGGTCGATCCCGGCCGGGCAGCCGAAGCCACGCGCACCGTCTGGGTGCCCAGCCCAGGCAACGGGAGCCCTGTCGGTGTGCCGGTGCGGCTCGGCATTGGCGACGGCAGCTTCACCGAGGTGGTGTCCGGCGACCTGCGGGCGGGGCAGGAGGTCATCACCGGCATCCTCGCGGCCGACCGCGACACCCGCCGGGGACCGCGCCTTGGTTTCTGAAGCGGCCAAGCCTCAGGTCGTGCCTCTGATTACGGTTGAGCGCCTGACCCGCCATTACCGCATGGGGCCGCAGATCGTCCATGCGTTGGACGATGTCTCCGTCGTCATCCAGCGTAGCGAGTTCGTTGCGGTGATGGGGCCGTCGGGGTCCGGCAAATCCACCTTCATGAACCTGCTGGGCTGCCTGGACCGCCCGGATTCGGGCACCTACCGGCTGGGGGGGCAGGAGGTGGCGGGGCAGGAGGGCGCCGGACTGACCTCCGACGCGCTGGCGGCGGTGCGGAACCGCAGCATCGGCTTCGTCTTCCAATCCTTCAACCTGCTGCCGCGGCAGACGGCGCTCGACAACGTCATGCTGCCGATGGTCTATGCCGGCGTCGGCCACGCCCAGCGGGTCGAGCGGGCGCTCGCCGCACTCGACTCGGTGGGGCTGCGTGAGCGGGCAAGGCACCGGCCGACCCAGCTTTCCGGCGGGCAGCAGCAGCGTGTCGCCATCGCCCGTGCGCTGGTCAACGATCCGCTGTTGCTGCTGGCCGACGAGCCGACCGGGGCGCTCGACAGCGCCACCAGCCTGGAGATCATCGGCCTGTTCCAGCGGCTGAACCGCCGCGGCATCACTATCGTGCTGGTGACGCATGAGCCGGAGGTGGCGCGCTTCGCGTCCCGCGTCCTGCACTTCCGCGACGGCCGGCTGATCGACGACGTGAACCAGACGCCGGAGGCCGCGGCATGACCGCCTGGGACGCCCTGCGCGCCGCGCTCGATTCGCTGCGGGCCAATCCGCTGCGCAGCGCGCTGACCATGCTGGGCATCGTCATCGGCGTGGCCGCCGTGATCGCCATGGTCGCGGTGGGCGCCGGTGCGCGCGATCAGGTGCTGCGCCAGATCGCCAGCCTGGGCACCAACCTGATCATGGTGGGGCAGGGCAGCATCGCCCGGGGCGGAGTGAAGCTGGGCGCCGGCACGGCCTCTTCCCTGACGGAGGACGATGCTCTGGCGGTGCTGTCGGAGATCCCCGGCGTGGTGGTGACGGCTCCGTCGGTGCGCTGGGGATTGCAGATCGTTGCCGGCAACCAGAATTGGGGCACCGTGCTGTTCGGCATCACGCCCGACTACATGGATGCCCGTGACTGGAGTGTCGCGACGGGGCGCGGCCTGTCGGACGAGGATGTGGCACAGGCCAACAAGGTGGTGGTGCTGGGCCAGACAGTGGTGCGCAACCTGTTCGGCGGCGGCGACCCCATCGGCGAGCCGGTGCGGGTCTTCTCCACCCCGCTGACCGTCGTCGGCGTGCTGGCGGAGAAGGGGCAGAACACCCAGGGACAGGACCAGGACGACGTCATCTTCGTGCCGCTGTCCGCCGCCAAGCGCAACATTCCGGGCATGGCGAAAAGCAACCCGCGCTTCATCCACACCATGGTGGTGAAGATGCGCGACGGCACCGACATGGCCGAGGCCCAGGCACAGATCCGCGACCTGCTGCGCCAGCGCCACCGGCTGGTTGCCGGCCAGGACGACGATTTCTGGATGCGCGACCTGTCGGAGGTGTCAGCGACCCGCGATGCCTCGTCACGCGCCCTGTCCTTCCTGCTGGCCGCTGTGGCGGCAGTCTCGCTGCTGGTCGGCGGTATCGGCATCATGAACATCATGCTGGTGTCGGTGACCGAGCGCACACGGGAGATCGGGCTGCGGCTTGCCATTGGGGCGCGGCGGCGCGACATCCTGGTGCAGTTCCTGATCGAATCGACCACCCTGTCGCTGATCGGCGCGGCTGTCGGCGTGGCGCTCGGCATCGGCACCGCCATGGGAGTCGCGACTCTGGCCGGATGGCCGACGCTGATCCAGATCGACTCGGTCGTTCTGGCGGTGGTGGTCAGCGGTATCGTCGGCGTGTTCTTCGGCCTGTACCCCGCCAGACGGGCTGCCCGCCTCAACCCGATCGAGGCGCTGCGGCACGAATAGCCGCGAGGTCGGCCTCCACCTCGCCCGTCAGCACGACCAGCGGCACCTTGCTGCGCGCCAGCCATAGCGCCAGCCGGCCGACCCAGACCACCTCCCGCGGAACCGCCAGCAGCGCCGGCTGCCGTTCCGCCACCATGCGCGCCAGGGCGAGAGGGGATGTGGCGGCATGGCGCTTGGCAAGGTCGATCTGCCCGACAGCGGGGTCCAACTCGGCGCGCAGCGGTCCTCCGCCCATCGGCGCCACCACATCCACAGCGGCACCCGTTCGCAGCAGTTCGTGGGCGAGGTCGATGGCCGAGCGGCGGTCCGGCCGGTCGGCAAGGTCCGGCTGGAACAGGAAGATGGCGACTGGTGCGGGGGTGAGTGATGGCAACGAAACGGATCCGGAACGGTGTTGACGACAGGCTGTTGAGCGACCGAATGCCGCAGCGAACAACCGGCAGGGCAGGCGGGATGGAAAAGACCGCGAAAGCGGTGCGCCCTCCGCTTGCCGTGGGCGTGGCGTTCGTGTATCTCACAACGCGGCGACGGGGCGTAGCGCAGTCTGGTCAGCGCGCCAGTTTTGGGTACTGGAGGCCCCCGGTTCGAATCCGGGCGCCCCGACCATCGCCAGAGGACAAATCCGCGTCCAAGCCATGGAGCCAGGACGCAACGGCAGGCATTTGGGGAGACGAGCAAGCCATGAACGTCCGGATCTATCAGCCGAGCAAGACGGCCATGCAATCCGGCCGGGCCAAGACTCACCGTTGGATGCTGGATTACGAGATCGAGACGCCGCGCCGTCCGGAACCGCTGATGGGCTGGACCAGCTCCGGCGACACGCTGAACCAGGTGCGCTTGTCCTTCGAGACCAAGGAAGAGGCCATCGCCTTCGCGGAGCGCGAAGGCTGGAGCTATACCGTGCAGGAGGCTGCGGTCCGCCGCGTCCGTCCGCGCAACTACGCCGACAACTTCCGCACCGACCGCCCGCGCTTCTGATAGCCTATGCGACAGCCGGTGTCGGCTCGAGTCGCGACCGGCATCCGGGGGAAGAAACCGGGATATGGCCCCATAGCTCAGTTGGATAGAGCAGCCGCCTTCTAAGCGGCAGGTCGCTGGTTCGAATCCAGCTGGGGTCGCCATCTCGGCAGTCCGTTTCGGAACGACAAAAAGCCCCGCTTCGGCGGGGCTTTTTGTTTGCGGCTGGGAGGGTGGCGCTCAGGCGGCCTTGATGTCGCCCAGGAAGGTTTCGACGTCCCGGCGCATCAGTTCGGCCTGCCGGGACAACTCGCCGGCGGCGGTCAGCACCTGACCGGCGGCATTGCCGGCCTCGCCCGCCGCCTGCGTCACCTGAACGATGCTGCCCGTCACTTCCTGCGTCCCGGCCGCGGCCTGCTGGACGTTGCGGGAAATCTCGTTGGTGGCGGCACTCTGCTCTTCGATGGCGGCAGCGATGGCGGTGGTGATGTCGTTGATGCTGCCGATGGTGCCGCCGATGCCGGTGATCGCCGTCACCACACCCTGCGTCGTCTGCTGGATGGAGCCGATCTGGCTGGCGATCTCCTCCGTCGCCTTGGCCGTCTGGCCGGCAAGGCTCTTCACCTCGCTGGCGACCACGGCGAAGCCCTTGCCGGCCTCTCCCGCACGTGCCGCTTCGATGGTGGCGTTCAGGGCGAGCAGGTTGGTCTGGCTGGCGATGTCGGTGATCAGCCCGACCACCTCGCCAATCTTCTGCGCGGCTTCGGCGAGGCTGCGGACCGCGTCGCTGGTCTGGCTGGCCTCGCTCACCGCCTTGCCGGCGATGTCGGCGGAGCGGGCGATCTGGGTGCCGATCTCGCGGATCGAACTGGCCATTTCCTCGGTCGCGGTGGCGACGGTCTGGACATTGGCACTGGTCTGCTCGGCCGCCGACGCCACGACGGTGGCCTGGGTGCTGGTTTGCTGGGCCATCGCCGACATGCCGTGCGCGGTGGCGTCCAACTCCGACGCGGCGGCTGCGACTGTGCGCAGGGCGGCGGTCGACGAATTTTCGAAGCCGGTGAGCAACCGTTCGACGGCTTGGGCGCGGCGCGTCTTGGCCTGCTGTTCGGCGGCTTCGACGGCAGCAAGGCGGTCGGCCTCGATCATGTTGTCCTTGAACACCTGAACCGCGCGGGCCATGGAGCCCAACTCGTCCTGGCGAGCCGTTCCGGGAATCTCTGTGCTCATCTCCCGGTTCGCCAACCGGCCCATGGTGCCGGTCAGCGCATGGATCGGCTTCACGACCGCGGTAAGGATCAGCAGGGCGGCGCCGAAGCCGGACATCACGGCCGCCAGAACGGCACCGATGATCCAGTTGCGGGAGACGACGTAGATCTCGGCGCCATGGTCCGCCGCCTTGACGCCCTCGACGCGGTTAAAATTCACCAGCTCTTCCAGCAAAGCCTTCGCCGTGCGGAATTCCTGCCGCGATTCACCGATGAAGAGTTCGGACAGCTTGCCGGTCTCGTTCCTGCGGGCGAGTGGACGCACCTTGTCCCGGCTGATCGCAACGTAGCGGTTGAGCGAATCGACGAACTTCCGATAAGTCTCGGTTTCCCAGCCCTGCGTCAGCAGCTTTTCATAGGCGAGACGCCTTTCCTCCATGGTGCGGATGGTCTGGTCGAGGCTTTCCTCTTCCTTGCGGATCCGTTCCTCGTCCTGCACCGCGATTAATGCACCTTCCACCGTGCGATAGGAATAGAAGGTTACATACAGCTCGGAAACGGCGGCGACCGACGGCAGCCAGTTGTTGCGAATTTCCGCCGCCTCGTCATTGACAGACGACATGCGGTTGATCGCAAACATGCCGAGCAGCGCAATGCCAATCAGAAGCACCGAAAAGGCGGCAATCACCTTCGCCCGAACGGACGCATTCATCAACCGATCCATGGCTAAGCTCCCATTCCTGATTGCTTGGGAGTCTTAATGGGATCGCTGGAAGAATAAATTGGGTTTGACCCGTATTCATCCCTTCCGCTGATTCGGTAAGGAGAGAAGGAGCGAGCGGTGCGGATTTGTGTCGATGTAGCCGGCAGGAAACTGCCGGAATTCATCAGTGCGTGATTGGAAGGATGGTGATCCGGGTGGGATTCGAACCCACGGCCACATGATTAAAAGTCACGTGCTCTACCGACTGAGCTACCGGATCATCCAGCGCGGCGGTGGGAAACTGGCCCCCGCCGGAAGTGGGCGCACCATAGAAAGACGCGCCTGAAAGGTCAACCATGGGCTTGATGGCGGATGCAGGATTTTGCATCGAACTCGCCCATCAAACCCATGGTTTCGAAGGTCAGGTCTGGCTGGTCGTCGGGACAGTGCCGTTGCCGGCCTCCAGCGCGAAGCGTTCGGCCAGCCGTTCGGCGACACGGGCCGAGACGAAATGGCGGATGTCGCCGCCCAGGCGCCCGATCTCTTTGACGAAGCGCGAGGAGATGAACTGGTGCTTCTCCGACGACATCAGGAAGATCGTCTCGACCTTCGGGTTCAGACGGGCATTCATGCCCGCCATCTGGAATTCATATTCGAAGTCCGAGACGGCGCGCAGGCCGCGGATGATGACGCGGGCGTTCATCTCGATGGCGAAATGCATCAGCAGATTGTCGAACGCCCGCACCTCGATGCTGGCACCGCCGGCATTCAGCGCGGCCACATCCTCGCGAACCATGGCGACCCGCTCGTCCGTGGAGTAGAGCGGCCCCTTGCCGGCATTCCGGGCGACGCCGATGATCAGGTGGTCGACCTGACGGGCGGCGCGCTGAATGATGTCCATGTGACCGTTGGTGATCGGATCGAAGGTGCCTGGATAGACACCGATTCGACGACCCTTGCTGGTCTCGGTCTGGCTGGTCGCCATGGGTTCCCCTTTAGGCCCGTCCGTTATTCGTTCGGCCCGGTGGTGCCGCCGGCATCGCCGACCGACCCGACCGAACCGTTGGCGTCACCGCCGTCCTCGACTCCAGTCTCCCCGACGCCGTTCTCACCCACGCCATTCTCGCCCTCTTCCTCGGCGATGGTGGCGACGGACACCACGCGTTCGTCCGCCCCCACGCGGAACAGCGTGACGCCGAGCGTCTTGCGGCCTGCCACCCGCACATCGTGCAGAGGCATGCGGATCACCTGGCCGCCGTTGGTGACCATCATCACCTGATGGTTCGATTCGACCGGGAAGGCGGCGACGATGGAGCCGTTACGCTCGCCCATCTCCATGTTCCAGATGCCCTGGCCCCCGCGTCCGGCGGTGCGATACTCGTAGGACGAGCTGCGCTTGCCATAGCCGCGGTCGGAGACGGTGAGAATATACTGTTCCTTCTGTTTCAATTCTTCGTACCGCTCCTGCGACAGGGTGACGCTGTCGGTCGGCACTTCATCGGCTTCCGGAGCGGCCTCGCCCTCCATCTCCAGCCCTTCGTCGCGCTTCATCTTGAAGAAGGCGGCGCGTTCCTCGGGCGTGGCGTCGACATGGGCCAGGATCGACAGCGACACCACCTCGTCCCCGTCGGCCAGCTTGATGCCGCGCACGCCGGTGGAGGTGCGGCCGGCGAAGACGCGCACGTCGTCGACCGGGAAGCGGATGCACTTGCCGCCGCGGGTCGCCAGCAGGACGTCGTCGGTTTCCGAGCAGGTGTGGACGCCGATCAGCCGCTCGCCTTCCTCCTCCAGCTTCATGGCGATCAGGCCGTTGGAGCGGATGTTGGCGAAGTCGGACATGCGGTTGCGGCGCACGTTGCCCTTCGACGTGGCGAAGACGACGTGCAGATCGGACCAGGCGGCCTCGTCTTCCGGCAGCGGCAGGACGGTGGTGATGGTCTCCCCGTCGATCAGCGGCAGCAGGTTGACGAAGGCCTTGCCGCGCGCCTGCGGGTTGCCCAGCGGCAGCCGGTAGACCTTCAGCTTGTAGACCATGCCGCGGTTCGAGAACAGCAGCAGCGGCGTGTGGGTGTTGGCGACGAACAGGTCGCTGACCGCATCCTCCGCCTTCATCGACATGCCGGAGCGGCCCTTGCCGCCGCGCTTCTGCGCACGGTAGGTCGACAGCGGCACCCGCTTCACATAGCCGGACTGGCTGACGGTGACGACCATGTCCTCGCGCTGGATCAGGTCCTCGATGTCGGCCTCGAACTCCAGATCCTGGATCTCGGTGCGGCGTGGGGTGCCGAACCGTTCCTTCATCTCGACCAGCTCGTCGCGCAGGATCCCCATCAGCTTCGGCCGGTTGGCGAGCGTGGCGAGGAAATCGGCGATCTGGTCGGTGACATCGGTCAGCTCGGCGCCGATCTTGTCGCGCTCCAGCCCGGTCAGGCGGTGCAGGCGCAGGTCGAGAATGGCGCGGGCCTGGACTTCCGACAGCCGGTAGGTGCCCTGTTCGCTGACGCCGCGGCCCGGCTCGTCGATCAGTTCAATCAGCGGGCCGACGTCATGGACCGGCCACTCGCGGTTCATCATCTCCTCGCGCGCCCAGACCGGGTCGGGGGCGCTGCGGATCAGTTCGATCATCGCATCCAGGTTGGCGACGGCGACCGCCAGACCGACCAAGGTGTGCGCACGCTCGCGCGCCTTGCCGAGCAGGAACTCCGTCCGGCGGGTGATGACCTGCTCGCGGAAGCGGACGAAGGCGGTGATGATCTGCAGCAGATGCATCAGTTCCGGACGGCCGCCGTTCAGCGCCAGCATGTTGACGCCGAAGGAGGTCTGGAGCTGGGTGTGGCGGAACAGCTGGGCCAGCACCACGTCGGGAACCGCGTCGCGCTTCAGCTCGACCACCACGCGCACGCCGTCGCGGTCGGATTCGTCGCGCAGGTCGGCGATGCCCTCGATGATCTTGTCGTTCACGACCTCGCCGATGCGCTCCATCAGCTTGGCCTTGTTGACCTGATAGGGAATCTCGGTCGCGACGATGGCGGTGCGGTCCTTGCGCACCTCCTCGAAATGGGTCTTGGCCCGCAGGATGATCGAGCCGCGCCCGGTCTGCAAAGCCGCCCGGCTGCCCGAGCGGCCGAGGATCAGGCCGCCCGTCGGGAAATCGGGGCCGGGCACATGCTCCATCAGCTCTTCGAGCGTGACGTCGGGGTTGTCGATGTAGGCGCAGCAGGCGTCGATCACCTCGCCCAGATTGTGGGTCGGGATGTTGGTCGCCATGCCGACGGCGATGCCGCCGGCGCCGTTAACCAGCAGGTTCGGGAAGCGGGCCGGGACGACGGTGGGCTCCCGGCCCGAATCGTCGTAGCTGGCCTGGAAGTCGATGGTGTCCTTGTCGATGTCGTCCAGCAGCGCTTCCGCCGACTTGGCCAGACGCGCCTCGGTGTAGCGCATCGCCGCGGGCGGGTCGCCGTCCATCGATCCGAAATTGCCCTGGCCGTCGATCAGCGGCAGGCGCATCGAGAAGTCCTGCGCCATGCGGACCATGGCGTCATAGATCGCGCTGTCGCCGTGCGGGTGGTATTTACCCATCACGTCGCCGACGATGCGCGCCGACTTCTTATAGGGCTTGGTCGAGTCGTACCCGCCCTCCTTCATCGCGTAGAGGATGCGCCGGTGCACCGGCTTCAGCCCGTCGCGGACGTCGGGCAGGGCGCGGCTCACGATCACGCTCATCGCGTAGTCGAGATACGATTTCCGCATCTCGTCTTCGATGTTGATCGGCGCGATGTCGGAGGCGGGAGGAAGGGGCGTATTGCTCAAGCAGGACACTCATTCTTCGAATGCGCCGCCGCTTGACGAATCCGCGGCAGTCACTGGCCTTGCGGGCCGAAGGTTTTGCCCAGGAAATATAGCAACTCTCGCAATTGCACACAACGATTCGGGGCTGAAAAGCCGGCTCAACGCCGGCTCAGATACGCGAATCGGAGCGAGAGGATGGTGACCGATACCAGACTGGCGATCAGGATTCCCTCGAACAGCCCGTGGGCACCGTGGCCGAGGCCGAAGACCAGGAAGGCCGACACCGGAATCATCACCACCGCGTAGGAGAAGAAGTGCAGTGCTGTCGGGATCCAGGCGTCGTGCCGGCCGCGCAGCGCGTTCGCCATCACCGTCTGCCCGCCGTCGGCGATCAGGATCCAGGCGGTGAAGGCGATCAGCGGCACCACCGCCTCCAGCAACTGCGGATCGTTGGAGTAGATGGCGCCCAGCGCGTCGGGCACGCTGCGATAGAGAATGCCGACGCAGGCCAGGATGGCGCTGGTGACGCCGAGGCCGGTCCAGCCGGCCAACGCCATGTCGCTGCGGTCGCCGCGGCCATAGGCGACGCCGACCCGCACCGCGGTGGCCGAGGCAAGTCCAACCGCCGCCATGAAGGGCAGGGCGGTCAGGTTCAGCCCGACCGTGTAGGCCCCCAGCGCCAGCGGGGAAATCATGCCGGCGAACAGGCCGAGCCCACCGAAAGCTCCGCTCTCCACCCCGATGCTGAGCCCGGCGGCATAGCCGAGGTGACGCTGGCGTGCGGCACCGCTCCACCAGTCGGACACCGGCCGGCGGACCTGCCAACGGTCATGGTCGTGCATCCACCAGACATAGGCGACGAGCCCCAGCCCCATGGCCCAGCGCACGATGGTGGTCGCCCAGGCGGAGCCGACCGCGCCCAGCGGCTCCAGCCCGACATGGCCCCACACCAGCGCCCAGGCCAGTCCGGCATTGACGATGTTGCCGATCACCATGGCAACCATGCCCGGCCATGGGCGCTTGACGCCCTCCAGGAAGAAGCCGGTGGTGATGTAGAGCATCATGCCCGGCGCACCGAGGCCCAGAACCGCCAGCACATGGGCGCCGCCGACAGACATCTCCGCGGTCTGGCCGCCGGCCTGGAAAAGCGGAACGCCGAGCAGCGAGACCATGGCGAACAGCACCCCCAGCAGCAGCGCATAGGGGACCGACCGCCGCCATGCCCGCCCACAGTCCGCATCGTTGCCGGCGCCGAAGGCGTGGGCGGTGATCATCACGGTGCCCATCAGCAGACCGACACCGGTGCCGACCATGATGTTGCCGGGCAGATGGGCCAGCCCGTAATAGGCCAGCTCCTGGGCGGAGAAACGGCCGACGATGGCGGTGTCGACCGCCATCATCACCATCAGGCCGGCGCGGGAGACGATGACCGGCGCCGCCAGCCGCAGCAGTTCGCCGATGTGGGCGGCAAGGCGCGCGCGCAACGGCTCCGGGGCGGGCAGGGTGGCGGTGCTCATGACGAAACCTGTGGTGGAAGAGGGTGGTGTCGCGGCCTGTGCCGTGCCGCCGGACCGTAAGGCTTGACCGGAAAGCGGGCAGACTGCGCAAAAGCTGGTCATCTTGCCCGGTGGGCGTACCGCGTCAAGGTTTTCGGGCGCCTCGAAAGGACCGTTGCATTCACTGCATGGCGGCGAGGTGGGTCGCGGAACCAAGCCGCTGTCATTCCGTTGTCAGAAACAGAGACGAACGACGCCCCCGGCCATCGCTCAATTTTCTTACCCCAGCCCCCTCACCCGAGAACGGAGAGACGCCATGCAGCACGCCAAGAACCGCCGGCAGCGCGCCACCGCCCGCGCCATCCCGTTCCCCGCGCGCGAGATGGTGATCCTGACCTTTCTGATGGCACTGGCGGCCATGCTGACCGGCTGCAACACGGTCGAGGGGGCCGGGCAGGATGTCCAGGCCGGAGGCCGGGCGATTGAACGGACTGTCGACTGACGCGTTATCCCAGGGCCACCCCCAGGGTCACCCTTGCGAAGGAGTTTCCGTATGAGCGAGCCGCAGAAGCCGTCCACCCCCGGCGAGATCCCGCCGCCGTCCAATCCGAATCCGCCGCAGCCCGACCGGCCGACGACCCCCGATCCCTATCCGGTGCCCGACAACCCCGGCATCCTGCCGGAAGTCCCTCCGCCGGCCGACGAGCCGATGCCGGGTATGCCCAACCCGACCACTGCATGACGGCATCGGTGAAATATAAGGACCGAGGGAGGGGGCTTTGCTGAGGTTCCCCTCCCCGACCCAAACTGCCTAACGACGCAAGTCCTTGTCCAGGTTCGGTTCAGCCCGGTCGCCATTCAGACGGGCGCGATAGACCTGCACCGCCTCCAGCACGCGCTGGACATAGTTGCGGGTTTCGGAGATCGGGATCAGTTCGATCCAATCGACCACGTCGATGGTCTCCGTGCGGGGATCGCCATAGGTCTGCAGCCACTGGCGCACCCGGTTCGGACCGGCGTTATAGCCGGCGATCGCCAGCACCCAGGATCCGTTGAAGCGGTCGATCAGCTCGGCCAGATAGGCCGATCCCAGCGTGACGTTGTAGCCGGGGTCGGACGTCAGCCGCGCATTCGTGTGCTTCAGCCCCAGCTTTCCCGCCACCAGCTGCGCCGTCGTCGGCATCAGCTGCATCAGCCCGCGCGCACCGGCGGACGAAACGATGGTGGGATTGAAGGTGCTTTCCTGCCGGATGATGCCGTGGATCAGCGCCAGTTCCGGTGCGGCCGGGCGGGCATCGATCATCGGATAGCCGGCCTCGACCAGGAACACCTCGTTCTGGGCGGCGTCCTTGGCGGCGGCGACGGCCAGATCGCGGCGGCCGACGTCGCTGGCCAGCCGGGCGGTGAGCACATAGTCGGCAGGCGTCTTGGCATCCAGGCTCAGGCGGCGGACGAAACCGGTCACCTGATCGGACGCACTGCCGCCGATCTCCGCCAGCAGGCGGGCGACGCGCACGACCTCGCGCCTGTTGAAGGCGGCCGTCTCGGCGCTCGACACGGTCGGCGGCGTCGGCAGGGTCACCGCACCCCCGGAGACATGGCGGAAAGCCAGTTGGCCGTAGAAGGTGGTGGGATAGGTCGCCGCCTTGGCGTACCAGTCGCGCGCCGGTCCCGTCTGGCCCAAGGCCTCTGCGGCACGGCCGCACCAGTATGCGCCGCGCGCCTTGCTGATCGGCGCGGTGACGGAGCGGTACAGCTTGTGGAAGTGGGTGAAGGCTTCCGACGGCTTGTCGAGGAAGCGGAGCGCCAGGAATCCCGACAGGAACTCCGCATCGGCGAAGGAACTGCCCTCGCTCATCCCGTTGGCGCTGACCAGCCGGTAGGCGAGGTTGTAGTCGCCGCGCTCCATGGCCCGGCGGGCCAGCAGATGCCGTTCCGACCACCAGGATTGCGGACGGCCCATGTCGGTGCCGGCCTGGGCGATGATTTCCAGCGCGCCGGCATCGTCCCCTTTGCGCCGCAAATAGCGGGCGCGGTCGAACATCAGGCCCGGATCGTTGAGCAGGCTGGGCGGCACGCGCGACAGGATCGCCTCGGCGCCCGCACTGTCGCCGTCCAGTGCGATGCGTGCCTCGATCAGCGCGTCATAGGCTTCGTCGAAGAAGGGCAGCATCCGGCGGACCGGAGCCTCCTGCTTGGCCCAGAGCAGCCGGTCGATGCGCGCCTTGTGGTCCTGCTGACGCAGATAGGGCGTGTAATGGGAAAGGAAGGTGGCCTCCTCGTCCGCCGTGAAGGTAGCGTCGGCCCACTGCTTGCGGATCAGGGTGGTCGCACGCTCCGCGCTGCCGGTCGCGATCAGCGCGTCGGCGTAGCGGACGAAGCCGTCGTTGGTCTGCGGCGGGCTCTGGCGGAACCACTCCACCACGTCGGCCGGCGGGATGTCCGGCATCGCCATTTCCGCCTGACGGCGCAGCGCCGCCATGTTCGGCCAGTCCGGATTCTCGCGGATGAAGGCGGCGATGTCGGTGAAGCTGCCGCCGCCCGGGTTGGCGAGCGCGATCCAGCGCAGAACCTTCGCCGGTAACGGGTCTTGCGCGTTCGACGCCGAGGCCAGCGCTTCCGAAAGACGCTCGTCATTGGCGAGCCTGAAGGCCTCGCGGTAGAGGGCGATGTCCTGCGGGCTCAGCGCCGCGGCGGGAAGGGCGCCGGGAAGCGCCGCGAAAAGGGTGAGGAGACCCGCAAAAACAGAGGTCCGGGCGCTCTTGCCGAGGGCGGCGGGGAGGGATAATGTGCGCAACTCTTTTTTCCAGCTAAGCCGACTGAGGAGGCAGCCATGTTCCACGGTTCCATCGTCGCCCTTCTGACTCCGTTCAAGGGCGGGAAAGTGGACGAGAAGGCCTTCCAGTCCTTCGTGGAGTGGCAGGTCGCGCAGGGCACCCACGGTCTTGTGCCCTGCGGCACCACCGGCGAGTCGCCGACCCTGTCCCATGAAGAACACAACCGCGTCGTGGAGCTGTGCATCGAGGCGGCCGGCGGCAAGGTTCCGGTGATGGCCGGAGCCGGTTCCAACTCGACCGACGAAGCCATCGCCCTGACCCGCCATGCCAAGCAGGCTGGCGCGCAGGCGGCGCTCGTGGTCACGCCCTACTACAACAAGCCGTCTCAAGAGGGTCTGTACCAGCATTTCAAGGCGATCCATGACGCGGCGGATTTGCCGATCTTCATTTACAACATTCCGGGCCGCAGTGTCGTGGATATGTCTGTGGCGACGATGGCGCGGCTTGCAAAGCTGCCCAACATCGTCGGCGTGAAGGACGCGACCGCCGATCTGTCCCGCCCGTCCCGCCTGCTGCAGGAGGTCGGCCCCGACTTCATCCAGCTGTCGGGCGAGGATGCCACGGCGCTGGCCTTCAATGCGCAGGGTGGGGTGGGCTGCATCTCCGTCACCGCGAACATCGCGCCGGCCCTGTGCTCCGCCATGCAGACCGCCTGGGCGAAGGGTGACCTGAAGGAGGCCTTCCGCCTGCGCGACGTGCTGTCGCCGGTCCACGACTCGATGTTCGTCGAAACCAGCCCGGCGCCGGTCAAGTTCGCCGCCAGCCTGCTCGGCCTCGGCAGCGACGAGGTGCGCCTGCCGCTGGTTCCGGCGACCGAAGCCGCCCGTACCGCCGTGCGTGGAGCCATGACCAAGGCCGGCCTGTTGTCCTGAGTGACGGAACGGGCCGTATAGGAGAGAGATTTGGCGACGCGCGAGGAAGCAAAAAAATATGCGGCGCAGAACCGCCGCGCGCGGTTCGACTTCTTCATCGATGATGTCCTCGAAGCCGGGATCATGCTTACCGGGTCGGAGGTGAAGTCGTTGCGCGGCGGTCGCGCCAGTGTGAACGAGGCCTATGCCGGCCTGAAGGGCGGGGAACTGTACCTGTTCAATGCGTACATCCCCGAATATCTCCAGGCCGGCCGCATCGATCAGCATGAGCCGAAGCGGCCGCGCAAGCTGCTGGTCCGTCGCCGCGAGCTGGACAAGCTTGCGGCCGGGATCAAGCAGAAGGGCGTCACGCTGGTACCGATGTCGGTC
The DNA here is from genome assembly GCF_042604625.1 of Azospirillum sp. A29. NCBI lineage: Bacteria > Pseudomonadati > Pseudomonadota > Alphaproteobacteria > Rhodospirillales > Azospirillaceae > Azospirillum > Azospirillum sp. A29. Next base: position 346,032 of record NZ_CP170466.1, read on the forward strand.
TATTTCAACGACCGCGGCTATGCCAAGGTCGAGATCGGCCTCGCCACCGGCAAGAAGAAGCACGACAAGCGCCAGAGTGAGAAGGACCGCAGCTGGCAGCGCGACAAGGCGCGGCTGATGCGGGACAAGGGCTAACCCGGTGGCACGTCTCGACAATCGGGCCACGGACCGCGACTCCACCGTCGCCGCCGTGGCCGCCGAAGCCCTGTCCGAAATCCGGCCGCAGGGCCGAATTCTCGTCGCCTTCGACAGCGACGGTGCCATTGCCGACGCGCTCCGCGACGGCGGGGCGGACGTGGTGGTGTGGAACCGGCTCGCAACAGGCGGGCAGGCCGCCACCCCCTGGCCGGCGGAGGGACCGTTCGACGGTGCCGTGCTGCGCCTGCCGCGCGGCTGGGCCGGGTTCGAGATGGCCTTGCACGCTCTCGCCTCCCGCCTTGCCCCCGGTGCCCCGCTGTGGATCGCCGGAGGCAACGACGAAGGCGTGACCAGTGCCGAGAAGCATCTGGACGGGCTGACGGAAGAACCGGAAACGCTGATCATCAAACGGCGTGCGCGGCTTCTGCTGACCCGGCGCACCGATGCGCCGGCCAAGGGGGAGTTGGAGGATTGGCGGCAGACCGTCACCCTCACACTGCCCGACCGGACGCTGGAACTGGTGTCCTATCCGGGCCTGTTCGCCCACGGCCATCTGGATGCCGGCACCGAATGCCTGCTGAAGGTGCTGCCGGAGGTGGCGGCCGGCACCCGCGTGCTGGATTTCGGCTGCGGCGCCGGGGTGATCGCACGGGCCGTGCGTGAGCGTCAGCCCGACGCGCCGCTGACCCTGCTGGACATCGACGCGGTGGCCCTGCACGCCGCCCGTCAGAATGTGCCGGACGCCGAACTGGTGCTGAGCGACGGCTTGGCCGGCCTGGGCACCCGCGAGCGTTTCGGCCTGATCCTGTCAAACCCGCCGCTCCACCGCGGCAAGGACGAAGATTTCGGCATGCTCGACGCGCTGGTGGCGGGGACGAAGCAGTATCTGAAGCTGCGCGGCACGCTGGTGGCGGTAACGCAACGGACTGCCGGTGTCGGCAAGCTGTTCAAGGCAGCGTTCGGCCACAGCGACATGCTGATGGAAACCACCCAATTCCAGGTCTGGTCGGGAACGCCGAAGTAGGACATGCAGGACATGGAAGGCGGCAGATCATGCCGCCTCCTATCGTCCGTCATCGTACCTTACACATTCACCCCGCGCATCCCCTCGGCAGTGTAGCGGTCCCCCGCCGCCGCGCCCGGTGGCAGCGCGTCGCTCAGCGCCTTAACCTCCGCATCGGTCAGCATCACCGCTGCGGCGCCGACATTCTCCTCCAGATACTTGATCCGCTTGGTGCCAGGGATCGGCAGAATGTCCGGGCCCTGGGCCAGCAGCCAAGCCAGTGCCACTTGCCCCGGCGTACAGCCTTTCTGCGCCGCAAGTGCCTTAACCTGTTCGACCAAGGCCAGATTGCGGTCGAAATTGTCGCCGGCAAAGCGCGGTGCCACGCGGCGGAAGTCGTTCTCGGCGAACTGGTCGGGGCTGCTGACCGTCCCGGTCAGCATGCCGCGGCCGAGCGGTGCGTAGGCGACCAGCGAGATGCCCAGGTCGCGGCAGGTCGGCAGCACCGCAGCCTCGACATCGCGCGTCCACAGCGAATATTCGCTCTGCACCGCGGCGATGGGATGGACGGCGTGGGCACGGCGCAGGGTGGCCGCGGACACCTCCGACAAGCCGAGCGCACGGACCTTGCCCGCCTTGACCAGATCGGCCATCGCGCCGACCGTCTCTTCAACGGGGATGTCCGGGTTGATGCGGTGGGCGTAATAGAGGTCGATGGTCTCCACCCCCAACCGCTTCAACGACGCATCGCACGCCTGGGCCACGTAGGCCGGGCTGGTATCGACCCGGCGGGCATATTCGCCGGGGTGGCGGACGATGCCGAACTTGGTGGCAATCGTCACCCGGTCGCGCTTACCGGCCAGGAAACGGGCGAGCAGCGTTTCATTGTGTCCACTGCCATACATGTCGGCAGTGTCGTAGTGGGTGACGCCAAGCTCCAACGCCCGCTCCAGCGTGGTGAGCGACTGGGCATCGTCGGTCGGGCCATAGAACTCCGACATGCCCATGCAGCCGAGTCCGATTTCGGATACCGAGAGAATGCCACCGATGTTGCGCTGTCTCATCGCTTTACCCCTCCCGTGCCGCGGCCGGGCGGATTACCCTGGGAGCCTGCGGCAACAACTACACTACACTGTGCAGTGTACTTTGAGGGTGGGGAATGTCAACGTCTCAGGCGGGGGGGGCCGCGCGCGGTTCGGTCAAACGGGATGCGGTGGTGGAGGCGGCGACGCGTGCCTTCCTGACACATGGCTACGAGGCGTCGTCGATGGACGCCATCGCCGCCGACGCCAACGTGTCGAAGCGCACCGTCTACAACCATTTCCCCGGCAAGCGGGAGCTGTTCCAGGCCGTCGTGTCGGAACTCTATGAGGGGTTCCGCAGCGAGGACGGACAAAGCCTGCTGCGCCACGACCAGCCGCCGGAGCGGGCTCTGCCGGCTTTTCTGCGGTCTCTGCTGGTCCATACCGGCCGGCCGGAGGTGCGCGGCCTCCTGCGTCTGGTGATCGCCGAGCACCAGCGCTTTCCCGAATTGTCGCAGGACTACCTGGAGGGCGGCAAGAGCCAGGCCTATGCGCTGCTGGACGACTACATCGCCGCCCAGCATGCCCGCGGCCTGCTGAACGCGCCGGATCCGCATGTGGTGGCGACCCAGCTGCTGGGCGGTATGAAGGAGGTTCTGTTCTGGCCGACCATGTTGGGCCTGCCGGTCACCGCCGACCCGGAGAAGGTGATCGCCGATTCGGTCGCGGCCCTGATCCGCGCCTACGGTGCTGCGCCGGTCAGCGTCCCCGCAGGTTCGACGGGTTGACGCCCATCGCTTCCCTGATTCGGCGGGCGAAGTGGGAGCGGTTGGCATAACCGCAGGCCTCCGCCGCCTCCTGCACGCTCAGCCCCTCGCTTTCCAGCAGGTCGCGGGCGTGGGCAACCCGTTCTTCCGTCAGAATGCTGCGGACCGAGCACCCCTCATCGCTCAAGCGGCGGCGCAGCGTGCCGGTGCTGAGGTTGAGCGCCCCGGCCACGCGCTCCGCGGTCCAGGGAATGTCGGGCTGGGTGCGCAGCAACTGGCGCACCGCGTCGGCGGTCCCGGTCGGCGCCACCGGTCCCAGCCACCAGACACCATCCTCCAGCAAGGCCAGCAACACCTCCATGCAGCGATGCTCCGCCAGCTTGGGCGGGAGCGGAGGGTCGGCGGTGAGACCGGCGGCGGCATGGTGGATGGCGTCGGTCAGGGATGGCGTCAGGGTGACATGCCAGTCGCCGGGCCGGGTGCGCTGCGTCAGCCCAACCGCGCCGTGGGCGCGTAGAAGCCGCCGTACCATCTCCGCCGGGAACTCCAGCACCAGCGCACGGTAACGTCCGCCGGTGCTGGGATCGTTCACCACCGCCCCGGACCAGCCCGGCGGCAGCAGCATGGCGCTGCCGGCCGGGAAACGGCGGGTTGTGCCGGATTGGTCGGTCAGTTCCTTGGTGCCTTCCAGCACCGCGATCAGGGCGGTGCGCTCGATCTGCACTTCGGCCAGACGCTCGCGGTCATGGGCGACGAAGGCCCACAGCTCCGGCTGGTGTGGCCGGTCGCCGCCGGCGGGACGCAGGTCGCGGGCGGCGAAGCGGGACAGGCGGGCGAGCAGATCGGGACCCATGGCATTCATCCTTCGGCTTAGGCCGATCCTAGGGCTGGTCGGCTCAGGCGATCAACGGCCGTAGCGGGCCGTCAGCGACGCCTTGCCCAAGCTGGCGGCATTCAGGTTGAAGCCGACCATGGCGCCCGATGCGTCGGCGGACAGGGGCAGGCCGTCGACCTTCAGAGCATGGACGGTGACGACATAGCGGTGCGGCTTGTCGCCCTGCGGCGGGCAGGGACCGCCATAGCCGGGGGGGCCGAAGTCGGTGCGGCTCTGTACAGCCCCGGCGGGCAGGGTCGGTTTGGCAGCATCGCCGGCACCGGCGGGCAAGCTGCGGCTTTCGGGCGGCAGGTTGAACACCACCCAATGCCACCAGCCGCTGCCGGTCGGCGCATCCGGATCGTAAACGGTGACGGCGAGGCTGCGCGTGCCGGCCGGCGGTGCCGTCCAGCTCAGGGCCGGCGATTGGTTGCCGCCGGCACAGCCGAAGCCGGCGAAGACATTGCGCTCGGGGATCGGCGATGTGTCGGTGAAATCGGGGCTCCGCAGTTCGAACGCCGCAACGGGCGAGGCGGCCAACAGCAGGCCGGTCAGCAGAGCCATGCGGACAGGAAATACAGCGGTCATCGGGCGTCTCCGTCGTTCGGGATGCCCTGACGATAAAGGGCCGCGGATCGCTCCGCGGCCCCGAACGGCTCAAAGACGGTCCCGAACTGCTTAACCCTGCTTGAGCAGCCTCGCCGCATCCACCGCGCCATAGGTCAGGATGGCATCGCAGCCGGCCCGCTTGAAACCCATCAGCGTTTCCAGCAGTGCCTTGTCGTAGTTCAGCCAGCCATTGCCCGACGCGGCGCGCAGCATCGCGTATTCGCCCGACACGTGGTAGGCGAAGGTCGGGACCGCGAACTGGTCCTTCACCCGCCGGATGACGTCTAGATAAGGCAGGCCCGGCTTCACCATCACCATGTCCGCACCCTCCTGCAGGTCGCAGGCGACCTCGCGCAGGGCCTCGTCGGTGTTGGCGGGGTCCATCTGGTAGGTGGTCTTGTCGCCCTTCAGGAAGCCGCCGGAATTCACCGCGTCGCGGAACGGGCCATAGAAGGCGGAGGCGTATTTGGCAGCGTAGGAACAGACACGGGTCAGCTGATACCCCTCGGCATCCAGCGTGTCGCGGATGGCGCCGATGCGGCCGTCCATCATGTCGGACGGGGCGACGATGTCGACACCGGCCTCCGCCTGCGACAGGGCCTGACGGATCAGGACCTCGACCGTCTCGTCATTCTGGATGTAGCCGTCGCGCAGGAGGCCGTCATGCCCATGCGTGGTGTAGGGGTCGAGGGCCACGTCGCCCAGGATGCCGACATCGGGAGCGGCGGCCTTCACCGCGCGGATGGCGCGGTTCATCAGATTCTCTGGATTGTAGGCTTCCGCCGCATCCTCCGACTTGCCTTCGGAGCCGACGACCGGAAACAGCGCGATGCAGGGAATGCCCAGCGCGCCGGCTTCCACCACCGCCTCGCACAGCAGGTCGATGGTCATGCGCTCCACGCCGGGCATCGAGGCGACGGGCTCCCGCCGGTTCTCGCCTTCGATCACGAAGACCGGCCAGATCAGATCGTCGGCGGTCAGCGTGTTCTCGGCGACCAGACGGCGGGTCCAGGCATCGGCGCGGTTGCGGCGCAGACGGGTGCGCGGGAAGGCGGCGGGCAGGGTGATCGGCATCGGGAGAACCATGCACTTAGAACGAGTGCGGCGATCCTACGCCTTCCCTCATCGTGAACTCAAGCCGCGGGGGCCGTTCCAGGCCTTAGGGACCGGGCATGAGCCTTGCGCAGGTCTCATGCCCCGCCATGGGCTTCCCCGCTTGCATGTCGGACAACCGACTCCCATCGCGCAGCCACCGGATCGGCGGCGGTGGAATCGTCGGAGCCGACCGGCCGGAAGCCGGTGTCCTGTGCCTGCAGGGCCCAGCGGCTGCCTTCCTTGCGGTAACTAGACACCAGTCCGCCGGTAAAGGCCGCGCCCTCCCAGGACCGTACCTCGAACGTCACATTGGGGTGGGCGACGGTGATGAGGTTATAGGCGTTCGCCTCGTTCCGCAGGCGGGTGGATGTGGCGGTGGAGGCCTGGGCAACCAGGATGGACCGGGCGACCTGGGTGTGGAAGCTCATGATGTCGCCGGAATAGGCCTTGTGCAGATGCCCGGCCAGCAGCAGGTCGACGCCGCAGCTTTCCAACGCCGGCAGCGCCAGCTTGTGGCGGCCGACAAGTTGCGTCTTGGGCAGGTCGGGCGGCGGCAGGAAGGGATGGTGGGTGAACAGCACCTTGAACACCCTGTCCGGCATTCCGCAGAAAACTTCGCGGACCCGCGCGATCTGCTGCTTGTTCATCCGCCCTTCGGAAAAATCCATGATCATGGGACGGGCGGTGTTGATGCCCAGCACCGCGATCTCTTCGTCGATGTGCAGCGGACTGAAGTCGCTGGTGATGTAGCGCCGATAATGGCCGAACGGGTCGGTGAAGCGCTTGAACACATTGTAAACCGGGATGTCATGATTCCCCGGTACGGCCATGTAAGGAAACGGCAATTTTTGCAGGAAGGCCCGCGCCTCCTCGAAATGGCGCGCCTTGGCCCGCTGAACGAAATCGCCTGAAATGACGATCAGGTCGGGAGCCTGTGCGGTCAGGTCGGCCAGCAGGCCATCGACCACGCGCGGGTCGATCCGCCCGAAATGCAGGTCGGAGATGTGAGCGAGCCGTTTCACGCCATCCTCATCCTTTCTCTCAGCCGGGCGCCAGAACCTTCAGGGCACCGGGAAGAATCCGATAATGCAGCGGGGCGTGCAGTTTCCGGATCTCGCCATCGTTGACCATCTTCAGGTGGTGCCTGCGGCTGTGGACCGTCAGGTTGGTCACCGCATAGGTCTCCAGCCCCTCGTCCTGCTTCCAAGAACCGGCAACCAGACGTCCCATCAACCGCAACATCGCAAAGGCGTTCCGTTCGCGGGCCACATAAACCCCGAGTTTCCCGGCATCGAGTGCCTGGCGGGAGAGGACGAGTCCGAACCCGTCGTCATAAACGTTGTTGGAGACCACCAGAATCGGTGTGCGCATCCGCCGCGGACCCTCGCCCCAGTCCAGCCGGACATCCAGCATCGGCAGCCGATACAGCGTTTTCGCCAAGGCCACGGCGGCACCGGGCCATTTCAGCAACCGGTGCTGCTTGCGCTGGCGTTCACGTTCCTGAACCACCTGCGGATAGAAGCCCAGAACCGAACTGTTGGTATAAGGCTCCCCGTTCACCTCAGCGATGTCTATGGCGCGGATCCGGCCCGCTGCCAGTGCCTCCGCGGCATTTTCCAGTTCCAGTGGAACATGAAGATCACGGGCTAACAGATTGAGAGTCCCTAACGGAATCACGCCCAGCGTCTTGCCTTTCGGGAGCGCCAGCTTCACCGCGCTGTGCAGCGTGCCGTCGCCGCCGCCGACCACAATGGCCTCGGCATCGGAGTCCAGCACCCGTTGGATCGTGTCGGTGCATTGCGCGCCGTCGACGGTGTGGAGGTCCACGGTCGCGCCGTGCCGTTCGAATGCTGTGCGGATCGCCGTCTCGGCGCGGTCGATGGGCCGATCGACCAGCGAACCCGCCTGCCGGTTCAGGACGATTCCGATCTTCATGGCGCACCCGGCAGGCTGTTGAGCGGCATTGGCATCTGACCTTCCCTGAGAAGTCGAATGGAGTCTCGTCTTCAGATGAGAGCGTGAGCGCAACGGTCCAAGAGGGGCGATGTTCCTGATTGGCCGTACCGGACCGTCACGGGCGAACATCCGGATCCGTATGGTGGGTTTGACAGCGCCGCCCGCTCCCGTATCATCGCTACCGGCCGATGCTGCCGTCCTGACGCGCAAAGGGATGCGCGGCGGGGATGGCGCAGGTGGCCCGTCACCGCCCGATTCGCAACGATAATTGAGAAAATACAAGACGATGAGCGACGCTGCTGAGATTCTGTTCGAACGTCGGGGCGCAATCGGCCTCGTCACGCTCAACCGGCCCAAGGCGCTGAACGCGCTGACGCTGGGCATGATCAGGCTGTTCGATCCGCAGCTGCGGGCCTGGAACGCCGATCCGGAGGTCAAGGCCGTCGTGATTCGCGGTGCCGGCGAAAAAGCATTCTGCGCCGGCGGCGACGTCGTCAGCCTGTATGAGGCTGGCAAGGCCGCCAAGGAGGGGCGTGGCGACACCGGACCGGTCCGTGCCTTCTTCAGCGAGGAATATGTGCTGAACCGGCTGATCAAGCGCCTGTCCAAGCCCTATGTCGCGCTGATCGATGGCATCTCCATGGGCGGCGGCGTCGGACTGTCGGTGCATGGCACCCACCGCATCGTCACCGAGCGCACCCTGTTCGCCATGCCGGAAACCGGTATCGGCCTCTATCCCGACGTCGGCGGCACCTATTTTCTGCCGCGCCTGCCGGGGCAGGTCGGCATCTGGCTGGGGCTGACCGGTGACCGGCTGAAGGCGGCCGATTTGCTTGCCATCGGTGCCGCCGACGCGTTCGTACCGAGCGCCAGGATCGACGCGCTGATCGACGATCTGGCTGCCGGCGTCCCGGCCGACGACGCCGTCGCCGCCCACCGAGGCGAGGCGGGCGAAGCGGCGGTGAGCAGCATCCGCGCGGCGGTCGACCGCTGCTACGCCTTCGACAGTGTCGAAGCCATCGTCAAGGCGCTGGAGGCAGAGGGAACCGAGTGGGCGGCCGGTCAGATCGCCATCCTGCGCCGGGTGTCGCCGACCAGCCTGAAGGTGACGCTGGCCGCCTTGCGCCGTGGCGCCAAGCTGGATTTCGAAGGCTGCATGGTGCAGGAGCTGCGCCTCAGCCTCGCCTGTCTGGCCGGCGACGATTTCTACGAGGGTATCCGCGCCGTCCTGGTCGACAAGGACAAGAACCCGAAATGGAAGCCGGCCGAGTTGACCGACGTCGGTCCGTCGGATGTCGAGCGGCACTTCGCCGAACCGGCCGGCGGCGATCTCGTATTCCGGGACTGACCATAGGCGATGCCGAGGGGATGAAGGTCACGCATCGATTGCGCGACCTTCCCCTTTTTGCTTATGCGGGACCTGCCGCCCGGCCGAAAGCCTTTCGCCGGGGGCACCGTGCGAAAGGGGCCTGTACAGACGGGTTGTGCCAGACTTTTTCTGGAATTATTAAGATGATTGCCGACGAATGATCGGTTAATCTCGCTTTAAGGTCCCGGTATCGTCCTTGCGCGGGGAACGGCCGGTTAGAGCCAAAGGAGACCGCGGTGCGCAAACCCTATTATGAGAGCATTCTGTTGATCGAGCGGCTTCACCGCCACTTTCTTGAAGTGCTCAAGACTGAGTTGGACCGGCTTGGCATCCAGGACATCAACAACGTCCAGAGCCTGATCCTGTACAACATCGGCGAAGACGAGATGACGGTCGGCGAACTGACCGCGCGCGGTTACTATCTGGGCTCCAACGTCTCCTATAACGTCAAGAAGATGGTCGAGAACGGCTATCTTGGCCAGGAACGCTCCCCGCACGACCGCCGTTCGGTTCGTGTCCGCCTGTCGGAGAAGGGCCTGGATCTGCGCGAGAAGATCAGCGTCATGTTCGAACGTCATCTGACCGCCCTGGAAAAGGCCGGCTTCAGCGACGAGGAACTGACCAAGGCCAACGAGACTCTGCGCAAGCTGGAACGTTTCTGGTCGGCCTCCCTCGACTACAGCGGTTTTCCGATGACTTCGGCGGCCTGACCGGCCGATTTTGCGACGGCCCCCGCGGTTCCGGCTCCCGCGGGCGGCATCGGGTTCACGCTTCCCATTCTTGCACCTTTTATGGGCGGGGAAGCACGACCGATTGAGCCGGCACCTTCGCCCTTTATTCCGCAAGTCTTCTTGCACCTGACCTGAACCCATTCGCGACTTCGTGCGTTGTCGTGGATTGGCCTTCGCGCGGCTGCATTGCCGTGCCTAAGCAATCAGGGCAATGGGCGGCGCATGTCTTATACAGTCATGATTGTGGGGCTGGGGTTCCTTATCCTGCTGGTGGCGTGGCTGCCGATGGTGCTGAAGGAACTGCCGCTGTCCCTGCCGATCATCTGTGTCGGCCTGGGCTTCGCGGTGTTCGGAACGCTGGAACTGGAAAACCCGGAGCCGCTTGCCTTTCCGGAAGCGACCGAGCGGCTGACCGAACTGATCGTCATCATTTCCCTGATGGGGGCGGGTCTGAAGCTGGACCGCCGCATCGGCTGGCGGCGCTGGATCATCACGTGGCGCCTGCTGGGCATCACCATGCCGTTGTCGATCCTCATGATCGCCCTGATCGGCTGGTACTGGCTCGATTTCCCTCTCCCGGCCTCGATCCTGCTGGGGGCGGCTCTGGCGCCCACCGATCCGGTCCTCGCCTCCGACATCCAGGTCGGCCCGCCGAAATCGGGGGAGGAGGACGAGATCCGGTTCAGCCTGACTTCCGAGGCCGGGCTGAATGACGGGCTGGCCTTTCCCTTCGTCCATCTCGCCATCGGGGTGGCGCTGCTCAACGGCAACCCGCCCTGGGACCTGCTGGAACATTGGGTGCTGCTGGACGTGGTCTGGAAGCTGATTGCCGGGGTCGGGGTCGGCTGGCTGGTGGGGCGTTTCCTCGGCTATGTCACGTTCCGTGTGCCGAACCGCGCCAACCTGTCGCGGACCGGCGACGGGTTCGTGTCGCTCGGCATCACGCTGATCGCCTATGGGCTGACTGAACTTGCCAGTGGATATGGATTCGTCGCCGTCTTCGTCGCCGCGCTCGCCCTGCGCGACGCGGAGCGTAACAGCGAATACCACGAGCGCCTGCACGACTTCGTCGAGCAGACCGAGCGGCTGATGATGATGATGATGCTCGTGCTGTTCGGTGGGACGATTGCGCATGGCCTGATCGACGCCCTGTCCTGGAGCGCCGTGGGTGCCGCGGTGGTCATCCTGCTTCTGGTGCGTCCGGTGGCGGGGGTGGTCGGGCTGACCGGCGTGGCGATGCCGGTCGGCGAGAAGCTGGCCATCGGCTTCTTCGGCATCCGCGGCATGGGCAGCATCTATTACATCGCCTATGCGCTGAACGCCGCGGAGTTCGACGTGCCGAATGCGCTGTGGGCGATCACCGGGTTGATCGTGCTGCTCTCGATTCTCGTTCACGGCACCACGGTGACGCCGATCATGCGGCGGATCGACCGGCGCCGGCAGGCCGTTGACCCGCCGCCGGACAGCTCCATACACCGCCGAATGGAAAAAGCAGGCGTTTCGGCAGACCCTTGATGAAAATTGTTTGTGAAGCTGAAATTCCGCTTTCCGTACAAGGCGATGCCCCTGCATAGTGGACGGGAAGGGACGGCGTGCACGGCCTGACGGTTTCCGATGAAACCAAATGAGCAGGCCGGTACGACCGTCCGGGACCCGCCGGACGAGCCGATCAGAACGATCCAATCCGGACGGGCGCCCGCACTATGCGCAACGCAACGCTGAGGGGGAGGAATTCACGCATGATCGCACGTCTTCTGGCCGGTGCCGCCCTTGCTGCCCTGACGATCGGTGTCATGTCCACCGGGCCTGCCAGGGCCCAGCAGGGCAAGCTGTCCGGCGACATGGTCAAGATCGGTGTGCTGAATGACCGTTCGGGCCTCTATGCCGACCTCGGCGGCGAGGGATCGGTCATCGCCTCCCGCATGGCGGCGGAGGAGTTCGGCAACAAGATTCTGGGCAAGCCCATCGAGATCATCTCCGCCGACCACCAGAACAAGCCGGACATCGGCGCCAACCTCGCGCGCCAATGGATCGACCAGGATGGCGTCGATGTGATCGTCGATGTGCCCAACTCCGGCGTGGCGCTGGCAGTACAGGAAGTGACCAAGGAGAAGAAGAAGATCTTCCTGATGGAAGGTCCGGCCACCTCGCGTCTGACCGGCGACGCCTGTTCCCCCACCGGCTTCCACTGGCCCTACGACACCCACGCGCTGGCCGTCGGCACCGGTCAGGCGATGGTGAAGGAGGGCGGCGACAGCTGGTTCTTCATCACCGCCGACTACGCCTTCGGCCATCAGCTGGAGGCCGACACCTCGGTCGAGGTGAAGAAGGCGGGCGGCAAGGTCGTCGGTTCGGTGAAGGCGCCGCTGAACTCCGCCGACTTCTCCTCCTTCCTGCTCCAGGCGCAGGCGTCGGGCGCCAAGATCGTCGGCCTCGCCAACGCCGGCGGCGACACCATCACCTCGATCAAGCAGGCATCGGAATTCGGTCTGACGCAGGGTGGCCAGCAGAAGCTCGCCGGTCTGCTGATCTTCCTGTCCGACGTGCATGCGCTGGGGCTTCAGGTCGCCCAGGATCTGGTGCTGACCACCGGCTTCTATTGGGACCGCGACGACGAATCGCGTGCCTGGTCCAAGAAGTTCTTCGACCGCTACGGCAAGATGCCGACGATGGTGCAGGCTGGCAGCTATTCCGCCGTCCGCCATTATCTGAAGGCCATCGAGGCTGCCGGGACCGACGATGGCCCGACCGTCGCCGCCAAGATGAAGGAGATGCCGGTCAACGACATGTTCGCCAAGAACGGCACCATCCTGCCGAACGGCCGCATGGTCCACGACATGTATCTGGCCCGCGTGAAGAAGCCGTCCGAATCGAAGGGCGCCTGGGACTATTACCAGATCCTGCGCACCATCCCCGGCAAGGAAGCCTTCGCAAGCTTCGAGGAGAGCGGCTGCAAGCTGCCGAAATGACGGTGCCGAAATGATGGCCGGCCGGCACAAGACATGACGTGACGGAGCGGCATCCCCGCCCTGGCGGTCCTTAGAGGGCCGGTTCGGCGGGGATGCCGTTGGAGAGGGTGACGCTCATGATGGGAACGATTTTCGGCATTCCGCCCCAGGCGCTGTTCGGCCAGCTTTTGCTGGGGTTGATCAACGGATCGTTTTACGCGCTGCTCAGCCTTGGGCTCGCGGTGATCTTCGGCATGCTGAACGTCATCAACTTCGCCCATGGCGCGCTCTACATGATGGGGGCCTTCGTCGCCTGGCTGCTGCTGACCCAGTTGGGCATCGGTTACTGGTGGGCGCTGCTGTTGGCGCCGCTGGTCGTCGGGCTGTTCGGGGTGGTGCTGGAAAAGACGCTGCTGTCGCGGCTCTACAAGCTGGACCATCTCTATGGCCTGCTGCTGACATTCGGGCTGGCGTTGATCGTGGAGGGCGCGTTCCGCCACCAGTATGGCGTCTCGGGGCAGCCTTACCCCATCCCCGACGCGCTGAAGGGCGGGCAGAATCTCGGCTTCATGTTCCTGCCCAACTATCGCGGCTGGGTGGTCGTCGCTTCCCTGATTGTCTGCATCAGCACCTGGATCGCCATCGAGAAGACGAAGCTGGGCGCCTATCTGCGCGCGGCGACGGAAAATCCGGTGCTGGTCCAGGCCTTCGGCATCAACGTCCCGCGGATGATCACGCTGACCTACGCCTTCGGCGTGGCGTTGGCCGGGCTTGCCGGCGTGCTGGCGGCACCGATCTACCAAGTGTCGCCGCTGATGGGATCGAACCTGATCATCGTGGTGTTCGCGGTGGTGGTGATCGGCGGCATGGGGTCGATCCTGGGCGCCGTACTGACCGGCTATGGGCTAGGCCTGCTGGAGGGGCTGACCAAGGTGTTCTACCCGGAGGCCTCCAACATCGTGGTCTTCGTCATCATGGCGGTGGTGCTGATGATCAAGCCAGCCGGCCTGTTCGGACGGGAGAGGTGAGCGCATGAGCCTTCATTCGCAAAGCAGCGGCCGGGCATCCGGGAAGGCCGTCCGGGCGCCGACGGCAGGGTCGACGCTGGCGCGGGTCGGCGCCCTTGCGGTGCTGGTAGCGCTGCTGGCGGTTCCCTTTCTGCTCTATCCCGTCTTCCTGATGAAGGTGCTGTGTTTCGCGCTGTTCGCCTGTGCCTTTAACCTGCTGATCGGCTTCGGCGGTCTGCTCAGCTTTGGCCACGCCGCCTTCTTCGGCAGCGCCGCCTATGTCACGGCCCATACGGTGAAGGTGTGGGGACTGTCGCCGGAACTGGGGATTCTGCTTGGCACCGCGGCCTCGGCATTCCTTGGCATCCTGTTCGGCAGCATCGCGATCCGTCGCCAGGGCATCTACTTCGCCATGATCACGCTGGCGCTGAGCCAGATGGTGTTCTTCCTGGCCCTGCAATTGCCTTTCACCCACGGTGAGGATGGCATCCAGGCGGTTCCGCGCGGCGTCCTGTTCGGCGTCTTCGACCTGAACAACCCGCTGGCGATGTACTATACGGTGCTGGGTGTTTTCCTGATCGGTTTTGCCATCATCTGGCGGACCGTGCATTCGCCTTTCGGGCAGGTGCTGAAGGCGATTCGTGAGAATGAACCGCGTGCCATTTCGCTGGGCTACCGCACCGAGCGTTACAAGCTGATGGCATTTGTCCTGTCGGCGGCGCTGGCCGGGCTGGCCGGCGGCACCAAGGCGATCGTGTTTCAATTGGCGACGCTGACCGACGTGACGTGGCAGATGTCGGGCGAGGTGGTGCTGATGACGCTGCTGGGCGGCATGGGCACGCTGACCGGGCCGGTGATCGGAGCCGCTCTGGTGGTGACCCTGGAGAATTATCTGGCGGCGACCAGCCTGCCGGTGCCGGTGGTGATCGGCTGTATCTTCGTCGCCTGCGTTCTGGTCTTCCGCCGCGGCATTGCCGGGGAGTTTCAGGCACGCTTTGGAAAGCGGAGCCGTTCGGTATAACGGCCATGATTAAGACTGATCAAATCAAGGAAGAACTGTTTCACACATAAGGCAGTTCGATTTCAAAATACCGCATACCTCGAAAGAAAGTATGCGACGCTATTATTTTGCGTCCTGGAACGTTCTGTTTGCCGGATGTTATAGGAGTGAACTCGTTCGGCGGTGCAGCATAAATGGCCGACGGGAAGTTTGGGAAGAAGCGTCCTCACGGACGAAAATATTCGAGGAGCATCCCGCATGGCTACGGACAACGACACCACGAACGGTCTGCGCGAGACGGCCAATCTGGCGAAGGGCACACTTGACGATCTGACGCGCGCCGGCGAGACCACCACCCGCCGCGCCGCCGACGCCGCGCGCTCGATCGGTGGAACCGCGGCGGAAACGGGAGCCCACGCTGCCGATGCCGGTCTGGGGGCCGGACAGAAGGCGATGGATGCCGGTGCCGACATGACCCGCCGCGGCGCGGAAGCCGCCAAGTCCGCTATGGGTTCCGCCACCGATGTCGCCGGCCGCACGACGGAGCAGTTTCAGCGCGTTCTGGGCCTGTCCAAGGAAGCCCAGGGCGAAGTCGCCAGCCAGACCCGCCAGACCATGGACGTTATGGTCCAGTGCAGCAGCGTGCTGGCCGACGGTCTTCAGAATGCCTGGCGTGAATGGATGGGGCTGGCCCAGGAGGTCGCCTCCCGCAACGCGGAGGGCGTGAACGCCTTGATGCGCAGCCGGAGCGTTCCCGACTTCTACGCGGCGCAGAGCCGCATGCTGAAGGACAACATGCAGCTGGTTCTCAGCCGCAGCGTCAAAATCTCTGAGCTGTCGGCAAGCACTGCCAACACCGCCATCGGCAAGCTGAACGCCCGCCTGGAAGGCGCGGCCCAGCAGGCGGAGCGCCGGTTCTGACCACCGCGCCGCCGATGACGGCACGTCATCGATAACGAACGGTCTCCATCCTGACTCAACCCCGGCCCGACAGGACCGGGGTTTTTTCTGCGCCTGAACTGGCTTTCCTTATGACGCCTCGGGCGTCAGCCAGCTGACCGCCGTGCCGCCGCCGGTCGAGGGCAGTGCATCGTGCAGGGCAGGAAGCATTGCCTTGAGCGTTACGTCCAGCTGCCAGGGCGGATTGACGATCAGCAGACCGGAGCCGTTCAGCCGAAGATGGGTGTCTTCGGGGTGCCAAGTCAGTTCGGCGATCAGCACTTTCGGGATACCGGTCTTTTCCACCGCCTCCTGGAACCGCCAGACAGCCGCACGTTCCTTAATCGGATACCACAGGGCGAAGATGCCGGTGGACCAGCGGCGGTGCGCCAGCGCCAGCCCCTCCGCCATGCGGGCGAACTCGTCCGGCTGCTCGAAGGGCGGATCGATCAGGACAAGCCCGCGCTTCTCCTTGGGCGGAAGATGGGCCTTCAGTGCTGTATAGGCGTCCGACTGATGGACGGCGATGGCGCGGTCGCCGGCGAACTCCGCTTTCAGGGTGTGGGCGTCGTCAGGATGCAGTTCCACCAGCACCATGCGGTCCTGCGGGCGCAGGGCCGCGCGGGCGACGCGGGGGGAACCCGGGTACCAGCGCAGGGACCCATCCGGGTTCAATGCCTGTACGGCGTCGAGATAGGGTGCCAGGGCAGGGTGCGCCAGGGGATGGCCGAACAGCCGGCCGATGCCCTCGTCGCTCTCCGCCGTCTTGCGGGCCGCTTCGGATGTCAGGTCGTAGCGGCCGATTCCGGCATGGGTGTCGAGCACGCAGAACGGCGCCGGCTTGGCGCGCAGATGATCCAGAATCAGCGCCAGTACGGCGTGCTTCATCACGTCGGCCGGGTTGCCGGCGTGGAAGATATGGCGGTAGTTCATGCGTCGGGGTTTACCCGATCCGACAGCGCCGCGCCAGCGCTGTCACAGCTGCCGTTACGCAGCACGGCTATCGGGTGGCCGGCTATCAGGTGGTCGGCTGTCAGTTGATGGCCGCGACCTGCTGGGCGTTGCGGAAGCTGCGGCGGGTGCGCGGGGCGACACTGACGGGATCGCTGTCTTCACAACGGGAGGAGGCCAGCAGCTTGGCGCTCTGCGTGTCCAGTTCGGACAGGCTCTGCCAGATCTTGCAGACATAGGCCTGGGCGCGGCGGCCCGAGCTGCCATTGTAGCGGGTCAGCGCGGTCTTCCAGTTGCCTTCCTCGCCGTGGAAGCGGACGAGAAGCTGACCGGCGTAAAACACGTTGTCGCGCGGCTCGACAATCTTCTCCAGCGGCTGGAACTCGCCCCGGTGAGTCGCGACCGAAAGCTGCATGCAGCCGACATAGGTGTTGCTGCGAAGTTGGCCGCGATGGTCGCGCAGATGGCGGGCAGCGTCGCTGACGTTGCGGGCGTAATAGGGGCGACCCTGGACGCTCATCGCGAACGGGTGGGGGGCGCCGTCCTGGCCGCTTTCCACAAGGGCGATGGCGACCAGCATGCCGGATGGGATGCCCAACTTCTGCTCGGCTTCCACTGCGTGGGTGACGCAGCTTTCCTTCGACTGAGGCGCGGTCTGGGCCTGGGCCGTGCCGGAAACGGTCAGGACAGCCATGGAAGCCGTCAGCAGTCCCGCAGCCAGTGCGAAGCGTCCACACCCTGTGGCGCCTACGCGCTGATTTCGTCCCCGCATCCCAAACCTCCTTCTGCTGTCGCCCCGTGTTCTACGGCGGCTGTTTGACCCCCCGCGCGGGGCCGTTGTTCCGGTCACCGAGTCGCTTACGGCGACCGCCTCCTACCCAGATGTTCAGCGCCTCCCAATCGGGCGCCGGGGCCACACTTCCAAAAATTTGATCCATCGTCAACCCGCTTGCACCCTGGTAATACCACAGCTTTCGTCCGGCGGATGTCACGCCGGGCCAGGAAACGGACGGCTTAGGCCCTTCGACATGGGCCATAAGCCATTGAATCGCCACATTTGCCGGCGATAACGATAGGGTTAGCCAAGCCGGCTGCACTATCCTTTTGAACAGGGTCCGCAAACAGGGCTACTGCGACCGCGTGTCGCCGGAATCACACTTCGGAAGGGTTTTCGCTCCCCCCTTGCGCAGCGCAGCATGTTGGGGCAGTAAACTCCGCCGCCTTATTTCCCGGGACTCGGATGCCTGGGGGTTGGCGGAGCCGCAACGTCGCCCGGGACGGCCCGATGGCGGGCGGAGGCGGGTTCTCCGGGCCGGCGGCATCTCCCTGGCCGAAGCCCGACACCAGAGGACATTCATCCGTGTCAGCGGAGCCCTCCTTCGGCGACGAGCCGCAAATCTACAATCTCGATCAAATGTTCCGGGTTGGATACGACCGGCTCTATGCCGGGGATCACGCCGGGGCCGGGCTCGCATTCCGTGCCGCCGTCATTGTCGATCCCGCCAACGGCGAAGCATGGTCCACGCTGGCCGAAGCCGAAGGCGCACAGGGTCCGGCGGGGCAGGCCGCCGCCTGTCTCCGGCACGCCGTCGCGCTCGAGCCGGGACACTGGGCATGGCGGTCGATGCTTGCCGATGCCCTGCGGCAGTGCGGCGAAATCGATGCTGCACATGCGCTTTTCCACGCTCTGGCGGCGGAGCGGAGCGATTCGGCGCAGGTTCGACTCGGGCTTGCCCGCTGTCTCGCTGCACTTGGCCGGTCCGATGAGGCGTTGGAGGAATTCCGGGAGGCAGTGGCTCTGCGCCCCAACGACCGCGATGCCGTGCTGGCATTGGCCGAAACACTGACCGCGTCGGGCGATGCGCTGGCGGCGGTCGAACTGCTTCAGCCGCTTGCCCGCCGGTACGAGGACGATTCGGCTGTCCATCATGCGCTGGGACGCAGTTGGCTTGCCCTTCGCGAACCGGTGAAGGCTCTGGCTGTGCTCCGTCACGCCCGGGACCTCGCGGAGGGGGATGAGGCGGCGGCCATCGAACGGTTGATCGCCGCCCTGGAAGCCGGGGAGGGGGCCGACCTGTCGGCCGCCTATATCCGTGCCCTGTTCGACCGTTATGCCGACCGCTTCGATCAGGATCTGGTCGGCAAGCTCGGCTATGCGGCGCCGGACCTGCTGCGCTCTGCGGTCGACCGGGTGATGCCCGCTGCCGTGGCTCTGCGGATTCTCGATCTTGGCTGTGGCACCGGGCTGGCGGGGGTGACCTTCAAACCGCTTGCCGCACATCTGGCCGGGGTCGATCTGTCGCCGAGGATGGTCGAGAAGGCGCGTCAACGCATGCTCTATGAAGAGTTGAGTGTCGGCGACGTGGTGGAGGCGATGGAGCGGACACCCGGCGGCTGGGACCTGTTGGTCGCCGCCGATGTCCTTGTCTATATCGGTGATCTCGTAGCCGTCTTCGCCGCGGCGGCCCGTGCTCTGGTGCCAGGAGGCCATTTCGCCGCGACCGTGGAGCGTCTGGCGGACGAAGCGGCAGTCGATCCCTTTGTCCTCGGTGCCACCCGGCGATATGCCCATGCCGAAGGCTATGTCCGGGAAACCGCGGGCATGGCCGGATTCACGATCCGCCTGATGGAGCCCTGTACGCCGCGCTGGGAGAAGGGCGTGCCGGTCCCCGGCCTGCTGTTCGTGGTGGAACGGGCGGCGCCATAAGAGAGGCGCCGCAGACCTCGACGCTCTCTTTGGCGGATTGCCCTTTCAGATGGCCTGGGTGTAACGACCGCCATCGCCGGGCAGGCACCAGCGGGCATGCAGTTGACCCTTTGCATCGAAGCTGCACGCGATCCATCCGGCCCCCCGCAGCAGGCGTCGCCCGTTTCCCGCAAAGGGCGGCATCTCGAACCGGTGGGCGGGCAGGGGATGATCGGGGCGGATTGCCAGCGGCTCCGCCAGCCGCGACAACCAGCCGGCCGGCCGGCCGGTCGCGGTGAAAGTGGGGGTATAGAGCTGCCACATCTCCAGCCCACCGCCGCGCAGCACTCCCCGCGCTCCCGCTCCGTCTGCCAAGCCTCGGGACGCGATGGTGATCCGGCAGCCGCTGCGCCGGGAAAAATCGCCCAGGGTGCGCAGCATCCTCTCCCAATCGGCATGGCGTCCGGCCGACGACAAACGGTCCCCCAGCCGGCCCCGCAGCCGGCCGTCCAGTCGGTTGCGCATCCGGGCCGGAATTGCGCTTCCCAGGCGGTCGAGCAAGGCGGCGGCCGGGGACAGGAGCGGCCCACCGCTGACCAGGATCAGATGCCGGCATCCGGCAAAGCGGTCGAGCCAATCGGACAGCAGGCTCCAGTCCCGTTCGGACAGCAGGCGCCGGCTGTTGCGGTCGGTCCAGAGATCGAGCGCAAGAAGTCCGGCTTCGCCCAGGACGAAGCCCTGCGCCAGCGTTCCGCAGGCGGACCCCCACAGGCAATCCGGCGGGGTGTCCGCCACCGACCCGGTCTGGAACAGCTGGACCTGACGCCTCACCGCCATCAGCAGCGGACGCAGGCTGCGCGACGTGGCGTCACCCTCCTCCCGGCTGCTCCAGGCGCCGGCCAGCAAACGGCCGAGATCGGCGCCGTCCCACATCATCACCGACGGGATGGAAGCCAGCGCCGAGGCCACGGCGGCACCGCTCCAAACCCGCAGCATCCGGTCGAAGCCGGCGGTCATCAGTTCCTCCGCCACGCCGGGCAGGGCGGGGCCGAGCCGCCGCGAGGCATCCGTCAGCAAGCCGCGGGCCTGGGCGGAGGCTGACATCACCGCGTCGCCATTGATCTGCCCGCCCGCCTGAACCAACAGGTGATAGCGGTCGGCGGCATGCCGGGAGATCAGGTCGGGCCAGAGAGCGGTCGGCGCAGCGGCGTCGGGACCGGCTTCTCCACTCATTCCGCTTCCGTAAAGAATAGCGAGGCGGGGAAATGAATGACGGCCCGGAACGATCACGTTCCAGCGGGGACCGTCAGGAAAGCCGTATGTGACATCGGTGTCGCGCATGCCGCGGGGAACGGCGAAGTCGAAGCGCCAGACTTGGCGGCGGCGCCAGACCATCAGGTGACGCGGCGGGACGGGCAGGGTGACGCCGTCCACCCGCAGATCGTCGGGCTCGACGTCCCCATCCAGAACGAACAGCGCCGATAGCCACCAGCGGTCGCGCTGCTCCCCGCGGAAGTACAGGATCGGGCCGAGCAGGATGCTCGGCTCCGCTCGTCTGGGTGCCATGCTTCATCCGTCCGAACCGGCCCTTCCCCCAAAGATGGGCCTGCCGCATGCAATAACGCAATGTGCGGCCGGACGGAGAGAAAATAACGCGGGCGCCCGGAGGACCGTCAGCCGTTCCGCTTGCGCAGCAGCTCCAGCATTCGGAGAGGCACCTCTTCGCTCAGGACCGGGTCGTAAAGGCGATGAAGCTCCTCGACATGCTGGCGATGCTGAGCGAGCAGCGCCTTTGCGTCGGGATCGCTCTCGACCACGCTCTCGAATTCGGCACGCTCCCGCTCGTCCAGGGCGCCGTCCAGATAGGCGTTTATATCGGTCATCGTTACACGCTTCATCTCTGTCGTTCCCGGATGGGTCGCCGGGGGTCTCCCCTGGGACACGATCAACCGTGACACGTCCGGTGGCTCTACCGCTGGCGGACGGCTCGGCCGAAAGGACACCTGGCCCATCTTATGGGCATGATCCTCGGCCATACCAGTCCGACAAACGGCGCGATCATTGCTCACTTTCGAGACGAGCAATCCGGCACTGCCATCCTCTTTCGCGTCGCCCGGCCAAGTAACAAGGCAATGTCGCCGATTGTTCCGGCGCTCTTCTGTGAGGAACGCCGTGCATTGGGGGTTGTTGTGAATGTGCAACTCATTTCATTCGCGCACGAATGGCTTGCCAACCAAGGAGAATGCCCATGGCTCAACAGGAAAGCAGGCAGCCGCCTCAGCATCAGGACACCCGGCCCGGCCATCAGGGTCCCATGGTACCGCAGCCGTCGGAAACCCGGCCCGGCTATCGCGGCAGTGGCAAGCTGCACGACAAGGTTGCGCTGATCACTGGCGGCGACAGCGGCATCGGCCGGGCCATCGCCGTGCTGTATGCGCGAGAGGGTGCGAAGGTCGGTATCCTGTACCTGAACGAGGATGACGACGCCCGCGAGACCCGCCGGCTGGTCGAAGCCGAAGGTCAACCCTGCACCATCCTGAGCGGCGATGTCGGCGACGAGGAGATTTGCCGCAAGGCCGTGGAGCAGCTCATCGGCGAGCATGGCCGCATCGACATCGTCATCAACAACGCGGCTGAACAGCATCCACAGAAATCGATTGAGGACATTACCGCCGAACAGTTGGAGCGCACCTTCCGCACCAACATCTTCGGCCAATTCCATATGGTGAAGGCCGCGCTGCCCCACATGCACGAGGGGGCTTGCATCATCAACACCACATCGGTCACCGCCTATAAGGGCAGTCCGGAATTGCTGGACTACTCCGCGACCAAGGGGGCCATCGTCGCTTTCACCCGGTCGCTGTCGATGTCGCTGGCCGACCGCGGCATCCGCGTCAATGCGGTGGCGCCCGGTCCGATCTGGACTCCACTGATCCCCTCCACCTTCGACGAGGAGAAGGTGGAGAAGTTCGGCAGCAACGTGCCGATGAAACGTGCCGGCCAACCCGACGAGGTGGCGCCGGCTTATGTGTTCCTGGCATCCGATGACTCTTCTTATATGTCCGGTCAGGTGCTGCACCCGAATGGCGGCACCGTGGTGAATGGCTGACGGACGACAGGCGGACGGCTCCGATGCCAGCGGCACCGGAGCCGTCCCCGGTTATCTCTTGCGCTGGGCGTCTTCCGGACCCGGCGTGGAAAGGCCCCACATAGCGCGAACGCCCCCCGCAGCGGACTGCGGAGGGCGCTCATGGCCGATTTGGCGTGGACGAAGCGTTGACGTGGAGGAATTCCGGTCGATCAGGCAGCCATCAGGTTGTTCAGCCGTTCCCGCGCCCGGCACAGGCGCGAGCGGATGGTGCCGATCGACACGTTCAGCGTTTCTGCCGCTTCCTGATAGGGTCGGCCTTCGATGGCGACCAGCTTGACGACCTTGCGCTGGCTGGGAGTGAGGGAGGAAAAGGCCCGGTCGACATCGCGGAAAACCAGTCGCGACATCTGCGCCGCATCGACCGACATGGCGCCGTCCCACAGTTCCACCTTCGTCACATGGCGGTCGCGCTGCAGGTTGTTGAAGTGCAGGTTCTTCAGCATGGTGGTCAGCCATGCCTGCATGTTGGTGCCGGGTTCGAAACGATGCTGGCGCGACAAGGCGCGGGCCAGGCAGTCCTGCAGCAGGTCCTCTGCGGCGTTGGCGTCACGGGTCAGCTTGCAGGCATAGCGCTGCAGGTTCGGCATGCAGCGGATCAGTTCGTTTTCGAACGAGTACGCCATGGTCTTTCCTTCCTCCACGGTCTGTGCACGTCTCCCGCCGGCCTGGTCGGTGGCGGCGCCCGTCGCGGTCAGGCGGGGCGCGGAGCGGGGACGGCGTTGGGCTTTCCGGTGCGCAAAGGCGGCGCCACCGGTTCGAAGGGCTGACAGTGCATTTTCGGTCTTGAGCGTTCAGGGCGTCCTGGAGGGCATCCTGGGGATAGTCTCCCGGGTGCCCATGGGCCGGCCCGTCATCTGACGCGGGTCGGCTGCGTCTGCGGGGTGTTGTGGAACGACCCGGTCGGCGGTGGCGTCATTGAGGCGGTCCCGTTGTTGCCCGTCGTTGATCGTGTCGGGAGCTAAACGCGCCGTGCGCCGGGGATGTTCCACCGCAGGATTCGGAAAGAGTGACATCAGTGGCAGAATCCGGCGATTCCGGTCCAGGCTCAGCTTGCCGGGCTTACCACCATCGAATGCGGCTGCCGGTGCGTACCTGCAACAGTCAGTGGCCGGGCCTCAGCAGTTTTTCCAGGCGCAGCGCCGCCATTCCGTCCTCGTAATAATCTGGATAGGTGGAGAAACAGCGATAGCCGGCGGCGGTGTAGAGGGCGATTGCCGCTGCATTGTCGGCCCGCACCTCCAGTCTCATGCCGCGGCAGCCATGGTCGGCGGCGGCTTTCTCCAGGGCGGCAAGCAGGCTGCGGCCGAGTCCCTGCCCACGTTTGTCCGGGGCCACGGCGAAGGAGGTCAGCCGGGCGAAGGGCGTCCCGGCATGGAATCCGACGACCCCATAGGCGCCGGGCTGATGGCAAGGCGGCCTTTCTTGCACCTTCGGTACTTGGCGGTATGCCACAAGCACCACACCTTTTGCTTGCCGGATCGCATAACGGAAGTTGCGTTGCGTCATCCGGTCGGTCGCGAAGCTCTGCTCCTCGATCGCCAGCAGCGCAGGAATATCGGCCGATTCGGCGTGGCGGATGCCGATGCATGCTGCATCGCAGTGGACAGGATTGGATTCGTGACGCATCGTTGATGGGAAATAGGGAAGGGGATGACAACCTACTCCCTTTTACCACAGCGAAACGACGGTAGGTTCCATCTGGGGAAAGCTTTGCTTAACCAACAGGGCAGACACTTCCCCAATATACGGAGCGCCGTCCTTCCAGCCGCCCGCTCCTATTGGCCTTTCACGCAGAAAGTCAGGACATGGACGCTCGGTTCAAATCTCGCGACATCGAACGCCGCAGCCTCGATGTCGATGGCCTCAAACGGTCGTTCCTGGAATGGCTGGTTTATTCGGTCGGCAAGGATGCACGCGCCGCCACGCGCCGCGACTGGTTCCACACCGTGGCGCTGGCCGTCCGCGACCGCGTCGTCGACCGTTGGATGGACACGACCCGCAGCTATTATCATGAAGACGCCAAGCGCGTTTATTACCTTTCCCTGGAGTTCCTGATCGGGCGCCTGCTGACCAATAGCCTGTCGAACCTGGGCATCGTGGACGAGTGCCGTCAGGCGCTCGACCGCCTCGGCCTGTCGATGGAGGATGTGGTCGACGCCGAGCCGGACGCGGCGCTCGGCAACGGCGGCCTCGGCCGTCTGGCCGCCTGTTTCCTCGACAGCATGGCCTCCCAGAATCTGCCCGGCTACGGCTATGGCATCCGCTACGAGTTTGGCCTGTTCGAGCAGCGCTTCGAGAACGGCTGGCAGGTCGAGTATCCCGAACAGTGGCTGCAATTCGGCAACCCGTGGGAATTCGCCCGTCCGGAGGTGCTGTATCCGGTCCAGTTCTACGGGCGCGTCGAAGAGTTCCGCGACAGCGTGGGCGAGCGCGCCTACCGCTGGGTCGATGCCGACCGCGTGCTGGCGATGGCCTATGACACGCCGGTCGTCGGATTCGGCGGCGAGACGATCAACACGCTGCGCCTGTGGTCGGCCCGCGCCACCCGCGACTTCAACTTCGGCCACTTTAACGACGGCGCCTATATGAAGGCGGTCGAGCAGAAGATCCTGTCCGAAAATCTCAGCCGCGTCCTCTATCCCAACGACGCGACGGAGACCGGCAAGGAGCTGCGGCTGAAGCAGGAGTATTTCTTCACCTCCGCCTCCTTGCAGGACATCCTGCGCCGCTACCTTCAGCATCACTCCACCTTCGAGAACCTGCCCAACAAGGCGGCGATCCAGCTGAACGACACCCACCCGGCCATCGGCATCGCCGAACTGATGCGCCTGCTGGTCGATCAGCATGCGCTGCGTTGGGACGACGCGTGGGAGATCACCCGCGCCACCTTCGCCTACACCAACCACACCCTGCTGCCCGAGGCGCTGGAAGCTTGGCCGGTGCGGATGATCGAGCGGGTGCTGCCGCGCCACATGCAGATCATCTACGAGATCAATGCCAAGTTCCTGAACCGCACCAAGGCGAAGGCGGCAGGGGACAATGCCAAGCTGTCGCGGCTGTCGCTGATCGACGAGCGCGGCGAGCGCCGCGTGCGCATGGGCAACCTCGCTTTCCTCGGTTCGCACAGGGTCAACGGCGTGTCGGCCCTGCACACCGACCTAATGAAGCAGACGGTGTTCGCCGACTTCCACGAGGAATTCCCGGACCGCATCAACAACAAGACCAACGGCATCACCCCGCGCCGCTGGCTGAAGCAGGCCAACCCGGCCCTGTCGGAGCTGATCACCACCCGCATCGGCGAGGGCTGGATCTCCGACCTGTCGCAGATCGCGGCGCTGCGCGAGAAGGCCGACGATGTGGTGTTCCGCGAGGAGTTCCGCCGGGCCAAGCGCAAGAACAAGAAGCGTCTGGCCGCCTACATCGCCCGCCAGACCGGCGAGGAGGTGCTGGTCGACAGCATTTTCGACGTGCAGGTCAAGCGCATGCACGAATACAAGCGCCAGCTGCTGAACGTGCTGCACACCATCGCGCTCTACAACGAGATGCGCGACAACCCGACGGTCAGCTGGGTCCCGGTGACCAAGGTGTTCGCCGGCAAGGCGGCGCCCTCCTATCACATGGCCAAGCTGATCATCAAACTGATCAACGACGTCGCCAAGGTGGTGAACCACGACCCGTCGGTGCACGACAACCTGAAGGTCGTGCTGCTGCCGAACTACAATGTGACCGCGGCGGAGATCATCATTCCGGCCGCCGATCTGTCGGAGCAGATCTCCACCGCCGGCATGGAGGCGTCGGGCACCGGCAACATGAAGCTGGCCCTGAACGGCGCGCTGACCATCGGCACGCTGGACGGCGCCAACGTCGAGATCCGCGAGCATGTGGGTGCGGACAACATCTTCATCTTCGGCATGACCGCGGATGAGGTGAACGACCTGCGCGCCAGCGGCGGTTTCAACCCGCGCGAGGTGATCGCGTCGAATCCCAGCCTGAAGCGGGCGCTCGACATGATCTCGACCGGCGCCTTCTCGCCGGACGACCGCAACCGCTACCACCCCATCGTCCAGGCGCTGACCGACGGTGGCGACCATTTCCTGGTGACGGCGGACTTCGCCGATTACTGCCGGGCGCAGGACGCCGCGATGCAGCTGTACCGCGACCCGGAGGAATGGACCCGCAAGGCCATCCTGAACACCGCCAACATGGGCTGGTTCTCGTCCGACCGTACGGTCAACGAGTATGCCGGCGAGATCTGGGACGTACACCCGGTCAAGCCGAGCCATGACGGCGAGGGGTTCCGGTAAAGCCGGTAATTTCTGAAAGGGCGAACGCGCAGGCGCTTTACAATGCCTGCGCGTTCGGATAAGAAAGGCGTCATGAACCGCAAGGCCATCACCATCACTACGACCAAAAAAGCGACTCGCTTCGGCGGGCAGCGTCGTGGTGCGTGCTGATCGGATCGACCAGCGTTTCTTCCACGAGGCAGGCCCCGCCGGACAACGGACGGGGCCTCGTCGTATCCGGGGTCCGCTGTCCGAACGACCGATAGGCCGGTCCGATCAACAGTGCGATAGACAGGACGGAACCTCGCCATGAGCAGCAGCAACGCCTCCGCTTCTTCCAAGTCCCTCCGCGTCGCCGTGGTCGGCGCCACCGGCGCCGTCGGCCGCGAGATGGTCAAGGTCCTTCACGACCGCAACTTCCCGGTCGCCGAACTCGGCCTGTTCGCCTCCGAGCGGTCCGCCGGCAAGGTTCAGGAGACCCCCTATGGCACCCTGACCCTGAAGGCCTTCGACGCCGCGGTGGTGAAGGGGTACGACGTTGTCCTGCTGGCGGTGTCGGGCGATTTCGCCAAGGCGCATGCCAAGGAACTGGCGTCGGCCGGCGCGCTGGTGATCGACAACAGCTCCGCCTTCCGCTACGACGCCGACATCCCGCTGATCGTTCCGGAAATCAACGCCCACGTCTTCCGCGAGGCGTACGCCGCCGGGTCGCGCCTGATCGCCAACCCGAACTGCACCACGGCCATCGCCGTCGTGGCGCTCGGTCCGCTGCACAAGGCCTTCGGCATAAAGCGCGCCATCGTTTCCACCTATCAGGCGACCAGCGGCGCCGGCGCCGAGGGCATGGCCGAGCTGGAAGAGCAGACGCGCAACCAGCTGGACGGCAAGCCGGTCACCAACAGCGTGTTCCGCCACCCGATCCCCTTCAACCTGATCCCCCAGATCGACGCCTTCCAGGAGAACGGCTACACGAAGGAGGAGATGAAGGTGACGTGGGAGACGCGGAAGATCATGGAGGTTCCGGATCTGCCGGTCAGCTGCACCGCCGTCCGCATCCCGACCTACCGCGCCCATTCCGAGGCCATCACGCTGGAGACCATCCAGCCGGTCACGCCCGACGCCGCCCGTGCCGTCCTGGCCGATGCCGCCGGCGTGAAGGTGGTGGACGATCCGGCCAACGGCGCCTACCCGATGCCGCTGAACGCCACCGGCCAGTATGACGTCGAGGTTGGCCGCATCCGCAACAACATCGTCTTCGGCGACCATGGCCTCGACCTGTTCGTCTGCGGCGACCAGTTGCTGAAGGGGGCTGCCCTGAACGCCGTGCAGATCGCCGAGCTGGCGCTGTAAGGCGTACGGCCAAGGCCGATCCCAGGGCCGATCCCAAGGCTCTGGAATCCCAGGGCCGGCACTGCTATGTAATGCGACGGGGGCCGACGGGCGTGTTTCGCCTGTCGGCCCTTTCGCCGTTCGTACCGTATAACGCCTTCAAGTCACGGGATTCTGCGCATGTCCGAACTTCAGGACGCCGTCTCCCGCCGTCGGACCTTCGCCATCATCGCGCACCCCGACGCCGGTAAGACCACGCTCACGGAAAAGCTGCTGCTGTTCGGCGGTGCCATCCAGATGGCCGGTGCCGTCAAGGCGCGCGGCGAGCAGCGGCGCGCCAAGTCGGACTGGATGAAGGTGGAGCGCGAGCGCGGCATCTCGGTGACCGCCTCCGTCATGACATTCGATTTCGACGGGCGTACCTTCAACCTGCTCGACACGCCGGGCCACGAGGATTTCTCGGAGGACACCTACCGCACGCTGACCGCGGTCGACAGCGCGGTGATGGTGATCGACGGCGCGAAGGGCATCGAGGCACAGACGCTGAAGCTGTTCGAGGTCTGCCGTCTGCGCGACGTGCCGATCATCACCTTCTGCAACAAAATGGACCGCGAGGCGCGCGATCCCTTCGACCTGATCTCGGAGATCGAGAGCGCACTGGCGCTGGAGGTCACGCCGGCCAGCTGGCCCATCGGCATGGGTCGCGACTTCCTGGGCTGCTACGACCTAATCCGCGACCGGCTGATCCTAATGGACCGCAGCAAGGGCGACGAGATCGACGACGGCATCGAATGCAACGGCCTGGACGATCCCCGTCTGGACGAGCTGCTTCCCGCCCACGCCGTCGCCAAGCTGCGCGAAGAGGTGGAGATGGCGCGCGGCCTGATGCCGGCCTTCGATCTGGAGGCCTATCGCGCCGGCCATCTGACCCCGATCTATTTTGGCTCCGCCATCAACAATTTCGGCGTGCGCGAGCTGCTGTCCGGTCTGGCGGAGAACGCCCCGCCGCCGCGCCCGCAGCCGGCCGATCCGCGCACCGTCGAACCGGACGAGGAGAAGGTCACCGGCTTCGTGTTCAAGGTCCAGGCCAACATGGACCCGAACCACCGCGACCGCATCGCCTTCGTCCGTCTCTGCTCCGGCCGGTACAAGCGCGGCGCCAAGCTGAAGCACATCCGCTCCGGCAAGTTGATGGCGGTGAACAACGCCGTGCTGTTCCTCGCCCGCGACCGTGAGGTGGCGGAAGAGGCGTGGCCGGGCGACATCATGGGCATCCCCAACCATGGCAGTCTGCGCATCGGCGACACGCTGACGGAGGGCGAGGATCTGCGCTTCACCGGCGTGCCGAGCTTCGCGCCGGAGCTGCTGCAGCGCGTGCGCCCCGACGACCCGATGCGGGTCAAGCATCTGCGCAAGGCGCTGGAGCATTTCGCCGAAGAGGGCGCTTCGCAGGTGTTCAAGCCGTTGACCGGCGCCGACTGGGTCGTCGGTGTCGTCGGCCAGCTGCAGTTCGAGGTTCTGGCCTCGCGCATCGAGGCGGAATACGGCATCGCCGCCCGATTCGAGGGAGCCGGGCTGGACGCCGCCCGCTGGGTCGAGACCGACGACAAGGTTCAGCTGGAAAAGTTCATCGAGCTGAACCGCTCGGCGCTGGCCGAGGACCATGACGGCGCGCTGGTGTTCCTCGCCCGCAACGCCTGGCACCTGAACCGCGCGCAGGAGGATTTCCCGGCGCTGCGCTTCCTGAAGACACGCGAGCAGAACCGCAAGGTCCACACCGCCGCGTGACGCAAACGCCCGCTCACGTGGCCGTTGCCATGGAGCGGGCGTCCTTTCAGTAGAGAAACCTCACGGACCTGCTCTAACGGATTGACGGCTTGACGGAGTCGGTCCGGTGGCGGAACGTGTGCCGATGTGTCAGATGGTTTCGACACATAATCAACGTCCTCCGTCGGACGGGCACGGTTGGAAAAGAGGCGGACATGGCGGTGGGATTGGAAGAGCTTCTGGACACCGGCGGTTTCGTGCCCCATGGGGTCTGCCTGCTCTGGCGCCCCGACATCCTGATGCTGCATGTCGCGTCGGACGTGCTGATCGGCCTGTCCTATTTCTCGATCCCGGTGGCCCTGATCTATTTCGTGATCCGCCGCCGCGACGTGGCCTTCGGCTGGATGGCGCTGCTGTTCGCGCTTTTCATCATCGCCTGCGGCACCACCCATTTCCTGTCGGTCTGGACCTTGTGGACTCCCGACTATGTGCTCGAAGGCTTGGTGAAGCTGATCACCGCCTTCACCTCGCTGGCGACGGCGGCGGCGCTCTGGTGGTTGATGCCGCGCCTGCTGGCCCTGCCCAGCCCGCGGGAACTCGAGGCGAGCAACCGCGCCCTGGAGCTGGAGGTGGCGACCCGGCGTGAGATGGAAACCCGCTATTCTAGCTTCTTCAACAACCTCGGCGAGGCGCTGTTCATCGTCCAGGTTCTTCCCGACGGTGACTTCGCCTATGGGGCGATCAACCCGGCACTGGCACGGATCGGCGGCCTGGACCCCGATCAGTTGCGTGACCGCCGTGTCCGCGATGCAGTAAATCCGGAACTGGCCGATCTGGTCATCCCCCGCTACACCGCCTGCCGCGATAGCGGCAAAACCATCGATTACGAAGAGACGCTGGACATGCCGGCCGGCCAACGTGTCTTCCACACCATGTTGGTGCCGGTCAAGGATGCCGCCGGCCGGGTTGTCCAAATCCTCGGCAGCGGCCGCGACGTGACCGAACGCAAGCGCTTGCAGGAGGAGGTGATCCAAACCTCCAAACTGGCGACGCTCGGCACGCTGGCTGCGGGCATGGCGCACGAGATGAGCCAGCCGCTGAACGTCATCCGGCTGTGGACGGAAAACACCCTCACTCGCCTCCAAGACAATCTGCTCGAACCCGCCCGTGCGGAGAAGGCGTTGAAGCTGGTGATCGAGCAGACCGAGCGCATGGGCAAGCTGATCGACCATGTCCGGATGTTCGGGCGGCGGGATGGCGGCGGCATGCGGACCTTCCATCCCGCCGATTGCGTTCAGAGCGCGGTCGAGCTTGTCCGCCATCAATATCGACAGGAAGACATCGAGATCGTCGAGAAAGGCTGGTCGGCGCAACTGGCGGTATTCGGACGGCCACTTGAATTGGAGCAGGTGATCCTCAACCTCTTTTCGAACGCGCGCGATGCGATCATCGCGCTTCGTGCAACGGGTGGGGCGGCGGGACGCATCATGGTGGCGGTCGGCGACGATCCCGACGGGTATAGCGTGGTCATCCAGGTGACCGATGATGGTGGCGGGATCGATCCCTCGGTGCTGCCACAGATATTCGATCCCTTCTTCACCACCAAGGAGGTCGGCAAGGGATCCGGCCTTGGGCTGTCGATCGGCTATGGAATCATCGACGGCATGGGTGGACGGATCGAAGCGCGCAACGTCGATCTGGAGGGTGGAGGCCGCGGCGTCCGCTTCACCATCACGCTGCCGAGCCAGCCGGTCTCCTCAGTCGACAGGGAGTTCTCGCATGCCTGATCGGTTTCATATCCTGATCGCGGAGGACGAGGTGCTGGCGGCCATGGCGCTGGAGGACTTCCTGTCCTTCAAAGGCTTCCGGGTGACCGTCGCCGCCAATGGGGTGGAAGCGCTGGAGCGCTATGCCACCGAGCAAATTCACGCGCTGGTGACCGACCTGCGCATGCCGCGCATGGATGGCGAGACGCTGATCCGGGAAATCCGTGAACGCGACGCCTTCCTGCCGGTGGTGGTGATGACCGGTTACCTGACGGAGGACAGCGACCTGAAGCAGGAGCGCTGGAAGCCGCTGGAGATCTTCAGCAAGCCGGTAAACCCGCGCACCATCTGCAACACGCTGCACCGTATGCTGGGCATACCGCCGGAAGCCTGAGGTTTCCCCCTCAATCCTCCAGCGGCTCGACGTCCACGCTGACGGTCAGGCCATGCCCGGCTCCGCCCAGCAGGACGCCGCGGGCCGGGCTGACGTCGTCGTAATCGCGTCCCCAGGCCATCGTGATGAAGTCTCGGTTGGCGATGCAGGCGTTGGTCGGGCAGATGTCGAGCCAGCCGGCGGTCGCCCCGCACCAGACCGAGGCCCAGGCATGACTGACGTCAGCACCCACCAGCCGCGGCTGACCGGGCGGGGGCAGGGTGCGCAGATAGCCCGAGACATAGCGTGCCGGCAGTCCGATGGCGCGGGCGCAGCCGACGGCGATATGGGCAAAGTCCTGGCAGACGCCTCGGCGGTTGCGCATCACCGACGCCAGCGGAGTCGCGACCGTGGTGGCCGTGGGATCGAAGGCGAACTCGTGGTTGATGCGGTTCATCAGGTCGATGGCCGCCGCGACCGCCGGACGGCCCGGCGTGAAGCTTACCCGGACATAGTCCAGCAGTTCTGGACTGGAGGCGACCAGCGCGCTGTCGAAGCAGTATTGCGTGATCTCCGCACCGTCGTCCGGCCCGGTCAGGCCGCGCAGGCTGTCGCGCACATGCTCCCACGCTGACGAATCGTCGGGCACCAGTGCTGGCGGATCGAACACTTCTACCTCGCTTTCGGCGATGACGGAGAAAGTCCGGTGCGGCTCCTGCACGGCGACGTAGGTGACGGTGTTGCCGAAATAATCCACCCGCTCCGTCCGCACAGCCGGGACCGGGTCGATGGTCAGCAGGCTGCGCCGGATGCGCTGGCGCGGATGCGGCCGGGCGGTCAGGTGCAGCAGATGATGGGAGATCGGCACATCCTCGCCGTAGTCGTACTCAGTGGCGTGGCGCAGGCGATAGCGGGCGGAAAGATCGCCGCTGGCGGGAGCGGAGGGCGGAGGCGTCATCGCGTCAGGCCGATCTTGCGAAGGCATGGCTGAAATAGGCGTGAGCCAGGAAATTCGACACGTCCGGCAGCGTCATCGCCAGCGTGTCCAGCAGCGTACGCAGCGCTTCGCTGGAGGCCATGGCGTCGGTGCGTTCCAGGCTGTTGCGCGCGGCGGCGACGATGGCCAGCGCGCCGCCGGTCGGGTCTGTCCCGGTGCCGACGCCCTGGCTGGGCAGCGCCCGCATGTGCCGATCGAGTGCCGCCAACTGGAAAGCCAGCGCGCGGGGGTTGGCTTCCTCGCCCAGCAGCAGGTCCAGCACGGGCGTGCGCAGCACGCTGGTCAGGTGGCGGGCGCGATAGGTCATCACGCTCTCGCCCAGCTCCAGCAGCACCGACAGGGTGGCGGCCTGCATCGGTTCGTCCTGGCGGTCGAGGTCGGCGACATGGACCCCGCGCATCAGCGCCACCATATGCAGCGACCGCTCGATCCGCCGGCCGATGTCGAGGAAGCGCCAGCCGGCCCCCCGCGTCATGCTGTCCTGTTCAAGGCCGGAGAAGGCGGCCAGCATGATCATCGCATCGTCCAGCCGCAGCAGCAGCGAGGCCGCGTCCATGCGTCCCTTCGGCTGCTGGGTCTGGCGGTCGATTGCCGATACCACCCGCCACATGTCCATCGACAGGCGGTCGCGCACCGAATAGGCGGTGCGGTGCAGCCTCAGCACCTGGGCACGCAGGCTGTTGGGATGGTCCGGGTCCGTCACCGCCGCATGCAGCGCATCGCGCAGGCCGCGGCTGGTTCCGCTTTCCGTCACCCGCGCCAGTTCCGCCGGGATCATGCCGAGCGAACCGAGCAGGTCGAGCAGCGGGCGCTGCTGCAAGGTGGCGCCCGGCATGTTGCTGTCGATCAGGCGGCTTTGCGTCGCGCGCAGCAGACGCAGCGCGCCTTCCGCCCGTTCGGCATAGCGGCCGAGCCAATAGAGGCCGTCGGCGACGCGGCTGGGCAGGTCGTTGGCGGATGGACGCGCACCGCTGGCCGTCGGCTCCATTGCCAGCGCCGACGGGCGCGGCTGGCAGGATGCCACGTCGGCACGCCGCGGCGCCAGGATCCAGGTATCCTTGCTGCCGCCGCCGCTCTGCATCGACACGACCAGCCGCCCCGATTCGCTGGACACGCGGGTCAGGCCGCCGGGCATCACCGCATAGCCGCCGCTGGGGGTGGCGCAGAGGAAGACGCGCAGCACCAACGGGCGCGGTTGGAGCCGGCCGTCCTGCCAGACCGGAGCGGTGGAGAGGGCCATCTGCTCCTGCGCCACGAAATACCAGGGGCGGCGCTTGATCCGTTCGGTCAGGGCAGAGCGTTCGGCAGCCGACAGCTGGGCGCCGAAGATCGGCTCGAAGGACAGCGACGGGAAGGCCGGCTTGATCACCAGACCGTCGAGATGGTCGATGACGTAGGCGCGTTCCGCATCGTTGCCGCACCACCAGCTGGCGACGCCGGGCAGCCGCAGCTCTTCGCCCAGCAGGTGGCGGCACAGCGTCGGCAGCGACGACTTCATCGCCATCGATTCCATCAGGCCGGAGCCGAGCGCGTTGGCCATCACGACGGTGCCGGCCCGAACCGCCTCGATCAGCCCGGCAACGCCGAGCGAACTGTCGGCGCGCATCTCCAGCGGGTCGGCGAAATCGGCGTCGAGCCGGCGCAGGATGACGTCCACCTGCTCCAGCCCGGACAGCGTCTTCAGATAGACCGTCCGGTCGCGCACCGTCAGATCCGCCCCTTCCACCAGGGTCAGACCGAGATAGCGGGCGAGATAGACATGCTCGAAATAGGTTTCGTTGTAGGGGCCGGGGGTCAGCAGCACCACGCGCGGCAATCGCCCGGCGGCGCTC
The DNA here is from genome assembly GCF_042604625.1 of Azospirillum sp. A29. NCBI lineage: Bacteria > Pseudomonadati > Pseudomonadota > Alphaproteobacteria > Rhodospirillales > Azospirillaceae > Azospirillum > Azospirillum sp. A29. The sequence continues at coordinate 380,625 of NZ_CP170466.1, forward strand.
GTCCGCGGTGCGATGGAGAAAAGCGTTTCTTTAAAGGTGTCGAAGAAGCCGCTCAGCCGCTCCACCTGGCAATGGCGGAAGCTGTCGGGTAGGACCTTGGCGATCACCGCGCGGTTTTCCAGCGCATAGCCGCTGCCGCTCGGCGCCTGGGTCCGGTCGGACAGCACCCACCAGCGACCGTCGGGCGCACGGGCGAGATCGACGGCGTAGAAATGCAGATGGACGTCGTTCGGAACCCGGATGCCGTGGACCGCGCGGCGGAATCCCGGGTCGGCATGGATCACCGACGGCGGCAATCGGCCATAGCGGGTCAGCGTCTGCGGTCCATAGATGTCGGTCAGGATGGCGTTCAGCAGCGACGCCCGCTGGATCAGCCCCGATTCGATGGCCTTCCATTCATGGGCCGGCAGCAGCAGCGGCATCATGTCGAGCGGCCAGGGTCGCTCCATCCCGTTGGGATCGCCGTAGATGTTGTAGGTGACGCCGTTCTGGTGCAGAAGCCGCCGCGCCTCCTCCCAGCGTTGCGCCATCTGTTCGGAGTCGAGCGGCCCCAGCGAACTCATGAAGGTCTGCCAGTGCGGCCGCAGCCGGCCCTGGCCGTTCACCATCTCGTCATAAACCGGTCCGGAGCCATAGCCGATGGCGTCGGCCTCGCCGAACAGCGATCCCTGGGTGAAAGGGACCGGCGGCATCCCGGACGGGACCACGGATGCCGGCGCGCGGAATGGCTGATCGGGCTGGGACAAGGTCTGACTGGTGCGTATTGCCTATGAAGGAAGCAACAGTCTGAACGTCCCCGCCCGTCGATGCAAGGCTGGTGGCCCTGGGATCCATCCGAAAGAGGAAAGATTCCGTGGCGATCCTGTCATTGATGGATGATCGCAGACCGATGTCCTGAAACGAAAAAACCGGAGCGCCGCGCAAGGCGACGCTCCGGCTTGCCGGAAATTGCGGACCGATCCGACGCCGTCGAATCGGTGAGACTCAGCCCCGCCGCAGATCCAGCGTCATCGGGAATTGCGGGTTGCGTTCCTCCGCCGGGCTGTCCATCGGGCCGGGGGTGTGGCCGAAGGGGAAGAAGCGGGCCAGACGGCGCCCTTCCGCCTCGTTGGCATTGACCGGGAAGGTCTCGTAGTTTCGCCCGCCCGGATGCATGACGTGATAGGTGCAGCCGCCGATGGACCGGCCGGCCCAGCTGTCCAGTATGTCGAAGATCAGCGGGGTGTGGACCGGGATCGTCGGATGCAGGCAGGAGGGGGGTTGCCACGCGCGGTAGCGCACGCCGCCAACGAACTCGCCTTCCACCCCGGTCGGGATCAGCGGCACGCGCCGGCCGTTGCAGGTGATGACATGGCGGGCGTCGATCAGGCCGCTGACGCGGACCTGCACCCGCTCCACCGAGCTGTCGACATAGCGCACCGTGCCGCCGCCGCCCGGTTCCTCGCCCAGGACGTGCCAGGGTTCCAGCGCCATGCGCAGTTCCATGGTGATGCCGCGCTGGTTGACATGGCCGTAGACCGGGAAGCGGAAGTTGAAGTGCGGCGCGAACCAGCTGTCCTCCAGCGGATAGCCATGGTCGCGCAGATCCTGCAACACGTCGGCCATGTCCTGCTGGAGGAAGTGCGGCAGCATGAAGCGGTCGTGAAGCTCGGTGCCCCAGCGCACCAGACGGCCTTTGTAGGGATGCTTCCAGAAGCGCGCGACCAGCGCCCGCATCAGAAGCTGCTGGGTCAGGCTCATCTCCGCATGCGGCGGCATCTCGAAGGCGCGGAACTCGACAAGCCCGAGGCGGCCGGTGGAGCTGTCCGGCGAATAGAGCTTGTCGATGCAGAACTCCGCCCGGTGGGTGTTGCCCTGCACGTCGACCAGCAGGTTGCGCAGCACCCGGTCGACCAGCCAGGGCGGGCAATTGCCGCTCGCCGCCGCCTGATCGATCTGGTTGAAGGCGATCTCCAGCTCATAGAGCTGGTCGTCGCGCGCCTCGTCCACCCGCGGCGCCTGGCTGGTCGGGCCGATGAACAGGCCGGAGAAGACGTAGGACAGGGCAGGGTGGTTCTGCCAGTAGGTGATCAGGCTGCGCAGCAGGTCGGGGCGGCGCAGGAAGGGGCTGTCGGCCGCGGTGGCGCCGCCCATCACAACGTGGTTGCCGCCGCCGGTGCCGCAATGGCGCCCGTCGATCATGAACTTCTCCGCCCCCAGGCGGGACTGGCGCGCATCCTCGTAGAGGGTGATGGTGTTGCGCACCAGATCGTCCCAGCTGTGGGCCGGGTGGATATTCACCTCGATCACGCCGGGGTCCGGGGTGACGGCCAGCGAGTTCAGCCGCGGGTCCTTTGGCGGCTGGTAGCCTTCGATGACCACCGGCATCTCCAGCTCGACCGCCGTCGCCTCGATCTCCGCCAGCATCGCCAGATAGTCTTCCAGCGTGCTCATCGGCGGCATGAACAGGTGCAGGCGCCCGTTGCGCGCCTCGCAGCTCAGGGCGGTGCGCACCACCCACCAAGCCGACTTGCCGTCCTCCGGCAGTTCGTCGCGGATTTCCGCCATGATGCGCTGGCGTTGGGCGATCCGCTTGTCCGTGTGGACGCCACGGTCGGATTCCTGAACGACGCCGCGGATCTCCTGCCGGCGCTGCACCGGATGCGGGGGCAAGGGGCCGCGATCCTCGAACGGGTCGGTTTCCCAGGCATAGGGATAGTCGGACTTCGACACCCAGGGCAGCGACCCCAGCGGCAGGCGGTAGCCGACCGGGCTGTCACCGGGGATCAGCAGCAGCTTTTCCTGGCGCAGCGGCCATGTGCTGGAGAGCCAGACCGGACCCTGCTGGGTCATGCGGCGGTTGATCGGCATGACGAAGCCCACAGGCTCCGCCAGGCCGCGGGTGAAAACGCGGGTCAGCCGCTCCCGCTCCTCCTTGTCCTCCAGCTTGCTGTTCAGCGGATCGACATTGATGGGAAGCTGCGATTCCTTGCGCAGGTAGTGCCAGGGATCCTCATAGGCGCCGAGCACGAGGTTCGGGTCGAGGCCCAGCCGCTTTGCCAGCGCCATCAGGAAGACGCCGGCATCCTGCGCCGTGTGGCCGTAATCGGTGTCCTCACGTGCCAGCAGGTCGCTGTTCGCCCACAGCGCCCCGCCATCGCGGCGCCAATAGACGGTCATCGCCCAGCGCGGCAGCGATTCGCCGGGATACCATTTGCCCTGGCCGAAATGCAGCAGCCCGCCGGGGGCGAAGCGCGCCATCAGCCGATGGATCAGGTCGGCGGCCATCCTGCGCTTTTGCGGACCGAGCGCCGTCGTGTTCCACTCGGCGCCGTCCATGTCGTCAATGGATACGAAGGTCGGCTCGCCACCCATGGTCAGGCGGACATCCTCGGCCTTCAGATCCTCGTCGACGCGGTGGCCCAGCGCCTCGATGGCCGCCCATTGCTGCGGGTTGTAGGGCTTGGTGACGCGCGGCGCCTCGTAGATGCGGGTGACCGACATCTCGTGGCCGAATTCGACCTCCGCCTCATCGACGAGGCCGGAGATGGGGGCGGCAGAAGACGCATCGGGGGTACAGGCCAGCGGGATGTGCCCTTCGCCCGCCAGCAGGCCGGAGGTCGGATCCAGCCCGACCCAGCCGGCACCGGGAAGGAACACCTCCACCCAGGCATGCAGGTCGGTGAAGTCGCTTTCCGGACCGGACGGGCCGTCCAGCGCCTTCTGGTCGGCGGTCAGCTGGATCAGATAGCCGGAGACGAAGCGGGTGGCGAGCCCCAGGTGACGCAGGATCTGCACCAGCAGCCATGCCGAATCGCGGCAGGATCCGGTGCGCTTGGTCAGCGTCTCCTCACAGCTCTGGATGCCGGGTTCCAGCCGGATGACGTAGCCGATGTCCTGCTGAAGCCGCTGGTTCACCGCCACCAGGAAGTCGATGGTCGGCGTCTTGTCCCGCGGGATGTCGGTCAGGTAGGCGGCCAGTTCCGGACCCGGCTCCTCCGTCTCCAGATAGGGGCGCAACTCGCGTTGCAGCCAGTCCTCGTAGGCGAAGGGGATGTGGCTCGCCTTCTCCTCTAGGAAGAAGTCGAACGGGTTGATCGCGGCGATCTCGGCGACCAGATCGACTTCGACAACGAACTCGCGGGTCTTTTCCGGGAAAACGAATCGGGCCTGAAAATTCGATTGCGGGTCCTGCTGCCAGTTCAGGAAATGCTGCTTGGGCGTGACCTTCAGGGAATAGCTGAGGATCGGTGTCCGGCAATGGGGCGCCGGGCGCAGCCGGATGATCTGGGGGCCGAGGGAGACCGGCCGGTCGTAGCGATAGATCGTCTTGTGGTTCAGCGCGACGTGGATCGCCATTGAAAACCCCGCCTCATGCCTGTTCGATGATGTTCGCGCCATGGTTTGGCCCAGGGTCGCCATCGCAACGGTAACACCGATAAATCCGCCCCGACAGGGTGCCCCGGCGCCGATCCTACCGCAGTTGCGAAAAAGTCACGAAGTTGCCTGTGACGCGCGCTGCGGCTTTCTTCCGTTCGCGTTACCCTTTATATCCTAAGCGAACGGGCTGGCGTTGTGGCGGGGATTCGCGTCTGGATGGTGTCGGTGGCGGCTTTTTCATCAGCGGGCGGCAACCGGGGTTCCGGCGGTATGGGCGACGCGGGTCCGGGCGGCGCCGGGCGGGGAGTCGTCACCGGAAAATATTTCAATTTCAAGCCGCTGCCGCCTCCGGCCGACATCCTCGGCAACCCGCTGGTCGTGCCCAACCTGCCGACGCACAAGCTGCCGAAAGAGACCTTCGGCAGCCGGGTGAAGCGGTTTCTTGCCCGGATGAATCTGGGAAGCCAGTCGGCGGAGACCCGCCTGCGCTGGAAGCTGCACGACACCATCCAGGCGACGATGGCGTCGCTGTCGCCGGCCGTCACGCTGGTTGCGGAGAAACGGGCGCCGGCAAAGAGCAAGAAGCTGTCGGTTCCCATCGTCGTCGTGCGCCATCCCTATCACCTGCGCCACGTGTTCGAGATGCTGCCGAACATCCCCGACACACATGCGGCGGAACGGCGTTTTCTTGAGTTGCTGATGACCCGTGCGCTGAAGCGCTACGGCGAGCAGATGGCGCTGATCAAAGGCAGTCCCTTCTCCTTCGAGCATGAGGCGCGGGAGTATTTTTTCGCCGGCTTCCGGTTGGAAAAGCAGATCAAGAAGGTCAACAGTCCCGACGAGCGCTTCGCCGCGTTGCAAGCCATCCACACCAGCTATTTCCACGGCCGCAATTATTACTATTTCGCTCTGCTCCGGCGGGAAAAGCTGGCGCCCGACAACAAGCTGTTCATGCTGTTCGCCCGAGCCGTCTATTTCATGGCCCGTGTCGACTGGAATGGCGAACTGCTGGACAAGCCCAACTCGCGCATGCTGCCCAGCCGCGACGACATGCTGTTTTTCGTGGAGCGTGACAAGTCGGTCGTGACGCGCTATCGCACCGACCAAGATTTCCAGCGTCAGGTCAAGGCCGTGCTGGAGGCTTTCCCCGCTTCGTGACGTCCCGTTTCCCCATCCAAGGTTTCCTGCGATGCGCGCCCTGTCCCTGGTTGGCGGTTTTCTGGCTGCCGGCTCCCTGCTCGCGGTCATGACCGCGGTCCCCGCCCTTTCGGCTTCGGCGGATACCCCGTCGCCCGAAGCGGCGGCTCCGGCTGCGCCCGCCTGCGAAGCGGCGGAGACCCCGGTGGCGCAGCTGATGTGCCGCGATCCGAAGCTTGCGGAAGCCAGTGCGGCGATGGATGCCGCGCTGGCGGCGCTGGGGACCACCACCGACGACACCGGGCGTGCGGCGATTGCGGATGCCCAGACCGTCTGGCGGGCACGCCGGGACGAGGCCTGTCAGGTGACCGCGGCCGATCTTGCCGACTCGAAGGCCAGCAAGACCCGCAGCGATTGCCTGTTGCGCGTTCTTCGCCAGCGCACGGCCGCGCTGGAGACGGAGCGTCAGGCGCGCTCGCATCCGGTCGGCGACCTGCCGCTGTCCGTCACCGGTGCCGCCGCCCGCCGGTTCGACGCACCCGAGCCGCATATTCCGCCGTTCAGCCGCAAGGTGGCGCTGTCGACATTCGCCGGCCGCTGGGCCAAGGCCGATCCGACCGACCGCGCCGCCATCGACGATTGCCGCAGCTCCTATCTGGAGATCGGGGCAGACCGCGGCCTGCACGCGGTGGATGCGCGGCTGCCGCAGTTTCCGCTGAACGGCACGCTGGCGGCCGACGGCGATCCGCTCCGGGGCGTGGCGCTCCTGCCCGCCGGTCCGGCAGAAGGCACACCGGCACCCCTGGCGACCCTGTGGCTGTTGCCGGCCGATTCGCCGCGCCTCGACCGGCTGGTCCTGCGCATGCAGCCGCCGGCGACCTTCGCCGCCGAATTCGTGCGCTGCCGCTAGAGTCTGTCTGATGCTTATTGAAGCATCAGACAGACTCTAACCTCTTGGTTTTCCGTGTGATTCACGCTTCAAGCGATTCCGCTTGAAGCGATCACACTCTAAAGCCGCGACAGCAGGAAGCGGACGGTCAAGGATAGCCGTTCGCCCGGCGGCAGGGCGATCACGCCGGCATCGGGCTCCTGCTGGCGGTTCAGCGCATCGGTCATGTGGGTGACCGGCTCCAGGCACAGGTAAGGCTCGTCCGCCGGAGCATAGACGATCAGGTGAGCGGCCGGCCCGTCGGCGAGCATGGTCAGGCGCAGCCGCTCCTGCGGGCGGTCGAGCGTCGCCGAACCGCTCCAACCGGTGAAGCCATTGTCCAGCGCCACACGGTCCATCGTCACGCCGTGGCGGAAATCCCAGGCCGGGGGCAGCGGGCGCTTGCGGCAGGGCAGGATGGTCTCGTCATTCTCCCACACGCTGCCGACATCGGCGGTCACCCGGCTGCCCGGCGTCTTGACGAAATAGGGGTGCAGGCCCAATCCGGCCGGCATGTCGCTGTCGGCCTCGTTGATGAGATCCAGGGTGACGGTCAGGCCCTCGCCGTCCAGCGCCACGGTCTGCGCCGCGCGATAGCACCAGGGCCAATCGTCCGCCTGGTGGGTGAAGCCCATCCGCAAGGCATCGTCGGTCACAGCCTCGACGTTCCACGGGATTGACCAGCCATGGCCGTGGATGCGGTGCGGCGATCCGGGATCGGTCGCCAGTCTTACCTCGCGCCCTTGGAAGACGAACCGGCCGCCGCCGATGCGGTTGGAAAAGGGGACCAGGGGAAAACAGGCCATGTCGGGGGCGAAATCGCCGGTCAGCGCTCGGTCGGACGCCCGCCGGAACAGCTCCACCGGACCATCGGGGGTGGACAGGCTCCAACTCGCCAGCGAGCCACCGCAGTGGGGGGCCGCCGTGAGAGTCATCGGCCCGTGTCGCAACGCAATGATGGTGCCGTTCCGGATCATGCGTTTCTCCCATCGTCAGCGTTCCTATTTTTTATCGCACATGCGAAGAGCGAAGGGAACGCGCCCCGCAGTCAACAGGCCGCATGGCGCAATGCTGACACAACTCTTGTGTTTTTGATGAAAAATGCGGGTATCGTACACCCGTCATTTACCCTCGCTGCGCAACCATGCTTCTCCGGTGGTATGTTCCGGCGGTGTGCCCTGGCCGGTGCGGCACGCCGGCTCGATCGACAACACAGGCGCGGCGCCGTTGTTGCGCCCCGGCTGCACCATCCGCCACCTGATGGAAAGGCCCTGAGTGTCCAGTCCCCAGCTCAGCCGCGCAACCCCGACACCCCAGCCGGCCATGGCTATGCTCGATGAGGCGGAGCTGTGCGGCGCGCTGGCGGATTACCATGCGCTGCCGGCGCGTCTGGTGATCGGAGTGGCGATGCGGTCGTATCTGGACCCGCTGCTTCTGACGCCGACGGAACTGATCCATCTCGCCAAGCCGCTGAAATCCTGTCTGGAGCAAGGCTCTCTGGTCGAGGCGGCCATCACCAGGATCGCGACAATCCAGGCGCGCGCGCCAGGGCAGGATCTTCAGGTTCGCCGCCGCGCCATCCGCGCAGCGGTGGACGAGAGCTGGGCAAAAGCCAGGGTCGCCCAGGTTGCCTTCGCCGCCATGCCGCGCGGCCACACCTCCGTCGACTGGCTGCTGTCGCAGGGGAGCAAGACACCGACCGGCGATGCGGATTACGACCTGCGCGTCGCCATCGGCCTGGAGCTTGTCGACCTCAAGAGCTGGAACAGTAAGCTGGACCGCCTGCTGGAACTGCACCAGTGGGATCGGGACGAACGGCTGGCCGCGGCCGTCGATGGGGTGATCGGCGACATCCTGGCCTCGTCCGCGGCAGGTGCGGAGCTGTTCGGCGCCAACCTGCTGCCCGGCACGCTGCTGGGAACCCTGTGCGACCTGCTGTTCGGCCGGATCGGCATGGAGGCCATCGGACCGAACCGCGTTGGCGTGCTGAACGCCCTGTTCCGCCAGAACAAGCTTCCCCAGGCGAAGGCCGCGGTGCTCGACCGCATCCGCCGTCAGTTGAAGGCGCCCCAGCCGCTGGGCCGTGGCGCCTTCGACCAGGAGGCGGAGATGTTGAAGACGCTGGTCGGCCATCTGTTGACCCGCGACGGGCTAATCGGCGGTGCGGCGATGGCCGATGCATTGACCGTGCGCTATTCGCGCCGGCTGGAGCAGGGAGGAGCCAGCGCCTATCGCCGGTCGATCGTCGGGCTTGGCGAAGGGCAATCGGACCTGATCTGCCGCATCCATTACCTGACCCGCGTCGCTGCGGCCCCCGCCGCCGAACGGCATGCCGACGAGATCCTCGCCTCGCTGGAGGCCGCCGTCTGCAACGAGCTGCTGATCGAGAACATGCTGGTGCAGACGCCCGACACGGCTCTGCTGGAGCGGGATTTCGTCCGCGCACTGGCGGCGCTCCGCTCCGCTCCGCTGCCGGCCGACACCTGCGAGCGGATTGCCGCAAAAGCCGAACGGGCGGTGGACGATTATGTGAAGACCGGCCAGCTCGCCGTCCGCCTGCGGCAGGTGGAGCCGGTCCTGCGCCGCCGCACCGTCCGGCTGGCGGAGGTCGCCTGCTCCGGTCTGATCCGCGAGGACGGAGCGCTGCCGCTGATGCGCCAGCACATCCTTGAGATCGTCCGCCAACCGCAGTTCCAGGCCGAGCTTGCCCAGCCGGAGAGCGAGGTCGCCCAGGCCGAGGTCCGGCGTCTGTTGGAACTGCTGGACCGGCTGCGCCAGTTGGCGACGGCATCAGCCCCTCCGCCCGTTCTGCCGCCTGTTTTCCCGGCCCTCGTTTCCGCTGCCCCCGTTTCCCCGGCAGCCGTGCAGCCCACCGTGGATGTGGCGCAGCTCTCGCCCCAGGGTCCTTCGCCGCAGAGACCTCCGCCGAAAGGCATGCGCGGTGCCGAGACCATCCTTCACCCGGTCAGCCGCCAGCCGGCCGGAACGGCATCGTCGAAGCCGGCTTCCGGAGTGAAACCCGGCCTGTGTCCAAGCTGCTATACCACCCAAGGGAGCGCTCAAAGAAGCGCCCAGGGCAGCGCTGGCACCTGTGCCGCCTGTGGTTTCCCCGAAAAGTCAGACAACCGGCCGGGCGTGCATCTTGTGCCCGGCACGCTGCTGCATGGCCGCTACAGGGCCGGCAGGGTGCTGGGGCAGGGGGGATTCGGCGCCACCTATCTGGGCTGGGACGACCGGTTGCAGGTGAAGGTGGCGATCAAGGAATATTACCCGGCAAACCTGATCGCCCGGATTCCCAACACCGCTGCCGTTTCCCCCTTCTCGGACGAGCATGCGGAAACCTTCGCCGCCGGCCTGGAGAAATTCCTGGAGGAGGCGCGGACGCTCGCCCGCCTGCGCGACGTGCGCGAGATCGTCGGCGTCCAGGATTTCTTCGAGGAGAACGGCACCGCCTATCTGGTCATGGAACTGCTGGAGGGCCGCACCATGAAGAAGTATCTGGTCGACAGCGGCGGACGCATCGACGTGAAGCGGACCCTGGCCGTGGTGATGCCGATCGCCAAGGCCCTGCAGGCCATCCACGACCAGGGGCTGATCCATCGCGATATCAGCCCGGACAACATCTTCCTGACCAATGGCGGCGACCGCAAGCTGCTGGACTTCGGTGCCGCGCGGCAGACCGCCCGTCCGGGGGCCGGCATGACCGTGATCCTCAAGCCGGGCTATGCCCCGCCGGAGCAATATTCCAATGAGGGGCGGCAAGGCCCCTGGTCCGACGTCTATGCGCTTTGCGCCACCATCTATCTGGCGCTGACCGGCCGTACGCCGCCCGACGCCACCGCCCGCTTCATGAACGACAAGGTGCCGAAGCCCTCGGAGCTGGGGGTGGCGCTGGTCCCCGGATTCGAGAAGGTGCTTCTGTCGGGGCTGTCGATGCGCTGGCAGGACCGGCCGCAATCGATGAAGGACCTGCTGCGGGCCATGACCAACGCGCTGTCCGGCGGCTGAAGCCGGCATCTGAGTTCGGAATCGGTGCACAAGAAAAAAGGGACCGGCGAACCGGTCCCTTTTTTTCGGTCGGCTGATGCGGCGACGTTACTTCACGTCGGCAGCGACCTGCATCTTGATGATCTTGTCCGGGTTCGAGACCTGACCGTTGCGGGCCTGATCGCCCTTCTTGATCATGTCGACGAACTCCATGCCCTCGACCACGCGGCCCCAGACGGTGTACTGGCGGTCCAGGAACTGGGACGGGGCGAAGCAGATGAAGAACTGGCTGTCGGCGCTGTTCGGATCCTGTGCGCGGGCCATCGACAGGGTGCCGCGGATGTGCGGGGTGCTGGAGAACTCCGCCTTCAGCTTCTGGCCGGAGCCGCCCATGCCGGTGCCGGTCGGGTCGCCGGTCTGGGCCATGAAGCCGTCGATGACGCGGTGGAAGACGACGCCGTTGTAGAAGCCCTGGCGGGTCAGTTCCTTGATGCGGGCGACGTGGTTCGGCGCCAGGTCGGGCCGCAGTTCGATCACCACGCGACCGTCCTTCAGGTCGAGGTAAATGGTGTTTTCCGGATCCAAGGCCTTCGCCTCCCCTTGAGAAACTGTAAAGAACGAGACAGTGAAGATTGTGGCGAACAGAGCCGCCAGCAATACGCGGGTCCACCGCTTCATGCGAAACACTCCGATGAGCCGAAATCCGCGCCCCGGACCATAGGGGAAAAGCGGCGGAATGCAAAGCCGCGCTCGCGGGAAGTTCGACCGGCCGGCCAATCGATAGGCGGGCCGGCCGGTCTGCCACCCGAAAGATCCGCCAAAGGTCACGGATGACGGCCGCTCGTCCGGGTGTTCATCCGGGCGTGGACGTGGCATGCCGGTTCTGACGATCGAACGGGAAGGGGTGGGGGCATTGAGGCTGGGGCGGGCGATAGCGGGGACAACGGCGGTGGCGGTCACGCTTGGCGTCGTCGGGCTGGGCGGGGTGATCCTGGCCGGACCGGCGCTGATCGGCGCCACAGCGACCGAAGCGTTGCGCGGGACCGGATTCACCGGTGCCGCGGTGACCGTCACAGGACTGCGCATCGCCGACGGATGGCAGGGGCTGCGGCTGGAAATCACCGGCGACAGCGGCCCGCTCGAAGCAGCGGCCAAGGCGCTGGATCTGCCGATGTCGGGCCGGCTGATCCTGTCCGGCGCGCTGGTGGTCGGGACGGATGGCGGCGCCGTGACCGTCACCCCCGACGGTTGCCTGCCGGCCGAGGCGGAAGGTCTGACGGTTTCCGGCCAGCGTCTCGACCTGCCGCAGGGAGCGACGCTGTGCGCCGTCCAGAAGGGTGAGCTTCTGCGCTGGGCGCGCGGTTCCATGGCCGTCGCGGCAGAGCTGCAAGCGCCGCGGCTCGACATGCCGACGAGCAGTCTGCGGGCCGAGCAGGTCGTGTTGCGGCTGGGGCAGGACGGCACCGGACGGCGGGCGGATGCCGCCGTCGCGCGGTTGACCAACACAGCCAAGCCGGCACCCATCGTACCGCTGGCCGTGACAATGCAGGCGGTTCAGGCGGGGGAGGGACCGTGGACCATCGATGGCACAGCCAAGGGCGCAAACGGTCTTCTTACGGTCGGTCTGACCGGCACCTATGACCAGACCGCCGGTACCGGACGGCTGGAGGCGGTAGCGAAGCCGATCCGCCTCGCCGAGAACGGACCCGGTCTCGCCGCGGTCTCGCCGTTGGGCGCCACCTTCTTGGAGAAAGCATCCGGCACGCTGTCGGGCAAGGCGACGCTCTCCCTGACCCCAAAGGGCCTGACCACGGCCGGCCAAGCGGTGGTCAAGGGATTGGCCGGCGCCGCCGGTCCGGTGACGGTTGCCGGTGTCAGCGGTACGGTCGCCCTGTCCAGCCTGTCGCCACCGGTGATCCCGGTCGGGCAGAAGCTGTCCATCGGCCTGCTGGATGTCGGCATTCCGCTGACCGACGGGACGCTGCTGTTCGGTTATGGCCGCGACGGGCGTCTCGATGTCGACCGGGCGGAGTGGCGCTGGGCCGGCGGCACGCTCCATGCCGACCCGTTCGAACTGTCACCCGACAAGCCGAAGGGGACGGTCACCCTGCATGCCGACGGCATCGATGCCGCAAAGCTGCTGGAGTTGATTGCCGTGGATGGGCTGGAGGCAAGCGGCAAGCTGGCTGGCACCCTCCCCGTGGTCCTTGCCGGCGATACGGTCACGTTGAACGGCGGTGTCCTCGAATCGGCGGGGCCCGGAACGCTGCGTTACGACCCCGCCCAGCCGCCATCCGGCCTGAAGGGGGAGGACGGCAGCCCAACCGCCATGCTGATGGGCGCCCTGACCGACTTCCATTACGAAACCCTGCGGATCACCATCGACGGGCAGGCCGGCGGCGAACTCAACGCCGGCTTCTCCCTGCGCGGGGCCAACCCGTCATTCTACGATGGCTATCCGGTTGCGCTTAACCTTAAGCTGTCCGGCGCGCTCGACCGGATTCTGCGCCAGAACCTCGACGTCTACCGGATTCCCGACACATTGCGGGAGCGGATGACCGGCTCCGACCAGAAGGACCACTGATCGCCACCATGGTTACCAGACTTTCCCACACAGGCCTGACGGCTGCCCTGCTGATCTCCGCCTCCGTTGCCGCCTGCGCCCCGACGGTGAAGATCGAGGCGCCCGACAAGCCCATCGAGATCAACCTGAATGTCCGGATCGAGCAGGAGGTGCGGGTCAAGCTGGAGCGCGACGTCGACGACGCGATCCGCAACGACCCCGCCCTGTTCGGTCTTCCCACCGACACCGCGCCTTCTTCGACGAAGGGGAAGAAGTGATGACGAGAAGCCCCATCAACCGCCGGCATTTCGACCGGCTCGCACTCTCCACCCTGGCTGCCGGACTGCTGGCGGTCGCGATGCCGCAACTGGCGCTGGCCCAGGATGCGCTGGCCGCCGCCAAGGCCGCCGGGCAGCTGGGCGAGCGTCCGGACGGGATGGTCGGCGTGGTTCCGGGCGCGCCCGCCTCCGCCCAGGCTTTGGCGCAGCAGGTGAATGCCCAGCGCCTGGCCCGCTATCAGGAGATCGCCAAGGGCAACGGCACGGCGCTGGACAAGGTCCAGGCGGTTGCCGGCCAGCAGTTGATCGAGCGCACCCCGGCCGGACAATTCGTGATGACCGCCACGGGCGAATGGCAGCGCAAGTGACCTCGCCGCCGCCGACCTCTAAGGAGAGTGGCAAGGGCGCCATCGCCGACCTGCGCCGCCGTCTCGCCGGCAAAGCGGGCGACGCGGCGTTGCTGTCGGCCCTGTTCGCGGCACTCGACACGCTGGGGCAGGCCGGCACGCCGGAGGAGGCGGTCGCCCGCTCCAACCTCGGTGAGGCGCTACGGCGTCAGGGCCGCCTTGCGGAGGCGGAGGCGCATCACCGCAAGGCGCTGGATTGGCTCCCCGATTTCGGCGGCAACCACTACAATTGGGGCGTGACGCTGCAGGCGCTCGGCCGTCCGGCGGAGGCTGCCGCGGCCTATGGCGAAGCCGCCCGGCTGATGCCCGGCTTTGCACCGGCGCCGTGCAACCAGGGCGTTCTCCTGCGCGAGCTTGGCCGGTTGGACGAGGCGGAAGCAGCGCTACGCCGGGCGTTGAAGCTTGACCGTGCGCTGGTGCCGGCTCGGCTGGCCCTGGCCGCCCTGCACCGTGACCGCGGCGATCTGGACCGCGCCGCCGCCGGTTTCCGTGCCTGCTTGTGTCTGCTGCCCGATCTGGCGGAAGGGCAGGCCAACCTTGCCCTTGCGTTGAAGGAGCGCGGCCAGCGCGGCGGCCCGGCGGAGGATGCGGCAGCAAGCCTTGTCGGCTTTGACCGCGCTTTGCGCATCGGCCTGCCCGATGCCGGTGGCGTGCTGGCTCAGCTGGTGCAGCAGCGCCGGCATCTCTGCCGCTGGGCTGGGCTGGGCGCATTGTCCGCCCGGCTGGTCGATCTGGTACGGGAGGGGCGGACGCAGCAGGCTCACCCCTGGATCGTCCTGGGGGAAGGGGCGGGGCCGGCGCTGGAGCGTGCCTGTGCCGAGCGCTATGCCGGCTGGAAGACGCGAGGCATCCGGCCCGGCTTCCCGAAGCGCACCGACCGCGGCGCCAAGCTGCGGATCGGTTATCTCTCCGCCGATTTCCACGAACACGCCACCGCGGTGCTGATCGCCGAACTGATCGAACGGCACGACCGCGACCGCTTCGAGATTGTCGGCTGCTCCTACGGCCCCGATGACGGCGAGCCGTTGCGCAAGCGGCTGGTCGCCGGATTCGACCGCCTTCTCGACCTGTCGGCCCTGACCGACGAGGCCGCAGCCCGGTTGATCCATGAGGCCGGCATCGACATTCTGGTCGATCTGAAAGGCCACACCCAAAGCGCCCGTCCGGGCATCGCCGCATACCGGCCGGCGCCGGTTCAGGCGCAATGGCTCGGCTATCCGGGCACGCTGGGTAGCAGCGCTATCGACTACGTCATCGCCGACGCGGTGGTGGCGCCGGCCGATCACCAGCGTTTCTACAGCGAGCGCATCGTCCATCTGCCCGACAGCTACCAACCGAATGACCGGAAACGCATCATCGGGCCGATACCGGATCGCGCCGACTGCGGGCTGCCGGCCGACGGATTCGTCTTCTGCGCCTTCAACGCGTCCTTCAAGATCGGGCCGGACCTGTTCGGTCGCTGGTGCCGGATTCTGCATCGCGTGCAGGGATCGGTCCTCTGGCTGCTCGACGGGCCGGCCGAGGTCGCCGCCAACCTGCGGGGGGCTGCTGCGGAGCGCGGCGTCGCGCCGGAACGCCTGATCTTCGCCCCGCGCCTGCTGGGACCGGCGCATCTGGCGCGCCACCGGCTGGCCGACCTGTTTCTCGATTCAGCCCCGGTCGGCGCCCACACCACGGCGAGCGATGCGCTGTGGGCCGGGCTGCCGGTGCTGACCGTCCCCGGCCGGTCCTTTGCCGGGCGGGTTGCCGCCAGCCTGCTGCGTGCGGTCGGTTTGCCCGAACTGGCGGTGGCGGATTGGGATGCCTATGAGGCGACGGCGCAGCGGCTGGCGGCGCGGCCTGCCGAACTGGCCGCTTTGAAGCTGCGGCTGGAGCGGGCCTGCGCCACCGCTCCCCTGTTCGATACCGACCGGTTCGCCCGTTCCATCGAATCGGCTTTCACGACCATGTGGGACATCCACGCGGCGGGAGAGCCGCCGCGCGGATTCGCCGTTCCGCCTCAGGGATAGGCGCAGCGGTCGGCGGTCACCTCGACGAAGGAGCGCTGGGCCGCGGCGATGGTGAAGCGGTATTCGCTGTTGTCGACCACCAGCGACTGGTGCAGAGGCAGAACGCCGCTGACCGTGGTGCCCTTGCCGCCCATGCCGGTGATGCGGATGGTCACCGGCTGGCCCGGATCGAACCAGCTTTCGGCGTTGCCTTGCGGGTTGTGCGCCGATTGACCCTCGCCGGTGACCGTGACGGTTCCGTTGCCGAAGGTGACGCCGCGTGCGCCGCCCTTCAGCAGCGGGGTGCTCAGCGTGAAGCGCTTGGTGTCGGTCGGTTGGCAGTTGCGCGGAACCTGGGCCTGCGAGATGACGAAGGCGAGGCGGTTGGCGTCCAGCCCGCTTTTCAGCCGCTCACCCACCAGCTGGCTCAGCTTGGCGAGATCGCCGGTCGGCACCTCGCGCTGAAGGCGGCCTTCCAGTTCAGCCGCGCGTGCCTCGGCGGTGCGGGCGGCATGCTGCATCTGACTGGCCAGCAGCTCCAGCTCCGCCTTCTGGCGCGACAGCGTGGCGATCTCCTCGCGCAGGGTCACGTCGCGGCCTTTCAGCTGCTCGATTCCCATCTGGTAGGAGAAAAGCCCGACCCCTAGCACGAGTGCCGCCAGCAGCATGAACTTGATCGCGCCGGCCCGCATGCGTTTGCGGTACCGTCTTTCGTAGTCGTAACGTCCCAGGGTCATGATTTCGGTCGTGGCGGGCTGTCTCGTCGGACCTTAATGGCTAATGGCAACGGCCAGGGGATGCAACCCCCTGGCCGTTGGTTTGTGCCGTCTTTATCCCAAGGAAACGCTATTACTGGTTGGCCGACCCGCCGCCCAGGAAGCTGGCGTTGATGCCCGGGCTCTTGAACTCGCCGACATTCTTGAATACCAGACGGAAGAAGATGGTGTTGCCATCCTTCTCGCCGGTGGTGCTGATCGTGTAGTCGCGCCGGGCGATGGTCTGGAACAGCAGGCATTCGTCGCCATAGGTCAGCACGGCAAGGCTGGAACGCGGACCCGGCTGCGGTTCCATCGCCTGGGTGTGGGCGATGCCGATGTTCCAGCGATCGGTGAACTGCGAGGAAACGCCGAAGTTCGCCTGCTCCACCCGGTTGCGGGTGACCGCGTTGCGGGAGGTCGTCTGGTCGACATAGGTGTAGGAGGTCGACAGACGCAGCAGGGGCACGCCGGCCGAGGCGTTCAGCGAGTGACGGCGCGGACGGAAGGTCTCGTGATCGACGCGGAAGCCATAATTGACGTCCAGCCAGTCGGCGGGCTGCAGATCCAGGCGGCCGACATAATCGGAAACCCGCTCCTCCAGGCCCGAATCGCCGGAGAAACCGGCGCTGCTGTCGCTCAGGCGAATGCTCTGGCCCAGGAACAGGCTGGCCGATCCCTGGGTGTAGCCGTAGATCGCTCCGCGCATGCCGTAGGTGAAGCGCATGCCGTCGTCCAGCCGGTCGATGCCGGTGAAACGGTTGGGCTGAAGCAGGTTCACATCGTCGAACTCGACGTCCAGGCTGTCTTCGTTCGGGAAGAGGCGGCCGTTCGGCAGCTTCGGCGCGAAGGTCAGCTGGCCGATGGGCTCGATCAGCTGGGACGAGCTTTCGCCGTAGCGGACGAATGGATAGCGGACGGTGGCCTGTCCCTGCGGGAAGAAGCGGAAGCGGCTGATGTTGTCGTCGCCGCGGACCGTCGGGTCGTTGTAGTTGAACTGCTGCGCCTTGTAGCCGGCGACCAGCACGCTGCCCGACAGGGTCGTCACGAAGCCGGCATTGGAGACGATGTTGCGCTCCCACCCCGGCTGGACCATGACGCGCTGGGTGTCGGGGCCGGCGTTCCGGAAGCGCGACACCGCCAGCAGGCTCGTGTCGAACGACCAGCGGCCACCCAGCAGGCTGCCCGGCTCGCCCAGCGCGTTGTACTGCGCATAGGGCAGGGTGACGGGCTCCGGAATCGGATTCCCGTACCGCATGTCCTGGAAGCTGTAGCCGGTGATCGCCGCATAGTTCCGGCCGTGGAAGCCTTCGACGAAGGCCTTGCTGGTCAGGTAATCCTCGCGGAAATCGTAATAGCGCCGCAGGAAGGTCGGGTCGCTGGCCCGCTTGATGTCGAAGCCGGCGCGCCACGTCTCGTCGATGTCGAACAGGCCGCGCGCCGCGACATAGCCACGGGTGCGCGTTTCCTTCGGCACGATGGTGGTGTTGGCCACGTCGCCGCGGGTGATGGCGCCTTCCAGTTCCAGCCGGCCGCTCTCGAACCGCTTGCGGTACTGGCCACCCAGCAGCGGCCCCTGCTGCGAGTAGTAATGCAGGTCGAAGGTGGCGTCTTGGTCCGGCGCGATGTCCCAGTAATAGTGGGTCTTGAGGATCGCGCCGAGATTGGAGTTGTTGCCGAAGGACGGCGTCAGGAACCCGCTTTTACGGTCCACGGACGGATCGGGGTGCGACAGATAGGGCGTGTAGGCGACCGGGATGCCGAAGATCTCCATCGTCGCGTCGCGATAGCGGACTTCATGCTCCTCGTTGTCGTGAACAATGCGCACGGCGCGGATCTGCCACAGCGGCGGACGGGTCGGGTCTTCCTTGCACAGGTCGCAAGGGCTGTAGACGCCGCGGCTGACGCGCGTCAGACGGCCCTCGCGCCGCTCGCCCTCATTGCCGGCCATGCGGCCGTTGTCGGTCATCAGGACGCGGATGTTCTCAATGAACACGTCCTTCAGATCGTCGGTCAGCTCGGCGTAATCGGCGAAGACGATGTCGCCCGACGGCTCCACCAGCCGGATCTTGCCCGTGGCGGTGACGACCTTGGTCTTCTGGTTGTAGGTGATCTTGTCGGCGTGGACGCTGCGCTTGCCCTGGGCCAGCTCGACATTGCCGCTGGCGGTGACGACGCTGTTCACCTCGTCGAAGGTGACCTGATCGGCCGTCAGCAGGACGGGGTCCTGTTTCGATTCGGTGCCGGTCGCGCCGGCCTGGGCGGCCGGAGCGGCGGGCTTGCTGCCCGGAAGCGGTCCGTCGGCCGGCTTGGGAGTCGGCTTTGGAGTCAGCGCCTGCTTGGCCGGCGTCTGGGCATGGGCCGAATCCGGAAGGGCCAGATCCACGGCGGCGACCCCACACGCCACCATCAGCCCGACGATGCCGGAGCGCAGGATGGGGTTGGCGACGGTCGGAGCTTTGGCGCGGGCGCGCCGGGAGACGTGCTTGGGCATGTCGGAACGATTGGGGGAAGCGAAAGCCCAAGTCAACGGTTTCAAGACCCTTCCGCGGGCAATGTCACCGTGTCGCCGTCCCCCCTGTGGCAGCGCTGCCGCAGCCGCCGCGCCGGAACCGGCTTTGGGGGCTGCGGTGCTTCATCCAACGTCTCTCAATTCACCCGGAAGTTCTTGAACTGCCAGGGATCGTCCTCGTCGATGTCTTCCGGGAACAGGACATTGCGGTCCTGCAGCGGAGTCCAGTCGCCATAGGCACCGACCACCTCGCCGAGATAGGGGGTGGCGATGTCCAGCACCCGGCGGAAGTCGACCTCGTCCGGTTCCACCAACCCCCGATTCGGGTTCTCCAGCGTCCAGACGATGCCGCCGAGAACGGTGGAGGTCACCTGCATCGAGGTCGCGTTGTTGTAGGGCGCCAGCGAGCGCGCCGTGTCGATGTCCAGCCGCGAGCCGTACCAGTAGGCGCCTTTGGGATGGCCCATCAGCAGGACCCCCAGCTCGTCCATGCCGCCGGTGATCTCATGCATCATCAGCCGCTGCTCGGCCTGCATGTTGTAATTCTTGCCGGCCAGCTCGTGCAGCGACATCACCCCATCGTCGCAGGGGTGATAGGCATAGTGGCAGGTCGGCCGGTAGACGACGCGGTCGCCGTCGCGCACCGTGAAATAGTCGGAGATCGAGATCGCCTCGCTGTGGGTGATGAGGAAGCCGTGGAACGGCCCCTCCAGCGGGGTCCAGGTGCGCACGCGGGTCGCCGCGCCGGGGCGCATCAGGTAGATGGCGGCGTCGCAGCCGAATTCGTGCCGGCGGCCGTCGGGCGGCAAGTCCTTCTCGTGCGTGCCCCAGCCCAGCTCGGCCGGCTGGCAGCCTTCGCTGACGAAGCCGTCGATCGACCAGGTGTTGACGAATTCGCCGATCTGCTTGGGCTGGTTCGACACCTGGGTGTCGCGCTCGGCCACATGGATGGTCTTGATGCCAAGCCTCTGCGCCAGCCGGCCCCAGCCGTCGCGGTCGGTCGGGACATCGGTTTCCACGCCGGTGTCGGCGGCGATGTTCAGCAGCGCCTGCTTGACGAAATGCGACACCAGACCCGGATTCGCCCCATGGGTGATCAACGCGGTCGGGCCGCCCTTGTAACGGCTGCGCAGCGCCAGCGCCGATTCGCGCAACGCATAGTTGGAGCGCAGCGACGGCGACAGGCTGGAATCGGTGTAGCCACCCGCCCACGGTTCGGTGCAGGTGTCGGTGTAGAAGGCGCCGACCCGCTGGCAGAACTCGATCAACGCAAGCGACGAGACGTCGACCGACAGGTTGACCAGGAAATCGCCCTTGTCGATCAGCGGCTTCAGAACCTGGAAGAAATTGTCGTTGTCGAGCGGGTTGTTGTGGAAGGCGACGCCGTAAAGCTCCGCTTCCTCGCGCCCGCGCTCCTCGGCGGTGACGATGGTGATTCGGTCGGCCGTAAGTCCGTCGATGTGACGGAGAAGCAGCGGCAAGACACCCTGGCCAATCGAACCGAATCCAACGATGACCATGCGGCCTGTGAACGTGCAGAGCTTCGTGTCCAGGGCCATGATTTTTTGTCTCCCCGAGGTAGTTTAGGCCGACGACATAAGCCGGCGCTCCCGCCCACTTCGGAGAAGCGGAAACGGGACGCGCCGGGCGACTGAATGTTACGGATGTCTTTACGCTTTATCCACAGAAACCGGCTTCGTGTTCAGGCAGCGCAGGAGCGAAGCTGGTAACCGGGAGTGGCGAGCAGGGGGGCGTCCGACACCTCGACGACGCGCGCCTGGTCGAAGCCGTTGAAGGCGGTGCGCAGGCAGGAGCCATAGGCGCCGAGCTGCCCCAGCTCGATCCAGTCCCCGGCCTTCACGTCGGCCGGCAGGTGGAAGGGGCCGGCCATCTTGTCGGCGCTGTCGCAGGTCGGGCCGTAGAAGCTGAAGGCCTCATCCCCGGCATCGGTCATCGCCTCGAACGGGCGGATCAGCCGTGCCGGGAAGCGGAAGCCGGGCACGCCGGCGTCCGACAGAGCGCCATAGACGCCGTCATTGATGAACAGCTCGCTGCCGCGCCGCTTCACCACCTGAACGACCAGCGAGACGCCGGGGGCGACCAGCGCGCGGCCGGGCTCGCACCACAGGCGGCACTGCGCCGGCAGGTCGATGGCGGCGACGCCGCGGGCGATGGCGGCCATGAAGTCGCCGAGCGGCGGCGGGGTGACGCCCGGATAGGACACCGGGAAGCCGCCGCCGACGTCCAGGACGTCGAGGTCGACGCCGCTCTCGGCGATGACATAGCCGGCCAGCGCGATGGCGCGCTCATAGGCCGACGGGTCGAGCATCTGCGAGCCGACATGGAAGGACAGCCCGACCTTCGCCGCCGCCGCGCGGACGGCGCGCAGCAGTTCCACCGCATCGGTGATGGCGGCGCCGAACTTGCCGGACAGGTCATAGACGGCGTTGCCCTTCGGCAGCGACAGCCGCACGACGAGGCCGAGGTCGGCGGCGCCGTCCGTCTCCTCCAGGATCTTGTCCAGCTCTTCCCGGCTGTCGAGGACGAAGTCGCGGACGCCATACTGGTGATAGGCGTTGCGGATCGCCTGCCGGCCCTTGACCGGGTGCATGTAATGCAGGACGGCGTCCGGGAACATCTGACGGATCAGGCGGATCTCACCGGGGGAAGCGACGTCGAAATGGCGCACGCCGCCGGCCCACAGGGCGCGCAGTACCGCCGGCTCGGGGTTGCACTTCACGGCATAGAGCACGTCGCCGCCACGGGCGACCGCATCGGTCGCACCGGCGAATGCCTTCAGGAAGCTGTCGGCGGTGTCGGCCAGCACGCCGGGACGGATGCAGTGCATCGGCTCTTCTGGACGGTGCAGGGCGACGGCCTGCGCCACGGTGGAGCGGCGGCCGGTGGACAGGGAAACGGCGCTGCTGTCGTTCAGGCCGACGCGGCGCAGCGGGGTGACGGCGGAACGGGAACGCAGGAAACCCATGGCGCACTCCTATCCCCGGACGGCGGCGCGCAGGCCGGTCCGGTGAGCAGACAGCGATCCCTGGCCGCGTCACGAGCCGGCCAGCACAGGACTGGGCGCGGGTGGCGCAGCGGAATCGGCGATCAATCGAATTTGGGAAGGGGGGGAGACGGAAAAAGCCGGTGCGAGCAGCGGCCCCGGGCTGTGAAGCTCCAGGCAACAGCGCGTCGTTTACCGGCTAAAGGGCTACCGTCTCACAGCCCCACCGTGGGCAGCGTACATACTGACCTCCCTCTCGGGACCGACCCACTGGAATGGTCGGTTCTGCCAAAAAGGACGCGGTACGTCGTAGCATAACCACAGAGGGCCATAGGCACGTGCGGGTGCGTCGTGCCGATTGATTTACGCTTTTCCGCCCGTGATTCAAGTGAATTTTTTGAGGCGGGAATGGGGCGGATTCAGGCCGCCTGCGCAGCTTCCGGTTCGAAGGGCGGGAAGCGCGCGGCGATGGCGTCGCCGGTCGGGGTGGCCACCCAGCCATCGGGGCGGCCGAAGAACCGGATGGTGGTGAAGCGCGGCTTCGGCCCCATGTCGAACCAGTGCGGCGTGCCGGCGGGAATGCTCAGCAGGTCGCCGGCCTCGCACACCACGCGGAAGACGCGGGTCTTCAGGTGGATATAGAAGGCGCCGGCACCCTCGACGAAGAATCGCGCCTCGTCCTCGTCATGGATGTGTTCGTCCAGGAATTTGGCACGCAGGGCGGCGATGCCGTCCGTCTGCGGGGTGACGCGGACGACATCCGCTGTGAGGAAACGGCGCGCCTGCTTCAGCCGCTCGATGGGGACAGCATAGGCGTGCAGCACGGCATCCGCATCGCTATCGGCGGGGAGGGGCGTATCGGCGTTCCAGCGCTCGTAGAGAATACCGGCATGGGCGAGATGAGCCGCTATCAGAGCCGCATCGGAGGTGCGGAGTTCCGGCCGGCGGGCATCGCTCTCCAGATATACGGTCAGATCGCTCACCGCGCGCACTCCCGCCGAATGGACACGCACAACGTGAAGCGCCGTCCGGCGCAGCGCAATAAGCCGAATCGCAGCCGCGACCGTTCGCCGCGCATCGGCGGCTGTACCGCAGCTCGACCGTCAGCGGCTGCGTTGCAGGCCGACCGTCACCCCCACCGCGACTGTCAGCAGAAGACCGACGAAGGCGGCCACACCGGTCCAGCCATAGCCGTGCCAGAACAGCCCGCCGAGCGTCCCGGCGAGCGTCGAGCCCAGATAATAGCAAAACAGATAGATGGAGGAGGCTTGGCCGCGCGCCATCGCGGCGCGGCGGCCGATCCAGGCCGACACGATGGAATGGGCGCCAAAAAAGGCGAAGGTGAACAGGGCGATGCCGAAGGCGATGACGAACAAGTTGTCGATCTCCATCAGCGCCAGCCCGGCCACCATCAGGGCCACCGCCGCCGCCAGCGTGCGGTTCGACCCGAATCGGCCAGACCAGCCGCCGAACAGCGGGGAACTGACGACGCCGAAGCTGTAGACCAGGAACACCGCGCCGACGATGGCCGGGCGCAGTTCGAATGGCGGCTCGCTCAGCCGGAAACCGATATAGTTGAAGACGGTGACGAAACCGCCCATCAGCAGGAAGCCGAGCGAGAAGAGCCCGAGCAGAGCCGGATCGGTCAGAAGTCCGCGCCAAGCCCGCACCAGGGCCGGCAGCCCGGCGGCGCGGCGGACGAAGTGCCGCGACGGCGGCAGGGCGAACCAGACCGTGACGGCGGCTGCAACCGCCAGCGCACCGACCATCCCGACCGCTAGCCGCCAGCTGCCGAGATCGGTGAGGACGGCGGTCAGCACCCGGCCCGACATGCCGCCGATGGCCGTCCCGCCGATATAGAGTCCCATGGCGACGCCGGCCGATTTCGGATCGACCTCTTCGGAAACGTAGGCCATCGCCACAGCGGGCAGGCCGCTCAGCGCCAGACCTTCCAGCGCCCGCACCGCCAGGAAGCCATGCCAGCCCGGAATCAGCGCGCCGACGATCCCGAGTATGCCGGCGCCGAGCAATGCCGCGACCATCACCGGCTTCCGGCCGATCCCGTCGGAAATGGCGCCGGCCACCAGCAGCGCCACCGCCAGGATGCCGGTGGTCAACGACAGCGACAGGCTCGATTCCGCAGGCGTTACACCGAACTCGCGCACGAAGTCGGGCAGCAGCGGCTGGACACAATAGAGAGTGGCGAAGGTGGAAAAGCCGGCGACGAACAGGATGCGGCTGGCGCGCCGGTAGGCCGGAGTGCCCGACACCAGGTAAGCGGGCGATTCATTATCCTGCACTGCCACGATCCCTCACTGCCAAAAAGCCCTGCTGCGCTTCAGAAGATTCGCCACGCTGCCATGCAAACGGCCGGCGGACATTGTGCGCCGAGGGAAAAATTGTCCAAGCCCCCAAAGTCTTGTCCGTCATGCTCCGGACGCAATCCGACGACATCCGGGCCCCGACCGGGATAGCCGGTGCGGAATCGAGTCCAGCCGATACTTGGCTGCTTCGCGGCTTTTCAGGATTTGATTTCCGTTCTATGGTCCAACGGAAACGGTTCGGACTCCGTGGCTGCGGCAGCCGCAGTACGATCGATTGCTCTCCTTTTGTCGAGACCGATAATGGAAAAAGAATATTTCGTCGATGATTACGAGAAGCTGGTTGCGGCTTTGAAGAGCGTCGATCCCATCGATGTGGCGATGAGCAAGGCGGTTGGCGGCGCCTACGAGATTTTCGGCCATATCGAATGCCAGGTGCTGGAGCAGTATGGATTGGCGAACGGTATGTCCGTTCTGGATTTCGGATGTGGCAGCGGTCGTCTGTCCACAGCGCTTTCGCAAAAGTGGGAAATCGAATATCTTGGAGTGGACGTTGTCGACGACCTCCTTCGGTTCGCAGCCTCGAAGGCTCCGCCGCACTACAGATTCCTTTTGAATCACGGGCTGTCCATCCCGGTGCCCGACGCCTTCGCCGACATCTGCTGCGCCTTCAGCGTCTTCACCCATCTCAGGCACGAGGATTCCTTTCTGTATCTGATGGACCTCGTGCGTGCCGCGAAGCCCGGCGGTCGCATCATCTTCTCGTTTCTGGAATTCGCCGATCCGAACCACTGGACGATCTTTACCGACACGGTCGCGGCCCGTCGGCAGTCGGTTCTGCCGCACCTGAATGTTTTCATCGAGCGCAATGCGATCTCACGCTGGGCTGCACATCTAGGGTGTCCGCAGGTCGCCTTCGTCGATTCCCATGACCCGCGCTGGGGCGGCCATGCCCTGGGACAGTCCGTCGCCGTGCTGACCAAGCCGGCTGCCTGAGCAGAGCACCCGATGCGCGGCATCATCGGGGGCACCGACGATGGCCGACTCCATCCGTACCGACCGGCGCTACGGCCTCGCACTGGACCTTGGCGGGGGCGCGCCGTATAACCAGTGCCCCACACAATTCGTTGATTGTTCGAGCCATGCACGACCTTCGCGCCATCCGTGAGAATCCCGAAGCCTTCGACCGCGGCCTTGGCCGCCGGGGACTGGCGCCGATGTCGTCCTCCGTGCTCGACCTCGACAGCCGCCGACGCGCCGCGCAGACCCAGATGCAGGAGATGCAGGCCCGCCGCAACGAGGCGGCGAAGGAAATCGGCCTTGCCAAGCGCGAAGGCCGCGACGCCCAGCCGATCCTGGACGAGATGGCGACCCTGAAGGACCGCCTGCCCCAGGTGGAGGAGGAAGAACGCGCGCTCGGCGCCGAACTCGACGCCATCCTCGCGGGCATCCCCAACATCCCGGCCGACGACGTCCCGGACGGCCCGGACGAGACCGCCAACGTCGAGGTTCGCCGCTGGGGCACGCCGGCCGACATCGCCAGCCCCAAGCAGCATTACGAGCTGGGCGAGGCGCTGGGCCTGATGGACTTCGAGGCGGCGGCCCGCATGTCCGGCGCCCGCTTCACCGTACTGAAGGGCGGTCTGGCCCGTCTTGAGCGCGCGCTCGCCGACTTCATGCTAGACATCCATACCAGCGAACATGGCTTCACCGAGATCGCGCCGCCGCTGATGGTGCGCGACACCGCCCTGTTCGGCACCGGCCAGCTGCCGAAGTTCGAGGAGGATCTGTTCAAGACCACCTCCAGCGACCATTACCTGATCCCGACCAGCGAGGTGCCGCTGACCAATCTGGTCAACGACCAGATCGTGGCGTCGGAAGAACTGCCGCTGCGCTACACCGCGCTGACCCCCTGCTTCCGTGCGGAAGCCGGATCGGCCGGGCGCGACACCCGCGGCATGATCCGCCAGCACCAGTTCTGGAAGGTGGAGATGGTCGCCATCACCGCGCCGGAACAGTCGGAGGACGAGCACCAGCGCATGACCCGCTGCGCCGAGACGGTCCTGGAGCGGCTGGGCCTGCCTTACCGCACCATCGTGCTGTGCACCGGGGATATGGGCTTCTCCTCGCGCAAGACCTATGACGTCGAGGTGTGGCTGCCGGGCCAGAACGCCTATCGCGAGATCTCCAGCATTTCCAATTGCGGCGATTTCCAGGCCCGGCGGATGAAGGCCCGTTGCCGGGCCAAGGGTGAGAAGCAAACTCAGTTCGTGCACACCCTCAATGGATCGGGTGTGGCGGTCGGGCGCTGCCTGATCGCGGTTCTGGAGAATTACCAGCAGCCCGACGGTTCGATCCTGGTTCCTGAAGCGCTCCGTCCCTACATGCGCGGAGTGGAGAGGATTTCCATCTGATGTTCGACCTGCCGCTCGACCTGTCCCGGACCCGGATCCTCGTCACCAACGACGACGGCATCCATGCCCAGGGATTGAAGGTCCTGGAAGCCATCGCGCACGAGCTGTCCGACGACGTCTGGGTCGTGGCGCCGGAGATGGAGCAGTCGGCGGCCAGCCATTCGCTGACCATCAACCGGCCGCTGCGCCTGCGCAAGCTGGATGAACGCCGCTTCACCGTCGACGGCACGCCGACCGACTGCGTGCTGCTGGCGGTGAACCATGTGATGAAGGACGCCCGTCCGACGCTGGTTCTGTCCGGCGTCAACCAGGGCTCCAACATCGGCGAGGACGTGACCTATTCCGGCACCATCGCCGCGGCGATGGAGGCGACCCTGCTGAACGTGCCGGCCATCGCCATGAGCCAGCATTACGAGCCGGGCCAGCCGATCGACTGGTCCGCCGCCGCCGCCCATGGCGCCGACGTGGTGCGCAAGGCGGTGACGGTGGCCTGGCCGAAGAACGTGCTGCTGAACGTCAACTTCCCGGCCCGCCCGGCCGCGGAGGTGACCGGCATCCAAGTGGTGCGCCACGGCAAGCGCAAGATCGGCGACGAGCTGTTCGAGCGCGTCGACCCGCGCGGTAAGCCCTACATCTGGATCGGCACACTGCGCGGCGAAGCCGACGTGGCGGACGACACCGACATCCATGTCGTCTTCAACGGCGGCATTTCGGTGACGCCCGTCTATCTCGACCTCACCCATACGCCGACGTTGCAGACGTTGAGGCAGGCCTTCGTGTGACATACAACCCGCGCAAGATCCGCTTGCTGATGGCCCTTCGCGGGGCCGGCGTCACCGACACGCACGTGTTGGCGGCCATCGAGCGGATCCCGCGCGAGCTGTTTGTCCCGGAGGCCTTTCAGGATCGGGCGTGGGAGGACACGGCGCTGCCGATCGATCAGGGCCAGACCATCAGCCAGCCGCTGGTGGTCGGCCTGATGACCCAGGCGCTGGACCTGCTCCCGCGACATCTTGTCCTGGAGGTCGGAACCGGCTCCGGCTATCAGGCGGCGGTGCTGTCGCGGCTCTGCCGCCGGGTCTTCACCATCGAGCGGCTGAAGCCGCTTCTCCGTGAAGCCGAGGGGCGGTTCAGGGTGCTCGACATCGGCAACATCACCACGCGGCTCGGCGACGGGACGCGGGGCTGGCCGGAGCAGGCGCCCTTCGCCCGTATACTGGTCACAGCCGCCGGTGGGCCGGAGCCGCCAAAAGACTTGACGGATCAACTCGCCATTGGTGGTGTCTTGGTCATTCCGTTGGGGACCGATCACCGCGACCAGAGGGTCGTGCGTTTCCGGCGCTCCGAAGCTGGCCTTATCCGGGAGGACCTGTGGCCCGTCCGTTTCGTTCCGCTGCTGTCCGACCCGCCGCAATCGGTCCGTTCCGCATGAAACCCGCATTTTCCAAGCGCGTCCTGCCCGCCCTGGTCCTGTCCGCCGCCGTCCTGGCGCTCGGCGCCTGCGACCGGGTTGGGGGGCTTGCACCCTTCACCACGGTATCCGAGGTGCCGGATTCGGCCGGCGGCGCCATCAGCGTGCAGAAGGGCGACAGCGCCTACAGCCTGTCGCGCCGCTACAATGTGCCGCTGCGCGACCTGATCGAGGCGAACAAGCTGGCTCCGCCCTACCGGCTGGAAGTCGGGCAGCGGCTGGTCCTGCCGACCTCGCGCCAGTATATCGTGCAGAAGGGCGACAGCCTCTACAGCATCTCCCGGATGCACAATGTCGACGTCAGCGAACTGAGCCGGCTGAACAACCTGACCCCGCCCTATGCGGTACAGGTCGGCCAGCCCCTGCGCCTGCCGGGCAGCAATGACAGCAGCGGGACCATGGTCGCTTCTGGGGTCGCTTCCGGGATCGCCTCCGGCGGTGCCGTGCCGCTGACGCCGCAGGGTTCGCCCGCCGGCCGCGGGTCGGTGCAGGCAGCCGAGCTTCCGCCGCCCGGCGCGTCCTCCTCCGGCTCCATGTCCTCCGGCGGCATCGCCGCAACGCCGCTGCCGCCGCCGTCCAAGCCTGGAGCCGCGCCGGAACCGGCCGTAGCGCCCCCTGCCGCAGCCGGCGATACCGCCTATCAGCCGGGCCAGGCGCCGACCCTGCTGCGTCCGCCCGGCAGCAAGCCGGCGGCCACGCCCATTCCGGCACCAGCCGCACAACCCGCTCCGCCTGCCGCCGCTCCGCAGCAGGAGATTGCCGCCGCTGCGCCACCGAAGCCGGAGCCGAAGGCCGAGGTTGGCGCCCCGCCGCCGCGTGGCGGCGCCCGCTTCCTGTGGCCGGTGAAGGGCAAGCTGATTTCCGGCTATGGACCGAAGCCGGACGGTCTGCACAATGACGGTCTGAACATCGCGGCGGCGAAGGGGACCGCCGTGGTTGCCGCCGATAACGGCGTGGTCGCCTATGCCGGCAACGAGTTGCGCGGCTTCGGCAACCTGCTGCTGCTGAAGCATTCGGACGGCTGGATCACCGCCTACGCCCACCTCGACAAGATCGAGGTGGAGCGCGGCGCTTCGGTGAAGCGGGGGCAGGTGATCGCCCGGGTCGGCCAGACCGGCGGCGTGTCCTCGCCCCAGTTGCATTTCGAGCTGCGCAAAGGCAGCCAGGCCGTCGACCCGAGCGACCAGATGGACCGCAAGGTCAGCGAAGGGACTTCCCGAAGCGGCCAGCCAAGTCCTGGATGAACTGCCAAGCCACCCGGCCCGACCGGCTTCCGCGCGTGACCGACCATTCGACGGCCTCGGCGCGCAGCCGGTCTTCCGGGATCTCCAGGCCGAAATGGCGGACATAGCCATCGATCATCGCGAAATAGGTGTCCTGGTCGCAGTTGTGGAAGCCCAGCCACAGACCGAAGCGGTCCGACAGCGACACCTTCTCCTCCACCGCCTCCGCCGGGTTGATGGCGGTCGACCGCTCGTTCTCGATCATGTCGCGCGGCATCAGGTGGCGGCGGTTGGAGGTGGCGTAGAACACCACATTGTCCGGCCGCCCTTCGATGCCGCCGTCCAGCACCGCCTTCAGCGACTTGTAATGGGCATCGTCATGGTCGAAGGACAGGTCGTCGCAGAACAGGATGAAGCGGCGGGCCTCGCCCTTCAGCCGGGTCAGCAGGCGGGGCAGGGTGGGGATGTCCTCGCGGTGGATTTCCACCAGCGCCAGTTCGCCCGGCCGCTCCGTGCAGATGGCGGCGTGGGCGGCCTTGACCAGCGAGCTTTTGCCGGTTCCGCGGGCACCCCACAGCAGGGCGTTGTTGGCCGGCAGGCCGGCGGCGAAGCGGCGGGTATTGTCCAGCAGGATCTCGCGCTGCCGCTCGACGCCCTGAAGAAGCATGATGTCGACGCGGTTGACCACGGGAATCCCTTCCAGACGGTCGGGATCGGGGTGCCAGACGAAGGCGTCCGCCGCACCGAAGTCCAGCGGCTGGTCCGGCGGCGGAGCGAGACGTTCCAGCGCCTCGGCGATGCGGGTCAGCAAGGGGACGAGCGCCTGATTGGCACCGGACTGATCGCCAGGGCTTTTGATTGAGTGCGACATAATTTTCCGGAAATTTTTTCTGGATGTTCCATGGAAAGTGGGTGCCCGCGCAGCCATCTTTCCGACGCCTTCGCACCGTAACACAGCAAGGCAAGCACACAAGCTGTGGTGCGCCCGCGGATTGTGGCGCATCACCATTGCATCCCGGTCATGGGCGGCTATAGTCGCGGCGTCCCGGCGGAACGCCAATCCAGTGCCGAGACCAAACCTGTAAGGAGCTTCCAGATGTTCGTTTCGACGGCTTATGCACAGACGGCGGCCCCGGGTGGCGGCGGCGGTGACATGCTCGTCCAGTTCGCGCCGCTGATCCTGATCTTCGTCGTCTTCTACTTCCTGCTGATCCGTCCGCAGCAGAAGAAGATGAAGGAGCATAAGGCGATGCTGTCGGCCATCCGCCGCGGCGACCGCGTCGTGACCGGCGGCGGCATCATCGGCATCGTCACCAAGGTCGGCACCGACGACGAGATCACCGTCGAGATCGCGGAGAATGTGCGCGTGCGCTGCCTGCGCTCGACCGTCAATCTGGTGCTCGCCAAGACCGAGCCGGCCGGCAAGTCCGGCGGCGACGCCGCGCCGACCGTCGATGGCGAGGCCAAGCCGGCCGACACCACCGCCGCCGGCGGGATCGGCAAGCTGTTCGGCCGCAAGTAAGCCGCAGCCGGGCCCCTCTTCCACGGGACGGCCCGAAGGCGCTTCCCGTCCGGCCCGGCCGGTCGCCGCTAAAGCGTGGCGGACCGGTCGCCCGGACCGGGTGTCTGATCGGATTCGAGTGACGCATGCTCTATTTTTCGCGCTGGAAGATTTACCTGATCCTGGCGACCTGCATCGCCGGGTTCATCCTGATGCTGCCCAACTTCATGGGCCGCGACACGCTGGCGGCGCTGCCATCCTGGTACGCCAACAGCCGGGTGTCGCTGGGTCTCGACCTGCGCGGCGGATCGCATCTGTTGCTTGAAGTCGACATGGCCACCGTCATCCGCGACCGCGTGGAAGGTCTGGTGGACGGCGCGCGGCAGCAGCTGCGCACCGCCAATGTCGGCTACACGGCGCTGAACGCCGGCGAGCGCGCCGTGACCGTCCAGCTGCGCGACCCGGCCCAGGCCGAGGACGCGGTGAAGGCCCTGCGCCAGCTCTCCAGCCCGGTGGGCCGTTCGGCTCTGGGCGCTGGGCAGCCGGACCTCGACGTGACCGTCAACGGCGGCACGGTGACCGTGGCGCTGAGCGAGGTCGCCCTGCGCGACCGCGCCACCCAGGCCATCGAGCAGTCGATCGAGATCGTGCGCCGCCGCATCGACGAGACCGGCGTGAACGAGCCGACCATCGCCCGCCAGGGCAACGACCGTATCCTAGTCCAGCTGCCCGGCGTCGAGGATCCCGACCGCATCAAGCGGCTGCTCGGTACTACCGCCAAGATGACCTTCCGCTTGGTCGACGTGAACGCCGATCCCGCCACCGGCCGCGCCCCTCCGGGTTCGGAGATCCTGCCGTCGACCGAAGGCGACCGTTACCAGTCCAAATACGTCATCCGCAAGAAGGTCGAGGTCGACGGCGCCACGCTGCAGAACGCGTCGGCCGGCACCAACCCGCAGACCGGCGAATGGGTGGTGAACTTCGAGTTCAACACCGCCGGTGCCAACCGGTTCGCCGAGGTGACCAAGCAGAATGTCGGCCGGCCCTTCGCCATCGTGCTCGACAACAAGGTCATCAGCGCCCCGGTCATCCGCGAGCCGATCACCGGCGGCCGCGGCCAGATCAGCGGCAACTTCACCGCCGCCAACGCCAACGACCTTGCCGTCCTGCTGCGCGCCGGCGCGCTGCCGGCTCCGCTGAAGGTGATCGAGGAGCGGACCGTCGGTCCCGACCTGGGCGCCGATTCCATCCGCGCCGGCCTGACCGCCGTCGTCGTCGGCTTCGTGATGGTCTGCATCTATATGATCGCCTGCTACGGGCTGTTCGGCGCCTTCGCCTGCTCGGCGCTGTTCATCAACCTCGTGCTGACGCTCGCGGCGCTGTCGCTGCTGCAAGCCACGTTGACGCTGCCGGGCATCGCCGGTGTGCTGCTGTCGCTGGGTCTGGCGGTCGATGCCAACATCCTGATCAACGAGCGCATCCGCGAGGAGACGAAGAAAGGCCGTGGGGTCTTCGCCTCGATGGAGGCCGGCTTCAGCCGCGCCTACAGCACCATCGTCGACAGCAACCTGACGACGGCGATCAAGATGGCGCTGCTGTTCGTCTTCGGCACCGGCACCATCAAGGGCTTCGCCGTCACCATCACCTTCGGCATCCTCATCTCCATGTTCACCGCCACGGTGCTTGTGCGCCTGATGATGGTGACGTGGCTGCGCCGGACGCGTCCGGCCGTGTTGCCGGTCTGAGAGGTCTTCCGATGTTCCATCTCCGCCTCGTCCCCGACAACACCAAGATCCCCTTCATGAACGGCCGCATCGCCGGCCTCGTCGTGTCGGCGATCCTGTCAATCGCGTCCATCGTCCTGTTCTTCCATCCCGGCCTGAATTACGGCATCGACTTCCGTGGCGGCATCGTCATCGAAGCCCGCACGCCGCAGGCCGCCGACTTCGCATCGCTCCGCCATACGCTGTCCGGCCTCGGCATGGGGCAGGTGGCGTTGCAGGAGTTCGGGTCGCCGCAGGACGTGCTGATCCGCCTGGAACGCCAGCCCGGCGACGACGCCGCCCAGCAGGTCGCAGCCGACAAGGTGCGCAACACGCTGGCGCAGTCCATCCCCGGCACCCAGGTCCGCCGTGTCGAAGCCGTCGGCGCGTCGGTCAGCGGCGAGCTGTTCGCCAATGGCATGCTGGCGCTCGGCCTCGCCATGCTGGCGATGCTGGTCTACATCTGGTTCCGCTTCGAATGGCAGTTCGGCTTCGGCGCGGTGGTGACGCTGATCCTCGATATCACCAAGATCGTCGGCTTCTATGCCATCACCGACATCCAGTTCAACCTGACGGCCGTGGCGGCGATCCTGACCGTCATGGGCTACTCGGTGAACGACAAGGTCGTGGTTTATGACCGCATGCGTGAGAATCTGCGCATCTACAAGAAGATGCCGCTGCGCGACCTGATCGACATGTCGATCAACGAGACGCTGAACCGCACCGTCGGCACCTCGGTCTGCACGCTGCTGTCGATCATTCCGCTGGCGCTGTTTGGCGGCGAGGCGCTGCAGGACTTCGGCATCGTGCTGATCTTCGGCGTTATCCTTGCGACCAGCTCGTCGGTGTTCATTGCCGCCCCCATCTTGCTGTTCCTCGGCGAGAATCGCCTGCGGCGCGGTTCTCCCGATGCCGCTTCGGCGGGCAACACCCCGGCGACCACGCCGTAACGCCGGACGTTTGGGGAAGGAGAGGGCAGCATGGCCGACATCATGCCGATGATCCCGTCGGACCGTCAGGTCATCGACGGCTACGGTCCGGGACAGTTCTGCATTTCCGGCCAGTGGCACGTCGGCGCGGTGATCGTCCTGCCCGACCGCACCCTGGCGTGGGAGGCGACCGACGTCGCCTCCCTGTCGGTGGACGATTTTGGGTCGGTGTTGGCGGCGGAGCCGAAGGTGGAGATTCTGCTGCTCGGCACCGGTGGCACCATGCGGATGATTCCGAAGGCCCTGCGCCTGGCTCTGCGCGAGCAGGGCATCGTGGTGGAGCTGATGGACAGCCGTGCGGTGTGCCGGACCTACAATGTCCTGTTGGCCGAAGGTCGGCGGGTGGCTGCGGCGATGCTGCCGGTATAAATCCGAATCCCCCTCACCGGAAACGACAAAGGCGCCCGAAAGGGCGCCTTTGCTTTTTCATACCTCGACGGGAAACGTTACGCAGCCAGCTGCTCGGCGGCGAAGTCCCAGTTGGCGAGATTGTCGATGACCGCCTTCACGAAATCGGCGCGGCGGTTCTGGAAATCGACGTAATAGGCATGCTCCCACACGTCGATGGTGAAGAGCGGCTTCTGGCCGTGCGCCAGCGGGGTGTCGGCGTTGCCGGTCTTGCCGACCTTCAGCTTGTCGCCGTCCAGGTACAGCCAGGCCCAGCCCGAGCCGAACTGGGTCAGGGCGGCCTGGGTCAGCTCTTCCTTGAACTTCTCGACGCTGCCGAAGTCGGCGACGATGCGCTGCTCCAGGGCGGCCGGCATCTTGCCGCCGTCCTTCTTCAGGCACTGCCAGAAGAAGGTGTGGTTCCACACCTGGGCGGCGTTGTTGAAGATGCCGACCTTGGACGAATCGCCGGCCGAGGCCTTGATGACCTCCTCCAGGCTGGCATTGGCCAGCGGAGTGTCCTTGGTCAGGTTGTTCAGGTTGGTGACATAGGTCTGGTGGTGCTTGTCATGATGCAGGTGCAGGGTCTCCGACGAGATATACGGAGCCAGAGCGTCGTACGCATACGGAAGCGGCGGAAGTTCGAACGCCATTTGATTTACCCTCTCTTATTTGATTGTCCTTCCGGGCCGGGCCTTGCGGGCACGGCACCTCCGTCCGTCCAAATAGGCCGATGACGGAAGCTTGTGAAGGCCGGAAACACTCTCGAACGTCGTATAGGGTTATTTCCATTCGACAAAGTGGCCTCCGCCGCCCGGTTTCCCGAGCGCACGGCGGCCTCCAAGGTGGCGGGAAGTCCCGTTTCCGTCCAGTCGCCGGCCAGCGTCAGGTTGCTCCAGCGCGTGCGCGTCCCCGGTCGGCGCATCACCGATTCGGGAGACTGGTCGGGGGTCGCCCGCCGCTCCTTCACCACGCGGACGGGCGGAATCTGGCCCCCGAGTCGCGGTGCCGGGCGCAGGTGTGGGGCGATCTCCGCCCACAGGCGGCCGGCGATCTCCTCGGCCGGCAGAGCGGCCAGCGCATCCGCGTCGCTGACGGTGACCGACAGCAGGTCGTCGCGGGCGAACAGCCATTCCGCGGTTCCGCCGACCAGCCCGACGAAGGGCAGGCCGCCCGGCAACTGCACCGGCCCGTCGAGCTGGAAATGCAGATTGACGATGGCCGGCCCCGGTGGCGGCACAGTCAGACCCGGCACCAGCCGGTCCGCCACCCAGGCCGGTGCAGCGACGATCATGCTGTCGAGCGGGCCAAGTGTCACGGTGCTGCCGGCGGCGGAAAATCCGCTCACGCGGTCCTGATCGAAGGTCAACCCATCGACCCGGGCGCCGAGATGCAGCGCCGCACCGGCCGACCGCAATCGTGCCAGGGCCGGCTCGACGAAAGCAGCGGACAGGCCGTATGGCGCCAGCACCGGCCGGCAGGCAGCCTCGCCGCGCAGCAGCGTCTCGCGCAGCACCGCGCCGAAAAGGCGGGCCGAGATGCGCTCCATCGGCCCGTTTAGCGCGGACACCGCCAGAGGGCGCCAGAGGGGTTCGAACAGCGCTCCACCGGGGGGGAGGCGGTCGGCAACGGAATGCTTCCGACTGGCCGTCAGGCAGCGCAGGGCGGCGAGATAGTCGAGCGGCCGGCTGCCCGGCACCCGGCGCGCCGGGTCGAGCAGCCATAGCCCACCGGGACGGAGGGTCCAGGCAGCACCGTCGCGCAGATCGAGGAAGGGAAAGGTCGCCGGCCGCAGTTCCTCCAGCGCATCGGCTCCGCCGGTCCGCCGGGCATAGTCGAGCAGCGCCCGGTTGCCGCTGAGCACCATATGGTTGCCGTTATCGATCAGCCGGCCAAGCGTCGCGTCATGGAAGCTTCGGCAGCGTCCGCCGGCCTGCGGAGCCTGGTCGTAGAGAGCGACGCGTTGCCCAGCTTCCACCAGCCGGACGGCGGCGGCAAGCCCGGCGAGCCCGGCACCGACGACATGGACGGTTCCGGTGCCGCCCATCAGCCGGCCGGAGGGATGCCGAGCATGCAGCGCACCGCCACCCAGGCGCTTTCCCGCCGGCCGACGCGGACGCGGGCCTTCAGGTCGCGCCACCCGGCGGCGCGGAGGCGCTTCAGCAGGCGGTGGTACAGCACCATCATGGCGGTAGCCGCCCACAGTGATCCGCGCGCCTGCCCGGCGATGGCGGAGCGTGCCTCGGCGAAGCGGGCTTCCGCGAGATCGGCCAGCGCCTCGCAGGCTTTGGGCAGAGCAGGGTTGGCCAACACCTCGTCCGGGTCGGTGGCGTCGATGTCGGCGGCCCGCAGCAGCTCGCGTGGCAGGTACAGCCGGCGCAATTCTGCATCCTCGGCCAGATCGCGCAGGATGTTGGTCAGTTGCAGGGCCTCGCCCAGCGCTAGGGCGAAGCGCTCCGTAGCCGGGTCGGCACGATCGAAGACACGGATCGCCAGCATGCCGACGGCACCGGCGACGCGACGGCAATAGAGCCGCAGGGTGTCGAGATCGGGCGCCTGCATGCCGCCGGCCTCCTCGCCGGCGACATCCATCGCCATGCCGTCGATCAACGCCTCAAACTCGGCCCGCGGCAGTCCGTAGCGCTCGATGGCGCCTTTCAGCGCAGCGGTCAGCGGGCCGCCGGGGGCACCACCGACATAAAGGTCGCGGATGTCGCGGCGCCAGACGTCAAGGGCGGCCCGCTTGTCTGCGGGCTCGCCCGGTTCGTCGGCAATGTCGTCGATCCGGCGGCAGAAGGCATAGATGGCGAACATCGCCGCGCGCTTGGACGCGGGCAGCAGACGCATCGGCCAATAGAAGGTGCTGCCGGACTTGGCAGTGACGGAGGTCGCTGTATCGGGCGCCGTCCTGTCCAGCGCATTTTTGTCCGGCGACGTCGTGGATACCGGTTCCAGCGGGGCCGTCTCCAGCGGCGGAGGGGTCATCTGTAACATCCTGGGCATTGCACGTCGTGACGTGCCTGACGGTGCACGTCGCGACGTGTGGCCCCGGAGTTTATGCGGCGGAGAAGCTCCGCGCCAGCCCCCGCGCCACGGCGG
Organism: Azospirillum sp. A29; assembly: GCF_042604625.1. Classification (NCBI taxonomy): domain Bacteria; kingdom Pseudomonadati; phylum Pseudomonadota; class Alphaproteobacteria; order Rhodospirillales; family Azospirillaceae; genus Azospirillum; species Azospirillum sp. A29. Next base: position 417,711 of record NZ_CP170466.1, read on the forward strand.
CCAGCTTGTGGTGTGCACCCAGCGTCACCCGCGTCTTCATCGGGTCGCGGGACTTCAGGCGCCGCGACAGCGATTCGGCGAGGCTGAGGATCACCGCCGCCTCCATCCGCAGGCCGCGATGCTGGATCAGGCCGGGCAGGGCGGCGGCGCGTTCCAGCAGGCGGTCGGTATGCTCCAGCGCCTGATCGAAGATGGCGCGCATGCGGGCGTCGCTCTCGACCTCGACAAGGCGCTCCACGCTGATTCCGGCCTCGTCGAACCAAGCCAGCGGGATGTAGCAGCGTCCGAGCTGCGTCCAGTCCTCCCGCGCGTCCTGGAGATGGTTCAACACCTGCAAGGCGGAGCAGAGCGCGTCGGACGCCGGCCCGGCGGCCACACCCTCGCCATGCAGCTCCAGCAAATAGCGGCCGACCGGATTGGCCGAGAAGCGGCAGTAGAGAAGCAGGTCGCTCCAGCTATGGCAGCGGGCGCCGACCGAATCGCGGCGGAAGGCGCGCAGGATCTGGCGGGCATGGCGGTCGCTGACGCCGGTCTTCTGCAGGCTCTCCCGCAGATCGGTGGCCGGCTTCAGGTAGGCATGCTTGGCCTGGCCCGAGGTCAGCGCCCGTTCCAGCGCCTCCAGATAAGCCAGCTTGGTCTCCGGTTCGAGATCCGCATCGTCGGCGATGTCGTCGGCCAGACGCACGAAGCGGTAGAAGGCGATCACATGCGGACGCAGATGCTTCGGTATCAGGCGGGACGCGACGGGGAAATTCTCTCCCGATTCGTCCTTGCGTGCGACCGGACCGGTCTTGCGGGGTTTCGTCGGGGCGATGTTGAAATCCGTCATGGGATCCCTGCCTGCTGCGCGTCGGGGCTGGCGGTGCGACCGTGTGTGCTTCATATAGGCGTAGCAACAGGCTTTGGCCCGTCCTTCCATCGTTCCTCCCCTCTTTTTCCAATCGGGCATCCCATGGTGAAGGCTGCGACCGACCTGTCCTATTGCGGACGGGAGGTTCGGAAATATGACAACGACCACTTTCTGGCAGGTCTGTTCACCCCCGCCGACAGGCGCGAGGCCACATTCGCGCTCTACGCTTTCAACCTGGAGATCGCGAAAACGCGCGAAGTGGTCAGTGAACCGATCCTTGGCCAGATGAGACTTCAATTCTGGCGCGACGGGATCGAAGCCGTCTATGAGGATGGACCCGTACCCCGGCATGAGGTGATGGAGCCTCTGGCGCAGGCCGCACACGGGCTGGCATTGAGCCGGTCCCTGTTCGACCGTCTGATCGACGCCCGGGAAGCCGATCTGGACGACACGCCGCCGGCCGACCTGACCTGCCTTGTCAACTACGCCGAGGTTACCGGGGCGCCGCTGGTCCAGCTGGCGCTGGAGATTCTGGGCGTGCGGGATGCGGCGGCGATGGCGGCCGGGCGCCATGTCGGCATCGCCTATGCCCTGTCCGGCATCCTGCGCGCAGTGCCGTTCCTGGCGCGTCAGCACCGTCTGCGTCTGCCGGACGACCTGATGCAGCGCCACGGCGCCAAAGCTGAGGATCTGTTCGCCGGACGCTCGACACCGGAACTGAGGCTGGTGGTGGGCGAGATCGCCGATGCGGCACGCAAGCATCTGGCCGAGGCCCGCGCCCTGCGCCGCGACATGCCGAAGGCGGCGATCCCGGCGCTGCTGCCGGCGACGCTGGCCGACCTGCACCTGGGCGTGATCGCGCGCGAGGGCAACGACGTGTTTGCCCCGCGCGTCCTGCTGGCCAATCCGTTCCGTCAGCTTCGGCTGGGCTGGGCGGCGATGCGCGGGCGCTACTGACACCCGCGCATCGCGGAAACCCGCAGATACCCGCCCGGTCAGCCCTTCAGCCAGCCGTCAAGGTCGGCCATCGCCCGGCGGGTGTAGGCCAGCTTGCGGTCGCGGCCGCGGATCTTATCGTCCACCGGCGGGAACAGGCCGAAATTCACGTTCATCGGCTGGTAGGTTTCCGCCTCCGCCCCGCCGGTGATGTGGCCGAGGATGGCACCGAGCGCCGTAGTCACCGGGGGCGCGCTGATCTCCTGCCCCAGACGCTCCGCGGCGGCGAAGCGGCCGGCGAGCAGGCCGACGGCCGCGCTCTCCACATAGCCTTCGCAACCCGTGACCTGACCGGCGAAGCGCAGGCGGGGCAGCGACTTCAGCCGCAGGGCGCCGTCCAGGATGCGCGGGCTGTTCAGGAAGGTGTTGCGGTGCATGCCGCCCAGCCGGGCGAACTCGGCATTCTCCAGGCCGGGGATCATGCGGAAGATCCGGGCCTGTTCGGCATGGCGCAGCTTGGTTTGGAAGCCGACGAGGTTGTACAGCGTGCCCAGCGCGTTGTCCTGGCGCAGTTGGACCACCGCATAGGGGCGGCGTTCCGGCTTGTGCGGGTTCGTCAGGCCGACCGGCTTCATCGGGCCGTAGCGCAGAGTGTCGACGCCGCGCTCCGCCATAACCTCGATCGGCAAGCAGCCTTCGAAGTAGGGGGTGTTCTTCTCCCACTCCTTGAAGTCGAGCTTCTCGCCCTCGATCAGCGCGGCGATGAAGGCGCGGTACTCGTCCTTCCCGAAGGCGCAGTTGATGTAGTCCTTGCCGGTGCCGCCGGGACCGGGCTTGTCGTAGCGCGACTGGAACCACGCCTTCGACAGGTCGACGCTCTCCAGATAGACGATGGGGGCGATGGCGTCGAAGAAGGCCAGCGACTCCTCGCCGGTCTGGACGCGCACCGCCTCGGCCAGGGCGGGGGAGGTGAGCGGGCCGGTGGCGACGATGACGCTGTCCCACTCCTCCGGCGGCAGGCCGGCGACCTCCTCGCGCTGGATGGTGATCAGCGGATGGGTGGTGACCGCCTCCGTCACCGCATCTGCGAAACCGTCGCGGTCCATGGCGAGCGCACCGCCGGCCGGCACCTTGTGCGCGTCGGCGCAGCGCAGGATCAGCGAGCCACAACGCCGCATCTCCTCATGCAGCAGCCCGACCGCATTGTATTCGGCATCGTCCGACCGGAAGGAGTTGGAACAGACCAATTCCGCCAGCTTGTCGGTATCATGGGCCTCGGTCTTGCGGACCGGCCGCATCTCGTGCAGCACGACGGGCACACCGCGGGAGGCGAGCTGCCACGCGGCTTCCGAGCCGGCGAGACCGCCGCCGATGACATGGACGGGGCGAAGGGAGTCGGTCATTGGGCTTTCCAGAACACAGTGTGATGCAGGCGGGCGAAGAGCAGGCGGATCAGAGGCGGGTTATGGCGCTCCGCATCGCCGAGATCCAGGATTCAATGAGCGCGGCGTGGGCAGGAAGGCGGGAAAACAGGTCCTCCGCCTTTTCCTCGTCGTAGGTGTGAACCGTCAGATTGCGGTCGTTCATCATCGCGAGGGCGAGTTCCGTCTGCTCCTCGGTCAGGAAGCCTGCGATCTGGCTCTCGCGGACCATCGCCTTGGGGCTTGCCGAGTTCAGACGTTCCGCACCCATCTGATCGGCAATGACCGATCTTGCGGCTTTCCAGACCGTTTCCGTCGCCAGAGTGAAACGCAGGATGGCGGAGTCGCGAACAACGTCGTCGGCTGGCCGGGCGAGCACTTCCTTAAGCCGCGTCAATGCCTGATGTGCGGTGTCGAGCTTCCGATTCATATTCTCCATTCGACACCCTCCCGTTCGACTTCCTGCCGCAATTCCGGCCGTGCCGCATGGAGATCGACCACATCCACGAAGTACGGAACGGTACTTTCCTCCAAATCCTCGGCGATTTCCCCGATGAGGTTGGGAGGCAGCGGTTCCAGCGGGTCGATGGCCACGTCGATATCGCTCCAGTGCCCGGCGTCGCCACGGGCACAGGAACCGAACAGGTAGACATGGGCAGGATGTCCGGCCAAACGGGCGAATACGATGCGCTTCACGGTTTCGAGAGCGCGCAGGCGCACAGGGTTCAGCATGGCTCGCAGTTTAACACAGTTCGATACTGCATGCGGGCATTGGAAAAAGCCGGCCTTCGCGGAAAAGGCCGGCTGTAAGTCGATCAGGAGTCAGTCAGAACATGGAGCCTGGGGCGTCAACCGAAATGGAGGCTCACTCGCTCTTGGTCGTCGTGCTGCGTTCGATGGTGGTGGAACCGGTCGGGGCCGGCGTCACGGTGGTCGAGCCGTAGCTGGGGGTGGTGGTCGTCGTGGTCGTCGTGCTGGTGGTGGATTTGTCGGACCCGCAGGCCGCCAGCAGCAGGGCCGCTCCAAGGGCGGCCCCCATACCGGTCAGAAGCGTCTTGCTCATGCCTCTCGTCTCCCATGCAGTGCGAATTCTACCGGGAAGAACAAGGCACAGCTTGCGTTTGTTCACGCCCTCTTTCGGGTTGCCGATTTCCGCACAACCGGCTTAGCCTTTAGGTAGGGGGCGAGATAGCGGCCGGTATAGCTGCGTTCCACCTTGGCGACATCCTCCGGCGTGCCTTCGGCGACGATCTCGCCGCCGCCGGTGCCGCCCTCCGGCCCCAGGTCGATGATCCAGTCGGCCGTCTTGATGACCTCCAGATTGTGTTCAATCACCAGCACCGTGTTGCCCTGGTCGACCAGCGCGTGAAGCACCTCCATCAGCTTTTCGACGTCGGCGAAATGCAGGCCGGTGGTCGGTTCGTCGAGGATGTACAGCGTGCGGCCGGTGGCGCGACGGCTCAGTTCCTTGGACAGCTTGACGCGCTGCGCCTCGCCGCCCGACAGGGTGGTCGCCGCCTGCCCGATGTGGATGTAGCCGAGGCCGACGCGTTCCAGCGTGTCCAGCTTGTCGCGGATGCCGGGAACCGCCTTGAAGAACTCCTTGCCCTCCTCGACCGTCATGTCCAGCACGTCGGCGATGGTCTTGTCGCGGTAGGTGACTTCCAGCGTCTCGCGGTTGTAGCGCTTGCCGTGGCAGACGTCGCAGGTGACATAGACGTCGGGCAGGAAGTGCATCTCGATCTTGATGACGCCGTCGCCCTGGCAGGCCTCGCAGCGCCCGCCCTTGACGTTGAAGGAGAAGCGGCCCGGACCGTAACCGCGCGCCTTCGCCTCCGGCAGGCCGGCGAACCAGTCGCGCATCGGCGTGAAGGCGCCGGTGTAGGTCGCCGGATTGGAGCGTGGGGTGCGGCCGATCGGCGACTGGTCGATGTCGATGACCTTGTCCAGATGCTCCAGGCCCAGCACCGCGTCATGTTCGGCCGGATGCTCGCGGGCTCCCATCAGCTTGCGCGCGACCGCTTTATACAGCGTCTCGATGATCAGCGTGGACTTGCCGCCGCCCGACACGCCGGTCACGCAGGTGAAGGTGCCCAGCGGGATTCTGGTCGAGACGTTCTGCAGGTTGTTGGCGCGTGCGCCCTGCACCTCCAGGAACTGGCCGGGATGGCCGGGCCGGCGGGTGTCGGGCACGGGAACGAAGCGGGTGCCGTTCAGATACTGGGCGGTGATGCTGTCGGGGTTCTTCTGAACCTCCTCCGGCGTCCCCTGCGCGATGACCGAACCGCCATGCTGGCCGGCGCCGGGTCCCATGTCGACCAGATAGTCGGCGCTGCGGATCGCATCCTCGTCATGCTCGACCACGACGACGGTGTTGCCAATGTCGCGCAGGCGCTTCAGGGTTTCCAGCAGCCGGTCGTTGTCGCGCTGGTGCAGGCCGATTGACGGTTCGTCCAGAACATACAGCACGCCGGTCAGGCCGGAGCCGATCTGTGAAGCGAGCCTGATCCGCTGGCTTTCTCCGCCCGACAGCGTGCCCGACCCACGGCTGAGCGTCAGGTACTCAAGCCCCACGGCGTTGAGGAATCCGAGGCGCTCGTTGATCTCCTTGAGGATACGATAGGCGATCTCGCGGTCCTTCGGGCGCAGATGCTCGTTCAGTTCGCTGAACCACGCACCGGCGCCGGCGATGGACAGCTCCGCCGCCTCGGAGATGTTGCGGCCGCGGATCTTGACCGCAAGCGCCTCCGGCTTCAGGCGGGCGCCCTTACAGACCTCGCAGGGCTGCGACGACTGGTATTTCGACAGCTCGTCGCGCGTCCAGGCGCTGTCGGTTTCGCGGAAACGCCGCTCCAGATTATTGACGATGCCCTCGAACGCCTTGTTGGTCTGGTAGCGCCGCAGGCCGTCGTCGTAGGTCATGGTGATGGCAGACCCGTCCGAGCCGAACAGGATGGTCTTGCGCACCGTATCCGGCAGATCCTGCCAGGGCGTCGTCATCGATGCATCGAAATGCTCGCAGATGCTTTCGAGCGTCTGGTCGTAATACTTGGAGGTCGAACCGGCCCACGGCGCGATTGCGCCCTTCGCCAGCGACAAGCGCTCGTCCGGGACCACCAGCATCGGGTCGAAATAGATCTTGCTGCCCAGCCCGTCGCAGGCCGGGCAGGCGCCGAACGGGTTGTTGAAGGAGAACAGCCGCGGCTCGATCTCCGGAATGGTGAAGCCGCTGACCGGGCAGGCGAATTTCTGCGAGAAGACGGTCTGCTCGTTCGTCTCGGCATTCTCGACCCAGACGATGCCGTCGGCCAGCCCCAGCGCCGTCTCCAGCGAATCGGCCAGACGGTTGCCCAGCCCCTCGCGCACCACGATGCGGTCGACCACCACCTCGATGTCGTGCTTCAGCTTCTTGTTGAGCGCCGGCACCTCGTCGATCTCGTACATGGTGCCGTCGACCCGCACGCGCTGGAAGCCGCGCTTGCGCAGGTCTTGGATTTCCTTCTTGTACTCGCCCTTCCGGCCGCGGACGAACGGCGCCAGCAGCAGCAGGCGCGTGCCTTCCGTCATGCCCAAGATGCGGTCGACCATCTGGCTGACCGTCTGGCTTTCGATGGGCAGGCCGGTGGCCGGCGAATAGGGGATGCCGACGCGCGCCCAGAGCAGGCGCATATAATCGTAGATCTCCGTCACCGTGCCGACGGTGGAGCGCGGATTCTTGGAGGTCGTCTTCTGTTCGATGGAGATGGCCGGCGAAAGCCCCTCGATGGAATCGACGTCCGGCTTCTGCATCAGTTCAAGGAACTGGCGCGCGTAGGCCGACAGGCTCTCCACATAGCGCCGCTGCCCCTCCGCATAGATCGTGTCGAAGGCGAGCGACGACTTGCCCGATCCCGACAGGCCGGTGATGACGATCAGCTCGTCGCGCGGCAGATCCACATCGACGTTCTTCAGGTTATGTTCCCGCGCGCCGCGGACGCTGATATACTTGTTCATGGAGTGTTCTTTTACCCGAAGCTTTTCCGGATGGAAAGCGGCAAGGCGCCGCGATGCATAACGAAATTCGGCGGGCGGAGGAAATGGCCCGGAGGAAATGGCCCCGGCCGCCGGTCGGCTGACGATATATGCGCTAGGCGCGGTATTGCCACCGGCGCCCCGCGCGGGTCGGTCATGACCAGAAGGGCGGAACGGCCCGGAACCGCTTCCACAGCTCGGGCAGCGCCTTGCGCCGCTTTTCGGATTGGCGCTCGATCCAGGCGGCGACCGCGCCGACCGTCTTCGGATCGGCGCCGGTCAGCGATGCCAGCATGCGGGCGCTGGTGACGGCATCCTGATCGGCATCCAGCGCCGCCTGCAATTGTTCCAGCGCCGCGAAGAAGGGCAGGGTGGCCGCCTCCGGATAAAGTCCCCGGAAGAAGTCGGCGGTATAGCGCAGCGTGCGCAGCCGCCGGCGCAGCTTGTCACGCCCCTTGGCATCCTCCGGCGCTTTCGCCGGCTTGCCGAGCTTCGCCATGCGCGCAGACAGCCAGCCGCCGGCAAGCGTGGTGACCGGCGCCGACAGCACGGCCCGCCGGTCGCCGTCAGCCTCCGACATCCAGCGGCCATGCTCCAGCCACGCGGCGAGGCCGAGGACCGTGTTGGTGCAGCCGGGCGCCAGAATCGCCGCCATCGCTTCGCGTGCCGGACCGGCGCCGGCGGAGCGGGCCAGCGATTCCAGCCGCTCCAATGCCGTGCGGTCGATGCCCGGGGCCGCCTTCGGATCGGCAAGCAGAGGAGCGAGGACGCCGGACATCAGGACGTCCCAGCCGCGCGCCGGTCCCAGCCGCTTGGCGAGCCCCCGGCTTTCCTCGACCAGCCGGTCGGCTTCCGGCGCGGCGATCAGCGGAGCGAAGAGGCGATGGGCGGTGCGCAGCCGGCGAAGCGCCACGCGCATGCGGTGCAGCCCCTCCACGTCGCCGCCGGCCAGCGCGCAGGACTCGTTGGCTAGGAACTGGCGCAGCGCCTGACGCAGGATATGGCGATAGGCCTCCGCGACCGTGGTCAGCGGCGACAGGCCGAGCGGTTCGGCATCCACCGGTCCCGGCGCCCTGCCGGTGACCATCCGCAGACCGGCCTCCGCCTTGCTTTCGGTGCCGATGCGCATGGGAATGGCGGATTGCAGCATCAGCGCCAGATCGAACAGGCTGGCGACCTTGCCGGCTTTCAGCTCCAGTTCCACTTCGCTGATCGGCAGGGAGTTGCCGCCGGCATAGACGCCGCCGTCATCGACGGCCAGTTCGACCGCGGTCAGCGGATCGGGGCGCAGCAGCAGGGTGGTGCGCCGGAAGTCGGTGATGAACAGGCAGTCCAGCGCATCGAGCGCCGCTGACGGCACCAGCCCGGCGACGCTGGGATCCGTCAGCACGCCGACATCGACCGCCTCGCCGGCGACGACCCACTCCCATTCCCGCCGCACGGCTACGGCGGCCGAATCGCCGGGGCTGGCGCTGTTGACCGTCTTCAGGGTCTGGACGAAGCGGTCACTCTCCTGCCGCACGCGCAACGCCACCCCGTTGGCGGCGAGCTTGAAGTTGGGCGTGTCGAAATAGGCGGTGCGCAGCCTTTGGGTCGCCGCCGGGCCGTCGGCAATCGCCAGCAGCCCCGGCAGCGCCGCCACCCGCGCCAGATCCGCCGTCGCCGCATGCAGCTTCAACTCCACCTCGCGGAACGTCGAGGCGGCCGGCTGCGCGTCGGGTCCGGGCTGCGGGCTGCTGGACGATGCCGTGGGTGAGCTGACGGGGGTCAAGGGTCGGCTTCCTCCCGAATCCGGCCGGGGCGCGGCCTTGCGGCCGAACTGGCCTGGAGCGTATCAGGTGGATCCGTGGATACCCCAACCGCCGCCGCAGGTTAAGAGAGTTTACGCGGCTGCACAAAATCCGCCAGCCGGCCGGCACCCATTTCCAGGTCGGCCCAATGCAGCGTCTCGAAGACCAGAACGGCGCAGGCGCCGGTCGGGAACTTGTCGGCCAGATCGTGGCGGAGGCCATGGTCGCCACTGCCGGTCAGGGCGTTCGCCAGTTCATGCAGGTCGGGATTGTGCGCCACCAGCATCAGCCCGGTCGCGGAATCGGGTGCGTCGCGCAGCCGCTCCAGCAGCGTGTGGGCGCCGCACAGATACAGGCCGCGTTCATGTTCCACCGGCGGATAGGGCGCCCCCATCGCCGTCATCACCCGCTTGCGCGTTTCCACGGCCCGCACGGCGGTCGAACAGAGTACGAGGTCGATGTGCGCGTGATGCTTGGCCAGATAGGCGCCGACCAGGGTGGCCGCCTTCTCTCCGCGGGCGTTCAACGGGCGGCCATGGTCGCCCAGCGACGGATCGTCCCAGGAAGATTTGGCATGGCGCAGCAGGAACAGCGTCTTCATGGCGGAAATCGGCCGGCAGGGGAGGGGCGAGGGGGCAGGCGGCGGGATTGGCGAGGCGGGAAGAGGTCGCAGTGTTTAACCAAATGGGAGTCCTGAAACCGTAACGCATATGGGATACTCTGTCTGCCCACCATATAACCGTCGTCGGCATGGTTCAAAGCCAAGCGCCGGCGTTCGGGATTTCACGATTTCAGAGGTCGACGTGACGCATCTCCAGGAACTCGATTCGGTCGGTATCGAGCCAAACGCCCCGGAACGCTTCATCAATCGGGAGCTTTCGTGGCTGGCCTTCAACCAGCGCGTCCTGGACGAGGCGGCCAACCCGAATCACCCGCTTCTGGAGCGGCTGCGCTTCCTGTCGATCTCCGCCAGCAACCTCGATGAATTCTACATGGTCCGCGTCGCCGGCCTGAAAGGGCAGGTGGCCGCCGGCGTGAAGACGCCCAGCCCTGAGAATCTGACGCCGGCCCAGCAGCTGGTTGCGGTGAAGCAGCGCATCGCCGCCCTGATGGAGAGCCAGCAGGCCACGTGGCGTTCGCTGAAGGGTGAACTGCGTGGCGCCGGCATCTCGGTCGTCGATCCGGCCGACCTCAGCGAAGGCGAACTGGATTGGCTGGAAGCCAAGTTCCTGGACGATATCTTCCCGATCCTGACGCCCATCGCCGTCGATCCGGCCCACCCCTTCCCGTTCCTGCCGAATCTCGGTTTCTCGCTGGCGCTCCAGCTGCACGACCCGGTCAAGGGCCGGCACATCGACGCGCTGGTTCCGCTGCCGACGCAGCTTGAACGGTTCCTGCGCCTGCCGGGCTCGGACATCCGCTTCATCCAGCTGGAAAAGGTGGTGATGCAGTTCATCGACCGCCTGTTCCCTCCGTTCCAAGTCAAGGCGCACGGCGTCTTCCGCGTGCTGCGCGACAGCGAGATCGAAATCGAGGAAGAGGCCGAAGACCTCGTCCGCACCTTCGAAAGCGCGCTGAAGCGCCGCCGCCGCGGCAGCGTCATCCGGCTCGCCACCGACAGCGGCATGGCTGCCGACCTGCGTGAGTTCCTGCGACATGAGCTGAACGTCGCGTCGGACGATGTCTTCATACTCGACGGGCTGATCGGCCTGACCGACACCAAGCTGCTGATCGTCGATGAGCGGCCCGATCTGGTCTTCCGCCCCTTCAACGCCCGTTTCCCGGAACGGATCCGCGATTTCGGCGGCGACTGCTTCGCGGCGATCCGGCACAAGGACATCGTCGTCCACCATCCCTACGAGTCGTTCGACGTGGTGGTGCAGTTCATCCGGCAGGCGGCGCGCGACCCGCAGGTGGTCGCGATCAAGCAGACGCTCTACCGCACCAGCAAGGACAGCCCCATCGTCGCCGCGCTGATCGAGGCGGCGGAGGCCGGCAAGTCGGTCACGGCTCTGGTCGAGCTGAAGGCCCGCTTCGACGAGGAGGCGAACATCCGCTGGGCGCGCGATCTGGAACGCGCCGGCGCCCAGGTGGTCTACGGCTTCGTCGATCTGAAGACCCATGCCAAGGTATCGCTGGTGGTGCGGCGCGAGAAGAAGGCGCTGCGCAGCTACGTCCATTTCGGCACCGGCAACTACCACCCGATCACCGCGAAGGTCTACACCGACCTGTCCTTCTTCACCTGCGACCCGGCACTGTGCCACGACGCCGCGGTCATGTTCAACTTCATGACCGGATACGCCACGCCGAAGGTGCTGGAGAAGATCGCCATCGCCCCGATCACGCTGCGCCAGCGGCTGTCGGACCTGATCGAGGCGGAAATCGCCCATGCCGTCGCCGGCCGTCCGGCGTCGATCTGGGTGAAGCTGAACTCCCTGGTCGACCCGGTCATCATCGACAAGCTGTACAAGGCCTCGCAGGCCGGCGTTCAGATCGACATGATCATCCGCGGCATCTGCTGTCTGCGTCCGGGGGTGAAGGGGCTGTCTGAGAATATCCGGGTGCGCAGCATCGTCGGCCGCTTCCTCGAACATGGCCGCGTCATCTGCTTCGGCAACGGCCATCCCATGCCGAGCAATCAGGCCAAGATCTTCATCTCCTCCGCCGACTGGATGACCCGCAATCTGGACCGCCGCATCGAGACGCTGGTGCCCATCGAGAATCCGACGGTGCACGAACAGGTGCTCGACCAGATCATGGTCGCCAACATGAAGGACGATGCAAGCACCTGGAAGCTGGGGCCCGATGGCGTGTACCATCGCATCAAGGCTGGCCCCGATGCGTTCAGTGCCCATAATTACTTCATGACCAACCCCAGCCTGTCCGGCCGGGGCAGCGCGCTCAGCAATAAGCGCACGCCGCCGCGGCTGATGCTGCACACGGTGTCCTGAGGGCGGGTGACGGGAGCGAGAGTATGAACATTGAGAAACGCGCCGCCGCCAATTTCGGCGAGCTGGGGCAGGCGGTCGGCGGCGCTTCAGGCGTTGCGACCGCCGGGGAGCGCGTTGGAGACCGGGTGGGTGTGATCGACATCGGGTCGAACTCCATCCGTCTTGTCGTCTATGATGGGCTGACCCGCTCGCCGCTTGCCCTGTTCAACGAGAAGGTGCTGTGCGGTCTCGGGCGCGGCGTGGAGAAGGCCGGCGTGCTGAACCCAGATGGTGTCGCCCAGGGGCTAGCGGCGCTGGAACGATTCGCGACGCTGGCCCAGGGCATGCGCGTCGGTCGGCTCGACGTGATCGCCACCGCCGCCGTGCGCGATGCCCGCGACGGCGCCGCCTTCGTCGATGCCATCCGACGCCGGGCCGGCCTGAGCGTCCGCGTCATCAGTGGCGAGGAGGAGGCGCGGCTGTCGGCCATGGGCGTGCTGTCGGGCACCCCCGGCGCGGACGGTCTGGTCGGCGATCTCGGTGGCGGCAGTCTGGAACTGGTCCCGCTCGACCGCGGCGTGATCGGCAGGCAGGTGACTCTGCCGCTCGGCCCGCTGCGGCTGATGGAGGTCGGCTCGACCAAGGGCGGCCCGGCCAAGCTGATCGACCAGCACCTGGAATCGCTGCCCTGGCTGCCGGCGATGAAGGGGCGGCCCTTCTACCCGGTCGGCGGCAGCTGGCGCGCCATCGCCAAGCTGCATATGGAGCAGTCCGGCCACCCGCTGCACATCATCCACCACTACACCATCCCGTCCGCCGATGCGCGGGAGTTCACCGGCCTGATCGGCCGGCAGAGCCGTTCGTCGCTGGAGAAGATGGCGGGATCGCGCCGCCGGCTCGACACGCTGCCTCTCGCCGGGCTGGTGCTGGAACGGCTGCTGCGCATTGCCCAGCCGTCGAAGCTGGTCTTCTCCGCCTACGGCCTGCGCGAGGGGCATCTCTATTCTCTGCTCTCGCCGGAGGGGCAGCGCGAGGATCCGCTGATGGCGTCGGCCGCCGATTGGGCGCGGCGCTTCGTGCGAATGGGCGATCCAGCCTTGCTGATGTCTTGGACCGCCGGGCTTTTCGCCGGCGAAGACGACAACGCCATCCGGCTGCGCCATGCCGCCTGCCTGCTGAGCGATGTCGGCTGGGCCGACCATCCCGATTACCGAGCGGAGCATGCCTACCTGCGCGTGCTGCGCTATCCTTTCCCGGCGCTGGATCATGACGAGCGCGCCTTCCTCGCGCTTGCCGCCCACGCCCGATATGCCGGCACCATCGACGTGCCGCTGACCGCACCGGTGCGGACGCTGGTGAGCGAAGGGCAGGGCAGGAAGGCGTTGGTGCTGGGGCTGGCCCTGCGCCTTGCCCACACGCTGTCGGGCGGCGCCACGGCCTTGCTGGAGCGCACGAGCCTGAAGGTCGGCGATGGCCGCATTGCGCTGACCCTGCCCGACGACGGCAGCGTCCCGTCCGGCGAGGCGGTCCAGCGCCGCATCGACGCATTGGCCAAGGCGATGAATCTCAAGGGCGATGTGATCCAGCCGCTGCGCCCGCAGGCGGCGGAGTAGGGGTGGAGGAATAGGGCAGGGCCGGACGCCGGTGAATGGCGTGCGACCCTGCCCGTTCATGTCCGGGTGGTCACGTCCGGGTGATCGACACGCCGCCGTCCACCAGCAGCGCGGTTCCGGTGGTGAAACTGGACGCGTCCGACGCCAGATAGAGCGCCGACTGTGCGATCTCCCGTGGCGTCGCAAGACGTTTCAGGGCGTGAAGCCCCTGGACGAATGCCAGCGCCTCCGGCGTGTTCGACACGGCCCGTCCCATTGGCGTATCGGTCCCGCCCGGCAGCAAGGCGTTGGCGCGGATGCCCTGCGGTCCGTATTCCGCCGCGATCACCTGCGTCAAACCGATCAATCCGGCCTTGCTGGCGGCATAGGCGGCCATTCCTGGAAACCCGACGGTGTGGCCTACAAAGGTCGAGGTGAAGATCAGCGATCCGCCGCCGCGGGAAAGCATCGCCGGAATTTGGTGCTTGGCGGCATGGAAGGCACTGGTCAGGTTGGTATCGATCACCTCGTGCCACATCTCCTCCGTCATTTCGGGAAGCGGAACCTGCGCGCCGGCGGTGCCGGCATTGTTGAAGGCGACGTCCAGTCCGCCGAACCGGCGGATGGCGGTTTCGACCGCGGCGCGTGCGACCTCGGCATCCGCGACAGTGCCGGCCACGGCGACGGCATCGCTGCCTTTGCTCCGAATCTCGTCCGCCAGCCGTTCCAGTTCGTCACGCCGCCGGGCCACCAGAACGAGTTGCGCGCCGTGTTCGGCGAACAGCAGCGCCGCCTCACGCCCGATCCCGGAACTGGCACCCGTGACGATTGCAATCTTTCCGTCCAGCTGTTTCATTGCCATTCTCCCATGCGGTGAATGGCCTGAAAGTCGCGAAACCGGTCAGGTTCAGGCTATCCGATTCTTGCTTTCGAATTCGCAAGGCCGGAGCGGACAGTAGCGGCATTATTTTCCATAACCTAACTTATGTGTTTTTTGTGTGTGGGCGCAAAGTCGGAATGTCAGTCCCTCGCAACATAGAAGTGTCAGTCTTCCATCGGGTTTTCGTGGGATGGTTCCCAAGGACATGCCTCGTAAGCATGCATGGCTGGGTCGTTGTGGGTTGACCGGTTGCGGCATGGCGGAGAACCGATGCGTTGCCCATTTCCGGCCTCGCAACTTCGGATCCGGATGGATGATGTCGTCGAATAACCAGCCCACCCCGCCCGATCAGCGCCAGGCGGTCCTGTCTCAGCGTCGAAATCTCAAGATGGCCGAATCCGCTCACGCTTATGTGCGTGGCAGCACCGTGAAATTTTACGAATGGCTGGAAAAGTCCAGTGGCAAGGTCCCCGATGGTCCGCCGGTCTGGATCTGCGGCGATTGCCATGTCGGCAACCTCGGGCCGGTCGCCAACGCCAAGGGCCGGATCGGCATCCAGATTCGCGACGTCGACCAGACCGTCGTCGGCAACCCCGCCCATGACCTGATCCGGCTCGGCCTGTCGCTCGCCACTGCAGCGCGTGGGTCGGACCTGCCCGGCGTCACCACGGCGCTGATGCTGGAGCGGATGATCGAGGGCTACATGATGACCCTCGACGGCGAACTGGGCGGCGACGCGGTGCGGAAGAGACCGTCGGTCGTCCGCCTCGGCATGCGTCAGGCCATCGGCCGCACCTGGAAGCATCTGGCCCGGGACCGCATCAAGGACATCCGGCCGACCATCCCGCTCGGCAAGCGGTTCTGGCCGCTGACGGACGAGGAGCGCGCCGCCGTCGAGGATCTGTTCGCCAGGGATCAGGTCCGCCGTCTGGTGACCGCCCTTCACTCCCGCGACGACAATGACCGGATCGAGCTGCTGGATGCCGCCTATTGGGTGAAGGGTTGCAGTTCGCTCGGCCGGCTGCGGATCGCGGTGCTTCTCGGCGTCGGCGAGGGTCATTACGACGAGGGCGGCCTCAGCCTGATCGACATCAAGGAGGCGGTCCAGGCCGCAGCGCCGCGTGCCGCCAAGAACGGCATGCCGCGCGACAATGCGGAACGCGTGGTGACCGGCGCGCAGAATCTCTCGCCCTATCTCGGCGACCGCATGCGCCCTGCCCGCCTGCTCGACCGCGCCGTCTTCCTGCGCGAGTTGCTGCCGCAGGACATCAAGCTCGACTTCGATCACCTGACGCGCGAGGAAGCGACCCGCGTCGCCTTCTATCTGGCCGCCGTGGTCGGCAAGGCGCATGCCCGCCAGATGGACGAGGCGACGCGCAAGTCATGGCGCGGCGAACTGGCGCGCAACCGGACCAAGAGCCTGGATGCACCGTCCTGGCTGTGGTCCAGCATCGTCGACCTGATCGTCGGTCACGAAGCGGCCTATCTGGAGCATTGCCGCCGCTACGCCGAACGCCCGGACGCCTGATCGGGAAGGCGACGCGCCATTTCAAGGCAGGCGTCGCGGTCCGGTTGGAAGTCCTCGGCGATCCACCAAGCCTCGACGCGCTTCAGCGTTCCGCCGACCAGCGGGCCGCGCGGAACGCCAAGCTCCAGCAGGTCGCGACCGGCAATCGGCAGCTTCAAGTCCGGCAGGTCGTCGGCAACCGACAGGGCCTTGCGCAACGTGCCCAAATCCAGCGGACCATCATGGATGGCGGCGGCAATCAGCAGCAGGTCGCCGAACAGCTCCGCATCGCCGACGCGGTACAGCGCCTGACGCAACGCCTTGCGGTCGTCCGCCGGCGCCACCACGACCGGCGGCTCGACCAGGGCCAGCAGGCGGTCCCGTTCGTGGTTGGACAGGCGTAAAGCGTCGGCAGCCCTGAGCGCGCCCGGCCGGTTGCTGTCCAGCACGGCGGCCAGCCGGCGAGTGGGGTCGGGCGTCAGGCCGAGATCGCGTTCCACCGCGATCAACCGCTCCAGCCGGTCGGTGTCCATCGCCTCCGGCAGCAGATGGACCATGATCCCCTGCCCCATCATCAACCGCCAGACCGAAGCGGCGCAGGGGGCGGTCAGCAGGCGGAACAGTTCCCCTCGCACCCGTTCGCCCGACAGCGTCGGCAGGCGCGGCGCCAGGTCGCGGCAGGCGGCCAGCGCCTCGGCATCCGGCTCGCCACGGCCGTAATGGGCGTGGAAGCGGAAGAAGCGCAGCAGGCGCAGCACATCCTCCTCGATCCGCCGTCGGGCTTCGCCGACGAAGCGCACATGTCCGGCGGCGAGGTCGGCCAGACCGCCGAATGGGTCGAACATCGCCCCATCGGGCGTGCAGCTCAGCGCATTCATGGTCAGGTCGCGGCGGGCGGCGTCCTCGATCCAGTCGTCGGTGAATTCGACACGGGCGTGGCGGCCGAAAGTCTCCACGTCGCGCCGCAGCGTGGTGATCTCATAGGGCTTGCCGCCGCACAGCGCGGTGACGGTGCCATGGGCGAGGCCGGTCGGGATGACGCGGATCCCAGCCGCCTCCAGCAGCTCCATGACCCGCTCGGGCGGCGCATGGGTGGCGATGTCGATGTCCTTCACCGGCCGGCCGAGCCACGCATCGCGCACGCATCCCCCGACGAATCGCGCGTCGGCCCCGCCCGATGCCAGGGCATCGAACAGCGCGAGGCTTTCGGGAGCGGTCATCCAGGGCTGGGGCGACAGGCGTGCGGCAACGGTCATGGCGCGCGACGCTATCCGATTCCCGGTCCCCATTCCACCGCCGTCGGGTTCGGGGCCATCGGTTTTGGCACCGTCAGTCCGCCCCCTCCCCCGTTTCGCGGGCGGCGGCACCCAGCACGTCGCGCAGGTTCACCAGCATGCCGGCGGTCGCCCCCCAGATGTAACGCTGTGGATAGGGGAAGGCATAGAACCAGCGCGGCTTGCCCAGGAACTCGCGGCTGTGGCGCTGCGGGTTCGACGGGTCGAGGATGAAGGACAGCGGTACCTCGAACACCTCCGCCACCTCGGTCGGGTCGGGCGTCAGGATAAAGGGCGGCGTCACCACCCCCACCACCGGCGTCACCCGGAACCCGGTGCGCGTGACATAGGTGTCCAGCCGGCCGACGATCTCGATCCGGCCGCGCTCCAGCCCGATCTCCTCCGCCGTCTCGCGCAGCGCGGTTTCCTCCGGAGTGCCGTCCTCCGGCTCCATCCGCCCGCCGGGAAAACTGATCTGGCCGGCATGGGCGCTCAGCGTCGCGGTGCGCTGGGTGAAGATGACCGTCAGTTCCTCCGGCCGGTCGACCAGCGGAACCAGCACCGCCGCCTCGCGCAGGGTGGAGGGCGGCCCCATTTCCGGATTGAGGTCGTGGTCGCCCCGGATCTTGGCGGCGTGCTTCGGCGCCGTCCGGTTCGACCGGACGGCACTTTCCACCGCCGCATCGGTGCTCATCGCCGGCAAACGCCGGCGGACTTCCTCCAAGCTCAGTCGCCAGGCAGCCTGCCCAGCGTGAAGAAGACCTTGTTGCTCCATAGACCCACCTCGGACTCGCCGGTTTCGGTGCGGCGCGTCTCGCTGCGCTCCACCATGTCGTAGAACACGGGCCGCAGGATCAGCGCCTCAAGCCGGCTTCTGATTTCGATGTAGGGTGCCGGCTCCCCGGTTTCAGGGTTAACGGCGACGCGGATCGGATGTTCGGGGCCGGCCTCCACCCAATGATCGAGGTTGGTACGGAAGGACAGGACCTGATCGGCCCCGCTGCCTGCCACGGTCATCTCCACCGCCACGAACGGGGCATCGTCCACGACGATCCGGCCGCGCTCGACAGGCGTGATCAGCCAGTAATCGCCGTCGTCGTCGCGCTTCAGGACGGTGGAGAACAGCTTCGCCAGCTCGATCCGGCGGATGGGATCGCCATTGTGGAACCAGGTGCCGTCGCGCGCAATGCGGATGTCGTACTGCTCCAGCGTGGGTGTCCGTCCCAGCGCCACCGGCAAGTCGGACGGCAGGTCGGACGGCAGAACCGGCGGCGTCTCCGGAACGGTTTGTCCATCTGAGCGCTTGTCATTCGCCATCGCGTTACCGACCTTCATAGGATTGGGAACCGCTTTGTCCCCGGACATGCGCATTTTCGCCACACTCGGCCGCTAGGTCCACTCCAATGGTCCTGGCGCCACCACCCGTCCGGCGGCACATCCGGCGGCGGGATTCGGAAAATGGGTGTCGACAAGGTGCCGGAACAGGGCCAACCATGCGGATCCCGTGTTTCGCGTCGCGGAATCCTGCGACCGTGACACCGATCGGCCCACCATCGGGGAGCAGTAGACCTTGAGCGCACAGGACATCCTGAGGGGGCAGCCTCCCGTGCCGGAGGACCCGCAACGGCTGATGGAAGAGATCGAGGCGCTGGGCGACCGGCTTGCCTCCGTCCGCGACCGCATCGGCCGCGTGATCTTCGGCCAGCAGGAGGTGATCGACCGCACGCTGGTCACGCTGCTGGCCGGCGGTCATGTCCTGCTGATCGGCGTTCCCGGCCTTGCCAAGACGCGGCTGGTGGAAACGCTGGGCACCGTGCTGGGCCTCGCCGAAAAGCGAATCCAGTGCACGCCCGACCTGATGCCCGCCGACATACTGGGCTCCGAAGTGCTGGAGGAGGGCGACAACGGCCGCCGGTCCTTCCGCTTCCTGCCCGGCCCGGTGTTCAGCCAGTTGCTGATGGCCGACGAGATCAACCGCGCCAGCCCACGCACCCAGTCGGCCCTGCTCCAGGCGATGCAGGAGCACCGGGTGTCGGTCGCCGGCCAGTACCATCCCCTGCCCCAGCCCTTCCACGTGCTGGCGACCCAGAATCCGCTGGAGCAGGAAGGCACCTATCCGCTGCCGGAAGCCCAGCTCGACCGCTTCCTGATGCAGATCGACGTCGATTATCCCGACCGCGAGGCGGAACGGCGGATGATGATCGCCACCACCGGGGCCACCGATGAACGGGCGGTGACGGTGCTGTCCGCCGCCGATCTTCAGACTGCACAGCGCCTCGTCCGCCGCGTTCCGGTCGGCGAAGGGGTGGTGGACGGCATCCTCGACCTCGTCCGCCGTGGCCGTCCGGAAACGTCGGAGCTGATGGAGGTGCGCCAGCATGTCGCCTGGGGCCCCGGCCCGCGCGCCAGCCAGTCGCTGATGCTCGCCGCCCGCGCCCGTGCGGTGCTGGACGGCCGCCTGTCGCCGTCGCTGGACGATGTCGTTGCGCTGGCCAAGCCGATCCTGAAGCACCGCATGGCGCTGAACTTCGCCGCGCGGGCCGACGGGGTGACGCTGGACGACGTCATCGACCGCCTCTGCGCGCCCCTGGCCTGACCCCTCGAAGCGGAGCCGCAATGCCGCGAAGCCCAAACTCCCCGCAAAAAGGCCAGCCGCCGGGTCAGCTGTCGAACACCCTGCTGGCGCGGCATCGCGCGGAGGAGCTGGCATCCGCCCTGCCCCCGCTTCTGGTCGCTGCGGAACGGGTGGCGGCGACCGTCGCCCAGGGGGTGCATGGGCGACGCCGCGTCGGGCTGGGCGAGACCTTCTGGCAGTTCCGCCGCTACCAGCCGGGCGACGCCCCGTCGATGATCGACTGGCGCCAGTCGGCCAAGACCCAGCCGGTCTATGTCCGCGAGAATGAGTGGGAGGCGGCGCAGAGCGTCTGGCTGTGGCGCGACCGCTCCGCCTCCATGGATTTCCGTTCCGTCGCCGGGCTGTCGACCAAGCGGGAGCGGGCGGATCTGCTGACGCTCGCCACAGCCGTGCTGCTGGCTCGCGGCGGCGAGCGGGTCGCCCTGCTGAACAGCGGCGTGCGTCCCGACCACGGCAAGACCGCCATCGACCGCATCGCCCGGCTGATGACCGACCCGCGTGCCGCTGCCGCACCCGATCCGCTGCCGCGTGTGGAGCCCCTGCCCCGCCATGCGCAGACGGTTCTGTTCGGCGACCTGCTGTCCCCCCTGCCGGAAATCCACGCCATCGTTGCCGGCCTCACCGGGCGGGGCCTGCGCGGCCATCTGGTCCAGATCCTCGATCCGGCCGAAGAAACGCTGCCCTATGACGGCCGTGTCGATTTCCACGGCCTGGAGGGCGAACAAAATCTGCTGGTCCCCCGTGTCGAGGCCGTCCGCGACGCCTATCGCGAGCGCCTGAAGGCGCAGCAGGACGGGCTGGCGGCGCTTGCCCGCACCGCCGGCTGGAGTTTCGCCGTTCATCGCACCGACCGTTCGCCGCAATCCGCGCTGCTCACCCTCTGGGGTGCGATGGCGATGGAGGCGGTGTGACGCGCCGGCCTGCCCATTCTCGCCCCTCCCCCTCGTGAAGACGCGCCAATGCTGGGTCTCGGACCGATCGCCTTCGCCGCCCCCTGGGTCTTGACCGCACTGGCAGCCCTGCCGGTCCTCTGGTGGCTGCTGCGCGTCACGCCGCCGGCCCCGCGTGCGATCCAGTTTCCCGCCATCCGCCTGCTGCGCGACCTGACCGCGCGGGAGGAGACGCCGGCCCGGACGCCGTGGTGGCTGCTGCTGCTGCGGCTGATCGTGGCGGCGCTGATCATCCTGGCCCTGGCCGGTCCATTGCTGAACCCGCGGGCGGCACTGCCCGGCGGCGGGCCATTGCTGCTGGTGGTCGACAATGGCTGGGCGGCCGGGCGCGACTGGCCGACCCGCAAGCGCACGATGGACGAGCTGATCGCCCAGGCCGACCGCCAGCAGCGGCCGGTTATCCTGCTGCCCACCGCCCCGGCCGCCGACGGGCAACCGATCCATGCAAGCGCTGTCCTTCCGGCACCCGAAGCCCGCCGTCTGGCCCAGGCGATGGTTCCCCTGCCCTGGCCGACCGACCGTGCCGCAGCGCTGGAGGCCCTGAAGGCGGTGGCGACACAGGCCAACGGGCGCGGCTCGATCCATGCGGTGTGGCTCAGCGACGGCGTCGGCGACCGCCAAGCCGCCGCCCTCGCCGCCGGATTGCAGCGGCTGGGCTCCGCCGATGTCCTCGACGATTCCGCCGAGCATCCACCCCACCTGCTGCTGCCGCCCTCCAGCGAGGGCACGGCGCTGACCGCCCGCGTCGTCCGCGCCGACCCGTCGAAGCCGGAACCGGTGACCGTCCGCCTCGCCGCCGCCGACGGCCGGCTGCTGACCCGCCAGACCGTCACCTTCGAGCCGGGCCAGAAGGTTCGGGAGGTGCGGCTGGACGTGCCGACCGAGCTGCGCAACGACGCCGCCAGCCTGCGGGTCGAAGGCGATACCACCGCCGGCGCCACCGTCCTGCTGGACGAGCGCTGGCGCCGCCGCCCCGTCGGTCTCGCGTCCGGCCGGGCGGAGGGGGAAAGCCAGCCGCTGCTGTCCGATCTCTATTATCTCGAACGCGCGCTGTCGCCCTACAACGAGGTGCGTCGCGGCGAGACGCTGGATCTGCTGAAGCGCGATCTGGCCGTGCTGATCCTGTCCGACATCGGCGCCCTGACCGGGACCGAGGTTCAGGACATCGAGGATTGGGTGAAGAAGGGCGGCGTGCTGGTCCGCTTCGCCGGCCCGCGTCTGGCCCAGCATGCCGACACGCTGGTGCCGGAGCGGCTGCGCATCGGCGACCGCGCGCTTGGCGGCGCATTGTCCTGGTCGGAGCCGGCAAAGCTCCAGCCCTTCCCACCGAAATCGCCCTTCGAGGGGCTGAACATTCCACCCGATGTCCAGGTAAACCGGCAGGTGCTCGCCGAGCCCGCGCTGGATCTGGCGGACCGCACCTGGGCGAGGCTGGCCGACGGCACGCCGCTGGTCACTTCGCAGAAGCGCGGCGACGGCTGGATCGTGCTGGTCCACACCACCGCCAGCCCGGACTGGTCGAACCTGCCGCTGTCGGGCCTGTTCGTCGACATGCTGCGCCGGCTGGTCGCGCTCAGCGGCGGCGTGACGGGAACGGCCGCCACCACCTCGCTCGATCCGGTCGAGGTGCTGGACGGCACCGGCCGGCTGGTTCCGCCGCCGCCCACCGCCTTCCCCATCCCCGGCAATGCTGCCGCCGATGTCATCGGACCGCGCCATCCGCCGGGATTCTACGGCACCGATGATGCCCGGCGCGCGCTAAACCTGTCCGCCGCCGTCACCGTCATCGACCCGCTGCCGCCGATGCCGGCCGGCGTGGGCCGCGACGGCTATGGCGGCCGCGGCGAGGTTCCGCTGAAGCCGTCGCTGCTGGCAGCGGCCCTCGCCCTGCTGTCCATCGACCTGCTGATCGCGCTGGCCCTGCGCGGCCTGCTGCGCCCGCCCGCCCTGCGGCGTAGGGCCGGCGGGGCGGCGGCCGGCCTGCTGTTGGCACTCGCGCTGTCTTCAGCGCCGCAGCCCGCCCGCGCGCTCGACCAGGACAAGGCGGTCAAGGTGACGGCGGAGACCTACCTCGCCTATGTCCAGACCGGCGACAGCAGCGTCGACGACACCGCCCGCGCCGGGCTTGAGGGGCTGGTCAGCGTGCTCGGCCTGCGCACCGCCGTCGAAGCGGCCGGAGCGGTCGGCGTCGATCCCGAACAGGACGAGCTGGCCTTCTATCCCCTGCTCTACTGGCCGGTGTCGGATCGGCAGAAAGCCCTGTCCGATCAGGCGCGCCAGCGGGTGAACGAGTATATGCGCAGCGGCGGCACCATCCTGTTCGACACCCGCGATCAGGCGCCCGGCGGCGGCCCGGCCGTTCTGCAACAGCTGGTGCAGGGCTTGGACATCCCGCCGCTGGCCCCGGTGCCGCAGGATCATGTGCTGCGCAAGTCCTTCTACCTGCTGACCGACTTCCCCGGTCGCTATGCCGGCGGGCAGCTGTGGATCGAAGCGCGGGAGGGGCCGGCGAATGACGGCGTGTCCTCCGTCGTCATCGGCGGCAACGACTGGGCCTCGGCCTGGGCGGTCGGCCGCAACGGCCAGCCGATGTTCGCGGTCATCCCCGGCGGCGAGCGTCAGCGCGAGATCGCCTATCGCTTCGGCGTCAACCTCGTGATGTACGCGCTGACCGGCAACTACAAGGCCGATCAGGTCCATGTGCCCGCCATCCTGGAAAGGCTCGGCCAGTGATGCCCGTCGATCTGCTCTCCGGACTTTCCGTGGCGCTGGCGCCCCTGCTGCCATGGCCGGTGCTGGGCGCACTTTTCGGCTTCGCCTTGCTGGTGGTGCTGATCGCGGCAGCGCGCCGGGCGCGCGGCACATGGCTGCGTCTGCTGGCGGTGGCGGTGCTGGCCCTGGCGCTGATCAATCCCTCGCTGGTCCAAGAAAAGCGCGATCCGATCAAGGATGTCGCCATCGTGGTGATCGACGATTCGCCGAGCCAGGCGATCGGCGACCGCCGCGCCCGCACCGAGCGTGCAGCGGAACAGCTGACCGAGCGGCTGAAGCGCTTCAACGATCTGGAGGTGCGCGTCGTCCGCAGCGCCGAGGGCGGCGAGACCGGTGGCACCATCAACGAGACCCATCTGTTCGATGCGCTGAACCGCGCTATGGCCGATGTGCCGCGGCGCCGCATGGCCGGTGCCGTCTTCATCACCGACGGTCAGGTGCATGACGTTCCGCAGGTGCCGGGCAAGCTGGCCGACATCGGCCCGATCCACACGCTGCTGACCGGCGACCGCGACGAGGGCGACCGCCGCATCGCCATCGTGCAGGCGCCGAACTACGGCCTTGTCGGCAAGCCGGTCGAATTGACCATCCGCGTCGACGACATGCCCGGCCGCCAGTCCGCCGACGCCGCGGTGACCCTGCGCCAGGACGGCGGTGCCCCCAGCACCATCCGCGTGCCGGTCGGCCGCGACGTTCGCGTCGACCTGCCGATCACCCATGGCGGCCAGAATGTTCTGGAACTGGAGGTCGAGCCGGCGAAGCAGGAACTGACTCTCGCCAACAACCGCGCGGCGGTGGTGGTGAACGGCGTGCGCGACCGGCTGCGCGTGCTGCTGGTTTCCGGCGAACCCCATGCTGGCGAGCGCACGTGGCGCAACCTGCTGAAGGCCGATCCGGCGGTGGATCTGGTCCATTTCACCATCCTGCGCCCGCCGGAGAAGCAGGACGGCACGCCGATCCGCGAGTTGTCGCTGATCGCCTTCCCGATCCGCGAACTGTTCGAGGTGAAGCTGGACGAGTTCGACCTGATCATCTTCGACCGCTACCGCCGCCGTGGCGTGCTGCCGCAGATGTATCTGGAGAATATCGCCGATTATGTCCGCAAGGGTGGCGCCCTGCTGGAAACCTCCGGCCAGGGCTATGCCGGGCCGCTGTCGCTTTACCGCACGCCGCTGGGGTCGATCCTGCCGGCGACGCCCAGCGGCCAGACGGTTGACAGCCCGTTCCTGCCGACCGTGACCGATGTCGGCCGCCGCCATCCGGTGACCGCCGGGCTGCCCGGTGACCGGCTGGACGCGGCACCGAGCTGGGGCCGCTGGTTCCATCAGGTGGATGTGACGCCCAACAGCGGCACCGTGGTGATGCAGGGTGCGGGCAACCGCCCGCTTCTGGTGCTGGACCGCGTCGGCAAGGGCCGGGTGGCGCAGCTCGCCTCCGACCAGATCTGGCTGTGGAGCCGCGGCTTCGAAGGCGGCGGTCCACAGGCGGAGCTTCTGCGCCGCCTCGCCCACTGGCTGATGAAGGAGCCGGAGCTGGAGGAGAACGACCTGCGCGCCCATGTGGACGGCAACCGCATCACGGTCGAACGCCGGTCCCTGACGCCCGACCCGCGCTCTGTCACCATCACCGATCCGTCCGACCGGACCAGCACGCTCCAACTGACCGACGACCGCACCGGCCGGTCCATCGCCACCGTGACCGCCGCAGCCCCCGGCATCTACCGCATCTCCGATGGAGAGCGGACGACGCTGGCGGTGGTTGGTGCCGTGAACACGCCGGAACTGGCTGACGTGAGGTCCACCGGCGACCGCATGCAGCCGGTGGCAGAGGCGACCGGCGGCGGCATCCATTGGATGACCGATACCGACAGCGGCCCGAATCCCGGCATCGATGTGCGCCGGACCCAGCCCGACCGCAGCCAGTCCGGATCCGGCTGGATCGGCCTGCGCGCAAACGGCGACTATACGGTGACCGGCGTGACCGACGTACCGCTGCTGCCGGTTGGTGCGGTGCTGGCCCTGGTGCTGGGTGGGTTGCTGATGGCATGGCGCCGGGAGGGCCGCTGAGCAGCCTCGCGGAGGGCCGTTAGCCTGAGAAAATTTTCTGAAAACAGCCTGTTGCGTTCGGCCGGTCTTCCGATTATGGTGCCGCTCCTTCCGGCGATACGAGAGATCGCCGCGCCGGTTGGGGCGTCGCCAAGTGGTAAGGCAGCGGTTTTTGGTACCGCCATCCGCAGGTTCGAATCCTGCCGCCCCAGCCAACTTTCCATTCGCTGATACAGCAAACGTCCAACCCGCCCTTCGGCGGGTTTTCGCGTTTCTGGCGGCTGGACCTGGACCGCCCCTTTCCGAGATCGGCACCGGCCACGCGGTACAGAACGCAATGCATTCTGTACCAGGGCATCGAGACCGGAGGCAGATGACTCGGGAGCAGTTGCCTTGCGGGTGTCCCGAGCCACTCTTTCCTTAAACAGCGGCCGCCAGTGAAGCCGAAGCCTGTTCGGATGCCAGAAACTGCGCGGAACGGGCGGTGGATGTCGTCAGCGGGGCAGCAGACCGTCCCTCGCGGTACCCCGACGTCACATAATGCGTCGCAGCCCCCAGTTCGCTGGTGCCGTACATCCCGCGAAGGTCCGAATACCGCGCAAGATAAGCGGAGGCATTGAACGTGGTCGACCGGCCTTCAAGCCGTCCTGCGGTGGCATAGTGAAGCGCCGCAGCGGTCGTGTTCGTTCCAAATGCCTGGATGAGATCCGGATTGGCGGCGATGTAGCTCATCGCGTTGAAGCTGGTGCTGCGGCCTTCCAGACGTCCGGCATTGATATAATGCTGGGTGGCGGCAACAGTGTTCGCACCGAACGCGGCGGCCAGATCGGGATTAGCCGCAAGATAGCTCGCGGCATCGAATGTCGTCGACCGGCGTTCGCGGATGCCGGCGCTCAGATAATGGCTCAACACCGGCGCGGTGTTTCCGCCGAACGCGGCGGCCAGATCGGGATTCGCCGCCAGATAAGATAGCGGATCCAGTGCAGAAACGCTTGAGGTTGCAACCGTACGATCCTCGAAGCGGATGTATTCGACCCCGATCAGCTGGTCGTAACCGTTCGAGTCATAGACATAGACGGACCCGCCATAGCTGAAGACGGTATTCCAATAGGTGCTCCTATCACGTTGGACGGTATCGACGCCGTCACCACCGTCGATAACGTTGTTCCCATAGCCGCCATCCAGAAGGTCCGATCCGCCGCCACCCAGAATCGTATCGTTTCCGTTATACCCCCGAATCGTATCGTTGAAATCCGACCCGAACATCGTGTCCGAACCTGACAGGATGGAGGAGCGTGCGCTGCTGCTTGCGCCACTGGACAGCCACGCGAGGAAGGTGGTCGCGGGAACCGACAGGTTTTCGACGGTGTAGGTCGGCCTGCCATTCGACAGCGAGCGTATGGCGGAAATCGTTCCGCCCACCACATTGGTGCCCGTCGAATTGTACGCGAAATTTCCATAGAACTCGGTGACTGCACCGCCACCGTAACTTGCCGAAATGTAGGTGCTGTTTGCACCGGATATCTGCGCATACAGAAGATCGGCGATATAGATATTGTCGGTGTTAACCCCGGTCGAACCACCCGCAATAAAGCGTGCCATAGGCCTTCCCCTGATTTTTGTTGCGTTCGTTTTCAGCTCGACGCGTGTTATTTGGATGACGCTTTTAATACCGCTCAAGCTGAACGAAAACAGCCTCAGAGTAGCACAACCTCAGGGTACGAAAAGCACGCAATTGCATTTTTCCGCAACGGCTTGCGGCAGAAAATTGCGAACCGCGCTACCGGACTGCCAGTGATCAGGTGCCAAACGGCGAAGGGCAGCCGGATCGCCAGCCTTACTCCTGAATCTCTGCGACCTCGTTCGCAGAAGGCTCGACCAGCATAATCAAGATGAAAGCGGACCGGTCACCCGGACGCAGGGTTACCTGCTCCAACGTCAGGGCGCCATCCAGCGGATGATTGAATCGGCGCAGGCCGCCTTCACGCTCCAGAACACCCTGGTCCTCCCACATCCGGGCGAACAGCGGGCTGGCCTGCCGCAGTTCGTCGACCAGTTGCCGAAGCGTCGGGTCGTCCGGGTGCCGGGCCGTTTCGGCACGAAACTCCGCCAGCAGCCGGCGGCCACGATTCTCCCAATCCTGAATGAAATCGCGGGCCGACGGGTCGAGGAAGACATAGCGCAGCAGATTGGTTTCGGTGCCGCCAAGCCAACCGGAAAAAAGCCGCTCCGCCCGGGGATTCCAGCCGACGGCGCTCCAGCACCGGTCGAGGAGATAGGCTGGCGCGGTCATCGCCGCCAGCGCCGCAAGCAGCGATGGCGGGGGGCCGTCCGCCTGCCCCGCTGCTGGCATGTCCGGGTCGCGCTTGCGGGTCAGTTCGAACAGATAGGCCCGCTCAGCCGGGGTCAGGTGCAGCGCATTCGACAGGCGCGCCAATGCTGCGGGAGAGACCGAAACGTCGCGGCCCTGCTCCAGCCATGTGTACCAGGTCGGACTGATGCCGCAGAGCTGCGCCAGTTCCTCCCGCCTCAACCCGGGCGTTCTCCGGCGGGCGGAACCGGTTCGAACACCGGCCTCTGCCGGAGCGATCCGTTCGCGGTGGCGCCGCAGGAAGGAGGCAAGCAAGCGGCGTCGGTCGGCCGTTGGATCGACGGGGGCCTGACCGGTGGAGGCGGGTGTGCGGATCATGGTGGCAGTGCTTATACCAGGATAAACACCTGCCTTGTACCCGGTTACGAATGGCACGACGCTCGCCACATCAGCCAGCCAACTGCAAGGAAGCCCCCTATGACCCGGACTCACCATGGCGTCGTCGCCGAGAATTACGGCCCGCGGGCTGATGCCTATGTGTCCAGTGCCGTCCATGCCGGCGGTGCCGACCTGGACCAGATCGAGCTGATCCTGCGTGGCCGGTCGAACGCACGGGTTCTGGATCTGGGCTGCGGCGGCGGCCACGTCAGCTACCGCGCCGCTCCCCATGTGGCGGAGGTCGTGGCCGTCGACCTGACGCCGGAGATGCTGGAGGTGGTCGCCCGCACCGCCGCGGAACGTGGCTTGTCCAACATCGCCACCCGGCAGGCGCCCGCCGAACGGCTGCCCTTCGAGGATGGCCGGTTCGACGTCGTGCTCTGCCGCTTCACCGCCCATCATTGGCGCGATTTCGAGGCCGGACTGCGGGAAGCGCGGCGGGTGCTGGCACCGGGCGGGATTGCGGTCTTCATCGACTGCATCGCACCGGCCGCCGCCGTGCTGGACACCCACCTGCAGGTGGTCGAGGTGCTGCGCGACCCGTCGCATGTCCGCAACTATACGGCGGCTGAATGGATGGCCGCATTGGCACGGGCGGGCTTCGCTGTCCAGTCCCTGACGCCGCGTCGTTTGCGCATGGAGTTCCCGGTGTGGACCGCCCGCACCCGCACCCCGGACCTCCACGTCCAGGCCATCCGCTCGCTTCAGCGCAGTGCGGCGGCGGAGGTCCGCACCCATTTCGACATCACCGAAGACGGCAGCTTCCTGCTCGACACGCTGACGCTGGAGGCGGACCCGGTTTGACAGGCCGGTTCAGCAGGCCGCCGGAACAGTCGTCCGGCGGTCGGTCTCCCGCCTGTCGAGCGCACCGCTCGCCAGCGTCAGGACGAGACCGCCCAGAACGAACAGGCCACCGACCCACGGCGTGGCGCCGAGACCGAGCGGGGAGGAAACAACCTGCCCACCGAAGAAGGCGCCCGCCGCGATGCCCAGGTTGAAGGCGGCGATGTTCAGCGCCGACGCCACATCGACCGCATCCGGCGCGTGACGCTGCGCCAGCTGGACGACATAAAGCTGAAGGCCCGGGACATTGGCGAAGGCCAGCGCCCCCATGCCGGCCAGCGTGACCAATGCCGGTACCTTGGCGTCCGCGGTGAAGGTGAAGACGACCAGAACCAGAGCCTGCAAGGCGAACAGCCAGGCCAGCGCCCGAACCGGCCGGCGGTTGGCGAGCCGGCCGCCGACGACATTGCCGACCGCGATTGCGGCACCGTACAGAACCAGCACGAGGCTGACGGTCGAGTTCGAGAAGCCGGTGATCGTCTCAAGGATCGGCGCCAGGAAGGTGAAGGCGACGAAGGTGCCGCCATAGCCGAGCGCGGTGATGGCGAAGGCCAGCAGAAGCCGCGGCTTCGCCAGGACGCCCAGCTGCGTGCCCAGCCCGGCGGCCGGCGGCTGGCTGAGCCGTGCCGGTACCAGCGCCGCGACACCCAGCCCGCCGACGACGCCAAGCGCCGACACCGCCAGGAAGGTGGCGCGCCAGCCGAAGGTCTGGCCGATCCAGGTCCCCAGCGGCACACCGGTGACGATGGCGATGGTCAGGCCGGAGAACATCATGGCGATGGCGGAGGCGCGCCGGTCCTTCGGCACCAGATCGGCGGCGATGGTCGAACCGACTGAGAAGAAGACGCCATGGGCGAAGGCGCTCAGCACCCGAGCGACCAGCAGCGTCTCGTAATTGGGGCTGATGCCGGCCAGCAGGTTGCCGGCGACGAACACGCCCATCAGTCCGAGCAGCAGCGGCTTGCGCGGCACCCGGCCGGTCAGCGCGGTCAGAATCGGCGCGCCGAACGTGACGCCCAGCGCATAAACGCTGACCACCATGCCGGCCAGCGGCAGGCTGACGTCCAGATCGCTCGCCACGGTGGGGAGCAGGCCGACGATTACGAACTCCGTCGTCCCGATCGCATAGGCGCTGATCGCCAGCGCCAGCAGTGCAAGTGGCATTTCCAAAGTCTCCATTCCAAGAAGTACTGTGCTGCGGAGACGATGTGCGCCATAAGGTCAAGAACGGGAATACCGGCCCAGTTCGCATGATTTTGTCATTCAAGGACAAGGTAAGGATGGAGATGCCGGAATGAGCGATCCGCGCGCCTGGGAAATGCGGGTTTTCCTGCGGGTTGCCGTCCAGGGCAGCTTCAGCGCCGCCGGGCGCGATGTCGGCATGACGCCGTCATCCACGGCGAAGCTGGTCGGTCGGCTGGAGGAACGGCTGGGTGTGCGGCTGGTCGAACGCTCCACCAGGAAGCTGCGCCTGACCGCCGAGGGAGAGCTGTATCGGGAACGGGCACAGGCGCTGCTGGGCGAACTCGACGCGCTGGATGCGGAGATTGCCGGCGGCGCCCGCGCACCGACCGGCCTGATCCGCGCCAACGCCTCGGTGCCGTTCGGCCAGCATTGCCTGCTGCCGCTGCTGCCTGAGTTCCTGCGTGACCATCCCGGCATCACGATGGATGTGACGATGACCGACGAGGTGGTGGACCTCTATGCCGCCCGTGTCGATGTCGCCTTCCGCGCCGGGCCCCTGAGCGATTCGGCGCTGCTGGCCCAACGGTTGGGCGTCGTCCGGCGGAGGATCGTCGCCTCCCCGGCTTATCTGGACCGCAAAGGCGTACCGATGACCGCCGCGGATCTGGAGGCCCATGACTGTCTGGGCTTCAATTTCCGCCGTGCTGCCGCGGTCTGGCCGCTGAAGTCCGGCGGACGGCTGGTGGACCGCGAGGTGCCGACCCGCATCCTGGCCAACAATGGCGAGACAGTTCGCCATATGGCGCTGCTGGGGCTGGGGCTGGCGCGGTTGGCCGAATACCACGTGCGCAACGATTTGCGTGAGGGGCGGCTGGTCGCGGTGCTGGACGATACGCTGGTCGATACCGAGGAAATCCACGCCGTCTATACCGGCCGCGACCGTGCGCCACGCCGTGTCCGGGCCTTTCTGGACCATATGGCCCCGCGCCTGCGCGCGATGCTGGCGGGCTGATTTACCGGACGCCGAAAAAGAAATCGGCCGGATGACTGGCATCCGGCCGATGGAACGCACCGCTTCGGCAGATTGCGTCAGAATGGGATCTCGTCGTCGAGATCCTCGTGACGGGGCGGAGCGCCACCGCCGCCACGGTTGCCGCCTGAAGAGCCGCCACCGTAGTTGCCACCACCACCGCTGCCGCCGCCATAGCCGCCGCCGCTTCCACCGCCACGCGATTCGTAGCCGCCACCGCCGCCGAAGCTGCCGCCGCCACCCTCTTCACGGGCGCCGCCGGTGAAGTCGATTTCGGCCACGCGCACCGACAGGCCGGCGCCGCGGGTGCCGTCACGCTTCTCATACTCGCGCAGGGTCACTTCGCCCGAAACGACGACGCTCTTGCCCTTGGTCAGGTGCTGAGCGAGCGACTCGGCGCGGCGGCCCCAGATCGAGCAATCGACCCATTGAGTCGTCTTGCGCTCACCAAAACCGACATCGTTGGCGACGCGGAAACCCAGCACCTTCTCGCCGCTCTGGGTCGTGCGCAATTCGCCGTCCGCGCCCAGGCGTCCCGTAAACGTCCAAACATTCATCGCTCGTTGCTCCTAAGCGCGAGTGTCCCAGCATCCATGCCGACCCGTCAGGATGCCCGGCGGAGGCACCCAGATGCCGAGGGTTCCCATTCGCAGGGCCGGCTGTTCAATGGCGACCATCCCCCCGGTCCCGCGCAACGAAGCACGAGGGACCGACGCCGGTCAACCGCCGTCGGAAATGCTCCGGTGATGTTCGGACCGGCGCACTCGCCCTGCCGCTCCGAACCAGAACACTCCATGAACAAATATAGCAGAGGAACAGGCGCGGGAAAACCGAATCCTTCGGCTTAGCGCAGGAAACCCGTCAATCGGCGCTGGGATCAGCGCAGGCGACGCGCCGCCAGATCCAGGGCGATCTTCAGCTGTGCATGCGAGAAGGGCCTGTGCACCACACCCAGCGGATAGGTTTCAGTGATGCGCGCCATGGTGCCATGGTCGCTGTTGCCTGACAGGAAGATGGACCGCAGTCCGTGGTCCAGGTTCAGCCGGCGCGCCACCGCGATGCCGTCTCCGCCGCCGAGATGCGCATCGGTCATTGCCAGATCCGGACGTTCACGCAGCGCCAGATCGATCGCCTCACACTCTGTCCGGGCATTGCCGCAGACGGTATGCCCCAGATCCGCCATCACCACCGACAGGGCGTCGGCGATGCCGGGGTCATGCTCCACCAGAATGACGCGCAACGGCTGCCCTGGCGTACGGGTGCGATGGGGCAGATGCTGCTTGGCGATGGCGTCGATCCGGAGCATGCGACCGACCTCGGACGTTGCAACTGTTGCGCGGTATGCGGCAAATCTTGGTAAAATTTCATTTACCGATACGCCGTTTGTACTAGAACCTCCCCGAATTTGCAAGCTCAATCGTTCAGGATCTGACCGTTTGCGTCGGGCGCAAGAGGGGTGCGGGCGCCGCGAGTCGCAGCGCTTCCGACGCCTGTCCAAATCCTGTTGTTGCCGATGTCAGCGTCCGGCCCGACCCAGCCAGTCGATCCCACCCTTGGGCCTTTGGCCAGCGCTGGCGGTGCCCCGAACCGTCGCCGCACGGGATGGCGGCGGTGGTGGCACCGGTTCGCTGGCAAGCCAGGACGCCTGCCCTTCGGCGGTTCGGGCAGGTGCCGGAACCGATGGCGGAGAGGCTGGGCTGGATGGATTTACCGCCGCAACCTGCGGCAGGGCCGGTGCCAGGGGACCGGGAGAGGAAGAAGCTTGCGAAGTCGGCGGCGCCAGCGCCGGCCGGGAAGGTCGGGCCCGCAAATCGGCCGGACGTGGCGGCGCGCCGTCGGCCTGAAGCGGCTCGTCGCTCCGCTCTGACGCATCGTCGCCCCAGCCGTCGGATATGCCGTCGTCGTTCGGCACTCCCCAGGCCATTGCGGCAGGCTGTCGCAGGCGGGGAGCGTCGGCGGCTCCCAGCCAGGACGGACGCTCGTCATCCGACAGCGGGCCGGTCTGGGTGTTTAACTGCCGGGCCTGCTCGCGAATTTCCAGCAGGGTGGTGACCGCCAATTGCAGCAACGGCGCCAGCACCATCGGGTCGGCCATTTCCTCGGCGGTCAGTGCGGCAAAACGGTCGCGCACCGTCTCCACGGCCTGCTCCACGCCATCACGCAGGGCGCCGGCCTCGTGGGCCAGACGCTCCAGATCCTCGCGCAATGCGGAGATTTCACACGCCTGCCGCAACTCGTGAAAGCCGATGCCCGCCCCCGGCACGGGTGCGGATCGCCGGTCGCGTGACGAACCAAAATCGTGAGGCATCCTGGCCTTACCCCGGTTCCAAGCCCAGCTCGATGAAGACGTCCGACCCGTCGGAAACGGCCGTGTCCACCCTTATGGCAACCCGCGCAACCGACAGGCGGTTCCAAAAGCCAACGTCATGGCGCCATTTGCCGGAGCGTCGGCGAAGTTGCCCGGCGTCACGGATGGGTTCCGGATCGGGCAAGACTGTTTAGCGCCGTTGATGTCGTTTGGAAACCGTTTGCGCGTGATGGCCGCTTGTACTATTTTTTCGGCCCCAGGGGAATGGATTCCTTGCGATCCAACATCCAGGCGCTTCCCCGTCGCCATTTCATCTTGCCGGAATCCCATACGGTGTCGATCGACCGCTCGGAACTTGAACGGCTCCTTGCCGATCGCCCGGCTGGCAACCGCAGCGCCATGCAGGCGGTGCGCGAAAGCTATGCCGATATCGGGCTGATGCGCGAGCGCGGCCTGTCCTGGGCCGAGATCTCCGATCTGCTGGCCAAACTGGGGGTGGCTGCCCGCGACAACCAGCCGATCTCGCCCGTTACCCTGCGCTCCGCCTTCTTCCTCGTCGGAAACGAAGGGCGTGGCGAGGCCGCCGGCGACCATGGCGCCGCAGCCCTTCCTGCCGAGACCCTGGCAGCCGTCCATAAAGCCGCCCTGTCCGCCGGCTTGAAGGAAGAGGCCGAAGATGCGGATGAGGGCGGCCCCGAGAAGGACGGCGGGGGCGACACCGGTGTTGAGCCCGTGACGGAGGCTGCCGACTCCGATGTGGAACTGCTGACCGAGACGGCCGGGCTTGATGGCGAGCTTGATGGCGAGGCTGCCCAGGCGAACGCCGTCGCGGAAGAGCCGCTGACGCAAGAGCCCGCGCCAGAAGAGGGCGAACCAGCCCCGAAAGCCGTCGAGGAATCTTCACAACCCGCCTCCCCTGCCCTGGACCTGCTCGCACCGGCGACCGCCGTTGCCGAAGATCGGCCGGCAGAGGATGAGACCGGAACCGGGGAGGATGAAACGCCTCCCGAACCCGCAATGACCAGGCCGGAACCGCAGCCGGCTTCCCATCGGACGTCCACGGCGGTTGCGCGGGGCACCGGCTCTCCTGTATTCCCACCGATGCCTGCCACGATGACCCAAGACGACTCAACAAACGCATACTGGAAAGGCGATCGCATGCTGGGCACGATCTTCGTCCTCAATGACCGCGGCGGCGTCGGCAAGACGCTGCTGTCCCATCACCTGATGGCGACCGCCATGCTGGAAGGCCTGCAGCTGAAGGTCGTCGAGTACGAGGTGAACGAGCGTCTCGCCCGCCTGTTCGGCCCGGACGTGGTCGAACACCGCCGCATCACCCAGGACTTCATGAACATGATGGGGTCCGGTGACGGCTTCTACGAGTTCTGGGACCTGATCGGGCCGGAATTGCAGCGCGGCGGCCGTCTGTATGACTTCGGCGGCAACATCTCGCAGTGGTTCTTCAACTGGGCCGAAGTGTCGGGCTTCGACTATTACGTCGGCGAAGGCGAACGGCTGACCTTCATGGTGCCGGTGACCGTCGATCTCGCCTCGCTGTCCACCGGCATGACGACGCTGGAGCGGGTGGCGACCATCGCCCCGAAGGCCAAGCGCGTCCTGGTGGAAAACGGCTTTTCCGGCCCGTTCTCCCAACTGGAGGACAGCCAGTATGCCCGCCGCAAGGCGGAGATGGTGGAGCGCGAGGGCCTGCAGGTCATCTCCATGCAGCCCTGCACCGCCCCGGCCTGGGCGCGCCTGACCGGCCACCGGCTGGATCAGGTGGCGACGATGACCCGCGAGGATCTGGTGAAGCTGGGCATGACCCCGCCGGTCGCCTCCCGTTCGCTGATCATCATCCACGAATGGCTGCGCAACATGCGCCAGTCGCTGTCGCCCTACCTGCACGACGCCTTCCGCCAGACCCCGGCCACCGCCAAGGCGCGCTGAAGCCTGGGAACGCGCTGAGACGGACCTTCACGAAAAGCCCTTCTTCCCAGGTGGAAGAGGGGCTTTTCAATATCTGCGGGGTGCTCTTCTACGCTGCGCTTTGGGCCGGGCTGGCGCTGTAGAGATCTTCCTTCACCGGGGCCACCGACCGCAC
This sequence comes from Azospirillum sp. A29, assembly GCF_042604625.1. Taxonomy (NCBI): domain Bacteria; kingdom Pseudomonadati; phylum Pseudomonadota; class Alphaproteobacteria; order Rhodospirillales; family Azospirillaceae; genus Azospirillum; species Azospirillum sp. A29. The sequence goes on from NZ_CP170466.1 coordinate 453,520, forward strand.
CTGATAGCCGGGCCGGGCACTGAAGCGGCGGTTGGCACGTTCGCCGGCCTCGCGGTCCGACTCCGCCCAGACGAGATACTGGCGCCCCCGTGCCCATTCGACGGCCAGAGGGTGCGCGGCATCGATCTCACCGATCTGCTGGTTCACCACGGTGACCAGCCATTCCTTGTCGCCGGGATTGCGCCGGTCGGTCAGGATCAGGATCTGCGGACGACGCTTCGACTGCGCTTCGGTCAGGCGTTGCTGCACCTCCGTCTGCTTTTTGCGCAGCTCCACCATCTCCCGGGTCAGTTCCTCGATCTCGGCGTGGAGGGTCTCCTCCTCCCGATGCAGGCGGTGGATGGTGGCATCCAGCTTGTCGAGGTTGTTGCGGACACCGCGGACGCGCTGGCGCGCCTGCGACACCCTCTGCTCGACGCTCATCAGGATGTTGCCGAGCCAGGCACCGATGGCGACGATGGCCAGGACGATGATGAAGTTGATCATCATGTGACGCCGCCCGCCTTCGCCCGGGCGGTGGCGGGCGGCGTCGGCACGCCCTTGCCGGCGGCCTTGCCCCCGGCCCGCGCATCGCCGCGCATGAACGTCTTCTGGAAACCCATTTTGAACGGAAAGGCCACATCGCACATCTGCTTGGCCTCGTCGAAGCTGGACGCCCAGACCTCGGCCACGTTCGTGCATCGCCAGATGGGGTTGACCTGCGCCCGTTCACCGGCGGCGCGGGCGGCGGCAGACGCCTTTTCCTGCGTCACCGTCGCGACGAATTTCATCAGTCCGGCCTGCGGGTCGCCGACCTCATGCACGAACATCGGCGGCTGGTCGGACAGATCCCGGACCTGCTTTTCCGCCTTGCGGATATCGCTTTCCAGCCGGTTGCGGTCGGAAGACTGGCTGTTCCGGCGCTGGACCAGATGGTTCACCCGGTTTTGCAGCTCCTGCGCCTCCGCATGCAGGACGTAGATGCGGTTCTCGACCTGATCCAGACCGCTGCTCTTTTCCATGATGTTCGGCAGGAAATCCTTCAGCATCATGGCGACCGGGACGGCAGCCAGCATGATGATGACGATGGCGATCAGGAACAGCGTCGTGTTCGACATCCGCCCGCCCGTCCTCCTACCGCGAATCCTGCCCGCAAATCCCGCCGAAGCCCGCATCACCCGACACGGAAGCTGCACCGGCGCAGTGGAAGAGAGAATCAACGAACAATCCGACCCCGTCAACGAATCGTCACGGGTTGGTTCGAAATTCGTCGGAATGAGTCTCTCGGCTGCGGGTCAGGACAGCGCCATCCTTTAGGACATGGCAATCTCCGCCACCCGCTTCACCGCATCCCGCACCGGTCCGGGACGCCGCTCGTCGCCGAGCGTGGTGAACCAATGGTCCGGCGGATTGCGGCCGGCGGCGCGGTTCCAGGTCAGGGCGCGCAGCACCGCCTCCGCCTCCGCCGTCGGCCGCACGGCGGGATCGATACCGTTCATCACCGCCCAGATCCCGGCCCAGCAACGCCCGACCGACCAGGGGTTATAGCCTCCGCCACCGACCACCAGAACCCGCGGTGCCAGGGGAAGCAGCGCCGCCACGGCATCCCACAGCGCGCGGTTGGACAGTTCCAGCCGGCTCAACGGATCCTCGGCCAAGGCATCGGCGCCGGTCTGGATCACCATCGCCTGCGGACGGAAGGCACGGGCCAGCGGCAGGACCGCCGCCTCCATCACATGCTCCATCTCACTGTCGTTGAAGCCCGGCGGCACCGGCAGGTTGCGGGCCATGCCGCCGGCGCGGTCCTCCACCTTGCCGGTGTAGGGCCAGCGCCCATCCTCATGGATGGACAGGGTCAGCACCCGGTCGTCGTCGGCAAAGGCCTCTTCCACCCCGTCGCCATGATGGGCGTCGAGATCGACATAGAGAATCCGCTCCAGCCCATGGTCCAGCAATTCCAGAATGCCGAGAACCGGCGCGTTGAAATAGCAGAAGCCGCTGGCCCGGTCGCGCCGCGCATGATGCGTCCCGGCAGCCGGCGCATAGACAAGACCGGCGGGCCGGTCGCCGAGAATCCTGGCCGCCTGCAACGCCGATCCGCTGCTGTGGGCCGGTCGCCGGTACATTTCGGCGAAGACGGGATTTTCCAGCTTGCCCAGATTATGGCGGGTGGCGGTCGCCTCGTCGACGCGCTGCTCGGCCTCCGCCCGCTTAAGCGCGGCGATGTAGTCGGCGGTATGGAAGCGCGCCAGTTCGCGTTCGCTCGCCACATGGGTGTCGAGATAGACCTCGTCCGGCAGCCAGCCCATGGCGCGGCTGAGGTCGATGGCGGTCGACACGCGCGGAATCGCCAGCGGATGCTTCGGCCCATAGGTCGAGCCGCGGTAGATTTCCCCGCCGATGAACAGCGGTGTGCGGAAGGGCGTGGTCAGGACGGGCACTCCTCGATGCCCGTCAGAAACTAAGTGCCGCGGCGGTGCGGTCAAGCCGCGCGCTTCCATATCCCGGAACCTGTATCCGGCAATGCTTGCGGTCACGGATCGTCCGCGCCTATAGTCGCCGCCTTCACTGGGGGGAGCCGATGGGCGGCTGAGAGGTCCTGTTGCAGGACGACCCCTGGAACCTGATCCGGTTCATGCCGGCGTAGGGATCAGTGATGCGGAACCGCACCCTCTCCATCTCCGCCACTCCACGATGCATGCCCGCGTGCCTGCGATGACGCCGCTTTCGGTGACCATCTCGCGCGCGCGGCTGACCTATGGCGGCACGCTGCTGTTCTCCGACCTGACGCTGGAGCTGCCGGCCGGGCGGACCACCTGCCTGCTGGGGCCGAGCGGCGTCGGCAAGACCACGCTCCTGCGCATCCTCGCCGGTTTGGCTGAGCCGGAGCCGCCGACCGAGGTGGTCACCGGCGACCGGCAGCCGCTGGCCGGCCGGATCGCCTACATGGCGCAGCAGGACCTGCTGCTGCCCTGGTTAACCGTCCTCGACAATGTCCTGCTCGGCGACCGGCTGCGCCACCGCCGTCCCGATCCGGCGCGGGTGGAGCAGGCCCGCGCGCTGCTGGACCGCGTCGGCTTGGCGGGGCGCGAGCGCGACCGTCCCGCCGCCCTGTCCGGCGGGCAGAAGCAGCGCGTGGCGCTGGCCCGCACCCTGATGGAGGACAAGCCCCTGGTCCTGATGGACGAGCCCTTCTCCGCGCTCGACGCCATCACCCGGCTGCGCTTGCAGGAAACGGCGGCGGAGACGCTGGCCGGCCGCACCGTCCTCATGGTCACCCACGACCCGCTGGAGGCGCTGCGCATCGGTGACCGCCTGCATGTGATGACTGGCCGGCCGGCCGTCATGGGGCCGGCGCTGGAGCCCTCCGGCCCGGTGCCGCGCCGCGTCGACGATCCGGACCTGCTGGCGCATCAGGCCGAGCTGTTGCGGAGGCTGGCGGAATGAAGGCGCTGCTGCGCGGCGCGATCACCCTGCTGGTGCTGGTCGCCGGCTGGCAGGCGCTGGTCTGGGCCACCGCGCTGCCGCGCTACCTGTTGCCCGGTCCGCTGGCGGTGGCGGACGCCATGCAGCGGCAGGCCCCTCTGCTGTTGACCCATGGCCTGACCACGCTGGCCGAGATTCTGATCGGGCTGGTGGCCGGCGTGGCGCTGGGCGGGGTCAGCGCTTTGCTGCTCGCGCGGTTCCGGACGGCGCGGCGCTGGCTGATGCCGTTGCTTCTGGTCAGTCAGGCCATCCCCGTCTTCGCACTGGCGCCGCTGCTGGTGCTGTGGCTCGGCTATGGCATGGCGTCCAAGATCGCCATGGCGGTGCTGGTCATCTATTTCCCGGTGACGACCGCGCTGTTCGACGGGCTGCGGCGCACCGATCCCGGTTGGCTCGACCTTGCCCGCACCATGGGCGCCTCGCCCGCCGCGATCCTGTGGAGCATCCGCCTGCCGGCCGCCCTGCCCGCCTTCTGGTCCGGCGTGCGGGTGGCTGCCGCGGTGGCGCCCATCGGGGCGGTGATCGGCGAATGGGTGGGGTCGTCCTCCGGCCTTGGCTACTTGATGCTGCACGCCAATGCCCGCATGCAGATCGATCTTCTGTTCGCCGCCGTGCTGGTGCTGGGACTTTTCGCCGTCACGCTGTACGCCGCCGTCGATGCGCTGGCCCGCCGCGCCCTGCCCTGGCAACCCGATACCCAACCTGCCGAAGACGCCAACCCTTGAAGGGGGAGAGACAACCGATGAAGCATCTTTTCACAGCCGGCCTGATCGCCGCCGGCCTGATGACCTCGCTTCCCGCCCTGGCCCAGGACAAGCTGTCCGTGATGCTGGACTGGTTCGTCAACCCGGACCACGCCCCGCTGGTGGTGGCGCAGGAGAAGGGTTTCTTCAAGGATGCCGGGCTTGAGGTCACCCTGACCGCCCCGGCCGACCCCAACGACCCGCCGAAGCTGGTGGCGGCCGGCGGCACCGACATCGCCGTGTCCTACCAGCCGCAGCTGATCCTGCAGGTGGCGGAGGAACTGCCGCTGGTCCGCATCGGCACGCTGGTGTCCACGCCGCTGAACTCCGTCGTCGTGCTGCGCGACGGGCCGGTGAAGACGCTGAAGGATCTGAAGGGCCGCAAGGTCGGCTACTCCATTGCCGGCTTCGAGGATGCGCTGCTGGGCGCCATGCTGGAGAAGCAGGGGCTGAGCCTGAAGGACGTCGAGCTGGTGAACGTCAACTTCTCCCTCTCGCCGTCGCTGCTGTCGGGCCAGGTCGATGCGGTGGTCGGCGCCTTCCGCAATTTCGAACTGAACCAGATGGAGATCGAGAAGCACCCTGGCCGCGCCTTCTATCCGGAGGAAGAGGGCGTTCCGCCCTATGACGAACTGATTCTGGTGGCCCGCAAGGACAAGGCGAACGATCCGCGCTTCAAGCGCTTCCTGGCGGCGGTGGAGCGGGCGACGCTCTACATCCTGAACCATCCGGAAGAGTCGCAGGCCGCCTTCGTCAAGGGCCGGCCCGAACTGAACGACGAGCTGAACCGCCGCGCCTGGGCCGACACGCTGCCGCGCTTCGCCCACAGCCCGGCCGCGCTGGATGCCGAGCGCTACACCCGCTTCGCCGAGTTCCTGAAGGCCCGCGGTCTGATCAAGGCGGTGGCGCCGGTCGACCAGTATGCGGTGGTGGTGAAGTAACGGTCTCCCACGGTCCCTGCCATCCACCGACATTGCCATCGACCCCGGCGGAGCGTTACCTAGAGGGAAACCGCTCCGCCGGCTGATGGTGGACCGATCATAATGTTGGGAGACGCGAGGGCATGCCGATCAAGACCATCCTGCTGCACATGGCCAACGACGACGCCCACGCCAGCCGTCTGGCAGTGGCCGCGGCCTTGGCCAAGCGTTTCTCCGCCCATATCCAGGCGCTCTACATCGCCACCCCGGTGTCGATGCCGGCGGGCGCCACCGGCCGCGCCGCCTCCTATGGCTTCATGGCGGAGGCGACCGCAATCGCCCACGAGAATGCCGAGCGGATCGAGCAGGAGGTCCGCAAGTCGCTTGACGGGCTGCCCTACGACTGGACGGTCGAAGAGGGCGACCATGTCGATCTGCTGGCGGAGCGCGCCGCCTATGCCGACCTGATCGTCGTCGCGCAATCCGCGGCGGTGCGGGCAGGCGAGCGGGTGTCGCTGCACCACATCCCAGACCGTTTGCCGCTGGAAACCGCCACGCCGGTCCTGGTCCTGCCGCCGAGGCAGCCGGCTGCCGCCCCCATCGGCCGCCATGTGCTGATCGCCTGGAAGAACACACGCGAATCGACGCGCGCGGTCCGCGCCGCCATGCCCTTCCTGGAGGCGGCGGAGTCCGTCACCGTGCTGACCGTGGAACCGCTCGGGCAACAGAGCAGAGAAGCCGCCACCCTTGTCGATTGGCTGCACCGCCACGGCATCGCCGCCCGTCCGCAGTCGGTCATCGCGTCCGGCGGCGAGGTCGGCGACATGATCCTGTCCTGCTGCACCGACCAGGGCGCCGACCTGCTGGTGATGGGCGCCTACGGCCACTCCCGCCTGCGTGAACTGGTGCTGGGCGGGGCGACCCGCACGGTGCTGGACGGGCTGGCCCTGCCGGCGCTGCTGGCGCATTGAAGGGGCGCGGGAGGGCTGTCGCCCTCCTGCACCCAACACGCACTCAGCCGAACAGCTGTCCGTGCAGCGCCTGCCAGCTTTCGCGGTCGGGTGCCAGCAGAAGGCTACCGTTCAGCAACCCCGGCCGGTAGGGCGTCCCGTCGATCAGCGCCGAATAGCCGCCGGCCTCCGCATGCAGCAGGACGCCGGCCGCATGGTCCCACGGCATCAGCCGGTGATAGAGCGAGTAATGCGCCCGCCCCTCCAGCAGGCGCAGATACTCCTGGGCGGCGCTCGACAGGCACACGCGGTCCGCCAGCCCGACGCTGCGCTCTTCCAACTGGCGCCCCATCTCCGCGCTGCAAAAGCGCGTGGACAGCGCACCGACCATCTGCGGCAGCGGCACGGCCGGCGCGACATGGACACGGCGACCGTCGAGCCGGGCACCCTGCCCCTTCACCGCCGTCGCCATCCGGCCATCGACCGGATCGTGGATCCAGCCGGCGACCGTCTCCCCCTTGCAGGCAAGCGCGACGATCACCGCGAACATCGGCCGTCCCTGGGCGAAGTTGATCGTGCCGTCGACCGGGTCTATGATCCAGACCGGATCGTCGCCATGGATGCGGTCGAGCACGCGCTCGTCCTCGGATGCGGCCTCCTCCCCGACGACGCGGCTGCCCGGCAGCAACGCCGACAGCGCCGGGGTCAAAGCCCGCTCCGCCGCCTCGTCGGCCAGCGTGACGAGATCGGTCGGGCCGGTCTTCTGCCGGATGCCGGCGGCGTCGAGCTTCTGGAAATAGGGCATGATCTCCGTCCGGGCGACGGAGCGGATCAGATCCGCGACGCGGTCGATGTCGCGGAGAGGAAAACCCGTCATGGTCGGTAGGCCCTTTGCGGCTTGAGTTCGGAGAGGGTCAGCGCTTCGCCGCCGGCTTGCTGCCGGGCACGCTGTCCAGCTTCAACAGGGGATCGCCGCCCTTCGGATCGGTCAGCAGCACCTTGCCGTCCAGCCCACTGTCCTTCAGCGCTTTCGACAGCGCATCGAAGGTGGCGCGGTCGGCCGCGGCCGCGGCGGCTTCCTTGGCCGCATCGGCTGGCGGCGGCGGCGCAGGACCGCCCTGCGCCGGTTGGCGTGGCGCCTTGGGGTCGGGTGGTGGCAGAGGCGGAGGCGCCGCAGCGGTGTCCTTCGCAGGTTCCGGCGGCGGCGGTGGAGGCGGCGGGGGTTGCCACAGGCGGAAGCAGTCGGTGAAGGTCTGCTGCTTGCAGTCCTTCAGCAGCCCGGCAGCATCGGGAGCGATGACCTGCGGCTCGTCGGGCGCCACCGACAGCGGCTTCGGCGGCGGAGGAAGCGGGTCCTCGGGTGGGGTCTCCGGTTCTTCCACATAGCCGGGCGGCAGCGGCGTTCCCGGTCGCAGCGGCTCCGCCGCCAGAGGCTGGACGAATGCCAGCAACAGCGGCAGCGCCGGCATCAGACGGCCGGCACCGGTCAGGATGGTTCGGGAAGGGGGACGGAGCAATTCGGGACCGCGGCGATGGCGAACGGCTCATTATGACCTGCCATCGCAGGCGCCGTCATCCCTCAAGCATGTGTCAAATCACCGTCATGCCGCGGCGCGCTGATCGTGGCGAGGCTCATGGCGGGGCCCGCCAGTGAAACCGCCATAGCCCCAGGCGGCCAGTTCACGGCAAATCGCCGAAATCTTCGCGGCCTCGTCGGCATTCGGCTCCCGCTCGCCGGCAGCCTGGATCAGACGCATCAGGGTGGCACGGCCCTCCGGCGTGCGCGAAAGCTCCTGCAGGCGCAGCAGGGCTGCGCCCGGTGGCAGATTCTCCTGACGGGCGACGAGAGCTACCTGATCGGCGAGAAATGCCGTAATCGAGAAGCACGACGGATCGGTTTGCAACCGCATTGGCAGTCCTCCTCAAGGGGGAGCACGACCGCTCCTTTCCCATCATCGGACCCCAACGGGGAAATAACCACGCCGCATTCGTCTTAAGACCGGAGTGGGGTGCAACAGGTCATAGTCTGTCTGCACCCCTTTCCGTTTAGCCAGTATCGCCGGCTGCACCGCCTAAGGTTGCGGCTCAGGCTGACTGTCAGGCTGGAACCGCTTTTCGAACCGGGCGAGATCGACGGGGTCGATGGAGACATGCAGATGCGCATGTTCCTCGTCGTCGCGCCGGTCCAGCACCTCGCCTCTGGCGTAGAGCCAGGCGAGCGCCGCCCCGTCGCCAAGGCCGACCGAGAGGTCGACGACCTGCCGGTTGACGTTCATCCGCTGGTCCAGCAGGCGGTCGAGGTTGTCGATCCCCTCGCCGGACAGGGCGGAGACCGCCACGGCACGTGGGTTGCGCCCCGTCTGGGCCAGGATCGCCGCGCGGCTTTCCTCGTCCAGCGCGTCGATCTTGTTCAGCACCTCGATCACCCGGTCGTCCGACTCCGGGTCGATCTCCATGTCGGACAGAACCTCATGGACGTCGGCCTTCTGGGCCTCGCTGTCGATGTGGGCGATGTCTCGGACATGCAGGATGATGTCGGCGGCGTCCACCTCCTCCAGCGTGGCGCGGAAGGCGGCGACGAGGCCGTGCGGCAGGTCGGAGATGAAGCCGACCGTGTCCGACAGGATTACCTTGCGCCCCGACGGCAGGGTCACCTGCCGCATGGTGGGATCGAGCGTGGCGAACAGCAGGTTCTGGGCGAAGACATCGGCATTCGCCAGCCGGTTGAACAGCGTCGATTTGCCGGCGTTGGTGTAGCCGACCAACGCCACCACCGGATAAGGCACCTTCGCACGTGCCTTGCGGTGAAGGCCGCGGGTGCGCCGCACCTCCTCCAGTTCCTTCTTGATCTTGATGATCCGGTCGCCGATCAGGCGGCGGTCAAGCTCAAGCTGCGATTCGCCGGGGCCGCCGAGGAAGCCGAAGCCGCCGCGCTGCCGTTCCAGGTGGGTCCAGGAGCGCACCAGCCGGGATTTCTGGTAGGTCAGGGAAGCCAGCTCGACCTGGAGCATGCCTTCGCGCGTCCGGGCGCGGGCGCCGAAGATCTCCAGGATCAGGCCGGTGCGGTCGATGACCTTCGCCTTCAGCGACCGCTCGAGGTTGCGCTGCTGCACCGGCGACAGGGCGTGGTCGAGGATGACGAGCGTCGCCTCGGCCTCTTCCACCACCTGTGCCAGATGCTCCACCGTGCCGGAGCCGAGCAGGGTCGACGGTTGCGGCCGGCTCACCTTGGCGCATTCCGCATGGACGACGTCCAGCTGAATGGCCTGGGCAAGACCGACCGCCTCCTCAAGCCGCGATTCGGGAGGGCGCATGTCCCCGTCCGCCTCACTGCGGAGGACGGGGTGGACCACGATGGCCCGCGCGGCGCCTTCAGGGGCCGCGCCGTTACCATTGGTCAAGGGATCAGACGCTTTCACCTTCCTTGGGCGGCTCGAAAAGTTGAATGGGATGGGCCGGCATGACCGTCGAGATTGCGTGCTTGTAGACGAGCTGGGAATGCGCGTCGCGCCGCAGAAGTACCGAGAAGTTGTCGAACCAAGTAATAATGCCCTGGAGTTTCACGCCGTTCACGAGAAAGACGGTTACGGGAGTCTTATTCTTACGGACGTGATTGAGAAACACGTCCTGCACGTTCTGGCTTTTTTCAGACATTTTTCATGCCCCCTTCTTCAATGTTCTTGGGACCCCTTTGCTAGGCGGTCCGCTCCCCGTTTCACGGTGTAGGTGTGGTCCGCGTTGGTACCGTCTCGACAGCCGTTTGCAGGGATATGGTATCACCATTGCCGTCCACCAAGCCATACAGGACGCGGTGAAGCGCCGTACAGTCGGTGTGGCGATGGGCGGGCGGGAACCGGTCGAAGCCACTCCCCTCGCCCAGCCCTATTAGCACCGGAACGAGACCGGCGCCATGGGCGCATTCCATATCGATGTCGGCATCGCCGAGAAACCAGACATTCCCCCCCGGCGCGATCCCCGCCGGCTCCAGCGCCATCCGCACGGGGGCGATGTGCGGCTTGTCGAACTCGGCATCCTGGGCGCCGACCAGCTTGCCGAAATACCGGGTCCAACCCAGCGTATCGGCCTCAGCCCGCAGGAACTTGCCGTTCTTGTTGGAGACGACGGCCTGATAGACGCCCTGCTCGTGGAAATGGCGCAGCAGCGTCTCGGCACCCGGCAGCGGCTTCAGCCCGTCCAGATGGTGGGCGGCGAAATAGGCGTAGAACAGGTCGCGCGCCTCGGTCCAGCGCTCGCCGAAAATGCGCGGGAAGCTGTCGCGCAGCGATGCCTTGATCCGCTCGCGCGCCTCTTCGGCACTCCAGGGGGTAAGGCCGAAGGACACCAGCGCATGGTTCAGCGCCTCGCGAACCGTGTCCCAGTTGCTGACCAGGGTGTTGTCCCAGTCATAGATGACGGCGCGCGGCAGGGCGATGGGGGAGGACAAGGAGATACTCCGGCAGGCGTGAACATGATCGGCACAAAGCCGACTCCCTCACGCGGAGGTCATCCCCGCGAAGGCGGGGATCCAGGCTGACCCACAGCCACTTCCGTACAAACGCTGGATTTCCGCCTTCGCGGGAATGACGGACGGACTGAGAAGTGATTGCGGTCGAGCGATTGCACCGATCACTCGAGGAACATCTTCCCCTTCTCACTGCCATGGACGCCCAGCGACTTCAGCTTGCGGTGAAGGGCGGAGCGTTCCATGCCGACGAAGGACGCGGTGCGGGAGATGTTGCCGCCGAAACGGGTGACCTGGGCCAGGAGATATTCGCGCTCGAACACCTCGCGGGCTTCGCGCAACGGCAACCCCATGATCTCGCCGCCCTTGTCCCACTTCAGGACCGTCGGCGTGATGGCGCCGATCTCCGGCGGCAGGGTGTCGGCGCGGATCGGCTCCTTGGGGTCACCATGGGCCATGATCAGCAGCCAGTCCACGACGTTGCGCAGCTGGCGCACGTTGCCCGGCCAGTCATAGGCCTGGAGGGCGGCCATGGCGTCCTCGCCGAACTCGCGGGTCGGCAGGCCGGACGCTTCGGCGGACCGCTGCATGAAATGGCGGGCCAGCACCGGGATGTCCTCGCGCCGCTCGGCCAGCGATGGCACGCGGATCGGCACCACCGACAGGCGGTAGAACAGATCCTGGCGGAAGCGCCCCTGCTCGATTTCCGCCTGGAGGTCGCGGTTGGAGGTGGCGATGACGCGCACGTCCACCTCGACCCGCTGTCCGCCGCCGACGCGCTCGAACACCTGCTCCTGAAGGGCGCGGACGATCTTGCCCTGGGTCTCCAACGGCATGTCGGCGACTTCGTCCAGCAGCAGAGTGCCGCCATGGGCCTGCTCGAAGGTGCCGATCTTACGGCCAGGACCATCGACGCCGGCCTCGGTGCCGAACAGTTCCATCTCCAGCCGTTCCGGCCGCATGGTGGCGCAGTTCAGCCCGACGAAGGGACCGCCGGCCCGGCGGGAGCGGGCATGGATCAGCCGGGCGACCACCTCCTTGCCGGCACCGGGCGGGCCTGAGATCAGGACGCGGCTACCGGTGGGCGCCACCTTGTCGATGGATTGGCGTACCTGGTTGACGGCCGATGATTTGCCGATCAGTTCCGCGTCGCCGCCGGCGCGCAGCTTCAATTCCTGGTTCTCGCGCTTCAGCCGCGCCGCCTCGATGGCACGGTCCACCATCAGCAGCAGCCGGTCGGCCTTGAACGGCTTCTCGATGAAGTCGTAGGCACCGACCTTGATCGCCTGGACCGCGGTTTCGATGTTGCCGTGGCCGGAGATCATGATGACCGGCAGGTTGGCATGATCCCGCATCAGCTGTTCCAGGATTTGCAGACCGTCCAGCCGGCTGCCCTGGAGCCAGATGTCGAGCACGACGAGGCTCGGCCGGCGCGCCGCCACCTGGGCGAAGGCCTGATCGGCGTCGGCGGCTTCGCGCGTCTTGATGCCTTCGTCGTTCAGGATGCCGGCAATCAGCATCCGGATATCGGCTTCGTCATCGACGATCAGAATGTCATGCGCCATGGGCTTCGTGCCTCATCTCTCCGCCGGTCTCCGCCGGCCTGTCGTCACGGCCGCCCGCGTCGTTCGCGACCGTAACCGGGTGTGGAATGACCAGGGTCACGCGCGCCCCGGGTCCGCCTTCGCGGTCCTCAAGCGTCAGCACGCCGCCATGGTCCTCCATGATCTTCTTGACGATGGCGAGCCCCAGCCCGGTGCCCTTGGCCCGCGTCGTCACATAGGGTTCGGTCAGCCGGTCGCGCTGTTCGCCGCCGGGCAGGCCCTTGCCGTTGTCCTGAACGGTGACGACGACCTTCTCGCCGTCGTCCTCCACCGCAATCGCCACCTCGCCGGGCGGCAGATCCGCGCCGTCGGCCGGCAGCGTGCGCCCCTCGATGGCGTCGGCGGCGTTCTGGAGCAGGTTGGTCAGCGCCTGGGAGATCTGCCGGCTGTCGCAGGCCACCGTCAGCGGTCCCGACGGCAGCCGCGTGTCGAAGCGGATCTTGCCGGAATGGGCGCTCGATTGCAGGAACACCGCTTGCCGGACCAGATCGTTGATGTTGACCGGCTTCATCACCGGCTGCGGCATCCGCGCGAAGGCGGAGAATTCGTCCACCATGCGGCGGATGTCGTCGACCTGCCGGACGATGGTGTCGGTGCACATGGTGAAGACCTCCGTATCGCTGGAGATCTCCTTCAGATATTTGCGGCGCAGCCGTTCGGCCGACAGCTGGATCGGCGTCAGCGGGTTCTTGATCTCGTGCGCGATGCGGCGCGCCACGTCGGCCCAGGCCGCCTTGCGCTGCGCCGACACCAGTTCGGTGATGTCGTCGAAAGTGACGACATAGCCGCGCACGGTGCCGTCGCGCATCTCCGCTGCGATGCGGACCAGCAGGGTCAGCGTCGTCTTGCCCGGACGCCGGATCTGGATCTGGTCCTGCACCACGCGGCCGGGCTTCTTCGGCGCGTTTTCCAGCAGGTCGCCGATATCTGGCAGCAGCTCGACCAGCGACATGCCGATCATCCGCTCCGGATCCTCCTCGCCCAGCAGGCGGGCGGCGGACAGGTTCGGCAGGTTGATGATGCCGTCGGCATCGACACCCAGCACACCGGCCGACACGCCGGACAGCACCGTCTCGGTGAAGCGGCGCCGCTCGTCCAGCAGCCGGTTGGTCGACAGCAGTTCCCGCCGCTGGCCCTCGATTTCGGTGGTCATGCGGTTGAAGGCGCGGGACAGCAGGACGAACTCGTCCTCGCCCGGCGGCTCCGACACGCGGACGGTCAGGTCGCCGGCACGCACCCGTTCGGCGGCCCCGATCAGCGCGCTGATCGGGCGGACCAGCCGGGTGGCGAAGTTCAATCCAGCCCACACAGCCGCCAGCAGCAGCAGCATCGCCACCACCAGGAAGATCAGCGTGAAGGTGACCTGCAGGCTGCCGCGCGAGTTCTCCAGCGCCGTATATTCCTTCACCGCCCCCTCGGCCGAGGCCATGTGCTGAAGCACCCGCGGCTCCACCATGCGGCCGACATAGAGGAAGGTGTCCGATACCCGGTCCAGGCTGACCAGGGCGCGGACGCGGTCGTCGGATTCCTTGACGATCAGCGCGACCTCGCCGGTGCGGGCCTGCTGGATCTTGTCTTCGGGGATCGGCTCGAATTCCAGGGTGAAGGTATAGCCGGCCCGCGCGACGATGGCTCCGGTGGTGCCGTTGAAGACGATGGCTTCCGACAGGGTGCGCAGCATCGCCTGGGTGGCGACGACCTGTTCGAACCGCTCGGGGTCGCTGGAGAAGCGCGCCTCCTGCGACAGGTCGTTGGCCATCGCCAGGGCGTCGGCGCGGATGTTCTGCTGGTGTTCGTGCAGATAGGCGCTGGCGACGACCAGGGATTCATTCACCGCCGTGCGGACGCGGTCGCTGAACCAGCTCTGCACCCCGACATAGAAGAACAGGGTGGAAAAGACGGTCATGATGATGGCCGGCGCCACCGCCAGCACGCTGAACACCAGAACCAGACGGGTGTGCAGCCGCGACCCGGCCAGCCCGCGCCGTCGCCCGATCAGGATGGCGACGATGCGCCGGGCGATCAGCACGCCCAGCGTCAGCAGGATCGCAAGGTCGAGCGTCAGCAGAAGCGTGACGGTTCGCGGGTTGGCCTGACCGAACGGCGCGCTTTCCGTCATTGCCGCATAGGTGGCGAACCCGGCGGCCAACGCCGCCAGCGACAGGGCAAAGGCCAGCCGCTTGCCCAGGCCGACCCGCCTGGACCATTGGAGAATTTTCTGCCAGACCGGCCTGTGGCCGGCTGCTGCGATGTTGGAGTTCGGTGGCATGGTCCGGCGCTAATCTGTTGCCGGAAAGATACACCTCTGTTGCGGCCCTGCCAAGCCTCAACGAATCTGCCTTTCGGACAGCACAGTCTACGCCGGAAGGCGTCAGAGGAGGTGCAGAAGGCGCTAAGTGGGCGAGGGGCTGCGGTTTGCCCGCCGCCCCTGGCCGGGCTGTGTCACAATTTTGGCACGGATCGACCGCAGCGGCGGGCCTCCCTGCACATGCTGCCGGATGCGGCTATTTGATGCCGCGCATCACCTGAATGTCGAGGTCGCGGATCTTCTTGCGCAACGTGTTCCGGTTCAGGCCGAGCAGCTGTGCCGCCTTGATCTGGTTGCCGCGGGTCGCCGACAGGCTGAGCGAGATCAGTGGCCGTTCGATTTCGCGCAGCACCCGGTCATACAGCCCGTTGGACGGCATGCCGTCCTTGTGGGCGGCGAAATAGTCTTTCAGGTGGCGCTCGACGGCCGAGGACAGGCCCTCGCTCTGCGGCTCCTCCACCGGCTGGGCGGCCGGTGTGGCGTCGGCGAGTTCCGCCTCCACCACGTCCAGGCCGATCACCTCCTGCGAATAGAGGGCGGCCAGACGGCGAACGAGATTTTCCAGTTCACGGACGTTGCCGGGCCAGCGATAGCGCTTCAACCGGTCCATCGCCGCCTGATCGATGCTCTTGGCCGGGAGCCCCTGGCTGATGCCGATATTCAGGAAATGGCGGACCAGCAGCGGGATGTCTTCCGTCCGCTCGCGCAGCGGAGGCAGGCGGATCGGCACCACGCACAGGCGGTAGAACAAATCCTCACGGAACAGTCCTTGGCGGATCAGGGTGCGCAGGTCGCGGTGGGTTGCCGCGATGATGCGTACGTCGGTCTTGATCGCGGTGCGCCCGCCGACGGTGGTGTATTCGCCTTCCTGCAGCACGCGCAGCAGCCGGGTCTGGGCGTCGAGCGGCATGTCGCCGATTTCGTCCAGGAACAGCGTGCCGCCCTGCGCCTGCTCGAACCGGCCGGTCGACCGGTTGGTGGCGCCGGTGAAAGCGCCCTTCTCGTGGCCGAACAGTTCGGATTCGATCAGTTCGCGCGGAATGGCGGCCATGTTGATGGCGACGAAGGCGCCGTTGCGCCGCTTGCCGTAATCGTGCAGCGCACGGGCCACCAGTTCCTTGCCGGTGCCGGACTCGCCGGTGATCATCACCGTCAGGTCGGTGCCCATCAGGCGGGCCAGCACCCGGTAGATTTCCTGCATGGCGGGCGAGCGGCCGATCAGCGGCAGCTGTTCCTCGCCCTCCACGTCGCCGCCCGGCATGGCGGCCGGCGGGGTATTGGTGTTCAGCGCGCGTTCGACGACGGAAACCAGTTCCTTCAGGTCGAACGGCTTGGGCAGATATTCGAAGGCCCCACGCTCCGCCGCTTTCACCGCGGTGATCAGCGTGTTCTGCGCGCTCATCACGATGACGCGCATTTCTGGCCGCAGCTTCTTGATGCGCGGGATCAGGTCCAGGCCGTTTTCGTCCGGCATCACCACGTCGGTGATGACCAGATCCCCCTGCCCGTCGGCCACCCAGCGCCACAGCGTCGCAGCGTTGCCGGTGGTGCGGACCTCGTGCCCCAGCCGGGCCAGGGCCTGCGTCAGGACGGTGCGGATGGCGCGGTCGTCATCCGCGATGAGAATGGTCGCTGCGCTCATCAACGAGTCCCCCGGCCGCCCTTGGACTGCAAGCCAGCGTCAGAAATCTTCGAGTCTCCGGAAAGCTTCGGTTCGTCGTATTTCGAATCATCGTACATCGGCAGCGACACCTTGAAGACGGTACGGCGAGGCTGGCTGTCGAACTCGATGGTTCCGCCATGGTCGCCTATCAGTTTCGCCACCAATGCAAGACCAAGGCCAGTCCCGTTCACTTTGCTGGTCACGAACGGATCGAAGAGGTTGGACTGAAGATCTTCCGGAATACCGTCGCCGTTATCCTGAACCGTCACCAACAGGGGCAGGTGCCGACGCACGTCCCCGCCGGGCAGCGCCATGCGCACACCGTGCTGATAGGAGGTCGTCAGTGTGATCTCGCCGCCCAATTCCGGTGCAGCCTCTGCCGCATTTTTAACCAGATTCAGGAAAACCTGCACAAGTTGGTCGCGATTGCCATAAACAGAAGGCAATGACGGGTCGTAACGCTCGACAAAGCGTATTTTTCGGGCAAAGCCGCTCTGGGCCACTTTCCGCACATGTTCCAGAACGGTGTGGATGTTCACAGCCGCGCGTTCGAGCGGCCGTTCGTCGGAGAACACCTCCATCCGGTTGACCAGCGCCACGATGCGGTCGGCCTCGTCGCAGATCAGGCGGGTCAGCACCCGGTCCTGGTCGTTGGCGTTCTCCTCCAGCAGCTGGGCGGCGCCACGGATACCGGACAGCGGGTTCTTCACCTCGTGCGCCAGCATCGCCGCCATGGCGGTGACGGAGCGCGCAGCGTGGCGGTGAGTCAGCGAATGGTCGATCTTGCGGGCGAGTGACCGTTCATGGATGGTCAGCACCACATGGTCGGGCGGGTCGCCCATGGTCGCCACCTGCACCGTTACATGGTGCGGGCCAATGCGGGGCGTGTCGATGATGACACCGTCCTGCGACACCCGGCGGCTGCCCCGGCGCACCTGTTCGATCAGGCCCATCACCGGGCTGTCGGGCGGCAGCAGATCGGGCAGCGGCATGCCTTCCATGGCGTTGGCGGACAGGTCGAAGAACTCCTGCCCTTCCAGATTGACGAAGCGGATGTCGCCGTTGCCGTCCACCACCAGCACCGGATCGGGCAGGCTGTTCAGCACCACCAGCGAGTCCAGCCGCGGCGCTCTGGCGGCACCCGACCGGTTGCGGCCACGCTGGCCCGGAGCGGTCATCGGTACGGGATCCATCAGGCGGCCATCCTTTCGATTGCCGGTACATAGAAGGCACGGATGCGCTCGCGCACCGCGTTCGGGTCGCCCAGCTGGTTGACCTCCTGCCGGAACTCGTTGGAGCCGCGCAGACCGGTCGAGTACCAGGAGACATGCTTGCGGGCGACCTTGATGCCGCCGTCCGTGCCGTAATGGCTCAGCATGCTGTCGAAATGCTCCAGCAGCGTATCCATCTGCTCGGGCAGCGTCGGGTCGGGCAGCTTCTCGCCGGTGCGCAGGTAGTGCATGACCTGCGACGGGAACCAGGGGCGGCCATAGCTGCCGCGTCCGATCATCACGCCGTCGGCGCCGGATTCGGCGAGCGCACGGTCCACCGCCTCGAAGCTGGCGATGTCGCCATTGACGACAATGGGGATTTTCACCGCCTCCTTCACATGGCGCACATAGGTCCAGTCGGCGGTGCCGGTGTAGAACTGCATGCGGGTGCGGCCATGGACCGTCACCATCCTGATGCCGCACTGCTCGGCGATGCGGGCGAGGTTGGGGGCGTTCCGGTTGGTCTCGTCCCAGCCCAGCCGCATCTTCAGAGTCACCGGAATGCTGACGGCCTTCACCACCGCCTCCAGGATGCGGCCGGCCAGTGCCTCGTCCCGCATCAGGGAGGAGCCGGCATGGCCGTTCACCACCTTCTTGACCGGGCAGCCGAAATTGATGTCGACGACCGCGGCGCCGCGGTCCTCGTTCAGCTTCGCCGCCTCGGCCATCACCTCGGGCTCACAGCCGGCGAGCTGGACCGCCATCGGAAACTCTTCCGGCTCGGTTTCCACCATGCGCAGGGTCTGGCGGTTCTCGCGGATCATCGCCTGGCTGGCAATCATCTCAGACACGACGAGGCCGCAGCCCGCGCGCTTCACCAGACGGCGGAACGGCAGGTCGGAGACACCCGACATGGGCGCCAGGATCACCGGTCCGGCGAGCGTGATGGGTCCGATTTGTATGGTCATTCTCACCTGCCCGATTGATGGGCAAATCAACAAAGTGCCGTCAATTTGGGCAAGTTATCACGTGGCGACAGTCGTGCGCAAGGACGAAGCCCGGCCGCCGCGCTCAAGCCCCCTCCTAAACCCATGATCTTCCACCGGCTTGCGCCGATTTCCGGCTCAGCTCCAGGTCCACTGCCCGATCAGCACGTTCGAGACGAACTTGACACCGGGATAGGCAAGTGTCGCCAGGAGATAGACGATCAGCATGGTGCGCGCCGCCGTCCGTCCGCGCACCCCGGTCCGGTATTCGGCAAGCAGCAGGATTCCGATCACGATGAAGGTCGCGAGCGACAGCAGGCTCTTATGGTCGGTGCGGAACAGCAGCCCCTGCTCGAAATAGAGCACGGCCATGCCGGTGGCGAGCCCGGCACCCAGCACCACTTCGGACGCGATCAGCAGGCGCAGTTGCAGCCGCTCACTCTCCGCCACCGGCGGCAGGAAGCGGCTGAGCGGGGTTGGCCGCTTGGACTTCAGCGCCCGGGTCTGGATCACCGCGGCAAAGGACGACACGGCGCTGAGCGTCAGCAGGGCATAGGTGAAGACCGACACGGCGATGTGCAGGTCGATCCACACGCCCGGCGCATTGCCGCGCAGGATCGGCGCCGGCGCATCCTCGGTCAGGGTCGCCAGCAGGCAGACCACCAGCAGATAGGGCAGCAGCAGCGGCGCCAGCCTCCAGGCGGTGGCATGGAACAGGCTCAGCCCGATGAACAGCGCCATGCAGGCGGCCGTCGTCACCCACAGCGCCGTCGAGAATCCGGTCTGCCATTGGCCGGCAACCTGTAGGATCGCCCACATGCCGGGCCCGGCGGCTGCGAGCAGCAACGCGCCCCAGAAAGCCCAGCCGCGCCCCTCCACGCCCTGCCCCGCGATACGCCGGTAGGGGTAGAGGGCGGCAGGCACCAGGGCCACCAGCGCCGTCAGGCTCAAAAAGATGTTCTGCGACATGGACCCGAATGCACTCCCGTCTTTCCGCCATCATGCTGCCGGAGCGTGCCGGCCGGCTCCCTGACATTGTCCGGAGCATCTCGGCGGCAAGGCTCGGCACTTGGCGGAACCACGGCGACAGGCTAGGCTCCGCGACGTTTCCGTCAAGTGGCTATCATATCTTACGGTTTGCCTTATGCCCACCTGCATCGCCCCCACCTGTATTGCTTTGATCGTGGCCGGAGGGTCCGGACAGCGATTCGGGGCCGAGCGGCCGAAACAATATCTCGACCTCGCCGGCAAGCCGGTGCTGCGACGGACGGTGGAGGCTTTCCGGGGCCATCCTCAGGTCACCGGCGTGCGCGTGGTGATCGACCCGACATGGCGCGATGCCTATGACGCCGCCCTGTCCGGACTTGCCCTGCCCCACCCGGTTGCCGGCGGCGCCAGCCGTCAGGACTCGGTCCGCAATGGGTTGGAGGCCTTGGCCGCCGATGGCGCACCCGATCTCGTGCTGATCCACGACGCAGCCCGCCCCCTGATCGATGCGGACACCATCGCTGCGGTGATCGCGGCACTGGACAGCACGCCGGGCGCCATCGCGGCGGTGCCGGTGGCCGATACGCTGAAGCGCGGCAGCGGGAACGCCATCACCGGCACGGTCGACCGCGACGGGCTGTGGCGGGCGCAGACACCGCAGGGCTTCCGCTTCCCCGATATTCTCGAAGCCCACCGGTCCGCCGTGGGCCTGTCGCTGACCGACGATGCCGCGGTGGCGGAGCGTGCCGGGCTGACCGTGGCGCTGGTGCCGTCCAAGGAGGACAATTTCAAGGTGACCACCCCCGACGACCTGACCCGCGCCACCCGCGCGATCATGAGCAGCCTGTGGGACGTGCGGACCGGCAGCGGTTTCGATGTCCACCGCTTCACCGATGGCGACTTCGTGACGCTCTGCGGCCTGCGCGTCCCCCACAGCCATGGGCTGGAAGGCCACTCCGACGCGGATGTCGGATTGCATGCCCTGACCGACGCCATTCTCGGGGCGCTGGCTGCCGGCGACATCGGCAGCCACTTTCCGCCGACCGATCCGCGTTGGCGCGGGGCCGACAGCGCCAGGTTCCTGCGCCATGCCGCCGATCTGGTGGCGGAGCGCGGCGGCGTCATTGCCCATGCCGACCTGACCATCATCTGCGAGCGGCCGAAGGTCGGCCCCCACCGCGCCGCCATGGCGGACCGCATTGCCCAGATTCTGGGCATCGAGGTCGGGCGTGTCAGCGTGAAGGCGACCACCACTGAACAACTGGGCTTCACCGGCCGGCGCGAGGGTATTGCGGCACAGGCTGTGGCGACCGTCCGACTTCCGGGCTAACATCCCGGCGAACGATACGAACCGGGAGAGGCCGTCATGTTTCCCGAGATCATCCGCGACCTCGCCGCTCAGACGCTTGCCGAATACGGCCTCGCCGGCTTCATGCTGGCTACGGCCGAATCCTGCACCGGCGGCCTGATCGCCGGCGCCCTGACCGACATAGCCGGCTCGTCCAAGGTGGTCGACCGCGGCTTCGTCACCTACACCAACATCGCCAAGACCGAGGTGCTGGCCGTGCCCGCCAGCCTGCTGCATGCCCATGGTGCCGTCAGCCCGGAGGTGGCAGTCGCCATGGCGGTCGGCGCGCTGGCAAAGTCGCGGGCCGACGTGACGGTGGCGGTGACGGGAATCGCCGGCCCCGGCGGGGCCACGGAAACCAAGCCGGTGGGCCGGGTCTATGTCGCCACCGCCGTGCGCGGCGGGGCTGCCAAGGCCAAGGAATACACCTTCCCCGGCGACCGCGACGCTGTGCGGATGGCAACGGTCCAGGCGGCGCTGGAGCGGCTGCGGCTCGCCCGGCCGACCGGAAGCCTGCGCTGAAAAATCGCCGACAAGCTCTTCACCACGAAGGAAAAAGACCAGATGCCGACCATCAACATCCAGCTGTTCGAAGGACGCACCGTCGAACAGAAGCGCGAATACGCCAAGGCGTTGACCGAGGCGACCGTGAAGGTCCTCGGCTGCTCGCCGTCCGCGGTGGACATCATCTTTCAGGACGTGAAGAAGAGCGATTGGGCGAGCGGCGGGGAGCTGTGGTCGGACAAGAGCTGACCGGCCACCCGCCTCAATCGTCCGCGGCCGGCGTCAGGCTGGCTGCGTCGCCCGGCCCGGCCCGTAAAGCTGGGCCGCACGCGTTTCGAAGGCCTGCACCATGCGGCGGACAGCCTCATTGAACAGCAGGCCCATGATCTTCTGCAGCATCTTCGAGCGGAACTCGAAATCGACGAAGAAGTCGACACAGCAGCCGCCGGGATGCTCGTTGAAGATCCAGTGATTGTTCAGATACTGGAACGGCCCGTCGGTGTACTGCACGTTGATCCGGCAGTCGGGCTCGTGCAACTCCACCCGTGAGGTGAAGCGTTCGCGGACCATTTTGAAACCGATGATCAGGTCCGCGAACATCACGTTGTCTTCGCGCTTGCGGATGCGGGCCGCGAGGCACCAGGGCAGAAACTCCGGATACTTCTCCACGTCCGCGACCAGGTCGTACATCTGCTGGGGCGTGTAGGGAAGAACCTTCTTCTCCGCGTGCGTCGGCATGCCCGTACCGTGTCCTTTCTTATTGAACCGCCTGGATCAGGCGGCGGCGACCCCCAGCTTGCGCAGCCGGGCTTCGCGCAGCTTCTCGAAATCCGCACCCGCATGGTAGGACGAGCGCGTCAGCGGCGACGAGGCCACCAGCAGGAATCCCTTGCCGCGGCCAACAGTGGAATAACCGTCGAACTCCTCAGGAGTCACGAAGCGATCCACCGCCGCATGCTTGGGCGTGGGCTGGAGATACTGCCCAATCGTCAGAAAGTCCACATCGGCGGAGCGAAGATCGTCCATCACCTGCCCGATCTCCTCCTTGGTCTCGCCCAGGCCGACCATCAGGCCGGACTTGGTGAAGATCGTCGGATCCAGTTCCTTCACCCGCGCCAGCAGTTGCAGCGAGGCGAAGTAGCGCGCGCCGGGACGGATCGTCGGGTAGAGGCGCGGCGCGGTTTCCAGATTGTGGTTGAAGACGTCGGGCTTGGCCTCCACCACCACCTCGACCGCGCCCTTCTTCTTCTGGAAGTCGGGGGTCAGGATTTCGATGGTGGTCGTTGGCGACGCGACGCGGATGGCGCGGATGGTGCGGGCGAAATGCTCGGCACCACCGTCGGCCAGATCGTCGCGGTCGACCGAGGTGATGACGACATGGGACAGCTTCAGCTGACCGACGGCCTCCGCGACTTTCTCCGGCTCATGCGGGTCGAGCAGATCCGGACGCCCGGTCTCCACGTTGCAGAAGGCACAGCCGCGCGTGCAGATGGAGCCCAGGATCATGAAGGTGGCGTGCTTCTGCTTCCAGCACTCCCCGATGTTCGGGCAGGCGGCCTCTTCGCACACCGTGTTCAGCTTCAGCCCGCGCATCAGCTGGCGGGTCTCGTTGTATTCCTGGCTCATCGGCGCCTTGACCCGGATCCAGGCCGGTTTGCGCTGGATGGGGTTGTCGGGCTTATGGGCCTTTTCGGGGTGGCGCAGCTTCTCGGTCTGATCGACGAGGGTCATGGTCTAAAGCTCCCGATGGCCGACGCGATGCCCCGGCCCCGACAATAGGTGCGATGAGGATGTCAAACCCGCCATTCCGGCGGAAACAGTTCGGCCGGATAGGCCGGATCGAGCGCTTGGTCAAGCGTGAAAGGCGGCTCGACCGGGAAATGGCCGTCAGGGGTATCCGCCTCGACGGCTGCCCGCAGGCGGGCATCCGAGTATATATCGGCAAAAACGTCGGCGGTGTAGGGCCGAAGGCTTGGGCTGTCCTTGATCTCGCGGATCAGCTTCTTGCGCTGCTCCCTGACGGTCAGCCGCCAGCCACGCTCGCACCGCTCCCGAAGGTCGGGACAGAACATCCACTTCAACAAATGGACCAGCAGGACGCCAAGGCGATGGTCGATCTCGGACTTCTGGCTGCGGCCGATGCTCTCGATCTCCTCGGCGACGTTCTCCCAGTCGACCGGGGCGTTATTCCGCTCGGCGCCGGCACGGCGAAGCTCCTGCGCCTGGGCTTGCGTCCAGGCGTAGAAATCCTCGTCATAGGCGGCGCTGCTGCGGTCCATCGCTCCGTCCGGTTTGGGAAAACGTCACCCCAGGAAATCCTAGTGGAAGATCCTAGTTAAAAGTGGATCGCCCGGCCATAGGCATCAAGGACCGACTCATGCATCATCTCCGACAGGGTCGGATGCGGGAACACCGTGTGCATCAGCTCGGCCTCGGTAAGCTCCGACGACTTGGCGATGCCGTAACCCTGGATCAGCTCGGTCACTTCCGCACCGATCATGTGGGCGCCCAGCATCTCGCCGGTCTTGGCGTCGAAGATGGTCTTGATCAGGCCTTCCGGCTCGCCGAGCGCGATGGCCTTGCCGTTGCCGACGAACGGGAAACGGCCGACCTTGATCTCGTAGCCGGCTTCCTTCGCCTTCTTCTCCGTCAGGCCGACCGACGCGATCTGCGGGTGCGAATAGGTGCAGCCCGGGATGTTGCGAACGTTCAGCGCATGCGGATGCTTGCCAGCGATGTGCTCGGCCACGATGACACCCTCGTGGCTGGCCTTGTGGGCGAGCCAGGGGGCGCCGGTCACGTCGCCGATGGCGTAGACGCCCGGCTCGTCGGTCTCGCACATGCCGTTGGTCTGGATGTGGCCGCGGTCGGTCTTGACCTTCGTGTTCTCCAGCCCGAGGTTCTCGGTGTTCGGGCTGATGCCGACGGCGACGATTACGCGGTCGACCGTGATGTCCTCGGTCTTGCCGCCGGCCTCGACGGCCACGGTCACGCTGTCGGCGGCCTTGCGCAGGTTGCCGGCCTTGCCGCCGGTGATGATGCGCATGCCCTGCTTTTCGAAGGCTTTCCGGGCCAAGCCCGAGATTTCCTCATCCTCTACCGGAAGGATGCGGTCCATCACCTCGACCACGGTGACCTTGGCGCCGAGCGCATTGTAGAAGCTGGCGAACTCGATGCCGATGGCGCCGGAGCCGATGACCAGCAGCGACTTCGGCATGGCATCCGGGGTCATCGCCTTGCGGTAGGTCCAGACCAGCTTGCCGTCATCCTCCAGGCCCGGCAGCGTGCGGGCACGGGCGCCGGTGGCGATGATGATGTGCTTGGCGCCGAAGGTGCCGACCGGGGCCTCGCCCTTGGAAACCGCCACCTGCCCCTTGCCGAGCAGCTTGGCGGAGCCTTCTATCACCGCGACCTTGTTCTTCTTCAGCAGGTGCTTGACGCCGCCGTTGAGCTGGCCCGCGACCTTGCGCGAACGGGCGACGACCTTGTCGAGGTCGAAGGACGGGTTCTGGATGACCAGACCATAGTCGGACGCGTGCTTGGCGAGATGCAGCACCTCGGCCGAGCGCAGCAGCGCCTTGGTCGGGATGCAGCCCCAGTTCAGGCAGATGCCGCCCAGGTTTTCACGCTCGATGACCGCGGTGTGCAGGCCCAGCTGCGCGGCGCGGATCGCCGCCACGTAACCGCCCGGTCCGCCGCCGATGACGATGACGTCGTAATTGATGTCGGCCAAGGGTGTTCTCCCCATTCAGGAGCGAGGCGCATCCTCGCGGCCGGCGGCAAAGATGCCTTCCTCGACCCGGCACGCCTCGTCGATGATCGTCTGGTACAGGGTAGCCATGAAGTCCGGATCCAGGCCGTACGCCAAACCCGCCTCGGCCGCCCGCCGTTTGACCGCTTCGACGCGGTCGGGCAGGACGGCCGGCAGGTTCTCCGCCATCTTCACCGCTGCGACGCGGTGGACGACGGACAGGCGCTTGCCCAGCAATGCGACGATCTCGTCGTCGATGGCGTCGATCTCGGCGCGAAGCGGGGCAAGGCTTTTCGACATGGAGCCGGTCCTCTAACCGTCAGAGCAGCATCGAGAGCGGATCCTCGAGCAGCTTCTTCACCGCTCCAAGGAATTCCGCACCGACGGCGCCATCGGCCACGCGGTGATCGAAGGTGCCGGTCAGGCTCATCACCGTGGCGATGGCCAAAGCGCCGTCCTTGACAACCGGGCGCTGCTCGCTGGCGCCGACCGCCAGGATGCAGGCCTGCGGCGGGTTGATGATCGCCTGGAACTGCTTGATCCCCATCATGCCCAGGTTGGAGATGGAGATGGTGCCGCCCTGATACTCTTCCGGCTTCAGCGCGTTGTCGCGCGCCTTCTTGGCCAGCACCTTCATCTCGTTGGAGATGTCGGCCAGACCCTTGGTCTCCGCCTTCTTGACGATCGGGGTGATCAGCCCGGTCGGGGTGGCGACGGCGACCGAGATGTCGGCATGCTGGAACTGCAGCATCGCCTCGTCGGTCCAGGCGGCGTTCAGCGCCGGGACCTTCTTCAGCGCCAGCGCCACGGCGCGGATGATGAAGTCGTTCACCGACAGCTTGTAGGCGTCGGACCGGCCATTCAGCTCGGCACGGACCTTCATCAGCGCGTCGATCTCGACATCCACCGTCAGGAAGTAGTCGGGGACCGTGCGCTTTACCTCGCCGAGACGCTTGGCGATGGTCTTGCGCATGCCGCTGTTCGGCACGGCGGTGTAGGCCATGCCCAGCTTGTCGGCGAGCGCCTTGGCATCCACACCCTCGGCCTTGGGAGCCGGGGCCGGTGCAGCGGCGGGAGCCGGAGCGGCGGCCGGAGCCGGGGCGGCAGCGGCCTTGGCCGGGCCGGCGGCCTTGGCGGCCTCGACGTCAGCCTTGACGATGCGGCCGTGCGGGCCGGTGCCCTTGACGGTCTTCAGGTCGACGCCGGCCTGCTCGGCGATGCGGCGGGCCAGCGGGCTGGCGAACACGCGCTCGCCAGCTGCCGCCGGAGCGGGAGCGGCCGGAGCCGGAGCAGCGGCGGCAGCCGGGGCTGCCGTGGGCGCCGGGGCGGCGGCCGGAGCAGCGGCTGCCGGGGCCGGGGCCGGGGCAGAACCGGCCGACGCCAGCGCGCTATCGTCCTCGCCCTCTTCCAGCAGGATGGCGATGGGGGTGTTCACCGCCACGCCCTGGCTGCCGGCCGGGATCAGGATCTTGCCGATGCGGCCTTCATCGACCGCTTCGACTTCCATGGTGGCCTTGTCGGTTTCGATCTCGGCGAGCACGTCGCCGGACTTCACCGTGTCGCCTTCCTTCTTCAGCCACTTGGCGAGGTTGCCCTCGGTCATCGTGGGCGAGAGGGCGGGCATCAGAATCTGAACGGTCATCCTATCAGCCCTCCTCTCAACGGTAGCAGGCTTGCTTGGCGGCCTTGACGATGTGATCGACCTGCGGCAACGCCAGCTTTTCTAGGTTGGCGGCGTAGGGCATCGGCACATCCAGGCCGGCCACGCGGGCCACCGGCGCGTCGAGATAGTCGAACGCCTGCTCCATCATCAGCGCACACATTTCCGAACCGATGCCGGCGAAGGGCCAGCCCTCCTCGACGGAGACGAGGCGGTTGGTCTTCTTGACGCTGTTGACGATGGTCTCGGTGTCGAGCGGACGGATCGTGCGCAGGTTGATGACCTCCGCGTCGATGCCTTCCTTGGCCAGGATCTCGGCGGCGGCCAGGGCATGGCCAACCATGATCGAGAAGGCGGTGATCGTCACGTCCTTGCCGGCGCGCTCGACCTTGGCCTTGCCGATCGGCAGAACGAAGTCCTCGTCCTCCGGAACCTCGAAGCTCTGGCCGTAGAGGATCTCGTTCTCGAGGAAGACGATCGGGTTGGCGTCACGGATCGCCGCCTTCAGCAGACCCTTGGCATCGGCCGCCGACCAGGGCGACACGACCTTCAGGCCCGGGCAATGGGCGTACCACGAGGCGTAGCACTGCGAGTGCTGGGCACCGACGCGGGCGGCGGCGCCGTTGGGGCCGCGGAACACGATCGAGTTGCTCATCTGACCGCCCGACATATACAGCGTCTTGGCGGCCGAGTTGATGATGTGGTCGATCGCCTGCATGGCGAAGTTGAAGGTCATGAACTCGACGACCGGCTTCAAGCCCTTGAAGGCGGCGCCGACACCAAGACCGGCGAAGCCGATCTCGGTGATCGGCGTGTCGATGACGCGACGCTCGCCGAATTCCTGCAGCAGGCCCTGGGTCACCTTGTAGGCGCCCTGGTACTGCGCGACCTCCTCACCCATGACGAAGACCTTGTCGTCACGGCGCATTTCCTCGGCCATCGCGTCGCGCAGAGCTTCGCGGACCGTCTTCTTGACGGTCTTGGCCATGAACCTGTCCTCGTCCGACGCGGGCGCCGCGACCGGAGCCGCCGGCACCGTGGGTGCCGGAGCCGGAGCCGGAGCGGCTTCCGCCGCCGGGGCGGGAGCGGCAGCGGCCGGAGCGGCGGCGGTCGGGGCGTTGCCGCCCTTGCTCAGCGCGCTCTCGTCCTCGCCCTCTTCCAGCAGGACGGCGATGGGGGTGTTCACGGCGACGTTGTCGGTGCCTTCGGCGATCAGGATCTTGCCGACGCGGCCTTCATCGACCGCCTCGACCTCCATGGTCGCCTTGTCGGTTTCGATCTCGGCGAGGACATCGCCGGACTTCACCGAGTCACCTTCCTTCTTCAACCATTTCGCCAGTTTGCCCTCTGTCATCGTGGGCGACAGGGCCGGCATCAGCACTTCGATCGGCATTCCTCAACCTCCGGCGGCGCGGGGAATCCGGTTTCCCGTCCCACAAGGCGCCGCTCCCGCTTATCGTTGACGTCAGGATCAGACGAGAATGTCGGTCCACAGCTCCGACGGATCGGGCTCCGGGCTCTGCTGGGCGAATTCAGCCGATTCGGTGACGATCGCCTTCACCTCGCGATCGATCTCCTTCAGCTTGTCCTCATCGGCGTGGTTGCCGGCCAGGATCTTCGACTTCAGCTGATCGATGGGATCGGATTCCGACCGCATCTTCTCGACCTCTTCCTTCGTCCGGTACTTGGCCGGGTCGGACATCGAGTGGCCGCGGTAGCGGTAGGTCTTCATCTCGAGAATGACGGGGCCGTTGCCCCCGCGGATGTGCGGCACCCACTGGTCCGCCGCGGCCTTGACCTCCAGCACGTCCATGCCGTTGACCTGATAGCCGGGGATGCCGTAGGCCGCGCCGCGCTGGTGCAGCTCGCCGGCAGAGGCGCGCTCCTGCGAGGTGCCCATCGCGTATTTGTTGTTCTCGATGATGAAGAGCACAGGCAGCTTCCACAGCGCCGCCATGTTGAAGCTCTCGTAGACCTGACCCTGGTTGATCGCGCCGTCGCCGCAATACACGGCAGCCACGCCGCCGTCGTTGCTGTACTTGTGCGCGAAGGCCAGACCCGTGCCGAGCGGGACCTGCCCACCGACGATGCCATGGCCGCCGAAGAAGTTCTTCTCCTGGCTGAACATGTGCATCGAGCCGCCCTTGCCCTTGGAGTATCCCCCAATGCGGCCGGTCAGCTCGGCCATCACGCCCTTGGCGTCCATGCCGCAGGCCAGCATGTGGCCATGATCGCGGTAGCTGGTGATGACGCTGTCGCCATCCTTCAGGGCGGCCTGCACGCCGACCACAACGGCTTCCTGGCCGATGTAGAGGTGGCAGAAGCCGCCGATCAGACCCATGCCATACAGCTGGCCCGCCTTCTCTTCGAAGCGGCGGATCAGCAGCATCTCGCGATAATAATGAAGAAGCTCTTCGGAAGAGACGGCTTGAGCGGGCGCGGTGTCGGTCAGCGCCTTGGTGGAACGGCGTCGGGACGCGGCCATGATTCCTCCCCAGGGTTCAAGCGGCAAAGGTCATTGACAGAACCTTTTGCCGCCGCGCGTTGCGGGCATACGGGAGCCCGCACCGGAAGCGAATATGGCGCGCACACTACACGAGCTTCAGGAGGCGCGCAAATGT
The DNA here is from genome assembly GCF_042604625.1 of Azospirillum sp. A29. Classification (NCBI taxonomy): domain Bacteria; kingdom Pseudomonadati; phylum Pseudomonadota; class Alphaproteobacteria; order Rhodospirillales; family Azospirillaceae; genus Azospirillum; species Azospirillum sp. A29. Next base: position 482,703 of record NZ_CP170466.1, read on the forward strand.
CTGTTTTTGCAGCGCTATTTCAGATTAACCGCGAAACGGTTAATCGGCTGAAATCCCCTTACTTCTGCTGGCCGGCCCCGTCCTGCTCAGCCAGTTTCGGCAGCTTGACGATGACGTCGCGCGTGCTCGAGAAATTCAGCATCAGGCGCGCCCGCTCCTCCAGCATGTCGCGGTCGAGGCCGTCGCCGCGCAGCAACTGCGCGCGGCGTTCCATATCCTCCCGTTCGGTGCGGAGCTGGTTGAGGACCCCTTCGGCCTGGGCGATCTCCCCCTGGATCTGCTTCATCGCCACCAGCCCGCGGTCGCCGTGGACCGCGTAGTAGGCGAAGTAGGCGACCACGCAGGCGCACAGCGCCGGCATGATTGCTTGGCGGATCGCGCTTTTGGCGGCGCGGGCGAGCGTGTCGGTGAGATCGGCGATCATCGTCATGGTGCCATGATGGAATCACAGCGACTTTCCGCCGGTCAAACGAAAAAGATGGAAAAGCCAAGTCGCAAAAGGTTCGTGTTCTTTGCGCAACCCAGTAATGGGTATCTGTCACGCGCCGACCACAAATCGCGACGATGTTCCCGTAAAGTTCCCATCAGTCGCCGTAAGCATCCGGTGGCCGGAAACCCGTTCATCGGAACAGGCACCCACCCGGCATAGCACCAAGGTCGATGGAATGAAACCGCCGGTGGCGTGTTTGGACGCATACGGTGCCGCCGGGGCCGTACCGAGTCCGCTTCGTACTCGCACCGCAGGTCCCGTCGATGGCGCCGCCCACTGGCTGAGGAGCAACACTCATGCGCAGCAAGTTTCTGATCGTGGCCCTGCCCGCCCTGCTTCTGGGTCTGGCCGCCTGCGATGATCACAACGCCCAGAATTCCAACGCGTCCAACCAGACCAGCCCGACGACCAGCAGCGGGTCGAGCAGCGGGTCCACCACCGTCCCGCCGCCTTCGACCGGCGTGCCCGTCCAGGGCGGCACCTCCGGCAACTCGATGAACGAGACCACCGGTGCCACCCAAACCGTTCCGGGCGGATCGACCGCCGGCGGGTCGGCCGGTGGCGGTGCCAGCACCGGCGGATCCGCCACCCCCTCGGGCGGGCAGTAAAAGCGGCGAGTAGCGGCCCCTCTCCCTTCCGCGGGATGAGGGGCCGTCCCGCTTAGACGTCCACCACCCGCCCGTGCCGGTCCGATACGGCACCGCCGCTGTCCGGTTCGAAGGCAACGCCCTTTACCAGCGCCACCACCTCGCGGCCGGGCAGCAGTCCCAATTCGCGCACTGCCGCACGGGTGATGCGCGCGATCAGGAAAGAACCGCCCACCGCCAGCCGCACGTCGGCGGAGGATGGCCCGGCCTCTGCCAACTCGATCACCGTCGCGGCCAGCGCGTTGCGCAGACTGACGCCGGCCAGCGGCTGCAACGCGACGATCACGTCGCGGGCATGGATGTGCAACCGCACCGCAGAGCCGGGCGGGCGGTCGATCTGGGGCACGGTCAGCCGTCCACCGTCGAAGGCCAGCACCGACAGACCGTCTTCCGGGATATGGGTCTCGACCGTCAGATCCAGCACGGCGCCGGCATGCTGCGCACCGGTCACCGCCGACAGGTCCAGCCGGCCCATCACCGTTCCGACCGGCCCCGACGCACGCACCCTGCCCTCCCCGATCAGCACCATGGTGGTGGCGAGCCGCACCACCTCGTCCAGCGCGTGGCTGACCATGACGATGGGAATGTTCATCTCGTCACGCAGCCGCTCGATGTATGGCATGATCTCCGCCTTGCGAGCGGCGTCGAGCGAGGCCATCGGCTCGTCCATCAGCAGAAGGCGCGGCTGCGCCAGCAGGGCGCGGCCGAAGGCGACACGCTGCCTCTCGCCGCCGGACAGGCCGCGCGGACGGCGGTCCAGCAGATGGCCGAGCCCCAGCAAATCCACCACCGGGCCGAAGGCGATGCGTCGCTCCGCTTCCGGCACACGGCGCAGGCCATATTCGAGGTTGCTGCGGACAGTCATGTGCGGAAACAGTCGCGAATCCTGGAAGACGTAGCCGATGCGCCGCTTCTCCACCGGCACGTCGATGCGCCGGGCGCTGTCGAAGAACACGGCGTCGCCAACGCGGATATGCCCCTCGTCCGGCCGGGTCAGCCCGGCAATCGCATTGATGACCGAGGTCTTGCCGGACCCGGAACGGCCGAACAGCGCCGTCACGCCGCGTTCCTCGGCGGTGAAGGCGATGTCGAGTGTGAAGGCGCCCAGCTTCTGGCGAATTTGCAGATCGAGCATGTCAGATCTGCCCGATCAGGCGGCGAACCCGGTTCGCCAGGAATTCGGACAGCATCAGCGCCAGCAATGCCACGGTGAAGGAGATTGCCGCCAGCCTTGCCGCCACCGCATCGCCGCCGGGTTCCTGCGTCGCGGCATAGATCGCCAGCGGCAGGGTCTGCGTCTTGCCGGGGATGTTGGAGACGAAGGTGATCACCGCTCCGAACTCGCCCATCGCCGCGGCGAAGGCCACGATGGCGCCGGACAGCAGTCCGGGAGCCATCAAGGGCAGCAGAATGGTGAAGAAGCGGTCGACCGGCCCGGCACCCAGCGTGCGCGCCGCCGCCTCCAGCCCGCCGTCGATGGCCTCCACCGACAGGCGGATCGCCCGCACCATCAGCGGGAACGAGGTCACCGCCACCGCCAGCGATGCCCCTTCGGCGGTGAAGATCAGCTTGATCCCGAAGGTCTGGTACAGCCAGCCGCCGACCACCCCCTTCGTCCCCATGGTCACCAGCAGGATATAGCCGGTGACCACCGGCGGCAGGACCAGCGGCAGATGGACCAGCCCGTCGAACAGCGTCTTGCCCGGAAAGGAATAGCGGCCGAGTACCCAGGCGGCGAGCACGGCGAGCGGCAATCCCAGCGCGATGGCGACACCCGCGACACGCAGGCTCAGCAGCAACGCGGTGGTTTCCATCGGCGTCAGGATTTCCATGCCGCAGAGCTTACGGTGCTTTGGGCGCCGGGACGAAGCCGAATTCCTTCCAGACCGCCATGCCGTCCGGCGACTTCATGAAGTCGAGGAACGACGCGGCAGCCGGATTGTTCGAGGACGCAACCAGCGCCGCCGGATAGGTGATCGGCGGATAGCTGTCGGGCGGGAAGGCTGCGGCGACCTCCACCCCCGGATCGACGGCGGCGTCGGTGCGATAGACGATGCCGACCGGCACCTCGCCGCGGCTGACCAGAACCAGGGCCGCGCGCACGCTATCGGCCCGCGCCAGCTTCGGTTCGACCGCCGCCCACTGGTCCAGCTTTTCCAGCGCGGCCTTGGCGTACTTCCCGACCGGGACGTTCGATGGGTCGCCGGTGGCGAGCCGCCCATCGCCCAGCTGGTCCGCCAGCTTGCCGCCCTTGGACAGGTCGGGCTTCAACGTCGATCCCTTCGGCACCACAACCACCAGCTCGTTGCCGAGCAGGTTCACCCGGCTGTCGGTCTTGATCAGGTTGCGTTGCTGGAGATAGTCCATCCAGCCGAGATCGGCCGAGATGAAGATGTCAGCCGGAGCGCCATTTTCGATCTGCTTGGCCAGTGCCGACGAAGCGGCGAAGGAGGAGGTCACGGTGGCCCCGGTCTTCGCCTTGAACTGCGAAGCCAGCTTTTCCACCGCGTTCTTGGTGGAGGCCGCCGCCAGCACCAGCACATCCTGCGCCATCGCCGCCGGTGCCGTGAGCGTCAGCCCGACGCCGAGGACGACCGCCGACAGTGCCGACCTGAACCGGCCGCCCCCCAGAGACCCATACAACCCAACCATCGCCACCTCCTGCCGGATTTGACCTTTCATCTATATTCAATTGGATACAACGCTTCGCAATTGCGGTAAAGCTCAAACGGCCCGGCCGACGCTGGATCGGTCTCTCAGACGCCGAACCTGCGCGCGCAGATCGGGCGCTCACATCATGTCATGACTTGCCTCGCTACGCCGTGATAGGAAGTTCGCCTGATCGGACCCGGTCCAAGCCACCTCCCGCACCAGGAAAGCCCCATGCGCGCCGTCAAGATTTCCCCCTCGATTCTCTCCGCCGATTTCGCCCGGCTGGGCGAGGAGGTCCGCGCGGTCGATGCCGCCGGCGCCGACTATATCCACATCGACGTGATGGACGGCCATTTCGTGCCGAACCTGACCATCGGGCCGGGCGTGGTGAAGGCGTTGCGTCCCCATACCGCCAAGGTCTTCGACATCCACCTGATGATCTCGCCGGTGGATCTCTTCGTTCCGGAATTCGCCAAGGCCGGTGCCGACATCATCACCGTCCATCCGGAGGCCGGTCCGCATCTTCACCGCACCATCCAGCTGATCAAGTCGCTGGGCAAGAAGGCCGGCGTGTCGCTGAACCCGGCCACGCCGGTGGACGCGATCCAGCATGTGCTGGAGGACATCGACCTCGTGCTGGTGATGACGGTGAACCCCGGCTTCGGCGGCCAGAGCTTCATCAGGAGCCAGCTTCCGAAGATCCGCGACCTGCGCGCCCGCATCGACGCGCTCGGCAAGCAGATCGACCTGGAGGTGGACGGCGGCATCAACCCGGAAACCGCGCGTCTGGCCATCGAGGCCGGCGCCGACGTGCTGGTGGCCGGCACCGCCACCTTCACCGGCGGACCGGAACAGTACGCCGCCAACATCAGCGCGCTGCGCTGATCCGATGCGAATGACTGCGGCCCCGCAGTGCCCCCGATTGGGGAGCGCTGCGGGGCCGTTTTCGTTCGGGGAGACGGCCGGGAGGATAGGGCGTAGGGCCGGGGGGCTCCGCCCTACCGAAAGAGTACCAGTCCAAAAGATCCATCGGCGTTGAGAACCAAATCCCTCTTTGCCCGTTATTGGGCATGGGAAGACGGTCCCGCAACGGAAGGGAAATCACCATGGGTATTCTCTGGACGATCATCATCGGCTTTCTCGCCGGCATCGTCGCCAAGTTCCTGATGCCGGGTCGCGATCCGGGCGGCTTCATCATCACCACCCTGCTGGGCATCGCCGGCGCCTTCGTCGCCACCTATCTGGGTGCTGCCGTCGGTTGGTACCGGCCGGGCGAAGGCGCGGGCTTCATCGGCGCCATCGTCGGCGCCATCGTCATCCTGGCGATCTATCGCATGATCGCCGGCCGCCGCACGACGGTGTAAGGACGGTTCAGAGAAGTGCCGGCCTGCCTGTAGGCCGGACATGAAAAAGGGACCGCCGGACGACCGGCGGTCCCTTTTTCATCGCGTGACGGGCATCAGGCCAGCGCCACCGGCTGCGGCATGAAGATGGCACGGGAAATGGCGGCCTGGATGCCGGCGTTGGTGAAGGGCTTCCGCACGATCTGCCCGAGATGGCGGGCGTCGCGGGCCAGGATGTCATCGTCGAATGCGGTGACGAAGATGGTGCGCAGGTCGCGCACACGTTTCAGCCGCCGGGCGATCTCGATCCCGCTGCCGCCATCGGCCAGCCGGACGTCAAGCAGGGCCAATGTCGGCTTTTCGGCATCCAGCAGGGCCAGCGCCTCCGGCTCGTTGCCGGCGGTGCCACAGACGACATGGCCCATTTCCGCGACCAGCGCCCCCAGTTCCATCGCCAGCAGGGCGTTGTCCTCGACCACCATCACCCGCTGCACCATGGTGCTGCGGACCCGCGCGCGGGCGGATTTCAGCCGCGGAATCGCTTCCCCCGTCCTCAATTGCAGAACCCTCGCCGCCTGCGGCAAGGGCAGACCCTCCAGTGCGGTCAGCAGATACAGGCGACGGTCGGCCTCCGGCAGTTCGGCCAGGGCCCGTTCGATGGGATGGGGAGAGGGCAAGGGTCGGCCGGGCGGCCCGAATTCCTCCGGAGAGCGGTCGAACAGCAGGTTCAGCAGGGCGTACATCGACAGGCGGGCACTATCGCCGCCGCGGTCCAGCCCGAAACGGGTGGGTGCCATCACCGCCGCCTCGACACAGCGGGTCACCAGCGCGTCGCCACGATCGGTGGCACCGGTCAATGCGCGCGCATAGCGGCGCAGCACCGGAACCACTTCGAACAGTTCGCATTCGTAAACGAGCATACCCGTGACTCCGCTCCCCGGTGGGAGTTGCCGCTCTGGAATCGCGCCGGCCCGGTCCAATCGGGCCACGGAACCTGCTTGATGATCGTCCGTCGTCTTTCCCGGATCCTACCACGACCGGCGGAGGGGTCGACTGGGAAATGGGGGTGTGGGCGGTCATCGCCCGGTCAGCAACCTCCGATCAGGGTCAAGCCTACCGGTCGCTTGGCTTCCGGTCACTTGGCGTTCTGGCGAATCTGCCTGCTGCGCCACTGCCAGGGCTTTTCCACCTGCCCGGCCCACAGCCCCAGCCGCTTGCTCTGGGCATAGGCCTCACCCTTCTGATAGGCGGGCGACAGGCTGGCATATTGAAAGGCCCAGCCGCGCGCCACCATCGCAGCCCCCAGATCGACGCCGCGCACGCGGCATTCACCCTTCTTCTCGCCGGTGCGGTCCTGTTCGGTGACGGTGCAGGTCACCTCCTCGCCCCTCACCATGTTGGCGAGCACCGCGGTGGCGACCTTGAAGCAGTCCAGCTCGTGGCCGTAGCGGTTCTTGCACTTCTGCCCCGGATCGGGCGCATCGATGCCCATCAGCCGCACCGCCGTCCCGTTGATTGTCAGCAGATCGCCCTCCACCGCCATGGCGGAGCCCCTGATCGTCTGGTCCGGCGTGTTGGCGATGGGGCCGCGGCTCTTGGCCGACTGGTTGGTCTGCGCTACAGCGGAGCCGGCCAGAAAAAGCGCCGCAATGACTGTTGCCACCCTCATCGCCGCCACCAACGGCGTCGCCTTAGAACAGGCTCGGCTGATCATCGCCCCGCTTGTCCTTCGCTTTCGTCGGCACGGTTTCCTGCGGCGGGTCCAGGCAGGAGCAGTCGTCATTGCGGACGCTGTTGACCTTCGGCCCCACTGGCACAACGTCCAGCCACTCCTCCGGTGCGGAGCGGATCAGCCCCTCCAGCACCGGCAGCGGGGTGGCCGGGTCCAGCCAAGCATCCCAATCGGCGGGATCGAGCACCACCGGCATCCGGTCGTGCAGGAATGACAGCGTGGCATTGGTGGCCGTCGTCACCACCGTCGCGGTCTCCAGCGGCGGATCGAGCGGAGCGGCGCCCTTCGGACCGCGCCAGCGCTCCCACAGACCGGCGAGCGCGAACAGGCCGCGGTCACGGCGGCGGATGACGTGGCCCTGCTTGCGCGGCTTCGCCCCCTCCCCCACGCTGGTCCATTCATAAAAACCGTCCAGCGGGACCAGGCAGCGACGCTTGCGGAAGGCGTCACGGAAGGCCGGCTTGTCGGCCACCGATTCGCCGCGCGCGTTGATCATACGGCCGCCGATGGCGGCATCGTCGGCCCAGGGAGGCACCAGCCCCCAGCGGACCATCGCCAGATGGCGGCCGTCCTCCTCCCGCCGGATGACGGGAATGTCCTGGGTCGGGGCGATATTCCACCGCGGCATCAGGTTCAGCCGTTCGGGAACGCCGAACAGTCGCTGGACCTCGCTGACCGGGGTGGTGAGAAGCATTCGTCCACACATGCCCTGGAATATGGGGCCAGAAGGTTCCGGGCACCAGCCGCATTCCCTGGCATCGCTACGTGCCACCGACAATCCTTGCAGCGGACAACCGTCACCCATACCGGCAGCCGGGGTTTCCCTGGCGCTCAAGCCGGCCTATCTTCGCGGGGCAGATCAATCGCATCGCACCGGAAGGCGGGAGTTCACCCATGAAGTTCGGCATCGGACAGGCGGTTCCGCGCACCGAAGACGCCCGGTTGTTGACCGGCGGCGGCCGCTATACCGACGACGTGTCTCTTCCCGGACAGGCCTATGCGGCCTTCGTCCGCTCGCCCCATGCCTTCGCCGCCATCGGCGCGGTCGATGCGTCGGAAGCGCTGGCGCAGCCCGGCGTGCTGGCGGTCTACACCGTCGCCGATTTCGACGCCGAGAAGATCGGCATGATCCCCTGCCAGGCGGCGCTGAAGCAGCGCGACGGCTCGAACTATGTGGAGACGCCGCGACCGGCGCTGGCCCGCGGCTTCGCCCGCCATGTCGGCGACCCGGTCGCCATGGTGGTGGCGGAAACGCTGGAGGCCGCGCGCGAGGCGGCCGAACTGGTGATGGTCGATTACGAGGACCGCCAGTCTGTCACCGGCACGCTGGAGGCGCTGGAGCCCGGCCGGCCGCTGGTGTGGGACGAGGCGCCAAACAACCTCTGCTTCGACTGGGACACCGGCGACGAGGCGGCGGTAGAGGCCGCACTGGCAGGCGCTCACCGCGTGATCGAGCTGGAACTGATCAACAACCGCGTCGTCGCCAATCCGATGGAGGGCCGCGCCTGTGTGGCCGGCGTCGAATCCGGCGCGGACGGCGCGCCCGGCCGGCTGCTGATCTACGTCACCAGCCAGGGCGTGCATGGCCTGCAGAAGCAGTTCGCCAAGATCCTGAATGAACCGGACTCGCGCATCCGCGTGCTGACCACCGATGTCGGCGGCGGATTCGGCATGAAGCTGTTCAACTACCCTGAATATGTCGCCTGCCTGTTCGCTGCCCGTCGTCTGAACCGCGCGGTGAAATGGGCGGCCGACCGGATTGAGGGCTTCATCAGCGACGACCATGGCCGCGATCATGTCAGCAAGGCGCGCCTCGCGGTCGATGCCGACGGGCATTTTCTGGGCCTGCGGGTCGATACCGTCGCCAACCTCGGCGCCTACCTGTCCAACTACGGCCCCTTCATTCCGACCGATGCCGGCTCGGCGATGCTTGTCGGCTCCTACAAGACGCCTGCCGTCTATGTCCGGGTGAAAGGCGTCTTCACCAACACCCAGCCGGTGGACGCCTATCGCGGCGCCGGGCGGCCGGAAGCGGCCTATCTGCTGGAGCGGCTGATCGACCATGCCGGCCGCGTCACCGGCCTCGGTCCGGCGGAGATCCGGCGGCGCAACTTCATCCCGGCCAGCGCCATGCCCTATGCGACGCCGATGGGGCAGGTCTACGACACCGGCGAATTCATCCGGAATCTAGAGGACGGCCTGATCCTCGCCGACATGGCCGGCCTGCCCGCCCGCAAGGCGGAGGCGAAGGCCCGCGGTAAGCTGCGCGGCGCCGGCCTGTCCACCTATATCGAGGCGTGCTCGGGCGGCGGGCCGGAGCAGGCGACCGTCCAGGTCAACGGCGACGGCAAGGTGGTGCTGATGATCGGCACCCAGACCAACGGCCAGGGCCATGAAACCGCCTACAAGCAGATCCTCGCCGACCGGCTCGGCGTCCCGCCGGAGGATGTGGAGGTGGTGCAGGGCGACACCGACCGCGTCAGCTGGGGGTCCGGTACCGGCGGTTCCCGCTCGGTCCCGGTCGGCGGCTCGGCGCTGGCGGAGGGGGCGGCCAAGGTGGTGAAGGCGGCTACTACAGTAGCCGCAGACCTGCTGGAAACCGCGGAGGTCGATGTGGAGTTCGCCGACGGCCGCTTCACCATCGTCGGCACCGACCGCTCGGTCTCTCTGAAGGAGGTGGCGGCCAAGGCTGCCGAGGGCGATGGCAATGGGCACAGCGGCATCGCCTTCTCCGAGATGGCGCGCTGGACCCCGCCGGCGAGCACCTTCCCCAACGGCTGCCACATCGCGGAGGTGGAGGTCGATCCCGCCACCGGCATCGTCGAGGTTCTGCGCTACAGCGTCGTCGACGATTTCGGCACGGTCATCAACCCGATGCTGGTGATCGGCCAAATCCATGGCGGCGTCGCCCAGGGGCTGGGTCAGGCATTGCAGGAGCGCGTGGTGTTCGATCCCGACAGCGGGCAGCTTCTGTCCGGCTCCTTCATGGACTACCAGATGCCGCGGGCGGTCGACATGCCGCCGATCGAGGTGAAGCTGAACAGCGTGCCCAGCACTACCAACATGCTGGGCATGAAGGGCGCCGGCGAGGCCGGGGCCATCGGCGCGCCGCCGGCCATCATCAACGCGGTGGTCGATGCGCTGTCCGACCTCGGCATCGCCCACATCGACATGCCGGCGACGCCGGAAACGGTGTGGGCGGCAATCCGCCGCGCCAAAACCCGGATGGCTGCGGAGTAGGCTGTTTAGCGAGCCTTACCGGAATGCTTAGGGAAAGTCCTAGTCGAAAGGTGCGGTACTTGCCACACCTCCGTCGGATGAAATCCATGGCATTGTTCCTTACCTGAAGGTGGCAATCTATTGACTGACAGGGGTAGGGCGATGGCGTTTGGCGACGGCGGGTGTGGCGGACAATGTGCTGACCGTCTCGATCTGGATTTCACGATGGCGTTCCAACCCATCGTCGACGTCGCCAATGGCGGTGTCTGGGCGCATGAGGCGCTGGTGCGCGGTCTTGAAGGTCAGGGCGCAGGCTGGGTCCTGGGACAGGTGACCGATGCCACCCGCTACGCCTTCGACCAGTCCTGCCGCATCAAGGCCATCGAGCTGGCATCGAGCCTGCCGTTGAACGGCGCCCGCCTGTCGATCAATTTCCTGCCGAACGCCGTCTACAAGGCAGAAGCCTGCATCCGCGCCACGCTGGCCGCCGCCCGCCGCACCGGCTTCCCCACCGACCGCATTATCTTCGAGGTGACGGAGAACGAGCGGGTGGTGGACCACGACCACCTGAAGAGCATCTTCAACGAATACAAGCGCCAGGGCTTCCTGACCGCCATCGACGATTTCGGCTCCGGCTATTCCGGGCTGAACCTGCTGGCCGAGTTCCAGCCCGACATCATCAAGCTGGACATGGAGCTGACCCGCAACATCGACACCGAGCGGGCCCGGCGCAGCATCGTCAAGGCCATCCTGTCGGTGTGCGAGGATCTCGCCATCACGCCCATCGCCGAGGGCATCGAGACCGCCGACGAGGCCAAGGCCCTGCGCGATCTGGGCGTCACCCTGATGCAGGGCTACCTGTTCGCCAAGCCGGCCTTCCAGGCCGTGGTGACCGATCCGGAAATGGCGATGCTGGCCGCCTGAGCTTCACTCCTGCACCAGAACCAGCGCCGTCATATAGCTCATCCCCCCGCCATAGCTGGCCAGCTTGGCCTCCAGCGCCGGCCCACCCTCGGCATAGGGTGTGAAGCCGACCCGGTCCCAATAGCTCCGTGCGCCCGGCGTGGAGGTCAGCGCCAGCCATCGCCAGCCCTCCCGCTCCGCCAGCCCGTGCGCATAATCCAGCACCGCCGCCCCCAGCCCGGTGCCGCGCGACTCCGGCAGCAGCGCGATGTCATGAAGATACAGGCAGTCCGCATCCGTCGGCAGACCGCCCAGCGGAGAATCGAGCGGCGGCGGCACACCGAGCCTGCCGGGATGCATGACGCCGTAGCCGATGGCCTCGCCGTCGCGTTCGGCCACACGGCAGCCGGCGGGGTAGAGCGCCAGCCGTTCCTCGAACACGCTGCGCTCCTCGGGATAGGCCGGATGCACGATGTCCGCGATGGCGAGAATCCGATCCAGATCGGCCGCGGTCATAGCACGCCATAGGGCCGATGCGCCGCGGCGCTCTCCCCGCTCACCGTCCGACTGCAATCCGGCCGTCATCCGCCTTCTCCGTTCCACACCCGTTCAAGAGCTTCCGGCCCGCCATCGGGCACGGTATGCTGACTCTTCATACCATAGGGAGTTCACCCCATGCCCGATGCCGCTGTGGCGCGCCTGCTGCCGACGGTCCGCACCATCGCTCACGAGGCCGGTCAGGTCATCCTGCGCTTCTACAACGACGGCATCGACGTCGCCACCAAGGTCGACGGCAGCCCTGTCACGCAGGCCGACCATGCGGCGGAGGCGGTGATCGTTCCGGCGCTGCACCACCTGTTGCCCGGCGTCCCGGTTGTCGCGGAAGAGGCGATGGCCGCCGGCCACAAGCCGGACATTTCCGGCGGCAGGTTCTGGCTGGTCGATCCGCTCGACGGCACCAAGGAGTTCATCTCCCGCAACGGCGAGTTCACCGTGAACATCGCCCTGATCGAGAATGGCGCCCCGGTGCTGGGCGTCGTCTATGCTCCCGCCACCGGCGACCTGTATGCCGCGGCCGGCCCCGGCACCGCCGTCCATTGCGCGGAAGGCCGCCACGACCACGCGATCTCCGTCCGCAACCCGCCGGCCGACGGGCTGACCGTCGTCGCCAGCCGGTCCCACGGCAGCGGGTCGGTTCTGGACGAGTTCCTCGGCAACTATGCGGTGAAGGAACGGGTGTCCTGCGGCAGCTCGCTGAAGTTCTGCACGGTGGCGAGCGGCAAGGCCGATCTCTACCCGCGCTTTGGACCGACCAGCGAGTGGGACACCGCCGCCGGCCACGCCGTGCTGATCGGCGCCGGTGGCCGGGTGGAACAGCCGGACGGCTCGCCCCTGGTCTATGGCAAGGACGACATCCTGAATCCGAACTTCGTCGCCTACGGCTGGAAATGACGGTGTCCGTATCGTGCCTGGGTGAAGCGGCGACCGCGGTGCTGACCACCGCGGCGCCGCTGGAGAAAGTGCGCCTGACCCGCCTTCACGCCGCCGCATGGCGCGACAATCTGCTGTCGCCCGACGTGCCGGCACCGCCGCCCGACCGCCCTGCCCGTCCCGACCGGCCGGAGTTGAAGCTGCCTCGCGACATGCCCAAGCGCGGGCGCGGCGGCAGTGCCCAGAACCGCATCGCTCTGCTGCATGCGCTGGCGCACATCGAACTGAACGCCATCGATCTCGCCTGGGACATCGTCGCCCGATTCGCGCCTCTCGGCCTGCCGAAGGGCTTTACCGACGACTGGATCCAGGTGGCCGACGACGAGGCGCGGCATTTCCAGATGCTGGAAACCCGGCTGAACGCGCTGGGGGCCTCCTATGGCCACCTGCCGGCCCATGACGGGCTGTGGCAGGCGGCGACTGAGACCGCCCACGACCTCGCCGCCCGGCTGGCGGTGGTGCCGATGGTGCTGGAGGCGCGGGGACTGGACGTGACGCCGGAGACCGTGCGCCGCCTGCGCGATTTCGGCGACACGGAGAGCGCCGACCTGCTCCAGACCATCCATGACGAGGAGATCGGCCACGTCGCCGCCGGCCGTCGTTGGTTCGTCCATCTCTGCGCCGACCGCGGGACGGAGCCGGTCGCCTTGTGGCAGGAGCTGGTCGGCCGCCATTTCCGTGGCGGGCTGAAGCGCCCGTTCAACACCGCCAGCCGCCAGCTGGCCGGCTTCGGCCCGGAATATTACGAGCCGATCACTCCCGAAATTGACCGCAAGCCGGAAACCCGGTAAGGCGCTGCACATCATGGCCGTATACACCGAAGTCACCGACGAGGATCTCAGCACCTTCGCCGCCCAGTACGATCTGGGCGCGGTGCTGTCGTGCAAGGGCATCGCGGAGGGGGTGGAGAATTCCAACTTCCTGCTAGTGACCGAGAGCGGACCCTACATCCTGACGCTCTATGAAAAGCGCACGCGGAAAGAGGATTTGCCCTTCTTCCTCGGCCTGATGGAGCATCTGGCGGACAAGGGCATCGCCTGCCCGCTGCCGGTGGCGGCGCGCGACGGCGTGGCTCTGCGCGAGCTGTGCGGCCGCCCGGCAGTGATCGTCACCTTCCTGGCCGGCATGTGGCCGCGCCGGATCACGCCGCAGCATTGCGCCCAGCTGGGCGAGGCGCTGGCGCGTCTGCATCTGGCGGTCGGCGATTTCCGCATGGAGCGGCCGAACGCGCTGGCCCTGCCCGGCTGGAAGGACCTGTTCGCCAAGTCGGCCGAGCGGGCCGACGAGGTCGTCCCCGGCCTTCGCGCGACCCTGGAAGCGGAACTGGCGGCGCTGGAGGCCAACTGGCCGGTCGGCCTGCCTTCGGGCGTCATCCACGCCGACCTGTTCCCGGACAATGTCTTCTTCCGCGGCGACAGCCTGTCCGGCCTGATCGACTTCTATTTCGCCTGCAACGACTTCCTCGTCTATGACGTGGCGATCTGCATCAACGCCTGGTGCTTCGAGATCGACGGCTCGTTCAATGCCACCAAGGCCCGGCTGCTGCTGTCCAACTACCGCAAGGTCCGGCCGCTGTCCCGCGAGGAACTGGACGCCCTGCCCTGGCTCTGCCGCGGCAGCGCCGTGCGTTTCCTGCTGACCCGTCTCTATGACTGGCTGAACCATCCGCCGGGCGCCTTCGTGCGGCCGAAGGACCCAATCGAATATCTGCGCAAGCTGCGCTTCCACCAGTCGGTCCGCGGTCTGGGCGACTATTTCCTCGACGACTCGGACGCGGGCAGGACCTGACGGCATGACGGACAGCACCACCTCGCCCGAAGCCGGCGGCAAGACCGTCGACATCTTCACCGACGGCGCCTGCAGCGGCAATCCCGGCCCCGGCGGCTGGGGCGCCATCCTGCGCTATGGCGAGGTGGAGAAGGAGCTTTACGGCGGCGAGCCGGCGACCACCAACAACCGCATGGAGCTGATGGCGGCCATCATGGCGCTGGAGGCCCTCAAGAAGCCGGTGACCGTCCGTCTCTTCACCGACAGCGAATATGTGAAGAACGGCATCACCAAGTGGATCCATGGCTGGAAGGCCAAGGGCTGGATGACCGCCGACAGGAAGCCGGTGAAGAACGTCGATCTGTGGCAGCGCCTGGAAGAGGCAAAGCGGCAGCACGAGATCGAGTTCCACTGGGTCCGCGGCCACGCCGGCCACCCCGAAAACGAACGCGCCGACGAACTGGCGCGTCGCGGCGTGGCCGACGTGCGGGCACGGAGCTGACCCAAGCGCCCTCTCCCCGGAAACTCCCGGAGAGAGGGCGCTTGCGCGATCAGACCTTTTCCAGCACCGCTTCGGCCGACGACACTTCGAACTTGCCGGGGGCCTCGACGGCGACATGGGTGACCTTGCCGTCCTCGGCCACCAGGGCGAAGCGCTGGCCGCGGGTGCCCAGGCCGTGGGCCGAGCCGTCCATGGTCAGGCCGAGAGCGGTGGTGAAGGTGGCGTTGCCGTCCGGCAGCATCTTGACCTTGTCGCCGACGCTGCCCTTGTCACCCCAGGCGCGCATCACAAACGGATCGTTGACGGCGAGGCAGATGATGCTGTCCACGCCCTTGGCCTTCAGCGCGTCGGCCTGCTGGACGAAGCCCGGCAGGTGCTTGGCGGAGCAGGTCGGGGTAAAGGCGCCGGGAACGGAGAACAGGACGACCTTCTTGCCCTTGAACAGCTCGTCCGTGGTGACTTCCTGCATGCCGTTGTCGGTCAGCCACTTCAGCGTGACGGACGGGATGGTATCGCCAACCTGGATGCTCATCGTCTCTAACCCTTCCGGTTTTTCGGCTTGGCCCGATTTTGGGTTCGGCCCGTTTTCGGGTCCGGCCGGCCTCCCGTTTGCGGAGCCCGGCCCTGCATCCCTTCTATCCCCCGCGGAGAATGGCCGCAAGGCGTGGTTGGCTCCCCAATCCAGTTAGGACCGACAGCCAGGGTCACGCCTTCTTCACGAACTCCGACTTCAGATTCATCGCGCCGATGCCGTCGATCTTGCAGGCGATGTTGTGGCCGTCGGCCCCGTCCACCAGACGGATGCTCTTCACCTTGGTCCCGCCCTTGACCACAAGCGATGATCCCTTGACCTTCAGGTCCTTGATGACGGTGACGCTATCGCCGTCGGTCAACGCGTTGCCGTTGGCATCGCGCACGCCCTGCCCGGCTTCGGCATCCACGGCCGCGGCGGCCGTGTCGGGGTTCCACTCATGCCCGCAGTCGGGGCAGTTCCACAGGCTGCCGTCATTGTAGGCGTTTTCGGAGCTGCACTGCGGGCAGTTGATCTGATCGTCCATCATCGTCCTCTTGGCGCGGGAGGCTCTCCCGAAGCCGCCCTGTTACCGCAGAATAGCCGCAACAACCATAGGCCTTTTCCGGACCCTGCTAGACCCCCTTGCCTGCTGGCTTACCCGCCGCCTTGCTC
Source organism: Azospirillum sp. A29 (assembly GCF_042604625.1). NCBI lineage: Bacteria > Pseudomonadati > Pseudomonadota > Alphaproteobacteria > Rhodospirillales > Azospirillaceae > Azospirillum > Azospirillum sp. A29. Next base: position 498,635 of record NZ_CP170466.1, read on the forward strand.
AATACCTCCAGCACCGCGCCCTCGCTCAGCAATTCGGGCAATGCTAGGCCGTCCGGTGCGCCGGGGCCGTAGACGATGTTGAAGGGAATGCCGTAGCGGCCATGGTCGGACAGGAACTTCGCGATCGCCGCGTCCGGGCGGGTCCAATCGGCGCGCATTGCCACGACGGTCGGATCGTCCATCCGCTGGGCGACCTCGCCGCGATTCAGCACCAGCTTCTTGTTGGCCTGGCAGGTGATGCACCAGTCGGCGGTCACGTCGACGAACACCGTGCGTCCGGCAGCGACATGTTCGCGGATGGTCGCTTCGGCAAAGGGCACCCAGCGCGCCTTGGACTCGGCAAGCACCGGCGCCGCCCCGGCCGACGGACCGACCGCCGCCGGCATGGCGAAAGCGGCGACCGCCAGCACGCCCGCCAACGCCGGCCCGGCGGTCCGCGCGGTCCCCCGCGCGCTCCGCCCGACCCACAGCGCCAGCACCAGCCCCGCCATCATCAGCCCGACCGTGGCCGCGGCCACCTCGCCGATCTGCGCGGTCAGCACCGACAGCAGCCAGAGCGCCGTCAGCATCATCGCGAACCCCAGCACCGTCTTAAGCGTCGCCATCCAGCGCCCCGGACGCGGCAGCCAGCCCGCCACCCGCGGCCATGCCGCGACCGCCAGATAGGGCAGAGCCAAGCCGACGCCCAGAGTCGCGAAGATCGCGTAGATCTCCACCGGCCCCTTCGACAGGGCGAATCCCACCGCCGTGCCCAGGAAGGGTGCGGAACAGGGGGTCGCCAGCAGGGTCGCGAACATGCCGGTGGCGAACGGCCCGGCCAGCCCGTCGCCGCCCAGCCGGTCGGCCAGGGCGCGTGGCAACGGCACCTCGAACAGGCCCCACAGGTTGGCAGAGAACAGCGTGACCAGCACGACCATGAAGACCAGGAACAGCGGCTGCTGGAACTGGATGCCCCAGCCGACCGCCCCACCCGCCGCCTTGACCCCGACCAGCACCGAGGCCATCAACAGGAACGAGGTCAGGATACCGGCGGCACTCGCCAGGAAGCCGGCGCGCACCGCGGCAGGCGCCTGCCCGCCATGCTTGACCACCGACATCAGCTTCAGCGACAGCACCGGCAGCACGCAGGGCATCAGGTTCAGGATCAGGCCGCCCAGCAGGGCCACCCCCAGCATCGCCAGCAGCCCGACACCGCCGGGCACCGACGCGGCGCCGCCGGCCGACGCGGTTGCCGGTGCTTCGACCGCCTTGTCGCCATCGACCAGGGTCAGCGTCATCGCGCGCCCGGCGAGATCGAGGCCCTGCGGCGGATCGGTCACCGTCAGGGTCAGACGGACATGGCGGTCATTGTCGGAAAAGACCGTCTTGGGGGCGGAGAAGGTCAGCGGCGGGTCCGTCTCCACGAACAGATCGGGGGAAACGAAGCCATCGGCGGCGGTCGCCTCGACTTCGAGAGCGGATCCTTTGCCCTGAACGGAGTCGACGCGCAGCAGACCGTTCGGTCCCTTCGGCACCAGCGCCTGCGCGCGCGCCACGTCGTTGGCGGCATCGCTGGGTCCGGCCGGCCCGGCCGGAAGGGCAAGCGCAAGCTCCAGCGTCTGCGGCACGCAGATTTCCGAGCAGACCAGTAGTTCGGCGGTCAGCGCCAGATCGACCGGCTTGCCGGGCGTCGCCGGCTTGCCCTGGATCGGGAAGAGAACCGCCGTGTCATAGCCCGCCGTTTCGAATCCCAGAACCGAGAAGCGGTGCGGCGCCGGATAGGACAGTGTCGCCTCCCCCAGATTGGCGGAGCGGCTCCAGTTCAGGCGCGGCGCGAATCCGGCATCGCCGGGGGAGCGCCAATAGGTCTTCCACCCCGATTCCAGCCGCAGTTCCAATCCCAAGGGCAGCGCAGCCAGATCGCCGGTGCCGCGCACCGCCGACACCAGCCGCGCCTCCACCGGTCCCGCCTTGGTCCAGGCCCCGACCGCATCCTGCGCAAAAACGGGGGCGCCGCCACCGGCCAGCGCGGCCAGACTCAGCAGGAGGGCGAGGGCATGTCTTTTCATCGCGCGCACTGTTCTCTTCCCTGGAAGGGGCGCATCCGCGTCCCCGACACCCTATATGATAGCCCATATAATGGTGACAAAGCTCGGCCGGTGCTGTCACACTCCGGTGAAAGCGTCGCCAGAGCGCCAACCACAACCGCACGTAGGGACGGACGCGGTTTCCCGCACCGGACCGACGACAAGGATAATCGCCCATGCCGCGCCTGACCAAGTCTCCGGAGTCCAAGACCACGGAAACGCTGACCGGCCAGCTGCTGATCGCCATGCCCGGAATGGAGGACCCGCGTTTCCAGCGTACGGTCATCTATGTCTGCGCCCACAATGAAGACGGCGCAATGGGGCTGGTGGTCAACCGGCTGTTCGGGTCGATCACGTTCGAGGATCTGCTGGAACAGCTAGACATGGACATCTCGCAGCCGGTCAACAACCTGCCGGTGCATTACGGCGGCCCCGTCGAGTCGGGCCGCGGCTTCGTCCTTCATTCGACCGACTATGTCCGCGACGGCACGCTGGTGGTGAATGACGACGTGGCCCTGACCGCCACCATCGACATCCTGCGCGCCATCTCCGAAGACCGCGGCCCGCGCCGCAACCTGCTGCTGCTCGGCTATGCCGGCTGGGGTCCGGGGCAGCTCGACGCCGAGTTCCAGGCCAATGGCTGGCTGAACGTGCCCTGCGACGAGAAGCTGCTGTTCGATACCGACCTGGATGCCAAGTGGGAACGCGCCATCGGCAAGCTGGGTGTCAGCGTCTCCATGCTGTCGGGCGAAGCCGGGCACGCCTGAGCGCGCCCTGCCTCCCCTGAGGCTTTATTTCGCCCACCGTGCCGCCGCTGCGTCGTCGCTGTCCTTGGCCTCGACCCAGCGCTCGCCCTCCGGCGTGGCTTCCAGCTTCCAGAAGGGCGCCTTGGTCTTCAGCCAGTCCATCAGGAAGCGGCAGGACTCGAAGGCGGCGTCCCGGTGGGCCGACGCGGTGGCGACCATCACGATGCGGTCGCCCGGCTCCAGCCGGCCATGGCGGTGGATCACCAGCACGTCGTCCAGCGGCCAGCGGCGGCGTGCTTCCTCCTCGATCGCCTCAAGCTGCTTCTCGGTCATGCCGGGGTAATGCTCCAGCGTCATGGCGTTGACGGAAGCACCGCCGGCGATGTCGCGCACCAGCCCGACGAACATCGCCACCCCGCCGACGCTGGTGCGGCCGGCGGTGAAGGCGGCATATTCGGCGCCGACATCGAAATCCCCGGCCTGGACGCGGATCGCCATGCCGTCAGCCCCCCGTCACCGGCGGGAACAGCGCCACCTCGTCGGTCGGCGAGATCGGGTGGTCGTAGGGCACATGTTCCTGGTTCACCGCCACCTTGACCACCTTGCTGTTGGCCAGGGCTTCGGCATGGCGGGGGCTGCGGGTCTTCAGCCATTCGACGAGATCGCCGGCTGTGGCGACCTCCGCCGGCAGGTCTACCGTCTCGATCGGCACGCCGATCTTGCTGCGCAGCCAGGCGAAATAGAGAATCTTCATCACGCGACCTCTACAGGAATTCTTTGAAAGGCAGGAAATCGACGGTCATGCCGGGCTCGACCCGCGCCAGATCCTCGGGCAACTCGATCAAGCCCTCGGACTCCACCAGCGACGACAACACGCCGGCCCCGTCGCGCGGGTATTTGGTCGCCTCAAGCGCGCCATTGGTGCCCGACACCAGCGACCCGCGCAGGAACTCGCGCCGGCCGGGCTTCTTCTTGTGGGCGAAGCCCGCGCGCACCGGGATCGGCTTCGGCGTCTCAGCGGATGCCCCCATCAGCGTCAGCAGGATCGGCCGGGCGATGCGCAGGAAGGTCACCACCACGGCAACCGGATTGCCGGGCAAGCCGACGAACACGGCATCGCGCACCCGCCCCAGCGCCACCGGCCGTCCCGGCTTGATCGCCAGCCGCCAGAAATCGAGCCGCCCATTCGCCTCGACCGCCGGCTTGACGTGGTCCTCCTCGCCGGTGGACATGCCGCCGGAGGTGATGAGCGCATCATGACCGGCCGCAGCCTCGGCGAGAGCGTCGCGGATGGCCTCGAACCGGTCAGGCAGAATGCCGAGGTCGGTAACGGCGCAGCCCAGCCGGATCAGCAGCGCGATCAGGGCAAAGCGGTTGGCATCATAGACGGCGCCCGGCTCCAGCGCCTGCCCCGGCTGCCGCAGTTCATCGCCGGTGGAAAACACAGCCACCCGGAGACGGCAGCGCACGTCCAGCACCGCATGGCCGAGAGAGGCGGCGAGCGCGATGTCCTCCGGCCGCAGGCGGCGCCCAGCCGTAAGCACGACCGAGCCCTTGCGCACATCCTCTCCCGCCAGCCGCCGGTTCACGCCACGGCGAATGCCGGGCGGCAGGGTGACCGTGGCATCGCGTCCGGTCCCGGCAGTGCGGCAATCCTCCTGCATGAAGACGGTGTCCATGCAGGAGGGCATTGGCGCGCCGGTGAAAATCCGCACCGCTTCTCCCCGCGCCGCCGGCCGACCGAGCCATTGCCCGGCAGCCACCCGCGCCGTCACTGGCAGAGTGGTGGGGGCATCGGCATCGAGGTCGTCGAAAAACACGGCATAGCCGTCCACAGCGGCGTTGTCGTGCGGCGGCACATTGAAGGGCGCCACCAGATCGGCAGCCAGAACCCGCCCCAGCGCATCGGACAGCGGCACGGCTTCGGTCGCCGTCACCGGCCCGACCCGTCCGGCCAGCAGCGCCAGCGCCGGCTCCAGCGCCATCATCGGTCCGCCGAAGGCGAAGCAGTCATTGTCGAGTTGCACCATGGCCGCCACTCTAGTCCGTTGCGGCATCGGGTGCGAAGAGGGAAAAGGCGCGCTTTCCGGGACGTGGCATTCAGCCGCCGAACAGGCCGGGAATCTCATCCACCCGGGTCAGCAGCCGATCCGGATGCCGCGCCGCCAGCGCATCGCCGCGCGTGTAGCCCCAGCCGACCGCGGCACAGGCCATGCCCACCTTTCGCGCCGCCTCGATGTCGCGCAGTTCATCCCCGATCCCGATGGCATGCGCTGCTGGAACGCCGGTGATGCGCAGCATCCTGCGGAACTTCGCCGCCTTGCCGAACAGCGAGGAGCCGCAGCCGTAATGAGCGACCAGCCCCGCCGCCTCCGACCCCAGGATACGGCGGATATTCTCGACAGAGTTGGAACTGACGACGGCGACCGTCACCCCCCGCTCGGTCAGCGCCCGCAGCATGTCGGGCACGCCGTCGAACAGGCGGATGCCGTCGATGTCGCTCGCCATCAGCCGGCGCATGTGGTTGGCGATGAAGGGGAGCTTCCAGTTGGGCACCCGCAGGTGCCGCATGATCTGCCGCGCGTCATAGCCGCGAAGCAGTTCGACCTCGTCGGCCTGCACACGGTTGAAGCAATAGCGGTCGGCAACACCGTTCAGAACGCCGACGAACCAGGGAAAGGAGTCGGCCAGCGTCCCGTCGAAGTCGAAGATGGCGAGCCGATGGTCACCACGGTCGGGCACCCGCTGGGTGGAGGAGGAAGCGCCGTCCATACTACCGTCCGACCGCGTGAAGGCTCGGCCTTACCCCAACCCGCAGCGCGCAACGATGAAGGCAGCAACCGCATCCGCGTCGTTCAGGTCCAGCACCGGAACCGGGCATCCCGGCACCGCGCTGTCGCTCGCCACCGCGACGATGGTGGGATCGTCCGGTGCGATCAACGCCTTGTCCACATCGGCCCGCCAGACTTCGATCTTCTCGTGCCGGTCGCGCTTGAAGCCCTCGATCAGCAGCAGATCGACCGGAGCGATCTTGCCGATCAGCTGGTCCAACGTCAGTTCCGGTTCCGCGTCGCGCAGTTCGTGCATCAACGCCCAACGGCGCGGGGAGCTGACCAGAACCTCCGTGGCGCCGGCCATGCGGTGGTTGTGGCTGTCCTTGCCGGGATGGTCGATGTCGAAGCCCTTGTGCGCATGCTTGACCGTCGAGACCCGCAGGCCACGCGCCGTCAGCGCCGGAATCAGCCGCACCATCAGCGAGGTCTTGCCGCTGCCGCTCCAGCCGGTCAGTCCGAAAATCTTCATGTCGGAAACTTTCAACCGGCGCTTCGGGCCGAACGGGCGGCACCGGGCTTGGCCGGCTGCTCCGCCATCATGTGGGTCAAGCCGGCGCGCATGTAATCCCACCCGGTGTAGAAGGTCAGCGCCGCGGCGATCCACAGGCCGACCGTACCGATGAAGGTCACCGGCAGTTCGGCCGGACCATAATCGCCGACGATCAGGAAACCCAGCGCGATCATCTGGATCGTCGTCTTCCATTTCGCCAGCCAGGTCACCGGCACGCCGACATGGAGGCCGGCCAGATACTCGCGCAGGCCCGACACCAGAACCTCACGCAGCAGGATCACCACCGCCGGCAGGATCGACAGGCCGGTCAGCCGGTGGAAGCCCGCCAGCATGATCAGCGTCGCCGCCACCAGCAGCTTGTCGGCGATGGGGTCCAGGAACTTGCCGATCACGCTTTCCTGCGCCCAGGCGCGCGCCAGATAGCCGTCGAACCAGTCGGTGATGCAGGCGGCCGCATAGAGCGAGCAGGCGGTATAGGCGGCCCACGCCTCCGGCACATAGAACAGCCCGACCACCACCGGGATCACCGCGATGCGCGACAGGGTCAGCAGGTTGGGCAGGCTGGTCAGCATGACGGAGAACTCGAACCGCTGGAGGATGTCGCCGCACGGCGCCCGTGAGAGAGCCGGCTGAATTCGTGTGCCTGCATTCTAACCATCGGGATGGAAGTGATCGTATATCTTTTTCGCAACGGTCCGATTGATCCCTTCCACCGCCTCCAGATCGGCAAGCCCGGCGCGCGCCACGGCACCGCCGCTGCCGAAATGATGCAGCAGGGCCTTTTTGCGGGCGGGACCGATGCCGGCGATCTCGTCGATGGGCGATTTGCCGATGGCCTTGGTCCGCTTGGCCCGGTGGGTGCCGATGGCGAAGCGGTGGGCCTCGTCGCGCAGCCGTTGCAGGAAATACAGCACCGGGTCGCGCGGCTCCATCTGGAAGGGCGGGCGGTTCTCCATGAAGAAATGCTCGCGTCCCGCATCGCGGTCCGGCCCCTTGGCGATGCCGACCAGCGTCACGTCATCGATGCCCAGTTCCGCGAACACCTCCAGCGCGACATTCAGCTGTCCCAGGCCGCCGTCGATCAGCACCAGATCGGGCCAGCTTCCCAGGCTGCGTTCCGGATCCTCCTTCACCGCCCGGCCGAACCGGCGGGTCAGCACCTCGCGCATCATGGCGAAGTCGTCGCCGGCCGCACCCTCCGTGCGGATGTTGAACTTGCGGTAGGCGTTCTTGATGAAGCCCTCCGGACCGGCGACGATCATCCCGCCGATGGCGTGCGCCCCCTGAATGTGGGAGTTGTCGTAGACCTCCACCCGCTCCGGCGCCGAATCCATCCCGAAGGCGGCGGCCACCCCTTCGAGCAACCGCGCCTGGCTGGAGCTTTCGGCCAGCCGGCGCCCATGCGCCTCGCGCGCGTTGGTCAGCGCATGCTCGACGATCCGGCGCTTCTCGCCGCGCTTGGGCTCCGCCAACTCCACCTTGTGCCCGGCACGGACCGCCAGTGCCTCGCTCAGCAGTTCCAGCTCCGGCAGGGCGTGGCTGACCAGAACCAACGGCGGCGCCGCCTTGTTCTCGTAGAACTGGGCGATGAAGGCGGCGAGAACCTCGTCGGTTTCCGCCGCCTTGTCGTGGCTGGGGAAGTAGGCGCGGTTGCCGTAGTTGCGGCCGCCACGGAAGAAGAAGACCTGGATGCAGGTCACCCCGCCCTCGGCATAGGCGGCGATGACGTCGGCATCCTCCACCACCCCCTCGACATTGATGTCCTGGTGGGCCTGGATCGCCGTCAGGGCGTGGATGCGGTCGCGGTAGCGCGCCGCCGTCTCGAAATCCATCGCGTCCGAGGCGGCCATCATCAGGTCGGCGAACTCCGTCTGAATGTCGCGGCTCTTGCCCGACAGGAAGGCGCGCGCCTGATCGACCTGCGCTTGATACTCCACCGGGCTGACCCGGCCGACGCAGGGCGCCGTGCAACGCTTGATCTGGAATTGCAGGCAGGGCCGGGTGCGGGCGGCGAACACCGTGTCGGCGCAGTTGCGCAGCAAGAAGGCGCGTTGCAGAGCCGTGATGGTGCGGTTCACCGCTCCGGCCGAGGCGAAGGGACCGAAATAATCGGCATCGCGCCCACGGGCACCGCGGTGCTTGGTCAGCTGCGGATAGTCGTGGTCCTTTGTGATCATGATGTGCGGAAACGTCTTGTCGTCTCGCAACAACACGTTGTAGCGCGGCATCAGCTTCTTGATCAGGTTCGATTCGAGAAGCAGCGCCTCCACCTCGGTGTGGGTGTTGACGAACTCCATCGTCTCGGTCTCCGCGACCATGCGCTGGAGCCTGACCGGCAACTTCCCCACCTGGGTGTAGTTGGTCACCCGGCGCTTCAGGTTGCGCGCCTTGCCGACATACAGGACCGCCCCGTCGCCCGCCAGCATGCGATAGACGCCCGGGGTCTGCGGCAGGGTCTTCAGATGCTCCCGAATGATCTCGACACCCCGGTTGATGTCGGCCGGACGCCGCTTCGGGCGCGCGGCAGCACCTTCCCCCACCGGCACTGCGTCGGTCGGGGCGGTCAGATCGGTCAAACCGTCTTCAGCCAGGCGATCTTCAGCGAAACCATCTGCGGCATCGTCGGCCGAGGGGGAATCCAGGGGGTCTGAGGAATGCGTTTCGGACATGACCAGAATGTCGTCGAGCGGCCGCCGCGGGTCAACTGTTGGGCACATACAGGTCGCATGTGGATCGACTCACCCCTCCGGAAGAATATCCACGAAACCTGTGGATAAGTTTGTCGATAACGGAGGGAGTAGCCCGTCCGGAGCTAGGCGCCGCAACGGATCGCATGCCACTGCCTATTTTTTAAGCATTTTTGCTAAGCCATTGATTTTACTATGACAGGGTCAAGTCAAGGGCGGGAATTGACGCGCTGACACAAAATCGTCGCTGCGGCGCAGGCGCCTCTTGCGCCGGGTGGGGCACCTGTGTAAAACGCGCGGTCCTTTTCCTCGCCCCCGCTTCCGTCATGCCTGTCGTCCGGCGCCGGGCGGGCGCGTCTTCCCATGTTTACGCGCTGTAACACACCGTCATTCGGTGGGCACGAAGCCATGCGCCGGCTGCGCCCATCCCAGATGCTCCCCACCGTCCAGCGCGATCATCTGTCCGGTCATCGCCGGGGCGGCGATCAGAAAGCGGATGGCGGCGCAGACCTCCTCCGGCGTGGTGCCGCGCCGCAGCGGGGTCGAGTCCCACTGTTCGGCGAATTCCTCCACCGTCTGGCGGTCGTTGCGCAGGGTCGGGCCGGGACCGATGCCGTTGACGCGGATTCGTGGGGCCAGCGCCAACGCCATCGTCCGGGTCAGCGCCCACAGCCCCATTTTCGACAGGGTGTAGGATACGAAGTGCGGCGTGGGGTTCCAGACGCGCTGGTCGATGATGTTGACGATCAGCCCGCTCTCGCCCTCCGGCAACCGCGACGCGAAGTCCTGCGACAGCACAAAGGGAGCCCGCAGGTTCGCCTCCATATGCGCGTCCCACGATTCGCGGGTCACGTCGGCGACCTCGTCGCGTTCGAACCGGGACGCGTTGTTGACCAGCAGGGTCAGCGGACCGAGCTGCTCCGTCACCGCCGGCACCAGGGTCTTCACCTCCGCCTCGCGGTCCAGATCGGCGGCGAAGGCCATGGCGCGTCCGCCCGCCCGCTCGATCTCCGCGACGACGGCATCGGCCTCCGCGCGGGAGCTTCGGTAATGGACGGCGACGTCCCACCCCTGCCCCGCCAGATCGAGCGCGATGGCCCGCCCGATGCGCTTGCCGGCCCCGGTGACGAGAGCCGCTTTCCTCTTGATCTCGACCATGGCGCCATAGGTACCTTGCCACTCTCGCGGGTCAAGGGGTGAGACGGCCAAAAAGCGAGGCGCCAGGAAGAGACAGACGGGAGGGAATTGGCCGGCGATGTTGCGCGAAGCCTTCGAATATCTGACCACCCCCTGCCCGCCGCTGGCCCGCAGGTTCGGCTATCTTTCGGAGATGGTGGCGCTGGGCGCCCGCCACCGGCGGCAAAGACGGGCGTGGGCGCCGCACGTCGCCGCCTGCCACCGCTTCGTCGAACAGGCGATGGAATGGGCGACCCCGGGCGGACGGGCGCTGGTCGCCGGTTCCGGACTGCTGATCGAAATCCCGCTTGAAAGGCTGACGGCCCGCTTCGACGAGGTGGTGCTGGTCGACATCCTGCACAGCCGCGCCGTCCGCCGCAGGGTCGCCCCCTTGCCCAACGTCCGGCTGGTCGAGATGGACGTCAGCGGCGCCCTGGCCCCGCTTGCAGCGTCGCTCGACAGCCGCGGCCCGCTGCCGACCGGCTTCGTCGCGCCGATTCCGGAGGGGAGCCCCTTCCGCTTTGCCTTGTCCTGCAACCTACTGTCCCAGTTGCCCCTGCTGCCGCTGGAGGCGGTGGAGCGCCGCGCCCCGAAGATCCCGGCGGCGGACCGGATGGCCTTCGCGCTGCGCATGGTCCACGGCCATCTGTGCTGGCTGACCGCCATCGCCGAACATGCGGCTTTGTTCACCGACATGGACACCTCCTGGATCCATGGCGGCACCGTGACCGAGGTGGAGGATTCGACCTGGGGCCTCGCCCTTCCCGCCCCCGACATGTCCTGGCTGTGGGACATCGCCCCGGCACCGGAACAGGACCGGCGGCACGATCTGCGCCACAGCGTCGGCGGCTGGTTCGACGTGCGGTCGGTGACAAGTGCCCTTCCGCCCTGTTGAGGAATGCGGAACCTCGACACAGAAGACCGGAGAGCGCCATGGCCACCAATGACCGCAACATCGACAGCCGCAAGGCCGGCAACGCCACCGGCCCCACCGACAGCGGCGGTATCGACGAGCGCGACATCCCGTTGGATATCCGCGAGACGCGCGATCATCTGGATGTGGACGAGGAGATCGAAGGCTTCCAGCGCATCATCGGCCCCGGTGCCGGCGGTCCGATCGACCAGCCCGACGAGGATTTCGGCATCCCCGGCAGCGAGGAGGCCGGCGGTCTGGGTACCGGCCCGCTGCCGCCGCGCCAGCCCGACCGTCCGCAGGGGCAGGCGGGGGAACGTGCCAACGACCGCATCGTCTCCGACCGCAACGTTGCGGTGGACGGCGCACGCGACCGCGAATGACCGGAGGTGCGAACTGTTGCCCGCAGTCAGCTGCGAACCGTGTCCTGCGGCAATAGTTCGCACCTCCGTTGATTGACGAAGCTGATACGGAAAACGTCGGTCGGCGTTGCACGGACCGCGCTTCATGGGACAGCGGCTCTGCCCTATCTTGAACTCCACAAAGCAAACAATGCCAAAGGGAGTGGACGTCTCTCACCTCACGTGGAGATTCCCAGAGCCATGAACACGTCTTTCAACGAAGTCCGCGATCCCCGCAGCCACGACGAAATCATGCTGGCCGCCCGCCAGATGCGCGCCGAGTACCTGCGCGAGCTGTTCGGCAAGCTGCGCGCCAGCCTGTCTGGCGCCCGCGCCGGCCACGGCAGCGCCCTGCCGAGCGCACGCTGACGGCAAGCAGAGTTCAAGATGTGATGAGACGCGGCACCGTGCCTTACCGCACGGTGCCGTTTTCCGTTTCAGCGTCAGCCGAAGCTTTAGCCACGCTCCGACCCCGGCGCGCCGGTGCTCCACAGCAGCCCCAGCACCAACCCCTTGCAGCGCGGCAGCAGAAGCAGCGTCAGCAGCAGGGTCAGCGACGGCCAGATCGTCAGATGCACCCAGGTCGGCGGCTCATAGGTCTGCTCGACCGACAGCAGGGCGGGAATGACGATGTGGCCGACGATCAGGATCGTCATCCATGGCGGCGCGTCGTCGGCGCGCAGATGGCCATAGGCCTCGCCGCAGGCCGAACACTGGTCGACCGGCTTGAGGAAATTCCGCAGCAGCCGGCCACGCCCGCAATTGGGGCAGCAGCCGATCAGGCCGCGGAAGGAGGCGAGAAACTTCGACGGAGCCGTTCCGGTCCCTGCGATCATGGCCACTCCTTCCGTGTTGCCCACAATATAGGCTCTTCTCCGGCAAACCACACTCCCGATTGCGGGCAAGGCCGGCATGCCGCCATATCCTGGCCCGGACGCCCCTGCTGCCGAGTTGACGGCGGCGCCCGCGCGGTCTAGGGGAAGACCTTTGCGTTGCGGAGAGTCCCAAGCCATGTCCTTCACCCGCCTGTTGTGCGCCGCGGCGGCACTCGCCGCCTTCGTCGGTCCGATCGCCGCGCCGGTTTCGGCCATGGCGCAGAGCAAGACCGTCGCCATCACCGCCATCGTCCAGCATCCGGCGCTCGACGCCACCCGCGACGGCATCGTGGAGGCGCTGAAGGACGCCGGCTTCGTCCAGGGCCAGACCTTGAAGGTCGAATATCAGAGCGCGCAGGGCAATCCGGCCACCGCCGCCCAGATCGCCCGCCAGTTCGCCGGCTCCCGCCCTGACGTGATCGTCCCGATCTCGACGCCGTCGGCACAGGCGGTGGCGGCAGCGACCCGTGACATCCCCGTTGTCTTCACCGCGGTGACCGATCCGATCTCGGCCCAAATGGTGAAGTCGATGGACAAGCCCGGCGCCAACATCACCGGCCTGTCCGATATGGCCCCGGTGGGCGAGCATGTGGCGCTGATCCGCGAGATCCTGCCGCAGGTCAAGCGCATCGGCGTGCTCTACAACCCCGGTGAGCCCAACTCCATCGTGCTGGTCAAGGCGTTGAAGGACGAGGCGGCCAAGGCTGGGCTGAGCGTGGTCGAGGCCTCCGTGCCGAAGTCGTCCGATGCCCAGCAGGCGGTGCGCAGCCTCGTCGGCAAGGCCGACGCCGTTTACATCCCGCTCGACAACACCGTCGTCTCCGCTCTGGAAAGCGTGATCGCGGTCGGCCAGCAGGCGAAGCTGCCGATCTTCTCCGCCGACACCGACAGCGTCGCCCGCGGCACGGTCGCCTCGGTCGGCTTCGATTATTTCCAGGTCGGCAAGCAGACCGGCGCCATCGTCGCCCGCGTCCTGAAGGGCGAGAAGCCGGGCGACATCCCGGTGGCGCTCGCCAAGGGCACCGACCTGTTCGTCAATCCCAAGTCCGCCGCCGCCATGGGCGTCACCCTGCCCGAGGCGGTGGTGAAGCGCGCGACGAAGGTTGTCGGGCAGTAAGCGATCGTCAGGGGGAGCGGCATGCTCCCTCGCCAAGCCCTTTCAAAAGCACCGCAATGACTGAAATCGCCCTCTTCGGCGCCATCGAGATCGGCCTCGTCTATGCGCTGGTCGCCATCGGCGTCTATCTGTCCTTCCGCATCCTGGACTTCCCCGACCTGACGGTGGACGGAAGCTTTCCGCTGGGGGCGGCCGTCTGCGCGGTGCTTCTGATCGCCGGGGTCAACCCATGGCTCGCCAGCCTCGCGGCGGCACTTGCCGGTGCTGCGGCCGGGCTGATCACGGCGACGCTGAACGTCCGCTTCAAGATCCTGCATCTGCTCGCCAGCATCCTGACGATGATCGCGCTGTTCTCGGTCAACCTGCGGGTCATGGGCCGGCCGAACGTCGCTCTGCTGATGCAGGACACCGTTCTGACGCCTTTCTATGGGCTGGGGATTCCCGACCACATCGTCCGTCCGCTGGTGGTCGGCGTCATCGTCGCGGCGGTCGTGCTGCTGCTCGCCCGCTTCCTGGGCAGCGAATTCGGGCTGGCGATGCGGGCGACCGGTGTCAATGCGCGGATGGCGCGGGCGCAGGGGGTCGACACCGATGCCCATGTCTATGCCGGCATCGCCCTGTCGAACGCCCTGACCGGTCTGGCCGGCGCCCTGTTCGCTCAGACCAACGGCTTCGCCGACGTCACCACCGGCATAGGCACCATCGTCGTCGGGCTGGCCGCCGTGATCGTCGGCGAGACGGTGCTGCCCGCCCGCGCGCTGGCCCTGGCGCTGGTCGGCTGCGTCGCCGGCTCAATCCTCTATCGTCTCGCGGTCCAGCTGGCGCTGTCGGCCGACGCCATCGGGCTGCAGGCCTCCGACCTCAATCTGGTGACCGCGGTGCTGGTCGCCGTCGCCCTGATCCTGCCGCGCCTGAAGGCGAAGGCCAGCCGCAGCACGAAAGCCGCCCGATGATCGTCGTCGAAGACATCCACGTCACCTTCGGGCGCGGCACGCCGCTGGAAAAGCATGCGCTGCGCGGCGTCGACCTGACCATTCCCGAAGGCGAGTTCGTCACCGTCATCGGCTCCAACGGCGCCGGAAAATCGACCTTCCTCGGCTCGCTGGCCGGCGACGTGCTGGCGGAGCAGGGGCGCATCTCCATCGACGGCACCGACGTCACCCGCTGGGACACGCCGCGCCGCGCCGGTCTGGTCGCCCGCGTCTTCCAGGATCCGATGGCCGGCAGTTGCGCCACCTTGACCATCGAGGAAAACATGGCGCTCGCCGCCGCCCGCGGACGACGCCGCGGTCTGGCGCCGGCGCTGGGCGGCGACCGCCGCAAGGGCTTCCGCGACCGCATCGCGGCGCTGGGGCTGGGGTTGGAGAACCGACTGCACGACCGCATGGGCCTGCTGTCCGGCGGCCAGCGCCAAGCGGTCAGCCTGCTGATGGCGACTCTCGCCGGTTCCAAGATCCTGCTGCTGGACGAGCACACCGCGGCACTCGATCCCGCCACCGCCGACTTCGTGCTGGATCTGACCCGCCGCATCGTCCGCGACAACCGCCTGACCACGCTGATGGTCACCCATTCGATGCGGCAGGCGCTCGACTATGGCGACCGCACGCTGATGCTGCACGAAGGCCGCGTCGTGCTGGACGTGGCGGGGGAGGAGCGCGCCGGGCTGGACGTGCCGCACCTGCTCGCGCTGTTCGCCAGACAGCGCGGCGGGGCGGAGATCAGCGACGACAGCCTGCTGATCGGTTAGAGTGTGATCGGTTCAAGCGGAATCGCTTGAAGCGTGAATCACACGGAAAACCAAAAGGTTAGAGTCTGTCTGATGCTTCAATAACCATCGGACAGACTCTAGGCGCTGGCGGTTCTCGGTTCCGCCTCTCCCTGCACGGCATCCTCGCGGTCCGCCTCGAACAGCGACTGAAGCTCGGCGGCAGCATCGCGGGAGGTCTGGATCAGCTTGGTCTCGTCATTGTGGACGGCATGCTGGCGGATCAGGGTCCGCTCGTCATGGGCGCGGAAAGTGTCGAGCGTCCGCGAGACCTCGCCCTCTGCCATGCCCATCTGGCGCAGCACGTCGCCGGTCAGCCGGATGCTGCTGTCGAAGGTCTCGCGCACGATGTGGGTGACGCCGCGGTCCATAAGATGGTGGACATGGCGGCGGTTGCGGGCGCGGGCGAAGATGGTCAGGTTGGGGAAATGGCGCGTGGCCATCTCCACCACCCGCAGCGACTGCTCCATGTCGTCCAGCGCCACCACCAGCACCCTGGCCTTCTCCGCCCCGGCGGCACGCAGAAGCTCGACGCGCGTCGGGTCGCCGTAATAGGCCTTGCTGCCGAACTTGCGGACGAAGTCGACCTGCGCCGCACTGCTCTCCAGCGCGGTGAAGGCGATGCCACGCATCCGCAGCACACGGCCGACCACCTGCCCGACCCGGCCGAAGCCGCAGATGATGACGGGCGGATTCTCGTCGGGCGGGGTGTCGAAGGGGCGCTTGGGCTTGCCGCTCATCAGGCGCGGCGCGAACCAGCGCTCTTCCGCCGCGAACAGGAAGGGGGTTGCCAGCATCGACAGGGTGACCACCAGCATGGCCGCCGACGCCTGCTCCCCCGCCATCGCACCGCCGCCGACCGCCAGCCCGAACAGGACGAAGCCGAACTCGCCGCCCTGGCTCAGCACCGTCGCCATCCGCATGGATCCGACCCACGGCACTCCGGCAACGCGGGCCAGAACCAGCATCACCAGCCCCTTCACCACCAACAGCGCCACGGCGAGACCAAGAAAGCGGATCGGATGCGCCAAGAGGGTGGGCACATCCGCCCCCATACCGACCGAGACGAAAAACAGCCCCAGCAGCAAACCTTCGAACGGCTCGATGTCGGCCTGCACCTCGTGCCGGTATTCCGAATCCGACAGCAGGACGCCGGCCATGAAGGCGCCCAGCGACATCGACAGCCCGGCCTCCTGGATCAGCACGGCGGTGCCGATGACGACCAGCAAGGTGGTGGCGGTGAAGATCTCCGGTGCGCCGGCACGGTCCACCGCATTGAAGATCGGCCGCAGCAGATAGCGCCCGCCGATCAACACCAGCGCCACCGCGACCACCGCCTTCGCCACGGCCAGCCAAGCGCCATCGGCATGCGGAACGGAGCCATTGCCCAGCAGCGGCAGCAGAGCCACCGCCGGGATGATCGCAAGATCCTGGAACAGCAGGATGGAAAAGGCGCTGCGCCCCGACTGGTTGGCGAGCAGCCCGCGCTCCGCCATCATCGGCAGCGCCATGGCGGTGGAGGACAGGGCGAAGCCGAAACCCAGCACCGCCGAGGTCGGCCAGGGCAACCCCAGCCCCAGACCGCACAGTCCGGCGATTACCGCACCGGTGACGGCGACCTGCGCACCGCCAAGCCCCAGCACCGATTTCCGCATGACCCACAGGCGGGCGGGCCGCAACTCCAGCCCGATCAGGAACAGCAGCATGACGACGCCGAGTTCCGAGGCGTGGGCAATCGCCCCCACATTGGTCACCAGCCCAAGGCCCGCAGGCCCCACCGCCAGTCCGGCGGCGAGATAACCCAGCGGCGCGCCGAACCCAAATCTCTTTGCCACCGGCACGGCGACCACCATCGCCGCCAGCAGCACAACCAACGTCACAAGCTCCGCCATATTCCCCGCCGCTCGACTGTCGCAGCGGCACTATGACGCGATTTCAACGGGCAAGGCCAGACGCTTGACCGTCGGCCCGGCCCTACACCTTCATGCTATTGATCATTCCGCTGCGGACGCAACCCGCGACCGGTTCGACGGCGAATTGCCGGCCGCCCAACGGGTCAGCAGCAGGATGCCGACGACCACGCCGACGTAGGCGATCAGCTGCGCCTCGGTCGGACGGTCGGTGTAGCCGACCAGAACATGCAGCGCCTGCCCGATCAGGCTGTTGTCGCGCAGAATGCCCGAGCTGTCCCACAGCACCGTCCCGCCCGCATTCAGCATGCCGCCCTGCGCCAGAAAATTGACCGCGGTGGCGGCCATGCCGGCGGCCAGCAGCGTCAGCAGCCAGGTGGTGGTGGCGAACAAGTGACGCGTCGGGATCTGCAACAGCCCGACATAGAGAAGGACGGAGACCAGCGCGCCCAGCGCCATACCGCCCAGCCCGCCGGCGGCCACGGTGGCGATGCCGCCCTCTTCCGACGCCAGGATGCCGGTCAGGAACAGCACGACCTCGGACCCTTCGCGGAGAACGGCGACGCCAATGACAATGGCCAGAGCCGCCAGCGACTTCTCGCCGCTCTGTACCGCATGGCCGACCGCCTTCATGTCGCGCGCCAGCTCGCGGCCATGCTGTGCCATCCAGGCATTGTGCCAGGCCAGCATGACGACGGCGATCAGCAGGACGGTGGCGTTGAAAAGCTCCTGCCCGGTGTCGGCGAACAGCGAGCTGATGCCGTCGGCGAAGGCGGCGACGACGCAGGACCCGACGATGCCGCCGACGATGCCGAGAGCGATCCACCGGCCGCGCCCGGCCACCCCCTGGGTGGCGGCCAGCACGATGCCGACGATAAGGCCCGCTTCGAGGACCTCGCGAAAGACGATGATCAGACTGGCGAGCATAGTCGTCTCCGATACGGGGCGGTCTCTCGCTTAAGACTGCGCCCTAAGACTGCATCGAACGGTCTTAAGACTGCGTCACTCGGCGATCACGGCGCCCTGCGCCGTCGCCTCGTGGAATTCGCCGAAGAAGGGATAGCGCCCCGGCTTCAACGGACCGACCATGACCTTGATCTGCTTGCGCCCGCCGACGATCTTCTCGACCTTCATCTCGCCGCTTTCGAACTCTTCCGACGTGGCGTCCTGGTTGTCGACCAGCAGGGTCACCCGCTTGTTGGCAGGCACCTTGACCTCGGCCGGTTCGAACTTGTGGTCCTTGATGACGATGGTGATCGCATCGTCGGCCCGGACCGGAGCGACGCTCAGGAAAGCCGCGCCGGAAATGGCGATGGCGCAGGCTGCAGACAGCAGGGAAACACGGCGCATTCGCGGAAAACCTCAGGGGCTGGTGGGCCTTTTGCTTCTGAAAATCATTCTCACCCCAGCCACTCAGGGTCAAATGAAAAGGCACCTGCAGGCTCCGCAACACACCTGCGACGGAAACGCGCACCCGGCAGGAATGCGGCCGTCCACAAACAAATGTCCTTACCAACTTTCCTCGGCAACTTTCCGTGCCTGAAATCCCGGCCCGTCTATTCCGGTTCCGACGAACCCGGAAACTGCTCCAGCCCGTCGGTGATCTCGTAATAATCGGCTTTGCCGGCGACATAGCCATGGCGGAGCGTCGTCAAACCGGTCGGCTGATCCAGGCTGCCGGCGGCGATCTCGATCTCGCTTTTGCCGTCGCCCTTCCAGAACAGCGACGATCCGCACCGGCCGCAGAAGCCGCGCTCCGCGATGTCGGAGGAGCGATACCAGGACAGGGTCGCATCTGCATCGAAGGTGACGGTGTCGCGCGGCACGGTGATGTAGGCGCCGATATGACCATGGAAACGGCGACACTGGCCGCAATGGCAGGTCACCACCCCGTCCGGCCGCTCGGCCAGCAGAAAACGCACGCCGCCGCACAGGCAGCCCCCGGAAAGTGCCCTGCCCTGTTCGCTCATTCCACCGTCTCTCCCGTGCTGGCCCGGCGTTCGACGCCGTCGTCGCCGATGTCGTAATAGGCGCCCTTGTGGTCGACGAAGATGTGGCGCTCGACCCGGAGCCCCGACGCATCGTCCAGGCTGCCGGCGGTCACGGTGATGCGTGGTCCATCCTCGGCATCGCCCTGGTCGAGCGCCTCCCAGAACAGCCCGGCACCGCAACGCGCACAGAAGCCGCGCCGCGCCCGGTCGGAAGAGCCATACCATGTCAGCGTGGCGTCGTTCAGCAGACGCAACGCCGCACGCGGCAGACCGGTGTAGGCGCCGACATGGCTATGCTGGCGCCTGCACTGTGAACAGTGGCAGAAGGAGATCGGCTCCGGGTGCGTGTCGATGGCATAGCGCACGCCGCCGCACAGGCAACCGCCGGTCCAGACCCGCTCTCCCCCTGCCGTCGAGTCGGTCATCGCTCAACCCCGCCAGAACGGCTTCTCGGCCTCATGGTCGGCGTCGGCACGGGAAATGCCGATGTCCGACAGCAGGTGATCGGGCAAGGCCTCCAGCGCCCGGCGCTGCCGGCGGCGCTCGTTCCAGGTGGCGAGGCGGTCGAACAGCGACACCACGCGCTCGCCCAGACCGGGGTTGGCTTGCACCGGCTTGCGGACGAACAGCTCTGCGGCGGAAAACTGCGACTGCGTTCCCTTTGCCATGATCCGATTTCCTTCGCTGGATGGGGAGCGGGGCCTCAGCCTCGCCGCTCCGTTCAGTGTGATCGCTTGTGAAACTGAGGATGGGGCACGGAAGGCTTGCTGACAAACGACGCTTTCTCATAGAATCGATTAGCTTTGCTAATCCGAATCCACCTCCGGTCCAGAACCGCCCCATGTCCCGCCGCCTGCCCCCGCTGAACGCGCTGCGCGCCTTCGAAGCCGCCGCCCGCCATCTTTCCTTCACAAAAGCCGCCGAGGAACTGCATGTGACGCAGGCCGCCGTCAGCCACCAGATCAAGGCGCTGGAGGAGTGGCTCGGATTACCGCTGTTTCGCCGAATGAACCGGGCGCTGGCGCTGACCGAGGCCGGGCAGAACTATCTGCCGCCGGTGCGCGAGGCGATGGACACGCTGTCCCAGGCGACCGACCGGCTGATCCGCGCCGACAGCAGCGGCACGCTGACCATCTCCACCATGCCCAGCTTCGCGTCCAAATGGCTGGTGCCGCGGCTGGTCCGCTTCCAAAAGCGTCATCCCGAAATGGATGTGCGGGTCCACAGCACGGCGCAGGTGGTCGATTTCGCCCGTCACGACGTCGATCTGGCGATCCGCTTCGGCAACGGGCTGTGGCCGGATCTGCGGGTGGAGCGGCTGTTGACCGAGGACATCTTCCCGGTCGGCCATCCGTCTCTGTTATCCGGCAAGCGGCCGCTGGTGAATCCGGAGGATCTGCGGCACCACACGCTGCTGCACGACGACTACAACATTTCCTGGGCGGTGTGGTGCCGGGTGGCGGGGATCGAGGGGGTGGACACCGAACGCGGCCTGCGGTTCGACGATTCGTCCTTCACCCTTCAGGCGGCGATCAATGGCCACGGCATTGCGCTCGCCCGCGGCGTGCTGGTAGCCGACGACATCGCCGCTGGGCGGCTGGTCCGCCTGTTCGATGTGCGGCTGCCGGGAAGCCTCGCCTATTACGTCGTGGCACCGCAGCATTACTTTTCCCGGCCCAAGGTGAAGGCCTTCTACGACTGGTTGTTCGAAGAGGCGGGAGCGGTGTGAAACCCTTCGCATGGAGCGGCTTGCGGGCGTAACGGACCGCTCCTATAGTCCGCGGCCATGAGCGCGAACCCGCCCCCCGACACGGTCTTCCCGCACCGCCACCTTCTCGGAATCGAGGGGCTGCGGGCCGGCGAGATCACCCAGATTCTCGACCTCGCCGATGGCTATGTCGAGCAGAACCGCCGCCCCGTGAAGAAGTCCAACCTGTTGGACGGCCGCACGCAGGTGAACCTGTTCTTCGAGAACTCCACCCGCACCCGCACCAGCTTCGAGCTGGCCGGCAAGCGGCTGGGGGCCGACGTCATCAACATGTCGACCGACAGCAGCTCGGTGAAGAAGGGCGAGACCCTGATCGACACGGCGATGACGCTGAACGCCATGCACCTCGACGCGCTGGTGGTGCGCCATGCCGATTCAGGTGCCGTCAAGCTGCTGGCCGACAAGGTCAACTGTTCGGTCATCAACGCCGGCGACGGCCACCACGAACACCCGACCCAGGCCCTGCTCGACGCGCTGGCGATCCGCCGCCGCCTCGGCCGGCTGGACGGGCTGATCGTGGCGATCTGCGGCGACATCCTGCACAGCCGCGTCGCGCGCTCCAACATCCACCTGCTGAACGCCATGGGCGCCCGGGTGCGCTGCGTGGCGCCGCCGACCCTGCTGCCGTCGCAGATCGAACGGCTGGGCGTCGAGGTCCATCATTCGATGAAGGCCGGCCTGCGCGATGCCGACGTGGTGATGATGCTGCGCCTGCAGACCGAGCGGATGAGCGGACAGTACGTCCCCTCCACCCGGGAATACTTCTACTTCTACGGCCTCGATTACGAGAAGCTGGAGGTGGCGAAGCCCGACGCGGTCATCATGCACCCCGGTCCGATGAACCGCGGCGTGGAGATCGATTCGGAGGTTGCGGACGATCTCAAGCGCTCGATGATCCTCGATCAGGTGGAACTGGGCGTGGCCGTCCGCATGGCCGTGCTCGACCTGCTGACCCGTGAACGCCGCCAGTCCGACCTTGCGGGAGCCGTCTGATGAGTGCGCGTACCGTCTACCGCAACGCCCGCCTGCTCGATCCGGCGACGGGCCTCGACCAGCGCGGCGACCTGCTGATCGATGGCGAGACCATCGCCGATTTCGGCCCCGGCCTGTTCAACGACTCCACACCCGAGGGTGCGGAGGTGATCGACCTCGCCGGCCAGTGCCTCGCCCCCGGCCTCGTCGACATGCGGGTGCTGATCGGCGAGCCGGGTGAGGAGGAAAAGGACACGATCAAGAGCGCGTCCCGCGCCGCGGCTGCCGGCGGCATCACCGCCATGGCGCTGCTGCCCAACACCGACCCGGTGCTGGACGAGGTCGCCGGTCTCGAGTTCATCGCGCGGCGTGCCCGCGAGGTGAAGCTGGTCAAGGTCTTCGCCTATGGCTCCGCCACCCGCGGCACCGACGGCAACGAGATCACCGAGATGGGCCTGCTCGGCCAAGCCGGCGCGGTCGCCTTCACCGACGGCATCAAGGCCATCGTCAGCGCCAAGACCATGCGCCGGGCACTCAGCTACGCCAAGACTTTCGGCAAGCTGATCGTCCAGCACCCCGAAGAGCCCTCGCTGGCGTCGGGCGGCATGATGAATTCCGGCGAGATCGCCACCCGCCTCGGCCTCGTCGGCATCCCGCGCGAGGCCGAGATCATCATGATCGAGCGCGACCTGCGGCTGGCCGAGCTGACCGGCGGGCGCCTGCACTTCGCCCACATCACCACCGGCGAATCCGTCGACCTGATCCGCCGCGCCAAGGCGCGCGGGCTGAAGGTGACCTGCGACACCGCCCCGCACTATTTCGCCCTGACCGAGACCGACGTCGGCGATTACCGCACCTATGCCAAGGTGTCGCCGCCGCTGCGTGGCGAGATGGACCGCCGCGCCATCGTCGAGGGGTTGGCCGACGGCACCATCGACGCCATCGCATCCGACCATGTGCCGCAGGACCAGGACCAGAAGCGCCTGCCCTTCGCCCAGGCCGCCCCCGGCGTCATCGGGCTGGAGACCCTGTTCCCGCTGACGCTGGAACTGGTGCACAAGGGCAGGATGCCGCTTCTGAAGGCGCTGGCCTGCGTCACCGCCAACCCGGCGGCCATCCTCGATTTGCCCCTGGGCCGAATTGTCAAGGGCGGGCCGGCCGATCTGGTCGTCTTCGATGTCGACGTGCCGTGGCAGATCGACGTCAGCCGCTTCAAGTCGAAGTCGAAGAACTCACCCTTCGAGAACCGTCCGGTCCAGGGCCGGCCGCTGCGCACCATCGTCGACGGCCGCACCGTCTGGCAGGCGGAGGGCTGATCCGGTGCCGACCCTCGTGCTTGCCGCCCTGCTGGGCTACCTGCTGGGCTCGATCCCCTTCGGGCTGGTGCTGACCCGGATGGCCGGTCTGGGCGACATCCGCCAGATCGGCTCCGGCAACATCGGCGCCACCAATGTGCTGCGCACCGGCAACAAGCCGCTGGCGCTGGCGACCCTGCTGCTCGACAGCGGCAAGGGCGCCATCGCGGCTCTGCTGGCCCTGTGGTGGGCCGGACCGGAAGCGGCGGTTCTGGCCGCCGGCGGCGCCATGCTGGGCCACAGCTTCCCGGTCTGGCTGGGCTTCAAGGGCGGCAAGGGCGTCGCCACGGCAATCGGCGTCCTGCTGGCCGTGTGCTGGCCGGTCGGGCTGCTGGCCTGCCTGACCTGGATCGTCATGGCGGCGCTGTTCCGCATCTCGTCGCTGTCGGCGCTGACGGCTCTCGGCCTCAGCCCGTTGACCGGCTGGTATTTCGGCGGACCGCTGGTTGGCGGGCTCTGCCTGTTCATCGCCGTGCTGGTCTTCATCCGGCATGAGGCGAACATCCGCCGCCTGCTGAAAGGCGAGGAGCCGAGGATCGGCGCCGGCAAGAAGAAAGCCGCCTGACCGGCAATCCGACAGACCGGTGACACGTGGGGGTCGGGGAGGAAACTTCCCGCCCCTTTTCGTTTGCAGCGCCTTGATTCCGTTACCGTTGCCCTCTCTCACCCTATCCGATTTCGCCCACCCGGACGCAGACAACCGGTGCGGCCATGCGCTATGCTGCACGGCAATCCGGGACACGAACAAGCAACCCGGCAGGAAAGCCGGCCGCTGGGGCCGGTCGAAAACGAGACGCTGAGGGAACCGAGAATGGACACTCCGCTGTGGAGCCCGAGTGAGGAGCGCATCGCGCAGGCCAACCTGACCGTCTTCCGCGAGGCGGCGAATGCGCGATTCGGACTGCGGCTGGACGATTACGACGCGCTCTACAACTGGTCGATCGCGGAGAAGGAGCGGTTCTGGCGCTTCCTGTGGGAGTGGGCCGGGCTGACCGGCGATCTCGGCGCCGTCGATCTGCTGGACGGCGACAGGATGCCGGGCGCCCGCTGGTTCCCGGAAGCCCGCCTCAGCTATGCCGAGAACCTGCTGGCCGGCGCGCTGGACGACAATGCCGTCGTCTTCTGGGGCGAGGACAAGGTGAAGTACCGCTGGAGCGGGGCGGAGCTGAAGGCCACCGTCTCCCGCCTGCAGCAGGCGTTGAAGGCCAAGGGTGTCGGCAAGGGCGACCGTGTCGCTGCCATCATGCCGAACATGCCGGAAACGCTGGCGGCGATGATCGCCACCACCAGCCTGGGCGCGGTGTGGTCGTCCTGCTCGCCCGATTTCGGCATCCAGGGCATCACCGACCGCTTCGGCCAGATCGAGCCGAAGGTGGTCTTCGCCCCCGACGCCTATTGGTACAACGGCAAGAGCCACGACGTCCGCGCCAAGGTGGCCGAAGTCCTCAAGGATCTGCCGACCGTCGTCGCCACCGTCATCGTTCCCTATGTCGACACGGCGCCCGACCTGTCGGCGATCCCCGGTGCCGTCGGCTTCCACGACTTCATGGCGCCCCATCCGGTGGCCGAGCCGACCTTCGAACGGGTCGAATTCGACCACCCGCTGTTCATCCTCTATTCGTCCGGCACCACCGGAAAGCCGAAATGCATCGTCCACGGCACCGGCGGCACCATCCTTCAGCATGTGAAGGAGCACCGGCTGCACTGCGACCTCAAGCCCGGCGACCGGCTGTTCTACTTCACCACCTGCGGCTGGATGATGTGGAACTGGCTGGTGACCGGATTGGCAAGCGGCACGACGCCGGTCCTCTATGACGGCTCGCCCTTCGCCCCCACCGGCAACATCCTGTTCGACTATGCCGATGCGGAGCAGGTGACGCTGTTCGGCACCTCGGCCAAGTTCATCCAGTCGCTGGAGAAATCCGGGCTGGAGCCGATGAAGACCCATTCTCTCGCCAGCGTCCGCGCCCTTGCCTCCACCGGTTCTCCGCTGATGCCGGAGAATTTCGAGTTCGTCTATCGCTCCATCAAGCAGGACCTCCATCTCGCCTCGATCAGCGGCGGCACCGACATCATGTCCTGCTTCGTGCTTGGCAACCCGATCTCTCCGGTGTGGAAGGGCGAGATCCAGACGCGCGGCCTTGGCATGGCGGTGGAGGCCTTCGACGACAACGGCCACGCCGTCCGCGGCGAGAAGGGCGAACTGGTCTGCACCCGCCCCTTCCCCAGCATGCCCATCGGCTTCTGGGCCGATCCGGACGGCTCGAAATACCGCTCCGCCTATTTCGACCGCTTCCCCAACATCTGGGTCCATGGCGACTTCATCGAACAGACCGAGCATGGCGGCTGGGTGATCTATGGCCGCTCGGACGCGGTGCTCAACCCCGGCGGCGTGCGCATCGGCACGGCGGAGATTTACCGTCAGGTCGAGCAGCTGCCGGAGATCATGGAGGCGGTCTGCATCGGCCAGGAATGGGACGGCGACGTGCGCGTCGTGCTGTTCGTCGTGCTGCGCGAGGGGATGAAACTGGACGAGGCTCTTGCCACCACCATCCGCAAGCGGATCAAGGACAATTGCTCGCCCCGCCATGTCCCGGCGAAGATCGTGCAGGTCACCGACATCCCGCGCACCCGCTCGGGCAAGATCACCGAACTGGCGGTGCGCGACGCCGTCCACGGCCGGCCGATCAAGAACACGGAGGCGCTGTCCAACCCGCAGGCGCTCGACGAGTTCCGCGAACGGACGGAACTTAGCGGAGCCTGACATGGCGCCGCCACTGTTCCTCGACCTCGACGGCGTGCTTGCCGATTTCGACCGCGGCGTCGTCGCGGTAACCGGCAAGCGGCCGGAACAGCTGGCCATGAAGGAGATGTGGCAGGCGCTGTCCCGGCACGCCGACTTCTTCGGCACGCTGGAGTTCATGCACGACGCGCAGGAGCTTTGGAGCTTCTGCGCGCCGCACCGGCCGACCATCCTGACCGGCCTGCCTTTGGGCAGCTGGGCGCCGCAACAGAAGACGCGCTGGGTCGCCCGCATGCTGGGGGCCGACGTCCCGGTCATCACCTGCATGGCCCGCGACAAGGCCCGCTACGCCAGTCCCGGCGCCATCCTGGTCGATGACCGCGAGAAGGCCCGCGAGCCTTGGGAAACGGCCGGCGGACGCTTCATCCTCCACCGCAATGCCGCGGACAGCATCGCCGAACTGGCGAAGCTGGGGTTCTGAGAATGACGGAAAGGGCGGCACCGGCGTGCCGCCCCCCAGCGTCGAGCGTCGCGGTTACTCGGCCGCCACCGCCTTGTTTTCGCGGCTGGTCTTCCACAGCGACACCACCACGCCACCGCCGATCAGGGCGAAGGTCACGCCCAGCGCGATCAGCGGGTCGGGCTTGCCGAAGACCTGCGTGTAGAAGATCTTGCCACCGATGAACACCAGCACCAGCGCCAGGGCGTATTTCAGGTAGCGGAAGCGGTGGACCATCGCAGCCAGGGCGAAATACAGCGCGCGCAGGCCCAGGATGGCGAAGATGTTGCTGGTATAGACCAGATATGGGTCGGTGGTGATGGCGAAGATCGCGGGCACGCTGTCCACCGCGAAGACCAGATCGGCCAGTTCGACCATGATCAGCGCCATCAGCAGCGGCGTGGCCGTCCAGCGCATCGCGCCGCTGTCGCCCACCGGCTCCTTGACGAGGAAGCGATGGCCGTGGAAGCGGCCGGTGACGCGGATGTGGCGCTTCACGAACCGGAGCGCGACATTCTCGCCCAGGTTGGTCTCCTCGTCCTTGGCGAACAGCATCTTGATGCCGGTCAGCAGCAGGAAGGCGCCGAAGACATAGAGGATCCAGTGGAATTCCGACACCAGCGCCGCACCGGCGCCGATCATCAGGCCGCGCAGCACGATGACGCCCAGGATGCCCCAGAACAGCACCCGGTGCTGCAATTCACGCGGCACCGCGAAATAGCTGAAGATCAGCGATATGACGAAGACATTGTCGAGTGACAGGCTCTTTTCGACGAAAAAGCCCGTGTAATACTGCAGGCCGGCTTCGCCGCCCATCGACCACCAGACCCAGCCGCCGAACAGCATCGCCACAGCGATGTAGAATGCGGAGAGCTTCAGGCTCTCGCCGACGCCGATGACGTGGTCGCGGCGGTTCAAAACACCCAGGTCCAGAACCAGAAGGGTCAGGACAATGCCGACGAATACCAACCAAATCCAGACCGGTTTTCCCAAAAATTCGAGAAAAACAGTCGCTAACAAACTGTCCATTGCAAAACCCACTTGATGACGCTGCGTGAGCGGAGAGATCAAGCGGTTCCGACATCACGACCGACGCCTCGATCGCCAGAGGGGCCCGGACCCGAACTTGCCAGCAGATGGTGTCGCTCTGCGACGGGTCAAGACCGCGAAAAGGAGCGAACCCACCCGCAAAGCAAATGCAGCGCTCAGCGTCTTTCGCTGACCTTTGCGAGTCGCAGCCCCGACAGCGGGCCCGAGATGCCGAAGCCCTGGAAATCTGCGGCGATAGCGAACGAAACGCCATCCGGACCCGGTACTTGATGCAGCAACGCCACAGATAGCGAACGAATGACGCGCAAGAAAAACACCAACGGTTGCCCGATCTGTGTTCGCTCTTGTGCGGATGGTGCCGTTCTGCCAATAACTCCGAAAAACCGAAACCAAACCGAACAAATGGAGTTTTGCATGAACCAGGCCGAGCTGATCGAAACCGTCGCCACCAACGCCGGCATCAAGAAGGCCGACGCGGCCAAGGTCGTTCAGGCTGTGTTCGAGGGCATCTCCGGCGCGCTGGGCCGCGGCGAAGATGTGCGCCTGGCCGGTTTCGGCATCTTCGAGGTGGCCGAGCGCGCCGCCCGTGAAGGCCGCAACCCGCGCACCGGCGAGGTCGTGGCGATCGCCGCCTCCAAGGCTCCGAAGTTCAAGCCGGCCAAGCAGCTGCGCGATCTGGTCAACGGCTGATCCGCCCGCATCCGCGTCACAAGGGATCGCAGCCATGACCATCGATCAAACCGAACTGCAGTCGCTTACCGCCAAGGTCGTTGCCGCCTATGTCGGCAACAACTCGGTGCCGGTTCAGGAATTGCCCACGCTGATCAACAGCGTCCAGATCGCCTTCCGCAATTTGGGCGACGACAAGCCGGCCCCGGCCAAGGCCGAACTGGTCCCGGCCGTCGCGATCAAGAAGTCGGTCACGCCGGAATTCATCGTCTGTCTGGAGGATGGAAAGAAGCTGAAGATGCTGAAGCGGCATCTGAAGACCGTCTACGACATGACGCCGGACGAATACCGCGCCAAGTGGGGCCTGCCGCCGGAATACCCGATGGTTGCCCCGAACTACGCCAAGGCACGTTCGGAAATGGCGACCAAGCTCGGGCTTGGCCGCAAGCGTGCGGCGGCCGAATAACGGCCTTCCATCCATCGCTGCTCGATCGGGCGCGTCCTCCGGGACGCGCCTTTTTCTTTGCCAATCCCTGGCTCTGCCCGTCGCCGCCGCACTCCGCCCGGGCTACCCCGTTGCCCATTGTCGTCATATGACCAATGTTCGGGTGGCGAACTGGCTCGGCCTTCCCATCTAGGGTTCCGGTATGGTTGAGGGACCACGGGCGGTTCTATCACCATCCTCATCGCAGAGGCATAGCCGCCTCCCGCCAATCCGGTCGACCGGGGGACTGCCTGCCCCCGTTCCCTTTCGCAGATGCGGTGTGGCGATGATGTCCGGTCCTAAGTTCGACCGGCCGATTGGGAATGAACCGCTCGCCCGTAAGTCACCCGGCCGAAGGTCAGGGGTCATAGAAATGGCTCCTCCTCCAGACTGCCGGTGCGGGTGGAAGAAGAGCCTGGGTATACGCCGAAAAACACCCGGAACACGCCCTTTACAGGGTTGATCGGTCGCATTTCTGCGGCCACATTAACAGTGTCATAAGGACGCAGTTCCTTAAGACGCCAAGCAAAATACAGACCCCACCACAAACCAAAGCCGGCCAGAGCCGATAAAGACGGACGATATTCCTGCGTCCGCCAATGGATCATCGCCTCTAGGGCGATCCCCGCCATGGGCCCCGACCGGGCCGGCCTTGGAAAAGAGGCCGTTCCGGGAAGCGTTGGAGAGGAGGCAATAGCGTGCTGAAGAAACTGCTGACCGGTGAAAACGCCAGCCTGACCCGCTACATCGAGGAGTCGAAGCGCTTCCCGATCCTTGCCCCGGATGTCGAGCGCGACCTCGCCATCGCTTGGCGCGAGCGCGGGAATCCGCAGGCCCTGGAACAGCTCGTGGGCAGCCATCTCCGCCTCGTCATCAAGATCGCCCGCGGTTTCGGCGGCTATGGCCTGCCGCTGGTCGATCTGGTCGCAGAGGGCAATGTCGGCCTGATGCAGGCGGCCCAGAAATTCGATCCGCAGCGCGGGTTCCGCTTCGCCACCTACGCCACCTGGTGGATCCGCGCGGCGATCCAGGAATACATCCTGCATAGCTGGTCGCTGGTGAAGATGGGCACCACCGCCGCTCAGAAGAAACTGTTCTTCAACCTGCGCCGCCTTAAGAGCCAGATGGCCGAGTTGGAGCAGGGCGACCTGTCGCCGGAGACCGTCGCCACCATCGCCGCCGAACTGGACGTACCGGAGACCGAGGTGGTGGAGATGAACCGCCGTCTCGCCGCCAACGACAGCTCGCTCGACGCCACCCTCTCGTCCGATGGCGAAACCAACTGGCTGGAACTGCTGGCCGATGACCGGCCCACCCAGGACGCCATGCTGGCCGAGGCCGACGAACTGGCGCTGCGCCGCCGGCTGGTCGGACAGGCGCTGGACCGGTTGGATGCCCGTGAACGCCGCATCCTCTTCGAACGCCGCCTGAAGGACGACCCCTCGACCCTGGAGGCGCTGAGCCAGCAATTCTCGGTTTCGCGCGAACGGGTGCGCCAGATCGAAGTGCGGGCTTTCGAAAAGCTCCAGAAGGCGGTGCTCAGCGCCGCACAGGCCCTGCGCCGCCCGGCCACCCCGATGGTGGCCTGACCCGACATCGTTTTCCCGTCCGGCTGCGGCGCTGCTGGACGGGACATATGCGGGACCGGCTATGCCGCGCTCCGCATCGTTCCAGCGGGCTGTCGGCCCGCCTGTTGCCTCCAGACCTGTAACCTTCACGCCGGCGGTGCCCATGGCCCCGCCGGCCTTTTCTTTTGTGGACCGTTTCGGCTTCGATCCCAGCCGGCCGCAAACCATTGCGATTGCTGCCGCTTAAAGATGTCAT
The DNA here is from genome assembly GCF_042604625.1 of Azospirillum sp. A29. Lineage (NCBI taxonomy): Bacteria > Pseudomonadati > Pseudomonadota > Alphaproteobacteria > Rhodospirillales > Azospirillaceae > Azospirillum > Azospirillum sp. A29. Next base: position 528,991 of record NZ_CP170466.1, read on the forward strand.
GCGACAAAGTGGCAGGTTCAAAGTTGCGAATGCCTGCGCATGATGTGCGGCCCGCGGGAAAGATTGCATTTTCGCCAATTCTTAGTACGCCAGTCATATCACAAATGGGAGAGGGCTCCATGTCGAACGCTGCCCAGACTCAATCGATTATCAACCGCATCACCTTCCTGCGCATCGACGAGGCGACGAAGGCAACCCTGCGGGAGTTCCAGCCCTATCTGGCGCAGCGCATCGATCAAATTCTGGAAGATTTCTACGGCTACCTGCGCGCCGTGCCGCAGGTGGCACCGATGCTGGTCGATCCGGCGGTGACCGGCCGCGCCCGCGACCTGCAGAAGCAGCATTGGCTTCGCAACGTCTTCACCGGCACCTTCGACGAGGCCTATGTCAATCAGGTCCTGAAGATCGGCCAGACCCACCAGCGCATCGGGCTCGAACCGCGCTGGTACACCGGCGCCTATTGCTTCACCCTGAACAAGCTGATCGAGCTGGCGACCCAGATCCACCGCAAGAAGCCGGAAAAGCTGTCGCAGCTTCTCCAGGCGATCAACAAGGCGGTGTTCCTGGATATGGACCTCGCCACCTCCGTCTATATCGACCTGAACACCGCGGCGATCATCGCGCGGGAACTGGGCAGCACCGCCGACAGCTTCGAACGCGAGTTGAAGGGTGTTGTCCAGGCGGTGGCGAGTGCCGCCCAACAGCTTCAGGGCACTGCCCAGGCGATGAGCCGCACGGCGGAAACCACCAGCGAGCAGTCGACGCAGGTCGCCGCCGCCGCTGAGGAGGCCTCGGTCAACATCCAGACCGTCGCCGCGGCAGCGGAGGAGCTGACCGCCTCAATCGGCGAAATCAGCCATCAGGTGACCCAGTCGGCCGCCATCGCCAATGCCGCGATGACCGAAGCCGAGCGGACCAACGCCACCGTGCAGGGCTTGGCCGATGCCGCCAGCCGCATCGGGCAGGTGGTTAAGCTGATCCATGACATCGCCAGCCAGACCAACCTGCTTGCCTTGAACGCCACCATCGAGGCGGCACGTGCCGGTGAGGCCGGCAAGGGCTTCGCCGTCGTGGCGAGCGAGGTAAAGAGCCTCGCCAACCAGACCGCCAAGGCGACGGAGGAGATCAATTCGCAGATCGGCGCTGTTCAGGGGGCGACCCAGGAGGCCGTCGGGGCCATCCGCTCCATCTCCGGCACCATCGCCCGCATCAACGAGATCTCCACCTCCATCGCCACGGCCATGGAAGAGCAAGGCGCCGCCACGACGGAGATCGCCCGCAACGTGCAGCAGGCGTCGATCGGCACCCGCGAGGTCAGCGAAACCATCGTCGCGGTGAATGCTTCGGCCAACAATGCCGGTGAAGAGGCCCGCCAGGTTCTGGAGGCGACCAACGAACTGTCGCGCCAGTCGGGAACCCTGAGATCCGAGGTCGAGCGCTTCGTGACCCGCGTCCGCGCCGGCTGATCCGTTTCACGGTGCAGGTTAGAAGAAAGGGCGCGTTCCCAGGAACGCGCCCTTTTCATTGTCCAGGCTTGGCCGCGATGCGACCGCTCAAGCCAGCGTGCGGACAACAAGATCGCTGACCGGAATATTCTCCGCCAGCGCGGCGCGGCGAACCTCGTCGGCGCTGCGCCAATGGCTGTGACCGCCCAGGCTGGTCATAACTCCACCGCGCATCGCCACGAATAAACCGGTACGTCCCAGATTGACGATTCTCGTCATGATTCAATCTCCCGCCCGATGAAGAAAATTTTAGGTGAAACTGTCTTATTCTTCATGCGATAGAGATTTTACCTCTGCCCGCAGATTTATCAAACCGCGTCCTCTAACGTCAATAAGACTTCCGGCATTCAACCCACTGCTGTTTTCGTAGGCTACCTTTCATTCGTAAGGACCAACTCTCATCAGAACACTACCGCTGACAGCCTATTGTTAATTCTCATCAAATTTTATTTGTTTTGTGCGAAGCCACGGAAAAGGGGTGTCCCACCGAAAGCCTTATCCCAACCGCGCAGCGTGGGAACGTCCGCATGGCGTGTAGGGTTGTCAGCGAAGCCGCCACCCGATCCATCGGCGGCACAGTGCGGGGAAAAACCTGCGAGGCATCGGCATCATGGCAACAGCACAGCGCCGCGTCGGCATCTGCGGCACAGCCACCACCGCTCACTTCGGACTGGATACGGCAGAGGAGGACAGCAGCGAAGGCGGGAACAGCGAGAAGATCGGGCTGCCGCTGACCATCCGTCCGGCAAGGCAGGAGGATTTGCCGACGCTCGAATGGTACGGTCTGCACACACCCCATCGCGAAATCATCGCTGGCGCTTTCCGTCTTCAGGAACGCGGTGACGGCGCCATGCTGCTGGCCGACGTCAACGGTTTCCCGGTCGGCCAGATCTGCATCGATTTCCTGCGCAAGCGGCCGAACGGCCGGGCGACCCTATGGGCACTACGGGTGTTCGAACCCTTTCGTGGGATCGGGATCGGTGTCCGTCTGGTGCGGGCAGCCGAACGGGTGGTGATCCAGCGCGGCGTGCCCTTCGCCGAACTGGGCGTCGATCGCGACAATGTCGGCGTGCTGCCCTTCTACGAACGGCTGGGCTATGAACATTGCGGGCGGGAGCGCGGACAGTTCCTCTACCATACGCCGGAAGGCCGGCTGGTCCGCGTCGCCATCGACCAGTGGCTTCTGCACAAACGGCTGCCTGAAGCCGGTGGCACGGCCAGCATCCCTTCAGACCGCAGCCGGAGCCTGAAGATGGCCGGCGACTGACCCCCCACGCCGCCATTATCTATCTCGCCGACGTCTATTCGGCCGCCATCGCCATATCGCCCATGGTGGGGCCGGTTGCCGGCGTCACCAGACGCGCCACCCGTCGGCGCGGCAGGAAGATACGCGCACCATCCAGGATGCCGCCCAGTTCGACCATCGCGTCGGTCGCCATGAGCAGTGCGACCGGCGGCAGCCAGCGGTCGAACAGCTGCGCCGCCATTTCCGCATCGCCGCTCTGTACCGCGGCCAGGGAATCCAGCAGGGCGGCTTCGTCGATGCCGATCCGGCTGCAGGCCGGGCAGCGGATCTCCGGCCGGCGGGCACCTGACACCGCAAAGGTGCCGAGCAGGGCGAACAGCGGCAGCAGTGCGGTGTTCGGCACGCCGGCCACATTCAGCCCGATGCGCATCGATGCCATCGCGCCGGCGGTGCCGGCACGGAACCACTGGCGCACACCGGTCAGCAGCGCCCGTTCGGCGGTCGTCAGGTCCGCCACCGTCCAAGGCGAATACCGCCCCTCTTCCACCGTTCCGCACATGCCGATGCTCCTTCATCCGGTTGCAGGAACACCCTACCGCCTCTCTTTCCTAATTGCGAGTCATTCTTATTTGCGATATCCGCCTGTGACAAAATGTGGCGGTCCGTGACAGTGAAAACCATGGAAAGGTCGCGTTAAGGAACCGCGGCAATCCTGAAGCGACTAAGCAGTTCAGGGGGTCGCTGGGCATGAGGCGGACGATTCGGGGGGTTGTGCTTGCACTGGTCGCGACGATCGGACTGGCTGTCGCCGGGGGCCTGACGGTCGCCCGCCCGGCAACGGCCCAGATCGTTCTGAAATCCGCCTACGGCGAGGCCTCACTGGCCGGTCCGGCAAAGGCCCGTGGCGCGGTGGTCTGGAGCCACGGCCGCTCGGTGGAGTCCGAAGATTCGGAAGCCCCCACCCCGCTCTACATGAAGGCGATGCGCGACGCCGGCTGGGACGTCTACCGGCTGGACCGCATGCGGGTCAGCGACACCCTGCCCAACAGCGCCCGTGCGCTCGCCGGCTATTCGGAGGCGCTGAAAGCCAAGGGCTATCGCCGGGTCGCCCTGACCGGCCAGTCCTTCGGCGCCTTCATCTCACTGATTGCCGCCGGCCAGACCAACGCCATCGACTCCGTCATCGCCACCGCCCCGGCCGCCTTCGGCAACTTCACCGAGGCGTTCGACAGCTACCGCGAGAACGCCGCCCAGCTCTGGCCGATCCTGCGCGAGGTCCGGCGGGCGCGGGTGATGATGTTCTTCTTCCACGGCGACGATTTCGATCCGGGCGGACGCGCCGAGCCGGCCCGCAGCATCCTGACCCAGCGCGGGCTGAGCAGCCTGATCGTCGACCAGCCGTCTCTGCTGATCGGCCATGGCGCCGCCAACACCGGGCTGTTCGTCCGCCGCTTCGGCGCCTGCATCGTCCGCTTCGCGGAGGAGCCGCCGACTCCCAACGACCCGCCCTGCGACGAGACCTGGGGCCGCAGCCCGAGCGCCGAGATGCTGCAGGCCGCCCTGCCCGCGAACTCCTCCGGCTCCGCCAGGGGCAACGACGCGACCGCCACGCTGCGCCCCTACATGGGCATGTGGTACGGCAGCTACATCAATGGCCGCGAGGTCGCCCTGTCGGTGGAAAAGGCCGAGGGCGACGCCGTCTATGCCGACTATGTGCTGGGCGCCGGCATGGAATCTGACCAGCCAGCCGAACGGGTGCGCCGCAAGGGCCGGATCGAGAATGGCGAGCTGGTCTTCGACGAAAAGGGGCGCAACATCCTGCGCTACCGCCTGCGTCCGGATGGCCGTGTCGCTGCCAGCTGGCTCGACAAGGACGGCCATGGACGGCTCGACACGGTGCTGCGCCGGGTGAACTGATCTCCGCTTGGCGGAGAGCCGCTCAGCTCTCCGCGAGGAAGTTGCGGACGATGGCGATCTGCTCATCCGTCATTAGGGAGGGGGCGTGGCCGGTGTTGGCAATTTCAACCACCCGCACCAGACCGGCAGCCCCTGGCCCACGCTCCGCCATCCGCTCCGCCGTTTCGGCGCTCAGCAGGTCGGACTCGGCACCGCGCAGGACCAGCACCGGGCAACGCACACGATCCCACAACGCCCACAGATCGACATCGCCGATGGGCGCCGTCTTGAACGCATCGCCGATGGCCGGATCGTAGGCCAAGCGGAACCGCCCGTCGGGCAGCGGCCGGGCACTGTGCTGCGCCATATGGCGCCAGCACTCGTCGCCGATCGTGCCGAAGCCCATCAGCACGAAGCGCAGGTAGGATTCCAGCGCCGGCAGATCCTCGAACACCGGATCCTTGCCGACATAATCGGCGATCCGCTGCAACCCGGCCTGGGCGATGAAGGGGCCGACATCGTTGATCACCATGCGGCGGATCGGGCTGTTGGCCTGCGCCGCCAGAGTCATGCCGATCAGCCCGCCCATCGAGGTGCCGATCCAATCGACCGTCTCCACCCCCATGCGGGCGATCAGCGCCACCATGTCGGAGCAGTATTGCGGATAGCCGTAGAGCGCCGGCACCGGCAGCCAGTCGCTGCGGCCGCGCCCGACCACGTCGGGACAGGCCACCCGCCAGCCATCCGCCAAGGCCAGCGCCAGCCGGTCGAAATCTCGGCCGTTGCGCGTCAGCCCATGGACGCAGACCGCCGTGCGCGCGGCATCGTCCCGCCCCCACTGGGTGTAAGCCATCCGGTGGAACCCGGCGGCGCTGAGGCCGAGGACGTTGCGTTCGGACATCGGCACGGGCGGGCACTCCTGTTCAGGATTGACGGGACTATCCCTTTTTCGGCGATTTGGCGCCGCGTGGCAACTCCGCCTCGACCGCGCGTTCCGCTGCAGCACGGATGGCCGGCATGGCCGAAGACGGCTCCGCCACCGACCCGTCGAAGGGATGGCGGGTGTTGTCGTAGATGCGGCGGATGATGCGGACGTAGTTGCGCGTCTCGTCATAGGGCGGAACGCCCTTGTAGCGGTCGACCGCCCCCTCCCCGGCATTGTAGCCGGCCAGCGCCAGCGTCACGTCGCCCTGGAAATAGGCCAGCAGCCAGCGCAGGTATTTCACCCCGCCGGTGATGTTCTGCTTGGGGTCGAAGACGTCGCCGACGCCGAATCGGTCGGCCGTATCGGGGATCAGCTGCATCAGCCCGGCGGCGTCCTTGGGCGACACCGCATCGGTGCGGAAGGCACTTTCCGCCTGGATCACCGCCAGCACCAGCGCCGGGTCGACGCCGTACTTTGGCGCGATGCCGTTGACCAGCGCCACCACCTCAGCCGGGGGCGGCCCCATCTCCCGCACCGGCCCGGCGCCGGGGCGGCACCAGGGACGGATGCGCCCCATGCGGCCGGGCACATAGTTGACCAGCCGTCGCGCCTCCGGATGTCCACGCGAGGCGGCGGCGCGCAGCCAGGCGGTGCCGAGCCGCCGGTCCTTGTGCACCCCCTTGCCGAACAGATAGCGGCGTGCCAGCCGGAACGCGGCATCGGCGTTACCCTGTTCCGCCAGTTCGCAATCGCCTGATCTGGTCTTGAGAGACGGCGGCGGCAGTTCGGCCACCGCGTTCGGCTTCGCTGCGGATTTCGCATCCGCCGCCGCGGCGATGAACACCGACCCGATGCCGACGCCACCCAGCGCCAGCGCAATCAGCGGCACCATCAAGACACGACGAACGAACAAGCCACGACCCTCCTGCGATCCCGCGCCATCCTACGGGAAGCGGAAGTATGGTGTTGCAACCTGTTCAGGACAAGGGTGGGTCAATAAGAGGTAGATCATGGTCCGCGGCGGCGCCTGCCTTGCTTCTTCGGCGCCCCTTCCGGAATGCCGCGACCTTGACGGGCACTGCTGATGCCTATACTGCCGGGGGTTTCCAGCCCCAGGTCCATAGCCTCCAGCCGGCGCAGCTCGTCGCGCAGACGGGCAGCCTCCTCGAATTCCAGGTCGGCGGCAGCGGCCCGCATGCGTTTTTCCAGATCGGCGATGACGCTCTTCAGGTTGTGCCCGACCAGCTCGTTGGAGTTCAGGCCGGTCTTGACCGTCACATGGTCGCCGCGCTCGAACACGCTTTCCAGAATGTCGCCGATGGCCTTCTTCACCGATTCCGGCGTGATGCCGTGTTCCAGATTGTAAGCCATCTGCTTCTCTCGGCGTCGTGCCGTTTCGTCGATGGCGTACTTCATGCTGTCGGTGATCTTGTCGGCGTAGAGGATCGCCCGTCCGTCGATGTTACGGGCGGCACGGCCGATGGTCTGGATCAGCGAGGTCTTCGACCGCAAATAGCCTTCCTTGTCGGCGTCCAAAATCGCCACCAGCGCGCATTCCGGGATGTCCAACCCCTCGCGCAGCAGGTTGATGCCGACCAGCACGTCATAGGCGCCCAGCCGCAGGTCACGGATGATCTCGATGCGCTCCAGCGTCTCCACGTCGGAGTGGATGTAGCGCACGCGCAATCCTGCCTCGTGCATATATTCGGTCAGCGCCTCGGCCATCTTCTTGGTCAGGGTGGTGACCAGCACGCGATAGCCCTTGGCGACCACCTCCTTGCACTCGCCGATCAGGTCGTCGACCTGGGTCTCGGTCGGGCGGATGATCACCGGCGGATCGATCAGGCCGGTCGGGCGGACCAGCTGTTCGGTGAAGACGCCGCCGGTGCGCTCCATTTCCCAGGGACCGGGGGTGGCGGAAACGAAAACCGTCTGCGGCCGCATCCCCTCCCATTCCTCGAACTTCAGCGGGCGGTTGTCCTTGGCGCTGGGCAGGCGGAAGCCGTAATCGGACAGCGTCGATTTGCGGACCAAGTCGCCGCGGTACATGCCGCCGATCTGCGGCACCATGACGTGGCTCTCGTCGACGATCAGCAGCGCATCGCCCGGCAGATATTCGAACAGCGTCGGCGGCGGATCGCCGGGGGCGCGGCCAGTCAGATAGCGGGAATAGTTCTCGATGCCGGCGCAGGAGCCGGTGGCCGCCATCATCTCGATGTCGAAGGTGGTGCGCTGCTCCAGCCTCTGCGCCTCCAGCAGCTTGCCTTCGGCGGCGAACTCCTCCAGCCGGTCCTTCAGGTCCCGCTTGATCTGGTTGATCGCCTGATTGAGCGTCGGCTTCGGCGTCACATAGTGGCTGTTCGGATAGACGCGCACGGCCTCCAGCGCCGCCAGCTTCTCGCCGGTCAGCGGGTCGATCTCGTGGATGGCCTCGATCTCGTCGCCGAACAGCGAGATGCGCCACGCCCGATCTTCCATGTGGGCCGGGAACAGCTCCACCGTGTCGCCGCGTACACGGAACAGGCCGCGGCCGAAGGCGGCGTCGTTGCGCTTGTACTGAAGCTCGGTCAGCTTGCGCAGCAGCTCCGGCTGGGCGATCACCTCGCCCTTGCGCAGGTCCACCGTCATTTCGGAATAGGTCTCGACCGAACCGATACCGTAGATGCAGGACACCGACGCCACGATGATGACGTCGTCGCGCTCCAGCAGGGCCCGCGTCGCCGAGTGGCGCATGCGGTCGATCTGCTCGTTGATCGACGATTCCTTCTCGATATAGGTGTCGGTGCGCGGGACGTAGGCTTCCGGCTGGTAATAGTCATAGTAGGAGACGAAATATTCCACCGCGTTGTTCGGGAAGAACGACTTCATTTCGCCATACAACTGCGCCGCCAGCGTCTTGTTGGGCGCCAGGATCAGCGTCGGGCGCTGCACCGTCTGGATGACGTGCGCGATGGTGAAGGTCTTGCCCGACCCGGTGACGCCCAGCAGCACCTGATCCTTCTCGCCCTGCCGCAGTCCGCCGGTCAGTTCCTCGATGGCGTTCGGCTGGTCGCCCGCAGGCGTGTAGTCCGACACGATGACGAATTGCTTTCCGGCTTCCAGCTTCGCGAGCGGCTTGGCGGGAATGGCGGAGAGGACGGGACTTGCCATGGGGCGGCGATCCGGATCAGGGGACGGGTACGGAACAGGAACCGATTATATGGCCGCAACGCCCCCGTCTGTCGAGCGCAGGCTTGGCGGCAATTGCGATACGGTTCATTCCCCGCCCCGCATCGGATTTCCTGAAACGCTTGCCCTCGGTGCATTCACGGGGACTTCAACGCCTCACGCAAGTGGCCTGGAAGTTGATGGCACAGGATAGATAGGTTCCCTAACTTGAACGCTGCATTAGGTTATGGCATTATCCTGTTTAGAGTATGAAGTTGAGGCTGCTCACGAAACGTATCCGGGATGGGACAGCAGCAGGTGGCCCATTCCTGAAGTGCAGTCACAACTTTTCGTGGACAATCTGTTGTCGCGCAGTTGACGGATCATTCATGTCAGACAAGTTTTTCTCCGAGATTTCCGAAACCCTGTCTTCCGCCCGGTCGGTAGAGGATTTGACCCGCCCGCTGCTGAGCCTGCTTGAAGCGGTAACGGAACTGGAGGCCACCTATCTGACCTGCATCGACCAGGAAATGGGCATACAGCGTGTTCTGTTTGCCTACAACACCAAGACAATGCAGATTCCTGAAGGGCTTGTCGTTCCTTGGGAAGGGACGCTGTGCAAGCGCGCACTCGATGAGGGGAAGTTCCACACCGAAGACGTGCCGACGCTATGGGGCGATTGCGACGCCGCCAAGGCTCTCGGCATCCAGACCTATGTCAGCACTCCGGTCCGGCTGAATGACGGCACGCTTTTCGGAACGCTGTGCGCGGCCGGGTCCGAACGCAAGCCGCTGACCCCGAAGGGGGAGCAGACTCTCCGCCTCTTCTCCTCGCTGATCGGCCTGCATGTGGAACGGGAACAGCTTCTCGAAAACCTGCAATCGGTCAACAGCGCGTTGGAGGCCTATTCCTTCACCGACGTCCTGACCGGATTGCCCAACCGGCGATTCCTTTTGAAGGAGATGGACCGTCTGTTCGCCGGCGCCGAATCGACGGGGCAGACGGTCCTGATCGCTTTCATCGATCTCGATGGCTTCAAGGCGATCAACGACCGTCATGGCCATGAAGTCGGAGATGCGTTTCTGATCGAGGTGGGCAAGCGCCTGTCGGCAGGCCTCCGGTCCGGGGACATCCTAGGCCGCTTCGGCGGCGACGAATTCATCGTCACCGGCCTGGGTCCATCCGGAGATGCTGCGGGTCAGGCAGCTGCGGAGACCCTGTGCAACCGTCTGGCGCCGCTGCTGATCGGCGAATACGGGTTGCGGGGCGTCACCCTGCACTATTCCGGCGCTAGCTTCGGCCCCACCGCCGTCGATCCCTGCACCGTCACCGTGGACGCAGCGTTGCGGAAGGCCGATGCCGCCATGTATGAGGTTAAGCGCGAACGGAAGGCGCAAAGAGCCTGACCGCGAAGCGGGGCGCCGGAAGCGCCCCACCCCAGTGCCCTTACCCCAACGCCTTCGGATTGGAAATTCCCAGCCGCGCTTCGACGATGGCCTCGAGCGAGTCCATCAGCACGTCCTGCCCCTCCTGGTCGAAATCGCCGGCGGCGATCTCGATGCACAGGCGGTGCTGCAAGGCTTCCACCCGCTTGCGCAGGTCGTCGCCGGACAGCGCGTCGTCGGCATCCTCGCCATAAAGCAAGGCGAGCGCCCCCAGCATCGAATGGCCGGCGGCGTCCAACCCCTTCAACTCGCGCTCGGCAATCTCCAACGCATTGGCGACCATCAGCGCGGCGAAACGCGCCTCCGGCGCCACATGGGGAAGCACGTCGGCACGGAAGGTGGAAGCGGCGATCTCCAGCAGGCCGCGGGCGTCGGGATTGGCGCGCATCAGGCCACCCTCTCCACGGCACCCGCCGCCACGCAGCCGATGGCGCTGATGGCGCGCAGATGGCGCAGCATGTCCATCTCGATTTCCGGCAGCATCCGTCCGGTCAGCGCCAGTTCCAGCGAGCGCTCGGCGCCGGAGCTGTGGCGCAGCCCCTGCTCCACCGCGATCGCCGCCCAGCGCAGATAGGCCGCCGTCTCCCAATAGGCGACCCGCGCCTGATCGACGCGGCGGCCGGAGGTTTCCTCATAGCCGGCATAGAACTCCGCCCGGTCGGCGATGCCGCCCGCCTCGCGGTCGGGCCGGCGGAACCGCCAGGACCGGGAGCAGAACCAGCCGAGGTCCTCCATCGGGTCGCTGAATCCAGCGAACTCCCAATCCAGGATCGCGGTCAGCGCACCGTCCTTGACCAGATAATTGCCGGTGCGGAAGTCGCGATGGCACAGCACCACCGCACCCGGTTGCGGCGCGTTGACCTCCAGCCAGCGCAACCCCCAGGCGATCACCGGATCGCGCCGCCCCAGATCGCCGAACCAGCGGCGGTACTGCGCCAGCGTCTCCTGCGCCGGACAGTCGGGCGCCTCGCCCAGCCGCTCCAGCCCCTCGGTATCCGGTGTGATCCGGTGCAGCAAGCCAAGCTGCCGCCCAAGCTCGCGCGCCAGGTCCGGCTGCGCCGCGTCGGACCGCGTCACCGCATGGCCGGCACCGAGACCTTCGGCCCGCCGCATGATGTAGAAGTCATGGCCCAGTACCGCGGGATCGTCGCAGCCGAACAGCGGTTCCGGCGCCATCACCCCGGCCGCGCAGGCGGCGCGCAGCACCACGAATTCCCGCAGCTTGCCGATGCTGGCCGAAATACGCCCGCCGCCCTCGGCCCGCAGCACGCAGGCATGGCGCCCGGCCAGCGGCCCGCCGACGATATCCAGCGTCACCGCCAGATTCAGGGAGATCGCCCCGCCGCCGAGCCGTCCATCCTCCGTCACCGTGACACGGGATGCGCCGGCCTGTGCGGCCAGCCAGTGTTCCAGTCGAACCCGGTTGTCACCTGACAATAGCGAAGGCGGGGACTGGTCGGACGCTTTCACGACGTGCATGACGATCTCCCTCCGAAGGTTTGCTGGCGCGTTGGTTCGCGCGTCTTTATCGGTTTGAGCCGCCGATGGTAGGCACGAAGCGCTGTTGCAGACAAGTTTCACCTTGGTAGGAAAAACGACTACACCCCCAAAAAAGTCGGCCCCTCCCCCACCGGTCAGGCGGGGAAGGGGCCGTTTTTGCATGAGTGAAGGAGGAGAGGCTTACGCGGCGACCGGGTGGCTCGTGCCCTGCTCCTGGCCGGCCGTGTTGCCCTGCTGGGCGGCCGGAACCGGGGCCGGCTTGGCTTCACGGACCGGAAGCATGTCACCGATGCCGAAGGCGACGGCCATCAGGTTCGGCACCGCCATAGCGGCGAGCAGCACCGACCACAGTTCCAGCGACAGGGTGCCCAGCGGGTTGACCAGCGCAGCGCTGGCGGACGAGGCGACCAGCGCGGCCGACAGCCAGGCTTCCGGCTTGGCGCAGAAGCGGCCGGCGGCGCGCTTGCCGCCCTTGGCGGTCACCCGGAAGGCATCGTGCTTGCGGACCAGACCGCGGACGACGGCCAGGGCGACGGTGGTGGACAGTGCCATGCCGACGGCGCAGGCACCCAGGCTTTCCTTCCAGCTGTTGCCCGAGGCATAGCGCGAGGCCAACAGGCTGGAACCGGCGCGCAGGACCAGGGCACCCAGCACGGCGGCGGTGGCGGCCACCGGCGGCAGGTGCAGCGGCAGAACCAGCGAGGCGAAGGTCCAGACCACCGCCGCAGCGGCGGCGAACAGGCCGACGGCATCGGACCACCAGCGGATCCAGTTGGTGACGTAGCCCAGCTTCTGCCGCGCGCTCAGCTCGGCCGCCCCCGGCAGGAACTTCTTCCAGTGGGCGCGGACGATCTGGGTCGAGCCGAACACCCAGCGGTCGCGCTGCTTGCGGAACTGCATGAAGTTGTCCGGGGCCAGACCGGCGCCGAGGCGCTCGTCGGTGTAGGCGGCGCGGTAGCCGGCCGACAGGATGCGCAGGCCCAGTTCGGTGTCCTCGCAGATGCCGGCTTCCGACCAGCCGCCGACCTGATCCATCGCCGAGCGGCGCAGCATGATCATCGTGCCATGGCAGATGAAGGCCTGGGACGACACGCCCTCCTGCATGCCGACATCGAAGAAGGGACGGTACTCGGCGGTCATCGCCGACTTCAGCACCGTCTCGTGGCCGTCGCGGTGTTCCTGCGGAGCCTGGACGATGCCGACCGACGGATCGGCGAAGGTCGGGGCCAGCTTCGACAGCCAGTCGGGCGACACGGTGTAGTCGGCGTCCAGCACGGCGACGATCTCGGCGGCCGGATCGGTGTGGCGCAGCGCGGCGTTCAGGGCGCCGGCCTTGAAGCCGGAGATCTTCTTGTACCAGTGGAACTTGAACTTCGGCCCCAGCGCCTGGCACATCTCCTCCACCGGGCGGACCAGATGCTCCTCCACGGTGTTGTTGATCAGGACGACGACCTCGTAGTTCGGGTAGTCGAGCCGCGACAGCGAGGCCAGCGTGGCGTTCAGCACGTCCGGCTGCTCGCGGCAGGCGGCGACGTGGATCGAGACCATCGGCTTGTGCTCGATGCTGGGCACGCCCTGCGGCAGCAGGGCCGGGGCGCGGCCGGTCAGCAGCCGGCGGGCGACGTCCACCAGATCGGCGAAGGCGACGCTCATCATCAGGGTGCCGAGCGCGAAGGCCGAGCCCCAGGTGGTGACAGCACCGAAGGTCAGATATTCGGAATAGGCGCCGGCGACGGCAGAGCCGATGGCGAAGCCGATGATGTTGGCGCCCAGCGAGGCGGCGAGCGCGAAGCCGGCATTGGTCCGGCGGCGGAAAACGGCGAAGGCCGACAGGGCGAGGCCGACGGCGAGCGCCACGCCTGCGGCGACACGCTCGCCATAGGGGGCGGCGACAGCGCCGGTCATCGACCATTTCGGCTGACGGTCGGCGTCCAGCACGCCCCAGGTCGGGCCGGGCGAGCCTTCGATGGTCGACTTCCAGATGCCGTCGAAGGCCTCGACGACGTTGTAATGCAGGCCGAGCGCATTGGCTTCCGCCGCGAACCCACGGACGACGGCGGCCTGGGCCTCCGGCGTCGGGTAGGCGTCGTGGAAGTTCTCACCGCCCGACGGCCAGCCGACCTCGCCGACGAACAGCGCCTTGCCCGGATGGGCCTTGCGCACGGTGTCGAGCCGGTCGCGGATCCAGGTCAGCGCATCGGACACCGGCACGCCTTCCCAGTAGGGCAGAACGTGGACGCCCATGAAGTCGGACGCCTTCACCGTTGCATTTGCCTTGACCATCTCCGACCAGACGTCGGCGGTGCCGACCTTGATGTTGGCGGGCACGGCGGCGCGCACCCGCTTGATGTAGGAGGCCAGCTCGGCATCGGTCAGTTCGGCGCGCAGCAGCGTCTCGTTGCCGACGACGATGCGCTTGATGCCGCGAAATTCCTTGGCGAGCGCGATGCCGTGCAGCACCTCCCGCTCGTTGCGGGACTTGTCCTTGCTCAGCCAGATGCCGAGCGTGACGTCCAGCCCCTTGGACACCGCGATCTCCGGCACCTCGCCCTGCGAGCCGAGCGTCGAGTAGGTGCGGACGCCGTCGGCAAAGCCGGCGATGGCGGTCATGTCCTTCTCGATGTCCTTGCGCGGCACCACCGGCTGGTGGTTCGGGTCGTAGCTGCGGCCCGACGGCGAGTAGGACACGGATTCGATACGGCCTGGCTCCGCCTCCATAGGCGTCGGCGCATTGCGCCAGGACCAGAAGGACGCGTGGCCGGCGGTCACGGCCAGCAGTGCGGCGGCGATGGCTGCGCGTCGGATCGAGTTCTTCGGGTTGCTCATGGGGAGTTCGCGTGCCCTGTTGCTGGGTGGCCGTTCGCCACCGGACATCCGCACAAACGGGCAAACCCACTTCCCTATTCCGCCGCTTCCAGAAAATTTTTGTGCAGTGCGGAGAGCGGAACCCCGGCCGGCGGCTCCTGTTGGACAACGACAGGTTTCTCAATGCTCAAGCCACAGGAGAACGCCCCATGGCCACCCGCCACGAAGACAGCCCCGAACACAAGAAGGCCCACGATCTGGCCGAGCAGGCGCTGGACAGGGCCGCCGGCGGCGATCCCCGCAAGGCGCGCGACCTGATCGAGGAAGCCAAGAGCATCGATCCGAAGATCGGCGAGGAAATGGCCCGCGAGGCCGCCGAGGATCAGAAGAAGGCCGACAAGTTCGTCGGCAAGACCGACAGGTAAAATCGACTTGTAGAAACAAGAAGGCCCCCCTCCCGTGCAGGGAGGGGGGCCTTCTTGTTTGTCCTTACTCCGCCGCCAGAGCCTCCGCCGGCACCGGCGGGGTCCAGCGCAGCACCGGCTTGCGGGCGGCGGCCGTCTCGTCCAGGCGACGGCGCGGCGTCAGGCGCGGAGCGGCCTGGAAGTAGGCGACGTCACCCGACTTCGCCCGCTCGGCCAGCGCACGCAGCGCATCGACGAACTGGTCGAGGCTGGCCTTGCTCTCCGTCTCGGTCGGCTCGATCAGCAGGGCACCGTGGACGACCAGCGGGAAATACATGGTCATCGGGTGGAAGCCCTCGTCGATCAGCGCCTTCGCCATGTCGAGCGTGGTGACCCCCGTCCCCTTCAGGAACCGGTCGTCGAACAGGCACTCGTGCATGCACGGCCCCTCGAAGGAGGCCGTCATCACGTCCTCCAGCCGCGCCATGACGTAGTTGGCGTTCAGCACCGCATCGCCCGACGCCTGCCACAGCCCGTCGGCGCCGTGGCTCAGCATGTAGGACAGCGCGCGGACGAACATGCCCATCTGGCCGTGGAAGGCCTTCATGCGGCCGAAGGCCTGGCCGTCGCCGACGGTCTCGACCAGCGCGAAGCCGTTCGTCCCGTGGGTGACGTAGGGCACCGGGATGTAAGGCGCCAGCGACTCTGCAAACACCACCGGCCCCGACCCCGGGCCGCCGCCGCCATGCGGGGTGGAGAAGGTCTTGTGCAGGTTGATGTGCATGACGTCGATGCCGAGGTCGGCCGGACGCACCCGCCCGACGATGGCGTTGAAATTCGCACCATCGCAGTAGAAATAGGCCCCGGCCGCATGCACCGCCTCGGCGATCGCGACAATGTCGCGTTCGAACAGGCCGCAGGTGTTGGGGTTGGTCAGCATCAGCCCGGCCACGTCGGGACCGAGCTTGGCCTTCAGCGCCTCCAGGTCGACGCGGCCGTCGGCGGTCGCCGGGATGGCATCGACGCTGTAGCCGCAGGCCGCGGCGGTTGCCGGGTTGGTGCCGTGTGCGCTTTCCGGCACCAGGATCTTGGTGCGGCCGCTGTCGCCCTTCGCCTCATGCGCGGAGCGGATCGCCATGATGCCGCACATCTCGCCATGGGCGCCGGCGGCGGGCGCCAGCGTCACGGCGGCCATGCCGGTCAGCGTCTTCAGCCAATAGGCCAGCTGGTCCATCAGCTCCAGGGCGCCCTGAACCGTGCTGACCGGCTGCATCGGGTGCACGTCGGAGAAGCCCGGCAGCCGCGCCATCTTCTCGTTCAGGCGCGGGTTGTGCTTCATCGTGCATGAGCCCAGCGGATAGAACCCGCTGTCGATGGCGTAGTTCTTCTGCGACAGGCGGGTGTAGTGGCGGACCACCTGCGGCTCGGCGAGGCCGGGCAGCCCAACCCTGGCGCGCGGCTTCACCGCCCCCAGGCGCGAAGCCACCTTCGGCACGTCCGGCAGATCGACGCCGGTGCGGCCGGCGCTGTCCTGTTCGAAGATCAGCAGCTCTTCGATCTGGAGACCGCGGTTGCCGGTGACGGTGCCGGTCACGCCGTCGAACGAGGCGGCGCCGGCCGGAATGGCCGACGGACGGCCCTGGTTGTTCATGCTCATGCCAGAACCTCACTCAGAGCGGCAGCGAAGGCGTCCATGTCGGCGTCGGTGTTGGTCTCGGTGACGGCGACCAACAGAAGGTCTTCCATCTCGCCCGGATAGAGGCGCGACACCGGCACGCCGCCCAGGATGCGGCGCTTGGCAAGCTCCTCGACCACCGCTGCGGCCGGCTTCGGCAGCTTGACGGTGAATTCGTTGAAGAAGCCGTCGTTCAGCACCTCGACACCCGGAACCGTTGCCAGCTTGTCGGCCATCTGGACCGCCTTGGCATGGTTCAGCTGAGCCAGCTGCGTGATGCCCGCCTCGCCCAGCAGGCTGACATGGATTGAGAAGGCCAGCGCGCACAGGCCGGAGTTGGTGCAGATGTTCGAGGTCGCCTTCTCGCGGCGGATGTGCTGCTCGCGGGTGGAGAGCGTCAGCACGAAGCCGCGGCGGCCGTCGGCATCCACCGTCTCGCCGCACAGGCGGCCCGGCATCTGGCGGACATACTTGTCCTTCACCGCGAACAGCCCGACATAGGGGCCGCCGAAGTTCAGCGCGTTGCCGAAGGACTGGCCTTCCGCCGCGACGATGTCGGCGCCCATGTCGCCCGGCGGCGTCAGCAGCCCCAGCGACAGCGCCTCCGTCACCACGACGATCAGCAGGGCGCCCTTGGCCTGACAGGCGGCGGCCAGATCGGTGTAGTCGCGGACATGACCGAACACGTCCGGGTTCTGCACGACGACGCAGGCCGTCTTGTCGTCGACCAGCGCCAGCAGATCCTCGCCGCCGGTCGGGGCGGCCGGCAGAGCCACCGCCTCGAAACCGATGAAGCGGGCGTCGGTGGTGGTCACGTCGCGGTAATGCGGGTGCAGGCCGCCGGACAGGATCGCCTTCTTCCGCCGGGTGACTCGGTTGGCCATCATGACGGCCTCGGCGCAGGAGGTGGCGCCGTCATACATCGAGGCGTTGGCCACATCCATGCCGGTCAGCAGCGCGACCTGGGTCTGGAATTCGAACAGGACCTGAAGCGTGCCCTGGCTCACCTCCGGCTGGTACGGCGTGTAGGCGGTCAGGAACTCGCCGCGCTGGACCAGATGGTCGACGGTGGCCGGCACATGGTGACGGTAGGCGCCGGCGCCGAGGAAGCTCGGCACCGATCCCGCCGGCACATTCTTGGCGGCCATGGAACCGAGCAGCCGTTCGACCTCAAGCTCGCCCATATGGTTGGGCAAGCCCCCGATCGGGCCGGCCAGACGGGCCGCCTTTGTAACGTCGCGGAACAGGTCTTCGACCGATGTTGCGCGGATGGCCTCCAGCATCGACTGCCGGTCGGCCTCGGTCAGGGGCAGATAGCGCATGTTAGTGGGATTCCTCCACGAAGGCCTTGTAGGCCGCTTCGTCCATCAGGCCATCCAGTTCGGAGGCGTCCTTGAGCTGCAGCTTGAAGAACCAGCCATCGGTCTCGGCAGCGCTGTTGACCATCGACGGGTCGTCCACCAGGGCCTGATTGGCCTCCACCACGGTGCCGGACACCGGGGCGTAAACGTCGCTGGCGGCCTTCACCGATTCGACGACGGCGGCTTCCTTGCCCTTCTCCAGCACGCGGCCGGCCTCGGGCAGCTCGACGAACACCACGTCACCCAGCTGGCCCTGGGCGAAGTCGGTGACGCCGACGGTGGCGACATCGCCATCGACCTGAACCCACTCGTGGTCCTTGGTGAATTTCTTGCTCATCTGAATGTTTCCCTGTTCGAAACGGTTGCTTGGATTGGCGACGCCGGGGCATCAGCCCCGGTAATAGCGTTGCGGCACGAAGGGCGTGGCGGCGACACGTGCGGGCAGCGGCTTGCCGCGCACCACCAGCGTCAGCGGCGTGCCGACCGCGGAATTCGCGATGTCGACATAGCCCATGGCGACCGGCGCCCCGGCGGTCGGGCCGAAGCCGCCGCTGGTGATCTCGCCGATGACGGTGCCGTTGGCATCCTGGATTTCGGTGTGCTCGCGGGCCGGCTGGCGGCCTTCCGGCTGGATGCCGACGCGGCGGCGCGCGGCGCCCTCGGTCAGCTGCCGGTGGATGATGTCGTAACCGGGGAAACCGCCCTCGGCGCGGCGGCGCTTCGGCAGGGTCCATTCCAAGGCCCCTTCGACCGGCGTCGTCGTGGTGTCGATGTCGTGGCCGTACAGGCAGAGCCCGGCCTCCAGCCGCAGCGAGTCGCGGGCGCCCAGCCCGATCGCCTCGACCTCCGCTTCGCCCAGCAGGGCGCGGGCGATCATCTCCGCATCGGCCTTGTCGCAGGAGATCTCGTAACCGTCCTCGCCGGTGTAGCCGGAGCGGGTCAGGATCACCGGCACGCCCTTGAAGGTGGCGGACAGATAGCTCATGAACTTCATGGTGGCGGCTTCCGGGACGAAGCGGGCCATCACCTCGGCCGCCATCGGCCCCTGGAGCGCCATCAGCGCCAGATCGTCCAGCAGCTCCACCTCGGCCTTGCCGGCCAGCTTCTCGCGCAGATGGGCGACGTCCTGCTCCTTGCAGGCGGCATTCACCACCAAGAACAGGTGGTCGCCGGCATTGGTCACCATCAGGTCGTCGAGGATGCCACCCTGCTCGTTCAGGAACAGCGTGTAGCGCATGCGCCCCTGCGCCAGCCCCTTGATGTCGCCGGGAACCAGCGTTTCCAGGGCGGCGGCCGGATCGGCGCCGGTCAGGCGGACCTGCCCCATGTGGGACACGTCGAACAGCCCGGCCTTCTCGCGGGTGTGCTGGTGTTCCTTGAGGATACCCAGGGGATACTGCACCGGCATGTCATAGCCGGCGAAGGGGACCATGCGGGCGCCAAGCTCGACATGGAGCGCGTGCAGCGGGGTGGTCTTGAGAGCGGTTGCGGCCTCGGTCACGCTGGTCCTCCGACAGGGTTACGGCACCCGCACCGGGATCGGTGCGGATCGCTGCCCCCTCTGTCTTGGACCTGAGAGATTCACCGCCGTCCGGTCGAGCCGGGCACCCGGTTTACTCCTTCGGTGAGTCGCGGCGACTGGGCGCCGAGGCTGCTTTCCAGAGTTGCCTTATCCCCTTGCGGTCCTTTTGCCTGAGAGTTTCCGGGGGCGGTTGCTCCTTCGGCGCCACCTGCGGACCTGTCGATTTACGACAAGCTCACAAGCGATCTCTCCCGCGAGGGATCATCGGCGTGATGGCGGCACACTGTCGCGAATGGACAGGTTTGTCAATTGGAGGGATTGGGCGCCAAGCCTATCCTCTCATCGGCCGTCATCCCCGCGAAGGCGGGGGCGACGGTCGAAAAGAGAAGGCGACGGCACCGATGGACAGAAGCGCTTACTTCTTCACCTGCGTCCGGTTGAAGTTCAGCTGCTCCGGCGTCAGCTGGAAGCCGAGATAGATCTTCCAGTCCTTGGCGTTGGCGTCCTTGGGCAGCGGGATCTTCGGCGTCAGTTCCTCGCGGGTGCCGGCGCGCGGCTGGCCGGGGACGAAGGTCACGTCGGTGTCGAAATAGGCCTTCGACACCAGCGTGTCGTCCGGCTGGGCCAGCGCGACGAAATACTGGTACTTGGCCGTAGCGCCCTGGAGCGCCGGACCGCGTTCCGCCACCAGATAGACGTTCACGTTCACAGTGACGCCGCTGCTGGTATAGTCGCAGCTGCCGGTGAAATCGGTCAGGGCGGCGCGCGACTCCAGATCGGTCAGATCCTTGCCGCCGGGACGGAACACCGTCACTTCCTGCAGGTCGCGGACGATGTTGACCTTAGGGCAGGCCAGCGCTGCTTCCGACGGGTTGGTTGGCCCCAGCCCCATGCCGGAGCAGCCGGAAAGCACCAGAACGGCCCCGGCCGCGAGCAACGCAGGGCGGCCCATCCCAAAGAGGGGCGCCAGCGGGCTTTTCCGGGCGGGGGTTCCTATATTACGGTCGCGGCGGTCCATCGGTTCGGCCTGATCGGTTAACGGGCTGTTGGATCGCGACTTTAGTGTCCCAGCTTGACCGGCACAAGACCGCGCGGCGGTTCTATCCCTTGTGACCGTTCAGCACAGGATTACCTAAGGGCGACCTTCTCCACGCAAGGGCGGTACAGCGCATATGACCACGACCAATTCCCCAACCCGCCAGCCCCTTACCATCCTGCTGGCGGCACCGCGCGGTTTCTGCGCCGGGGTGGACCGGGCGATCCAGATCGTCGAGACGGCGCTGGAGCGCTTCGGGGCGCCGGTCTATGTGCGGCACGAGATCGTCCACAACCGCTTCGTGGTCGAAAGCCTGGAGGCCAAGGGCGCCGTTTTCGTCGATGAGCTGACCGAGGTGCCGGACGGCCGCCCGGTGGTGTTCTCCGCCCATGGCGTGCCGAAATCGGTGCCGCAGGCGGCCGAGGCGCGTGGGCTGTTCTATCTCGACGCCACCTGCCCGCTGGTCAGCAAGGTCCACCGCGAGGCCGAACGCCATTACGAGGACGGCAAGCAGATCGTCCTGATCGGCCATGCCGGCCATCCCGAGGTCATCGGCACCATGGGCCAGCTGCCTGCCGGCGCCGTGGTGCTGGTGGAGACGGTGGCCGATGTCGCGACGCTGGAGGTGAGCGACCCGGAAAACCTCGCATACGCCACCCAGACCACCCTGTCGGTCGACGAGACGACGGAGATCCTGGCCGCGCTCCAGGCCCGTTTCCCCGCCATCGCCGGGCCGAAGAAGGAGGACATCTGCTACGCCACCACCAACCGTCAGGCGGCGGTGAAGGCCATCGCGCCGAAGGTGGAGGCGCTGCTGGTGCTGGGCGCGCCGAACTCCTCCAACTCCAAGCGTCTGGTGGAAGTGGCGAAGACCCATGGCTGCCCGGCCGCCCAGCTGGTCCAGCGCGCCGCCGACATCGACTGGAGCGCCCTGGCCGGCGTCGCCCGCCTCGGCATCACCGCCGGCGCGTCCGCCCCGGAAGTTCTGGTGGAGGAGGTCATCGAGGCCGCCCGCAGCCGCTTCGACGTGACGGTGGAGGAGCTGCGCACCGCGACCGAGAACATCGTCTTCAAGCTGCCACGCGCGTTATCGGTGGAGCAGGAGGCGGTCTGAGGGGGCATCGCCCCCTCCCTCACCCCTGCGCCACCTCCAACAGCCCCTCCACGTCGACGACGCTTTCCAGCCGGTCCGCGACCGCATCAAGCGCCCGCTCGACCGCGACGCCATAGCCGAGATCCGACCCGGCGCCTCCCAGCCGGCGCAGATAGGCCGACCGGAAGCCGTCGGCGGTGAACAGGCCGTGCAGGTAGCATCCCGCCACCCGTCCGTCCGCCGACTCCGCCCCATCGGTTCCACCGCTGGCAAGCTCCAGCATCGGCCGCGCCCGGTCGGCTCCCTCCGTGCGGCCCATATGCATCTCGTAGCCCGCCACCGTAGCGCCGGTGCGCCGCTCGGTCCCGCGGGCCTCCTCCAGCACCTTCGGCCCCTTCAACACCGTCTCGACATCCAGCAGCCCGAGCCCGGCCGCCTCGCCAGGCGGGCCTTCGATGCCGTCGGGATCGGCGATGCGCCGGCCCAGCATCTGGTAACCGCCGCAGATGCCCAGCACCCGGCCGCCGCGCCGCCAATGGGCCATCAGGTCGATGTCCCAGCCCTGTGCCCGCAGGAAGGCGAGGTCGGCGATGGTCGCCTTGGTGCCGGGCAGGATGACCAGATCGCAATCGCCCGGCAGCGGCTGGCCCGGACGCACCATGGTCAGGGCAACGCCCGGCTCCTGCGCCAGCGGATCGAAATCATCGAAGTTGGCGATCCGCGACAGCATCGGCACGGCGATGCGCAGCGCCCCGTCGCCGGCTTCCCGCGGCCGGTCGAGCGCCACCGCATCCTCGGCCGGCAGGATCGCCGCCTCCCTGAGCCAGGGCACCACGCCGAATCCGCGCCAGCCGGTCTGGTTCTCGATGATCCGCAGCCCTTCATCGAACAGACGAACATCGCCGCGGAACTTGTTGATCAGAAATCCCTTAATCCGCTCCTGTTCAGATTTCGGTAAAAGTGCGTGGGTGCCGACCAGACTGGCGATCACGCCGCCGCGGTCGATGTCGCCGACCAGCAGAACCGGCACGTCGGCGGCGGTGGCGAAGCCCATGTTGGCGATGTCGCCGGCCCGCAAATTGACCTCTGCCGGGCTGCCTGCCCCCTCCACGACAACGATGTCGGCCTCGCCCCGCAGCCGCTCGAAACTGTCCAGAACGGTGCCGAGCAGGTCGCGCTTGCGTGCCTGATAGTCTGCGGCGCGGGCGGTGCCGACGACCACGCCGCGCACCACCACCTGACTGCCGACGTCCGACTGCGGCTTCAGCAGCACCGGGTTCATGTGGACGCTGGGCGCCACGCCGCAGGCCCGCGCCTGGAGCGCCTGGGCGCGGCCGATCTCGCCGCCGTCGGCGGTGACCGCGGCATTGTTGGACATGTTCTGCGGCTTGAACGGCCGGACGCTCAGCCCGCGCCGCACCAGCGCCCGACACAGCCCGGCCACCAGCAGCGACTTGCCGACGTCGGAGCCGGTGCCCTGCAACATGATCGCCCGGGATCGCATCGGCTGCGACCGTATCGGCTGTGACGGCATGGCGTCAGAACTC
The DNA here is from genome assembly GCF_042604625.1 of Azospirillum sp. A29. NCBI lineage: Bacteria > Pseudomonadati > Pseudomonadota > Alphaproteobacteria > Rhodospirillales > Azospirillaceae > Azospirillum > Azospirillum sp. A29. The sequence continues at coordinate 552,098 of NZ_CP170466.1, forward strand.
GATGCCGGCCTGGGCCTTCACCCCGGCCTCGAACGGGTGCTTGACCAGCGTCATCTCGGTGACGAGGTCGGCGGCGGCGATCAGTTCCGGCTTGGCGTTGCGGCCGGTGATACAGACATGCAGGTCCGGCCGGCGGGCGGCCAGCGTCGCCAGCACCTCGTCCAGCGGCAGATAATCCATGCGCAGCACGATGTTCAGCTCGTCCAGCACGATCAGGCGATAGCGCGGATCGGCCATCAGTTCCTTGGCCTTGGCCCAGGCAGCTTCGGCGGCGGCAATGTCGCGGGCGCGGTCCTGGGTGTCCCAGGTGAAGCCCTCGCCCATTGTGTGGAAATCGACCAGATCCTCGAAGCGCTCCAGCGCCACCGTCTCGCCGGTGGACCAGGCGCCCTTGACGAACTGCACCATGCCGACGCGCATGCCGTGGCCGACGGCGCGCATCATCAGGCCGAAGGCGGCGGTGGACTTGCCCTTGCCCTTGCCGGTGTGGACCATCAATAGACCCTTCTCCACCGTCTTGGAGGCGAGCGCCCGCTCCTGCAATGCCTTGCGCCGCTTCATCTTCTCGGCATGGCGGCGGTTCAGCTCGTCTGTATCGGCCATCTCGGCGGTCATAAGGAGGTTCCCTTCACGAATATCGGCAGACCGGCGACGGTCAGCACGACGCGCGGCGCCACGGCCGCGATGGATTGGTGCAGGCGGCCGGCATGGTCGCGGAAGCGGCGCGCCAGCACATTGTCGGGTACGATGCCGAGCCCGACCTCATTGGAAACGAGCACCACCCGGCCGGGCAGCGTCGGCAGAAGTTCCACCAGCGCCGCGGTTTCCGCAGCGATGTCGGCCTCGGCCATCATCAGGTTGGTCAGCCACAGCGTCAGGCAATCGACCAAGACGCTGGTACCCTCGGCGGCATGCCGGCGCAGCACCCCGGTCAGGTCGCGCGGCTCCTCCACCGTCGTCCAGTCCGGGCCGCGGTCGTCGCGGTGCTTCGCCACCCGCTCGGCCATCTCGGCGTCCCACACCTGCGACGTGGCGATGTAGACCCGCGGCCCACCCAACGCCGTCACCAGCCCCTCGGCATAGCGGCTCTTGCCCGACCGCGCACCGCCCAGCACCAGTGTGACGTCGGCACTCTTTCCCCTGCCCATCATTCCCAGACAGTCCCGTCGCGGCGGTGATAGGCACCGTCGCGCCAGACCATGTCCTCGTCGGAATAATCGATCGCATCGCCGCCACTGCGGTCGCCGACCTCCAGATAGCTGGCCGGCCGGTCGCTGCGGTTGATCAGCCGGTGGCCATCGGCGACGCCCTGCGGAAAGCCGGCGCACATGCCGGGGGTCAGCAGCGTCTCGCCGGCGTCGGTCACCAGCGTCAGCTCGCCCTCCACAACATAGACGAACTCGTCCTGCCGGCTGTGCCAGTGGCGCAGGGCGGAGGAGGCGCCGGGCGCCAGCGTGGTCAGGTTGACGCCGAAATTGCTCAAGCCCAGCGGGTCGCCCAGCACCACCCGGTGCCGGCCGGCGACCTGCGACCGGAAGGGCTGCGGATAGTCGGTGGCGCCGGTCTCGGCGGTCAGCGTCGCGGGATCGAGGACCGGTGGATTCGGCACGGGTGCTCTCCGGTTCTGTGGTGCGGGTCTGGACTGTCGCAAACCGCACCGGCGGCGTCAAACGCTGCCAAGTCCCCTTACAGAGCAGGCCCTTACAAAGCAGGGTTGCCGGGACCGTGTCTGGACAGGCGCCGTTTCGCCCACCATGCTTATTGCAACGCACAACAACAACCTGCGATCCGATGTCCCACCTGGAAATCATCAGCCGCCATCCCGCCAAAACATCTCCCTCCGGCACTGCCAAGATGCCGCCGCTCCTGTTCGTCCATGGCGCCTTCAGCGGCGCCTGGATCTGGGACGCCAAGTTCCTGCCCTGGTTCGCCGAACGCGGGTGGGAGGCGCACGCCGTCTCGCTCCGCGGCCACGGCAACAGCGAAGGGCGCGACCGGCTGCATGATTTCGGCATCGCCGACTATGTCGACGACGTGCTGGAGGCAGCGGGCCGCCTGTCCGCTCCCCCGGTGCTGATCGGCCATTCCATGGGCGGCATGGTGGTGCAGCGCGCGCTGGCGAAGAGCCGCTTTCCGGCCGGTGTGCTGATGGCGTCGGCGCCGCCCTATGGCCTGCTGACCTCCACCATGAGGCTGGCCTGGCGCTCGCCCTACGTGTTCCAGCAGATGTCGATGCTGATGGCTTTCGGCGAGACCGCGATCAACCCCGACGCCATCCGCCGCGCCATGTTTTCCGACAAGATGCCGCACGCCGAAGCGGCCAAATATGAGAGCTTCCTGCAGGAGGAATCGCGCCGCGTCCTGCTCGACATCGGCGGCTGGATCACCTTCCCCGTCCTGCCGCCGCGCGACATGCCGGTGCTGGTGATGGGGGCCGAGGAGGATCTGCTGTTCCCGCGCGCGGAAATCGTCGCCACCGCGATGGCGCTGGGCACCCAGCCGGTGTTCATGCCGGGCATGGGCCATGCGATGATGCTGGAACAGGACTGGCAGGCGGCGGCCGAGCGTCTGGAGAGTTGGATCGCCACGACCGTGACGGCCGAAGCCGCCCCGTCCGGCTCCGCCGTCTGACCCTGCCCGGCCCTAGACCTTCGGCCGTTCCGACCGTGAATAGTTGCTGAAGTGCCCCTCTCTTGAGGCCTGCCGGCGGGCGGACCGAAGGATGGCGCCGGACTTGCCCTCCGGCCCCACGTTCGACAGCTGGCGGGTCAGGTCGGCACCGCCGCAGGACGGGCAGGCAGGCGTCTCACCGGAGCGGACCAGGGTCTCGAACCCCTGGCCGCAGGACTGGCAACGGTAGGAATAGAGCGGCATCACACCCTCGCGGAACGGATCGCACCGGTCCGAGCATGCCGCAATACCCACAACAAGAAAACGGTTTTGTTGCGCCGCAACAGCGGAGCAGTCAGGCCGCCGCTCCGCCGAAATCGAATCCGGCCGCTTCGACCGCCTGCCGCACCAGTTCGGCCGGGATGCCGCCGGCGACCACGACGGTGCCGGTTGCAAGATCGACGGTCACCGCGGCATTGGGGGCCGCCTTGGTGATCGCGTTCGAAACGGAGCGGGCGCAGCCGCTGCAGGTCATCCCATCCACCTTGTACGCATCGGTCATCGTTACTGGCATCGCCACGGGCTTCCTTTGGATCGGGTCAGCCGCCGGCATGGTGCGTCCGCACCACCGCGCTGACCGGGACAAGAACGAAGCCACGCTTTTGCACATCCGGCAACCAGGACGCCAGAGCCTCGATTGTCGCATCGTGCGGGTGGCCGATGGCGACGGCGTAGCCCTGGCGCTTCGCCACCTGTTCGGTCTTGGTCAGCTGGGCCTTCACCGCCGCCACCGTTTCCACATTGTCGAGGAACACGTCGCGCCCGACCCAGGGCATCTTCAGCTCCTGCGCCAGCCCAATTCCGGCGCTGTTGGGCGTCGTCCGGCTGTCCAGCCACAGCAGTCCGCGCCGGTGCAGCTCCGTCAGCACCGGCGCCAGTGCCGCGCGGTCGGCGGTGAATCGGCTGCCCATATGGTTGTTCACCCCGACATAGCCATCGAAGCTGTCCAGCGCCGCGCGGAACCGCTTCACGATTTCGCCCTTGTCCAGCGAAACCAGCAGCGCGTTCGGACCGGGATCGGCCTTCACGCTGGGCTCCATCGGCATGTGCAGCATCAGCTCATGCCCATTGGCGCGGGCCGCCTTCGACTGGACCGACAGGTCGCGGGCATAGGGCAGCCACGACAGCGTCAGCGGACCGTGCAGTCCGGCCATCCGGGACGAGCGCTTGCGGTCAAGCCCCATGTCGTCGATGACGATGGCGATGATCGGCCTGCCCTGCGGAACCTCGGCCGGCAGCGCATTCCTGCGCCACAATGCCGCATTGCCCGAGGGTGCCTGCACCGGCGGCTGGGTCGGGGGAACCGGCGGCGGCAGCATCGCCACGGTGGTGGCGGGCGGGCGTGTTTCCGCCTGGGCCGGCTTTTCCGGCACCGCATGCTCCGGGCCGTCCGCCGCATGCTGGGCAGGCGCCGGGGCTTCCGTCTTCACCGCCGGCAGCGAGGGGGGCGACGGCGGCACGGCTGCCTGCTGGGGCGGGGCCTGCTGGGCCGGACTCTGCTGAACAGGGGCCTGCCGGGCTTGCTCGCCGCCGGACCGGCCACCGGTCAGCGTCGCCACGCCTATCGCCACCGCGAACACCGCAGCGACCGCCGCCAGAGCCAGGACGAAGGGATTCGACAGAAAGGGGGGAAGCGGAACCTTGCGGGCTTTCGAAGGCGCCTTGCGGGCCATGGTTACGATGTCCATCCTGCGACCGGGGGCGGCGCACAGTGGCACCCTGCCGCAGCGACCGCAATTGCTCAAACGACACAGACGGTGGCCGCAACGGCGCCGTCATTCCAACGGCCCGACCAGTCCCCGGAGACCGCCCGATGCGCCCGTTCCTTGTCACCGTCCCGCTGCTGCTGGCCGCCGTCGCCTCGCCGGCACTGGCCGCCGGCGGCCCGCAATGCCCGCCGACCGTCAGCGTGACCGCCCAGCCGGAAGCGCCGGGCGGCTGGGCGCCCTATCCGGGCCGCGACAGCCACAGCTTCATCGGCATCACCCTGATCGAAGGCGACCGCAGCCAGCAGATGGCCAGCAGCTCGCGCACCACGCTTGCGCCCGACAGCGAGACCAGGCACGCGCGCCGCCTGGTCCAGCTCTGGGAGTTCGACGCCGCTCAGAGGGGCAAGCTCTTCGTGCTCTGCCGGTATCGCGGCACCGAGGCGACGCTGGCCGCCGACCTGCCGCGCCAGACCCGCCGCTGCACGCTGACGCTGGAAACCGACATCCGCGGCGACGTTCTGGACGAGCCGAAGACGCCGCCGCAGCTCGACTGCCGGTGAGGACGCGAGGCCCCAGGGCGAAGTTCTGCGCGGAGGCTGGAAATCCGCCCTTTCAGCCGCTAGGGTGTCCATCGTTGGAACAGGGCCGGAACGGCCCGGACGACCCGGGCGAAGGTGGCCGGGCAAAGGTGGAAGGCGGAAGGCGCATGCTGCTGCTCATCGATAATTACGACAGCTTTACCTACAACCTCGTCCATTACCTGGGCGAGCTTGGCGCCGACGTGCAGGTCCGCCGCAACGACGCCCTGACGGTTGACGAGGCGATGGCGCTCCGCCCCGACGGCATCGTCCTGTCGCCCGGCCCCTGCGATCCCGACCGCGCCGGCATCTGCCTGCCCCTGATCGACGCCGCCGCCAAGGCGCGCCTGCCGCTGTTGGGCGTCTGCCTCGGCCATCAGTCCATCGGGCAGGCCTTCGGCGGCCGGGTGATCCGCGCGCCGGTCCCCATGCACGGCAAGGTCGACAACATCCGGCACGAGGGCCGCGGCGTGCTCGCCGGCCTGCCCAGCCCGTTCCGCGCCACCCGCTACCACTCGCTGATCGTCGAGCGCGACACGCTGCCGGCCTGCCTGGAGGTGACCGGCGAGACCGCCGACGGCCTGATCATGGCGCTGGCCCACCGCGAGTTGCCGATCCACGGCGTGCAATTCCACCCCGAGAGCATCGAGAGCGAGCACGGCCACAGGATCCTGCAGAACTTCCTGGATCTGACCCGCCCCCGCCCGGAAAGCGCGCCGCTGGAGACCGCGGCATGAGCGGCGATCTGTCCGACATGAAGGCGATCCTGGGCAAGGTCGCCACCGGCGCCGCCCTGACCGAGGCCGAGGCCGGCTTCGCCTTCGACATCATCATGTCCGGCAACGCCACCCCGTCGCAGATGGGCGGCTTCCTGATGGCGCTACGTGTCCGCGGCGAGACGGTGGACGAGATCACCGGCGCCGCCCGCGTCATGCGCGCCAAGGCGATCCCGGTCGAAGCACCTCCCGGCACCATCGACACCTGCGGCACCGGCGGCGACGGCGCCGGCACCTACAACATCTCCACCGCCGCGGCGCTGGTGGTGTCGTCCTGCGGCGTGCCGGTCGCCAAGCACGGCAACCGCGCCATCTCGTCGAAGTCCGGTGCCGCCGACGTGCTCGGCTCGCTGGGCGTCAACCTCGACTGCGACTTCGCGCTGGTCCGCAAGGCGCTGTGGGACGCCGGCATCGCCTTCCTGATGGCGCCGCGCCACCACCTCGCCATGCGCAACGTCGGCCCGACCCGCGTCGAGCTTGGCACCCGCACCGTCTTCAATCTGCTGGGCCCGCTCGCCAACCCGGCGACCGCCAGGCGGCAGGTGCTGGGCGTCTTCTCCAAGCAATGGGTGGAACCGCTGGCCCAGGTGCTGAAACGGCTGGGCTCCGAGGCCGCCTGGGTCGTCCACGGCTCCGACGGGCTGGACGAGATCACCACCACCGGCCCCACCACCGTCGCCCAGTTGAAGGACGGCGAGGTGACGGTGTTCGAGGTGACGCCGGAGGATGCCGGCTTGGCCCGCGCCCGGATCGAGGAGTTGAAGGGCGGCGACGCCCAGGTCAATGCCGAGGCGATCCACGCCCTGTTCGACGGGGTGCGCAGCCCCTACCGCGACATCGTGCTTCTGAACGCCGCCGCCGCCCTGCTGGTGTCCGGCAAGGCCGCGACGCTGAAGGACGGTGTCGCCATGGCCGCCGACGCCATCGACAGCGGCGGCGCCCGCGACCGCCTGCGCCGGCTGGTCGCCATCACCAACGAGGCAGTGGCCTGATGAGCGACGTTCTGACCCGCATCAACGACGACAAGCGCGCCCTGGTGGCCTCCCGCAAGGCCGCCCGCCCTATGTCGGAGGTGGAGGCCGCCGCCAGGGCCGCCAACGAGAGCAACCCGCCGCGCGGCTTCATCCGGGCGCTGAGCGCCGCGGTCGAGGCCGGCCGCTATGGCCTGATCGCCGAGATCAAGAAGGCGAGCCCGTCCAAGGGCCTGATCCGTCCCGATTTCGACCCGCCGGCCCTGGCCCGTGCCTACCGCGAGGGCGGGGCGACCTGCCTGTCGGTGCTGACCGACGAGCCCTATTTCCAGGGCAAGGACGAGTATCTGGTGGCCGCCCGTGCCGCGGTGGATTTGCCGGTCCTGCGCAAGGACTTCATGGTCGATCCTTATCAGATCGTCGAAGCCCGCGCGCTGGGAGCCGACTGCATCCTGATCATCATGGCGTCGCTGTCCGATGCCCAGGCGGCGGAGATCGAGGACGCCGCCGTCGTCCAGGGCCTGGATGTGCTGGTCGAGGTGCATGATCGCGCCGAACTGGACCGCGCGCTGCTGCTGAGAACGCCGCTTCTGGGCGTCAACAACCGCAATCTCAAGACCTTGGCGGTCGATATTGCGACGACGGAAGAGCTGGCCGCCAACGTTCCGGCCGACCGCATCCTGGTGGCGGAGAGCGGGCTCTACAGCCCCGCCGACCTGGCCCGGATGGCGAAGGTCGGGGCGCGCTGCTTCCTGGTAGGCGAATCGCTGATGCGGCAGGACGACGTCACCGCCGCCACCCGCGCCCTGCTGGCTCCGGTGTGATGCGATGACCGAGGTGGTGGCCGACATGAGAGCCGACGTCCTGATCGCTGCGGAGAGCCCGCGCCAGGATGCCGTGATCGCACTGGTGGCGGCGCTCGACCGCTATCTGCTGGATCTCTATCCGGCGGACACCTGCCACCTGCTCGACATCGGCGAACTGGAGGGACCGGACCTGTGCTTCCTCGTCGCCCGCAAGGACGGCGTTCCGGTCGGCTGCGCGGCGCTCCGCGTCGATCCGGCCGGTTACGGCGAGATCAAGCGGATGTATGTGGATCCCGCCGCCCGCGGACAGCGCATCGGCGAGCGTCTGCTCGCCCGGCTAGAGGAGCAGGCACGGGCAGAGGGCCTGAGCGCCCTGCTGCTCGAATCGGGCATCCATCAGCCCAAGGCGCTGGCGCTCTACCGCAAGGCCGGATTCACCGACCGCGGCCCCTATGCCTGCTACCAAGACAATGGCGTCAGCGTCTTCATGGAAAAGCTTTTGACGGAGACCGTGCGATGACCGGCTTCACCCATTTCGACGCCGAGGGCAAGGCGGTGATGGTCGACGTCTCCGACAAGGCCGACACCGAACGCACCGCCACCGCCGCGGCGACCGTGCTGATGCAGCCGGAAACTCTGGCGCTCATCATGCAGGGCGGGGTGAAGAAGGGCGACGTGCTGTCGGTCGCCCGGCTGGCCGGCATCATGGGAGCCAAGCGCACGCCCGACCTGATCCCGCTGTGCCACCCGCTGATGCTGACCTCGGTCAAGGTCGACCTGTCCTGCGATCCCGCCCGCAACGCGGTGGACGTGACGGCGACCTGCAAGCTGAAGGGCCAGACCGGCGTGGAGATGGAGGCGTTGACCGCCGTCACCGTCGCAGCGTTGACCGTCTACGACATGTGCAAGGCGGTGGACCGCGGGATGACCGTCACCGACGTGCGTCTGCTTCACAAGGCCGGCGGCAAGAGCGGCGAGTGGGGCGCGTCCTCCTCCACCGGAGCCTGACGCCATGATCCCCGTCGCCGAGGCGCGCGCCCGCATCCTGTCGGCCTTCGCCGCCCTCCCGGCGGAGACGGTCGCCCTGCCCGATGCTCTCGGCCGTGTGCTGGCCGAACCGGTGGTCGCCCGACTGACCCAGCCACCCTTCAACGCCGCCGCCATGGATGGCTGGGCCGTGCGTGCCGCCGACATCGCCGCCGCGACCGCCGAGGCCCCCGTCCCGCTGCGCCGCATCGGCGAATCCGCCGCCGGCCACGCCTTCACCGGCAGCGTTGGTACGGGCGAAGCGGTGCGCATCTTCACCGGCGCGCCCCTGCCCGACGGTGCCGACGCCGTGGTGATGCAGGAGGATTGCTGCGCCGACCACGCCACCGTGCGGATCGGCCGCGCCGTGGCCGCCGGCCGCTTCGTCCGCGAAGCCGGCTTCGACTTCACGGCCGGTCAGGAGCTTCTGCCGACGGGCCGGCGCCTGACCGCGCGCGACATCGCGCTGTCCGCCGGCGGAAACGTGCCGTGGTTGTCGGTCCACCGCCGGCCGCGCATCGCCGTCCTCGCCACCGGCGACGAGATCGCCCTGCCCGGCGACCCGCTGGGGCCGAGCCAGATCGTCAGCACCAATGCGCTTGGCCTCTGCGCCCTGGTGACCGCCCAGGGCGGGCTCGCCCACAATCTGGGCGTCGCCAGGGACACGCCGGAAAGTGTGGCGGCACTGGCGAAGGGGGCGGCCGGCTGCGACCTGCTGGTCACCACCGGCGGGGCGGCGCATGGCGATTACGATTTCGTCCGCGATGTGCTGGCCGAACGCGGCGTGGCGCTGGAGGTGCAGACGGTGGCGATGCGTCCGGGCAAGGCGCTGATGTTCGGCCGTGCCGGGTCGGTGCCGCTGCTCGGCCTGCCCGGCAACCCGGTGTCCACCGGCGTCACCGCGCTCCTGTTCCTCCGCCCGATCCTGCGCGTGCTGCAGGGCCTGCCGCCGGAGGATGACCGCCTGCCGCTGCGCGCCCGCCTGACCGGCGCGCTGAGGGCCAACGACCGGCGCGAGGAATATCTGCGCGCCACCCTCGCCGCCGGCCCGGACGGTGTCCTGACCGTCACGCCCTTCGCCCGCCAGGACAGTGCCATCACCACCCTGTACGCCCAGTCCGATTGCCTGATCCCCCGCCCGCCCCATGCCGACCCGGAACCGGCCGGCGCGATGGTGACCGTGCTCCCTTTGACGGATGGAGTGCTCAGCGTCTAGACTTGAACAGAGCGCCGGACATGGCGCTTGGGTGAGGACTGGAACAGGTGAACATCACCCGGAAAACTGTTTCACCGCGTTCCAAATGTTCCACACAAGTTCTAAAAGAAGCCGATGGGGGGCTTGACGCGCAGCAGGAACCAAACTAGAACATGGAGCAACGTTTAGTTTTTGTTCCATCTTCAGTCTGGCCCAAGCCGGGAGGCATCCATGCTCACGCGCAAGCAGCACGAATTGCTGCTGTTCATCCACGAACGGCTTGGCCAGGGCGGTGTCTCGCCGTCGTTCGACGAGATGAAGGACGCCCTGGGCCTGAAGTCCAAGTCGGGTATCCATCGCCTGATCACCGGGTTGGAGGAGCGCGGGTTCATCCGCCGCCTGCCCCACCGGGCCCGTGCGCTGGAGGTTCTCCGCCTTCCCGAGGGTCTTGACGCCTCCCGCAACCGGACCGCGGCTCCCAAGCCGAAGTTCCAGCCCAACGTCATCAAGGGCGATTTCGCCTTCGCCGGCCGCGATACCGCTCCCCCCGCCCCGACCCCGGCCGCCGCGAACGAGACGGTGCAGCTCCCGCTCTATGGCCGGATCGCCGCCGGTACGCCCATCGAGGCCCTGCGCGACAACAGCGCCTTCGTCGACGTCCCCGCCTCCATGCTGACCGGTGGCGACCATTACGCTCTGGAGGTTTCCGGCGACTCGATGATCGAAGCCGGCATCCTCGACCACGACACCATCGTCATCCAGCGCTGCGATGCGGCTGAGAACGGCACCATCGTCGTCGCTCTGGTGGACGAGGGCGAAGTGACGCTGAAACGCCTGCGCCGCAAGGGCAACACCATCGCCCTGGAGCCCGCCAACGCCGCCTATGAGACCCGCATCTTCGGCGCCGACCGCGTCCGCGTGCAGGGCAAGCTGGTCGGTCTGGTCCGGAAGTACTGAGCTTTTTGTGCCCAGCCGCCGATCCCCTCCTCCGTATCCGCGGGGGAAGGGATCGGCGAAGTCCAAGCTGCTCTCACTTTCCTCCGGTCCAGGGCCGATCTCCCCGCAGCCCGCGCACCGTCTCCACCGTTATTCCCTCCGCGGTCACCCTCAGCGCATGCGCGCCCTCATGCCGCAGCACCCAGCGGTCCACCACCAAATCCGCCCGGCAGCGTCGCGCCACCTCCGCCGTCACCACCGCATCGGCTGCCCCGCAGTCCTCATCCAGCGCATCCGGCAGCCGCGGCAAGGCCACCGTCTTTCCCTGCACCCGGTACAGGCAGCCAAGCGCGTCGCAGTCCAGTGACCGCCCTCCCCCGTTCCATCCTCCGTCCGCCGGCCAGGGATCGGCCACCGACCGCTCGCCATCGCGCTCCCGCCAGGTTTCGGTCATCCGCCCGCCGCCCTTGACCGACGCGCTGAGCCGTCCGTCCGGCAGCCTGACCGCCATCACTGGCCCGTCGCCGGCCACCAGCACATCCGGCCGCACCGCCAGCATGGGCGAGGCCAGTCCCGCCAGGACCGGCAGCATTCCCAACCAACGCCACCACCGCGTCCACAGGCACAGCCAGATCCCTCCCATCACCAGCAGCGCGAACCCTTCCGCCGGCATCGCCGGCACGGTCAGCGAAGCCCAGGGGAGACGGCCGAAGAACTCCGCCGTCCAGATCACCGCCCGGTCGCCCCAGTTCATGGCGATCAGCGCCGGTGCTTCCAGTCCGAAGGGCAGCAGCGCGTAGGCGATCAGGCTCCACGGCATGACCCAGAAGGACGTGATGGGAATGGCGATCAGGTTCGACAGCACGCCATAGAAGGCGATCTGCTGGAAATGGAAGAGCGAGAAGGGCAAGGTCGCCAGCGTCGCCACCACGCTGGTCAGCAAAATCCCGCCGACATAGAACAATCCGCGCACGATCCATCCCGCATCGCGCCGCCATTCCGCCAGCCTGACGCTGCCACGCTCGAATGCCGCGATCAGCGCCACCACCGCGGCGAAGGACATCTGGAAGCTCGGCCCCAGCATCCCCTCCGGGTCCATCGCCATGGTGACCAGCCCGGCGAAGGCGACCAGCCGCATGCTCAACGGGTGGCGGTCCAGCATGATCGCCCCCATCACCATGCCGGTCATCAGCACCGACCGCACCGTCGGCAGCGGCGCCCCGACCAGCAGCGTGTAGGCGAGTGCCGACAGGATGCCGAACAGCGCCGCGATCTTCTTGATCGGCCACCGCAGCGCGATGTAGGGCACCGCCGCCAGCAACGCCCGCACGACATAGAACAGGATGCCGGCGGCGACGCCGACATGCAGTCCGGAGATCGACAGCAGATGCGCCAGCCCGCTGTTGCGGAAGTCGTCCATCGTCGCTTCCGGGATGCCGAACTCCTCGCCGTTCAGCAGCGCCGTGGTGACGCTCGCCTCCACCGGATCGCCGATGGCAGCCGCCACCCGCTCGGCAATCGCGCCGCGCGCCTTCTCGAAGGCGATGGCGACCGTGCTCCACCCCGTCACCGGCGGCGCCTCGACCAGTTCCGGCGCACCGGTGGCGAAGCCCGTGCCGCCCAGCCCCATGAACCACGCCCGCCGCTGGAAGTCGAAGGCGCCGGGTTCGGCAGGCGCCTGCGGCGGCAACAGCGTCGCCCGTAGCCGCACCACCGATCCGGGCGCCGGTGCCGGGAAGCGGTCCGACAGGCGGATGCGCACGGCGGCCGGCGTCCGTTCCGGCGCCAGCTTGCTGACGGTCACGTCCCGCAGGGTGATCCTCGTCGCGCCCGGCCGCCGCTCCACCGCCATCACGCGGCCGGTGACGGTCGCACCGGCGATGCTGCGGCTCAGCACCGGTGCCGCCATGCGGATGGTGTGCGCCTGCGCCACCAGGAATCCCGCCGCCAGCATCAAGAGCGCCGTCGCCACGCCGGCCATGGCGAACCATCGCCGCAGCGCCAGCACCAGCACCGCGCAACCGCCGACCGCCGACGCGCCGATCCACCAGTCGGGCTCCTGCCGCAGCCCGAAATAGACCGACACACCCGCCCCGAAGGCGACGGGCAGCCACAGCACCCAGCGCGCGCCCTCCGCCTCCGCGAGCGCCACGAGTCGCCCGCCCATGCGCGCCAGCAGTCGCCGCCAGCGTCCGCCGAGCGCCGCGGGACCGTCGGTTTCCTCCTCCGGCCAGCCGGCGGCCGTCACCGGTAACGGATTCCCGGCGCAGCGATGCCATCTGCGAGCCCCTCAATGACCGTCCATGCGCGCATCGCATTGCCTCCAAGCCGGGTGGCTGTGTTAAACCACGGTGTCGAACCACCGGCGCATCATACCAGCGCCGAACCGGAAATTGAGAGACCGATGACCGTCGTCACCCGCTTCGCTCCGTCGCCGACCGGCTTTCTGCACATCGGCGGTGGACGCACCGCCCTGTTCAACTGGCTGTACGCCCGCAACACCGGCGGTCAGTTCCTGCTGCGGATCGAAGACACCGACCGGCAACGGTCCACCGACGCGGCGGTGGACGCCATCATCGACGGGCTGAAGTGGCTGGGTCTGGATTGGGACGGCGACGTCGTCAGCCAGTTCGAGCGCAAGGACCGCCATGCCGAGGTCGCGCACCAGATGCTGGCCGCCGGCAAGGCCTATCGCTGCTATTGCAGCCCGGAAGAGCTGGAGGAGATGCGCGCCGCCCAGAAGGCCGCCGGCCAGCCAATGCGCTACGATGGCCGCTGGCGTGACCGTCCCGAGTCCGATGCCCCCGCTGGCGTGGCACCGGTGATCCGGCTGAAGGCGCCGCAGGAAGGCCAGACCATCCTGAACGACCTCGTCCAGGGCGAGGTAACGGTGCAGAACGCCCAGCTCGACGACCTGATCCTGCTGCGCGCCGACGGCACGCCGACCTATCTGCTGGCGGTGGTGGTGGACGACCACGACATGGGCGTCACCCACGTCATCCGCGGCGACGACCATCTGACCAATACCTTCCGCCAGATCCAGATCTTCAACTCGATGGGCTGGGACCTGCCGCGCTTCGGCCATATCCCGCTCATCCACGGGCCGGACGGCGCCAAGCTGTCCAAGCGCCATGGCGCGCTGGGCGTCGATGCCTACCGCGACATGGGCTATCTGCCGGAGGCGGTCCGCAACTATCTGCTGCGGCTCGGCTGGTCGCATGGCGATGACGAGATCATCTCGACCGAGCAGGCGATCGAGTGGTTCAACCTGGAAAGCATCGGCCGGTCGGCGTCGCGTTTCGACTTCGCCAAGCTCGAGAATCTGAACGCCCATTACATGCGTCTGGCCGACGATTCCCGCCTGCTCGGCCTGATCGCTCCGCGGTTGGAAGCCGATCTCGGCCGCAGCCTGTCCGAGGCGGAACGCGACCTTCTGACGCGGGCGATGAGCGGGTTGAAGCAGCGCGCCCGCACCGTTGTCGATCTGGCCCAGAGCGCACGCTTCTATGTTGCGCCGCAGCCGCTCAGCTATGACGAAAAAGCAACCGCTCTGCTGGATGAAAAGGGCCGCACTCTGTTGAAGGAACTGGCGGTCGCCGTCGCCGCCGAGCCGGAGTTCACCGCCGCCGCGCTCGAATCCCAGGTCCGCGCCTTCGCCGAGGCACGGGGTGAAAAGCTGGGCAAAGTGGCGCAGCCACTGCGCGCCGCGCTGACCGGTTCGACGGTGTCGCCGCCGATCTTCGAGGTCGCCGAATTGCTGGGTCGGGAAGCGACGCTTTCTCGCATCCGCGATGCAGCGGGTGCAGCATAATGGTCATTTCCGTGCGTTGCCATCGGGCAGCCATGGAACTATGCTGCGCCGACGAAAAAAGGGCACCAAGCCCGACCCTCAACGATAAGGACGTGCCGAGATGACCCAGACTGAGGACGGCAAGGACACCGTTACCCTCATCGACAATAAGACGGGCAAGCAGGTCACGATGCCGATCATGCACGGCAGCGTCGGGCCGAGCGTGATCGACATCCGCAAGCTCTACGCCGAGACCGGCTATTTCACCTACGATCCGGGCTTCACCTCCACGGGCAGCTGCGAATCGGGCATCACCTACATCGACGGCGACGAGGGTGTGCTGCTGCACCGCGGCTACGCCATCGATGAGCTGGCCGAGCATTCGACCTTCCCGGAAGTCTGCTTCCTCCTGCTCAACAACCACCTGCCGACCGCGGCCGAGCGCACGGAGTTCGAGAACATCCTGCGCCGCCACTCGATGGTGCACGAGCAGCTGACCAAGTTCTACAGCGGCTTCCGCCGTGACGCCCACCCGATGGCGATCATGTGCGGCGTCGTCGGTGCCCTGTCGGCCTTCTACCACGACTCGCTGGACATCAACGATCCGACCGCGCGCAAGATCGCCGCGCATCGCCTGATCGCCAAGATGCCGACGATCGCGGCAATGGCCTACAAGTACTCGACCGGCCAGCCCTTCATGTATCCGCGCAACGACCTGTCCTACGCGGAGAACTTCCTCTACATGACCTTCGGCACGCCCTGCGAGCCGTTCAAGGTCAACCCGATCCTGTCCAAGGCGATGGACAAGATCTTCATCCTGCACGCCGACCACGAGCAGAACGCCTCGACCTCCACCGTCCGTCTGGCCGGTTCGTCGGGCGCCAACCCGTTCGCCTGCATCGCCGCCGGCATCGCCTCGCTGTGGGGTCCGGCCCATGGCGGTGCGAACGAAGCCGTTCTGAAGATGCTGGAAGAGATCGGTTCGGTGGATCGCATCCCCGAGTTCGTCCGCCGCGCCAAGGACAAGAACGACAACTTCCGCCTGATGGGTTTCGGCCACCGGGTCTACAAGAACTACGACCCGCGCGCCCAGGTCATGCGCCAGACCTGCCACGAGGTTCTCGGCGAGCTCGGCATCAAGGACGAGCCGCTGCTGGACATCGCGATGGAGCTGGAGAAGATCGCCCTGTCGGACGAGTACTTCATCGAGAAAAAGCTCTATCCGAACGTCGATTTCTATTCGGGCATCATCCTGAAGGCGATGGGCTTCCCGACCAGCATGTTTACCGTGCTGTTCGCGCTGGCCCGCACCGTCGGCTGGATCAGCCAGTGGAAGGAAATGATCGAGGACCCGGTGCAGAAGATCGGCCGTCCGCGTCAGCTCTACACCGGCGACGTCAAGCGGCCGTTCGTGCCGCTGGCCGAGCGTGGCTAACCGGCCCACAGCCCATATCGGAATGGGCGGCTCCAACGGAGCCGCCCAGGACCCGACTGCGTACATCGTTCCGGCCCGGCGGGTGCGTCTGCGCCCGCCGGCCAACGACAACCGGGCGCCGCTTGGCTGGCGCGTCCGCCGGTTGGTCGTCTATCTGCTGATCCTGGCGCTGATCGCCGGGATTGTCTTCGTCTGAGGCAGTCCTTCAGCCCTCGCTTTCCAACGCGAAGCCTTCGTCGATCCAGCCAGTCACGCCGCCGATCATCAGTTTGACCGGCCGCCCGATCCGCGCCAGACGCAGAGCCGCGCGATCCGCCCCGTTGCAATGGGGGCCGGCGCAATAGACCACGAACAGCGTTCCCTCCGGCCACTCGGCCATCCGCCGCTCCGTGATCTTGCCATGCGGCAGGTTCAAGGCGCCCGGTACATGGCCACGCGCATAAGCTGCCGGACCACGGACATCGAGCAGAACAAAATCCGGCGCACCGGACTTCGATGAGTCGTGAACATCCCAGCAATCGGTCTCCAGCGTCAGGCGCTTGGCAAAGTGCGCCTCCGCCTGTTCGGAAGGAGCGGCGGGAATTTCGCTGACGTGACTGGCCATGTTGTCCTCTTCGCAATCGCCGGATGAATGATGAGGACCCAATCATCCCTGTGGCGGCTTCGGCTGGAAAGTGGCGTGATTGCCAGCTATCGTGCAGTTCATGCCAAATACCCTTCCCCCCCTGGCGGTCGCGCTCGCCTATGACGGTCTCTGCACCTTCGAGTTCGGTGTCGCCGTCGAGGTGTTCGGCCTGCCCCGTCCAGAGTTGGGACCGGATTGGTATCGCTTCGCCGTCGCAGCCCTCGACGACGGCCCGTTGCGGGCGATGGGGGGCATCCGCGTCGAGGCCGATGGCGGTCTCGACCTGCTCGACCAAGCCGACATCATCGTCATTCCCGGATGGCGCGGCGCAATGGAGCCGGTTCCCACTGCATTGACTGCCGCCCTTCGACGGGCCGACGCCAGGGGCGCCCGCATCCTGTCGATCTGCTCCGGAGCCTTCGTTCTCGCCGCATCCGGTCTGCTGAACGGCCGCCGGGCGACAACGCATTGGCGATATGCCGCAACGCTTGCGGACCTCTATCCCGACATCCGGGTGGTGCCCGATGTGCTGTATGTGGATGAAGGAAACATCCTGACCTCCGCCGGCAGCGCGGCCGGCATCGACCTCTGCCTGCATCTTGTCCGTCGCGATTTCGGCCCGGAGGCGGCGAACAGCGTCGCCCGCCGTCTGGTTGTTCAGCCCCACCGCGAAGGCGGTCAGGCGCAGTTCATCGAAACGCCGGTGCCGATAGCCCGCGAGGGTGCGCGTCTGGCCCCCCTGCTCGACCATTTGCGGGAGACGCTGGCGGAGGATCACAGCCTGTCCAGCATGGCGTCACGGGCGGGCATGAGCCTGCGGACCTTCCTGCGCCGTTTTCAGGCGATGACCGGCACCACCCCCGGCGACTGGCTGCTGACCGAACGTCTGGCCCGGGCCCGCGAGGTGCTGGAATGCAGCAGCCTGCCGGTGGAGGAGGTGGCAACCTTGACCGGCTTCGGTTCCGCCGCCACCCTGCGCCACCATTTCCGGCAAAGGCTGGGGCTCAGTCCGGCGAGTTATCGGACGCGCTTCCGCCGGCTTCCTATCGATGATCCCGCCGCATCAAAAAAGGGCGCGGCCGTCACCGACCACGCCCTTTCCCGAAAACGGTAAAGTCCCGAGCGGTCACTTCCGCTCGATCAGCTCGACCTTATAGCCGTCCGGATCCTCGATGAAGGCGATCACCGTGGTGCCGTGCTTCATCGGGCCGGGCGGACGCGGGATCTTCACGCCTTCGGCCGCCAGCTTCTCACAGGTGCCGTAGATGTCCGGCACGCCCAGCGCGATGTGGCCATAGGCGGTGCCGATCTCGTACGGCTCCTTCTGATCCCAGTTGTGGGTCAGTTCCAGAACGGCGGTGTCGGACTCTTCGCCATAGCCGACGAAGGCGAGGGTGAAACGGCCGCCCTCAAAGTCATTTCGGCGCAACAGCTTCATGCCGAGCAGCCGGGTGTAGAAGTCCAGCGACTTCTCCAGGTCCAGCACGCGCAGCATCGTATGCAACAGACGGAATTCGCTCATGGTCTCTGTTCTCCCGTTCGGGGTTTGCCCTCTTGGGGCCCGATTGAGCGGCGCTCTGCGACGACGTCCAGAATGGCGCGCGCGGCCCGTTCGCTCGGCGGGATATCTCCCTGGCCCAGCCAGCGGGCAACCTCGGCGACGCCGTCGATCTGCACCTGACGCGCCTCCGGATCGTCCAGCAGGCGCCCCAATTCGGCTGCCAGTTTATCGGGTCGGCAGTCCTGTTGCAGCAGTTCCGGGACCAGCATGCGGTCGAGCATCAGGTTGACGAGGTTCACATACTTGACCCGGATCAGCCGCCGATAGAGCGCGACCGTCACCGGATTGAGGCGATAGGCAATGACCGTCGGCAGCCGGGCAAGCGCCAACTCCAACGCCACGGTACCCGAGGCGGCGAGTGCCACCTCCGCTGCGGCGAAGGCGTCGTATTTCTCGGTGTCCCCCTCGACCAGAAGGGTTCGGACCGGCCAGTCGGCAATCGCGGCAGCGACACGGTCACGCACTGTCGCCACAGTCGGCACCACCGCCACCAGATTGGGATGGGACGGACGCAGCAGGTCCAGCGTCGCGCGGAAATCCGGCAGGAGACGCGATACTTCGCCCTTGCGACTGCCTGGAAGCACGGCCACGACACGGTCGGTCGCGGCAATCCCATGGCGTTGGCGGAATCCCGGCCCATCTCCCCTGCCCGCCCGACCCTCGACAACCGAATGGCCGACGAAGGTGCAAGCCAGCCCCTCCTTCTCGAAATAGGGTGGCTCGAACGGAAGCACCGCAAGAAGGTGATCGTAGATGGCCGCATACTTCGCCGCACGCTTGGGCTTCCATGCCCAGACCGTCGGAGCCACATAATGGACCAGCGGAATTGCCGGATCGGCCGCACGCAGTTTTTTCGCAACGCGCACCGTGAATCCGGGCGAATCGATGCCGACCACCGCGTCGGGACGCATGCGCAGGATTTCAGCCACCGTCTGGTCGATGCGGCGGATCAGGTTCGGCAGATGCGGCAGCAGTTCGAAAATACCGAACAGCGTCAGTTCCGCCATCGGGAAGAGGCTGACCAGCCCCTCCGCCGTCATCCGCTCACCGCCGATACCGACGAAGCGAACCTTGCCGCCGGTCAGCCGCTTCGCCGCCGCCATCAGCCGCGCGCCAAGCGCATCGCCGGAAGGCTCGCCTGCAATCAGGAACAGCGTCGGTGCATCGTCAGCCACATCGGCGACAACCATATGACCGGCAGTCATTGCGGGATCTCGATGCCGAGGACGAACAGGCCGAGACGGTCTGCCGCTTCGGCAACCGCGGCACGGTCGACCAACAGGCTGCCGCCGGCTTCGACCGCAATGCCACGCAGCCCCGAGGCCGCAGCCCGCTCCACGGTGGTGACCCCCATGGTGGGCAGGTCGATGCGGCGGTCCTGCTTGGGCTTCTTCACCTTGACCAACACGCCGCCAGGGCCCGGCCGGATCAATCCGGCGCAGCGGCCAAGCATCGCGTCGGTCCCTTCGATCGCCTCGACCGCCAGGACGATGCCTTGCTGGACCACCGCTCCCTGCCCGACATCGAGCGCGCCCAGGGCACGGGCAACCTCGACCCCGCGGGCAATGTCCCGCTCCGCATCGGCATCGGGCATCAGCCGGCCCACCGGCCCTGCGACGGTCAGCAGATCCCTCAGCAGCTCGTGCAAACCGACCACACGGAAACCGTCTTCCTCGACCTCGTGCACGACGGCCCGCAGCAGGCCGTCATCGCCCAAAGCGCGTGTCCCGACGCGGGCGAGAAAGCGCGCGGTGCGCCAATCCGGCATCAACTCGGTGAAGGACGGCCGCCTGACGGGCCCAGCGAGCACGACCTCCCCGACGCCTTCCTCGTGAAGGCGGCGCAGGATCGTGCCGGCAGCGCCGAAACGGCTCCACAGATGCGGAAGCCCCGCAACCGTTTGCGGATCGGTATGACCGTCGAAGGCAACAATGAAGACGTCGCGACCCTGCCCACGCACCGCCTCGGCGATGCGTGCGGGCAGCGTGCCGCCGCCGGCAAGGATCGCCAGCTTGGGTCCTGCCGCCGGCGATCCGTTACTTTGCGTGGTTTCGGCCATCGGCCGGTTGCCTCAGCTCTCGCGCGGCTGGCAGAGAGACCGGGCTTCCTTGGCGCGGATAAAGGACAGAACGTCCGAAATCAGCGCCCGCTCGCCGAAATCGCGGCCGACCCCGTCGACCCGTTCGGCGAAGGTGCCTTCCGGACCGAACAGCATGCGATAGGCGGCGCGCAGGGCGTGGATGTCGTCCTTCTTGAAGCCGCGACGCTCCAGCCCCACAAGGTTCAGGCCTGCCAGCCGCGCCCGGTCTCCCATCACGAGACCGAAGGGAATCACGTCGTTCTCGACGCCCGACATGCCGCCGATCATGGCATGGGAGCCGATGCGCACGAACTGGCGCACCGCCGACAACCCGCCGATGATGACATAGTCGCCCAGGGTCACGTGGCCGCCCAGGGTGGCGTTGTTGGCCATGATGACATGGTCGCCGACGACGCAGTCATGGGCCACATGCGAGCCCATCATGAACAGCCCGTCGTCGCCGACGCGGGTGAGCATGCCGCCGCCCTCGGTGCCGGGGTTCATCGTCACATGCTCGCGAATCTGGTTGCGGGCACCGATGACAAGCTCCGACGGCTCGCCATGGAACTTCAGATCCTGCGGACGGTGGCCGATGGACGCAAAGGGGTAGATGACGGTGTCTGCGCCGATGCTGGTGCGCCCATCGACCGCCACATGCGACACCAGCCGAACGCCATCGCCCAGCGTGACGTCGGGACCGACGACGCAGAAGGGGCCGATGTCGACCCCTTCCCCCAGCTTGGCCGCGGGATCGACGATGGCGGACGGATGGATGGTGACGGTCATTTTTCGTCCAGAATCATGGCGGAATAGACGGCTTCAGCGACGAGGACGCCGTTGACCTTGGCCTCGCCTTTGAACTTCCACACGTTGGCACGCTGGCGCTGCTTGGTGACGTGGATGTGGATGGTGTCGCCAGGGGTGACGGGACGGCGGAAACGCGCCTCGTCGACGGTCATGAAATAGACCAGCTTGCCTTCGGCATCCGGACCCAGCGTGGCCACCACCAGAACGGCCGATGTCTGGGCCATCGCCTCGATGATCAGGACACCGGGCATCACGGGGCGGGACGGGAAGTGCCCCTGGAAGAAGGGCTCGTTGATCGTGACATTCTTGACGCCGGTGGCGCCTTCGCCCAGCGTCACGTCGATCACCCGGTCGATCATCAGGATCGGGTAACGATGCGGAATCATCTTCATGATCCGCATGACGTCGATGTCGTCGATCTTTTTGCTTTGTGCGCTGTTGTCCGCCGTCACGTCCATTGCCCGGCCGCCCGCCTTTCCACCAACCGATAGGGTTCAGTATTCCCCGTTTCAGGGAACGGGCACCGCCGCCCCGATGGGGAGCACCGGCGCCTTCCTGTTTGCACCGCCTTCTTGCCCCATTTCCGCGGCGACCGCAACGCCGAACCCGGAAGAGGACTGAAACCGGAAACAGAACGGGGCCGCCGCCGTCCCGCCTGGGATGGCATCGGCCCCGGTCAGATTTACATCACTGCTTCGGAACGTTCAGCGCAACCTGCGGCAGCTTCTTGTTCACCCGCTCCATCACCACATCGGTGACATCGAGCTGGGTGTCGACCAGAACGAACTGCTGGCGGGCCAGAACGAGGTTGGCACCCCGCTCGCGGGAAATGTCCGCGACCACCTCGACCATCGTCTTGTGAACGACAGCCATCGCCTCGTTCAGGCTGGTCTCCAGGGCGCGCTTGCGGGTCTGCACCGTCTTCTGGACGTCGGCGACCTGCTTTTCGAAGTCACGGCGCTTGGTGGCGAGCGCTTCCGGCGACAGAACGGTCTGCTGCTTGCGCAGTTCGTCCTCGTTCTTGCGGAGCTTGTCCTCCAGCGCGGAAATTTCCTTCTGGTAGGAGTCACGCAGCGTTTCGAAGGACTTGGTGATGCCCTTCGACGCGCTCGACTCCTGCATGATCTTCTGTACGTCGATCACGGCGATGACCGGAGCCTTCAGCTCCGCACCCGGCGCCGGCACGTCGGTCTTTGGCGCTTCCGCCTTGGGGGCATCGGCCTTGGGCGCCGACTGGGCCTGAACAGCACCTACGGTAAGAACGAGGCCGGCAGCCGTGACGGCCGACAGAAGGGCGACGCGAAGCCGCGTCTTGAACAGCGTGGATTGCATATTAGAACCTGGTTCCGAAGCTGAAGCGGACGAGCTCTTTCTTGTCGTAGCCTTCCTTGCGGATCGGCAGCGCGACGTCGAGCCGGATGGGGCCGAACGGCGACTTCCACGACACACCCGTGCCGATGGAAACGCGGATGCTCTCGTCATCCTTCACGTTCGGATCTTTGATGTCGACCTTGCCGAGGGTGCCGACGTCGGTGAAGGCATGCCCGAGCAGACCAAATTCCTCCGGTAGGCCGAACGGGAAGCTCATCTCCACCGAGGCACGGGCATAGCGCGTGCCGCCCAGAGCGTCGCCGGTCGAAACGTCGCGGGGGCCGATACCGGCGGTGTTGAAGCCGCGCAGGGTATCGCCGCCGATGAAGAAGCGGTCGCCCAGGTCGACCTTCTTGCCAAGACCGTGGATATACCCGATCTCACCGGTCGTGCTGAGCACCCATTGTTCATCGCCAAGCGGCAGATAATATCCACCGGCCAGCTTGTTCCGCAGGAAGCGCACCGAGCCGCCGAGGCCGGCAATGTCGTTGGTCAGGCGGATGAAATAGCCTTCCGTCGGCGTCAGCTTGCTGTTGCGGACGTCGTAGGTCAGTTCCTGGCCGATCAGCGAAGTCAGCCGTTCGCCGCGC
Organism: Azospirillum sp. A29; assembly: GCF_042604625.1. Lineage (NCBI taxonomy): Bacteria > Pseudomonadati > Pseudomonadota > Alphaproteobacteria > Rhodospirillales > Azospirillaceae > Azospirillum > Azospirillum sp. A29. The sequence goes on from NZ_CP170466.1 coordinate 575,024, forward strand.
TGCTCCTGGATGTACTTCGACGCGGTCGTCGGCACTTCCTCAATCAGTGTATCCTGCAGCTGGTAGTAGACTCGCTGGCGCAGACGCTCCGTCAGCGGATAGCCGAGGCGCAGGGCGAAGCCAGTGTTCTTCTCGTTGAACGAGCTTTCGTCCTGGTAATTGTAGCGGGTCCGGAACACGTCGACGCCGGCCGACAGGTCGCGGTCCATGAAGTACGGCTCCGTGAAGGAGATATCGTACAGCTGGCGCCGGCCCGACAGGGTCGCACCCAGACGCAGATCTTGACCGCGGCCGAGGAGGTTGCGCTCGCGGATCGAGAAGTCACCCAGCGGACCGTCGGAGGTCGAAAAGCCGGCACCGATGGAGATTTCACCGGTGGACTGCTCGGCCACGTCGACATTGACCACGGTGCGGTCGGGCGCGCTGCTCTCGGCGGTCGTGATGTTCACGCGCTCGAAGAAGCCAAGATCCTTGATGCGCTGTTCCGAGCGCTTCAACTTCGAGGAGTTGAAGGGATCGCCTTCGGACAGCAGCATCTCGCGGCGGATCACCTTGTCGAGCGTCCGGACGTTGCCCGAGATGTCGATGCGGTCGACGAAGGTGCGCGGCCCTTCGTTGATCTCGTAGGTGATGTCGATCGTGTGGGTTTCGCGGTTGCGCGTGATCCGCGGCCGGACATCGACGAAGGCGTATTGCAGATCGCCGACGGCGTTCGTCAGCTTCGTGATGGTGTCTTCCACCTTCTGGGCGTTGTACCAATCGCCCTCGGTGGTGAGCACGCTGTTCTGAAGCACGGCCGGATCGAGCTGCTTCAGCGAGGTGTTGATGTCGACCTTGCCGAATTTGTACCGCTCACCTTCCTCGATGGTGAAAGTGATGAAAAAGTCCGACTTGTCCGGCGTCAGCTCGGCAACCGCAGACACCACGCGGAAATCGGCATAGCCTTCCTTCAGGTAGAAGCGGCGCAGCAGGTCGCGGTCGTAGCTCAGCCGGTCGGGATCGTAGTTATCGTCAGACGTCAGGAAACGCCACCAGGCCGATTCCTTGGTCTGGACATTCTCACGCAGGGTGCCGTCCGAAAAATGTTCGTTGCCGATGAAGGTGATGCCACGCACACCGGTGCGCACGCCCTCATTGATCTCGAACACCAGGTCGACGCGGTTCTGGTCGAGTTGGATGATCTTCGGCTCGACCGTCGCGCCGAAGCGGCCCTGGCGTCGATAGATGTCCTGGATGCGCTGGACGTCGGACTGGACACGGGTGCGCGTGTAGACGACGCGGGGACGCAGCTGGATTTCCTTATCCAGCGTCTCCTTGTCGATGCGCCGGTTCCCTTCGAACGCGATGCGGTTGATGATCGGGTTTTCGGCCACCGTCACGACCAGAGCATCGCCCTCGCGCTTCAGCACGACGTCAGCGAACAGGCCAGTGTTGAACAGCGACTTCAACGACTGATCGATCCGGTCGGGATCGAACGGGTCGCCCGGCTGGATCGTCAGATAGGAGCGGACCGTGGAGGGCTCGATTCGCTGGGTGCCTTCGACCCGGATGTCGCGCACCGTACCGCCACTGAACACCTGGGCGACCATGGACCCCGTGGCACCCGTCGCCCGTCCGGGCGAGGATGCGGTTTGGGCGTGGGCGACAGACACCGTCGTCATGGCGCAGCCGGCCAGCAGGCCCGCCACCAGAACTTTGCTCGACACCGGCAAATCACGCTCCCTGGCAAGGGGCTGGCTTTAGGAAACCAGTCCCCGGAAGAAATCGACCACGCGCAACTGAACTAGGTCGTTCCACGTGGCGAAGACCATGAGCGTTAATACCAAGGCCAATCCAATTCGGAAACCGTATTCTTGCGCTCGCGCTCCCAATGGCCGGCCGAGCAGCTTTTCAATCCCGTAAAAAAGCAGGTGTCCGCCATCGAGCATCGGGACCGGGAACAGGTTGATCAGCCCCAGATTGACCGACAGGAAGGTCATGAACCAAACCAGCGGATACCAGCCGGACTGGGCCACCTCGCCCGACATCTGGGCGATGCGCAACGGTCCGCCCAGCTCCTCCGTCCCGCGCGATCCCTGGACCATCTGGCCCAGCGCGGTGAAGGTGCCGGTGATCATGCCTGCGACTTCTCGTCCCGCCTGCCAGACGGCGGTCAGGGGATCGTGGCGCATCATTCCGACGCTGCCGCGGCTGATCCCGAGCAGACCGATCTGATGGGCGTTGCCGAGTCGGTCGGTGACGGTCTGCGAATCCGGCGTCGCGGTCAGGGTCATCACCCGGCCGTCGCGCTTCAACTCGACCGCCAGCGGCTGGCCCGGACGGATCGAGACGATCTGGCGGATTTCCTCGAATCGCTGAACGCCGGTTCCGTCGACCGACAGGATCAGGTCGCCCGGTTGGATGCCGGCGCGCTCCGCGGCACTTCCGGGCTGGATGCCGCCGACGTCCGGCGGGGTGAAGGACTGGCCGGCGGTCATGAACAGCAGGGCCAGCACGACGATGGAAAAGACGAAATTGGCAATCGGGCCGGCGGCGACGATGGCCGCGCGCTGCCCCACCCGCTTGTGGTGGAAGGAGACCGCACGCTCCTCCGCCGACATCGCGGTCAGGTGCGCCCCCGGCGTGCTGGCCGGATCGGCGTCGCCGAACATCTTGACGTAGCCGCCGAGCGGCAGCGCGCTGAACTTCCAGCGCGTGCCGGCACGGTCGGTAAAGCCGAAGATCTCCGGCCCGAAGCCGATGGAGAAGGTCTCGATCCGCACGCCATTGCGCCGCGCGACCAGATAGTGACCAAGCTCGTGCACGAAGACGAGCACGGTGAGGACCAGAAGGAAGGCCAACACCGAGGTCCAGAAACCGCCGATAACATCCATTTCAACCCTTGCGCCTTCCAGCGCCTCGAACGCGGATCATCGGCTGCCAACCGCCGTCGCACCGATGGCCGCAACACGGCCGGCGGCATCCCGCCTCGCATCCGCGTCGGCCTCCCGCACGGCGGCGAGATCGCGCAGCGGGCGGTGGGGCAACGCCGTCAACGTCTCCTCGACGATCCGTTCGATGTCGAGGAAGCCGATCCGGCGGTCGAGAAACGCCTGGACGGCCACCTCGTTGGCGGCACTGAGTATAGTAGGAGCGCCCCCACCGCTTTGCAAGGCAGCCCGGGCCAGCCGAAGTGCCGGGAATCGCACGGGATCCGGCGCCTCGAAGGTCAGCGTCGCCGCCTTGACCAGGTCCAGCCGCTCCGCCGGGGTGGCGATGCGGGCGGGCCAGCCGAGAGCATAGGCGATGGGCGTGCGCATGTCGGGCGTGCCGAGTTGCGCCAGCACCGAGCCGTCGACATATTCCACCAGGGAATGGATGACCGACTGCGGGTGGACCAGCACGTCGATGCGCTCTTCCGGAATGCCGAACAGGAAATGGGCCTCGATCAGCTCCAGCCCCTTGTTCATCATCGTGGCGCTGTCGACCGAGATCTTGGCGCCCATGTCCCAGGTGGGATGGGCCACCGCCTGCTCCCGCGTCGCCGCCGACATGAAGGCGCGGTCCTTGTCGCGGAAGGGACCGCCGGACGCGGTCAGGATCAGGCGGGAAACGCTGTCGGTGCGCTCGAAATCGAAGACCTGGTAAATCGCCGAGTGCTCGCTGTCGACCGGCAGAAGCGTGGCGCCGTGCGCCTTCACCTCCTCCATCATCAGGGCACCGGCACAGACCAGCACCTCCTTGTTGGCGAAGGCGACGATGGCGCCGCGCCGGATGGCGGCGAGTGTCGGTTCCAGTCCGGCGGCGCCGACGATGGCGGCCATCACCCAATCAGCTGGCCGTTCGGCTGCGGCGGCGACCGCCTCGGAGCCGGCGGCCACCTCGATTCCCGTGCCGGACAGAAGCTGCTTCAACTCGGCATAGGCGGCGGGGTCGGCGACAACGGCCATGCGGGCATTCAGCTGCCGCGCCTGTTGCGCCAGAAGGGTTACGTTGCGGTTGGCGGTCAGCGCCTCCACCGGGAAGCGCTCCGGATCGCGGGAGACGAGGTCGACGGTCTGCGTGCCGACCGACCCGGTCGACCCGAGAATCGTCACGCTACGCGGCGCATCCGCTTTCACCACCATGACAGAACCGATCCAACGGCCGCGTGGAACAAGGCCAGCACCGGGGCAGCGGCCAGAAGCCCGTCGATGCGGTCGAGGATACCGCCATGCCCGGGGATGAGCTGGCCGCTGTCCTTCACATTGTAGCGCCGCTTGACCGCCGACTCGAACAGGTCGCCCGCCTGCCCGACCACGGCGGTGGCGGCACCGACCGCCAGAGCGATGTCGGGACGTGCCGCCCCGAACGCAAGCGCCACCAGCCAGCCGAACAGGGCGGACGCGGTCATGCCGCCGATCAGGCCGGCCCAGGTCTTCTTCGGGCTGATGCGCGGTGCCAGCTTTGGACCGCCGATGCTGCGCCCGGCGGCGTAGGCGCCGATATCGGTCGCCCAGATGGCAAAGAGGACGAAGAGGAACAGGGAGAGCCCGCTGTCGGGCAGATCGCGCAGCCACATCAGGCCGGCCATGCCGACCGCGACATACAGCACACCGAAGCCGAGCAGGCCGCGGTCGGAGCCGCCGCCGACGATGGCGGTCAAAACCGCGAAGGCAGTCGCCGCACCCAAGCCGGCGGCCGGGCCGGCGACGATCTGCACCATCAGCGCCACCAGGATTCCGATGGTCGCCATCAGGCGTGCAGGAAGCCGGCGGGCACTGGGAACGATGCTGGTCCATTCGGAAACGGCAACCACCGATCCGAAGGCGATCAGGGCATGGAACACCCAGCCGCCGGCCCAGACGGCGCCCAGCACGACCGGCGCCATGACCAGCGCCGACAGGACACGAACCTTGAGGTCGCCCGTCTTGGATGGCTTGGCCGGAGCCGCGGCGGCGGGCGCCGCGCTGTCAGCGGGACCCGGCGGTGGTGGCGCCGAAGCGGCGTTCCCGTCGGTGGAACTCTTCAATCGCCGCCTCCAGATCGCGCTTGGTGAAATCGGGCCAGAGCGTATCGACGAAGACCAGCTCGGCATAGGCCGCCTGCCACAGCAGGAAATTGCTGATCCGTTTCTCGCCGCTGGTGCGGATGATCAGGTCGGGGTCGGGAATGTCGGACGTGTAGAGCCGGGCCGACAGCGCGTCCTCGTCGATGGACTCCGGCGAGAGGCGGCCGGCGGCCACCTCCTCCGCCAGCCGGCGGGCGGCATGGACGATCTCCAGGCGCGAGCCATAGCTGAGAGCCACGACAAGGGTCATGGTCCGGTTGTCGCGAGTCAAAGCCTCGGCATTGTCGATCAGCCGGTTGATGTCCTCGGACAGGCGGGTGCGGTCGCCGATCACCCGCAGGCGGACACCTCCGCGGTGCAGTTCGGCGACCTCGCTGCGCAGATAGAAGCGCAGCAGGCCCATCAGGTCGCTGATCTCCTCTTCCGGCCGGCGCCAGTTCTCCGAGGAGAAGCTGAAGATCGTCAGAGTGCCGATGCCAAGTTCGCGCGCCGCTTCCACGGTGCGGCGGACGGCGTCCACGCCCTTCTTGTGCCCGGCGGTGCGCGGCAGGCCGCGCGCCTTGGCCCAACGCCCATTGCCATCCATGATGATGGCAACGTGCCCAGGAGCCGTGTTGGACCGGTTGTCGTCCGCGTCGCGCATTCCGGATCAGACCTGCATGATTTCCTTTTCTTTTTGCGCAAGCGAATCGTCGACCAGCTTGATGTGCTGGTCGGTCAGAACCTGCACTTTGTCCGACTGGACCTTGTGCTCGTCCTGGGTGATCTCGCTTGCCTTTTCCGCCTTCTTCAGGCCGTCCATGCCATCGCGACGGATGTTGCGGATGGCGACGCGGCACTGCTCGGCGTACTTGTGGGCGACCTTCGCCAGTTCGGCGCGGCGCTCCTGGGTCAGGTCCGGCAGCGGCACGCGGATGACTTGGCCTTCGGCCTGCGGGTTCAGGCCAAGACCGCTGTCGCGGATGGCCTTCTCGACCGCCTTGGTCATGCCGCGGTCCCAGACCTGGACCGAGATCAGGCGAGGCTCCGGAACGGAGACCGTCGCGACCTCGCGCAGGTGCATGCGGCTGCCATAGGCCTCCACCATCACCGGTTCCAGCAGATTGGAAGAGGCGCGGCCGGTACGGAGACCGCCCAGTTCCTTGCGAAACGAGTCAAGCGCGCCTTCCATGCGGCGCTTCAGATCCGATAGGTCGGGCGCAGCCACGGGCCTACTCCCTTTCTTCCGTTATGATGGTGTGCTTGCCACGGCCCTGCATCACTTCGGCGAAGGCGCCGGGCGTGTGGATCGAGAAGACCAGAATGGGAATGTGGTTCTCGCGCGACAGCGCGATCGCCGAAGCGTCCATCACCTGGAGTTCCTTGGTCAGTACGTCCATGTAGGTGAGGCGTTCGTAACGTTCGGCCGCCGGATCCTTCTTCGGATCGGCGGTATAGACGCCATCGACCTGCGTACCCTTCAGCAGACCATCACAGCCCATTTCCGAAGCGCGCAGCGCCGCGGCGGTGTCGGTGGTGAAGAAGGGATTGCCGGTACCGGCGGCGAAGATCACCACCCGGCCTTTTTCCATGTGACGGACGGCGCGGCGCCGGATGTAGGGCTCGCAGACCGTCGACATGGGTATGGCCGATTGCACCCGCGTGCTGACGCCCATCCGTTCGAGCGCGCTCTGCATCGAGAGCGCGTTCATCACGGTGGCGAGCATGCCGATATAGTCGGCCGAGGCACGCTCCATGCCGCTCGCCGCACCCTTCACACCCCGGAAGATGTTCCCCCCGCCGATGACCAGACAGACCTGGACGCCGAGCCCGATGACCGCCTTCACCTCGTTGGCGATGCGGTTGACCATCTCCGGGTCCAGGCCGTAGTCGCGCTGACCCATCAGCGCTTCGCCCGACACCTTGAGGAGAACGCGCTTGTAGCGGGCGCTCCCGGCCGGCGTGGTGGTCCCGGTGGTATCGACCATGAGGGGAACGCTCCCTTGCTGTTTCAGAATGCGGCTTGCGGACCTAAGCGTTCGACCTTACCGGTCTCAGCCCTGACCGCCGGCGGCGGCGGCGACTTCGGCAGCGAAGTCCGACTGGGCCTTCTCGATGCCCTCGCCCAGCGCGAAGCGGGTGAAGGCCGTAACCTTGACCGGAGCGCCGATGTCCTTGGCGGCGTTCTCAACCACCTTGCGGAGCTTGGTCTCGCCGTCGATCACGTAGGTCTGCTCCAGCAGGCAGACTTCCTCGTAGTACTTGCGGACGCGGCCTTCGACCATCTTCTCAATGATGGCTTCCGGCTTACCCGAAGCGCGGGCCTGCTCGGCCAGCACGCTGCGCTCACGCTCCAGCGACGAGCTGTCGACATCGGCGATGTCCAGCGCGTCCGGACGGGCGGCGGCGATGTGCATGGCGATCTGCTTGCCGAGGTCGGCCAGCTTGCCGGCATCACCGGTCGACTCCAGGGCGACCAGAACGCCGATCTTGCCCAGGCCCGGCGCGATGGCCGAGTGGACGTAGCTGACGACGACACCGGCCGAAACCGACAGCGTAACGGCGCGGCGCAGGTTCATGTTCTCGCCGACGGTGGCGATCAGGCTGGTCAGCTCGTCCTGGGCGGTGTGCGAGGTGCCCGGATAGGCGGCGGCCTTCAGCGCCTCGACATCGCCACCGGTGACCAGGGCCAGCTCGGCGCACTTGGCGGCGAAACCCTGGAACTTGTCGTTGCGGGCGACGAAGTCGGTCTCGGCGTTCACCTCGACGACGGCACCCTTGGTGCCGGCGGTGGCAACTGCGACCAGACCTTCGGCGGCGACGCGGCCCGACTTCTTGGCGGCGGCGGCGAGGCCCTTCTTGCGCAGCCAGTCGACGGCGCCCTCGAGGTCGCCCTGCGTCTCGTTCAGCGCCTTCTTGCAGTCCATCATGCCCGCGCCGGTCTTCTCGCGCAGTTCCTTGACGAGCGAGGCGGTAATCTCGGCCATGTTGCGCCCTCTTCCTTCCAAGCGATCCGGCAGGCGGATCGGATTGAGTCACAAAGTCAAAACGGGTGGCAACCCATCAAAAAGGCAGCCCATAAAAAAGGCAGCCGGGCCATAGGTCATAAGGCCCGGCTGCCCTTCAACCGTCAGGGTCAGGCCTGGGCGGCGGTCTCGGCGGTCTCTTCTTCCGGCAGCTGCTCGGCCGGGGCGTCCTCGGCGGCGCCGACGTCGATGCCGGCAGCGCTCATCTCGGCCTGCAGGCCGTCAAGCACGGCGCCGACCGTCAGGTCGCAGTACATCTCGATGGCGCGCAGCGCGTCGTCGTTGCCCGGGATCGGGAAGGCCACGCCGTCCGGATCGGAGTTGCTGTCGAGGACCGCGATGACCGGGATGCCCAGCTTGTTGGCTTCCTTGACCGCGATCGACTCCTTGTTGGTGTCGATGATGAAGATAACGTCCGGCAGGCCGCCCATCTCCTTGATGCCGCCCAGCGCACGCTCCAGCTTGTCGCGCTCGCGGGTCAGCTCCAGGATTTCGCGCTTGGTCAGGCCCGAGGTGTCGCCGCCCAGACGCTCTTCCATCTCGCGCAGGCGCTTGATCGACTGGGAGATCGTCTTCCAGTTGGTCAGCATGCCGCCGAGCCAGCGGTGGTTGACGTAGTACTGGCCGCACTTGGCGGCAGCCTCGGCGATACGCTCCTGGGCCTGGCGCTTGGTGCCGACGAACAGGACGCGGCCACCGCCGGCGACGACGTCACGCACGGCCTGCAGGGCGCGGTGCAGCATCGGGACGGTCTGCTCGAGGTCGATGATGTGCACGCCATTGCGCACGCCGAAGATGTACTGGTTCATCTTCGGGTTCCAGCGACGGGTGTGGTGACCGAAGTGGACACCGGCTTCCAGCAGCTGGCGCATGGTGAAGGTGGGCATGGTCATGTGGAAAAAATCCCTTTTTCCGGTTGCTCCGCCGCGGGCATTGTCGACAGCGCATGGAAACCATGGCTGAAGACACCGGATCGGGCCATCGGGGTAAAACCGAGGGTCCGCCAGCCCGCGTGAGGTTTTGACGACGGCGCTTACATAGCTCTCTTGCATCACTTTGGCAACAGCCACGCGGACATGACGAGTGTTTTTGTCGCCGTGAACCGCACCCCTCATTTTCAGCGTTATGACATCGGCGGACGGCCAGGCCCGCCTGCTTCCGTTCACCCAAGCTCCATCGGATCGCCGAAGACCAGAAGGTTCACTTCATGGCTTCACACACCCGGAACGGCCGACGCGTTGATCGCCTGAAAACCTATGGTGTAGCTTGCTTCGGTCATTCTCATTTTTACGGATGAATCAGATGACTTTGGATTCGAAGGCCTTGTCCGTGGTGAATGACGCCGCAGAACGGTATGTGGCGGCCCAGGGGATCCTGATGTCCGCCGTGGCCAAGCTGGGCAGCACGGTCGAAGGCGCGATGGATTTGCTGCCCGAGGGTATTCGCGGTTCTCTGCACGACACGCTTCGCTCGGCGCTCGAGCGGGCTTTCAAGGTCGCGATCCTGAACATGGATGACGAGGCGGGCAAGGAAGCATCGAAAGGCCTGTATAGATTGCTGGGGGCTGCAACCGGTGCGGCGGGCGGCTTCTTTGGAGCGCCGGGGATTCTGGCGGAATTGCCCGTCACCACCACGGCCATTCTCCGGTCGATTGCCGACGTGGCGCGCTCCAAGGGCGCGGATTTGAAGGACCCGGCGATACAGGTCGCCTGTCTTCAGGTGTTCGCGCTCGGCGGGCCGCTGGACGATGACGACGAGGCCGACGCTCTCTTCGTGGCGTCGCGAGTCGGCGCCAATATGGCTGCGCCGCGGGTGGCCGAGATGATCACAAAAGTCGCCGGCCGCTTCGCGATAACGCTGTCGCCCAAGATCGTGGCGCAGTCGGTGCCGATTGCCGGCGCGGTGGCGGGGGCCGGGCTGAACCTGACCTACATGTCGTTCTATCAGGCGATGGCCGCCGTCATGTTTACGCTCAGGCCCATCGAGGCCGAATTCGGCAGGGAAGCGACCCGGCAGAGCTTCCTCGATGCGGTCGGCGCGGCCAGGGCTAAGAAGGTCGCCGGAAAGAAAAGCGTTCTTCCGTAAGAAAAAGAGCCGCGCCCGAAAGCGCGGCCCTTCTCGATAACTGCGGGCTGTCCGGCTTTAAGCCTGGGGCGCCGCCGGAGCGGCCACCTTCGGCTTCGGCAGGTCGAGCTTCAGGTGAAGCTCCCGCAGGCGGGCGGTGTCGACCGGTGCCGGGGCCTGCATCAGCAGGTCTTCGGCCCGCTGGTTCAGCGGGAACGCGATGACCTCGCGGATGTTCGGCTCGTCGGCCAGCAGCATGACGATGCGGTCGATGCCCGGAGCCGAACCGCCATGCGGCGGGGCGCCCAGCTTGAAGGCGCTCAGCATGCCGCCGAATCGGGCTTCCAACTCCTCCGGCGGGTAGCCGGCGATGTCGAAGGCCTTGTACATCACTTCGGGCAGATGGTTGCGGATCGCGCCCGAGGACAGTTCCACCCCATTGCAGACGATATCGTACTGGTAGGCGTTGATCTCCAGCGGGTTCTTCTCCTGCAACGCCTTCAGGCCGCCCTGGGGCATGGAGAACGGGTTGTGGCTGAAGATGACCTTGTTGGTCTCCTCGTCCAGCTCGTACATCGGGAAGTCGACGATCCAGCAGAAGCGGAAGGCGTTCTTCTCGATCAGGTCCAGTTCCTCGCCGATGCGGGTGCGGGCGAAGCCGGCCAGCTTGGCCGCCGGGCCGGGCTGGTCGCAGACGAAGAAGATCGCATCGCCGTCCTCGAGACCGGCCAACTCGCGCAGGGCAGCCTGGGCGGCTTCCGGCACGAACTTGGCGATCGGGCCCTTGCCGCCGCCGGCTTCCATGACGATGTAGCCGAGGCCGGGAGCGCCGAGCCCGCGGGCCCAGTCGTTCAGCTTGTCAAAGAAGCTGCGCGGACGGTCCGACACCTTCGGCGCACGGATGGCGCGGACGACCCCGCCCTTCTCCAGCGTCTGCTTGAAGGCGCGGAATTCCACGTCGTCGCGCTTGAACACCTCGGTCACGTCGGTGATGACCAGCGGGTTGCGCAGGTCCGGCTTGTCGTTGCCGTACTTCAGCATCGACTCGGCGTAGGAGATCCGGCGGAACGGCAGCCCGTCGATCGCCGGCTTCGAGTCGCGGCGGAAGCCGCCGAACTCGTCGAAGATGCCGTGCAGAACCGGCTCGATGGCGGCGAAGACGTCTTCTTGGGTGACGAAGGACATCTCGAAATCGAGCTGGTAGAATTCGCCCGGGCTGCGGTCGGCGCGGGCGTCCTCGTCGCGGAAGCAGGGGGCGATCTGGAAGTAGCGGTCGAAGCCGGCGACCATCAGCAGCTGCTTGAACTGCTGCGGAGCCTGCGGCAGGGCGTAGAACTTGCCGGGATGGTTGCGGCTGGGCACCAGATAGTCACGCGCGCCTTCCGGAGAGGAGGCGGTGAGGATCGGCGTCTGGAATTCGGTGAAGCCCTGGTCGATCATGCGGCGGCGCGCCGAGGCGATCACGCGCGAGCGCAGCATGATGTTCTCGTGGATGCGCTCGCGGCGCAGGTCGAGGAAGCGGTAGCGCAGACGAACGTCCTCGCCGGCATCGGTGTCCTGGTTGACCTGCAGCGGAATCTGCTCCGCCTCGCCTTCCACGGTCAGCTCGGCGATCTGCATCTCGATGCGGCCGGTGGGCAGCTTGTCGTTGATGGTCTCGGCCGTGCGCTTCACCACCTTGCCGGTGACGGTGATGACCGATTCCAGCTTCAGCCGGTTCGCGACCTCGAAGGCCGGGTTGGAGGTATCGACCACGCACTGCGTCAGGCCGTAATGGTCGCGCAGGTCGATGAACAGCAGCTGTCCATGGTCGCGCTTCCGGTTCATCCAGCCCGACAGGCGGACGGTTTCACCGGCATTCTCTTCACGAAGCTGGCCGCAGGTGTGCGTGCGGTAGGGGTGCATGGGTCGAAACACCTTGAAAAGGTCGGATTCCGGCGGAAAAAGCGGTCCGACACACCACACCGGACGCGGCCGAAAGTCAAGCCGCGATAGGGCGGAGCGTGCAGCCAACAGGGCCGGAACGCGACATTTGGAACGCTATGAAACACTCTGCGCGCCCCTGTTCACTGTTCAATTCGCCGGCATGCCGGCCGTCGAACCCGAGTTTAGCACCGTGGCGGCTGCGGGATAAGCGGAGCGGTAAAATCGGGCCGGGACTGTCCGCTCCCCCACCCGCCCGGACGGCCGTCCCGAGAAACGCATCGCCTTCGCGCGTCGGCGGACTTTCAAGCACCCGTTCGGTCGTGTATGAAGCAACCATGACGCTCATCACGACAACCGACGCCCTCCAGGCCTTCTGTCAGTCGCTGGCAGGGACCGAATACATCACGGTCGACACCGAGTTCCTCCGGGAAAAGACCTATTGGCCGCAACTGTGTCTCGTCCAGGTCGGCGGGCCCAACGGCGCGGTCGCCATCGACCCGCTGGCCGAGGGCATCGACCTGGCGCCGCTGTTCGCGCTGATGAGCGACCCGTCGGTCCTGAAGGTGTTCCACGCCGCCCGGCAGGATGTGGAGATCTTCTGGCATCTTTCCGGCCAGATCCCGCATCCGCTGTTCGACACCCAGGTCGCGGCGATGGTCTGCGGCTTCGGCGAGAGCGTGGGCTACGAAACGCTGGTGACCAAGCTGGCCGGCGCGCGCATCGACAAGTCCAGCCGCTTCACCGACTGGTCGCACCGCCCGCTGACCGAGCGGCAGCTGACCTACGCCCTGTCCGACGTCATCCATCTGCGCCCGGCCTACGAGAAGCTGAAGCGCCGCCTCGCCCGTTCCGGCCGGTCGCACTGGCTGGAGGAGGAGATGGCGATCCTCACCGATCCGGCCACATATCAGGTCGATCCGGAAAGCTCCTATCTGCGGCTGAAGGTGCGCACCAACAAGCCGCGCTTCATGGCGATCCTGAAGGAGCTGGCGGCTTGGCGCGAGCGCGAGGCGCAGCGCCGCGACCAGCCGCGCTCCCGCGTCCTGCGCGACGAGGCGCTGCTGGAAATCGCCGCCCATGCGCCGACCACCGTCGATGATCTCGCCCGCACCCGCGGGCTGGGCCGCGGCTTCGCCGAGGGGCGCCAGGGCGCCGACGTGCTGGCGGCGGTGAAGGGGGGACTGGACCTGCCGGACAGCGCCCTGCCCCGCGTCGAACCGCGCGAGGAACCGCCGCCCGGCCTGCAACCCATCGTCGAGCTTCTGCGCGTCCTGCTGAAGATGAAGTGCGACGAGAACAATGTCGCGGCGAAGCTGGTCGCATCGTCGGCCGATCTGGAGGCTCTGGCGGCCGACGACGGCGCAGACATTGCGGCGATGCAGGGATGGCGGCGCGAACTCTTCGGCAATGATGCGCTTGCCTTGAAGCACGGAAAGATCGGACTTGCGGTCATAGATCGCCGCGTCCGCATCGTTCCTGCTGGCGAACCACGCCCGTCGGCGGCTCCGCCGGAACCGGAAACTTGACCTTTTCGGATGGCGTCGCTTCGATGACTGTGACGCATTTTGCTGCGGTCCGGGTTCCTCCTGCGCCCGGACTTCAGCCTTAAGGGCTTTTTAAAGAAAGTTACCGTTAAGATCGGTTCGGCTTCGCAGCATCGAGCGGACCGGGGTATGCCGGCCGAGGCATGCCCCGGACCTCCGGCCTGCCGACAACGCCGCTCGGGCATGGTGTGGCCCGGATGGAAAACAAAAGGCCGCCGGACAACGAGCGGCCGACGATACGGGTGGTTGGCAGGCGTGACGCTTGTTGTGGGAGTGAACAAGGTATGAGCAGGTTTGGCGGCAGACCACCCATTGGACGGGACCGTGTCCGGCTTTCCACCACGGAAAAGCAGGCCGCCGTCGCCGCCGCCAAGGATCAGAAGCCGGACTTCGACAACGACAAGCTGCTGAATCTGCTGCGGTCGGCGAAGAACGAACTGCAGGGCATGCGTCTGATCCACATGCACCTGTCGCTTTTGAAGGATCGCGACCCCAGCAGCCAGATGATGGTGCGGTCCATCATCCAGGAACTGGGGACCAAAGCGTCCTATCTGCAATCCTTCAACATTTCCAACGGCGACGTCATCATCCTCTACAAGGGGCTGAAGCTGACCGGCGTGACCGACGTCTGCCAGACGGTCGAACAGGTCTTCCTGTCGAAGACGACACTGACGGGCCCCAACCCCTACAAGGAATATTCGCTCTATTCGATCATGGAACTGGCGTTGAACTTCATCAACGTCATCCGTTTCATCGAGGAATTGCAGGCGAACGAGACCGGCAACCACGTCACCGAGACCAAGCCGCCGATCACGCTGGAAGAACTCGGCAAGCTCGAACGCTCCATGCAGATGTTCGACCTGTCGCCCTTCCTGTTCAACCAGGGCATCGCCAACATCGGCAGCGGCGAAGCCGAGATGGAGTATTTCGAACTCTACATCTCGATCAAGCTTCTCCAGGAACGGCTCTGCCCGGATTACGACATCACCGCCAACAAGTGGCTATTCAACTACTTCACCGCCAATCTCGACCAGTCGGTGCTGCGCGCTTTGAACCACGGGCTCAGCTTCATGCGGGGCCGTCGCATCGGCATCAACATCAACCTGTCCACCGTCATTTCGACCGGGTTCGTGAAGTTCGACGAGCGGCTGCCGATCGACTTCCGCGGGCAGGTGGTTCTCGAAGTATCGAAGGGCGACCTGATCGAAAATTTGTCGCTGTTCAACGAGGTGGTGGAGTTCGCCCAGGACCGCCGCTACCAGATCGCGGTCGACGGGCTGAACCCGTTCTGGGTGACGAATTTCGACCTGGAATATCTGAACGCCGATTACGCCAAGATCTTCTGGTCGAACGACATGCTGGAGATGGACCCGTCGTTCGAGAAGTATTTCCGCGACCGCATCGCCGAACAGGACCGCTGCAAATTCATCCTGGCCCGCTGCGACAGCGTCACCAGCCTGGTCTATGCCCACAAGATGGGGATCAATCTGGTCCAGGGCCGCGCGGTCGACAACATCATGCGCAAGGGCGTCAGCGTTCGCGAGGCCATCGCCCACGCGAAGGTGGACTGAGCGCGTTCAAGTCTTGCGCGGGGCCTGCCGTAGCAAACCGTCGGTCCAGGCCGGGGGAAGAAGAGCCAGCAGCCAGACCGCGGCCATCATTGGCCAGGGGAAGGCGATTCGCGCCCGATTGCGCTCCAGCCCGCGGCGGATGACCCGGGCCGCGGCATCGGTCTCCATCAGAAACGGCATCGGGAAGCGGTTCACCGCCGTCATCCGGCTTTTGACGAAGCCCGGACAGATGACCGAGACACCGATCCCCTCCCCGGCCAGATCGCCGCGCAGCGCCTCGCCATAGACCCGGACCATCGCCTTGCTGGCGCAATAGGCGGGCGCGCCGGGAAGGCCGCGGAAGCCAGCCAGCGAGGCCATGATGGCGATCTGTCCGCTCCGCCGCTCCCGCATCGCCGGAAGCAGCGGGTGGATGCTGTTCAGAACGCCGTCGATGTTCACCGCCAGGATGCGCCGCGCCTGCTCCTCCGTCTCCCCGCCATCGCCGGTGCCCGCCGACATGCCGGCGTTGGCGATCAGCAGGTCGACCGGCGAGGTCGCATCGACCCGAGCCAACCAGTCCGCCATCGCTTGGCGGTTGGCCACATCGATCGCCTTTGTCTCGACCACGGCACCGGCAGCACGGCAGCGCTGCGCCACGCCCTCCAGCCTTGCGGAGTCGCGACCGGTCAGGGCAAGTCCGACTCCGGGAGCCGCGTACAGGACAGCCAGGGCTTCGCCGATACCGCTGGAGGCCCCGGTGATGACAAGGGAACGCGGCTGTTTCATGGGATTTGCGCCCTGCCCGTCGGCTGCCCGATGGCGCCGACGCTTGTTGTGCGGTGATGTCGCGTTTATAAGCACGACATCATTCGACACCGCTTTTCAAGTGAGGCCGCCGTTGCCAGCCCATCGCCCCGTCATTGCCAGCATGACCGGTTTCGCACGCGTCGACGGGCACGGCGACGGCTATTCTTGGACCTTCGAGGCCAAGAGCGTCAATGGCCGCAGCCTGGATCTGCGCTGCCGCCTGCCGTCCGGCTTCGACAGCGTCGAGGCGGCGGCCCGGGCCGACGTGCCGAAGCGGCTGGCCCGTGGCAACGTCAACCTGACGCTGACCGTCAACCGCGCCCAGGCGGTGTCGCAGCTGCGCATCAACCGCGAGCTTCTGGCCCAGGTCCTGGAGATCGCGCGGGAGATCGAGGGGGCCGGGGCCGCCGCGCCTCGTCTGGATTCGCTGCTGGCCGTCCGCGGCATCATCGAACCAGTGGAAGAGGACGAAACCGAGGCACGCGAGCGTGTCGAGTCGGCGTTGAAGGGCGACCTGTCCAAACTGATCGACCAGCTGGCGGTCAATCGCCTCGCCGAGGGAGCGCGCATCGCCGAGGTGCTGAACGGCCATCTTGACGAGATCGCCCGGCTGGTGGATGCGGCGTCGGCCTGCGCCTCGACCCAGCCGGAAGCGCTGCGCGAGAAGCTGCGGACCCAGGTTGCGGCGATCCTCGGTTCCTTCCCCGCCCTGTCGGAGGAGCGGCTGGCCCAGGAGGCGGCGATCCTGATCGGCAAGGCCGACGTGCGCGAGGAGCTGGACCGCCTGCGCGCCCACATCCAGGCCGCGCGCGACATGATGGCGGAGGGCGGCGCCATCGGCCGCCGGTTCGACTTCCTGTGCCAGGAGTTCAACCGCGAGGCCAACACGCTCTGCTCCAAATCGGCGGATGTCGAACTGACCCGCATCGGCCTGTCGCTGAAAGCCTCCATCGAGCAGCTTCGCGAGCAGGTCCAGAACATCGAATAATCATCGTTCCTGAATGACAGGCAACTGCGAGTGACCGCCATGGCTGCGACCAACACCTCCCCGATCCACCGCCGCGGCCTGATGCTGGTGCTGTCCTCCCCGTCGGGGGCCGGCAAGACCACCATCGCCCGCGGACTGCTGGACCGCGATGCCGGCATCACCATGTCGGTGTCGGTGACCACTCGGGCGATGCGTCCGGGCGAGGTCGAAGGGCTGGATTATTACTTCATCGATCAGCCGCGCTTCGACCGCATGGCCGAGACCGGCGACCTGCTGGAACATGCCCGCGTCTTCGGCAACTGCTACGGCACGCCGCGTGTGGCGGTGGAGGACGCGCTGGGCGCCGGCCGCGACGTGCTGTTCGCCATCGACTGGCAGGGCGCGCAGCAGCTGGCGCAGAACGCCCGCGACGATCTGGTCAGCGTCTTCGTCCTGCCGCCGTCGGTCAGCGAGCTGGAACGCCGCCTGCGCGGCCGCGGCCAGGATTCCGAGGAGGTCATCGCCAACCGGATGGCGAAGGCGTCCAACGAGATCAGCCACTGGCCGGAATACGACTACGTCATCGTCAACAGCGACGTGACCGAGAGCATCGCCGCGGTCGAGTCCATCCTGCATGCCGAACGGCTGCGCCGCCGCCGGCAGATCGGCCTGCCGGAGTTCGTGCGCAGCATTCAGGATACGCTCTAACTGTTTGAGCGATAACTACTTGTTCGGAAACGGCTGCGCCCGCACCTTGATTTCATGGTCGGGCGGGCCTTCGCTGCCGTCCGGCTTCTTGCCGCGGTAATAGCCCTTCTGCCAGCGTTCCTGTGCCGCGGCACTGCCCGGAGTCCGCAGTTCGTTGTTGAACTGGCTGCGCGAGGTCGCCCAGGCCCGGTACTGCGCCGCAGTCTCCGGATCGCTGTCCAAGTCGCGAACCTCCGGCGTCAGGCTTTCCACCAGACCGCGCTGGATCGGCATGAGATGGGCGAAGGGCTCGCCCTTTTCCCAGGTCACCGGCACGCCGGCAGCGGTGAACTTCCAGTTCATGGTGAAGGGGTAAGGCGACCAGTCGGTCTCGATGATTCCCGACAGGCCCAGGATTCCGTGTTTCGGATGGTTCAGCGGGCCGGTGACCATCAGGTTGACGCCCGGCGGCGTGCGGAACAGGGCCGCGACATGGAAGGTCAGGACGCCGCTGCCGAAATGGCTGGCCGGCAGCAGGGGATGCGGCTCGTCGGCCGTGACAGCGATGGCATCCAGCCCCGTTCCGCCATCCCACACGGCGGTGACCCGCACCGGGCAGCAGACCTCCCACCCGTGCATGCTGGCGATGTTCAGCGGCAGGCAGCGGTAGCCGTACTGCTCCGGCAGGGCATCGATCCAGTCGCGGGTCGGGCGGGCGGGACGGATGTCGGGCATCGCGCCCGAAAGGGGATAAGCGATCAGCGTCATGGCGTCGCATCCTGACAGACTTCTTTATCAGGTGTAACCCTGGTGCTCCAATGGTCACAACCGGTTTCGCGACCATCCGGATTACTCCTGGCTCGACGTCAGGCATTGCGTCGACGAACACTACTCCAGTATGACTGGCTCGTTGTATTAGAGTTCGTTTGATTAGCGAACCGTATCGTCACGCGCCGCCGGGCGGCGGATGCGGCGTCGCGCGCATGGGGTGGAACAGGGCTATGATCGGCAAACTTCACAGCATCAAGGCAAAGCTCCTGATCCTTCAGGGGCTGTTCCTCGTCGCCATTCTGGTGGGCGGCATCTGGTCCGCGACATCGAAGCGCGAAACCATGGTGGAGGGCTACCGCAACTCCATCCAGGCGGTGGTGCAGACCTCGCTGTCGATCATGAAGTCCTACGATGCCCGCGCCGCCAAGGGCGAGTTCAGCCGGGAGGAGGCGCAGACCCTCGCCAAGGGTGCGCTGCGGGCCCTGCGCTTCTTCGGCAACGAGTACATGTTCGGGTACGAATTCGACGGCACCAACGTGTTCCACGGCGTGCGTCCCGACCTGGAAGGCACCCGCAAGCTCGCCGACTTCAAGGACAGCAACGGCGTGCTGGTGATCCGTGGCCTGATCGATTCGGCCCGCAGCGGCGACGGCACCCTGATCTACAATTTCCCCAAGGCCGGCGGAACCGAGCCGATGCCGAAACTGGCCTTTGCCGCGATCTATGAGCCGTGGGGCTGGATGATCGGCACTGGCGTCTACATCGACGATGTCGATGCCGCCTTCCGCAGCACGCTGATCAAGACGCTGCTGGTGACGCTCGCGGCGGCCCTGCTGCTTGGACTGTTCGGCTTCCGTCTGGTGTCGCGCATCGGCAAGGGGCTGGATGGCATTGCCAACGCCACCGACCGCATCGCCAAGGGCGATCTGGGCGCCAAGGTCGCCGGCGCGGACCGTGCCGACGAGGTGGGGGCCCTGGCCCGTTCGGTCGAGACGCTGCGCCTCAGCGCCATCGAAGCCGAGGATTTGCGCCGCCGCCATGCCGCGCTGGAACGGGAGGCCGAGGAAGGCCGCCGCGCCACCATGAGGCGGCTGGCCGACGAGTTCGAGAGCACGGTCGGTGCACTGGTCCATTCCGTCGCCGAGTCGGCCGGACAGCTGAGCCACACCTCGGGCGCAATGAGCCGCGGGGCGGAACAGACCACCCGGCTGATGGACGGCGCCGCCCGCGCCGCCGGGACCACCTCCGGCAACGTCCAGGCGGTGGCGGGCGCCACCGAGGAGCTGGCCGCCTCCATCCGCGAGATCGCCCAGCAGATCGCCGAGTCGACGACCGGCTCCGCCCGGGCGGTCGAGGATGTGCGCCGCACCTATGCCCTGATCGAACAGCTGGACGGCGTCGCCCGCCG
Source organism: Azospirillum sp. A29 (assembly GCF_042604625.1). Lineage (NCBI taxonomy): Bacteria > Pseudomonadati > Pseudomonadota > Alphaproteobacteria > Rhodospirillales > Azospirillaceae > Azospirillum > Azospirillum sp. A29. The sequence continues at coordinate 594,785 of NZ_CP170466.1, forward strand.
CACGGTGGAGGTGGTGGACCTGATCCGCTCCATCGCCGAGCAGACCAATCTGCTGGCGCTGAATGCGACCATCGAGGCGGCCCGTGCCGGCGAGGCCGGCAAGGGCTTCGCCGTGGTTGCAAGCGAGGTGAAGAATCTCGCCAACCAGACCGCCAAGGCCACCGATGACGTGCAGGCGCAGATCGCCGCCATGACCGACGCCACCTCGTCCGTCGTCGAGGCGATGCGCGGCGTCGGCGGCGCCATCGAGACGGTGAACAACGTCGCCTCCAGCATCTCCGCCGCCATTGAGGAGCAGGGGGCGGCGACCCGCGACATCAGCCAGAACGTCAACGAGGCGGCACAGGGCGTCAGCTCGGTGTCCGACAGCCTGAACCTGGTGTGCAGTCACGCCACCGCCACCGGTCAGGCCTCCGCCGAGGTGGCAGCTGCCGCCCGCGCGGTGGGCGAGCGTGCCGACCGCATGCTGGGCGAGGTGTCGGCTTTCGTCGCCCGCATCCGGCAGGGCTGACCTTCCACCATGGCGGGGAAGGATATTCTACCGGATGCATTCGGTAAAATTCCGCGCTATGGATGGGGCAGCCAATCGCCGGATATGACGCCATGACCATCCCCTCCCCCGCCGCAGCCGCTCCCACCGTCGCCCGCCGGGGCTGGCTCGACGAGGCTCTGCGCCGGATTGAGGCGGACGTGAACCGCTCCGCCGACACTCACCTGCTGCGGATGCCGATCCCGGCGGCGCAGGGGATCACGCTGTATCTGAAGGACGAGTCGACCCATCCCACCGGCAGCCTGAAGCACCGGCTAGCACGGTCGCTGTTCCTCTACGCGATCTGCAATGGCTGGGTGCGCGCGGGTACGACGGTGATCGAGGCCTCGTCCGGCTCCACCGCGGTGTCGGAAGCCTATTTCGCCCAGCTGCTGGAACTGCCCTTCGTCGCCGTGGTGCCGCGCAACACCTCGCCGGCCAAGATCGCGCAGATCGAGTTCTATGGCGGCCGCTGCCATATGGTGGAACGCGCGTCGGAGGTCTGTGTCGAGGCGCAGCGGCTGGCCCGCGACTGCGACGGCCATTTCATGGACCAGTTCACCTATGCCGAGCGCGCCACCGACTGGCGCGGCAACAACAACATCGCCCAGTCGATCTTTGAACAGCTGGCGCAGGAGCCGCATCCGGTGCCGGACTGGATCGTCTGCGGCGCCGGCACCGGCGGCACCTCGGCCACCTTCGGGCGCTATGTGCGCTATCGCCGGCTGCCGACGCGGGTTTGCGTCGCCGACCCCGAGCATTCTGCCTTCTTCGCCGGCTTCCGCGACAACGATGCGAAGGCCAGCGTCGGCCGCGGTTCGGGCATCGAGGGCATCGGGCGTCCGACGGTAGAACCGTCCTTCCAGCCGACGGTGATCGACCGGATGATCCGCGTGCCCGACGCCGCCAGCATCGCCGCCGTCTGGGTGCTGCGCGAGCGGCTGGGCCGCGCCTGCGGCGGCTCGACCGGCACCAATCTGGTGGGCGCCATCGAGCTGATCGCCGGGATGATGCGGGAGGGCCGGCAGGGCAGCGTCGCCACGCTGATCTGCGATCCGGGCGACCGCTATATGGGGACCTACTTCAACCGCGACTGGCTGGAGTCCGCCGGGCTCGACATCGATCCCTGGTGCGAGCGGATCGACGCCTTCTTCCGCGCCGGCGCCTGGAGCGGCGACGGTCTGGACTCGGCCGAGCGCTGAAGGGGAGCCCGTCACGATGACTCGCATGAGAATCCGCATCGACTTCGAAAGCGGCGGCTCGATCGGGCCGGGCAAGATCGCGCTACTGGAGCGGATTCGCGACACCGGCTCCATCTCCGCTGCCGGACGGGCGCTGGGCATGTCCTACCGGCGGGCGTGGCTGCTGGTGGACGACCTGAACCGCATCTTCAGCGAACCGGTGGTGAGCGCCGCGGTCGGCGGCAAGCATGGCGGCGGCACGGTGCTGACCGCCTTCGGCGAACAGGTGATCGACCATTACCGTGCGGTCGAACGCGAAGCGCATGTGGCGACCGCCCACCGGCTGGCGGCGCTGGCGGCGGGGACCAATCCCGATTACGGCGCGGACAGTCAGGTCGATGACGGGAGCTTCGCGAACGATCCCGCCGTCGGGCCCGGATGCGGACCGGACAAGTAACCGGTCCTCACGGCAACGAAAAAGGCCGGGCAATTGCCCGGCCTTTTCATGTCCGCAAGCCGGAACCGGCTGTACGAACAGGTTCTATGCGAACGCCTTGTACGCAATCAGCGTGAAGGTGTCCCTCACGCCGGGCAGGGTCTGCACATGCTCCGTCACGAAGCGGCCGATGTCGTCGTCCTGCTTTAGGTAGCACTTCATCAGCAGATCGTACTGGCCGGAGATGGAATGCACCTCCGACACCTGTTCGATCAGCTGCACAGCCTGATCGGCGACCTCATAAGCCCGTCCGAGATCGCATTTGACCATGACGAAGATGGTCTGCACGGGCTCAGCCCTCCTGCGACGGATCGGTCGAGGTCTCGCTGGACGGACGCGGACGGGCCGAGCGCAGCATGAAGGCCGGCATATGGTCGCCGAAACCGATCACCGGCACGTCATCATCGTCGTCGTCACGGCGACGGCGGCGATCACGGTCACGATCACGGCGCGGCTCGTTGCTGCGACGGGATTCGGCGGCAGCCAGCGATTCGCGGGGTTGACGCTCCTCGCGGACCGGACGTTCTTCACGCATCGGGCGCTCCTCACGGACGGGACGCTCCTCACGCACCGGACGTTCCTCGCGGGCGGCGCGCTCTTCGCGGGGAGCGGCTTCCTCGCGCGGGGCGCGCTCTTCACGGGCACCACGGGGCGGACGGGCTTCCGAACGGGTGTCAGGCTTGGCCCCACGACCGCCACGGCCACGGCCTCGGCCGCGGGAGCTGCTGTCTTCCTCGCCGAACTCGGCCGTCTCCAGACCGTCGATGGCGATCATGGGGATCTCCCGCTTGATGAGGCGCGTGATCGCGCCGACCAGTTTCGTGTCGTCGGGCGTCGCCAGCATGAAGGCACGGCCCTGCTTGCCGGCGCGGCCGGTGCGGCCGATCCGGTGGACATAGTCGTCGGGGGTCAGCGGCACGTCGAAATTGAAGACGTGGCTGAGGCCCTGGACGTCGATGCCGCGGGCGGCGACGTCGGAGCAGACCAGCAGCGTGATCTCACCCTGCTTGAAGCGTTCCAGCGTCTCGGTCCGCTTGGACTGCACCATGTCGCCATGCAGCGCGCCGACATTGAAGCCGTGGCGTTCCAGCGACTTCTGCAGCACGGCGATGTCGCGCTTGCGGTTGCAGAAGATGAAGGCGTTCTTGACGTCCTCGGTCTGCAGCAGATGGCGTAGCGCCTTGCGCTTGTCCATCTCATGCACGAGGGTCAGGGCCTGGGTCACCGTTTCCGCCGGCGAGGCGGGCGGAGCGACGGAGATCTCAAGCGGCTGGGTCAGGAAGGCATCGGCCAGACGGCGGATTTCCGGCGGCATGGTCGCCGAGAAGAACAGGGTCTGGCGGTTCTTCGGCAGCTTGCTGACGATGCGCTCGATGTCCGGGATGAAGCCCATGTCGAGCATGCGGTCGGCCTCGTCGATGACGAAGACCTTGATGTCGTTCAGCATGATGTTGCCGCGCTCGAACAGGTCGATGAGACGACCCGGAGTCGCGATCAGCACATCCACGCCACGGTCGAGCTTCTTCACCTGTTCGGTGAAGGTCTCGCCGCCGATCAGCAGCGCCATGCTGAGCTTGTGGTACTTGCCGTAGGTCTCGAAGCTTTCCGACACCTGGGCCGCCAGCTCGCGCGTCGGCTCCAGGATCAGCGACCGCGGCATCCGCGCGCGGGCACGGCCCGACGCCAGGATGTCGATCATGGGCAAGGTGAAGCTCGCCGTCTTGCCGGTGCCCGTCTGCGCGCAGCCCAGCACGTCGCGGCGTTGCAGGACACAGGGAATTGCCTGTTCCTGAATGGGCGTCGGTTGGGTGTAACCCTTGTCCTCGATGGCGCGCAGGACGTCAGGGCCAAGCCCAAGTTCCGAAAAAAGCATCCAACCTGTTTCTGTTCTGGAGTGCGCAAATCGAGCGTCCGACGCCCGATGCCTGGATGAGGCCGAAGAATAGGAAGTCAAAGCTACATGTCAATAGATCCGATGTTCGGAGACCGAAAATTGACGCGGAAATACGCCGCGTTGGCGAAATGGGTCCCCTGCGCTAGGCTGTCGTCCGGCAACACCGCGAGTCGCGGCGCTTGCCGGCCCCCTGAAACGGGGTGGCCCGCTTCAAATGGAACGGTCGAGAGCATTTGATGATTCTTCGTGCCCAGGACTCGGTGCTGGTGGTGGTGGATGTGCAGGAACGGCTGCTGCCGGCTATCCACGACTCCGCCCGCGTCGTCCGCAATGCCGGAATGCTGCTGAAGGGTGCTGCCGCCCTGTCGGTGCCGGCGCTGCTGACCGAACAATATCCGCGCGGCCTGGGGCCGACGGTGGAGGCGGTGCGCGCCAACCTGCCGGCCGGAACCCCGGTGATCGAGAAGATCACCTTCGGCTGCACCGGCGAGCCGGCCTTCAACGCCGCGCTGGCGGAGTTGAAGCGCCCGCAGATCGTGCTGTGCGGGACGGAAGCCCATGTCTGCGTGATGCAGACGGCGCTCGGGCTGCGCCAGCAGGGTCATGCGGTCTATCTGGTGGCCGACGCCGTGTCGTCGCGCACGCCCGACAACCGCGTCATGGCGCTGGAGCGCATGCGCGCCGCCGGCGTGACCATCGTCACCACCGAAATGGTGCTGTTCGAGTGGATGGAGCGCGCCGGCACCCCCGTCTTCAAGCTCGTCAGCGCCCTGGTGAAGTGAGCGCAAGAGAAATCCTATGCCCTCAAACTCTACATCGTCAAAGGCCGGCCGCCGCCCCGCGTTGATCCTGTTGCCCGGCATGCCGCTGGACGCCGCATTGTGGGACCATCAGGTCCGGCATCTCGGCGAGGTGGCGGATCCGCAGGTCGTCGAACTGGCCGACTGCGACGGCATCGCGGCGATGGCCGGCAAGGTGCTGGCCCAGGCACCGGAACGGTTCGCCGTCGCCGGCCTGTCGATGGGCGGCTATGTGGCGCTGGAGATCCTGCGCCGGGCGCCGGAACGTGTGGAACGGCTCGCCCTGCTCGACACCAACGCCCGCCCCGACACGGCGGAGGCAAGCGCGACCCGGCGGGAGGCGGTGGCGCTCGCCCGCCAGGGCCGTTATGGGCAGGTCATCCGCGCCGCCCTGCCCCGTCTGATCCATCCGGAGCGGCTGGCCGACGAGGGCTTCGTCCGCTCCGTCCTGGCGCAGATGGAACGGGTGGGCGTCGATGGCTATGCGCGGGAACAGGAGGCGATCATCAACCGGGTGGACAGCCGGCCGGGTCTTGCCGCCATCCGCTGCCCGACGCTGGTCGTCTGCGGCCGCCAGGACATCCTGACGCCCCCGGCCCTGCACGAGGAGATGGCGGAAGCCATTCCCGGCGCGCGGCTGGTGGTGATCGAGGACTGCGGCCACCTGTCGGTGATGGAACAGCCGCAGGCGGTCACCGCCCTGATGCGCGACTGGCTGCTGCGGGACTGAGCGGCATCGACCATCGGGGGTCAGCAACCGAGACTTGGCGGTCCGAGATTAGCAATCCGGTGTGCCGCAGAGCAGATCCGACCGCTGGCTTGGGAACAGCGAGAAGGTCATGTCGCTGATCAGGCTGCGGAAATCCGGATCGTCCGGTCCCTGCGGCCGGTCGAGCCAACCGGTGGCGGAAGTCAGTGCGCCACCCGACCGGCAGAACGCGCCCTGCACGATGATCGGTCCGCCCGGCGGAGCGGTCGGGATCGGCCCTTCGGTGCAGAGGGCGGAATTCAGCATGTTTTCCACTACGTTGAAGGCCAGCACCACCTTGTAATCGCGCCGCGCCGTGTCGTTCGGCGTGGTTGTGAGGTTGGTCCTCACGCCGAACACCCGGTCCTGCATATGGGGCAGAACCTTCTCGGCAAAGCGGTCGGGCGTCAGGCCGAAGGGGTTGCCATGCACCACCACCCGAAGGTCGCGGTCGCTCGCCGCATAGGCCACCTCGCTGCGCGTGTAGGCCGGCGTCGGCTCGCTCGCCACCACCCGCTCGTTGGTGCAGGCGGCGAGAACGGAAGCGCCCAGCAGGAGGGCGGCGAGCGGCGGGAGCATGCGCATGATCGGGGTGTCCGTCGGTGTGGCTGGCATCGGTATCGCATGGCCGGATATGGGGTGCGGCTGCCGGAAGGGCGAGTGCTCCCCTGCTCCGTCACACGTCTCTCAGCCACTTGTCCGCGGCGCGGGCGATCAGGTCCGGATAGTCGGGATATTCCGGGCCGACCAAGGGAAGGTCGAACTCCGCTGCCATTCTCGCGACCGTCCGGTGCGTCAATTCCAGCCCAAGACCACGAGCGCGGCGGGCAATGGCCAGCTCCTGCCCCCAAACATAGACGTTTCGCGCGCAAGTGTTGCGCGCCATCGTCCGGGATTGCTCCATCCGCTCGTCACCGTTGATCGGCAGCCAGATGTCGGTCATCAGCATGTCGACAGGAGTGTCGGAGCGGTATTTCATTGCGTCGGCATTGACCACCTCGATCTTTGCCACGATGTCGGCCGGAAGCTGGTCGAACAAACCGATGAGCCGGTTCACCTCGATGACGTCGGGGTCCAATTCGACAATGGTGATCCGCGTCACCTCCGGTCGCAGCGCCGCATTCACCGCCGCCCAGCCCATGCCCATACCCATCACCACCGTGTGGCCGGTGGCGGCACGCACGCCGATCTCCTGGCTTTCGATTTCCATCGGCGTCATCGACATCCAGGTGCGATAGCCCTGACCGGCCTCGCGCCGGCTGAGAATCGCGGTATCCCTGGTCAGCCGGGCCGGACTCCAGTAGCCGGCACTCAACAGCAAGGGAACCACCTGAAGCCGCCAGCGCCCAACCTCGCAGGACTGGTAACGCGGTATGAAAAGGTCGGTGACGAATGGTATCAGCGGAGCCAGCACGTCGGTCAGAATTTCGGACGGGACGGCGTCAACCGGGATATCTGTTCCGGGAAATGCTGGGGTATGCATACGCCTCCTAAAGGAACAGGTCATGATGCGGGAAAAACCATCAAGACAGCTGTTCACGAGAGGATATATTAGGGCGTCATTCTCTGTAACCGAGAAATTCACGCACGTTCCGCCACCCGATCTTCAGGTGGAATCCGGGCCGCAGTAAGGATCAGAAGTACGGATCGGACAGCTTGGAAGACGGCCGTTGGGCAGCGGAACTCCGCTGCCCCTGGCCGGACGGCTGAGTGGCGGGGTGATGCCCTCCCCCCGTCACACGTCGATGTCGTCGGCCTTCACGAACTTCGCATTGTCCTGGATGAACTTGAAGCGCAGCTCCGGACGCTTGCCCATCAGATCCTCGACCAGCAACCGCGTGCGCTCGAATTCCGGCTTTTCTTCCGGATCGGCGGCGTTGGGCACGACCACGCGCAGAAGCGACCGCTTGGACGGGTCCATCGTCGTATCGCGCAGCTGGGCCGGCATCATCTCGCCCAAACCCTTGAAGCGGCTGATGTCGGGCTTCTTGCCCTTGAACATCTTCGACAGCAGCTCGTCCTTGTGGGCGTCGTCGCGGGCATAGACCTGCTTATTGCCGTGGCTGAGCCGGTAAAGCGGCGGCAGGGCGAGGTAGAGGTGGCCCTCCTGGATCAGCGCCGGCATCTCGCGGTAGAAGAAGGTCATCAGCAGCGAGGCGATGTGGGCGCCGTCGACATCGGCGTCGGTCATGATGATGACCCGCTCGTAGCGCAGCTTGTCGGTCGAGAAATCCTTGCCGATGCCGCAGCCGAGCGCCTGGGTCAGGTCGTTCAGCTCCTGATTGGCCTTCATCTTGTCGACCGACGCGCTGGCGACGTTCAGGATCTTGCCGCGGAGCGGCAGGATCGCCTGGGTCTCGCGCTGGCGGGCCTGCTTGGCGGAGCCGCCGGCCGAATCACCCTCCACCAGGAACAGTTCGGTGCCCTCGGGGGAATTCCGCGAGCAATCGGCCAGCTTGCCGGGCAGGCGCAGCCGGCGGGTGGCCGACTTGCGCGTCATCTCCTTGGACTGCTTGCGCCGCGCCCGTTCCTCGGCCTTTTCGATCAGCCGTTCCAGCAGACCGTTGGCACTCTGCGGGTCGCCGGACAGCCAATGGTCGAAATGGTCCTTCACCGCGGTCTCGACGAGGCGCTGGGCCTCCGCCGTCACCAGCCTCTCCTTGGTCTGGCCCTGGAAATGCGGTTCGCGGATGAAGACGGACAGCAGGACGCAGGCGTCGCCCATCACATCGTCGGCGGTGACCTGACCGGCGCGCTTGTTGCTGGTCAGCTCGCCATAGGCCTTCAGGCCACGGGTCAGCGCGGTGCGCAGGCCGGCCTCGTGGGTGCCGCCCTGCGGGGTCGGCACGGTGTTGCAGTAGGTGTGCGAGAAGCCCTCGTCATCGTCGGGCCACGCCACCGCCCATTCCACCCGGCCCTGGCCGTTGGGGAAATCGAGCGCGCCGGCGAAGGGCAAGCGCGTCAGGGTCTTACGGTCCTTCAGCGCGGCGTTCAGGTAATCCTGAAGTCCGCCGGGGAAATGCAGCGTTTCCGACGCGGGCGTGGTGGCGTCGACCGACAGCAGGGCCGGATCGCAGCTCCACCGGATTTCCACCCCGCGGTAGAGATAGGCCTTGGAGCGCGCCAGCCGGTACAGCCGGTGCGGTTCGAAATGAGCGGTCTCGCCGAAGATTTCCGGATCGGCGTGGAAGCGGATGGTGGTGCCGCGCCGGTTGACGTTGCCGCGATGGGCCAGCGGCCCCTGCGGCAGGCCGCGGCTGTATTCCTGCACGTAGAGCTGCTTTTCGCGCGCGATCTCGACGGTCAGCCGGTCCGACAGGGCGTTCACCACCGACAGGCCGACGCCGTGCAGGCCGCCCGAGGTCTGGTAGACCTTGTTGGAGAATTTGCCACCGGAGTGCAGCGTGGTCATGATGACCTCCAGCGCCGACTTGCCCGGATATTTCGGGTGGTCGTCGATGGGGATGCCGCGACCGTTGTCGCGCACCATCACCGTATAGTCGGCGGTCAGCTCCAAGTCGATTCGGCTGGCGTGTCCGGCCACCGCCTCGTCCATGGCGTTGTCCAACACCTCGGCCACCAGATGGTGCAGCGCGCGGTCGTCGGTGCCGCCGATATACATGCCCGGCCGGCGCCGGACAGGCTCCAGCCCCTCCAGAACCTCGATGTCCTGGGCGGAATAGCTGTCGGCCTTGGGGGCCGTGTTCTCGAAAAGATCGCTCATGACGGGATGATAGGAATTTCGTCAGGGGTGCGCAAGCGCATCCTGGGCCGCTTATACTGCGTCGCCACATGGTTTTGTGGGCAAAATTTTTATGACGCCGGAGGAAGCATGAGCGCAGCGGACGCATACGACTTCGACAACGGCCCTGCCCTGCGGGCAATTGCGATGCCGGCGGACACCAATCCGAACGGCGACATCTTCGGCGGCTGGCTGCTGGCACAGATGGATTTGGCCGGCGGGACGGTGGCGGTGCGGCGCAGCCATGGCCGCGTCGCCACCGTCGGGATCGAAGCGATGACCTTCCACAAGCCGGTCTTCGTCGGCGACGAGGTCAGCTGCTTTGCCCGGATCGAGAAGGTCGGCCGCACCTCGCTGCGCGTCCGCATCGAGACCTGGGTGCGCCGCGAACGGTCCGGCTCCGACCCGATCAAGGTGACGGAGGGCGTCTTCACCTATGTCGCCATCGGCGAGGATCGCAAGCCGCGCGAAGTGCCGCCGGAGTAAGTCCGGTTAAGCCGCCGGCGCCTTGACGAAATGCTGGTGGCCGTGGTCGCACTGGCCGCGGGCGTGCTTGTCGTCGCAGCTTTCGCCGGAGGTCAGGCCGATCCAGCCATGCAGCGTGGTCGGGTCGAAGCCGGCCTCGCGGCGGTCGCCCACCTGGATCAGCGGGCGGCGGATCAGCTCGCGGTCGGCCAGCATCGCCGCCAGCGCGGCCGACTCGTCGAGGGCGCCGGGCGTCACGGCGCCGGATTTCACCGCTGCGGCGCGGCGGTTGAACCAGGCATCGACCTCCTTGTCGCCGAAGAAGGCGCGCAACTCGGCGGCGGTCAGCTCGGCGGTGGCAAGGTCGCGCTCGACCAGCCTGTGGCCGGCGGCAGCCAGCTGCTGCTTCTGTCTGGTGTTTGCCGGGCAATCGGCCAGTCCGTAGAAAATCACTTCGGCCATGGGACACTCCGCTGCTGGATGAGTGGTCCTGATCCGGGGGGCAATCAGGACCGATTTCGTCCAGTCTAACGGCGGTGCAGCATGAAAAAGGGCGCGACAGAATGCCGCGCCCGCATTTTTTCTATGGGTATTTCGAAACCTACCGCAGAACTTACTTCTGGAGGCGCTTCAGCGCGTCCTCGACATACTGGTTGGTGTAGGTTTTGGACAGGTCGATGCTGGCGGACGCCACCGCCGGGTCGAAGGCCTTCAGCACCTTCAGCGCGGCATCGGCACCCTCCTGGGTGAAGCGGCCGTCCGGCGAATAGGTCGGCTTGGAATGCTCGAAAGCCTGGGCATAGAGCGACTTGTTGCCCAGGAAATATTCCTCCGGCAGGACCTTCAGCACGTCGTCGGTGCTGGCCTTGTTCAGCCACAGCATGGTGCGGACGAAGACGTCGGCCAGCGCCTGGGTGGTCTTCGGGTTCTCCTTGATGAAGTCCGGCTTCATGTAGAGCACGGCGGCGGGATAGGGGCCGCCATAGACGTCCATCGTACCCTTCTCGGTCCGGGTGTCGGCCAGGATGGTGATGTCGCCGTCGGCCTGGGCCTGGCTGATCACCGGGTCGAGATTGACGATCGCATCGATCTCGCCGCGCTTGATCGCCGCAATGGCGCTGGGGCCGCCGCCGACGCCGATGACCGAAGCATCCTCCGGCTTCAAGCCGAGCGAGGTCAACACATGGTTCAGCATGAAGTTGGTCGAGGAGCCGGGGGCGGTGACGCCGACCTTCTTGCCCTTCAGGTCCTGCACCGACTTGACGGTGCCGGACTTGTTGACCGATGCCAGGACGATGCCGGGATAGCGGCCGAGCTGGGTCACCGCGACGATAGGCTGGCCCTTGGCCTGCATCTGGATGGTGTGGTCGTAGGCGCCGGTCACGACATCGGCGGAGCCGCCGACGAGGGCCTGGAGGCTCTTGGCGCCGCCGCCGAAGTCGCTGACCTCGACGTTAAGCCCGGCTTCCTTGAAGTAGCCCAGCCGCTCGGCCAGCGTCAGCGGCAGGTAATAGAGCAGCGGCTTGCCGCCGACGGCGATCTTGATGTCGGTCTTCTCAAGCTTGCCCTGGGCCACGGCAAAGCCGGACGTTCCCAGGGTCAGGGCGACCGCGGCGGCCGCGATCAGCGATTTGAGCGTCATTGGTTGCCTCCCTTTGGAATTTTCCTATTGGATTTCAGTGCTGCCCGCCGCCGGTGTCCTGCGGCCGCCAGTGCAGAAGCCGCTTCTCGATCATGGTGACGGCGGCATCGATCAGGACGACGAAGATCGTCAGAACCAGCATGCCGGAGAAGACGCCGACCGTGTCGAACACCCCCTCCGCCTGATGGATGCGGTAGCCGAGGCCGGCGGCGGATCCCAGATACTCGCCCACCACCGCACCGACCATGGCGAAGCCGACGGCGGTGTGCAGCGAGGAGAAGACCCAGGACAGGGCCGAGGGCAGATAGACGTGGCGGAACAGGTCGCGGGAGCTGGCGCCCAGCATGCGGGCATTCGCCAGAACCACCGGGCTGACCTCCTTCACGCCCTGGTAGACGTTGAAGAAGACGATGAAGAAGACCAGCGTCACCCCCAGCGCCACCTTGGACCAGATGCCGAGCCCCAGCCACAGCGCGAAGATCGGCGCCAGCACCACGCGGGGCAGCGCGTTGACCGCCTTGATGTAGGGGTCGAAGACGATGGAGACCAACGGCGCGCGGGCGAACCAGAAGCCGAAGGCGATGCCGGCCACCGTGCCGATGATGAAGGCCAGCGCGGTCTCCAGCAGCGTGATGCCGAGATGGTACCAGATGACCCCCGAGGCGAAGTCGGCCCAGGTGCGGGCCAGAACCGCCCCCGGCGTGCCGAAGAAGAAGGGGCTGAGGATCTTGGTGTCGGTCAGGACATGCCAGATCAGGAAGAAGGCGATCAGGACGCCCAATTGCAGCAGCAGGATGACCGGACGGCTGGGCAGGCGTTTGGCGTGGGATCTCATGATGTCGTCACCGAAGCTTGGTCTGGGCGTAGCCCTTCAGCACTTCGTCGCGCAGCTGCGCCCAGATCTCCTGGTGCAACGCTAGGAACTGCGGGGTCATGCGGATTTCGGCAACGTCGCGCGGACGGTCCAGCCCGATGCGGTATTCGCCGATCAGCCGCGCCCCCGGCCCGGCGGACAGCACCAGCACCCGGTCGGACATGGCGATGGCCTCCTCCAGGTCGTGGGTGATGAAGACCACCGACTTGCGGTCGGCCGCCCACAGGTCGAGCAGCTCGTTCTCCATCATCTGGCGGGTCTGGACGTCGAGCGCCGAGAAGGGCTCGTCCATCAGAATGATCTTCGGATCGACGATCAGCGTCTGGGCCAGGGCCACCCGCTTGCGCATGCCGCCGGAGAGCTGGTGCGGGAAGCGGTCGCCGAACCCCTCCAGCCCGACGCGCGACAGCCAGGGCAGCGCGCGGTCCCGCGCCTCCGCCTTCGACACGCCGCGGAACTCCAGCCCGGCGGCGACATTGTCGAGCGCCGACTTCCAGGGCATCAGCGCCTCGGCCTGGAACATGTAGCCGGCCTTGGGATTGATGCCAGTCACCGGCTGCCCGAAGGAGAGCGCACGGCCCTCGCTGGGCTTCAGCAGGCCGGCGGCAACGTTGAGCATCGTCGACTTGCCGCTGCCGGTCGGGCCGACGATCGACACGAACTCCCCGTCGGCGACGGTGAAGCTGGCACCCTGGACGGCGGTGTAGGAACGTCCCCGGCCGTCGGGTGAGGGAAAGGTGCAGGTCACGCCTTCCAGCTGGAGGGCGGGCGCCGCGGCGGCGGCCTCGGCCATGTCGGTATGGTCCTTATCGTTCGGGCGGTGCACTTTGGTTGGAGGACCATACTGTCCGAAGAGAAGCCTATCGGCAACCGCTTGAGATCTCCGTAGAATCCGAAAGGAGCCATTCCGGAAACGCACCGCTTACGGTGTCAAAGAAGGGACGCGGGGCCTTATCGGTTGCTGTCATGCCCCACCCTCCAGCATCAATGGCATAGATCGAAAGCCAGTCCTTTTCCCTTTGCGGAGCCGACATGCCCACGCTGCCGAAACGCCCGTTGATCGCACTTGCCGTCCTGGCCGCCCTGCTTGCCGTGTGGCTCGGCTTCGCCGCCTGGTACGATCACCACCAGCGGGCGGATGAACGGCCGGCCACCTACAGCGCGCTGATCGAGCAGGCCGGGCGCGGCGAACTCGGTTCGATCACCTTTGCCAACGGCACCGGGCATGCGGTCGGTACGGACGGCAGCCGCTATCGCGTCGTCATGCCGGTGACCGACGATCTGCTGAAGGAGATGCGCGCCCACAAGGTCGCCATCGCCTTCGACGAGGGCCCCGGCGGGCTGATGGCGCAGACGGTGGGCGTGCTGGACCGTGCCGCTCCCTTCGTGGTGGTGGCGCTGCTGATCGGCGGGTTGCTGATGAGCGGCGGACAGTTCTTCGGCATGGGCCGCGCCACCCGCGTGCGGCCGGAGGACACCAAGACCGTCTTCGCCGACGTGGCCGGCGTTGACGAGGCGAAGGAGGAGCTGCGCGAGACGGTGCAGTTCCTGAAGGATCCGCGCCGCTTCGCCATGGCCGGCGCCCACGTGCCGAAGGGCATCCTGCTGGTCGGCCCGCCCGGCACCGGCAAGACCATGTTGGCCAAGGCCGCGGCGGGCGAGGCCGGCGTGCCCTTCTTCGCCGCGTCGGGATCGGATTTCGTCGAGATGTTCGTCGGTCTGGGTGCCGCGCGCGTACGCAGCCTGTTCAAGACCGCCCGCGCCAGCGCCCCCTGCATCCTGTTCATCGACGAAATCGATGCGCTGGCCGGCAAGCGCGGCGAATCGACCAGCCATTCGGAACGCGAGCAGACGCTGAACCAGCTGCTGGTGGAGATGGACGGCATCGTCGATGGCGGCGAGGTGGTGGTGATCGCCGCCACCAACCGGTCGGAGATGCTGGACCCCGCAGTGCTGCGCCCCGGCCGTTTCGACCGCCACATCCATGTCAGCCTGCCCGACGTCGCCGGGCGCGAGGCCATCCTCGGCGTCCATGCCGGGCGCCTGACGCTGGCCCCCGACGTCTGCGCCCGCACGGTGGCGCGCGGCACGCCGGGCTTCTCCGGCGCGGAACTGGCCAACCTGACCAACGAGGCGGCGCTGTCGGCAGCGCGCCAGGGCCGTGTCATCGTCACCATGGCCGATTACGAGGCTGCGAAGGACCGCGTGCTGATGGGCACTGAGCGCCGCAGCCTCGCCCTGACGGCGCACGAACGGCGGCTGATCGCGGTGCATGAGGCCGGCCACGCGCTGGTATCGCTGCGCTGCCCGCAGGCCGACCCGATCCACAAGGCAACCATCATCCCGCGCGGCGGTGCCCTGGGCATGGTGGTGCGGCTGCCGGAAGGCGACCGTGTCTCGGTCTCGCGCGCCAAGCTGATGGCCGACATCGCCGTCGCCATGGCCGGCCGCGCGGCGGAGGAGATGGCCTTCGGCGCCGATCAGGTCACCACCGGGGCCGAGGCCGACTTCCGCGCCGCCACCGATCTGGCGCGGCGGATGGTCACCGCCTGGGGGATGAGCGAGGAGATCGGCTTCGTCGCCCATGCGGCGGCGGAACCGGGGGCGCGGTCCGAACGGACGGCATGGCGCATCGACGAAGAGGTCCGGCGCATCACCGACGAAGGCATGGACCATGCCCGCCGGCTGCTGCGCACCGACCGCGCCGCCCTGGACGGCATCGCCCAGGCCCTGCTGGAGCGTGAGACCCTGACCGGCGGCGAGATCGCCGCTCTGGCCGATGCCCAGACGGAAAGGGCCACCGAGGCGGCTTGAGAGATTGGAGAGGAAGTTATCGTACCGGAGAGGCTGTTTTGCCGGACTTGATAAGGAAACGTCCTGCATTGCGACGTGGGTGCATACCGGGGTAGACTGATCCTAATCTGTTCGCGGTAGCACGGGAGGGGCGCAATGTCGGGACCGCTATCCCGCCGGACGGTTCTTGGAACCGCCTTGCCCTTTCTCTGCACCCTTCCGCTCCTTGGGCTCCGGTCGGCACAGGCTTCGACCACGATCATCCAGGTCGGCGCCTATGAGTTCCCGCCCTATGTCGACGAAACCGGCGGCGGCATCACGCGCGACCTGCTGGATCTGCTGAACGGCGCCCAGGGCGACTTCCGGTTCGAGACGGTCAGGACCGCCCCGCAGCGCCGTTACGAGGATCTGGAACAGGGGCGGTTCGACATGATCGCCTTCGAGTGCCGCAATTGGGGCTGGCAGGACCGCCCGGTCGATACCACCCGCCCCTTTCTGCGCGATGCGGAGGTGTTCATCGCCAGGGCGGCACCGGGAATCGACCAGCGTTATTTCGACGACCTGAGCGGGAAGACGATTCTCGGACGGCTCGGTTATCACTATGCCTTCGCCGGCTTCGATGCCGACCCCAAGCGGCTGGAGCAGCGTTACCGCACCCGCGTCACAGTGACGCACGAGGGCAATGTCCGCAGCGTCGTCGCCGGGCGGGCCGACTTGGCCATCGTCACCCGATCCTTCCTGACCCGCTTCCTTCAGCGCGAGCCGGAGCTTGCCCGGCAGATCCTGGTCTCCGACCGCACCGATCAGATTTACGAGCACACCATCCTGATCCGGCACGGCGTGGCGCTCACCGCCGGCTGGCTCAATGGGCTGCTCGACCGTCTGGAGGCGGACGGGCGCCTGGAAGCGCTGTGGCGGCGCAGCGGGATATTGTCTTGAACCGGCGATCCTCCCTGCTTGCGCGGGTGGCAGGGGCCATCCTGCTGACGACGGCAAGCATCGGCACCATCGCGATGCTGCTTTCGGAGCAGATCGTCGAGGGACAGCGCCATCAGGACCTGCTGCGGCGGGCCGAGCTGGTCGCCGCCACCCAGGCCGACGCGCTCAGCGGCTTCGTGTGGGAAATGGACAACCGCAGCGCCCAGCGCATGATCGAGGCGCTGACCGCCCGCGATCCGGCGATCCGCTCCATCGCCGTCTTCGAGACGGACCGGGAGCAGCCGCTGGCGCGGACCTCAGTTGGAAAGGCCGCAGGAAAGACCGAGGATGCCGACGGCATCGTCACCGTCGAACGCCCCATCCTTCTGCACGGACGCGAAGGGCGGGTGCAGACGGTCGGGCATCTGCGCATCGCCTATTCGACGGCCGAGGTGCGGCAAGCCACGCTGGATGCGCTGATCCCGGTCGCCGGGCTGCTTCTGCTGTCGCTGCTGGGGGCGATGGCGGCGCTGGGGCTGACGCTGAACCGGATGGTGCTGCGCCCGCTGCGCCGCCTGACGCAGCTGGCAAGCGCCATGGCCCGCGGAGAGTACGGCGCCCGCATGGATGCCGGTCGGAGCGACGAGATCGGTGTGCTTGCCGATGGCTTCAACCGGATGGCGGCGACGGTGCAGGATCACACCAGCACCCTGGAAAGCCGGGTTCGCGACCGGACCGAGGCGCTGGCCGCCACCAACCGCGCCATCATGGACAGCATCAACTACGCCCAGCTGATCCAGTCGGCCATCCTGCCGTCCACCGGCACGCTGTCGGCCGGCTTGACCGAACATTTCGTTCTGTGGCGCCCGCGCGACGTGGTCAGCGGCGACTTCTATGTCTGCCGGGAGGTCGAGGACGGATTCGTGGTCGCTGTGGCCGACTGCACCGGCCATGGCGTGCCCGGCGCCTTCATGACCATGACCGCCAGCGCGATCCTCAACAATGCACTGGACCAGCTTGGCGCAGCAGATCCGGCCGCGGTGCTTGCCGCCGTCGACCGCAAGGTCCGCGCCGCCCTGCATCAGGAGGAGGAAGCGCGCGGCGGAGCAGACTGCTTCGACAACGGCCTCGACCTGGGGCTGTGCCACATCCGACCGGCCGAGGGCAAACTGGTCTTCGCCGGCGCCCGTATCCCGCTGCTGGTCGTCGCCGACGGCGGCCTGACGGAACTGCGGGGCGACCGCCGCAGCCTGGGCTATCGTCCGAGCGCTTTTCGCGCGACCGGCAGCGAGCCGGCCGGGTGTGGCGCCGAGTCGCCCTTCACCAACCAGAGCATTGCCCTGCGGCCCGGCCAGACCTTCCTGATGGGCACCGACGGTCTGGTCGACCAGAATGGCGGGGAGCGCGGACGCAGCTTCGGCCGGATCAGGCTGCACGAGCTGTTGAGCCAAGGCACCCACAGCCCACTCGACCAACTGAAGACCGAGGTGGAACGCTCGCTCGACCGGTTCCAGTGCGGCCGCGAACAGCGTGACGACATCACCCTGTTCGGTTTCCGCGTGCGGCTGACGGACGCAGCCGCCATTTCCAGCACAGGGTCCAGCCGCCGGGCGGCGTAAAAGTCCTGGACCGATTGTGCGAATCTGTTACAGACACGTCATATATTGTGACGGGTTGTGACGCAGGCGCAGCGGGAGCAGCGACTACCACTCAAGTTTGTTTTAAAATTTAGGCATTCCAGGGTATGTTGCACCCGCTGGAGTGGTGATGGGGAGAACACGGCATGGCCGGTCCGACGATCGTCGTGGTCGAAGATGAGAATTCCTTGCGGTCGGACATGGTGGAGTATCTGTCGAGCTGCGGATTCGATGCCATCGGCGCCCGCGACGGGACGGAACTGGACCGGCTGTTGCAGACCCGCACCGCCGCCATCGTCATCCTGGATGTGAATCTGCCGGACGAGGACGGGTTCAAGATCGCGGCCCGGCTGCGCGACCATCATGGCGCCGGCATCATCATGGTCACCGCCCGCAGTTCGACGGTCGACCGCATCGTCGGGCTGGAGATCGGCGCCGACGCCTATCTCGTAAAGCCGGTCGAGCTTCGCGAACTGGAAGCGCAGGTGAAGTCGCTGCTGCGGCGGCTGAGCGAGCGCGCCGCGGAATCGGCCGCCCAGTCCGCCAACGGCGCGGCGTCCGGCGAAGCCGCCGGCGACGGGGCGGACGAGGCGCGCTGGTCGCTGGACCCGACGGAATGGAGCCTGACCAATCCTGCCGGCATCCGCATCAGCCTGACCAGCATGGAGATGAAGCTGACCAGCCTGCTCGCCGCCCAGGCACGCAAGCCGGCGACACGCGACCAGATCTCCCAGGCTTTGTACAATCGCCGCTGGAACCCGGAAGACCGCTCCATCGACACCGTCGTCGGCCGCCTGCGCCACAAGGTGGAGGGCGCCATCGGCGGTCCCGCGCCGCTGAAGTCGGTGCATGGCGTCGGTTACGTGTTCTCCGCTCCGATCCGGGTGGTTGGGGCGGGCCAGGGCTGAGCCCGGTTCTTACATCGTCAGAGCCTCGACCGGCAGGTCGCGGTCGGGTGTCCGGCGGGGGAACTGCAGGGTGAAACTGGTGCCCAGGTCAGGCGCGCTTAACACCGTGATCGAGCCCATCAGCACACCGACCACCAGATTGTGGACGATGTGGAGCCCAAGCCCGCTGCCGCCGCGACCGCGCCGGGTGGTGAAGAAGGGCTCGAACACCCGGGCGCTGTGCTCCTCGCTCATGCCGCGGCCATTGTCGGCGAAGCACATGCGGACGGTGTCGGCATCCGGACAATCCACCGTGATCGCCATCCCCCCAGCCTGCCCGTCGGCGAAGGCATGGGTCAGCGCATTCATCACCAGATTCGACAAAATCTGCGACAGCACGCCGGGATAGCTGTCCAGTTCCAGGTCGGCGGGACAATAGACCGCCACCGCATGGCCCGACGGCCGGAACTTGGGCTGAAGGCTGACCAGCGTGTCCTGGATATAGGAAGCGAGATTGACGGTGCGCCGGACCGCGCTGGCGCGGTCCACCGCCACCTGCTTGAAGCCGGCGATCAACTGCGACGCCCTTTCGCAATTGCCGAGGATCAGATCGGTGGTGTCGACCGCCGTGGCGAGGTAGCGGGCGAACTCCGCCTTGCCCAAGGTCCCGCCGTCTGCCCGCCGGCGCATCGCCTGGGTGGCGTCGGCCAGATGCGAGGCGCAGGAGACGGCGATGCCGACCGGCGTGTTGATCTCATGGGCGACGCCGGCGACCAGCGCACCGAGCGACGCCAGCTTCTCCGACTGGACCATCGCCTCCTGCGCCTCGCGCAGGTGATCGAGTGCCGCCTCCGCCTCGCTGCGCTGGCGGTCCAACTCGTGGATGGCGTCGCTCAATTGGGCCTGCAACCGGTCGCTGACCCGCACGAGCCGCTGCTGCTCCCGCGTGCTGAGTTCGAAGGCGGCGATCAGGTCGCGGAATTCGGGCAGGCAGTCCGGCGCCAGCGCGCCCAGCCTCGTCTCCAGAGCGCGGGCCTTGGCGAGGGCCTCCTCCTCCGCGGCGAAGAGATTGAAGCTCATGGCGGGCCGCCGGCGGGCATCTCCCGCATCTGGAAGACGACGTGCCGTAAATCCTCCGCGAAATCCTCGCCCAGTTCGCGCATGGACTCGTCATTCTCCTCGACGCACCATGTCAGCGTCACCGGCCGCCCGCCCTTGGCCACCGTCTCAAGCATCTGGAATATGTTCATCAGAGCCTTGGCACTGGAGCTGTTGAAGTAGAGAAGCTCCATGTCGAAGCGGATAGGACCGCCGTCGGGATCGTCGAGGAAGCCGCGCAACGCCTCGAACACCGGGCCGAAGAAGGCCGCGACATCGTCGGGATAGGATTCGCCGGTCATCCGCAAATGGCCGCTGGCGAAGTCGAACGACACGCCGGGCGTCCGTCCGGTGGCGGGAATGGTCAGGCAGTCCATCGCATGCTGCTCGGCTCGAACGTTCATACGCTGACCTTGAGGCAGAAGAAGCTGCGGTCGGCGTCCATCGCGTTGAAATCGTAATCGATGGGATCGCTGGCCCGCCGGGCGATCTCGATCAATCCCAGCGTGGCGCCGCGGCTGCCGTCGTCCGGCTCCTCGCGAAGCTGCTCGCGGTAGTAGCTCTTGATGCCGTCGCGATCCAGGCTCTTCAGATGGTCCAGCCGTTCCTTCAGGCGGGGCACTTCGCTGTTGCGCACGGTGTTGCCGCAGACGATGAAGACCTTTCCGCGCTCCATGCCGATGGTAACCATTCCGGCACTGAGCTCCACAGCGCGGCCGGCGGTGCCGGACATCTTCTCCGCCGAATATCGGATGATGTTCTGCATCTGCTCGACAAAGACCGAGAAGACGCGGCGGATGGTCGGCCCGTCGGCCGCCTCCAAGGCCAGCTTCTCGCGCAGAGCCTCACCCAGGGAGTAAAGTATCCCCTCCGACAAATATCCGCTGAAAGAGAACACGATCCCCTTGTCGTCGAGATCGCGCTTAATCGACGCATATTGCTGGGCGAGCATGGCTGCGGCCTGACGTTCCACCGGTACCAGGGTTCCGTCCGACTATGTCACCTCCTATGACAAAGGACCATAGACTTTCGGAGAGGCGAGATGGGAGCCGCCCCGACATCGCGCTGCATCACACCGGCACCACGACCCGGAAGGTCGATCCCTTCCCCAGCATGCTGTCGACGGCGACCGCGCCGCCATGCAGCAGGGCGATCTGCTGGACGGTGTGCAGCCCGATGCCGGTGCCCGGCACTCCGGATGCGCCCGCCCCGCGGAAGAAACGGTCGAACAGGCGCGGAAGCTCCACCTCGGGAATGCCGCGGCCCTGGTCCGTCACCTCGATCACCGCCATGGCGCCGTCGGTGTCGCCGCTGAGGAGGATCGGCCCACCCGGCCCGGAATATTTGAGGGCGTTGTTGACCAGATTGCTGATCACCAGACCGATCAGGTTGGCATCGATCTCCGCCCGCCGCGGCAAACGGTCCAGGGTCAGCCGGAATTCGCGGTCGGGGTAGGCGACGCGGAAAGGCTGGACGACGGTGCGGATCAGGTCCGGAAGGTCGACCTCGGCCCGCTCCACGACGAGGGCATTGCTCTGCAGCCGCTCGTCGGTCAGATGGGAGTCGATCAGGCCGGTCAGGCGCTGCACGCTGCCACGGATCACCGCGAGCCGTTCCAGCATCTCCGGCTCCACCTGCCCGGCCCGCATCGCCAGCAGTTGGGCGGCGCTGTCGATGATGGCGAGCGGCGTGCGGAATTCGTGGCTGACCATGCCCAGGAACTGGCGCTGCTGGTCGCGCGCCAGCAGTTCGCGCTCCAGCGCCCGTTCCACCCGTTCCTTCGCCAGGATCAGCGCCTTCTGGTTGGCGGCCAGTTCCAGCGTGCGATCCTCCACCCGCTGTTCCAGCGAGCGGTTCAGCGCCATCAGCTCCTCATACAGGCAGACATTGTCGAACCCGATGGCGACGCGGTTGCAGAACAGCTCCAGCAGACGGTGCTCGTCGGCGATATAGGGCTCCGTCCGTTCCAGCCGGAAGATGGTCACGCCATGCTCGCGCGTGCGGAAAACCAGGACGCAATGGTCGTCACGGTAGAGGTTGGACTGGGTGGCGAGCGCAGTTGCCACCTCCGCGGCGGCGGCGACGGTCAGGACCTCGCCGACCGGCATGCCGATGCTGCCGGCGAACGGACCCAGCCCGGCGACGATTTCGACGGTCAGGCTCCCGTCGGCACGCGCAACCGGCCGGCAGGCCAGCACCGCCGGCGCGGCGCCGTGATCGACGACGCGGGCGATCTGCTCCGCCAGCCGTTCGACAAAACTGCGCATCGGCCGCATCTCGAACAGCGGGGCCGACGCGCTGAGGATCCGCTCCAGCCCCTGCCTGTTGCGCTCGATCGTCACGATGTCGCGCCAGGCGCGCAACGCGCTGACCAGGGTGGTGAAAAGACGCTGGGCGGTCAGTTCGCTCTTGGCTTTGTAATCGTTGATGTCATAGCCGACGATGACGTCTCGTTCCGGCGCCTGTCCCGGCTGGCCTGTGCGCAGGATGATGCGCATGCGATGGTTGCCCAGTTCCTCCCGGATGTGGCGGACCAGCTTCAGGCCGGCATCCTCCGTCTCCATCACCACATCGAGCAGGGCGATGGGCAGGTCGGGCCGCTGGATTAGGACCGCCTTCGCCTCCTCCGCCGACAGCGCGCTAACCACCTCGAACGGGCGTCCGTCGAAATCGAAGTCGCGCAGCAGAACCGCGGTCATGGCATGGACCTGGGGATCGTCGTCCACCACCAGAACGGGCCAGGGCAGCCCGGATGGCCGGGGCGTTGCCACGGTCACGGCACCGTCTTCCGGGCCGAACAGCAGCTCGTCGTCCAGCCCACCGTCCATCCCCATCATCCCTCGCCCCCATACCGCTGGGCATGACCGCCCTCATCGCAGCATAATGGAACCACCGTCCGGTGCCGGTTCCAAGTCCGATCGGACGAATCGGCAGCATTCGTTTCAATTTGTCGCATATTAGTGAACAGCGCCGTGTCGGTTCGTCAATGTTTCGCAAGAGTTCATTGCGCCCACACACAACGGAAGCTGTGCAAAGGACAGAGCGGGTGCGACACTGACCACGGGACAGCTGCCCACCGGGAGAGGAGATGGAGGATTCCTTTTTCCATGCTGCGGGGATGCTCCCTCGGCCGAAGTCCCAATGCATCATGCCGGATTGGACAGAAGAGAGGACGAAGCCTACCATTCGGGGAAATAGTATAGATGCTTAACCCGATATGGTTGTCGGATGACGGAATGCAACGGTTGAGCTATTCTCAGGCCCTGCCCATCCTCTTTACGGAAGGACCACCTCGCCCCGATGACCCCTGCTGGCCTCGAACAGGACGCACATGCCGCAGGAAGCCGGGTTGCGGAACGGGGAGGGCGCAAGGCAGCGTCCCTGGCTGTGGGCGCATTGCTGGCGGTATCGCTGGGGCTCACCGCCGCCCTTCTGGTGTTCTCGGCCTACCAGTATCGCAGCCAGGTGATCTCCGAGGCGGAGAACCGCAGCATCGCCATCGCCCGCGTTCTTGAGGAACATGCGGCGAGAACGCTGGGCATCCATGCCTCCACCCTGTCGCACATGGAATGGATGGTGGACGACCTGGGCTGGGACCGGATCGACAACACTCCCCTGCTGTTCGAGCGGCTGAAGGCGATGGCCGCGCAATCGCCGGAGGTCCAGTCCTATTGGATTACCGACGAGACCGGGCGGGTTCGCGCCAGCAGCTACGAATGGCCGATGCGCCCGCTAAACGCGGGAGACCGCGAGTATTTCCGCGCCCACCGGAATCCCGGCACGATGCTTCACATCGGTTCACGGATGAACGGCAAGATCGTATCGGAGGTCGTCTTCACTCTAAGCCGCCGGATGGAACTGCCCGACCACCGGTTCCAGGGTGTGGCGCAGATCTCGCTGCTTCCCAGCTATTTCAGCGACTTCTACCGTTCGGTCCTGCATGGGTCCCGCGATGTGATCCTGCTGATGCGCGAGGATGGCGAGGTGCTGGTCCGCAATCCGATGATCGCACCGGAGGACAGCGCCGCCATCGGCCATTTCCCGGAACTGATCTCCGCCCCCGACAGGAACGGCATCTTCCGCGCGGTCACCCCCTCCGACGGAATCGAGCGGTTGCTGGCCCGCCGCAAGGTGCCCGACCTGCCCGTCTACGTGGTCTATGGCACCGATGTCGCCTCCATCGAGGCGGCCTGGCGCGACCGGGTGCTGCCCTATGTCCTGACGGCCTTCCCAGCGCTCGGCCTGCTGGGTCTGCTGGGCGGCATCGCATTGCACCGGTCACGGCAGGCGGTGAATGCGCAGGGGGCGCTGCGCCGCGCCAACGAGGCGCTGGAGGGCCGCATCGCCGAGCGCACCCATCACCTCGATCAGGCGCTTGCCGACAAGGAAGTGCTGCTGCGCGACATTCACCACCGGGTGAAGAACAACCTGCAGGTCATTCTCAGCCTGTTGGAGTTGCAGGCGCAGCGGTCGCCCGAACTGGAAGCGCCGTTCAGCGAAGCCCTGACCCGCATCAACACGATGGGGCTGATCCACGAGCAGATCTACCGGTCGACCGGCATATCGGCGGTCCGGCTCGACAATTTCGTCGAGGCGCTGGCCGGGCACCTCAACAGCTTCCACAGCCGCCCCGGCCGGACCATCGTCATCAGGCACAGGGTCGAGCCCGTCAGCCTCGACCTGAACCGTGTGGTGCCCTTCGCCCTGATCCTGAACGAGGTGGTGTCGAACGCCTACAAGCATGCCTTCACGGGCCGCGGCTCCGGCACCATCGATATCGCGGTGACGGCGGAAGACGGATCGCTGCACCTGAGCATCGAGGACGACGGCACCGGCGCGCCGGAACCGGGGGATACCGCCCCGCCCGGACGGCGGTCGATGGGCATGGATCTGATCCGGGCCTTCACCCGGCAAATCCACGGCGAATACCATTTCGCCAGGGGCGCGGGCACGCGGTTCGATCTGGTCTTCCCGCAGGAGGCGGACTCCGCCTAACGCTTGCAGCGTTTGGCCTGATTGGGTTTGTCCGAATTGGGTTTGGGGGGAAGCGGCCTGTCATGGCCGGCGGCGACACCGTTGATGGGGTCGTCCGATTTCGGCAGCTTCTCGGCTATGCCGTAGGCCAGCTCGCGCCGCCGCAGCTCTGCCAGGATCTCGTCGGGGGCGACATCCAGGTCGGCCAGCAGCACCACCAGATTGTACAGCAGGTCCGCCGCCTCCATCACCAGCGCGCCGCGGTCGCCACGCATCGCCTCGATTGCCACCTCGATCGCCTCCTCTCCCACCTTGCGCGCCATGCGGGCGCGGCCTTGGGCCAGCAGCTTTCCGGTGCGGGAGGTCTCCGGAATGGCGGAGGGTTCGCGCCGCATCGTTTGGACGGCGTCGTAGAGACTGCGGAGCGGATCGGGGCCGATATACTGAACCATCCCCCTGAAGTCGTTTTTTCCGGCAGCACTGTCAAGATGTTGGTTGGTCGGCCGAACATCCGGCGGGCGCGGGGGAGCAGTCCGGATGGCGTCGCCATGGGTTTATAGTTCGGGACACTGATTGATTTGTCCAATGACGATTTGCCAAAGGAAACCTCTGTATAGCTGTAATTTTTGCGGCATTCAGCAATGCAAAGGCCGCGTATTTGGCATTGGGTATACCAGTATATAGTCTCCTCAACAGCCCGATGGAGACGACAATGACCACCACCACTTTCCACCCCGGCACCGAACACCACGCTTCGACCGATGCCCTGCACGCCGTCGCCGAATTCCCGGTGGCCTGGTTCGAAGCCACCCCGGCCTATCTGGTCCTGCGTCCGGTCGGCGCCTTCCTGCGTGAATGGGTTGCCGCCACCCCGGCCGGTTACCTGCTCGGCCTGCTGAAGCGCTGACACCCCGCCACCCCTTCCGACATTTCCAGCCGACGGAGACGATCATGAGCATCCTCAGCCTTCATCATGGCGATCATGGAATCCATGGCGACACCCAGTCCCAGCATCCGGTCCGCGATTTCGCCGCCGACTGGTTCGAAGCCACCCCCGCGGCGATCCTGCTGCGTCCGGTCGCCGCGTTCCTGACCGAATGGGCCATGGCCACCCCGGTGGCGATCCTGGTCCGGTCTCTGCACCGCTGATCGCGGAACAAAAGCAAAAAAAGTCTTGAGGGTTTGAAAGGCGACCGCGGCACGGCCCGACCATACGGGTTGCCGCGGCCTTTTCTTTTTCAGGGTCCGAGCAGGGTACGCTTCCCTGCCGGCGCGCTCAGGCGCCGCCGCGGACATCCTCGACCAGCATTTCCAGCCGTGACAGGTCGCGCACCACCAGCGCGTCGGGACGGCGTTCCAGCATCCCGTCGCGGGTCAGGTCGCTCAGCACGCGGGCGACGGTTTCACGCGTGGTGCTGACGCGGGCGGCGATGTCGGAATGGACGGGAATCGGCGCGATGATCGCCGACGCACCCTGGCGCGAACCACGCTTGGCGAGGCGCAGCAGTTCGGCATGAACGCGGTTGTTGGCGCCCAGCGTCGACAGTTCCATGATGCGGTCGGTGGCGCCTCGCAGCTTGTCGCATAGCCGCAGCATCGTCGCCATCGCCAGATCCGGATGGGCGGTTACCAGCGCCTGGAAAGGCTTGGCCGGCAGGAAGGCGATCAAGGCGCCCTCCCCCAGCGCCACCACCGACGCGGACCGCGGACGGCCGTCCAGCGCCGACATCTCCCCCACCAGTTCCCCCGCCTCGATGTCGTTGAAGCTGATTTCGCGCCCACCGGCCGAATGGCTGAGCACCCGCACCCGCCCTTCGACCACGAAAGCGACGTCGCGGGTGTCGGCCCAATGGTCGATCAGTTGCTCGTCGGGAGCGAAGCGGCGCCAGCGGCATTGGCGCGCCACCGCGGCGCGCTGGTCGACGGACAGCGGGCGAAGCAGCTCGATGCGGTCCAGGCCGGCGGCGGATGCCTCAGCCAGCCCATCGGCCGGGCTGTCGGATTTGGTCATTCTGGTTTCGTCATGTCGGTCTTTGGCACGGAAGATTCCGGCTTCGCCCCGGACTGTATGTTGCTCCGAAGGATAGCGTGACCTGCGCAAAGGTGGAAGGCGCTGTGACTATTGGCCGGTGTCAACCCTCCGTTAACGCCAAGCGCGCAGAAGGGGGTGACGCCACGCCGAATTCCCATTGGCCAGTCCCATCGTTGCCCGGAGCGCCGACCATGCCGAGCCTGTTCCCCGTGCCCACCGCCCGCCGCATCGACCGGCAACGGCTGCTGTCGGTCGCCCTGATCCCCTTCGCAGCGGCCATCGCCATGGCGAGCACGGTCGCCGCCACCGGATTCACCGCCAGCCCGTTGGGCGAGGCGAACAGCACGCTGGGCTTCCTGCTGGATTTCGTAAAGTTCTGCTATCTCGCCGTCGCCATGGCGCATCTGTCGGGCGCCATCGCCGACCATACCTGCGGCAGCCTCGCCGCCGGCCTGTCGATAGACGAATACGACGCACCGGAACCGGTCTCGAAGGACGAGTTCTGGCGCGCCTTCCCTAACCATGTCGACGGCGCCGCCATCGCCGGGGCCGTCACGCTGCTGTCGGTGATCGCGAGCTCGCTGGTCGGCTGAGGCTTTTCCCAATTCCCGCGTCCCCTTACGCGGCAGTTGAGAGCGGGCCGCGCTTGCCCCACTATGGCGCGGACGGACGATGGGCGGATGGGCAGGCGTGAGCGGAGATCAGACTGAACCGAAGGCCGAGGTGAAGGCCGACCCGAAAACCCAGGGCAAGCCCCAGGCGAAAGGCCATACGGGGGAGCCGGCGCGGCATCGCCGCGAAGGCATCGGGTTGATGGGGCGCCTGCGGGCCTATTTTTTGGCCGGCATCCTGGTAACGGCCCCTATAGCCATCACCGTCTATATCGCCTGGTGGTTCGTCTCGCTGATCGACGGATATATCCGGCCGCTGATCCCCAGCGTCTACAATCCGGAAAACTATCTGCCCTTCTCGATCCCCGGCATTGGCGTTCTGGTGGTCATCATCGCCGTCACCCTGATCGGCGCCTTCGCCGCCGGCTATGTCGGCCGGCTGGTGCTGGGCGTTGGCGAAGGGGTGGTCGGACGCATGCCGGTCGTCCGCTCCGTCTATGGCGGGGTGAAGCAGATCTTCGAGACGGTGCTGGCCAAGAAATCGAACGCCTTCCGCGAGGTGGTGGCGATCCAGTATCCGCGCCCCGGCGTGTGGTCGCTGGGCTTCATCACCGGCAGCGCCCATCCCGAGGTGCAGGTGAAGCTGGCCGGCGAAGCCGACGACATCGTCAACGTCTTCATCCCCTGTGCGCCGCCCACCGCCGGCTATCTGGCGATGGTGCCGCGGCGAGACGTGACCGTGCTGAACATGACCGTCGAGGATGGGTTGAAGCTGGTGATGTCCGGCGGCATCGTCGTCCCGCCCGACCGCCGCCCCACCCTGGTGGAAATGCCGGCCGAACCTGACGACGAGGATCGGGACGGCGATCAGCCCGACCGCAAGGTCTTGGCCGCCGCATCCCGTTCGAAAAGGTAAAGCAGGGTCCGCAGCGCCTGTCCGCGCGGGCTGGCGAGGTCGGGGTCGCGCTCCACCACCAGCCGGGCATCGTCGCGCGCAACCGCCAGCAGGTCGCCATGCACCGCGAGGTCGGCCATCCGGAAGCCTGGCAGGCCCGACTGGCGGGTGCCCAGAACCTCGCCGGCACCGCGCAGGCGCAAATCCTCCTCCGCGATGACGAAGCCGTCCTCGGTGTCGCGCAGGGTCTTCAGCCGCGCGCGCGCCGTCTCCGTCAGGTTCGACTCGAACATCAGCAGGCAGCTCGACGGCTTCTCGCCACGGCCGACCCGGCCGCGCAGCTGGTGAAGCTGGGCGAGGCCGAAGCGTTCGGCATGCTCGATCACCATCACCGTCGCTTCCGGAACGTTCACGCCGACCTCGATCACCGTGGTGGCGACCAGCACATCCAGGCTGCCTTCGGCGAAGGCGGCCATCACCGCATCCTTGTCGGGCCCGCGCATCTTGCCATGGACCAGCCCGACGCGATCGCCGAAGGTGGCGCGCAGGAAGGCATGGCGCTCGGTCGCGGCGGCGAGGTCGCTCTGTTCCGATTCGTCGACCAGCGGGCAGACCCAGTAAACCCGCGCGCCCTCTGCCACCTTGCGCTGGATGCCGTTGACGACGTCCTCCAGCCGGTCAAGGGCGATGGTGACGGTCTGCACCGGCTTGCGGCCGACCGGCTTTTCGGTCAGGCGCGACACGTCCATGTCGCCATAGGCGGTCAGGGTCAGCGTGCGCGGGATCGGTGTGGCGGTCATCACCAGCACATCGACCGCCCGCCCCTTGGCCGACAGTTGCAGGCGCTGATGGACGCCGAAGCGGTGCTGCTCGTCGATCACCGCCAGCGCCAGATCCTTGAAGGCGACATCCTCCTGGAACAGGGCATGGGTGCCGACCAGCAGCGGCAGCTCGCCGGACGCCAGCCGGTCGAGCACAGCCTGGCGCGCCTTGCCCTTGTCGCGCCCGGTCAGCAGCCCGATCTCGATACCGGCCGCCTTGCACAGCGGCGCCAGGCTCTCGGCATGCTGGCGGGCGAGGATTTCCGTGGGCGCCATCAGAGCGGCCTGGGCGCCGGTCTCCACCGCGTTCAGCATCGCCATCAGCGCGACCACGGTCTTGCCGCTGCCGACATCGCCCTGGAGAAGCCGCAGCATCCGCCGTTCGGCGGCCATGTCGGCATAGATCTCCTCCAGCGATCCAGCCTGCGAGCCGGTCAGGGAGAAGGGCAGCGCCGCCAGCGCGGCGCGGCGCAGGCTGCCGTCACCCTGGGTCGCCCGCCCGGCCAGCCGGCGCTGGCTGGCACGCACCAGCATCAGAGCCAGCTGGTTCGCCAGCAGCTCGTCATAGGCGAGGCGGCAACGGATGGGCGCGGTGGCGGCGAGGTCGCCCTCATCCTCCGGCGTGTGGGCACGCTTCAGTGCCTCGGCCCAGGTCGGCCATTGGCGGCGGGACAGCCATGCCGGGTCCTGCCATTCATCGAGTGGTGGGACATCGTTCAGTGCGGCGCGCACCGCCTTGCGCAGCGTCTTGGCCGGCAGGCCGGCGGTCATCGGATAGACCGGCTCGACCAGTTCCAGCTCTTCCTTGGCGTCGACCGGGACGACGGCATCGGGATGGGTGATCTGGGCGGTGTCGTTGAACCACTCCACCTTGCCGGAAACCACCATGGTGGTGCCGGCGGGGATCTGCTTCGACAGCCAGTCGCCGCGGACATGGAAATAGACCAGCTCCAGCACGCCGGTCTCGTCGGTGCAGCGGATCTTGTAGGGATGGCGCGGGTTCAGCGGCGGCGCGTGCGAGTCGATGCGCACGGTCAGGGTGGCGATGCGCCCATGCGGCGCCTGCGCGATCTTCGGCGAGAAGCGGCGGTCGACCACGCCGCAGGGCAGATGCCACAGCAGATCGACCACATGGGCGCCGGCCAGCTTCTCCACCAGCTTGCCCAGCCGGGGGCCGAGGCCGGGGAGTGCCGTGACCGGTTTGAACAGCGGAAACAGGATGGCGGGACGCACGGGCGGGTCGCTACCGGGAAAGCCTTCGACGGCCACCAGAAAGCCGGGTGGACCTTCCTGCGTCAAGGCTGCTGAACGGCATCGGGGAAAAGAAGGAACGGCGGAGCGCACCCAAGGCCAGGGGGCCTATGGTGGGGGGCAACGTCGGCCTGGAAATTGGCTTGGACGCGCTCCGCCGATAGGTACCGTCCGGAGGCAAACGGGAGAACCGGACGGTCGGGTCCGATGGCAGGGAACCATCGGGAAGAGACACCAGATAAGAAGACGCTCAACTGTGACGGGCCGGTGTTTCAGGGGGGCTGGCCCGACCGCGTCACAAGAAGGACACTAGCCCGTCCGCCCTGTCCCCAAGCTGACTCAACCATGAATTTCCCTTCATGAACCGGCCAAGCCGAACGGGTTCATCAGGCCGGCGCCTCGGCCTCCCGCCGCTGGGCCAGCGCGGCGAGGCGATAGAGTTCGTCGCCGTCCAGGATGATGACGATGCGGCCGTCGTTCAGCAGGGAGACGCCGCCGACACCGGGCACCTCGGCAAGGCCGGGATGGCTTTCGCGGACGAACAGGTCGCCGCGGCGCAGAAGCTTGTCGATCTCCAGCCCGATCCGGCGGCTGCCCTGGCGCAGCACGACGACAAGGCGCTGGCTAGGACCGGACGGCGGCCATTCCCCGTCGGCGGGAAATCCCAGCGCATCGGCGAGGCGGACCACCGGCAGCACCCGCTTGCGGCGCATGACGGTCCAGCAGCCGGAGACGCGGTGGAAATCGTCGGCGGTGAAGCCGCAGACCTCCTCGACGAAGCGGTCGGGGATCGCCAGCACCTGATCGTCGACCTGCACCAGCAGGGTGCGCAGGATCGCCGCCGACAGCGGCAGGTCGATGGCGAAGGCGGTGCCCGCCCCTTCCCGCGTGCGGATGGCGATGCTGCCGCCCAGCCGGGTGATGGCGTTGCGCACCACATCCATACCGACGCCGCGGCCGGACGTTTCGGTCACCGTGTCGGCGGTGGAGAAACCGGGGGCGAAGATGAACTCGCGCACCGCATCGGGCGACAAATGCAGGCTGTCCTCCTCGCCGATCAGGCCCTGGCGCACCGCCTTGGCGCGCACCGCCTCCGTCGCAATGCCGCGGCCGTCGTCGACGATCTCAACCAGAACGCG
The DNA here is from genome assembly GCF_042604625.1 of Azospirillum sp. A29. Classification (NCBI taxonomy): domain Bacteria; kingdom Pseudomonadati; phylum Pseudomonadota; class Alphaproteobacteria; order Rhodospirillales; family Azospirillaceae; genus Azospirillum; species Azospirillum sp. A29. Next base: position 626,212 of record NZ_CP170466.1, read on the forward strand.
GCTGTTGCGCTGGATGGCGCGCAGCGAAAGCGTAGCCTGGGCCGGCTTGCCGGCCGCCTCACGGTCGGCGGCAGCTTCGATGCCATGGTCGATGGCGTTGCGCACCATATGCATCAGCGGGTCGTAGAGCATCTCCACCATGCTCTTGTCGATGCGGACCTCGCCGCCCTCGGTGGCGAAGCGCACCGACTTGCCCTGCCCCCGCGCCAGTTCGCGCACGACGCGGGGAAACTGGTTAAAGAGGGTTTCGATGGGAACGACGCGCAGGTCCAGCGCCGCCTCGCGCAACCGGTCGACAGAGCGGCTGAGCTGGGTGTCGAGGTCCAGCAGGTCGCGGCGGTGATGCTCGACCGCCTCGCGCAGCGCACGCAGGTCGGGGTCGCCGGCACCCAGCCGCTCGGTCAAGGCGGCGAGCGCCGACTCCAGCCTCAGGTCGTTGGCCGTGGCGTTCAGGTCGCCGGACAGCAGGACCATGCCGTCGATGCGGGCCATGAAGCGGTCGATCACCTCGCCGGGCACGCGCAATACGCCCCCCGCGGCGGTCGCCGCCGGGCGGGCGGCTGGGGCGGCGGGCGGCGGCGGGGCAGCGGTCGTCATCGGCGCACCGGCGGATTGCACCGCAGGCAGGGACGGCGCGTCGGCAGGGGCCGGCACGTCAGGTGTGACCGGCTCTCCGCCATCCCCGGCCGGGTCGGACGGCGCGCAGGCGCGGATGCGCAGGAATCCGCCGCCGGGATCGATGCCGGCCAGGGCATCCGCCAGGGCCGGAAGCTCCTGCGGTGAGGCGACCAGCACACGCAGCCAGGTCTTGCCGTCGATGAATTCCGGCCAGTTGGTGATGGCGCGCACCTTGCTGCCCATCCACTGGACGAAGCCGGACGCGACCTCCGGCGAGGTTTCCAGAAAGGCGGTGACCTCGTAGAGCCGCATCTCCGGATCGGCGATGGCGGCGCGCAGGTCGGCGGTGCTGTCGGGCGACAGGAAGCGCAGCAGGCCGGGATCGAGTCCGAGGGCCGACAACTCGTCCGCGGTCAGCGGACGGCGCGCCTCGCCCGCCTCCCGCTCGGCCGAGACGGCATCGACGAAGGCGCGCAGGCGGCCTTCCAGCGCGGCCACCCCGTCGGTGTCCAGATCCTCGGCCGGATCGCGCGCAGCCCGCGCCGCCAGATCGGCGAGCATGGTGCGGGCGTCGGCCAGCAGGACCGGCCAGCCGTCGTGGTTGGCGGCATGGTCGGCGGCTTTGTCGGTGGGGACCGCGCGGCGCATCACATCGGCCAGCACCCGCAGCAGGGCGGAGCCGCGCGGCAGCCGTACGATGTCCAGCGTCGCCGCCATGCGGTCGAGCAGCCCGGCAAGCTCGGCGGCAACGGATGCATCGGCCAGCGCCGCCGGATCGGCCAGCAACGCATCGGCGCGGGCGCCGCCCTGGGCAAGGATCTGCGCGTTGTGGTCGGCCAGCAGGGTCGCCAGGATCGCCGCGCCGGCATCCTTGCCGGTCAGCCGCCCGATGCGGGCGCTGGCGGTGGCGACGGCCTGAAGCTCGCGCAGGATGGCGTCGGCATCACGGGCGGCCAGCGCCTCGCGGAACCGGCGCAGCGTGTCGGCGAAGGGCAGGAAGTTCAGCCGCTCGCAGGCCAGCTCCAGCCGGTCTGCCGTGTCGTCGACGCTGCGGACTCCCTCTTCGTCCAGGGTGTCGAGGTCGAGCGCGCGTGTCAGCGTCGCCATCCCGTCATGCAGCAGCCCGACGAACAGGCCGAGCATCCGCTCGTTCTCGTGCAGACGCACCGGCGGGGGCGGCGGCGGAACGGACGCAGGCTTGACAGCCGGCCCTTCACCGCCCAGCGCGTCGAGCCTCGCCAGCAGGTCCGCCGGCGCCAGCCCGTCGCGGCGGTCGCGCATGCCGGCCTCGGCAAGCCCGCGCAGCGCGTCCAGAGCCTCCAGCAACGGGGCGGTGACCTCCTCCGTCAGCACCAGCGCGCCGCTGCGCACACGGCCGAGGATGGTTTCCGCCCGGTGCGCCACCGCCTCCATCGCGAAGAGGTCCATGGCGCGGGCAGCCCCCTTCAGCGAATGGAAGGAGCGGAACAGGGCGGCGATCCGCTCCACCTCCGGCCCATCGCCGGGGCCGGCGGACAGCAGCTTTTCCAGCAGGTCGAAATGTTCGCCGGCCTCGACGCCGAACTGTCGCCACAGGGTCTCGATCAGTTCGCTGCTCATGGATCACCGCTCTGGAAAGGAGGCGCCGAACCGGAGACTCAGGGCTTCGCGGGTGGGGGCAAGCCGGAGGCGCGGCGGATGGCGGCGACGATGTCGTGCCCCTTCTTGTGGGCAAGGTCGAGGCTCATGGTGCCGGACGGCTTGGCGATGATCTCCACCGCCCCCAGGGCGCGGGCCTCGTTCGCTTCGGGCGAGCCGACCTGCGCAACGGAGGAGATGATGATCACCTTGGCGCGCGACATTAGCGACAGATGCTCCATAACCTCCAGCCCCGACATCTCCGGCATCTCGATGTCGAGCAGGACGATGTCGGGCTTCAGGCTCTTGACCATCTCCAGAGCCACCTTGCCGTTTTCGGCCGCGCCGACGAGGGACAGCTCGTCGTCAGCGCGCACGATGTCGCCGATGATGGTGCGCATCAGCACCGAGTCATCGACCAGCAGGATCGTCGGCTTCGCCATGAGTAAAAGCTTCCTATGTTTGCAGCGCCTGTCGGCTTCCGGGGTCTGACTGACGGTCAGGAGAGTGTGAAGAGAGCGTTCAGCTTGCGGGCGATTGACGTAACCGGCAACACCTCCGTGGCGATACCGGCACGGATTGCCGCCCTGGGCATGCCGTCGACCGCGCAGGTCGCCGGATCCTGGACCAGAACGGGAAAGCGGCGTTCCGCGAAGGCCGCCGCCCCGCTGCTGCCGTCGTCGCCCATGCCGGTCAGGACGACGGCGACCGGCGACTCCGCCGCTTCCGCGGCGCTGCGGAAGAGCCGGTCGGCCGAGGGGTGGTAGATGGCGCCGGCCGGGTCGGCGGCATGCAGGGTGAAGCGGCCGGAAGCGCCGCGGCGCACCGCCCAGTCGCCGCCGCCGCGCAGGATGGTGACGGCCGCGGGGTCGAGCGTCTCGCCGTCGGCCCCCTCCGCCACCGGCCGGCCGAGCGACCGGGCGAGCGACGCGGCGAAACCGGCGGTGAAGCTGGCCGGCATATGCTGCGCCACCACCAGCGGACAGGGCAGCGGTCCGAGCGCACCCAGCAATTCCGCCAGCGCCACCGGCCCGCCGGTGGACACGCCGACGACGACGAGGTCGGGGCGGTGTCCGCGGACGGACGCACGCGTCGACGGAGCCAGTTCGGGTGCAGGTTCGGTCACGGGCGCCACAACGGAATCGGTGGCCAGCTCCCCCGTCATGGTCATGCGCCAGCGGCCCCAATGGCGCACCTTCTCGGTCAGCTGGCGTTCGATGGACGCCATGTCGAAGGTGATGAAGGAGCTGTTCTTGCAGACGAAATCCACCGCCCCGGTTTCCAGCGCCCGGATGGTGGCGGCGGCCCCCTCCGACGTTTCGTTGGAAACCATGATGCAGGGCGGGCCTTTCTCCGCGGCGATGGCCTGAACCGATTCGATTCCGTCCATGACCGGCATGTTCAGGTCCATCGCCACGACATGCGGCTTCAGCTTCCGCGACAGGCGCAGAGCCTCGGCACCGTTGCGCGCCTCGCCGACAATCTCGATGTCGGACGCCGGCTCCAGCATCTTGCGGAGGGCGATGCGGACGAAGTTGCTGTCGTCCACCACCAGCAGACGGATGCGCGGGTCGGTCATGGCGCTGCGGCCTCGCTCCGGGCGTCTCCGATGGGCAGCACCCTGGTGCCGGCAGCCGCGGCGGCGGTCAAGCCCTCGGGCCGCAGAACCGGGATCAGGGCATTGTCCAGGCGGATCACCGCGGCGGTCAGACGGTCGGACAGCGGGTCGACATCCTCGCTGTCGATCTTGCGGATGCGTTGGATCTCGTCGGCGATCACCGCCACGGTACCACCGTCGATCTCCACCAGAACGGCGATGCCGGGCGTGGCAGGAGGCGCGCCGACCGGCGCCAGCGCCAGCAGACGGCGCAGATCGAGAACCGGGAGGATGCGGCCGTCGACATCGGTCAGCCCGTCGAAGCTTTCGGCGCCCTGCGGCAGGCGCAGCCGGTCGGAGACCTCCACCACGCGGCGGACCCTCTCGAACTCCAGCGCATAGATGCGGGCCTCCACCACCAGGGTGAGGAAGCGGCGGTAAAAACGGCGCGGCAGGCGGCTTTCCGCCAGATCGTCGTCGGGATCGCCGCCTTCCGGCACGAAACGGCCGATGTCGTCGAGTCGATCGCCCAGCATGCGCGCCACACTCCTCACGTCGAGCCAGAGTCCATCATAGTCCACGATCCGGGCCGCCGCCCCGGCCTCACCCGCGCGCAGACGGTCCAGCGGCACGCGCACCACGCTGCGCACCCCATCCACCCGCACGCCCACCGGCCCCCGGCGCGTCCGCAGGACAACGGCGTAGCCGCCGGGCCGATCCCCGATACCGGCACCGAGCGGATCTGTGACCAGGATCGACCGCTTCTGCACCCGCGCCACACCCCGCACCAGCGCCGGCGCATGGGGCAGCGGACGCAGGTCGCCGACGGGGAAGACCAGCAGCAGATCGGCCATCTCCAGCGCATGGGGTTGGCCGGCGACCTCCACCATCAGCAGGCGGATGCTGGCACGCTCGCGCGACGGGTCGGGAGGCTCGGCAGCACCGCCGGACAGCGCGTCGGCCTCCGCCAGCCCCGGAATGGCGAGCGCCCCGCCGCGCCCCAACTGCATCAGGTCGGGGTCGAGCAGGCGCAGGGACCGGTCGCCATGGCGCAACCGGCCGGCCACCGGTGTTCCACCATCCTCCGGCTCCGCCGCGCACAGCCCCACCCGCTCTGCCGTCAGCGTACCGCCGATGCGGCCGGCGCGGAGTGCCAGCACACCGGTCCCGGCGCGCAGCACGATCAGCAGCCCGCCACGCCGTCCGCCGCCCCAGGCCAGCCGCAGCGACGGATAGCCGGTGACGTCCAGCACCGGCAGGATGCGGCCGGCGACATTCGCCAGCCCCTCCACCTGCGTCGGGGCGAAGGGAAGCCGGGTGATGCCGGTCGGCTCCGCCACTTCCTCCACCCGATCCGCGGCGACGGCGAAGGGCGTACCGGCAATGTCGAAGGTGAGATAGCCGCAGGTCGTCATACCGCCGCTCCTCCCCGCCGGTAAGCGAGCGCGCGGTCGCCGCGATGGCGTTCGAAGCCGTGGCCCCGGCAGCAGTCGTCCGGCAGCCGGTCGGTGGTGCCGAGCACCAGCCAGCCGCCCGGCGCCACCGCCGCGGTCAGCAGGGAGAGCGCCCGCTCGCGGCTGTCGTCATCGAAATAGATCATGACGTTGCGGCAGGACACGAGATCGAAGCCACCGGCCGGCACCCCATCCGGCAGGGTCGCATCCATCAGATTGTGGCGGGCGAAGCGCACCACCCGGCGGGCATCGCCATGCACCCGCCGGTGCAGCGGCGCCTCTGCCCCCAGCGGCACGAACCAGTTCCCGTAATCCGCCGGCATTTCGCGGAAGGGACCCAGCCCCTCGCCACCATAGCAGGCGTTGGCGGCCTGCCGCACGGCGATGCGGCTGAGGTCCGTGCCGAGGACCTCGACGGTCCAGTCGGTTTCCAGCCCCTGGGCGGTGCGGCGTGCGTGCCCGGCGTCGGCCAGCGCCTCCAGCGTCACGATGGCGAGACCATAGGCCTCCTCCCCGGTGGCGCAGCCGGCGCTCCACAGCCGCAGGGTCCGGGTCGCGGCGCGTTCAGCGATCAGGCGCGGCAGCAGATGGCCGCGCAGATAGGCGTGATGCGGCAGGTCGCGGAAGAAATAGGTTTCATGGATCGTCAGATTCTCGATCAGGCTCAGCCAGTCCGGACTGTCGGCCGGCGCCCCTTCGATCTGCGCCACCCATTCCTCCAGCACAGCCAGCGGCATCGCCGCCAGGATGCGCACCAGCTTGCGCTCCAGCGGGCGGTCGTGGCGGATCCCCGCCTTGCGCCGGACATCCTCCAGCAGCCGCCGCACCAGATCGTGCAGCGGCCCCTCCGATCCGGAAGCAGGAGGAACGGCGCCGCCGGTCACGACGCCCGGAAGCGTTCGGCCAGCCGCCGCGTGTCGTCGGCCAGCCGGGACAGGTGGACCATGGTCGCGGTGATCTCCTCCGACGCGGCGGCGTTCTTGGAGGCGACGGTGCGGATGTTGCCGACGTTCGATTCGATCTCGACGATATGGTCCTGCTGATGGGCCATGGCCGCGGCGACCGACTGGACCATGCGGTCGATCTGGGTGACCCGCTCGGCGATGCCGTCCATCATCTGCACCACTTCCGCCGTCGCCGCCACCCCCTCCTCCGCCAGTGCTGCGGCGGCCTCGACGATCTCGGCGATCTGGCGGGCGCTTTCGACGGCGTTGTCGGCGAGCTTGCCGACCTCCTCGGCGACCACTTCGAAGCCCTTGCCCTGTTCGCCGGCACGGGCGGCCTCGATGGAGGCGTTGACCGACAGGATGTTGGTCTTTACCGCGATCTGGGTGATCGCCTCGGTGATGCGGCCGATGCGCCGGCTGTTGTCGCCAATGGTCTGCGAAACCCGCACCAGCCGCGCCATCTCCGCCTTGCCGCGGTCGGCGAATCCGGCGGTGACACGCACCATGTCGGAAGCGGCGCGGGTGCTGTCGGTGACGTCGGCGATGGCCCGGACGGAGCGGCCGACCGCATTAACCACCCGGTCGAGATCCTCGGTCTGGATGGCGGCGCCGTCGGCGACCTGCGACACTGCGGTGCTGGCCTGCCCGGCGGCGACGGCGACCTGGGCGGCCTGCTGGCCGATGTTCCGGAAGGAGGCACGGGCGTCCTCCACCAGCGTCGCCATCTCACCATAGCGGCCGGGGAGAAGAGGTGTTGCGGCCGGTGCGTCGCCGTCGGCCTCATGCGTCAGGCGGCGGAGGGTCGCATGGAGACTGTCCTGGGTCCGGGCGACACGGGCAAGCGCCGCGGCAATGCCTCCGGCCTCGTCGCCACGGACAGACAGCGCGGATGCATCGTCCGGCATACTGGGGTCCGTCGTTCCGGTGTCCGGCGTTCCGGTGGCGAGGCACTCTGCAGCCGACTCCAGCCGCGTCATCGCATCCGACAGATCGAGCGCCAGGACACAGCCGATCAGCAGCGCCAGGACAAGCGCGCCGCCTGTGGCCAGCCAGACGGTCTGCAGCGCGGCATCCGGAACCGCCTGGGGAAGCAGAAGGGGAACGAGCGCTGCCGCCGTGGGCAGAAGAACGGCGAGTCCGAAGCGGGGAAGGATCCGCAAGCTGGCCGGAAGGGACATCGCAGTACTGGCTCCTCACGAACGACCAGCGGCATCCCGCGACATCTCGCGGAGACCGCACGCCACCCTTATGACTTGCCGGATGCACCCCAACCGAAGCAAGGTGAATCCGGCAGATGGACTGGGATGCCGCAGTTCGCGCGGGGCTTCCGCCATCCGCCCATCGCTCAACCCGGCGCCGTCCTCGGGGCGGCCTTGATCGGACCTCCACCGGCATGTCCATCGCCACCCGCATCGCCCTGGGCTTCGCCGCCGTCCTGCTGCTGACGCTCGCCGTCGCCGTCGTCGGCTGGAGCGGGCTGAACACCTACGCCTCGCGGGTGGAGATCGCCGCCCAGACCGCCCGTCTGGACACGCTGCTGTACAGCGCCCGGCAGGAGGAGTCGCGCTACCTGCTGGACGTCGATCCCTCCGCCAGCCGGCGGGTGCGGCAGCTGACCGACCAGTTGAGGGCGGAGGCCGAGGCGCTGCTGGCCCTGCCCGACCATGCGGTACCCCCGGAGGCGTTGCGCGAGGCGCTGGAGAAGCTGGCGGCCTACCGCAAGTCCTTCGACGAGGTGGTCGGGCTGGAGGTCGACCGTTTCGCCAGCCTGGCGAAGCTGCGCAAGCAGACCGCCGCCCTGCTGGTGATCGCCCAGACGTTGACGCACGACCAGTCGGCGCGCTATGCCGACGCGCTGGCGCGGGTGAAGGCCGATCCCGGCGATCGTGCTGCGGTGACGGCGCTGGAATCCTCGGCGCTGCTGGTCTCTATCGCCGGGCGGCTGATCCAGGACACCCGCGGCGCGCTGCTGGACGTGCAGCAGTTCCTGATCGACCATGGCGGTTCCGGCCGCAACTCCCTCAGCGCCAGCATCGACAGGCTGCTGGCGGTCGTCGGCGATGTCCGCAAGGCGGCCAACGACGGGGAAGCGCTGCGCGAGTCGGAGAAGCTGACCGCCTCCATCATGGGAGTCGAGACGGAGTTCCTGCTGGTGGCCGACATCGTCGCCCGGCGCAACGCCGCGCGGGACGCCATGCGCGACGCAGCCAGGATCGTCAACGATCAGGTGACGCAGCTGGTGGCCGCCCAGACGGCCGAGCGCGAGGCCGGACGGTCGCGTGCGGTCATGCTGTTGTGGAGCGGGGCGCTCGGCGCGCTGGCCGCCGGCACGATCCTGTCCATCCTGATCGCCCGCAGCCTGACCGGCCCCATCGCCACCACCACCGCGGCGGTCCAGCGCCTGTCGGACGGCGATCTGACAGTGGCGGTGCCCAACACCGGCCGGCAGGACGAGTTGGGCTCCATCGGCCGTGCCCTCGCCACCGTCATCCAGGTGCTGCACGGACTGCATGGCGAGATGCACAGGCTGTCCGGCAAGCCGGTGGACTCGCTTGAGACGGTCGGGACGCGGCAGGCTCCGGACTTCCATGGGGCCTATGGCGAGATGGTGGCCCTGCTGCAGGAAACCGGCACGGCCTTCCGCACCATCGGTGAGCAGGCGACCCAGGTCGCCGTCGCCGCCGGTCAGGCCAGCACCGCCATCGCCCATGTGTCGGACGGCGCCTCGGAACAGACCGACGATCTGGATCAGGTGGCGACGGCGGTCGGGCAATCGGCCCGCGCCATCGCCCATGTCACCGACAGCACACGCGATGCGTCCGACATGGTGAAGGATGCCGCCGACTTCGCCGACGGTGGGCGGCAGGACATGGCGCGACTGCTGCGCGTCTCGCAGACCATCGCCGACAACAGCCGGCGCATCGGCCGCATCACCGAGGCGATCACCCAGATCGCGGTGAAGACCAACATCCTGTCGGTCAACGCCTCCATCGAGGCCGCCCGCGCCGGCGAGCAGGGCAAGGGCTTCGAAGTCGTCGCCGAGGAGGTCGGCAAGCTCGCCGACAACGCCGTCGAAAGCGCCCGCCAGATCGCGGAGATCATCGAAGCCGCCGCCGCACTGGCCGAAGAGGGCAAGGCCGTTACCGAACAGGCGCGGCGCCGGATGGACGGTCTGGCCGAACGGGTCGACCGCATCGACGGCGCTTTCCAGTCGGTCGCGGTCGCCATGGAGGAACAGCAGGCCTCCGTCCGCGAGATCGAGCGGTCGGTCGAGAGCGTGCGCACCGTCGCCTCCAAGAATGCCGCCGCGTCGGAGGAGATCGCCGCGACGATGGTGCATCTCTCCCGCCTCGCCGATGAAACGCGCCGTCAGGTATCGCGCTTCCAAGCCGGCTGAAGCTTGGCCTTTGCCGAAGTTCCGAACAGGGAGCGAGACCCGGAAGCGTTTCCGGCGCTGCATGCCGCTGCGCAAGCCCACCGGCCGCAGTCTCTGAAGTGGTAATTCTTAATCCCAGCCGGGATTACATGGCATTTAAAGTTCTTTTAACCCTATTCCACGCCTAATCGGTTTGCGGGAACGCTCGATCCCGAGAAGACGCTCTTCCGAACATTAGACCCACACGACACCAAGGGAGTTCCCCATGCCCGCACAGAAGGTCGCCGATGAAGTCCGCCTGGCCAGCCGCATCCACGCGCGCCTGCTGGACGCCTTCATCGATTTGACGGAGCGGGAACTGGCCGGGCTGGCTCCGGGCTTCGCCGAGGAAAGCCTTACGGAGGCGCTGGACGCTCTGCGCGCCGCCCGCAAGTCCTACGGCACGACCGCCGGGGTGATGGTCATTTCCAACCTGCAACTGCCGCAGGCTTCGAACGCCGCCTGACCCCGGACGCCATCCCGCGACCGGTCGGGCCGCGACAGATCAGGCGGTGACCGCCTTGCGGATACGCGGCTTACGCGCCTTCGGGGGCTCGGCAGGCGCGGCTTCCGCTTCGGCGGGCTTCACCACACTGCGCGGCTTGGCGTTGGTGGTCTTGCGCGGAGCCTTCACCACGGCGACGACCGGCGCATGATCCGGAACGGCAACCGCCTCGGCCAGGATCGCGTGTTCAGCCTGAAGCCAATGGTCGGCATCGCGGCCCTGGGGGCAGCCCTCTTCCAGCCAGATCGCATAGGCGCGATCACGGATGCGCTGTTCGACATCCACGCTCATTACATCTCCCTGGGGACGGTGGTCAGTTTCGCTGCGATGCAAAGACTGCCGAATTCCTAAAATACGCGCAACCACGCGGTTCGTTATCGGCCGTCACTCCGATGACGTTTCGCCATGCTCCGGCTGCCGGCCTTGCTGGACCTCGCGCCATTTGGTGACGTTGCGGTTGTGGTCAGCCAGCGACTTGGCGAAGACATGGCCGCCGGTGCCGTCGGCGACGAAATACAGGAACTCGTGCCGTTCGGGCTTCATCACCGCCTGGATCGAGGCCTTGCCCGGATTGGCGATTGGCCCCGGCGGCAGGCCGGTGGCGACATAGGTGTTGTAGGGCGACTCGAACTTCCAGTCGTTGCGGGTTAGGGCACGCCCCAGTTCGCCGCTGCCATCGGTCAGCGCATAGATCACCGTTGGATCGGACTGGAGCTTCATGCCGGCTTCCAGCCGGTTAACGAAAACTCCCGTCACCCGCGGCCGCTCCGCAGCGATGCCGGTCTCCTTCTCGACGATGGAGGCGAGAGTCAACGCCTGCTGCGGCGTTTCGAACGGCAAATTCTGGTCGCGGTTCTTCCAGGCCTCGGCAAGCGCCTGGGTCATCGCCGTCTGCATCCGCTCGATCAGAGCGGCGCGGCTGTCGCCATAGGCGAAGTGGTAGGTCTCCGGCAGAAGGGAGCCTTCCTTCGGCGGCTTGGGCAGATCGCCGGTCAGTCCGGTTTCCCGTGCGAGCAGTGCGACCACCTGGGCTGAGGTCAGCCCCTCCGGCACGGTAAAGCGACGCACCACAGTGCGGCCCTGGCGCATCTGCTCCAGAACGCCTTCGATGCTGATTCCCGCGGGGAACTGGTACTCGCCAGCCTTCAAGTCACGGAAGGTGCCGGACAGCTTGGCCGCGGCGGCGAACACCAGCGGCGAACCGATCACGCCGGAGTCGCCCAGCGTGATGGCAATGGACTCCAACCCGCTGCCGCGCGGGATGACGACCGTTTCGGATTGCTCCAACGGTCCGGGGGCCGAATAGCGCTGGTAGCCCCAGACGCCGATTCCACCCGCCGCACCGACGGCGAGGACCAGCGTCCCCGCAAAAATCCGGAGACCCCAGCCCATTGCTCACCTCTTGAAGACTGCAGACCGCAACGCGGGTGCGGCGCTTCGTTTACGCAAATTCCTTGAACACCAGCGAGGCATTGGTGCCGCCGAACCCAAAGGAGTTCGACAGCGCGGCGCGCACGCGGCGCTCCTGCGCCACCTTCGGCACCAGATTGACACCCATGCAGCTCTCTGACGGATTTTCGAGATTCAGCGTGGGCGGCACGATGCCGTGGTTGATCGCCTTGATCGAGTAGATCGCCTCGACCGCACCGGCGGCTCCCAGCAGGTGGCCGATGGCCGACTTGGTGGAGGACATCGCCAGATTGTCCATGGCGTCGCCGAACAGGCGCTTCACCGCCCCCAGCTCGATCTCATCGCCGAGCGGCGTCGAGGTGCCGTGGGCGTTGACGTAATCGATATCGGACGGGTTCAGCCCGGCGCGCTTCAACGCAGCCTTCATGGCGCGGAAACCGCCATTGCCGTCTTCCGCCGGAGCGGAGATGTGGTGCGCATCGCCGGACATGCCATAACCGACGACTTCGGCATAGATGGTGGCGCCGCGCTTCTTCGCGTGCTCCAACTCTTCCAGCACGACCACACCGGCACCCTCGCCGATGACGAAGCCGTCGCGCTCCTTGTCATAGGGGCGAGACGCCTTTTCGGGCGTGTCGTTGAAGCTGGTGGACAGCGCGCGCATGGCGGCGAAGCCGCCGACGCCGAGACGGCTGACCGCCGCCTCCGTACCGCCGGCGACCATGATGTCGGCATCGTCCCACATGATCAGACGGGCAGCGTCGCCGATGGCGTGCGCGCCGGTCGAGCAGGCGGTGACGACCGCATGGTTGGGGCCCTTGAAGCCGTGCTGGATCGAAATATGGCCGGAGGCCAGATTGATCAGGCAGGCAGGGATGAAGAAGGGTGACAGGCGGCGCGGACCCTTTTCGTGCAGGGTGACGGCGCCGTCGGCGATGCCCGGAAGGCCGCCGATGCCCGAACCGACCATGACGCCGGTCCGCTCGCGCTCTTCATCGGTCTGGGGAACCCAACCCGAATCCTTGATTGCTTCCTGCGCCGCGGCGATGGCGAAGATGATGAAGTCATCCATCTTCCGCTGGTCCTTCGGCGGAATGAAGGTGTCGGCGTTGAACTCGCCCTCACCGTTTCCGCGCGGGACCTGCCCGGCGACTTTGGAGGCCAGGTCCGAAGCGTCGAACCCCGTGATGCCGCGGATTCCCGACGTTGCGGAAATCAGCCGCTCCCAGTTCAGCGTGTGGCCGACGCCGAGCGGCGTGACCATACCGAGTCCGGTGACGACGACACGTCTCATGAGGCTGTTCCTTGACCTTTCCTCGAATAAACTGTCGACGATCTGGTCGTCGACGGCCAGGCTCCGCACTGCTGGTGTTGCAAATGCGGTTTGCCTGGCCCTCGGGGGCTCAATGCCCGCGGCCCGATCAGGCGGCGGCGTTGGCTTTGATGAAGTCGATGGCGTCCTTCACCGACAGGATCTTCTCCGCGGCGTCGTCCGGGATCTCGACACCGAACTCTTCCTCGAAGGCCATGACCAGCTCGACGGTGTCGAGGCTGTCAGCGCCCAGATCGTCGATGAAGGAGGCGTTCTCCACCACCTTCGACTCCTCGACACCCAGGTGGTCCACAACGATCTTCTTCACGCGCTCGGCGATGTCGCTCATCTTTTAAGACCTTCCAATCCTTGAAACCGCTCGGGATAATCCGGTCGGAGCAACACGCGAAGAACGTGCCGTCCTGCCGCGAAAAGCCCCGTCCGATAACACATTTCAGCAGCCTTGACCAGCACCCGCGAGCGAGCCTGGTTGGCGCCGTTCTTCACACGTGGCGATGCCGCCCCGTCCGATCCTCATCAGATCATAGCCATGCCGCCGTTGATATGCAGCGTCTGGCCAGTGACGTAGGCGGCCTCCTCGCTCGCGAGGTACACGACCCCGGCGGCGATCTCGTCCGACTGGCCCATGCGGCCGGCCGGGATAGACGGGAGCAGTTTCTGCTTCTGCTCTTCGTTCAGCGCGTCGGTCATGGCCGTAGCGATGAAGCCCGGCGCGACGCAATTGACGGTGATGCTGCGCGAACCCAGTTCGGCCGCCAGCGATTTCGACATGCCGATCAGGCCGGCCTTCGAGGCGGCGTAGTTCGCCTGCCCCGCGTTGCCGGTGACGCCGACGATCGACGTGATGTTGATGATACGGCCCCAGCGGCGCTTCATCATGCCGCGCATGGCTGCCCGCGACAGGCGGAAGGCCGCCGTCAGGTTCACGTCGATGACCGACTGCCAGTCCTCGTCCTTCAGGCGCATGGCGATCTGGTCGCGGGTCAGGCCGGCATTGTTGACGAGAATGTCGATCTTGCCCAGCGCCGCCTCGGCGTCCTTGAACAGCTGCTCGGTGGCGGCGGCCTCCGACAGGTTCCCGGGCACGACGAAGGCACGCTCGCCCAGCTCGGCGGCCAGGGCCTCCAGCGGGGCGACGCGGGTGCCGGACAGCGCGACGGCAGCGCCCTGGGCGTGCAGAGCACGGGCGATCGACGCGCCGATGCCGCCGGAGGCGCCGGTGACGAGGGCCGACTTGCCGGTCAGGTCAAACATGGATGGCCTCATGACGCTGATTTATCAGAGTGCTGATACAATCACAGGGTTTTCAGGAACGACTCGACATCGGCCGGGGTGCCGACCGACACCGCCGCCATATCCTTGTCGATGCGCTTGGTCAGCCCGGCGAGCACCTTGCCCGACCCGACCTCGACCAGCCGTTCGACGCCCTGCTCCTTCATATAGAGCACGCATTCGCGCCAGCGGACCATGCCGGTCACCTGCTCGACCAGCAGGCGACGGATGGAGTTGGGATCGGACACCGCCGAGGCGGTGACGTTGGCAACCACCGGAACCACCGGCGCAGAAATCGTGACGTTCGCCAGAGCCTCCGCCATGGCGTCGGCGGCCGGCTGCATCAGCGAGCAATGGAAGGGAGCGGACACCGGCAGACGCACGGAGCGCTTCAGACCGCGTTCCGCCGCCAGCGCGATGGCACGGTCGATGGCATCGGCACTGCCGGAGATCACCACCTGTCCGACGGAATTGTCGTTGGCGATGCTGCACACTTCGCCTTGGGCCGCGTCGGCGGCGATCGACTGCGCCTGATCCAGATCGGCACCCAGCAGAGCCGCCATGGCGCCCTTGCCGACCGGAACGGCCTTCTGCATCGCCTGCCCGCGCAGCTTCAGCAGGCGCGCGGTATCGCCCAGCGAGAAGGCACCGGCAGCGCACAGCGCCGAATACTCGCCCAGCGAATGGCCGGCAACGAAGGTGGCATGTTTGGACAGATCGACACCGCCCTCGCTCGCCAACACCCGCATCACCGCGACGCTGACCGCCATCAGGGCGGGCTGGGCGTTTTCGGTCAGGGTCAGATCGGCCTCGGGCCCCTCGACCATCAGGCGCGACAGTCGCTGGTTCAGCGCATCGTCCACCTCTTCAAAGGTGTGACGAGCGACTTCGAACGCCTCGGCGAGTTCGCGGCCCATGCCGACGGCCTGGCTGCCCTGCCCCGGAAAGACGAACGCCCTGGTCATGCTTCGGTGAAACCCTGGATGAATGCGCCCCGCCCCTGCGGCGGCACCATGGATTGGGCGACAGTCATACCCTCACTTTTGAGCAAGTCAAGCGACGCGCGATGACCAAAGCGACAATGGTGCGATAAAACGCCACGTATTGAGGCAGAAAGCCCACGAAAAACCGCCATTCCGAGGGGGTTGTCCGTGGGCTCGCGCAGAGGTGCCGCTCACCGGGTCTTGCACCGTTTGCCGCAGTGCAAATCAAAGGCCTGTGGTCATGCCTTGCCCATCAGCGCCACCCTGGTCCATGGCCGGAACTGCGCCAGCATCTCCAGCACCATCGGGCCGATCAGGCCGGAAAGCAGAGCCCCCCAGAAAATCACGCCGTCCGGGGCATCCACATGGTGCAGCACCACGCGCGTGCCGGCGGCGAACAAGGCATGATGCAGGTAGATCGCATAGGAAGAGGCGCCGACGGTCCGGAAAATCCGGCTCGACGGCATGGCATGCAGCAGGGTCACCGCTCCACCCATGCCGCACAGTAGGGCAACGCTGCTGTTCCAGCCGAAATGGGGCAGATACCCCCACAGCGACGCCTGATGGAGCGCGACGCCGAGGGCAAGTGCAGCACCGGCCGCCGCCTGCATCGTCTGCCGCGGGACCATCCCCCGGAATCGGGTGACGCCCACCCCGAACAGGAAGTGCGGCAACAGGAAGCAGGCCTCGTTGATCGAGAAGATATTCGATTCGACATGGACCGTCAGGCAGGCCGCCACCGCTGCGGCCATTGCCAGTACGAATCCGCCCGGTCTGTCCATGGCGTGGAGCGCATCGAGCAGCGCCACGACAGAGAAGATCAGGAATAGCGCCTGCAAATACCAGAAATGGGCATAGGGGTAGACGTAGATCCGCCACATCGACTCGGGAACGAAACTTCCGTTCGCGCCCGGCGCATGCGTCTGCAGGAAATAGAAGATGGCGGACACCACCAGGAACGGGAAGCCCAGGCGGCGAAGCTTCTTGGTGAAGAAGGTCTTCAGCCGATCGCTCCGGGCCGGGTTCAGGGCATAGACCAGCCCCGAGATGAAGGTAAAGAGCGGCATACGGATCAACTCGAAGCTGTCGGTGGCATAGCGGTAGATCGACCCCTCCGCCACCTGCATTCCGGATCCGGGAATGCCGACCACGTGATAGGCGACCAGCAGAATGCAGGCCAGCCCTCTCAGTTCCACGACATGGTACGGCAACATGTTCTTGCGCATGGCTACTCCAGGCACCGGGCTGTCATGCCGCCGACGGAGCATGACTGGGCGAGTCGACCCATAGCTCCGCCAGGAACGGCAGTCGCAACATGGCGCCTGGGACGGTGTATTGCACTTCGGTCAAATGCGCCGGACCGTATCCCGTGCGATATCCACCCCTGCCCCGTCTCTACCCAGCCCATTCCCGGGAAGCGCAGCGGTGTTCATCCGGGCAGCACTCCCGTTCATCCGGACAACACCCTATGGCCGGCATAGATTTTCCAAAAGGTGGGGAGGTTTTCCACTTGCTACCACCGCCGGCCTGTGCATACTGCGCCGCTTCATAACTCCTTGCCGTCGGTCCGCCGTCGGCTAGGCCCGGGCGGCTGATCCGATCCATGAGGGATGGGGCGCAGCGCCGGACCATGAACAGCCATGGGGAGTGCAATGGCACTTTACGAGTGCGTGCTGATCGCGCGCCAGGACATTTCGGCCGCCCAGGCCGAGCAGCTCTCTGAGCAGTTCGCCCAGATCGTTCGCGACAACGGCGGCACGATCGCCAAGAGCGAATACTGGGGTCTGAAGACCCTCACCTACAAGATCAAGAAGAACCGCAAGGGTCACTACACCCTCTTCAACATCGACGCGCCGGCCGCCGCCGTCGCCGAGATGGAGCGGAACATGAGCATCAGCGAAGACGTGCTGCGCTTCATGACCGTGCGTGTCGACGAGCTCGACGCCAATCCGTCGGCGATGATGCAGAGCCGCAACGAGCGCGGCGAGCGTGGCGATCGTGGCGATCGTGGTCCGCGTCGCTTCGACGACCGTGGCCCGCGTCCGCCGCGTCGCCAGGAAAACGTTGCCGCCGCCGAAGGGGAGTCCGCGTAAATGTCCGACAAGCAGACCACGGGCGCTCCGGCCCGCACCGGCGGCGCTCGCCGCCCGTTCTTCCGTCGCCGCAAGACCTGCCCGTTCTCGGGCGCGAACGCCCCGGCGATCGACTACAAGGACGTCAAGCTGCTGTCCCGCTTCATCTCCGAGCGCGGGAAGATCGTCCCGAGCCGCATCACCGCGGTCTCGACGAAGAAGCAGCGCGAACTGGCCCGCGCCATCAAGCGCGCCCGTTTCCTGGCCCTTCTCCCCTACGTGGTGAAGTAAGCCCGGCAACGGCCGAACTGTTTCGGTGAAGGTTCTTCAAGGGGTTTCCATGGCCTTGGGTCCGGCCGTTCCGCTGGTGGTCGCCGTCGGCGGCGGTCTGGCGAGCGCATTCTTCTACCTGTCGGTCACGTTCGGCGGGATGGGTGCGCTGATCCTGGGCTATCTGGCCCCCCTGCCCCTGTTCCTGACGGGACTGTGGCTGGGGGCTCCGGTGGTGGCGCTGGCCGGTCTGGCCGGTGCCGCCGCGGTGCTGCTGGGCACCTCCGGCAGCATGCTGGTGGCGCTGTCCTACCTGGTGACCGGGGCTGCCCCGGCAATCCTGGTGGTGCGGCAGTCGCTGCTGGCGCGCTCGCGGGAGGATGGATCCCTTGAATGGTATCCGCCCGGCCGGGTCCTGATGGGCCTGACCGGGATGGGCGTGGCGGCGCTGCTCGCCGCGGTGATCCTGACGCTCGGAGAGCCCGGTGGGCTCGAAGGGCTGATGCGGCAGACCCTGGCCCGAGTCGTCGAGCCGGCGTTCCGCTCGCAGGGCCAGCCGGCCCCGGATCCCGAGGCATTCTGGGTGGCGGCCGTCCTGCCGGGACTGGTTGCGGTCTCATGGCTTGTCATGACGATCGTCAACGCGGTGCTGGCGCAGGGGGCGCTGATGCGGTTCGGCCGCAACCGGCGCCCTGCCATGCGTCTGGCCGAGCTGGAACTGCCGGGTTGGTTGGCGCCGCTGTTCGCGGTGTCGGTCGCTGCGGCATCGGCCGTCCCGGGAACCGTCGGGTTCCTGGCGGTCAATCTGGCCCTGATCCTGGCAATCCCGTTCGCCTTCGCCGGGCTTTCGGTGGTTCATGTATTCGCCAGCAGCAAATCGGCGCGAACGCTGATCCTGGTTGGCTTCTACATGATGCTGTTTCTCTTCGGGTGGCCGATCCTGCTTTTGGTCGGCCTGGGCATGATCGAGCAATGGATCGGGCTGCGCCGCCGGTTTTCCCCCGCGGCCCCCGGTCAGGAGGACGAGTGATGGAAGTTATTCTGCTGGAGCGGGTCGAGAAGCTCGGCCAGATGGGCCAGGTCGTCAATGTGCGTCCCGGCTTCGCCCGTAACTATCTGCTGCCGCAGCGGAAGGCCATGCGCGCCACCAAGGCGAACCTGGCTGTCTTCGACAAGCAGAAGGCCCACCTTGAGGCCGTGAACCTGGAGCGCCGCAAGGACGCCGAGCAGGTCGCGACCAAGATGGACAAGGTGACGGTCGTCGTGATCCGTCAGGCCGCCGAGACCGGCGTCCTGTACGGCTCCGTGACCACCCGCGACGTCTCCGACGCGCTGACCGCCGCCGGCTACAAGACCGACCGCAAGCAGGTCCAGATCGACACCCCGATCAAGACCCTGGGTCTGTTCAAGCTGCGCGTCGTCCTGCACCCGGAAGTGTCGATCACGGTCACGGTCAACGTCGCCCGTTCGGCTGAAGAGGCCGAACTGCAGGCCCAGCGCGGTGGCATGATCACCGCCGCCGATCTGCGCGACGACGACGAGGAAGAGACCTTCGTCGAAGAGACCGCGACCGAGGAAGAGGAGGGCTGATAGCCCTTCTGCCGTGGCAGCCCCGAAGACGCCTTCGGGGTTCTCGCGGCATCGTCGCACCGCTCGTCCGGAAACCGCCCGCCCCACCTGGGGCCGGGCGGTTTTCCGCATTCAGGGCCCGGCGGAGCACCTCCGCACATAACTCTGCGCATAGGGCAGCAATGCCCAATTGGGTAGCAGTCCTGACCGATTGACGAATTGTCGCACCCAGCCTTGCGCGCGATGCTTGGACGGCACCGCGGAAGGAGTTCGGCATGCTGCTGGTTCGCCTGCTTGCCGCCGCCAAGGGCGACGGAACCCTCAATCTTGTTACGGCCGATGGAAAACATCATCGGATCGGATCCGGTCCTCCACATCTGACCCTTCGCCTCCATGACCGCAGGGTCGAGCGCGACCTGCTGATCAATCCCCGCCTGCGTTTTGGCGAAGCCTATATGGACGGCCGCTTTTCGATTGAGGGCGGCACCATCTACGACCTGCTGGCGATGCTGATGAGCGGCGCCGAGGTTCAGGGTGCGCTGGGCCGTGCGTTGGAATCGCTATCGCCATTGCTGCGCCATGTGCAGCAATACAACCCGATGCAGCGGTCACGGCAAAATGTGGAGCATCACTACAACCTGTCACGCCAGTTCTATCAGCTCTTCCTTGACCGGGACATGCAGTATTCCTGCGCCTATTTCCCCGAGCCGGGGACATCGCTGGACGAGGCGCAGGAGGCCAAGAAGCGGCACATCGCAGCCAAGCTGATGATCGTGCCGGGCATGCGGGTGCTCGACATCGGCTGCGGCTGGGGCGGCATGGCGCTCTATCTGGCGCGGCACACCGGGGCACGGGTGACCGGCATTACCCTGTCGTCCGAACAGCTGGCGGTCGCCCGCCAGCGGGCGGAGGAGGCGGGGCTGGCCGACCGGGTCGCCTTCGAGCTGCGCGACTATCGCGAATTCGCCGCCGCCCACCGGGGGGCCTTCGACCGCATCGTCTCGGTCGGCATGTTCGAGCATGTCGGCGTGCCGCATTACCGCGATTACTTCTCGGCGGTACGCGAGATGCTGAACGACGAGGGTGTGGCGCTGATCCACTCCATCGGCCGGCTCGACGGGCCGGCAAGCACCAACCCCTGGATCCGCAAATACATCTTCCCCGGCGGCTACTCCCCTGCCCTGTCGGAGGTGCTGCCGGTCATCGAGCGGTCCGGCCTGTTCGCCACCGACCTGGAGGTGTTGCGCCTGCATTACGCCGAAACGCTGCGTCACTGGCGTGCCCGCTTCCTCGACCGCTGGGAAGAGGCCAAAGCCCTGTACGACGAGCGGTTCTGCCGCATGTGGGAATTCTATCTGGCCGGTGCCGAACTGGCCTTCCGGCTGCAGGGGCACATGGTGTTCCAAGTCCAGGTCGCACGCTCGCTGGGGGCAGTGCCCTTGACCCGTGACTACATGCTGAATGCGGAACGAGACCTTGCCGGCACGGCGGCCAGCCATCCGGTAGAACGGCGACCCTCACGAACGCCGGAGTCGGCGGCCTGACCGTTCCAGGCGCCGGATTTGCGGCCCCAACGCGGCATTCCGCCGTCAAAGGGCCACAATCCGGCCAACCGGTAATACCAATTGACCATCATGGCCGGGCGCAGGGCCGTGTTGCAAGCGGAATCGTGCGACATCGACGCCTGAGCCACCGCCGCGCCTTCCTTTCCGTCACGGGGCGATGCTATATAACCGCGATTGATTTCCGCCCGGGGTACCGGGGAGCCACCCATGCGGCATGCTCCCCGGCAACAAGCGCCCGCTGGACGACGCGCCCGGCTCCCAAGGAATGACAACGCCCTTACCCGTTCGGGGAGATCTCGCACCCATGACCAAGATCAAGGTAGCCAATCCGGTCGTCGAACTCGACGGCGACGAGATGACGCGCATCATCTGGCAGTTCATCAAAGACAAGCTGATCCTGCCCTACCTCGACATCGACCTGAAGTACTACGACCTCGGCATCGAGAACCGCGACAAGACCGACGACAAGGTCACCGTCGAGTCCGCGAACGCCATCAAGCAGTATGGCGTCGGCGTGAAGTGCGCGACCATCACCCCGGACGAAGCTCGGGTGAAGGAGTTCAACCTCAAGAAGATGTGGAAGTCGCCGAACGGCACCATCCGCAACATCCTGGGCGGCACCGTCTTCCGCGAGCCGATCGTCTGCGAAAACGTTCCGCGCTACGTTCCGGGCTGGACCAAGCCGATCATCATCGGCCGTCACGCCTTTGGCGACCAGTACAAGGCCACCGACTTCGTCGTCCCCGGTCCGGGCAAGATGACGATCAAGTGGGAAGCCGCCGACGGCAGCAGCCAGATCGAGCATGAGGTGTTCGACTACCCCAGCGCCGGCGTGGCGATGGGCATGTACAACCTCGACGACTCGATCGAGGGCTTCGCCCACTCCAGCCTGATGTACGGCCTTGAGCGCGGCTACTCGGTCTACCTGTCGACGAAGAACACGATCCTGAAGGCCTATGACGGCCGCTTCAAGGACATCTTCCAGAAGATCTTCGACGAGACCTACGCTGACCAGTTCAAGGCCAAGGGCTTGGTCTACGAACACCGCCTGATCGACGACATGGTCGCCTCGGCCCTGAAGTGGGAAGGCGGCTTCGTGTGGGCCTGCAAGAACTACGACGGCGACGTTGAGTCGGACGTCGTGGCGCAGGGCTTCGGCTCGCTGGGCCTGATGACCTCGGTCCTGGTCACGCCGGACGGCAAGACCGTCGAGGCCGAGGCCGCCCATGGCACGGTGACCCGCCACTACCGCGAGCACCAGAAGGGCAAGGAAACCTCGACCAACCCGATCGCCTCGATCTATGCCTGGACCCAGGGCCTGGCCTATCGCGGCAAATTCGACGACACCCCGGACGTGATCAAGTTCGCCCAGACGCTGGAGCGCGTCTGCGTCGAGACCGTCGAGTCCGGCTTCATGACCAAGGATCTCGCCATCCTGATCGGCCCGCAGCAGCCGTGGCTGACCACGAAGCAGTTCCTGGACAAGCTGTCGGACAATCTGGAAAAGAAGATGGCCGCCTGGTCGTAAGGCCGGCGTCGTCTTCAGCCGGCGCTTTCTTCACGAGGGTGCGACGCCGCGTCCGGGTCAAACCGGACCGCGGCTCGGCTAGGGTTCGAGCGGGGAGTTTCGGCTCCCCGCTTTTTTCTTGTCCGAATTTGAAAAGGAACGAACCCGATGTCCAACGATCTGTTCCGCGTCGCCGTCATCGGTGCCGGCGAAACCGGAATGCCGCTGCTGCGCAAGCTGCTGGCCGCTCCCTTCGTCGAACTGCTGGGCGTGGCGGATCTCGATCCGGAGGCGCCGGGCATGCGCCTTGCCGAACACCGGGGCGTGAAGACCACCACCAACTTCCACGATCTGGCGGAACTGGGCGATGGTCTGGATGTGCTGATCGATGTCACCGGCGTGCCCGCGGTGCGGGAATCGCTGCGCAAGGCGATGCAGGAGACCGGCAACCACCACACCGTGATCGTCCATGAGATGGTGGTGCAGCTGATGCTGTCGCTGTTGAACGGCGAACTGGTGCGGTTGAAGCATGACACCCAGGATTACTGAGGCACGCTGTTGCGACGGGGGCGGCATTTGCAGCCTCTCCGAATTGGCTCATGATGGGGTGTGAGGGCGTCTGCGACGGCGCTCGTCCATGTCAGGAGCGGCGATTGATGGAACTCGGCATTCTGGTCATCGCGGCGTTCGTGCTGGTCGTCATTCTGGCGATCACGAGCGTCCGCACGGTCCCCCAGGGCTTCAACTTCATCGTCGAGCGGCTGGGCCGCTATCAGGAGACTCTGCATCCCGGCTTCAACGTGATCTTTCCGGTCATCAGCTCGATCCGGGCCAAGGTGGACATGCGCGAGACGGTGGTGGACGTGCCGTCGCAGAGCGTCATCACCAAGGACAATGCCGCGGTGACGGCAGATGGGGTGCTGTATTTCCAAGTGCTGGACCCGATGAAGGCGACCTACGAGGTCAACGACCTGCAGCGGGCGATCCAGACGCTGGCGATGACCACCACCCGCACGG
Source organism: Azospirillum sp. A29 (assembly GCF_042604625.1). Lineage (NCBI taxonomy): Bacteria > Pseudomonadati > Pseudomonadota > Alphaproteobacteria > Rhodospirillales > Azospirillaceae > Azospirillum > Azospirillum sp. A29. Next base: position 649,363 of record NZ_CP170466.1, read on the forward strand.
TGATGGGTTCAATGGACCTCGACGAGCTGTTGAGCCAGCGTGAGGCGATCAACGCCAACCTGCTGCGTGCGGTGGACGAGGCGACCGCCTCCTGGGGTGTGAGGGTGACCCGCATCGAGTTGCGCGACATCACCCCACCCGACGACATCGTTCAGGCGATGGGTCGGCAGTTGAAGGCCGAACGCCTTCGCCGCGCCCAGATTCTGGAGGCCGACGCCGAGAAGGAAAGCCAGATCCGCATCGCCCAGGGCAAGCTTGAAGCCGCCAAGCTGGAGGCGGAGGCGCGCGAACGGCTGGCGGAGGCCGAAGCCAAGGCGACGCGGCTGGTGTCGGAAGCGGTGGCGCAGGGTTCGAACCAGGCGCTGGGCTACTTCCTCGGTCAGAAATACATGGAGGCGCTGAAGGCCTTCGCCGCCTCTCCCAACCAGAAGACGATGATCCTGCCGGTGGAACTGGCCGGTGTGGCGGGTGCCCTGTCGGGTCTGGGCGAGCTGCTGCGCGACGCGACCCCGCCGAGACCGCCGGAGCCTCCCACCGCCGCCAAGCGCAATCCTTGGTCGGCGCCGCCGACCGCATCCGCTGCGGATGGGGAGTGACGGATGTCACCTCTGCTTTGGGGAGCATTGGGTGCGGTGCTGATCGCGGCGGAATTGGTCATCCCCGGCCTGTTCCTGATCTGGTTCGGCGGGGCGGCGATGCTGACAGGGTTGGTCACCGCGCTCTGGCATGACTGGGGGCTGGTCAACGAGGCCGGATTCTTCACAATCGCCGCGGGGGCTGCCGTTGCCGTCGCAATGGTCCATGCACGCCGCCGCAATGCGTCGTCGGAAAGCGATGCCGCCCGGATCAACGACCGCGCCGGTCAGCTGGTCGGCCGTGCGGTGACGCTGAGCGAGCCGATCGTCAACGGACAGGGCCGGCTGTTCGTCGGCGACACGCTGTGGTCGGTCGAGGGACCGGATCGGCCGGCCGGGGCGGCGATGCTGGTCGCCGGCCATAAGGGGATGGTTCTGGTGCTGCGCGATGCGGCGAAGGTCCGATAGGGCTCCTCCCCGCGCAACCAGTCGACCCACAAATCACCCAACAAAAAAGCCCGTCTCTCCCCCGAGAGCGGGCTTTTTTGTTGGGTATCTTGCCGAACTGTCAGGCAGCGCCGACGTTGCGGTCTTCCTCACGCTTCTTGCTGCCCGACGCCGGCTGATAGGCCAGAGCAGCGTGCTCCGCGCAATAGGGCATGCCCGGCAGGGCGGTCTTGCCGCAGAAGTGGAAATCCTGGTGCTTGGGGTCGCCGACCGGCCATTTGCACATGCGCTCCGTCAGAGCGAGGATGGTGGCGCCGCGGGTCGGCTTCTTCTTGATGGGCGACGGCCGGCCCGACAAGCCCAGGCGATGGGCCTTGCCGATGACCGCGTTGCGGGTGATATCTCCCAGAATGTCGGCGATCTCGCTCGCGCTCAAACCCTGGGACCAGAGATCCTTGAGCTGTTGAATCCGCTCGTCCGTCCAACTCATCCCCGAGTACTCCCGATCCGGTGTCCGGTTATGCTGTGGCAAACAGGTCACGGTCTAGTGCCGTTTTCCATAAGCCGCAACATTTTGTGCCAGCCGGTGAGGAAGCTACCAGATGACGGCCGCGGACGATAGGGGGGCGCGGCAACATTCCTGTTGATAAGTCCGTGGGTAGACTCACGAATTCAACGCGCCATAGACCTCCTCGGCGACGCCGGACAGGGTATCCCGATCGGTCTCTCCGGCGACAGCCAGCGCCAACCCATTGTCCTGCCAATACAAAGCGCGGACGCCGCCATCCTGGGCGAACCGGAATGCTGAACCGGAGGTGTTGGGAGAGGGGCGGATATACAACGTGATGCGACGCCCGGCCGCATCCTCGTACATGTACATTGCAACAGGTCCAGCGGAATCGGCCAAAAGCCGGCCGCCGATCAGTTGGTAACCCCCTCGTGTGACTTTTGGGCAACGCATATTCTTGCCCAACCGCTTGGACAGCCAGTTGACCAGATGCGCTTCCTCCTCGACGCCGATCTCGACCGGATGGCGGACCTCGACGGAGAAGACGCGGTGGGCGGCGACGGCATCGGCGATGAAGGCGGCGGTCGGCGGCTCGGCCCGCACGCCGATGCGGTCGCGCATCAGCCAGCCGCTGGCACCGCCGGCGACGAACACCAGAAGGGAGGCGGCAATCGCCGTTCCCCACCAGACAGCACGGCCACGGGCAGGAAGCGGCTTTTCGGAATGGTCGCGGGCGGTGAAGGGCGGGGTCAGGCGGTCGGGTAGAGGCTGGTCGATCAGCGGACCGAAGCTCTGACCCAACAGGGAGCGCTGAACACGGTAGCGTTCGAAGCGCTGGGCGACCTCCGGATTGTCGGCGAGGTGGCGTTCGACAGCGGCCTGCCTCTCCTCCGGCAATTCGCCGTCCAGCCAGGCGTGCAGCTCGGCTTCGGTCACGGGATTGCTGATGCCGCTCATCACTTGATCCTCCTGACGACCTGCTGGGTTCCACCATCCAGCAGGACCCTCAATTTTTCGCGCGCCCGGGCCAGCCGCGACATCACCGTCCCGATCGGCAGTTCCAGCACCTCCGCCACCTCGCGGTAAGACAGCCCCTCCATTCCCGTCAGCAGCAGGATGGTGCGGTGTTCATCGGTCAACTGGGCGAAGGCGCGAACGAAGTCGCGCACCGCCCCACGGTCGGCCGGCGGGGCGCTCAGAGCCAGATCGTCGGCCAGATCTTCCACCGGCACCTCCGCCCCGCGCCGCCGCCGGCCGCGCTGGCTGGAGATGTGAAGGTTGTGCAGGATGGTCATCAGCCAGCCGCCGAGCTTCGACGGGTCCCGCAGCGCATGGCGGTTGGCCAGCGCCTTCTCCACGCAGTCCTGCACCAGATCGTCGGCGTCCGGCCGGTTGCCCACCAGGGCGGTGGCATAGCGCCGGAGCCGCGGCACATGCGCGGCGATGGCGCGGTCGTCGATGTCGGGCGGGCTCATGTCGGGTCCGGGGATGGCGTCGTCGTCAGTCATGACGCCCTGCCCTGCCGCTTTATTCCCACCCCGCCCACCGGATCACTGGCCCGGCGACGAGAAGCCGGCCTTGCCGTCGAAATTGCTGAGATTCTCGGTCTGGGTGAAGTCGATCCCGGCTGCGGCCAGCCGGCCCAGCAGCTCGACGATGGCGCCATGCTGCACCGGGCCGTGCTGAGACAGGAAGCGGCAGCGCCAATGGTCGGTGCAGAAGACATCGGCATTGCCGTCCGGCCAGACCCGCTGCGAGCGGTTGGAGATGCTGGTCAGCTTCAGCGCATCGGTCGACAGCGGCAGCACCAGCTCGGCCAGATCGTCGGGCAGGCCGCCGGACCAATGCAGGAAGATGTCCACCCCGACCAGCTCCTTCAGCGCACGCACGCGCGGCGCCAGCCGGTTGAGGCCGTCATAGGCCGGCCTTGCGGTGGAATAGCCCACCGGCGGCATGGTGACCGGGGTCTGGCCCAGCCGCTCAACCACCGCTTCGGCGAAGGCGGCGGTGCCGGCACGGACCCGCCCCAGGCCGCGGGCATAGATGTCGGCGGTGTGGATGCCGTCCTCGATGGTCTTCAGCCACGCATTGTGGATGCGGGCGGCGATGTCGCCCTGGCCGATATGGACCAGCATCATCACGGCGGCCATCAGCAGGCCCGAGGGGTTGGCGATGCCCTGCCCGGCGATCATCGGGGCCGAACCGTGGATCGCCTCGAACATGGCGCAGGTCTCGCCGATGTTGGCGGAGCCGGCCAGCCCGACCGAGCCGGTCAGCTGGGCGGCGATGTCGGAAACGATGTCGCCGTAGAGGTTCAGGGTGACGATAACGTCGAAGCGCTCCGGCTGGTCGGCCAGCCGGGCGGCGCCGATGTCGACGATCATGTGGTCGGCCTTGATCTCCGGATAATCGGCCGCGATCTCGTAGAAGATCTTCAGGAACAGCCCGTCCGTCATCTTCATGACGTTGTCCTTGACGAAGGCCGTCACCTTTTGCCGGTGGTTGGAGCGGGCGAAGTCGAAGGCATAGCGGACGATGCGCTCCGACCCCGGACGCGAGATCAGCTTGACCGACTGGATCACGTCGTCGGTCTGGCGATGCTCGATGCCGGCGTAGAGGTCCTCTTCGTTCTCGCGGATGATGACCACGTCCATGCGCGGATGCCGGGTTCGCACATAGGGGTGGTAGGAGACGCAGGGGCGGACATTGGCGAACAGGCCCAGCGTGGTGCGGGCGACGACGTTCAGCGACTTGTTGCCGTATCCCTGGGGCATGGTGATCGGCCCCTTGAGGAAGACCCGCGTGCGGCGGATCGATCCCCAGCCGGCGGCATCCAGCCCGCCGGGATGACCCCGCTTGTAGACGGCCTCGCCTGCCGGAACCTCTTCCACCTTCAGCCGCGCGCCGGCCGCATTCATCACATAAAGCACGGCATCCATGATCTCCGAGCCGATGCCGTCGCCGCGTGCGACCGTGACGGGGGTGATATCGCGCATGCACTCACTCCAAGGGGACGCGCGACCGTAGACGCAAACAGGGGCCTTTTTCAATGGTTGGAGGCAGCGACGGATCGCAGCATCGGGGGGAGCGCACTCCCCGCTCCCGGCTTTGCGGAAGCGGGAAGCGCGCCGGGCGGTCAGTGATGCGCCCCGGCGAGGCCGCCGCGGCCATCGGGCACGCCGATGCTGACATTCTGCATCATGCCCTGGTCTTCATGGTCGAGGATGTGGCAGTGCAGCACATACTCGCCGATGAAGCGCTCGTAGCGGGTGCGGACCGTCACCTTGTAGACGCCCTTCGGCGGCTCGGCGGAGGTCAGCGCGCTGCTGTTGTCGCTCTTCACCCAGATGGTGTCCTTCCACACGCCCTTCATGCCGGCATAGTCCGGGTCGCCGGAACCGGGCTCGCTGACGTCGCGGCCGTCCGGACCGATGACCGAGACGATCTGGAACGGGTTGACGTGGATGTGGAAAGGATGGCTGACGAAGTAGGAGGCCAGTTCCCACTGCTGGGCGGTGCCCAGCACCACAGGCCGGTTGTCCACGTTCGGCTGGTAAGCGGCGGCTCCCTTCGGACCATAGGTGCCGTCGGGATTCTCCACCACCTCGAAGCTGTCGGCGACCTGGAACAGCGGGTTGGTGCGCTTGCCCCCTTCCGGCGGCAGGTTGATGAAGAAGGTCAGCTCCTGCTTGGGCTGGTGCATCACCTCATGCTCGGTGATCGGCCGGTGGGCGGTGAACTTCGAGAAGCGCGGGCAATAGGGGGTGTCGACCATCGCCTTGGCGAAGCAGCGGGAGGTCAGCCCGTCGATGACCTCCTTGGCGACCGACGGTGCGTATTTCGTCGCGTTGACCGACAGCCGGCGGATGGTCTCCTTCACCGGATCCTTGACAACGCGGTCGCCCTTCACCCGGACGAAGCCGAGCACGCCGGTGGAGGTGGCGGTCTGGTCCGGGCTGGCGTTGGCGGCGGACGGCTTGTTGATGACGCAGTAGATGCCGGGTTCGGGGAAGTTGACCAGCAAATCGTCGCGGTAGCCCGGCTGCATCGGCACGCTGGTGCGCACCTGCCCTTCCTCCATGGTCAGGCCGTCGGAGGCCGCCAGGATGTAGGGCACCGGCTGCCCGACGCAGCGTTCCTTGGCGAAGCGGTCCTGGCCGGCGGCGGACAGCGTCTTCTCGCTCTGGAAGAAACCGGTGGGGTCCAGCTTGCGGAACTCCACCGTGATGGGCGAGCGGACGCCGCCATGGATCAGGCGCCAGCGCTCCGGTTCGCCGGTCTTGGCGTTGGCGAACATCGGACGGACGCGGCCGTTGACGGTGGTGAAGCGCCCGGACTGCTCCCAGGTGCCCGGCCCGAACTGGTCGTAGGACACCACCTCGCCCACCTCGCCCGGCGCGCAGCTCCAGTCGATGGAGCCGTCGGCGTTGGTCTTCAGCTTGCCGTCCTTGGTGCAGGCGTAGGGGATCTGCTCGAACAGCAGGACCCGGTCGGTCATCGCCACGCCCTTGGGGCTGGTCAGCAGGGTATCGAGATCGCCGTTGGCCTCGCGCGTCGGCGGACGGTCGCCGCGGATGATCAGCGCGCCGGCCATGCCGCTGCCGACCTGGAGTGCGGTCGAGCCGTGGCGGTGCGGGTGATACCAGAAGGTGCCGGCCGGATGGTCGGCCGGGATGTTGTACTCATATTCGAAATCGACGCCCGGATTGAGCGAGATCAGCACATTGTCGCTGTTGCCGGTCGGGCTGACCCAGACGCCGTGGCTGTGCAGGTTGGTGCCGTTGAAGCAGTGCGGGGTGTTGATGTCCGCCGCCGCCTGGCTGGTGCAGTTCGGATCGGCCGGCAGGTCGTTGTGCAGCTTGATGCGCACCGTGTCGCCCGGCGTCGCTTCGATGGTCGGCGCGACATAGGGATGGTTGGGATCGACGTTGGTGCCGCGATAGCTGCGCAACCGCACCGCGTCGGGACGGCCCTGGGCGGGGTTGCGGATATAGCCGTCGGTGAAGGACACGAACAGGTCGTAATTGCGCGCCTGCCCGGTGTGCGGACGGGCGGTCGCCTGCGGCTGGCGCATCAGGAGAGAGCCGACACGCGGCGATTCGGAATTGGTCAGCAGCGGCGGATTGCCGATGGCCTCGCCGGCCGGTTCGGCAGCGTCCTTGGTCGCGGCGGTTGCTGCCAGCGCGCCTGAGGCGGCGCCAAGCGCCAGGGGCATCAGCAGGCCCAGCAAATATGCATGCTTCACGAAATTCTCCCTCTATACCGTCCTATAGCGAGAGATATGATTCCTGATAATTGATTTTTGCAACGCCAACACACGCTTAATCATATGCCACCATACCAAGCCCTGGCCGGGTCGGGGGACCGTCGCCCCGCGGCGGAAGAACCGGCTGGCGCAATGCAGGGTGGCGCAGCACAATTCATCACCGCTTATTGCTTGCCTGGGCCGCGGAATTCCGCTCATTGCTGCAACCGTGACGGCGGTCTGCCGCCGTGACGCAGCCCTTTGCACAAGACCCGCCCGATCAGCCGGACCGAACGCGACATCATGAGCGACGCCCCCATTCGGAAACCCTCCACCGGCCACCCTGCGCATCCCGGCCGGCGCCCGATCGCATCGGCGATGATCGGGCTGATCGCGGGCATCGACAATCTGGGCAACGGGCTGGCGATTGCCGCGCTGCTGTTCACCGGGCCGCTGGCGGCCGGGCTGGGCGCCGGGGTCGGCGTGGTGCTGCTGAGCGCCGCCATCCTGGCCCTGCTGGTCGCCCTGCGCAGCACGCAGCCGAATTCCGTGGCGCTGGTGCAGGAGACCGGCGTCGCCATCCTGGCCTCCACCGTCGCGACCATGGCCGCCGGCCTGGAGAGCGCGCCGGAGGAGGTGAGGATCGCCACCGCCTTCGCCATCCTGGGCGGCAGCACGCTGGTGACCGGGCTGCTGTTCTGGACGGTGGGGCGGCTTCGGCTGGGGCGGCTGGTGCGGTTCTTTCCCTATCCGGTGGTGGCCGGCTTCCTCGCCGGGTCGGGCTGGCTGCTGGTGGAAGGCGCGCTGGCGATGGTCAGCGGGCGGCATGGGCTGGGCGCCGGCATCGCCGGGCTGGCGGCGCCGATGGTGATGGTCACCGCCGCGGCGGCGGTCGGGCTGGCCGGGCTGCTGGTGCTGACGATGCGGCGCAGCGACAGCCCCTTCACCATGCCGCTGGTCCTGCTGGCGACGGCGCTGGCCTTCCATGCCGGGCTGCCCCTGCTGGGGGTGACGGCGGAGGAGGCGCGCGGCTGGGGCTGGCTGCCCGGCGTGGCCGGCGGCGGCGGGTTCAGCCTGCCGGTGCCGACGGAGGTTCTGGCGCTGGCCGATTGGGGCCGGGTGGCGGCGGCGCTGCCGGCGATGGTTTCCGTCGCGGTGCTGGGCATGCTGGGCCTTCTGTTGAATGTCAGCGGGATCGAGCTGGCCCAGGGGGAGTTGAGCCAAGGGCGCGACATCGACGCCGACGCGGAGCTGCGCAGCACCGGAGCGGCCAACCTGCTGACGGGCGCGCTGGGCGGGCCGTCCGGCTATGTCGGGCTGGGCATGACCCTGCTGGCCGGGCGGATGGGTGCCACCGGGCGCGGCGCCGGGCTGGCGACCGCGGCGGTGATCCTGGGCGGGCTGTTCGTTGCGGGGTGGCTGGTGTCGGTGACGCCGGTGTTCCTGACCGCCGGGCTGATCCTGTTCCTCGGCGTCGAGCTGTTGCAGGAGTGGCTGATCGACGCGCGCCGCCGGCTGCCGCGGACGGAGTGGCTGATCGTGCTGGCCGTGGTCCTGGCGATTGCCGGGATCGGCTTCATGGAGGGGCTGGCGCTGGGGCTGGCGGTGTCGCTGGCGATGTTCGTCTACAGCTATTCCCGGCTGCCGGTGATCCGCGGCCGGCACAGCGGGGCGGAGCTGCGCAGCCGGGTCGACCGCAGCCCGGCGGCCAGCCTGCATCTGACCGGCGCCGGAACGGCCATCGAGGCGATGCAGTTGCAGGGCTATCTGTTCTTCGGCACCGCCGAGCAGATCGTCGGCCCGGTGCGCGACCGGCTGGAGCGGGCGGGCGGGCAGACGGGTGGACAGGTGGGCGACCGGCCGCTGCGTTTCCTGATCATCGACTTCCGCCACATCAAGGGCATGGATTCGGCCGCCGCCGGGGTGTTCCGCCGCATCCGCAACCTGATCGAGGCGGCCGGCGCCACGCTGGTGCTGAGCGCCCTGCCCGACGCGGTGGAGGACGCCTTCCGCAACTGCGGCCTGGACCCCGACCGTGACCCGGTGCTGCGCCGTGCGCCCGACCTCGACCATGCGCTGGAATCCTGCGAGGAGGCGCTGCTGGCCCAGAGCGGCGCGGCCGGTGGCGGAGTGGACGCGCCGCTGCTGCGCCATCTGGAGGCGATGACCGGTCCGCACCCCCGGCTGGCCGATGCGGTGATGGCGCTGGACACCCTGCATCTGGAGCCGGACGAGGTGCTGATCCGTGCCGGCGAGGCGGCCAGCGACGTCTTCATCATCGGGCGCGGCCGGGTGAAGGTGCAGATCGCCCTGCCCGACGGCCGCAGCCTGCGCCTGCGCACCATGACCGCCGGGGCGGTGGTCGGCGAGATCGCCCTGCTGCTGGGCCAGACCCGCGGCGCCGACGTGGTGGTGGAAACCCCCGCCACCATCCACCGGCTGACCGCGGCGACGCTCGCCCGGCTGGAGAGCGAGGATCCGGAACTGGCGCTGGTCCTGCACCGCATCCTGGCGACGACGCTGGCGCAGAAGGTGACCCTGGCGAACCGGCTGATCGAACAGGCGGCGGTGTGAGGTGGCGGTTTGGGGCGGTCTTGGGCGGGGTGCCGGCGCTGCGGCGTGGGGCGGATGGAACGTCTGAAACGCCGTGAACCGTTTTCCGGGCGGCGTTCCACTGTCGCATCCGCTCACCGGCGGCGGGGGAACGCCCCTTCCCCGCCCTGGCGCTCCAGGGCCGAGCCGAGATTGGGATAGGGATCGTCGGGGTTGACGGTCCAGGGATAGACACCCTTCGGCCCCTCAGCCTCCGGCCGGGCGACGATGGCGGCGATCACCTTGGGGTCGGGCGGATTGTGCTCGCGGATCGCGCCGGGGATGCTGTCGTCGTCGAGGCCGGGCAGCGGAGGCTCGGGCGGCGCGGGGTCTGCTGCTGCGGTGGCGGGGTTGGCGGCAGCGGCCTGCCTGGCGCCCGGATCGTCGCACTCCCTGAACAGGCCGAGCCGCTCGGCCAGCCAGCGCACGGTGGAGGGATCGCCGGAGGAGACCAGCCGCTCGATCTGCTCGGTCACCAGGGCGCGGAGCGAGCCGAGCCGAAGCTCCGACTCCCGGTTCAGCGCCTGCCGCTCCCACCAGACGCGATGGCGAAACGCCTGCGACCCGTAATAGGCACGCCATAGCGTGGTGCGGCTGCACCCCATGGCGCGGGCGACCTGCTGGAAGGAGGCGCCACGCGCCAGCATGCCGGCGGCCATCACCCACTGTTCCTCGTGGAAGCGCGAACCGGGCACGAGCGAGCCCCCGGGTGTAACCGGCGGCTCCTCGGCCCAGCGGGGGAAGTGGTCGGTGGGGTGGCTGGTGGGGGACAGGCAATCGGGCATGGGGCATCTCCTCGGCTATGTAGGTTATTAATCCTAATTCAAGCGCGAATCTTCGGCAATGATAGGTTTAAAACCCCTCGCGTTGATGGTTCCTCGGTTCGAAGGTCTGCGCGGCCTCATCCCCCGAAAATGTATGTATACCCATCATTCGCCATGCCCGATTTCGGCAGCGGGTGTATCCTCTGCCGGACCGCGGTCCGATCCCCCGTCCCCGCCTGGCCGGCACAGTCTCACGCCGCCCCGCCCGTTCGCCGGATCGAGCCGCCCTCGCGACACCACCGACTGCCCGTCCACGCCCCCACCGGGCCGGTCAAGGAAGAGGGAGGAGTCCAGCCATGGCGAACCGCTGGTACATGCCCGAGCACAAGGCCCCGCTGACAGACATGCTGGTGGTGCCCAAGGATGTCCGCATCCGTTCCATCGACACCCTCAGCCTGGGCGAGGCGCTGGCATTGGGATGGCGCGACTTCCTGGCGGCACCGACGCAGTTGCTGTTCCTGAGCGTCATCTATCCGCTCGTCGGGCTGGTCGCGGCGCGCATCGCCTATGGCGGCGATCTGCTGCCGCTGTTCTACCCGCTGGTCGCCGGCCTCGCCTTCGTCGGACCGCTCGCCGCCGTCGGCATTTACGAACTGAGCCGGCGGCGGGAACGCGGGCAGCCGGTTTCCTGGGTCAATGCGCTGGATGTCTTCCGGTCACGGGCGATCTGGTCGATCGCGGCACTGGGGCTGCTGATGCTGACGCTCTATGTGCTGTGGCTGGGGGCGGCGCAGATCGTCTACGACCACACGCTGGGCCGGCTGGAGCCCGGAAGCGTCGGCGCCTTCGTCCATCTGCTGTTCACCACGCCGGAGGGCTGGCAGATGATCGTGCTGGGCAATACCGTCGGCCTGATCTTCGCGCTGGCGACCCTGGCGCTGAGCGTGGTGTCCTTCCCGATGATGCTGGACCGCGAGGTGGACTGGATCATCGCGATGCAGACCTCCATCCGCGCGGTGATGGCGAATCCCGGCCCGATGATGCTGTGGGGCGTGATCGTGGTGGCGATGCTGGCGGTCGGGTGCCTGCCGGCCTTCGTCGGGCTGGCGGTGGTCATGCCGGTGCTGGGGCATGCGACGTGGCACCTGTACCGGCGGGTGGTGGGGTGACTTCAAAGTTTGCCCCAATCGATCCCTTCCGGCCGATCCGCCCCCTTACCTCCCCAACTCCCGCATAGCCCCGTCCAGCCCCTCCAGCGTCAGTGGGAACATCCGCCCCCCCATCAGGCGCTGGAGCAGCCGGGTGCTTTCCGAATAGTCCCAGTATTGCGGCGGTGTCGGGTTCAGCCAGACCGCCTTGGCGTAGACCGACAGCAGGCGCTGCATCCACACCTGACCGGCTTCCTCGTTCCAATGCTCGACGCTGCCGCCGGGATAGACGATCTCGTAGGGGCTCATGGCGGCGTCGCCGACGAAGACCAGCTTGTAGTCGGCGGGATAGGTGTGCAGCACGTCCCAGGTCGACAGCCGCTCGGTGTGGCGGCGGGCGTTGTCGCGCCAGACGCCCTCATAGACGCAGTTGTGGAAGTAGAAGTGCTCCAGATGCTTGAACTCGCTGCGGGCGGCGGAGAACAGCTCCTCGACGAGGCGGATGTGGTCGTCCATCGAGCCGCCGATGTCGAGGAACAGCAGCACCTTGATCGTGTTGTGCCGCTCCGGGACCATCTTCAGGTCGAGCCAGCCGGCGTTGTTGGCGGTGGCGCGGATGGTGCCGGGCAGGTCGAGTTCGCTGGCGGCGCCGCTGCGGGCGAACTTGCGCAGGCGGCGCAGCGCCACCTTGATGTTGCGAGTGCCGATCTCCACCCGGTCGTCCAGGTTCTTGAACTCGCGACGGTCCCACACCTTGACGGCGCGGCGGTGGCGGCTCTCGTGCTGGCCGATGCGCACGCCCTCCGGATTGTAGCCGTAGGCGCCGAAGGGTGAGGTGCCGGCGGTGCCGATCCATTTCGATCCGCCCTGGTGCCGGCCCTTCTGCTCGGCCAGACGCTGGGCCAGCGTCTCCATCAGCTTGTCCCAGCCGCCGAGCGCCTGGACCTGCGCCTTCTCCTCGTCGGTCAGGAAGCGTTCGGCCAGCTTGCGCAGCCATTCCTCCGGCAGGTCGGTGACGGGGACCTCCTCGCCGGCCGGCATCTCCTCGGTAAGGCCCTTGAAGGTGGCGCCGAAGACGCGGTCGAAGCGGTCGAGGTTGCGTTCGTCCTTAACCAAGCATGCACGACTGAGATAATAGAAATCCTCGACGCGGAAGGACGCGGTGCCCTGCTTCATGGCCTCCATGAGCGTCAGGTACTCCGTCAGCGAGACGGACACGCCGGCCTTGCGCAGATCGAAGAAGAATGACGTGAACATGGGCGCGGTCCTTCGGCATCGGGGAGTTCCCAGGACGGGCTTCTCCGATGCGGAGAATAATGCAATGCCCCAGCCGAGAGAACAGCATGAGCCTGCCAAACGCCTCCTTGCCAAATTCCTCCTTGCCGGGCGCCCCCCTCCTCGATTTCGCCCGCGCGCTGGATTTCGCCGCGCACAAGCACATCGACCAGCGCCGCAAGGGCGTGCGCGCCGAACCCTACGTCAACCACCTGTCGGAGGTGGCCCTGCTGGTGGCGGAGGCGACGGCCGGCAAGGACCCGGTGGTGGTGATCGCGGCGCTGCTGCACGACACGCTGGAGGACACCGACGCCAGCTATGAGGAGATCGAGCAGTTGTTCGGCACCGAGGTGGTGCAGGTCGTCGCCGAGACCACCGACGACAAGCGCATGTCGAAGGCCGAGCGCAAGCAGCACCAGATCGACGCCGCCCCCAAGGCCTCGACCCGCGCGAAGCTGGTGAAGCTGGCCGACAAGGTGTCGAACCTGCGCTCGATGGCGCACAGCCCGCCCGCCGACTGGCCGCTGTCGCGCAAGGTCGAGTATTTCGAATGGGCCCATGCGGTGGTCGCCGGGCTGCGCGGCATCGACGCCCGGCTGGAGGCGCTGTTCGACCGCGCCTATCACGACGGGCTGGCGGAGCTGCGCGGGCAGACCGTTTGAGAAAGTGGGCCGGATTGACATTGCGCAATGCGGCTCCATCACGGAAGTCTTATGGAGAAGGGACGACGCTGACGCCACCCGTGCCGCTGACGGCCGAGGAAAGATGCCATGTCCCTTCGCCAAGAAGACACCACCCTCACCCGCCGCCCCGAACCTGCCGGCAAGCACGCCGCCAAGACCCACGCCGGGCCGCAGGAGGAACCGGGACGCCATTGGTTCATCGACCGGCCCAAGGTCTATGCCGCCGACGTGAAGGGGCGCTTCCGGCAGCTGAAATGGGCGGTGCTGATCGTCCTGCTGGCGATCTACTACATCACGCCGTGGCTTCGCTGGGAGCGCGGGCCGGGCATCCCGGACCAGGCGGTGCTGATCGACATGGTCGGGCGGCGCGCCTATTTCCTGTGGATCGAGATCTGGCCGCAGGAGGTCTATTACCTGACCGGCTTGCTGATTCTCGGCGCCTTCGGCATCTTCTTCGCCACCACGCTGGCCGGGCGCATCTGGTGCGGCTATGCCTGCCCGCAGACGGTGTGGACCGACCTGTTCATGTGGGTGGAGCGGAAGATCGAAGGGCCGCGCACCACCCGCATCCGCCTGGACAAGGCGCCGATGACCGGGGCCAAGCTGGCGCGCAAGACCGCCAAGCATGCGGCGTGGGTCGGCATCTCGCTGCTGACCGGCGGGGCCTGGGTGTTCTATTTCAACGACGCGCCGACGCTGATGAACGAGCTGCTCCACGGTGAGATCACCAGCGGGGTGGCGACCTTCAGCGCGCTGTTCAGTTTCACGACGTATTTCTTCGCCGGCTGGGCGCGCGAGCAGATCTGCATCTATGTCTGCCCGTGGCGCAGCTTCCAGTCCGCCATGGTGGACGAGGACACCTTCCTGGTCACCTACGAGGACTGGCGCGGCGAAGGCCGGGCGCCGCTGCGCAAGTCGCAGAGCTGGGACGACCGGCAGGCGGCGGGGTTGGGCGACTGCATCGACTGCAAGCAGTGCGTCCATGTCTGCCCGACCGGTACCGACATCCGCGAGGGACAGCAGATCTCCTGCATCGGCTGCGGCCTGTGCGTCGATGCCTGCAACGACGTGATGCGGCAGATCGGCCGGCCGCTCGACCTCGTGCGTTTCGACACCCAGTCGAACCAGATCGCCAAGATCGACGGCAAGCCGGAACGGGTGAAGCTGGTCCGGCCGCGCACGGTGATCTATTCGCTGATCATGCTGATCGTGCTCTGCGCCATGGGCATCGCGCTGATGCTGCGGCCGACGCTGGACGTCAGCGTGCTGCGCGACCGGGCGCCGCTGTTCGTGACTCTGTCCGACGGGTCGGTGCAGAACGCCTACACCATCAAGGTGCTGAACAAGACGCACATCGCCCGCAGCTATGCGGTGAGCTTCGAGGGCTTGCGCGACGCGCATCTGTCGGTGGCGGGGGATGAGGCGGCCGGCAGCGGCGGCAGCCTGACGCTGACCGCGGAGGCGGACTCGGTGGCGACCTTCCGGGTGTTCGTGAAGGTGCCGGCGGCGGCGGTGAAGTCCGGCTCGACCGATGTCGCGGTGATCGCCAAGGATCTGGGCAGCGGCGAGGCCGGCAAGCACGCCAGCGTGTTCATGGCGCCGTAGACGGCGGTTTCCGGGGCTGTCCCCTCTCCCCCCGGGGGGAGAGGGTATCAGCTTTGGGGGAGAGGGGGTGTTTTACGCCCCCGTCACCTTGGTCCGGGTCCGCTTGACCGTCGCCGGGGGAGGGGCGTCGCCGGTGGGGTCGTCGAGTGCGCTCAGCAGCCGTTCCTTGATCTTGGACAGCTTGCCGTCATGCGTCACCTTCAGGCCGAAGACGTCCTTCACATAGAAGACGTCGATGGCCTTCTCGCCGAAGGTCGATACCTTGGCCGAGCTGATCTGCAGGGTCAGGTTCGACAAAGCGCGGGTCAGGTCGTAGAGCAGGCCGGGACGGTCGCGGCCGTTCACCTCGATCACCGTGTGGGTGGTGGAGGCGTTGTTGTCGATCAGCACGCGCGGCGGCACATGGAAGACGCGGGTGCGGCTGGCATGGGGCGTGCGGCGGGTCGACAGGTCGTTCAGTGGCTTCAACTGGCCCGACAGCACCTTCTCGATCATCACCGACAGCTTGGCGAGCTTGTCGCCGCTCTCGAAGGCGCCGCCGCCGGCGGCGTCCTGCACCGAGAAGACGTCGAGCGCCATGCCGTTGGTCATGGTGAAGATGCGGGCATCGACGATGTCCGCCCCGCAGGCGGCCAGCGCCCCGGCGAGGCGGGAGAACAGGCCGCTGTGGTCGGTGGCGTAGATCGTCACCTCCGTCACCGCCCGGCCGCGGTCGACGCGGGTCTCCACCGTCAGCGGACGCTGTGCCCGCTCCGCCTCGCGGACGATGCGGGCCTGATGGGCCAGCGTGTCGGTGTCGAAGGCCAGCCAGTAGCCGGGGTAGCCCAGCCCCTTGTGATGCTCGAATGCCGCCTCGTCGAAGTCGGTCAGCTGGGCGCGCAATGCGGCCTGGGAGGCCTGGATGCGCCGGCCGCGGCCCTCCACCGTCATGCCGCCCGACATCAGCTCTTCGGAACGGTTGTAGAGTTCGCGGAGAAGCGTGGCCTTCCAGTTGTTCCAGCGCTGCGGGCCGACGGCGCGGATGTCGGCCACCGTCAGCACCAGCAGCAGGCGCAGGCGTTCCGGCGACTGGACCAGCGCCACGAAGTCGCGGACGGTCTTGTCGTCCTCCAGGTCGCGCTTGAAGGCGGTGTGCGACATGGCGAGGTGCCAGCGCACCAGCCACGCCACCGTCTCCGTCTCCTCCGCCGTCAGGCTGAGCCGCGGGCAGAGCTTCTCGGCAACGCGGGCGCCCAGCACCGAATGGTCGCCGCCGCGGCCCTTGGCGATGTCGTGCAGCAGGACGGCGACATAGAGCGCCCGCTTCGAGACGACCTTGTGGATCACCTCGGTCGACAGCGGCAGTTCGTCGGCATGCTCGCCCGACGCGATCTTGTGCAGGATGCCGAGCGCGAACAGCGTGTGCTCGTCCACCGTGTAGACATGGTACATGTCATACTGCATCTGCGCGACGACCCGGCCGAAGTCGGGGATGAAGCGGGCCATCACGCCCGCCTCGTTCATCCGGCGCAGGGTGATCTCCGGATCCTTCGGCCCGGTCAGGATGTCGAGGAAGAGCCGGTTGGCATCCGGATCGTTGCGCAGCTTCGGGCCGATGGCCGACAGCGACCGGGTGATGGAGCGCAGCGCCGCCGGGTGGATGTCGATGTCGTTCATCTGCGCGGTGTGGAACAGGCGGATCATGTCGATCGGCTGTTCCTTGAACTGCTTGTCGCTGCGGGCGTTCAGCCGCTCGCCGTCGACGATGAAGCCGTCCACGTCCTTGCGCCGGGCGACCGAGGCCAGACGCAGCAGATTGAACCGGGGCGGACGCTTCGATTCCGCCTCCAGCGCCGCGCAGAAGATGCGCGTCAGGTCGCCGACGTCTTTGGCGACCAGGAAGTAATGCTTCATGAAGCGCTCGACGCCCTTGGTGCCGGCATGGTCGGTATAGCCCATGGCGGCGCCGATGCTGGTCTGGACGTCGAAAGTCAGGCGGTCTTCCAGCCGGCCGGTCAGGTAATGCAGGTGGCAGCGCGCGGTCCACAGGAAGTTCTGCGCCTTGGCGAAGCGCTGCGCCTCCTCCGGCGTCAGCACATGCTTGCCGACCAGCTCGTCGACTCCCTCGACCCGGTAGAGATACTTGGCGATCCAGAACAGGGTCTGGAGATCGCGCAGCCCCCCCTTGCCGTCCTTCAGGTTGGGTTCCAGCACATAGCGGCTGTCACCCATCTTCAGGTGGCGGTTGTCGCGCTCGGCCAGCTTGGCCTCGACGAATTCGGGGCCGGTGCCGGCCACCACCTCCTTGTCGTAGCGCTTGCGCAGCTCGGCGAACAGCTGGCCCGGCCCCCAGAGATAGCGCGATTCGAGGATGGCCGTGCGGATGGTGACGTCGGCCTTGGACTGGCGGATGCACTCGTCGATGCTGCGCACGGCATGGCCGACCTTCAGCCCCAGATCCCACAGGATGTAGAGCATGTATTCGACCACCTGCTCCACCCGCGGCGTGCGCTTGTAGGGCAACAGGAACAGCAGGTCGATGTCGGAGAAGGGCGCCAGCTCGCCGCGGCCGTAGCCGCCGGTGGCCACCACGTCGAACACCTCGCCGGAGGTCGGATTGGCGGTGGGGAAGATGAAGCGGACGGTGAAGTCGGCCAGCGTGCCGACCACGCGGTCGGCGAGATAGCAGTTTTCCCGCACGCACTGCTCGCCCGAGCCGCCGGCGTCGAAGCGCCGCCGCACCTCCGCCCTGCCCTCGGCCAGCGACTTGCGCAGGCAGGCGATCAGCGCCGGGCGCAGCTTGTCGCCGGTGCCGTGTTCGGCGACCAGATCCTCAAGCTCCCCCGACAGCTTGCGGCGGGAGATGATGGCGCGCTTGTTCGGGATGGCGGGCGCGGGCGACTCTGGCGGGGGCAACGCCTTGGAGCGGGACAGCATCGGTCGGGAAAAACCTCGGCTTCTAAAGCGGCGTGCAGGCGATCCGGATGGCCGCAACGGTCGCACTATAGCGGTAAAGCCTTCAGGTAGCACGCCCGCACTGGAAAACCAGGGGCCCGGCCCCTGCATGTGCACCCGGTTGTGACGGCCGTCACAGCGAGGCTTCCGTTGCGGGGCCAGAGTGGTCGCCATGGACGGTATCGCAGGAGACAGGCCATGACCGGCCGGACGAGCACGGGACGCGCGGCGGAGACAGCCGCGAAGGAGACATCGCTGAAGGGACGGCGGGAGCTGGCGGCGCTGAACGACGCGCTGGCGCTGGCCGAACGCGGGCTGGGACGGCAGACGGTGGCGGCGCTGATGGCGCGGCTGCTGCGGGTGGCCGCGATGTTCCCGCGCTCGGTGGACGACACGCTGATGTGGCAGGTGACCGACCTCGTCACCGGCGACGAGCTGTCGGACGGGGTGAAGCTGACGCTGATCCGCATGGGATGGGCGTCCATCGTCCAGGCGCAGTACAAAGCGCACGGGCTGCGGATGGTCGCCACCCCGACGCGCCGTCAGGCCGCCGCGGCGTAACGGGAAGGGCCGGGTCCCCGGCGAAGGGCGAGACCGGCAGGAATGGGCCGGCAGAACTTGCCCGGCGGCAGGCTCGGCCGCCCTGGTGAACGCATCAAGTCCTTGAAACGAGAAGGTTTCCCGTTCGGCGTTGAAATTGCATCGCGTTCTGCACTGTCGGCAGGTTCTGTCCGGCGGCGGCGCAACCGACAGCGGAACCACCGCGATGCAAGTCAACGGCTACAGCGGCTATTCGACCTCCCTCTACACCCAGTCGCAGACGGCGGCCGCGCGCAAGGGCTGGGGCAGCAGCGAAGGCCCGACCACCGACACCGACGCGGTCAACGCCTTCCTGAAGGAATCGAAGAAGACGCCGGCCGAGCGGATCCGCGATGACTGGCTTGCCCGTCACAAGATGACCGAGGACGACCTGAAGTCGATGCCGTCGGACAAGCGGGAGGCGGTCGAGAAGGAAATCGCCGAGGAGCTGAAGCGGAAGCTGACGGGGCAGGACGCCAAGCGCGGCGCCGTGATGAACCTGACCGCCTGACGCCGCCTGCCTGATGCCGCCTGCCTTACCCCCTGCCCGCCCCTCCGTCAGGCGTCGCGGACGCTCACATGCACATTGCCGCCGCCTTCGCGATCCAGCAGGGCGGAGGCCTGCGCCTCGCGCTCCGCCGTCTCCACCCGCACCCACAGGATGATGCCGCCGGCCTCCAGCGCGCGGGTGAACTCGTCGGGCTTGGGATGGCTGGTCAGCTCGTCCAGATAGTCCTTGATCGCCACGCCGCCGACGCCGGCCGCGACCAGCGCCGCCAGCGCCGCCTCGATGGGGCCGCCGACGATGGCGATCAGGCCGGCGGTGGTCAGGGGGAAGGCGTATTTCAGCTCGCCCACCAGTCCGGTCAGCGCCTCGTCGCGCGGCCGGTATTTCGGGTCGGCGGCCTCCAGCGAGGTGTGGCTGGCCAGGACCGACAGGTCGGCGCGGTCGAAATCGGCCGCCAGCAGGGCCTCCACCGCGCGGTCGAACGCGGCGCGGGTGGCGAAGAGGGCAACGACCTCCCGCACCTCGGCTGGTATGGCGGCAGGTGTGGCGGCGGGCACGGTCTGCCCGGTCGATTGCGTCATGATGGCCGTCTCCCTATTTTTCAGCTTTCCCTATTGTAGCGACCGGCGGCGCGCGCCCGTCAACCGCAACAGGGACGTGGACCCGAGTCGTTCGTGCGCGTCCCATTGTCCCAGGCTCGGCAAAGCCGCCTATCCCGCGGCTGCATATCCCGTGATAGGGTGCGCATCCGAAACAACACCCATCCAAGGCTTCGTGGTTCCCGTGTCCGACATCGCAGAAATCGTCATTCCGCCCGACGCCACGCCGATGATGGCGCAGTATCTGGAGATCAAGCAGGCGCATCCCGATTGCCTGCTGTTCTACCGGATGGGCGACTTCTACGAGATGTTCTTCGAGGATGCGGTCAATGCCGCGGCGGCGCTGGACATCGCGCTGACCAAGCGCGGCCAGCATCTGGGCGAAGACATCCCGATGTGCGGCGTGCCGGTGCATTCCCACGAGAATTACCTGCAGCGCCTGATCCGCCAGGGCTTCCGCGTCGCCATCTGCGAACAGATGGAAGACCCGGCCGAGGCGAAGAAGCGCGGGGGCAAATCGGTGGTGAAGCGCGGCGTCATCCGCATCGTCACCCCCGGCACCCTGACCGAGGACAGCCTGCTCGACGCCCGTTCCTCCAACTGGCTGGCGGCGGTGGCGGAGACGGCGGGCGGGCTGGGGCTGGCCTGGCTGGAGATGTCGACCGGAGAGCTGGTGGTGCAGCCGGTGGAGCGCGCGGGCCTGGGTGCCGCGCTGGGGCGGCTCGACCCGCAGGAAGTGCTGATCTCCGAGAAGCTGAGCCAGACGCCGGAGCTGTTCGAGCTGTGGGGCGAATGGAAGTCGCGGCTGACCGTGCAGCCCAACCCGCGTTTCGACAGCGAGAACGGCAAGCAGCGCCTGCTGACCCAGTATGGCGTCGGCACGCTGGACGCCTTCGGCACGTTCAGCCGGGCGGAGGTCGCGGCGGCCGGTGCGCTCGTCGGCTATGTCGAGCTGACGCAGAAGGGGCGCGTGCCCCGGCTGTCGCCGCCGCGCCGGCTGGGGCCGGGGGCGGTGATGGAGATCGACGCCTCCACCGCGCGCAATCTGGAACTGACGCGGACGCTGAACGGGGAACGGCGCGGCAGCCTGCTCGCCACCATCGACCGCACGGTGACGGGAGCCGGGGCCCGGCTGCTCTGCGCCCACCTGACCTCGCCGCTGACCGATCCGGTCGCCATCGGCCGCCGGTTGGACATGGTGGAGTTCGCGCTGACCGGGGAACGGCTGCGGGCCGAGCTGCGCCAAGCGTTGCGCAGCTGTCCCGACCTGGAACGGGCGCTGTCGCGGCTGACACTGGGCCGGGGGGGCCCTCGCGATCTGGCATCGATCCGCGACGGGCTGCGGCAGGCCGGGCTGATCCGCGAGCTGCTGGCCGGCGCCATGCCGCTGCCGGACGGGCTGGCGGCGCTGGACAAGCGGCTGGGTGCGCATTCGGAACTGGTGGACCAGCTGACCCAGGCGCTGGCGCCGGAGCTGCCGCTGCTGGCGCGTGACGGCGGCTTCATCGCCCGCGACTACAGCTATGCGCTCGATGAGCTGGTGACCCTGCGCGACGAGAGCCGGCGGCTGATCGCCGGCCTGCAGACGAAATATGCCGAGATCGCCGGGGTGCCGTCGCTGAAGGTCAAGCACAACAATGTGCTGGGCTATCACATCGAGGTCACCGCCGCCCATGCCGACAAGCTGATGTCGGACAAGGGACGCGAGGTGTTCATGCACCGCCAGACCATGGCGAACGCCGTGCGCTTCGGCACGGTGGAACTGTCGGATCTGGAACGCCGGATTTCGGAGGCCGCCGACAGGGCGCTGGCGGTGGAGCTGGAGCTGTTCGCCGGGCTGGTCGAGGTGGTCGCCGGCAAGGCCGACGCCATCGCCCAGGCGGCGCATGCGCTGGCGGCGCTGGACGTCGCCACCTCGCTGGCAGAACTGGCGGATGAGAGGCGCTACAGCCGGCCGCTGGTGGACGACAGCCTCGCCTTCTCGATCAAGGGCGGGCGGCATCCGGTGGTGGAGGCGGTGCTGGACGCCGCCCATGGCGGGCCGTTCGTGGCCAACGACTGCGATCTGGCGCCGGACAACCGGCTGTGGCTGCTGACCGGTCCGAACATGGCCGGTAAATCGACCTTCCTGCGACAGAACGCGCTGATCGCGATCCTGGCGCAGATGGGCGGCTTCGTCCCGGCGGAACAGGCCCATATCGGGGTGGTCGACCGGCTCTACAGCCGCGTCGGCGCCGCCGACGATCTGGCGCGCGGGCGCTCCACCTTCATGGTGGAGATGGTGGAGACGGCGGCGATCCTGAACCAGTCGGGCGCGCGGGCTCTGGTGATTTTGGACGAGATCGGGCGCGGGACGGCGACCTTCGACGGCCTGTCCATCGCCTGGGCCTGCGTCGAGCATCTGCACGACGTGAACCGCTGCCGCGCGTTGTTCGCCACGCACTATCACGAGCTGACGATGCTGGCCTCGAAGCTGCCGGCGCTGTCCTGCCACACCATGCGCATCAAGGAATGGCAGGGCGACGTGGTGTTCCTGCACGAGGTGACGGCGGGCGCGGCGGACCGCAGCTATGGCATCCACGTCGCCAAGCTGGCCGGGCTGCCGCCGGCGGTGGTCGGGCGGGCCGACGAGGTGCTGAAGCTGCTGGAATCGGGGGACCAGAACGCGACGATCCACCGGCTGGCCGAGGATCTGCCGCTGTTCAGCGCGGCGTTGAAGCGGCCGGCGAAGGTGGTGGCGGAGGTCGAGACGGCACCGGCCGGGCCGTCAGCGGTCGAGGTGGCGCTGGCGGGGATCGACCCGGACAGCCTGACGCCGCGTCAGGCGCTGGAGGAGCTGTATAGGCTGCGCGGGATGGTGCGCTGATTTCTTGGAGATCCCTTCTCCCCCTGGGGAGAAGGTTAGGATGAGGGGGTTCGGCGCAGCCGAAGACATCCGGCATGTGCATCCCCCTCACCCCCGATCCTCTCCCCGGGGGGAGAGGGGGATTTGGCAGGTGAGTTGTTACTGCCCCAGAACCAGTTCCCCATGGCGCTCGCAGGCGGCCTCGGCCAGCTCCACGAAGCGCTCGGTCACGTCGTCGGGCTGGGCGACCTTCGTCGGGTCCTCGCCGGGGAATGCCTGGGTGCGCAGCTTGGTCGCAACCACGCCGGGGTCGAGCAGATTGACGCGGACGGTGGAGGAGGCGACCTCCATCGCGTAGGTCTTCACGATCATCTCCAGCGCCGCCTTGCTGGCGCCGTAGGGCATCCAGTAATGGTGCGGCGCCTTGGCGGCGGCGGACGTCACGAAGATGGCGCGGCCGGTGCCCGACGCGCGCAGCAGCGGGTCCATCGAGCGGATCAGCCGGTAATTCGCCGTCACGTTCAGGTCCATCACCCGCGACCACAGCTTCGGATCGTACTGGGCGACCGGGCCGAGAGCCTCCAGCGCGCCGGCATTGCCGACGACCACGTCCAGCTTGCCGAAGCGCTGGTAGAGCGCATGGCCGAGCTGGTCGATCTTGTCGTAGTCGCGCAGGTCCATCGGCACCAGGGTCGCCGACTGGCCGGAGAGCTTCTGGATGGCGTCGTCGGTCTCCTCCAGCCCGCCGACCGTGCGGGCGACCAGAACCAGATGGGCGCCTTCGGCAGCGAAACGCTTGGCGACGGCGGCGCCGATGCCGCGCGAGGCGCCGGTGACGAGGGCGATGCGGCCGGAGAGACGGGACATGGGGACGACTCGTTTCCTGGGATTATTGTTCGTTCACATACGAAAAACCCTCCCCCGTTGCGGGGGAGGGCTTCGGGTCAGGCGCGGACCGGGACGTTCGACTCGACCGGCGGCTGGTCCAGCGCGTCGGTCAGCGGGATCGGGTAATCGCCGGTGAAGCAGGCGTCGCAATAGCCGAGCTTGGCCGGGTCGCGCTTCTCGTCGCCCATGGCGCGGTAGAGGCCGTCGAGCGAGATGAAGGAAAGGCTGTCGGCCTGGATGAACTCGCGCATCTGTTCCACCGTCATGCGGTGGGCCAGCAGCTTGCTCTGCTCCGGCGTGTCGATGCCGTAGAAGCAGGGGTGCGAGGTCGGCGGGCTGGAGATGCGCATGTGCACCTCCTTGGCCCCGGCGGCACGCACCATCTCGACGATCTTCTTCGACGTGGTGCCGCGGACGATGCTGTCGTCCACCAGCACGACGCGCTTGCCCTCGATCATCGCGCGGTTGGCGTTGTGCTTCAGCTTCACGCCGAGATGGCGGATCTGGTCGGTCGGCTCGATGAAGGTGCGGCCGACATAATGGTTGCGGATGATGCCGAGGTCGAAGGGCACGCCGGCTTCCTGGGCGTAGCCCAGCGCCGCGGGCACGCCGCTGTCCGGCACCGGCACGATCACGTCGGCGGGCACGCCGGCCTCGCGGGCCAGCTCACGGCCGATGCGCTGGCGCGCCTGATAGACGGAGGTGCCCTCCATCACGCTGTCGGGACGGGCGAAGTAGATGTATTCGAAGATGCACAGGCGGCGCTGCTGCGGCTGGAACGGGCGCAGGCTGTGGAGGCCGCTGTCGTCGATGACGATCATCTCGCCCGGCTCGACGTCGCGGACATAGTCGGCGCCGACGATGTCGAAGGCGCAGGTCTCGCTGGCCAGGATGTAGGTGTCGCCGAGCTTGCCGAGCACCAGCGGACGGACGCCGAGCGCGTCACGCACGCCGATCACCTCCTTGGAGGTCAGCGCCACCAGGGAGAAGGCGCCCTCGACCTGCCGCACCGCCTCGATCAGCCGGTCGACCGGCGAGCCGCCGCGGGCGGTCGCCATCAGGTGGACGATCACCTCGGTATCGGTGGAGGACTGGAACAGGCAGCCGCGGCGGACCAGCTGGCGGCGCAGCACCTGGGCGTTGGTCAGGTTGCCGTTGTGGGCCAGCGCGAAGCCGCCGAACTCGAAATCGGCATAGAGCGGCTGGACGTTGCGGATCGAGGTGTCGCCGGTGGTGGCGTAGCGCACATGGCCGATGGCGCTGCCGCCCTTCAGCTTGGCGATGATCGCCTCGGAGCTGAAATGGTCGCCGACCAGGCCCAGCGTGTGCTGGAGGTGGAACCGGCCGCCGTCGAAGCTGACGATGCCCGCCGCCTCCTGCCCGCGGTGCTGCAGGGCATGCAGGCCCAGCGCCGTGATGGCGCCCGCCTGCGGGTTGCCGTAGATGCCGAACACGCCGCACTCTTCGCGCAGCTTGTCGTCGTCGAACGGATGCGTCGTCAGCATCACCAGAAGTCCTTCGTCCAGGAGGCGCCGTCGGCGCGCGTCAGCACATGCAACGGAAAAAACTACGGTCCCACAAACGTCAATCGCGCCAAAACCGAGCGGTCAAGCTCAGCGGGCGTTGTTCTGCATCAGCCTTTCAAGATCGGCGCGATCGCGGTCCTTATAACCGGTATCGGGCGCCTGCGCACCCCCGGTCTTCGCGGGGCTGGGCACCGGCGTCGACAGGCGGTCGAGCGCCTGCTTGGCCTCCATCGCCTGACGCGCACGGTCGCGCGCCATGTCCATCTGGCCGAGACCTTCCTTGCGCAAATTCTCCGGCACGAAGCCGTAGAGCGTTTCCGCCCCCATCGCCAGGAAGGGCCGGGTCTTCGCCTGCTGGAGCCAGACCGGCTGCTCGGCCTGGTTCGGCACCAGCCACAGGAAGAAGAGGTAGGCGATGGAAACCAGAATCCCACCCTTCACCAGACCGAAGGCGAAGCCCAGCGTGCGGTCCAGCGCCGACAGCGCCGACGCCTGCACCCCGCGCGACAGGCTGCGCCCCAGCAGAGACAGCACGATCAGCGCGACGATGAAGATGCCGACCGCCGAGGCGGCATAGGCCAGCATCTCGAAGCGGATGTAGATCTGCGCATAGGGCAGGACATGGGGCAGCGCATAGAGCGTGACGATGGCCGCACCGGCCCAGGCGGCGACCGACACCAGTTCGGCGACGAGGCCGCGGCTGAAGGCGAGCAGTGCGGCCAGAAGCAGCACGGCGAAAACGACGATGTCCACCGGATTGACGGGAAGAGTGTCCATGACCCTGTGCCGATTGCCTGTGCCGATTGATGAGGTGCCGAGTGACGGCGGAATTGCGGTCAGATGTACTCGTCGTCGCGCGAACGGCGCGTGTCGTTGTCGTCATGGCCGCGCCTGGACGGCGGCCGGCCGGAGGAGCCCTGCGGCTGGAACAGCGGCATCAGCTCGCCCAGCTGCTGGAGTTCGACCGTCTTGAGGCCGTTGTCGCCGCGGCTGCCCTTCTTGCCGGCGCGCCGGGCCGGGAAGATGGCGGAGGAGAAGCCGAGCTTCGCCGCCTCCTTCAGCCTCGTGTCGGTCTGGCTCACGGCGCGGACCTCGCCCGACAGGCCGAGTTCGCCGAACACCACCGTGTCGGCCGGCACCGGCTCCCCGGTCAGCGACGACACCAGCGCTGCGGCGACGGCGAGGTCGGCGGCCGGTTCGGTGATGCGCAGGCCGCCCGCCACGCTCAGATAGACGTCGTTGGCGCCGATCTGCACGCCGCAGCGCGCCTCCAGCACCGCCAGCACCATGGCGAGCCGCGCCGAATCCCAGCCGACCACGGCGCGGCGCGGCGTGCCGAGCGGCGACGGGGCGACCAGCGCCTGCACCTCGACCAGCACGGGGCGGGTGCCCTCCATCCCGGCGAAGACGGCGGCGCCCGACACGTCGCCGCGGCGTTCGGCCAGGAACAGGGCGGACGGGTTGGCGACCTCGCCGAGGCCGGCGTCGCCCATCTCGAACACGCCGATCTCGTCGGTCGGGCCGAAGCGGTTCTTCACCGCGCGCAGGATGCGGAACTGGTGGCCGCGCTCGCCTTCGAAATAGAGCACCGTGTCCACCATGTGCTCCAGCACGCGGGGTCCGGCGATCATGCCTTCCTTCGTCACATGGCCGACCAGCAGCAGGACGACGCCGCGCCGCTTGGCGATGCGGATCAGCTCCTGCGCGCTGGCGCGGACCTGGGCGACGGTGCCGGGGGCGCTGTCCAGATTGTCCATATACATGGTCTGGATCGAATCGATGACGATCACCTCCGGACCCTTGGCGTCGTCGAGCGAGGCGACGATGTCGCGCACGCTGGTGGCCGACGCCAGATCGACGGGGGCGGTGGCGCAGCCCAGCCGCTGGGCGCGCAGGCGCACCTGATCGACCGCCTCCTCGCCCGAGACATAGGCGCAGCGGTGGTCCTGCGACAGCCGGGCCATCGCCTGGAGCAGAAGGGTCGATTTGCCGATGCCGGGATCGCCGCCGATCAGGATGGCCGAGCCGGGGACCAGACCGCCGCCGCAGACGCGGTCGAACTCGGCGATGCCGGTCATCCGCCGCGGCGGCGCCTCGCTGGATCCGTGCAGCCCGACGAAATCGATGCGGCGGCCGCGGGCAGCGCCCAGCCCCTTGGGCGCGCTGTCGGGAGCGGTCTCCTCGACAAGGCTGTTCCATTCGCCGCAGGCGTCGCACTTGCCCCCCCATTTCGGGAAGGAGGCGCCGCAGGCCTGACAGACATATCGGGTGGTGGGCTTCGCCAAAGGTCTGGTAGTCCGATGGGGGTAAGGCCCGCCACATATAGCAAGCCATTCCGCCGAATCCTACGATTGCAGGGGTGGAATGCAGGGGCTTTTTTCAGACGGGTGGCGTGATAGCTTGTTGCGCTGCCTGCGGATGGTCGCGGCAGCCGAAGGATGGTCAGAGGATTTACGTGACGGATGACGGTTTGATGGATAGGGATGGACGGCGGATCGTTCTGCACGGTCCGGAAGAGTTCGCGGCGCTGCGCAAGGCCTGCCGGCTGGCGGCCGAGACGCTGGACTACATCGCGTCCTTCGTGGTGCCGGGTGTCAGCACCGGGCGACTCGACAAGCTGATCGAGGCGTTCCAGCGCGACCGCGGCGGCATTCCGGCGACGCTGGGCTATCAGGGCTATCCAGCCTGCAGCTGCATCTCGCCCAACCATGTCGTCAACCACGGCATCCCCAGCGACGACAAGAAGCTGGTCGAGGGCGACATCGTCAACATCGATGTCACCGTGATCCTGGACGGCTGGTACGGCGACAGCAGCCGCATGTATTTCGTCGGCGAGAAGATCGGCGTCAAGGCGCGCAAGCTGGTCGACCTGACCTACCGCTGCATGATGGCCGGCATCGCCCAGGCCAAGCCCGGCAACCATCTGGGCGACATCGGCCACGCCATCCAGACGATGGCCGAGGCGGCGCGCTGCTCCGTCGTGCGCGATTTCGGCGGTCACGGCATTGGGCGGGAGTTCCACGGCGCCCCGCACGTCGATCATTTCGGCAAGCCCGGCACCGGCGTCGAGCTGCGCCCCGGCATGGTCTTCACGGTCGAGCCGATGATCAACGCCGGCCGGCCGGAGGTGAAGATCCTGTCCGACGGCTGGACCACGGTCACCCGCGACCGCTCGCTGTCGGCGCAGTTCGAGCACCAGATCGGCATCACCGAGGGCGGCTGCGAGATCTTCACCCTCTCCCCCGCCGGCCACACCCAGCCGCCTTACGGAACCGCCGCATGAGCGATGACCAGAAGCATGACGAGCAGAAACAAGGCGAACAGAAGCCTTGGGACGTGCTCGACAGCCGCGAGCTGCTGGATGCCAGCCCGTACCTGAAGGTGCGGGCGGAGACGGTCCAGCTGCCGGACGGGCGGACGGTGGAGAATTTCTACCAGATCGACCAGCCCGACTTCGCCCTGATGTATGTGGAGACCGAGGACTGCAAGGTCGTGATGCTGCGCACCTACAAGCATGGGCCGCGCCGCGTCAGCCTGACCTTCCCCGCCGGCGCCATCGAGCCCGGCGAGGATCCGCTGGCCGCCGCCAGGCGCGAGCTGCTGGAGGAAACCGGCTATGCCGCCGACGACTGGACGGCGCTGGGCGGCTTCGTCGTCGGGGCGAACTCCAGGGGCAGCACCTGCCACATGTTCCACGCCAAGGGCGCCCGCAAGGTGGCGGAGCCGGATCAGGGCGATCTGGAGGACATGCGGATCGAGCTGCACAGCGCCCGCGAGCTGATCGACGCGGCAGCGCAGGGCGACTATGCGGTGCTGCCGGTGATCGCCATGCTGGGGGCGATGCTGCTGCCGGAGCTGCGCGAGGGGCTGGGCATGGCGGCGCGGAGCACGCGATGACGGACGATGCGCCGACCGCCGAGCGGCTGATCGAACTGCTGGGGTTGCAGCCGCATCCGGAGGGGGGCTTCTACGCCGAGACCTACCGTGCGCCGGGCGATGGCGGGCGCGGGGCGGTGACGGCGATCTATTTCCTGCTGAAAGCCGGGCAGCGGTCGCACTGGCACACGGTGGATGCCGTGGAGATCTGGCTCTGGCACGGCGGGGCGCCGCTGGAGCTGTCGATTTATCAGGATGGCGGGGCGGTCGAGAGCCGCCGGCTGGGGATGGACATCGCCGGCGGCGAGCGGCCGCAGGCGGTGGTGCCGGTGGGAGCCTGGCAGGCGGCGCGGAGTCTGGCCGAGGGGCCGGACGGCTGGTCTCTGGTCAGTTGCACCGTGGCGCCGGCCTTCGAGTTCGCCGGGTTCCGGATGGCACCGGAGGGGTGGGAGCCGCCGGAGGATCCGTGAGGGGCGGATGACCGCCCCCTTGCCCGGATCACCTGCGCCCGATCACCCCGGCGCCGGGACGGCAGATCGGGCGATGGCCGGCGCGCCCTGCGTGCGCACCATGTCGGCCAGCGCCTCGGGCGCCATCGGGCGGCCGAACAGATAGCCCTGCATCAGGTCGCAGCCGACCGACACCAGGAAATCGCGCTGCTCCGCCGTCTCCACCCCTTCCGCCACGGTGGTCAGGCCAAGGCCGTGCGCCATGCCGACGGCGGCACGGACCAGCGCGTTGCTCTTCGGATTTTCCGGCACGTCGATGACGAAGGCGCGGTCGATCTTCAGCTTCGCCACCGGCAGCTGCTGCACATAGCTGAGCGAGGAATAGCCGGAGCCGAAATCGTCGATGGCCGCCTGGATGCCGAGATCGGCCAGCTCGCCCAGCGTCCGGACCGCCACCTTCAGGTCGCGTACCGCTGCCTGTTCGGTGATCTCCAGCCCGAGATGGCTGCGCAGCGACGGATGCTCGCTCAGCAGTTCCTCCAGGCGCAGCGTGAGGTTGCCGCGCAGGAACTGCTGTCCGGAGATGTTGAGGAAAACACGGTCGGGCAGCACGCCCTCCGCCTCCCAGGCCACCATCTGGGCGATGGCGGTGGACAACACCCAATCGGTGATCGGCACGATCAGGCCGCTTTCCTCAGCGACCGGGATGAACTCCCCCGGCGACACCGGCCCCAGCGCGTGATGGTCCCAGCGCAGCAGCGCCTCGGCCGAGCGGACCCGGCCGGCCCTGTCGACGATGGGCTGGTAGACGAGGCGCAGTTCGTTCCGTTCGATCGCGTGGGTCAGATGCATGGTCAGCATCATCCGCCGCGTCGCCGCCGCCGCCATTTCCGGCGTGTAGAAGCAGATGGCGTTGCCGCCATTGTGCTGCACCGCCTGCAAGGCCAGCTTGGCCTTGGCGTTCAGATCCTCCAGCGTGCCGACCGTCTCGTCCTGCACCGCGGCGCCGACCGACAGCCGCAGCCGCACCCAATGGCGGTCGGCGTAGATCGACGCGGTCAGCCGGTCGTGCAGCACCCCGGCCAGCGTGCGCGCCTGATCGGCGTCGGCCACCCGTGACAGCGCTGCGAATTCGTCGGCGGCGATGCGGCAGATGATGGTGTTGGGCGGCAGCACCTCGGTCACCCGGCTGACCATCGCCTTCAACGCGGCATCGCCGACATGGAAGCCGAAGGCTTCGTTCACGTCGCTGAACTGGTCGACGTCCAGCGCGAACAGCGCGAACAGCCCGCCACCTGCCCCGCCGCCTGCCCCACCACTTCCGCCGCCCTCCGGCCCGTCGGCGCGGTGGCCGGCGAACAGCGCCTCGCACTCCTCCAAAAAGGCGGTGCGGGTCAGGACGCCGGTCAGCGGGTCGTGCCGCGCCAGGTAGGAGGCGCGCTGCTCCGCCGCCAGACGGTCGGAAATGTCGCGGATGATGCCGACGAAGGTGACGTCGTCGCCCATCCGCGCCTCGCCGACGCTGAGATGGATGGGGAACACCGTGCCGTCCTTGCGCTGGCCCAGCGTGTCGCGGCCGATGCCGATGATCTTGGCCCGCTCGGTCCGCATGTAGGTGTCGACATAGCGGGTGTGGTCGCGGGAGAAGGGCGGCGGCATCAGGATGGTCATGCTGCGCCCGACCAGCTCGCTGTCCTCATAGCCGAACAGGCGGCAGCAGGCGCGGTTGATCGAGCGGATGATGCCGCTGCGGTCGGACACGATGATGCCGTCCACCGCGGCGTCGAGCAGGGTGGCGACGAAGCTGTCGCGGCAGGTCACGAACTCGGCGATGCGGTCGGGATCGCCGGTCTGGTGAAAGGTGCCGAGATAGCCGAGGATCGTGCCGGCGCCGTCGCGATGGGCGGTCACGCTGCCGCTGAGAATCGAACGGCGGCCGTCGCAGCCGACCGTCGGGCAATCGACCGGGGCGGAGCCGTGCGCCTGGGACTGGCCGAGGGCGGCGATGGCGGCGCCCAGCGCCGCGGTCACCGGATGTTGAATGGCGGCGAGCGGCTGGCCGACCAGCTCCGCCGGGGAGCGGTCGAGCGCCGCGGCGAAATGGCGGTCGGCATGCCGGCACACGCGGTCGCGGTCGAGATAGACGAGCGCCATCCCGCCATCGTCGAGCAGGCTGGCGGCCAGCGAGGCCAGAAAGGCCGGATCGCGCGGCATCCCGGCGGCTTCCGCCGCGCCGGACCCGCTGCACTCGGAACCGTTCATCTGATCCGCCGGTTGTAGGTTCACGAAGCGATCCGTTTCTTCTGTCCGGCCCGAAAGATGGACCTCGTGATGCGCCGCCGGGATCCCGGCTGACCGAATTCGGATACCCGACGGTGGTATTATGACCCCGTCCGGCATCTTTTCCAACGTCAAGCAGACGCGAAAATGCAGGGCATTTCCGCAACCCTGTCGCCGCGATGGTTTGGCACTCTAACGGTTAGAGGCCGAAGTACGATTGACATGGTTCAATGCGGGCCGCGGTTTCGGAGATAGTTGCGCACCGTCCGCCGCACCACTACAGCTTTCGCGCGTGTGGTCTGCGACAATTCGGGGGCATTGGGTCCGGCGTGCTGGACCTTCGGCGGTATACGCCCCAAGATATTCGCTGACACTATTCGCCAACACCGGCGATCCGGGAACCGTCCCGGCATTTTTCCACCCAGTCCCGTCTCTTTGTGCCTGATGGAGGAATAAACCGCAGGTCCCAGGCGTTTTTCCTGACAACGGCCGCAACAACCGATCCCCAGGTCGGCTGACGCCGTCACGTCGGGTCCGCCAACGGTCCGCGGTTCGAGAAAAAACGATTGGGAGCATTCCGTCATGACCAACGCATTCAGCCAGATCCGACACTCCGACGGCCGTGCATACTACCAGGGCACCCCGCTGTCCCTGGCCGATGCCCAGATCATGCTCAACGACGACATCCTGCGTCGCCGGGTGCGCGTCGGGGCCTATCTGCGGGTGGATGACGGCCGGCTGGTGCTGGTCAACGGCCCTGCCCTGCACCCTTGGGTCAGCCGGCCGGCGTCGGCGCTCAGCCCCCGCGCGGCCCGGCCAGAATAAGCGCCGCTCCGCCCAGACAGATCAGCGCGCCGGCCGCATCCCAGCGGTCCGGCCGCGCCCCCTCGACCAGCCACAGCCACAGCAGCGACGCCGCGATGTAGACGCCGCCATAGGCGGCATAGGCCCGCCCGGCGAATTCGGCGTCGGCCCGCGTCAGCAGCCAGGCGAACAGGCACAGGCTTGCCACGCCCGGCACAGCCAGCCACGCGCTGCGATCCAGCCTAATCCAGGCCCAGAAAGCGAAGCAGCCGGCTATCTCCGCCAGCGCCGCCGCGCCATACAGCGCCAGCGTCGCGCCCTGTGTCCGCTCCATCCGCCCGTCCACCTCAGTCCCGCTCCAGATTGGCAGGATGCTGACGGCCGTGTGCTTCGGCGTCAATAGGTTGCGGGCCATTGCAACGCGCCACAGCTCGTTTCAATTTGCCGTCCTAATATTACAGTGCATTCATGGACTTGGCTGGGGGTGCGGCATAGATTCGCCGGGCAGGAGGCATACTATGATGCTCATAGACGCTACCGACCCGATGCGGGATGCCATCGAAACGATCCGGGCCACCGACGTGATTTCGGAGTCGAAGAAGCGCGTCCTGGTCCAGGGGCTGGAGGCGTTGCGGAACCGGCATTGTCCGGACCCGCGTCCGATGGCGGGCCGTTGCGAAGAGTGCCTGTCCCGCAGCCGCTGCCTGCCGGCGGTGCTGGATCTGCTCGGTTCCTGACCACGGCCGGGGGGAACGCGGAGTGCGCCTGACGCTCGATGACGAAGCCACGCTGTGTTCCGTCGAGATCCTGGCGGAGGCGGTCGAAATGGCCTTCGTGCCCGGTATCCTCGAACTGCGCACCCTGCGCGATTCCCTGAACGATGCCCTGCACACCCGATCCCCGGCGGCGGTGAAGCTGGCCTTCAGCGCCTTCAGCCGGGTCGACCGCGATTTCCGCGACCAGATCACCCATCGCGCCCTCCAGTTGGCGGCCCTGCGCCGACACAGCGCCGGACCGATGCGTCGCGACCTGCCTGTCGACGGCGGCGTGCCGGCGCGGTCGTCCGGCCGCGGAGTCGACGGGCCGCGCCGGGCGTGAGCTTGGGGAAGGCGGGCCGCTTGTCTTTCGTGTAATATTTTTAATGGACCCTTTCGTCTTCCGTCCTGTTGTCCAGGCATAACCAACACACATGAGGTTGCCACCATGGACAAGGATCGCATCGAGGGCGCCGCCCGTTCCATCAAGGGTGCCATCAAGGAAGCCGCCGGCAAGCTGACCGGCGACACCAAGACCGAGGCTGAAGGCCGCGGCGAGAAGGCGGCCGGCAAGGTGCAGAACACCGTCGGCGGCGCCAAGGATGCCGTGCGCGACACGCTGAAGTAACCGCCGAAGCGATCCCGGCGCCCGCAAGGGTCTGCCGATCCGGCGTAGCCATCGGACGCCCCGGTCCTGCATTTCCAAGCAGGGCCGGGGCGTTCGCATGTTTGGGCCCCGCCGGGCGGGCTCCGGCGGCGGTGGTGGCGGCGATGCCCAAGCTGGAAATGGGCTGTTGCCGCCCCTCCCTCCCCTATCTATGATGCGCCGCCCCGGCCGGATGGCCGAACGACGCGCTTAGGTTCGGGTCCCATGCTCCAGTTCATCCGCAATTTCGCCGGCTCCTGGGTCGTCAAGATCCTGTTCGTGCTGTTGATCCTCAGCTTCGGCATCTGGGGGATCGGCGACGTGTTCCGTTCCACCACGCCCACCACCGTCGCCGAAGTCGGCAAGGTGGAGATCGGGCAGCAGGCGCTGGACCAGGAATTCCGCCGGCAGATGGAACGGCTGCGCCCGATGCTGGGCGGCAACCTGACCGCCGAGCAGGCCAAGCGCTTCGGCCTTCTGGAACAGTCGCTGCAATCTCTGATCCAGCGCACACTGTTCGACCTCGCCGCCGCCGACATGGGCATCGCCGTCGGGCCGGAGGTGGTCCGCCTGCGCATCGCCGACGAGCCGGCCTTCCGCAACCAGCAGGGCCAGTTCGACCCCAACATCTTCCGGTCCGTGCTGCGCAACAACCAGCTGACCGAA
The DNA here is from genome assembly GCF_042604625.1 of Azospirillum sp. A29. Lineage (NCBI taxonomy): Bacteria > Pseudomonadati > Pseudomonadota > Alphaproteobacteria > Rhodospirillales > Azospirillaceae > Azospirillum > Azospirillum sp. A29. Next base: position 683,560 of record NZ_CP170466.1, read on the forward strand.
GACGGCTATGTCGCGATGATCCAGCGCGAGACGGCGCGCCAGCTGGTGGCAGGCGCGGTGTCGGCCGGCCTGACCCCGCCGCAGCCGCTGGTGCAGGACCTCTACCGCTATCGCGGCGAGAAGCGCGTGGCGGAGGTGGTCACCCTGCCCAACGCCTCCATCGGCGATGTCGGCGTGCCCGACGACGCGACGATCAAGCAGGCCTACGACGACCATCAGGTCCGCTTCACCGCCCCGGAATACCGCGCCCTCACGGTCGCCCGCCTGTCGCCCGACGCGCTGGCGAAGGACATCAAGATCGACGACGCCCAGCTTCGCAAGGCGTACGAGGAGCGCGCGAACGAGTTCGGCGCCCCGGAAAAGCGCTCGGTCCAGATGGTGGTGACCGACGACGAGGCGAAAGCCAAGCAGATCGCCGACGCCGCCAAGGCCAAGGGTCTGGCCGAAGCCGCCAAGGACGCCGGCGTCGAGCCGGTGACCCTGGACAACATCGCCAAGACCGACCTGCCGGAGATCGGCGACGCCGCCTTCGCGCTGGAGCCGGGCAAGCCCTCCGACCCGATCAGGAGCGCGCTCGGCTGGCACGTCATGGCCATCACTGGCGTCACCCCGGCCTCGACCAAGAGCTTCGAGGATGTGCGCGACCAGCTGGCGGCCGAGATGAAGAAGGAGCAGGCGGTCGACTCCGTCTTCTCCATCGCCAACCGGGTCGAGGACCAGCTGGCCAGCGGCGCGTCGCTCGACGAGGTCGCGCAGGCCCAGGGTCTGGTGCTGAGCAAGGTCGCCGCCATCGACAGCACCGGCAAGGCCCCGGACGGCAAGGACGCCGCCCCGGACCTGCCCGGCCTGAAGGCGCTGCTGCCGAACGCCTTCCAGTTGAAGACCGGCGCCTCCACCAACCTGACGGAGGGCGAGGGAAGCAACTTCACCGCCGTCCGCGTCGACAGCGTGATCCCCGCCGCCGTCCGTCCGCTGGCCGACGTGCGCGATCAGGTCATCGCCGACTGGCAGCAGGAACAGCGCGCCGAGCGCGCCGCCAAGAAGGCGGAGGAGATCGCCGCCCGCCTGAAGCAGGGTGCGGAGGCCGCGGCCCAGGACGTCGCCACCCAGTCCGGCGCCACCTTCGCCATGACCAGCCCCTTCACCCGCGACGCCCAGGCGGTCCAGGGCCTGCCGGCTGAGCTGGTCGCCAAGCTGTTCGCCGCCAAGCCGAACGAGGTCGTCACCGGCAACACCGCCGATGCCCAGGTGGTCACCCGCCTGAAGGAGATCATCCCGGCCGATCCGAAGGCCGCCGACGCCGATCTGGCGACGGTCCGCGCCGCGGTCGAACAGGGGATGGAGGGCGATCTGGTGGCGGAGTTCACCAACGCGCTGCGCGACAAGTATCCGGTCCGCATCCATCGCCAGCGCATCGACCAGTTCTTCGCCAGCAACTGAGGCTTCGGCGCCGCCGACAGCAATCCAAGAGGTCTCGTGCCGTGAAGGTCCAGCCCGATATCACCAGCTTCGATGCCGCTTACGCCGCCGGTCGGCCGCAGGTGGTGTGGACCACGCTGGTCAGCGATCTGGAGACCCCGGTCTCCGCCTACATGAAGCTGGCGGACGGCCGTCCTTTCGGCTTCCTGCTGGAATCGGCGGAGCGCGGGGCGGGGTCGCGGCGCGACCGCTATTCGGTGATCGGCTTCAAGCCGGACGTGGTGTGGCGGTCGCGCGGCAACCGGGCGGAGATCAACCGTGACGCGCTGCACGACCGCGACGCCTTCAAGCCGCTCGACAACGCACCTCTGGACGAGCTGCGCGCGCTGATCAACGAGAGCCGGATCGACCTGCCGGAAGCGCTGCCGCCTATGGCCGCCGGCCTGTTCGGCTACATGACCTACGACATGGTCCGCCTGATGGAGCGGCTGCCGGACAACAATCCGGACGAGCTGAACATCCCGGACGCAATCCTGACCCGGCCCAGCATCGTCGCCATCTTCGACAGCCACACCGATTCGATCACGCTGGTGACCCCGGTCTGGCCGAAATCCGGCAAAGATGCCGCCACCGCCTACGCCGACGCGCGGGAGCGGCTGACCGACGCGCTGGCCGATCTGGAACGCCCCCTGCCCTACCGACGGGAGCCGCGGGCGGAGAACGGCCTGCCGCTGGCCTGGACCTCCAACACGACGCGCGAGGAGTATCACGCGATCGTGGAGAAGGCGAAGGAGTACATCCGGGCCGGCGACATCTTCCAGGTCGTGCCGTCCCAGCGCATCCGCTTCCCCTTCAAGCCGTCGCCGCTGGCGCTGTACCGCACGCTGCGCCGGCTGAACCCGTCACCCTTCCTGTTCCACTGCGACTTCGGCGACCTGACCGTCGTCGGCTCCAGCCCGGAGATCCTGGTGCGCGTGCGCGACGGCAAGGTCACCGTCCGTCCCATCGCCGGCACCCGCAAGCGCGGCGCCACCACGGCGGAGGACGAGGCGCTGGCCGCCGACCTGCTGAGCGATCCGAAGGAGCTGGCCGAGCATTTGATGCTGCTGGATCTCGGTCGCAACGACGTCGGCCGGGTGGCGAAGGTCGGCACCGTCAAGGTGACGGCCAAGATGATCGTGGAGCTTTACAGCCACGTCATGCACATCGTCTCCAACGTCGAGGGCGAGCTCGATCCGAAGTTCGACGCGCTCGACGCGCTGGTCGCCGGCTTCCCTGCCGGCACCGTGTCCGGTGCGCCGAAGGTCCGCGCCATGGAGATCATCGACGAGCTGGAAAAGGCCCGTCGCGGCGTCTATGCCGGCTGCGTCGGCTATTTCGGCGCCTCGGGCGCGATGGACACCTGCATCGCGCTGCGCACCGCCGTGCTGAAGGACGGCATGATGTATGTCCAGGCCGGCGGCGGCGTCGTCGCCGACAGCGACCCGGAGGCCGAGTATCAGGAGACCGTCAACAAGTCGATGGCGCTGATCCGCGCCGCCGAGGAGACCCTGCGCACCACCGCGCGCGGGTGATCGTCACTCACAGGCACGCTCAGCGAAAAGGCCGCCTCACGGGTGCCCTTTTTCATGCGGAAACGGTTGCGGGACAATGGCCCAGCTCCCGCCAAGTCGGATTATCCACAGAAAAATGCACGCCGCCGGAGGGTGGCGCCGCACACATCTGCAACCATGCATCTATAGTGGGAGAGTGTGAACGGGGTGGCGGATCGGCCGCCACCGCCGCACACGAATAAGGGAGAAAAGAGGATGGATAAGATCCTCACACTCCTGATCCTGCAGTTGCAGATCGTCAAGGCGTGCCTTGATCTTCTGAACCGCTGATCGGATGGGTGCGTCGGGGCTGGCCGGCCTCGATGCACCTGTCCCTAAAGATAAGCCATTTCCCGCGCTTGCCAAGAGGCTTCCGCAAGCTTCCCGCGAGTTGGCAGTCAGAGATACCGCCGCTCCAGATGCCGCTTGAATACGGACGCATCCAACGGCCGGCCGGTCGCCGCGGTCAGCAGTTCGTCGCCGGAGGCGTGGAAGCAGCCGGTCTGATGGACATTCACCCGCAGCCAGTTCACCAGCGGCGCGAACTCGCCACGCGACAGCGCCGGGACGATCTCCGGATCGGCGGTGCGGGCGGCGTCGAACAGCTGGGCCGCGGTCATCGCGCCCAGCGTGTAGCTGGGGAAATAGCCCCAGCCGCCGCCGGGCCAGTGAATGTCCTGCAAGCAGCCGAGCCGGTCGTTCGGCGGGACCACGCCGACGAGTTCGGCCATGCCGTCGTTCCACGCGCCCGGCAGGTCCGGCAGGGTCAGGTCGCCGGCGACGAGCGCCTTTTCCAGGCGGTAGCGCAGGATGATGTGGGCGGGATAGGTGACTTCGTCGGCATTGACGCGGATGAAGCCGCGCTCCACCCGGCTGTAGAGGCGGCGCAGATTGTCGGCCTCCCAGGCCGGCCCTTCCCCAGCGAAGGTCTCGCGCACCACCGGCGCCAGCCATGTGATGAACTCCGCCGAGCGGCAGGCCTGCATCTCCATCAGCAGCGACTGGCTCTCATGCACCGCCATGCCGCGGGACTGGCCGACCGGCTGGGTCAGCCACGCGGCCGGGCGGTTCTGCTCGTACAGCGCATGACCGGTCTCGTGCAGGATGCCCATCAGCGCATCGGTGAAATTCGCCTCGTCGTAACGCGTGGTGATGCGCACATCGCCGGTGGCTCCGCCGCAGAAGGGATGCAGCGACACGTCCAGCCGGCCGCGGCGGAAGTCGAAGCCAAGCCGCTCCATCATGCGGACGCCAAGCCCGCGCTGCGTCTCCACCGCGAACGGCCCCTGCGGCTCGGTCACCGCCGGCGCCGCCGCCTGCTTGTCGAGGACGCGGCCGATCAGGTCGGGCAGGAAGCCGGACAAATCGGCGAACAGCGCGTCGATCCGCTCCGCCCGCGCGCCCGGATCGTGGCTGTCGAGCAGAGCGTCATAGGCGCTGATCCCCATCACGGAGCCGAGCGCCTCGGCTCCCTCGCGGACGCGGGCCAAAACCTCTGTCAGCGAGGGCAGCAGCTTGGCATAGTCGCTCTCCGCCCGCGCGGCGCGCCACGTCATCTCGCAGACCGACACCGCCTTGCTGGTCGCTTCCACCAGATCGGCGGGGACGGCGGTGGCCTGGATGTGGTGACGGCGCATCTCGCGCAGGTTGGCGCGCTGCCAGGCGTCGAGGCTGCCGTCGCTCTCCGCCTCCGCCAGCAGATCGCCCATGCGCGGATCGGTCGCCAGTTCGTGGGCGATCACCGACAGGGTCGCGGTCTGCTCCGCCCGGCCATCGTTGGCCCCCTCCGGCATGATCGTCTGGGTGTCCCAGCCGAGAATGCCCAGCGCGTCGCCGATGGCGGCGATGCGGGCGTGGCGGCGTTCAAGCTCCTGATATGCGGTCATCGGGTCGTCCGTCGGTTCCGGTGTCGGCGCGCTTGCGCTGTGACAGCACGTAGATCCCGGCGAGCGTCACCGCAAGCCCGTACCAGGTCAAGGCATACTGCAGGTGATTGTTCGGCAACTCTACCCGCGGCTCGATCCCCGCCAGCGTCCCGGCCGGCGCACCGGGCAGGCTGGCACCCTGTCCCGGCAGCATCTCCACCACCACAGGCGCCACGCCGCTAAGCGACAGCGCGGCGGCCATCGCCGGCGGATCGGCGCGCATCCAGGCGGAACCGGCTGCCGGGGTGCCGTTGCCGGGCTGGAAGAAACCGGGCGGCTGCGGCACACGAACGATGCCCCTGACGGTCGTCCCGCCCTCCACCCGGGCGGCGGCGCGGGTCGCCGGATCGCGGCGGTCCATCGGCACGAAGCCGCGGTTGACCAGCACGACGCCGGCCCCATCGGCCCGTTCGAACGGGGTCAGCACCTCATAGCCGACCTGCCCCTGGTGCGGGCGGGCGATCACCAGCAGGTCCTTGTCGTTCAGGAAATGCCCCGTGAGCGTCACCGGCCGGAACTCCCAGGCGGCGGGGTCGTCGATCCGGGCGGGCAGCGGCGCGGGCGGCTCGGCCATCTGGCGGTCGATCCGCGCGATCAGCTCCTGCTTCCAGTGCAGCCGCTCCAGCTGCCATGTGCCGAGCCCGATGGTGACCGCAAGCCCGGCCAGCGTGACCAGCGTCGCCCCCAGCGTGGGGCGGAAGTGTCGCCGTCCCGCCGTCTCGACCGCGGTTGCGCTCAAGAGCCCTTCTCCACTTCGCTGCGGCGATAGCGGTACTGGAGGGCGATCACGGCGGCCTTGGCCGGCCGCAGCATGCCCAGCGTCAGGGCCAACACGACGATGCTCCAGACGATGGCATGCAGCCACAGCGGCCAATCCACCGTCATCGACACCCAGAGTGCCACCGGCACCACGAGGAAGCCCAGGATGAAGATCAGGAAGACGGCCGGGCCGTCGCCGCTGTCGACCTGGGAGAAATCCAGGTCGCAGACGTTGCAGCGATCCGCCACCGTCAGATAGCCGTCGTACAATCGCCCCTTGCCGCACCGCGGACAGACGCTGCGCAGGCCGGCCGACAAGGGGGAAACCCTGGGGTACAGATCGATCACGCCATCACCTCCCGTCCGGACCGTTCCGGCAGCGATACAGACCGCCGCCGGAACGGCTCGGCACCGGTCGCGTCAGTGGACGGCGACCACGCCGCCATGACCACCCCACCAGTAGACCGACACGAACAGGAACAGCCAGACGACGTCGACGAAGTGCCAGTACCAGGCCGCCGCCTCGAAACCGAAATGGCTTTCCGGGGTGAAGTGCCCCTTGTTCGTCCGGAACCAGCACACCGCCAGGAAGATGGTACCGACCAGCACATGGAAGCCGTGGAAGCCGGTCGCCATGTAGAAGGTCGAGGGGAAGATGCCGTCGGTGAACTTGAAGGAGGCGTGGACGTACTCATACCCCTGGAAGAAGCTGAACAGGACGCCGAGCAGCACGGTCAGGCCCAGCGCCTTGGCTGCCGTGCGGTTGTGCCCCTCCAGGATGGCGTGATGGGCCCAGGTAACGGTGACGCCGGACAGCAGCAGGGTCAGCGTCATCATCAGCGGCATGTCGAAGGCGTCGATGACATGCACGTTGGGCGGCGGCCAGATGGCGTCGGGATTGATCGGCGACACCTTCGGTTCCAGCGCCGCGTGGAAGAAGGCCCAGAAGAACGCGGCGAAGAACATCACCTCCGACGCGATGAACAGCGCCATGCCGTAACGCAGGCCGATCTTCACCACCGGGGTGTGGGCATGCTCCACCACCGATTCCCGGATGACCGACCGCCACCAGCCGAACATCGTCACCAGGATGGCCAGCACACCCAGGATCAACAGCAGCTTGCCGCCGCCATGCATGAAGATGACCAGACCGGTCGCCAGAAGCCCGCCGGAAAACGCGCCGATCAGCGGCCAGGGGCTCGGCTTCAGCAGATGGTAGGGATGCGGGATGCCGGCGCCCGGTTCATGGGCTGACGGTTCGGCGTGCGGCATTTGCCCGTGGGTGATGTCGGCCATCGTCTCACTACCCCATATGGTTCAGTTTGTGGCGGTCGCCCCCGGCTCCGCCTTTTGTTTTCCTGAGTCCGGCGCCGGGGACGTGGATGCGGCGGCCGTGTGCTGTGCCAGCCTGGCCTCGCTGTCCTTGGCGCGGAAGAAGGTGTAGGACAGCGTGATGGTGCTCACGTCGTCCATGTTCGGGTCGTCGGCCATCGACGGGTCGACGAAGAAGGTCACCGGCATGTCCACGACCTGACCGGGTTCGAGGACCTGTTCGGTGAAGCAGAAGCACTGCATCTTGTTGAAATAGGCGCCTGCCTTTTCCGGCGTGACGTTGTAGACGGCGGTGCCGACCGTGGGTGACTTTCCGCGGTTCTCCGCCCGGTAGGCGGCGAAACCGGTCTCGCCCAGCTTCAGCACCAGATCCTTCTGTTCCGGCCGGAAGGCCCAGGGAAGGGCGGCGTTGGTGTCGGCGTTGAAGCGGACGGTCACCGTGCGCTCGACGACACGCGCCGCGGCCTGTTCGGCCCGCTGGGTGGTGCCGCCGAAGCCGGTGACCGAGCAGAACAGGTTGTAGAGCGGGACCGACGCATAGGTCAGCCCGATCATCCCCGCCACCAGCCCGAACAGCGTGCCGAGGACGAGGCGGTTGCGGCGGCGCAGCCTGTCGTCGCGCCGCATATCAGTGCGCCCCGCCCATCCGGACGACGGTGATCGCATAGAACAGGACCACCAGGGCCAGCAGGGCCGCCAGCACGGCCAGATTGCGCCCGCGCAGCTTCCTGGCCCGCAGGGCGGCTTCCTGCCGGCGCTGCTCTTCGACGGAGTTGCGGGTATCGGTCAGGCCGTCGCGTTCCATCACCGTCATGCCCACCCTCCAAGGATAAGCCGCTCGCCCATCATCACGGCGAACAGCAGGAACAGGTACAGGATCGAGAAGCCGAACATCTTCTTGGCCGGCTTGTCGTCGCTGGCCCGCAGGACGCGGACGGCGCAGCCGACGAACATCAGGCCGAGGATGGATGACGCCGCCAGATAGACCGGCCCGGTGATGCCGAGGAAGGACGGCGCCGCGGCAACCGGCAGCAGGATCAGCGTGTAGAGCAGCATCTGCCGCTTGGTCGCCGCCTCGCCCGCCACCACCGGCATCATCGGCACGCCGGCGCGGGTGTAGTCGCTGTTGCGGAACAGGGCCAGCGCCCAGAAATGCGGCGGCGTCCACAGGAAGATCAGCAGGAACAGCAGGATGGACGGCAGATCGACGCTGCCGGTCACGGCGGCCCAGCCGATCATCGGCGGGAAGGCGCCGGCGGCCCCGCCGATCACGATGTTCTGCGGGGTCCGGCGCTTCAGCCACATGGTGTAGACGAAGACGTAGAAGCCGATGGTCAGCGCCAGCAGCGCCGATGCGGTCCAGTTCACCGCCAGCCCCATCACCACCACCGACAGGACCGACAGGGTGACCCCGAATCCCAGCGCCTCGGCCGGCTCGACGCGGCCCGACGGGATCGGGCGCTTCACCGTGCGGGTCATCACCGCGTCGATGTCGCGGTCGTACCACATGTTGATGGCACCCGACGCCCCGGCGCCGACGGCGATGCACAGGACGGCGACCAATGCCAGGAAGGGGTGGATGTGGCCGGGCGCCAGCACGATGCCGGCCAGCCCGGTGAAGACCACAAGCGACATGACCCGCGGCTTGAGAAGCTCGATGAAGTCACCGGCCGACGCGCCCCCTGTGTGGTTGAGCGCCAGTTCGTTCGTCACGTCCGTCATATCATGTCCTTGTCTTCTAACCCCGGGCCTTCCAACAAAAAGTCGTCACCCCGGCACCCTCCACACCGGCGCCCATTTTCGGGCTGCTCGGGTCGGTCCTTTTTCTCGGGCGGGCGCCTCCTTCACGGCGACGCCCGCCCGTTAGCACGCTTACTTGACCTGGGGCAACGTCTCGAACGCATGGAACGGCGGCGGCGAGCTGACCGTCCATTCCAGCGTGCCGGCCTGCGGGCCCCAATAGGCGCCCGGCACCCGTTCGCCGCTGCGCAGCGTCTTCCAGGCGATCCACACGAACAGCAGGGTGGAGGCGAAGGAGAGGTAGGCGCCCAGCGACGAGATCATGTTCCAGCCCCAGAAGGCATCCGGATAGTCCGGGATGCGGCGGGGCATGCCCGACAGGCCGAGGAAATGCTGCGGGAAGAACACCAGATTGACGCCGACGAAGGTCGTGTAGAAATGGACCTTGCCCCAGAACTCCGGATACTGGCGCCCCGACATCTTGCCGATCCAGTAGTACCAGCCGGCGAAGATCGAGAACACCGCGCCCAGCGACAGCACATAGTGGAAGTGCGCCACGACGTAGTAGGTGTCGTGCATGTAGTTGTCGAGGCCGCCGTTCGCCAGCACTACGCCGGTGACGCCGCCGACCGTGAACAGGAAGATGAAGCCCAGCGCCCACAGCATCGGCACCCGGAACTCGATCGACCCGCCCCACATGGTGGCGATCCACGAGAAGATCTTAACGCCGGTCGGCACCGCGATGATCATGGTGGCGGCGGTGAAGTACGCCTTGGTGTTGACGTCCAGCCCGACCGTGTACATGTGGTGCGCCCACACGACGAAGCCGACCACGCCGATGGCGACCATGGCGTAGGCCATGCCGAGATAGCCGAACACCGGCTTCTTGGAGAAGGTCGACACGATGTGGCTGATGATGCCGAAGGCCGGCAGGATCATGATGTAGACTTCGGGGTGGCCGAAGAACCAGAACAGATGCTGGAACAGGATCGGGTCGCCGCCGCCTTCGGGGTTGAAGAAGGTGGTGCCGAAGTTGCGGTCGGTCAGCAGCATGGTGATGGCGCCGCCCAGAACCGGCACCGCCAGCAGCAGCAGGAAGGCCGTCACCAGCATCGCCCAGACGAACAGCGGCATCTTGTGCAGCGTCATGCCGGGGGCGCGCATGTTGAAGATGGTGGTGATGAAGTTCACCGCGCCCAGGATCGAGCTGGCGCCGGCCAGATGCAGGGCGAAGATCGCCATGTCGACCGACGGCCCGCTGTGTCCCAGCGGTGAGGACAGCGGCGGATAGATCGTCCATCCGGTGCCCGCGCCGGTGCCGACGAAGGCGGAGCCCAGCAGCAGCAGGAAGGCCGGCACGATCAGCCAGAAGCTGATGTTGTTCATGCGCGGGAATGCCATGTCGGGCGCGCCGATCATGAGCGGCACGAACCAGTTGCCGAAGCCGCCGATCAGCGCCGGCATCACCACGAAGAACACCATGATCAGGCCGTGCGCCGTGATCAGCACGTTCCACATCTGGCCGTCGGAGACGAACTGCAGCCCCGGCGATTGAAGCTCCGCCCGCATGATGACGGAGAACAGGCCGCCGATCAGCCCGGCGATGACCGAGAAGATCAGATAGAGCGTGCCGATGTCCTTGTGGTTGGTCGAATAGAACCAGCGCTGCACGAAGCCGGGGACGTGATGATCGTCATGCCCGTGCCCATGGTCACCCACATGCTCACCATGTCCCGGTGTGGCGTTTGCCATGTCTCTACCCTTTGTCGCTGTCCCTGGCCGCCGTCCGATCCGGTCTGTCGCGGAGCGCCGGCAGCTGGGTTGGGTTCTTCTTATCGCGTCGTCCCTGTGGCGGGCTGTGCGAAGTCCGCTTACTCGACCAGCGTTCCGGTCGGGCGCTGCGCCACGTCGCGGTCGCCGTCCTTGGGAGCGTAGGCCGTCTTGGCCTTGGCGACCCAGGCGTCGAACGCCTCCTTCGACACGGCTTCCACCGCGATCGGCATGAAGCCGTGGTTGGTGCCGCAGATCTCGGAGCACTGGCCGTAATAGACGCCTTCGCGCTCGGCCTTGAACCAGGTCTCGTTGATGCGGCCGGGCACGCCGTCCTTCTTCAGGCCGAATGCGGGAACCGCCCAGGAATGGATCACGTCGCCGGCCGTCACCAGCACGCGGATGGTGGTGTTGACCGGAACGACCACGCGGTTGTCGACTTCCAGCAGGCGCTTCTGGCCGGGCTTCAGGTCGGCATCGGCGATCATGTAGCTGGAGAAGGTGATGTTGCCGTGGTCGGGATATTCGTAATCCCAGTACCACTGGTGGCCGATCACCTTGATGGTCATGTCGGCCTGCGGAATGCGTTCCGCCGCGTAGAGCAGCTTGAAAGACGGAACGGCGATCACGATCAGGATGATGACCGGGACCACGGTCCAGGCGACCTCGAGCAGCGTGTGGTGCGAGGTCCTGGACGGGACCGGGTTCCTCTTCGCATTGAACCGGACGACGCAATAGGCCATCAGCCCGGCGACGAAGATCACGATCAGCGTGATGACGACGGTCAGCAGGTCGTTGAACGAGGTCATCAGGTGTTTGACCGGCGAGGCGGAGGGCTGCATGCCCATTTCCCACGGTCGCGGCTCGTTCGCGAGGACAGCCGTGCTCCAGCCGCCCACCATCGACAGGACCGCCGCCAGGCCGGCGGCGTACAGGCTTTGCCTTCTCATCCCCAACCCCTTCTTAGCCGCGACGCTCGTCATGGCCCGCGGTCGTCTCTCCCGCCGACGCTCCCTCCGCCCTGTTGATCCGGACCGGTTTCAGTTCGCGCGGTCCATAGTTGGGCTTATCAGCGAACGTCAGTTTATGCAGGGATCACGCCATCTTAGCGCGACATATACCCGCAGCCGGAGCTTATCCCCGGGCCCCGCTGGGTTACAAGCCTTTCCTCTCTCCCACCGATTGCATAGACTTTTCCTCACATTCAGATGAGCCGTGGGAACAAAGGTTGAGCGGAAACAGGGGGCATGCCATGCGGCATTCCGCCGCAGTCCGTTGGACCAGCTGATTTTCTCGGGATTGGCTTCGGGACTTGAATGCCAGCGCTCAGGCCACGGCACGCAGGATTGTTGCGGCGGCGGCGCGCGACTCAGGACGGGAGGATGGGCAAGGTCCGGGCGTCCCGCCAGATGCGCGAAGGTGATAGGCGGCGCAGACCCTGCCCCGCCCGGCTAAGAAGGGTCTGCGGCAACCGTCCACAGATCGGACAGGCGGCAAGCGCGCCGTTCAATGACCGCCGACCAGCACCTTGCGAATCCGCCGCACGCCCGACCAGACGAAGGCGATGACGATGGGGATCATCAGCCCGACCAGCATGTCCGGGTCGATCTTGAGGCCGAAGCCTTTCAAGCCCTTCGCTGCATAGCCGACGATGCCGACGAGGTAATAGCTGATCGCCACCACCGACAGCCCCTCGACCGTTTCCTGCAGGCGAAGCTGCAACTGCGCGCGGCGGTCCATCGACTGGAGCAGTTCGGCATTCTGCCCCTCCACCGCGATCTCGACGCGGGTGCGCAGCAGCGTGCTGGCCCGCGCGACGCGCTGCGACAGCGAATCGAGCCGTTCCTCCACCGCCTCGCAGGTGCGGATCGCCGGGGTCAGGCGGCGGTCCATGAACTCCTGGACGGTCTGCAACCCTTCGATCCGGATCTCGCGCAGCTCCTCGATTCGCCGCTCCACCAGCTCGTGATAGGCGCGGGCGGCACCGAATCGGTAGGCGGTCTCGGCGGCGATCTGCTCGGTCTGGGCCGCCAGCAGGGTCAGGCGGTCCAGCAGGTCGCGCTCGTCCTGCAAGCCGCGCAGGCTGGCGATGCGGGTGGTGACCTCGGACAGCCCGGCCTCGATCGGGCCGATTCGCGGCAGCACGCCGCGCGCCATCGGCAGGGCCAGCAGAGCCAGCACCCGGTAGGTCTCGATCTCCAGCAGGCGCTGGACGACGCGGCCGGTCTGGCGCGGCGTCATCGAATGGTCGGCGACCAGCATGCGGGAAAAGCCGTCGCCATGGATGCGGAAGTCGGTCCAGGCGGTGGCCGACCGGCCGGCGATGCGCGATCCGACATAGCTTTCCGAGCCGAACATCGCCGCCATCATGTTGGCCGAGGGCTCGGGCGTGTCGGGATCGAGCACCGCGACATGGATGCCGACCAGCAGTTCGCCCGGCAGCCCGGCCAGCCAGTCGCGCGGCAGGGCGTGCAGCGCCGGATCCACGAAGGGATCGACGACGGAGCCGGCCGGCATGGCGCTGGGGCGGAAGACCGTCCAGGTCGAAAACTCGGTGTGCCGCTCCCACTTCAGGTTGAAGCTGCCGAAGGAGGCGCTGTGGTGGGTGGCGCCCTGCGGTGGACGGACCACGCCGGCCCAGTCGCACAGCGCCTCCAGATGCCGGCGGTCGGCCTCCGCCGCCCCCTCGCCCGACAGCATCGCCAGCATGGTGGCGCGCACCGGGGCGGCCAGCGCCTCCGGCGGGCGGGCATGCACCTCGTTGGTGAGCGTCTGGCGCAGCGGATGGTCGCGCAGCGGACGCAGCCCGGCCATGGCGGAACCGCCTCCGGCTCCGGTCAGGCCGGCGCGGTTCAGGGTATCGGCTGTCGTCCGCGCCGCACCGTCGGTCATGATCCCCTCCGCCATCCCAGCACCGCCCCCCTGGCCGCCCTTTGGCCGCCCGCCGTCAGCTTACACAATCGGGCATCGGCGAACTTGCCGGATCGCGCCAGCGTCGCCACACTATAGTCTGTCCGTTAGAACACATCGTACGGTGCGGCGCGAGATCGCCCGCTATGACACTGTGTCCTACCATGGAACAAGGCCGCTACTCCCCTCGGGCCGGGCAGGCCGGGTTCCGCCCCATCACAGGTTCGGAGTTTTCATGAGCGCGCTTGCCGTCACCGACGATCTCTTCTTCAACCGCGCCGGCATGGACCGCGCCCGCGTGGAAGGCGTCGTGCAGGACGCCCTGCACAGTGCCGACGATGGGGAGCTCTACCTCGAATATGCCCAGAGCGAGTCGCTGGGCTGGGACGATGGGAAGCTGAAATCCGCCAGCTTCGACACCACCCAGGGCTTCGGCCTGCGCGCCATCGCCGGCGAGGCGACCGGCTACGCCCATGCCAGCAACCTGTCGGAAGAGGCGATCCGCCGCGCAGCCGCCACCGTGCGCGCCGTGCAGGCCGGCCACACCGGCACGCTGGCGGAGCCGCCGGCCGGCACCAACCGCGCGCTCTACATCCCCGACAACCCCCTGCACCTCGTCCCCTTCGAAGAGAAGGTGAAGCTGCTGGCCGACATCGACGCCTATGCCCGCGCCAAGGACGAGCGCGTCCGGCAGGTCAGCTGCTCGATCAGCGGCGAATGGCAGGCGGTGCAGATCATGCGCGCCGACGGCGTGCGCGTCGCCGACCTGCGTCCGCTGGTGCGCCTGAACGTCTCCGTCGTGGTGGCAGAGGGCGACCGGATGGAGACCGGCGGCTATGGCGGCGGCGGCCGCGTCACCTACGAACATTACATCCAGCCGGAAACCTGGCGCGGCTTCGTCGACGAGGCGCTGCGGCAGGCTCTCGTCAACCTGTCCTCCGTCCCCGCCCCGGCCGGCGAGATGACGGTGGTGCTGGGCAGCGGCTGGCCCGGCATCCTGCTGCACGAGGCCATCGGCCACGGGCTGGAGGGCGATTTCAACCGCAAGAAGACCTCCGCCTTCTCCGGCCTGCTGGGCCAGCGCATCGCCGCCCCTGGCGTCACCATCGTCGATGACGGCACCATCGAGAACTCGCGCGGCTCGATCAGCGTCGACGACGAGGGCACGCCCGGCCAGTGCACCACGCTGATCGAGGACGGCATCCTGGTCGGCTTCATGCAGGACCGCATGAACGCCCGGCTGATGGGTATGCGCCCGACCGGCAACGGCCGGCGCCAGAGCTTCGCCTATAACCCGATGCCGCGCATGACCAACACGGTGATGCGCAACGGCAACCACAGCCCGGACGAGATCATCGCCTCGGTCAAGAAGGGCATCTACGCCAAGAATTTCGGCGGCGGCCAGGTGGACATCACCAACGGCAAGTTCGTCTTCTCGGCCAGCGAGGCCTACCTGATCGAGGACGGCAAGCTGGGCCCGGCGGTGAAGGGCGCCACCCTGATCGGCAACGGCCCGGACAGCCTGACCAGGGTGTCGATGATCGGCAACGACAGCCGCCTCGACCCCGGCGTCGGCACCTGCGGCAAGGACGGCCAGGGCGTGCCGGTCGGCGTCGGCCAGCCGACGCTGAAGCTGGAAGGCCTGACGGTCGGCGGCACTGCCGCCTGACGCTGCGACTTCTGACATTGTCCGAGCCTTAACGAAGGGCCGGACCGCACAGGCGGTCCGGCCCTTTTCGTATTTCGGGCTTGGAGCCACCGATTGCATCGGTATCGTCATTCCGGAGTTTTTCAACTTTCCGGATTGGACGACCCTCGATGCTTTCATTTTCGCGCATTCCCAAAGCCGCGACGCTCGCTTTCGGGCTGACGCTGGCCGCCGCCCTTCCGGGCCATGCCCAGACCGCCCCGAGTGTCGAGCAGGTGACCGCCGCCAAGGCTCCCGGCGCCAGCGCCGATCAGTTGAACGCCCGCGTCGTGGTGGCGAGCTATTTCTATGCCTCCACCGACCTCACCTCCGCCCGCTATTCGGATGATTCCAAGGGAATCGATTTCTCCAAGCCGCTGGAGGTGATCGACGTCGCCGCCGGCACCGGCTGGTACCAGTTTGTCCGCACCGGCTACGACAGCGTCCGCTTCGGCAACTTCTTCTCCCCCGCGGTGACGGCGACGCCCGACTGCCTCGGCATCTCCGGCGCCGGCCGGGCCGAATACAAGGCGGTCCTGCCCGCCGGCCAGGGGCTGAAATCCGTTGCCGCCCCCATCGTCGACAGCTGGACCACCCCGGGCACCAGCGTGCAGACCGCGGGCGGCTGCGCCCAGGTCGTGGTGCCGAACAACGTGAAGGCGGGCGTCACCAGCGGCGGTCCGGTACAGTAACCCCTGCCCCTATCGCAACCGGAGTCCCGCCATGTCCGACATCGCCACCGCCGACGAATTGCGCCGCCGCATCGCGCAGGCCCAGGCCGGGGTTGCGGCACTGGCACGGCGGGAACCGGAAAACAGCTGGCTGAGCAGCGTCCAGCGCCAGCTCGACTATGTGGACGGGGCGGCGCGGGATGGGGCCAAGCGGCTCGACCGCGCCGACGAGCTGAATTTCGGCCTGCTCGCCTCCCACTATGTCGACGATGCCGACCCGGCGCTGGCGGCGGAGCTTCACGCCATCAGCGCCGCGACCCGCCGGCTGTTCGGATTCTGAGCGCCATTTTGTGCTGGCGTTCCCGGCACCCCGCTTCGATGATCGCCCTTCCGGACGGCACGGCCGAACCCGTGCCCGTCGAAGAAAAGCAAAACGGGAGATGTGCGATGGCGACGGAATCGACCGCTGGGCTGGCCCTGGTTTCCACCTTCTGCCCCGACCGGGTCGGGCTGGTGTCCGGCATCACCAGTCACCTGTTCGAACAGGGCATCAACCTGCGCGACGCCACCTTCGCCTCGCTGGGCAGCGGGGCCGAATTCTCCGCCGTCTGTGAACTGCCCGCCGGCCTGACGGTGGCGGAGGTCCAGGCCAGCCTGTCGTCCCTGCCCGTCCTGGCCGGCGCCGAGGTGAAGGTCACCCCTTTCGCCTTCGATCCCCAGCCGGGTCCGCAGGCGATGGTCACCCACCGCGTCGAGGTGTCGGGCGGCGACCAGCCCGGCCTCGTCGCCCGCCTGTCGGAGATCTTCACCCAGTTCGACGCCAACATCGTGCGTCTGGACGCGCAGACCCTGCCCGACCGCGCCGGCGAGCGCTATGTCCTGCGCTTCTCGGTTTCGATCCCGGCGGAACGGGCGGAGGTCTGCCTGTCGGCGGTGGCCAACACCGCGGAAACGCTGGGGCTGACCTGCCGGGCGGAGGCGCTGTAACGGCATCTCCCGGCTGGCGGCCCTTATGCCGCCGGCGCCGGGCCCGGCCGCAGGTAGGCGAACATGTGGGCCACGTAGTCGGCCTTGCCGATCTCGATCCCCTGGTTCCGCAGGATCGCGTAGGCCGTGATAACGTGGAAATAGAACTGCGGCAGCGCCCAGTCGCGGGCGTACTGCTCGCCGGTCATGTCGAAGGCAATGCCGCCCGGCAGATCAAGGGCGATCGGCAGGGCACTGCCGGCATCCAGGGCATCGTCGGCCAGCCCGTCGAGACGGGACAGGGCCTCGCCGATCCGAACGCGCGCATCGGCGAGCGATCCGGGGCTATCGCCGGCACTGCGCCCTTCGGCTGCCACCACCTCGAGCGACGGCGGGATGGCCTCGCCACGCAGGCGGAACGTCGCCTCCTGGGCCTGGTAGGCGGCGAAGCGCAGTTGGGAGGCCAACGGGAACATGTCCGGGGCCAGACGGGCCGACAGCAAGCGCTCGGCCCGCTCCGGCGCCTGCTGTTCGGCCTTGTCCAGCAACCCGGCGAGCGTCCGCAGCATGTTCCTGTAGGTGGGCACGAGAAGGCTGGTCAGCGACATGGGAAACCTCCGGGAATGGCTGGCCCAGCTATAGCCAGATCCCGTGGCGGTGGCCAGATGCCGCCCCCCGCCGCTCCTCAGCCGTGCAGCAGCTTCAACCCGATGATCCCGCCGACGATTGCCGCGATGCACAGCAGCCGCAGCGCGCCGGCGGGTTCGCCGAACAGCATCATGCCGAGCAGGGCGGTGCCGACCGTGCCGATCCCGGTCCACACCGCATAGGCGGTGCCGAGCGGCAGGGTCTTCAGCGCCGCCCCCAGCAGCAGGATGCTTGCCAGCATCGCCGCCGCGGTGAGCACGCTGGGGACCAGACGGGTGAAGCCTTCGGTGTATTTCAGGCCAATGGCCCAACCGATTTCGAAAAGACCGGCGAAGAACAGCGTGACCCACGCCATGACGGTACCTCCGTCCTGGAATGGCGGGGTCGTCCCCACCCGGTTTGCCACTGCAATCGGCGGGGTCGTCCCCGCGGGCCAGACCGCAGATAGGACAGCCCACCCATCAGGTCAAGACGGGCGGCGAATGTTGCATCGCCACGCCGGCCCGTGCAGGATGGGGTTCCTGAATGGTTCCCCCCTTCGCCGCTGGTGGCGCTGGGGGCTTTCGACGTTGGACAGCAATGACCGAAAACGGCCCCCACACGGCTTCCAAGGCACCGGCTCCCGAGAAGGCCGAATCGCTTGAAAACCGGCGCAAGCGGCTGCGCTTCCGCTCCTGGCACCGCGGCACGCGCGAAATGGATTTGCTGATGGGCAGCTTCGCCGACGCCCATGTCGGCGACTTCGACCACGCCATGCTCGACCGCTTCGAAGCGTTGCTGGAGCTTGGCGATCCCGACCTCTACGACTGGATGTCGGGGCGCGAGCCGGTCCCGGCGGAGCATGACTCCGATGTGATGCGCCTGTTGACGGCGTTCCGTTACACACCACGTCAAGGCTCCTGACGGAGCCGGGTCAAGGCTCCCGACGTTTCCAGACCGTCCCCGTATCTCCGAGGCATCCTCCTTTGGTCAGTTTCGATCTCCAGCCCGGCCGCGCCGGCCGACTCCTGATCGGCGGCGCGCCCGAGGGTCATGACGCCCGCATCCTGGCGGAGCTTGCGCAGAAGGCCGGCGGCTATGGCCTGCTGCATGTGGCGCTGGACGACACGCGCTGCGCCCTGCTGGCGGAGGCGCTGGCCTTCTTCGCGCCGAAGCTGGAGGTTCTGACCTTCCCGGCCTGGGACTGCCTGCCCTATGACCGGGTGTCGCCGAACGGCGGCATCGTCGCCCGGCGCATCGACACGCTGACGCGCCTGATCGCCCGGCGCGACGCGGCGGCGAATCGCGACGGTCTGACGCCGCTGATCGTGCTGACCACGGTCAACGCCGTGGTGCAGAAGGTTCCGCCGCGCAGCGCCTTCAAGAACGCGGTGTTCTCGGCCAAACTGCGCGACCGGATCGACCTGGAGAAGCTGCAACGCTACCTCGCCGGCAACGGCTACACCCGCGCCCAGACGGTGCGGGAGCCCGGCGAGTTCGCCGTGCGCGGCGGCATCGTCGACCTGTTCCCGCCCGGCACCGAGGAGCCGCTGCGCCTCGACCTGTTCGGTGACGAGCTGGAGGGCGTGCGCGCCTTCGATCCGATGACCCAGCGCACCACCGACAAGCGCGACAGCGTCGAGCTGAAGCCGATGTCGGAAGTCTTCCTCGACGAGGCGGGGATCGCCCGTTTCCGCTCCGGCTACCGCGAGCTGTTCGGCGCGGTGACCGACGACGACCCGCTCTATGAGGCGATCTCCGCCGGGCGCAGCTATGGCGGCATGGAGCATTGGCTGCCGCTGTTCCATGAGAGCATGGACACGGTGCTGGACTATCTGCCGCGCGGCATCGTCAGCCTGGACCATCAGGCCAACGAGGCGCGCGACGCCCGCATCGCCCAGGTGGTGGATTTCCACGCCTCGCGCGACGGCATGATGACCATCGAGAAGCGGGCGGGCTCCCCGGTCTACAAGCCGGTGCCGGTCGCCTCGATGTTCATCGACGCCGCCGGCTGGGATGCGTTGCTGGCCGAGCGCGCGGTGGCGCAGCTCCAGATTTTCTCGACGCCCCCCGGCATCAAGGGAACGGTCGATGCCGGCGGCAAGCGCGGCCATGACTTCGCCGAGGAGCGCAACCGCCCCGACGTGAACGTCTTCGACGCGGTGAAGGACCACATCCGGGCGCTGCGCGCCGACGGGCGCCGCGTGCTGATCGCCGGCTATTCCGCCGGCTCGCGCGACCGCCTGTCCAACGTGCTGGCCGACCACGGCATCCCCGGCCTGGAGCCGGCGGAGCACATGGAGGATGTCCGCCGCTTCGACCGCGGCATCATCGGCACCATCGTGCTGGGGATGGAGCACGGCTTCATTTCCGCCGACCTCGCCGTCATCACCGAGCAGGACATACTGGGCGACCGTCTGGTCCGCCCGCAGAAGAAGAAGCGCAAGGCCGCCAACTTCATCGCCGAGCATTCGGCCCTGCATGAGGGCGACATCGTCGTCCATATGGACCACGGCATCGGCCGCTACGATGGGCTGGAGACGCTGGACGTCACCGGCGCGCCGCACGACTGCCTGCGCCTGATCTACGAGGGCGGCGACAAGCTGTATGTCCCGGTCGAGAACATCGAGGTGCTGTCGCGCTACGGCTCCGAGGACGCCAATGTCCAGCTCGACAAGCTGGGCGGCGCCGGCTGGCAGGGCCGCAAGGCCAGGGTCAAGAAGCGCCTGAAGGACATGGCGGAAGCCCTGCTGAAGATCGCGGCCGAACGGATGCTGAAGAAGGCCGATCCGGTGCTGACCCCGGAGGGCGTCTATCAGGAGTTCGCCGCCCGCTTCCCCTACCCCGAGACCGACGACCAGCTGAAGGCCATCGAGGACATCTTCACCGATCTCGGCAGCGGCCGGCCGATGGACCGTCTGGTCTGCGGCGACGTCGGCTTCGGCAAGACCGAGGTTGCGCTGCGCGCCGCCTTCATGGTGGCGATGAGCGGCAAGCAGGTCGCCGTCGTGGTGCCGACCACCCTGCTCGCCCGCCAGCATTTCCGCACCTTCTCGACCCGCTTCAACGGGCTGCCGGTGCGCGTCGTGCAGCTGTCGCGCATGGTCACCGCGCGCGAACAGACGCTGGTCAAGAAGGAGCTGGCGGAGGGCACGGCCGACATCGTCGTCGGCACCCATGCCCTGCTCGCCAAGGGGCTCGACTTCAAGCGGCTCGGCATGGTCATCGTCGACGAGGAGCAGCATTTCGGCGTGAAGCAGAAGGAGCGGCTGAAGGAGTTGCGCGCCGACATCCATGTGCTGACGCTGACCGCCACGCCGATCCCGCGCACGCTCCAGATGGCGCTGTCCGGCGTGCGCGAGCTGTCGCTGATCGCGACGCCGCCGGTCGACCGGCTGGCGGTGCGCACCTTCGTCCTGCCCTACGATCCGGTGGTGATCCGCGAGGCGATCCTGCGCGAGCATTACCGCGGCGGCCAGTCCTTCTATGTCTGCCCGCGCGTCGAGGATCTGGCGAAGGTGGCCGAGCGGGTGCGCGAGCTGGTGCCGGAGGTCAAGGTCGTCACCGCCCACGGCCAGATGCCGGCCAGCGAGCTGGAAGACGTGATGACCGCCTTCGACGAGGGCAAGTTCGAGGTGCTGCTCGCCACCAACATCATCGAAAGCGGCCTGGACATTCCCAACGCCAACACGCTGATCGTCCACCGCGCCGACCTGTTCGGGCTGGCCCAGCTCTACCAGATCCGCGGCCGCGTCGGCCGGTCGAAGAAGCGCGGTTACGCCTATCTGACCTATGCCCCGAACAAGCCGCTGAGCGGCACCGCCCAGCAGCGCCTGCACGTCATCGAAACGCTGGACAGCCTGGGCGCCGGCTTCCAGCTCGCCAGCCACGACATGGACATCCGCGGCGCCGGCAACCTGCTGGGCGAGGAGCAGTCGGGTCAGGTGCGCGAGGTCGGCGTCGAGCTTTACCAGCAGATGCTGGAGGAGGCCGTCGCCAGCGCGCGGGCCTCGATGCAGGAGGGCGCGGTCGCCGCCGCGGCGGCGCAGGAATGGGTGCCGCAGATCAACCTGGGCACGCCGGTGCTGATCCCGGAAAGCTACGTCCCCGACCTGACGGTGCGGCTGTCGCTCTACCGCCGCATCGCCGATCTGGTCGACCGGGCGGAGGTGGACGGCTTCGCCGCCGAGCTGATCGACCGCTTCGGCAAGCTGCCGGAGGAGGTCGAGAACCTGCTCGACGTCGTCACCATCAAGCGCTGGTGCAAACAGGCCAACATCGACCGCGTCGATGCCGGGCCGAAGGGGCTGGTGCTGGCCTTCCACGACAATTTCTATGCCGAGCCCGCCAAGCTGCTGACCTACATCGCCCAGCACCTGACGCTGATGAAGCTGCGGCCCGACCACAAGCTGGTCTATATCCGCGAATGGCCCGATCCGCAGGCCCGCGTGCGCAGCGTGCAGAAGCTGGTCAAGGATCTGGCGGAGATGGCGTCAGGCGGCGGCGTGCCGCGCGGCGAGACCCCGCCGCCGCCCCCTCCCCCACCGCCGCCGAAGCCGACCGGGGCCAAGATCGCCTCGCGGTTCGGCGCGCCGTCGCGCTTCGGCCGTCCGACCGGGCGGCGCTGAGATGGATGAACTGATCCGCAACGCGTCGCTGGCCCGCCGTCTGGCCATCGGCGACCGGCGTGCGATGGGCGACGCCCCGTCCGTCGCCGACGAGGTGTCGGCCGACCGCGGCAAGCTGGCGGAGCTGGTCGGCTGCCTGTTCGACCGCAACGCCAGCGTGCGCATGCGCGCCGCCGACGCGCTGGAACGGGTGTCGCGCGGCAATGCCGGCTGGCTCGACCCCTATGTCGAGCATCTGCTGACCGATGCCGTCGCCATCGAGCAGGCGGAGGTGCGCTGGCACATCGCCCAGATCGTGCCGCGCCTGACGATGACGGAGGAGCAGCGCCACCGCGCCGCCGTCCTGCTGGCCGACTGGTTCGAGAACAGCCCCAGCCGCATCGTCCAGACCAGCGCGTTGCAGGCGGTGGTCGATCTGGCCGAATCGGATGCCGGGCTGCGCGCAACCTCGGCGGAGATGCTGGGCCGCGCCATGCGCTCCGGCGTGCCGTCTCTGGCCGCCCGCGCCCGCCGCATCCTGAAACCCTTCGAGGTGGACGAGGCGACGCTGACCGCCGCGCTGGTGCGGGAGCAGACCGGTCTGACCCTGTCGATCCTGCCCGACCGTCTGGCGGTGGCACAGCTGCCGCCGGGCAGCGGCCTGCCGGACTGGCTCGACTGGACCGACCCGCTGGTCGGCGCCACCCGCACGGGGGAGGAACTGTCGATCCTCTGCCGGGAGGAGCGCGTGCCCGAGGGGGTGAAGGCCGAGCGCGGCTGGCGCGCCTTCCGGGTGGAGGGTGTGGTCGATTTCAGCCTGTTCGGCATCCTGGCCCGCATCGCCGTGCCGCTGGCCCAGGCCCATCTACCGATCTTCGCGATCTCCACCTACAACACCGACTATGTGCTGGTCCGCGCCGACGATCTGGACAAGGCGGCGGACGTGCTGGCGCTGACCTGCACGGTGAAGCGGTAGGACGGGATTGCCCTCCCCCGCCCCGGACCGGCCTTCGGTTGGCCGGGGGCGGGTGACGGTCGATCAGGCGCCGCCGCCCTCCCGCTGGCTTTGCTCGGCGATCTCCTCGCGCTCGCCCATCTCTTCCCACTTCTTCTGGACAGGCTTGTCGGGGTCGCCGGCCGCTTTGCCGGTGCGATCAACGAGCTTGTCCTCGATCCGCTGGGCGGCGTCGGACGGGGCGTCGGAGGTGCGGGAAGCGGGGCGGTCTTCGGTGGCCATGGCGGCAGTCTCCGGATTTTTGCTGAACCCACGAACGGTTCCGACCTGATAACCACGCGCCCTGCCCGCCGGTTCCGGCCGGTTTCAAAAATTGCATGTAGAAAAGAAATACAATTTTTCTGTTGCCCGGGCTTATTTATCACAGCGACAGTGGGGTCATTGACCATCAACCCCCGCGCGTGAAGGTTTCGCCCATGAATGCGTCTCGCCTGTCGATTGTGGCGGCGGCCGGCCTGCTGCCGCTGACTTTGCTCGGCGCCTGTACGCCGGCCCTGCCGACACCGACCCCCGTTAAGGAAGCGGTCTGGCTCGACCAGAACTGGAAGCCCGGCGAGCGCTATTGGTACCACCACGCCAGCCAGGGCACCTCGACCTTCCCGATCTCCTATTCCTGGTTCATGGCGCTGGAGCAGCCGGACATCCGGGTCTTCGGCGAGCCCAAGATGCTGGCGGACGAATCGTACCTGCAACGATTCGGCTTCATCCCCAGCCCGAAGCGGCTGGGCGGCGGCACGGCGCGGGATTACGGCTACGGGGCGGAACCCGGCTCGGCCAAGGCGGTGCTGGCCGCCTACAACCAGTCGGAGGACGAGGTCAACCCGGACGGCCTGCCGGTCGGCTTCGCCCGCACCAAGGGCTATGTCGACCCGACGACCGGCACGCCGCTGCCCGACCAGATCGGCCTGACCTGCGCCGCCTGCCACACCGGCCATATCGAGTATAACGAGGTCAGCCTGCGCATCGACGGCGCGCCGGCCGTCATCAACCTCGATGCGCTGACGGCGGCGCTCGGCTATTCGCTGGCCTACACCAAGGTCCTGCCCGGCCGGTTCGACCGCTTCGCCGACCGCGTGCTCGGCCCGAACCGCACCGCCGAACAGACGGCCGCCCTGCGCGAGCAGTTCGAGCAGACGCTGACCACCCTGGAAGCCCTGGCGAAGCGCGGCGCGGCGCAGAGCGGCAATCCGGCGGTCGTCGAAGGCTTCAACCGCCTGGACGCGCTGACCCGCATCGGCAACACCGTCTTCACCAACGACCTGCTGAACGGCAAGGTGGAGTTCGACCCCTTCACCAACGTCGCCGCCATCACGGCGCCGGTGAAATATCCGCACATCTGGAACGCCTCTTGGTTCGACTGGGTGCAGTACGACGCCTCGATCATGCAGCCGATGGTGCGCAACGCCGGCGAGGCGATGGGCGTGGCGGCGCGGGTGAACCTGTCGAATCCGGACCGCAAGCTCTATGCCTCCTCCGTTCCGGTCGACACCCTCTACAGGATGGAACAGCTGCTGGCCGGTCCCAACCCGCGGGCCCGTAAGCCGGACGGCAGCATGACCGGCTTCCAGGGGCTGACCGCGCCGAAATGGCCGCAAGCCGTGCTGGGCACCGTCGATGAGGCCAAGCGGACGCGCGGCGCCGGCCTGTACCAGGAGCTGTGCCAGGGCTGCCACCTTCCGCCGGTCGACACCCCGGCCTTCTGGGACGCGAAATACTGGACCAAGCCGAACGCCGCCAAGCAGAGCTACCTGAAGGTCACGCCGATCAATGTCGGCACCGATCCGGCCCAGGCCAACATTTTGCAGACCCGGACGGTGCAGTTGCCCGCCTTCCTGAAGGTCGATCCCGCCAGCCTGTGCAACGGCAAGCCGGGCGAGCCGGTCACCAAGACCAGCTTCGCGGCGGCGCTGGGCTATGTCGTCCAGAAGACGGCCGAGACCGCCTATGACGAGAACAAGGTCCCGCCCGCCAAGCGGGAGGAGATGAACGGCTTCCGTCCGAACTGCCTGCAGGCGGAAGGCGGCTACAAGGCCCGTCCGCTGGATGGCATCTGGGCCGCCGGCCCCTACCTGCACAACGGCTCGGTCCCCACGCTCTACGACCTGCTGTCGCCGCTGGCAGAGCGGCCGAAAAGCTTCTGCCTCGGCCTGCGCAGCTTCGATCCGGTGAAGGTCGGCTACCGGACCGACTGCGCCGACGGCACCTTCACGCTGGACACCAAGATTCCCGGCAACACCAATGTCGGGCACCAGTTCGTCGGTTCCGGTGTCGCCGGCAGCGGCATCATCGGCCGTGGTCTGTCCGAGCAGGAGCGCTGGGATCTGGTGGAATATCTGAAAACGCTGTAACGCCTGTTGCCCGCCGGCCCGGCCCCGCGACCGGGCCGGCGGTCATCCCTCCTCGCGCAGCGCGTCGGCCAGCAGCGCGTCGGCCAGCCGTTGCGCCAGGGCCGCCGCCTCCGCCGGCTCGTAGGGCTCGGCGTGGCCGGACCCCCAGACCGGACCCGGCCATGCCGGATCGCCGCGCGTCCGCCCGATCACATGGACGTGCAGCTGCGGCACCATGTTGCCCAACGTCCCGACATTCATCTTGTCCGGCGCGAACAGCCGCTCCACCACGCGGGATGCCAGCGCGATCTCCCGCATCAGCGTCGCCTGATCCCCGTCGTCCAGCCGGTGGATTTCCACCGCACCCGCGCGCATCGGCACGAGGATCAGCCACGGCCACAGCCGGTTGTTCATCAGCAGGACCCGGCAAAGCTCCAGATCGGCCACAGGACAGGTGTCGGCCTGTAGCCGTTCGTTAAGGGAAAACATGCTCCACTCCTTTCTGACACCGGCGCTCTGGCACTGACCGGAAGCATCATCCGGGAATAATCCGGAGGCTGCCCTGTTGTAGCCGGCAGTGGCGGGCCAACCGCGAAGCTTGTATAGAAGGCCGTGCGCGCCGGCCATACGGCACGAGCGGCTTTCGTTGGACGTTTATAGAGTTCGGTCCGAGGCAATGGTCGGGGCGGCAACGATCCCCTTGCGCCATTTCCGCGGGCCGTATCCATGTTTTCTGGTGCGGCGAGCGAGAACGACCCACATGCGCAAATCGGCCTTTGCGGTTCTGATCCTGGTGATCCTCGGCAACATCGCCTTCTGGGCGCTGTGGAACCGTCCGGTGGACGAGCGGTCCTGGGCCGGCGCCATCACCGGCGTCGCCTACACCCCCTTCCATTCGGACAAGAGCCCGTCGAAGGGCGACAAGGCGTCCGCCGACGACATCGAAAAGGACATGACGGCGCTGGAAGGCGCGGTGAAGGCGGTCAGAACCTATTCGACCACCGACGGCTCGGAAATGGTGGCGGCCATCGCCGCCAAGCATGGCCTGCCGGTGACCGCCGGCGCCTGGACCGCCGGCAAGCCGGAGATCGACGAGCCCGAACTGGCCGGCCTGATCAAGCTCGCCCGCGCCAACAGCAACGTCCGCCGCGTGCTGGTCGGCAACGAGGCGATCCTGCGCGCCGACCTGACGGTCGCGCAGGCCATCGAGTACGTCAAGCGGGTGAAGAAGAAGGTCAACGTCCCGGTCTCCATCGCCGAGCCGTGGCACGTCTGGCTGAAGAACCCCGAACTGGCCGACGCGGTCGACTTCCTGGCCGTCCATCTTCTGCCCTACTGGGAAGGCGTGCCGGTCGACCAGTCGGTCGATTACGCCATGTTCCGCTACAACGAGCTGAAGGCGAAGTTCCCCAACAAGCACATCCTGATCGGCGAGATCGGCTGGCCGGCCGACGGCCCGTGGCGCCGCGGCGCCGAGGCGAGCCAAGTCAATCAGGCCAAGTTCATCCGCAACTTCCTGAACGTCGCCGCCCAGAACAAGCTCGACTACTTCATCATGGAGGCCTTCGACCAGCCCTGGAAGCGGGAGATCGAAGGCACGGCGGGCACCAGCTGGGGCCTGTGGGACTATCAGCGCAACCCGAAATTCCCGATGATCGGCGGGGTGAACGAAGTCCGCAACTGGGAGATCAAGTGCGCCACCGCCGTGGCGCTGGGCTTCCTGCCGCTGGTGTTCTTCCTGTGGCGCCGCAGCGACCTGAAGATCGGCGGCCAGATCTTCTACGGCGGGCTGATCCAGGCGGTCGCCTCCGTGCTGGTCTTCACCGTCAGCGCCGCCTCGGCCGCCGGCTTGGCACTCACCACCGAAATCGCCTGGGGCCTGCTGATCTTCTGTCAGCTGGTGCTGTTCGCGGTCATGCTGATCGACGGCATGGAGCTGACCGAGGTCGTCTGGCAGCACAAGTTCAAGCGCAAGTTCATCCCCTGCTCCGCCGCCCCGCTGCCCAACGCGGCGAAGGTGTCGATCCATGTGCCCTGCTACAACGAGCCGCCGCACATGGTCATGCAGACGCTGGACGCGCTGGCGAACCTCGATTACCCGAACTACGAAGTCCTGCTGCTGGACAACAACACCAAGGATCCGGCGGTCTGGCGGCCGATTGAGGAGTATTGCCGGAAGCTGGGGCCGAAGTTCCGCTTCTTCCACCTCGACAACTGGCCGGGCTTCAAGGCCGGCGCGCTGAACTTCGGTCTGGCGCAGACTGCCCCGGATGCCGAGCACATCGCCGTCATCGACAGCGACTATCAGGTCCACCCGGACTGGCTGAAGGCGACCATCCCGCACTTCAACCGGCCGGAGGTCGGCTTCGTCCAGTCGCCGCAGGATTATCGCGAGTGGGAACACGACCTGTTCCAGCGCATGACCAACTGGGAATATGCCGGCTTCTTCCACATCGGCATGATCCAGCGCAACGAGCGCAACGCCATCATCCAGCACGGCACCATGACCATCATCCGCAAGTCGGCCCTGGAAAAGGTCGGCCGCTGGGGCGAATGGTGCATCACCGAGGATGCCGACCTCGGCCTGCGCCTGTTCGAGCATGGCTATGAGGCCGTCTACATGCCGGAAAGCTACGGCAAGGGCCTCGTGCCCGACAGCTTCTCCGCCTACAAGACGCAGCGCTTCCGCTGGGCCTATGGCGCGGTGCAGATCCTGAAGCATCATTGGCGCCAGCTGTCGCCCGGCGCCAAGGAGCTGACCGCCGGCCAGAAATACCACTTCATCACCGGCTGGCTGCCATGGTTCGCCGACGCCGCCCACATGGTGTTCGGCATCGCCGGCATCCTGTGGTCCATCGGGCTGATGGCCTTCCCGAAATATTTCGAGTTCCCGCCCAACGTCTTCATGATCCCGACGCTCAGCGTCTTCGCCTTCAAGGTCGGCGCCTCGCTCTGGCTCTACGAGGCGCGGGTGAAGTGCGGCTTCTGGGACAAGGTCGGCGCGGCGGTGGCCGGCATGGCGCTGACCCACACGGTCGGCCGCGCCATGTGGCTCGGCATCTTCACCTCCGGCCGTCCCTTCGTCCGCACGCCGAAGTGCGAGAACCAGCCGGCGCTGATGCAGGCCTTCCTGATGGCGCGGGAGGAACTGGTTCTGCTGGTGTCGCTGTGGGGCGCGGCGCTCGCCATCGTCATGGTCTTCGGCCACGAGAACCGCGACGCCTTCATGTGGTCGGGCCTGCTGGTGGTTCAGTCGCTGCCCTATCTGGCCGCCTTCATCACCGCGCTGATCAACGTCTTCCCGACGCTGGGATTCGGCAGGAACAAGCCGCAACCGGCCGACAATGCGGTGGCCGGCGCCGGTGACTGATGGTCATAGGCCGGCGCTTCGGCTTGGAAGGAAGCGCCGGCTCTGCCAGACTTGATCGCTGACGGGGCGGTTCCCTGGGAGGCGGCTCATGTCCGGCAATCTCACCTCCGGACGCGGCATCGGCCCACCGGAGTTCAGCGTCCGCACCACCGCGGGCGTCGAGCGGACCGGCAGCGCCACCGACCGCAACCACCGCCGCAACCCGCGGCGGGAACAGCAGGAGCGTGAGCAGGAGCGGCGCGAGCAGAGCCCGCCGAACCCGCAGCGCCGCCGCCTCTACGATCTGCTGTTCGATGAGGTCGACCAGTTCGACGGGCTGGACGACCGGCAGCGCAGCCGGCTGAAGGACAGCCTCCGCAACCATCTGTCCCGAAGCACCCCTGCCAAGCCGAACGCGGCGCCGTCGGTTCCCCATGACGAGGAGGCACTGGCCGAGGCCCTGCTGAAGGACCGGGCGGCGCCGATCCCGGTCGATCCCGAACACATCGTCCAGGCGGTCACCGCCGCAGCGCCGGAGCAGGATGCGGAAACCGCCCGGATGGCCGAACAGCTGCGCGACTGCCTTTCCCGCAACACCGACCGCGCGCGCAAGGTGGCGGTCTACCTGCATCTGCTGCTGACGCTGGAGGGCGCGTTCCGGCCGCATATGGTGATGGATGTGTAGCAGAGCCGGTTCTCACGACTCGTGATCGGGCCCTATTCCGCATCGACCAGGAACAGGACGCCTCGGCTTCCTTCCAGGACGCGATGGCTTTTGCCCGCCGGGACGACGAAAAAATCGCCCGCCGCCATGTCGATCAACTCGCCCTCGACGTCCAGCGTCATGTTGCCTTCCAGAACGAAAAGCGCCTCGTCAAATTCGGCATGGCTTTCCGGTGGAATGCCCGCCTCATCCATGCGGATGATTTTCAGATTGGCGTCGGCGATCTTGCCAATGATCCGGGATCTCCACGCCTGAGGCAGCGCCGTCGTTTCCGCAATCAGATTGATCATCTGCTTTCCTTCGCAAACCTTTGATCTGTCATTGATTTCTACTGCCAATTTCTGCGGCCAAAAAAAAGCCCGCCGCCCTCTCAGGCGGCGGGCTTCCGGACCCATCCGATGCTTTACTCCGGCGTGGAGGCTTCGCCGTCGGCTTCCGGGGTGCCCATCATCGCATCGGCGACCAGACCGGCGTTGCCGCGGATCTTGGCCTCGATGGCGTCGGCCATCTCCGGGTTGTTGCGCAGATAGGTCTTGGCGTTCTCGCGGCCCTGGCCGATGCGGGTGCCGTCATAGCTGAACCATGCACCCGACTTGTCCACCACGCTTGCCTGGATGCCGAGGTCGAGCAGCTCGCCGACCTTCGAGACGCCCTCGCCATACATGATGTCGAACTCGACCACGCGGAACGGCGGGGCCATCTTGTTCTTCACCACCTTGACGCGCGTCTGGTTGCCGACGACGGCGTCGCGGTCCTTGATCGCGCCGATGCGGCGGATGTCGAGACGGACCGAGGCGTAGAACTTCAGCGCGTTGCCGCCGGTCGTCGTCTCCGGGTTGCCGAACATCACGCCGATCTTCAGGCGGATCTGGTTGATGAAGATCACCAGGCAGTTCGACTTGGAGATCGAGCCGGTCAGCTTGCGCAGGGCCTGGCTCATCAGGCGGGCGTGCAGGCCGACATGGCTGTCGCCCATCTCGCCTTCCAGTTCGGCGCGCGGCACCAGCGCCGCGACCGAGTCGACCACCAGCACGTCGATGGCGCCGGAGCGCACCAGCGTGTCGGCGATCTCCAGCGCCTGCTCGCCGGCATCCGGCTGGGAGATCAGCAGCTCGTCGATGTTGACGCCCAGCTTGCGGGCATAGGACGGGTCGAGCGCGTGCTCCGCATCGACGAAGGCGCAGGTGCCGCCGGCCCTCTGGGCCTGGGCGATGGCGTGCAGGGCCAGCGTGGTCTTGCCCGAGCTTTCCGGCCCGTAGATTTCGACGATGCGGCCCTTCGGCAGGCCGCCGATGCCCAGCGCGATGTCGAGACCGAGCGAGCCGGTGGAAATCACCTCCGTCTCGACCAGGTTCTCCTTGGCGCCGAGCTTCATGATCGAGCCCTTGCCGAACGCGCGTTCGATCTGGCTCAGGGCGGCATCGAGCGCCTTCTGCTTGTCCATGGAATCCTTCTCGACCAAACGAAGCTGTGCGGACGACATGCCCGGTACCCCTCTCTTAGAACACACGGTCGGCGCTCTTGCAACGAGGCTGAATGTACTCTCTTCGTTCTTGTTTGCAAGCGCCGATGTTGCCTGTGCGTTCCTATTTTACCGGGGTTATCCGGGCTCGTTTTCGCGAACGAATTCGCTCCTCCGCCTGCCCGTCACCGCCCCCCTAGCGCCCGTCGCGGATGACCTCCTTCACCTTGGAAGCCAGCTGCTTCAGCGAGAAGGGCTTGGGCAGGAAATGGGCGACTTCGACGCCGTCGATCTCGCCCAGCCGGTCCTCGGCATAGCCGGAGATGAAGATGACCCGCATCTCCGGGCGCAGCCTGCGGACATGGCGGGCCAGCGTCGGGCCGTCCATCTGCGGCATCACCACGTCGGTGATCAGCAGGTCGATGGAGGCGCCGTTGCTCTCGATCTGCTGCAAGGCCGCCTCGCCGTTCTTGGCCTCCAGCACCTGATAGCCCTTGTTGCGCAGCGCACGGGCGGAGAAGACGCGCACCGCGTCCTCGTCCTCCACCAGCAGGATGATGCCGGTGCCGGTCAGGTCGCTGCCGCGCCGCTCGCGCGGCTCCGCCGTATCGACCGGGCGCAGCTCGCCCTGGTGGTGCGGCAGCAGGATGGTGAAGGTGGTTCCCTCCCCCACCGCCGAATCGACCAGCACGAAGCCGCCGGTCTGACGCACGATGCCGTAGACCGTCGACAGGCCGAGCCCGGTGCCCGATCCGACCTCCTTGGTCGTATAGAAGGGCTCGAAGATGCGCTGGAGATTCTCCCGCGCGATGCCGCAGCCGGTGTCGATCACCTCGATGGAGACGTAGCTGCCGGCGGGCACCGTCTCGTGCTCCCGCCGTTCCGGCTGGCTGACGACGTAATTGGTGGTGTTGACGATCAGCTTGCCGCCGCCGGCCATGGCGTCGCGGGCATTGACCACCAGATTGATGATGACCTGCTCCAGCTGGTTCTGGTCGACCTTGACCAGCCCCAGGTCGCGGCCATGGATCATCTTCAGCTCGATGTTCTCGCCGATCAGCCGGCGCAGCAGGTTCGCCAGCTCCGCCAGCACGTCGGTCACGTTGATGACGCGCGGCTGCAGGGTCTGCTGGCGCGAGAAGGCCAGCAGCTGCCGCACGAGGTTGGCGGCGCGGTTGGCGTTCTGCTTGATCTGCATGATGTCGCTGAAAGACTGGTCGCCCGGCTTGTGCCGCAGCAGCAGCAGGTCGCAGAAACCGATCATCGCCGTCAGCAGGTTGTTGAAGTCGTGCGCCACGCCGCCGGCCAGCTGGCCGACCGCCTGCATCTTTTGCGACTGAGCGAACTGGGCCTCCAGGCTCTTGCGCTCGGTCATGTCGATAAAGTGCAGGATCAGGCCCACCCCGTCCCCCCTGCCGCCATCGCCCCTGGCACCATCCGCACGGCCATCGCCACGGCCATCCGTCCGCACCGGGTTGGCGAGGCGCCGGGCATAGAGCTGGGCGGTCAGCTCGCGCCCGCCGGACAGCCGGACCTCCAGCGGGTGGGCCGGGTCGGCGCCGCCCTGCACCGCCCGCAGCCGGGCGATCACCGCCTCGCGCTCCGCCGGAACGATCAGGTCGGCCATCGGGCGGTTGATGACGCTGCCGGTCTCGCTGCCGATCAGCGCCAGGAAGGCCTCGTTGCATTCGGTCAGCTGCCCGGTCTCGTCGACGAGCGCGATGCCGATGGGCGCATCCTCGAAGAAGCGCTGGAACCGCTGCTCGGACTGACGCAGCGCCTCCTGCCATTCCCGTTCCGGGGACAGGTCGCGCACCACCGAGCGGGTGTGGATGGTGCCGTCGTCGGCATGCACCACGCTCTGCGCCACCGCGACCTGGAACCGCCGGCTGCGCAGACCCACCATGGTCAGCTCGCCGCGCTGCTCGCCGCCGCCATGGTCGAACAGGTCGTAGGGGGCGGCCGAAACCGGCGGCGCCGCCAGGATGCCGTGCAGCTGCGACTCACCGTCGGTCAGGTCGCCGGGGGCCGCCTCCAGCCATTGCGCCAGGGTGGCGTTCACGAACAGGAAATGGCCGTTCTGATCGACCGAGAAGAAGCCGACCGGCGCATGTTCCATGAAGTCGGCGAGCTTGGCCTGCTCGCGCAGCATGACATGCTCCAGCTCGCGCCGGGCGGTGATGTCCTCGATCCGCCAGTGGACGGAGCCGGGGAAGCCGGCCACCGGCTGGCCCTGCACCTTGCGCCATTCCGGCGGGTGGCCGTCCAGCGCCGGGATCGCCAGCTCGGCCGAGGCGGCGCCGCCTGCCTTCACCCGTTCGCGCAGGCGGCGGAATTCGCGCGCGCTGTCGGGGTCGCCGGAGAAT
This sequence comes from Azospirillum sp. A29, assembly GCF_042604625.1. Lineage (NCBI taxonomy): Bacteria > Pseudomonadati > Pseudomonadota > Alphaproteobacteria > Rhodospirillales > Azospirillaceae > Azospirillum > Azospirillum sp. A29. Next base: position 716,808 of record NZ_CP170466.1, read on the forward strand.
TGGCGGGCCAGGGCGTCCAGCGGCCGTTCGCCGCGGCGCCAGCCCGCCAGCTCGCGGAAGGCGGCGTTGACGAACACCACATCGTCGGTTCCGTCGCAGACCAGCTGTCCGGCCGGCATCCCTTCCAGCGCACCGCCGAGAAGCGCGCCGACGTGGGCCGACCGCCGCACCACCGACACGCTGCGGGCGATCAGCAGGGCGACGCCCAAGGCCACCAGCGCCGCCCCCAGCCAGCCGACCGCATCGCGCTCCAACAGCAGTCCGGCGGCCAGCACCAGCAGTCCGGCCGGCGCCAGCGCATATTGGACCAGCATCAACACCCCGCCGGACGAAGCCTTGCGGTTCACAGCATTGCGCGCGCTGTCGGAAAGGGAAGTTGTGTCGTCCACCAATACTCCAAACCCCACACGGTCCGGCCGGGAAATGCCCCGGTCCGCACTTGCCCGTCACACCACCTGCGATGGCCGGCCGATCCAGCCGATCCCATCAACCATCACAGGGCCGGATCCGTTGCGCCCATAGCGGTTGCACCCGGATCAGTTGCGCAGCGACCGCCCTTTCAGCTTGAAGACATAGGTGATGACTTCGGCGACCGCCCGATAATGCTCGGATGGCACTTCCGCGTCGATATCGCAAGCGGCATAGAGCGCACGGGCAAGGGGCGGGTTTTCTATGACCGGCACATTGTTCGATTCGGCGATCTCGCGAATCTTGAAGGCGACCTGATCCACGCCCTTCGCCAGCACCATCGGCGCCCCCATCTGGGTCGGATCGTATTTCAGCGCAACCGCAAAGTGGGTCGGGTTGGTGACCACCACGTCGGCGTTCGGCACCGCGGCCATCATGCGCTTGCGCGCGCGTTCGAACCGGATCTGTCGGATGCGGCCCTTGACCACGGGGTCGCCTTCCTGCTGCTTGTGCTCGTCCTTCACCTCCTGCTTGGTCATCTTCATCTTCTTGTCGAACTGCTGCTTCTGCCACAGGAAGTCGCCGGCGGCGATGAAGGTCAGGACGACGAGAACCCAGACCAGCAGGCGATGGGCCAGCCCGTCCATCTGCAGCAGCATGGCGACGATGTCGATGCCGATATAGGCCTCGATGCCGCCGAACATCGGCACCAGCGCCATATAGGCGACGCCGCCGACCACCCCCAGCTTGACAATGCTTTTCAGCAGCTCCACGCCCTGGTTGGCCTTGAACATGTTCATCAGGCCGGGCAGCGGGTTCAGCTTGCCGAACTTCGGCGAGATCAGCTCCCACGAGACATGGAAGCCGGTCTGCCCGATGGTCGACAGGACGCCGGCCACCACGAACAGCAGGATGGGCAGCCACAGCGCCCACATGGCGTCGCTCATCACCCGGAACAGCAGCGCGCCGACGCCGGCCCGGTCGAAGGTGATGCGGTCCAGGTTCTCGAAATAATAGTTCAGGCGGAAGACCAGCCCCTTCAAGGTGCCGGGCAGGATGGAGACCAGAACCACCAGCATCGCCGCGACCATCAACCAGTTCGCGGCCTCGCGGGTCATCGCGAACTGGCCCTGTCTGTGGGCCTCGTCGAGCTTTTTTCCCGTCGGGTCTTCTGTTTTGGAGGACTCGTCAGCTTCTTCCGACACCGGCGTCCTCCCTCTACAGCGGCTTCAGGAATTCGATGAAGGTCGATTCGAAGCGCGACAGCCAGAACAGCATCATCGCCCCCAGCGTCAGGGCGAACATGAACAGGCCCAGCAGCACCTGGACCGAGGTGAAGAGCTGGAACACCTGCACCTGCGGCGCCAGCTTGTTCAGGAGTCCCAGCGCCAGCGCGAACAGGATGCCGGTGATCAGGAAGGGGGCGGCCATCTGCACCCCCATCATGAAGCTCTTCGACACCAGCTGTCCGATCACCTTCGCCATATCGTCGATCGGGATCGCCGCCCCGGGCGCGAAGGTGGAATAGCTGTCGACCACCGCCATGATCAGCAGATGGTGCAGGTCGGTGACGAACAGCAGAAGCAGCCCCAGCCACCCCATCAGCGAACCGGGCAGCGATCCGGCCGACGCCATCGCCGGGTTGAAGATCTGGGCGTTGGCCAGCCCGCTCTGCAGGCTGATGATGGTGCCGGCCACCTCCAGCGCGCCCATCAGCAGCCGGGCGATGGTGCCCATGAAGATGCCGATGGTCATCTCGCCGGCGGCCAGCACCAGCAGCTGGAACGGATTGCCCGGCATCGGCGGCAGCATCGGCCGGATCGCCGGCGCCGCCACCATGCTGACCACCAGCGCGAACAGCAGCCGCGCGCGGGTGGGAACGAAGGCGTCGCCGATGGTCGGCATCACGCTGAAGGCGGTGCCGACCCGCATGAAGACCAGCATCCAGACGAAGATCTGTTCGCCCAGCAGCTGTTGCAGGACGCTCATTGGCCCGCCGCGGCGGCGGTCGGGGCCGGGGCGGGCGTCACGCCGGTGCCGGGCGTGAACGGCGCGCCGCCATTTTCGTTGGCGCCGACGCCGATGGCGACGATGCGGTCGGCGACCTCATGTTCGAAGAACTCGGTCAGCTTTCCCAGCATGAATGGCATCAGCAGGATGCTGAGCCCGAAGACCAGCATCACCTTCGGCACCATGGCAAGGGTCTGCTCGCTGATCTGGGTGACGGCCTGGAAGATGGAGATGACGGTGCCGAGCGCCATCATGATGACCAGAATCGGCCCGCACACGATCACCAGCGTGACGATCGAGGTGCGGCAAAGCTCGATGACTTCGGTCTCGTTCATAACGGCAAGCTGATCATGACGGCGTGTAGGAACGGGCGCAGGCCGTCACATCGGCATGCGCAGGATTTCCTGATAGGCGTTCAGCACCTTGTCGCGCACGGCGGTGACGGTTTGCAGCGTCACCTCGGCATTGGTCACCGCCTGGACGACGTCGTTCAGGTCGGCCTTGCCGACGGCGGCCATCGCCGAGATGTCCTCGCTCTTCTTCAGGGTGCCGATGCTCTCCTTGGCCGCCTGCTCCAGCACGTCGCCGAAGGACGCGCCGTCGCGCGCGGCCATGCCGGGGCCGGTCGTCTTGACGGCGGTGGTGGCATAGGCCGCGGCGGCGTTCAGCGGATTGATCATGGCGGCGGTTCCGGTCGGTCAGGAAGGTTGGCGGGCGTTTGGCGGCGAAAAATCAGGTGCGCAGGAGGTCGAGCGTGCGGGTCAGCATCTGGCGCGCGGTGTCGATGGCCGACAGGTTGGCTTCGTAGCTGCGCTGGGCCTCGCGCATGTCCATCGCCTCCACCACCGAATTGACGTTGGGCATCAGGACATAGCCCTCGGCGTCGGCCGACGGGTGCGACGGGTCGTACTTGCGCTGGAAATCGCTCTTGTCCACATCGACCTTGGCGACGCGGACCTTGTCGACGTCCATCGCCCGGTCCAGCTCGTTCTTGAAGATGACGGTCTTGCGGCGATAGGGCAGATCGCCGGGGGTCTCGGCGGTGGTGTTGGCGTTGGCCAGATTCTCCGAAATGACCTTCAGGCGCGTGCCCTGCGCCTTCATGCCCGAGGCGGACACCGCCATCGACTTGTAGAGATCCATCGCACCGCCTCCTCAAAAACCCGGCCGGGGAACCGGCTGGAAAGACACTCAGCTGCCCGAGCGGATCGCCGACTTGATCATCGCCACCTGCTTCTTATACAGGTTCGTGATGGTCTGATAATCCATCGAACTCTGGCTCATCCGCATCATCTGGTCTTCCAGCACGACGTTGTTGCCGTCCGGCGCCGTCTCGTACGGATCGCGCACCTTCTGTTCCTGGGCCATGCCGCCGGCGCCGCGGGTGCCGGCCAGATGGGACGCGTTGGTCGCCACCGGGGTCAGCCGCCGGCTGTCGCTCAACGCGTCGCGGAAGCTGAAGGGCTTCAGGTCGCGGCTCTTGTATTCGGGCGTGTCGGCGTTGGCGATGTTCTGCGACAGGACTTCCTGGCGTTGAGTCAGCCAGTCCATCTTGCGCGACATCAGTTTGAAGAGTCCGAGATTTCCGAGGTCCATCGCCCTGATCCCGCCGCCAAGACCGCCGCCGATTCCGCCAAATGCCGCCCTGACGGCGGCGTCCGGCAAGGATATCGCCATAGAGCCCAATGGTCGCCCGTTTGCGTTAACGAAGGATGAATCCTTACCTGCGCGAATCGGTTGGGATGACCGCCTTTACAATTCGTTAAGCCTACCGGTCCAGGATGCGGCGCAGGAAGGACCCTCCGACCAAGGCCGCCTGTTGTCCGCGCAAGCCCGCCCTCCCGCCCCGTCGCCTGCCGGCCCGACTGCCGGCAAGACGGCGTCCCCCGCCCGGCGCCCGGCGCAACGCCCGGTCGCGGTGGCGCTGAAGTACGAGTTGGGCACGGAAAGCCTGCCGCGGATCGTCGCCACCGGCAAGGGCACGGTGGCGGAGCAGATCCTGGAGGTCGCCTTCGCCAACGGCGTGAAGGTGCGCGAGGACGCCGATCTGGTCGAGATCCTGTCCGCCATCGAGGTCGACAGCGACATTCCGGTCGAAGCCATCGCAGCGGTGGCCGAAGTCCTGGCCTATGTCTACCGCGCCAACGGCACCCTGCCGCCGGAGCCGCGATCCGAAGAGAGTCCGGAGGAGGACACGCCGTGACACGTCCGCCGCCCATGCCGCCGCCCACGCCGCCATCCACCCTATCGCCCTCCCCCGCTCCTCCCATTTCCCATGGCGCCGAGTCGGCCGCCGGCATCGCGCAGCAGGCGGCGGTGCTGGGCGCCACGCTCGACGACGCGCGGGCACAGGCGGAGGCCGGCGTCCTGATCGACCTCGCCGGGCTGGAGGACCGCGTCGCGCATCTCTGCCTTGCCGCGGAGGCGCTGCCGCGGGGCGAGGCGCGCACGCTGCTCGGCCCGCTCGGCGATCTGGTGGCGGCGCTGGGTCCGCTGGCCGCCGCCCTGACCGACCAGCAGAAAGGACGGGAGGAGGTCATCGCCGCCGCGCTGGCCGGCCGCGACGATCCGCACACCGCCCGCCAGCGCGCGGCCGCCGCCTATGGCCGCAGCGCCGGCCCGGCCGGATCCGGCCTGGCAGATCCCGGTCTGGCAGATCCCGGCCTGCCCGCCGACACGCCCTGATCAGAGAAAGCCTGCCGTTTCCATGGATCTCGACCAGTATATCAAATTCCTGATGGCGCTCCTCTTTGTGGTCGCGCTCATCATGGTCGTCGCCTGGGTGATGCGCCGGATCGGCATGGCCGGCGGCACGGTGCGCGGACGCGCCCGCCAGCGCCGGCTGAGCGTGGTGGAGGCCCTGCCGATCGACGCCAAGCGGCGGCTGATCCTGGTCCGCCGCGACGACCGCGAGCATCTGATCCTGCTGAGCGCCAACGGCGACCTGCTGGTCGACAGCACGCCGGCGGGCGGATTCGACAGCGCGCTCGCCGGGGTGGAGGCCGCACCGGCCGACGCCCCCCGCCCGGCGGGGAGCGATCCGCGATGAGGCGGGCCATCCCCCGCCGTCTCCGGGCCTGCTGGAAGCCGGCCGCCGCCGGGCTGGCGCTGGCGCTCGCCGTCGGCGTGGCGCTGGGCCTGAGCGCCGGACCGGCGCTGGCGCAGAGCCTGACCTTCGACCTGGGCGACGCCGGCGGCACCGCCACCGGCCGCATCGTCCAGACCATCGGCCTGATCACGGTGCTGTCGCTGGCACCGTCGATCCTGATCATGATGACGGCCTTCACCCGCATCGTCATCGTGCTGTCCTTCCTGCGCAACGCGCTGGGCGTGCAGCAGGTGCCGCCGACCACGGTGATGATGTCGCTGGCGCTGTTCCTGACCTTCTTCGTCATGGCCCCGGTGTTCGAGCGCAGCTACAATCAGGGCATCCAGCCGCTGATGAACCAGGAAATCGACGAGATGGAGGCGTTCCGCCGCACGATGGCGCCGCTCCGCGATTTCATGCTGCACCACACCGCCGAAAAGGATCTGCGCCTGTTCATGGACATGGCCCGCATCCAGTCGGTGCCGGAGGCGAACGACATGCCTCTGCATGTCCTGGTCCCGGCCTTCATGATTTCCGAGATCAAGCGCGGCTTCGAGATCGGCTTCCTGCTGTTCCTGCCCTTCCTGATCATCGACATGGTGGTGTCGTCGATCCTGATGTCGATGGGCATGATGATGCTGCCGCCGACCATGGTGGCGATTCCGTTCAAGATCATCTTCTTCGTGCTGGTCGACGGGTGGTATCTGATCGCCGGCTCGCTTGCCCGCAGTTTCGGAACGCTCTGAAGCGACACGCACAGCGGGAAAAGTCCTGCGCACTTCGTCGCATCCCCCCGGTGCCGGAGGGGCTGCGCAAGCACGCTCTGGCGTTGGACGCCGTAAACGCGTATGAGGAAAGACGATGCGCGTTTACGGCGGGATGGGCGGCAAGGAAGCCGGTCCGCCGGATGGCTTCGACCGCCCACAGCCCCGACAGGGCGGAGTGGACGGTCCGGGCGCCACAACGGGCGCCATCGAACGGGCGTTTTGAACGACGGACCAACTTCGGACCGCAATCACTGCATGACTGATACCGCTTTGAAGGCCGCGCAGCCCGACACCGGCAAGCTCGCGACGCTGACCCTGGGCGCGCTGGGCGTCGTCTTTGGCGACATCGGCACCAGCCCGCTCTACACGCTGCGCGAATGCTTCGGCGGCGAGCATGGACTGCCGCTGACCCATGACAACGTGCTGGGCATCATGTCGCTGGTGTTCTGGGCGCTGGTGATGGTCGTCACCGTCAAGTATGTCGGCTTCGTCATGCGGGCCGACAACAAGGGCGAGGGCGGTATCCTCTCCCTTCTGGCGCTGGCGTCGAAGACGCGGCCCGACGCCTCGGGTCGGCTGACCGTGCTGACCGCGCTGGGGCTGTTCGGCGCCGCGCTGTTCTACGGCGACGGCATGATCACCCCGGCGATGTCCGTGCTGTCCGCGGTGGAGGGGCTGGGCGTGGCGGAGCCGGCGCTGGAATCGGCGGTGGTGCCGCTGACCGTCACCATCGTGATCGCCCTGTTCGCCATCCAGAGCCACGGTACCTCGCGCGTCGGCGCGCTGTTCGGTCCGATCATGCTGGCCTGGTTCGCGACGCTGGGCGTCCTCGGTCTGCTGGAGGTGATCCAGCAGCCGAGCGTGCTGGTCGCCTTCAACCCGCTCTACGCCATCTCCTTCTTCGCCAACCACGGCGTCGCCGGTTTCCTGGTCCTGGGCGCGGTGGTGCTGGCGGTGACCGGCGGCGAGGCGCTCTATGCCGACATGGGCCATTTCGGCCGCCGCCCCATCCAGGTGGCATGGCTGGCCGTGGTGCTGCCGGCGCTGCTGCTGAACTATCTGGGCCAGTGCGCGCTTCTGCTGAACGACCCGACGGCGGTGCGCAGCCCCTTCTATCTGCTGGCGCCGGACTGGGCACTCTATCCGCTGATCGGCCTGTCGACCGCCGCCGCCGTCATCGCCAGCCAGGCGGTCATCTCCGGCGTCTTCTCGCTGACCCGGCAGGCGGTGCAGCTCGGGCTCTGCCCGCGTCTCGACATCCGCCACACCTCCAGCGAGGAGGAGGGGCAGATCTACATCCCCCGCGCCAACTGGGGCCTGCTGGCCGCGGTGCTGGGCCTCGTCCTGGTGTTCCAGTCCTCCAGCCGGCTCGCCGCCGCCTACGGCATCGCGGTGACCGGCGACATGATCATCACTACCACCCTGTTCCTGGTGGTGGCCCGCCGCCGCTGGAACTGGAGCCTGCCGCTCTGTTTCGGCGTCGGCGCCGCCTTCCTGACGGTGGAGGTCTCCTTCTTCGCCGCCAACGCGGTGAAGATCCCCCATGGCGGCTGGGTGCCGCTGGTGATCGCCTGCGTCACGCTGGGCCTGATGTCCACCTGGCGCCGCGGCCGCGCGGTGCTGACCAAGCGGCTGGCCGAGGAATCGCTGCCGCTCGACGCCTTCATCCAGCGGCAGGCGAAGAAGGGCGACATCCACCGGGTAAAGGGGACGGCGGTCTTCATGACCTCCAGCTCGAACACCGTGCCGATCGCCCTGCTGCACAACCTGAAGCACAATCAGGTCCTGCATGAGCGCATCGTGTTCGTCACCGTCGTGGTGGACGACGTGCCGCGCGTCCCGGCCAAGGACCGCGTGCTGGTCGAAGGGCTGGCCGACGGTTTCTACCGCATCACCGTGCGCTACGGCTTCTCGCAGGAGCCGAACATTCCCAAGGCCCTGCGGCTGTGCAAGGCCTTCGGGCTGGAGTTCGACGTGATGGCGACCTCCTTCTTCCTGGGCCGCGAGACGCTGATCCCGCAGATGAACTCCCAGATGGCGCTGTGGCGGGAGAAGCTGTTCGTGGTGATGTCGCGCACCTCGGTCAGCGCCACCGACTTCTTCAAGCTGCCGCCCAACCGCGTAGTCGAACTCGGCACGCAGGTACAGCTGTAGCCGGTTGAAGGACGGATCGAAGCACGGACGTATACCACCAAAGAATTACGTCCTTCGCCTTCGAGAAAATCGGCGATCCGTTTAGAAATCGCTGTGATCCGAGCGAAAGTATCCTCCGTAACGGTGTTGTGTCCGCGGGAAGCGGACCTTCACCGACATGAGGGAATGCTATGAAGAAGGTTGCCACCGTGGCGATCGCCACCCTTCTTTTTGCCGGTTGCGCCAATGCGGCCATGGAGAAGATGGTCGGCGGCGCGCCGATGTACCCCAGCAAGACCATCGTGGAGAACGCGTCCCAGTCCAAGGACCACACCACGCTCGTCGCCGCCGTGAAGGCCGCCGGGCTGGTCGACACGCTGAGCGGCAAGGGGCCCTTCACCGTCTTCGCACCGACCAACGAAGCCTTCGCCGCATTGCCCGCCGGCACGGTCGACACGCTGCTGAAGCCGGAGAACAAGGGCCAGCTGACCAAGGTCCTGACCTATCACGTCATTCCCGGCAAGCTGGACGCCAAGGACATCGTGGCGGACATCAAGAAGGGCAACGGCAAGGCGATGCTGAAGACGGTGGAAGGCATGCCGCTGACCTTCACCCAGTCCGGCGATGCCGTGATGGTCGCCGACGCGTCCGGCAACACGGCCCGCGTCACCATCGCCGACGTCCAGCAGTCCAACGGCGTCGTCCACGTCATCGACAAGGTTCTGCTGCCGAAGTAACGGCCGGACAGGCGGGCAGCACGAAGCCGGGAGTAATACCCGACATTCCGCGCCGATTTAAGATGTCGGCTTGTCTGCGGATTGCTTGCCGCCGCGATACTGCTTCAAAAACTTCTTGAACATATCCACTTCCGCGACGCGGGAGCGGATCGTGCCGACGTCGATCAGGCCCATCGCCTGTTCGGGGCGGGTCAGAATGCGGAAAGCATCCTCGTTCGGCCCGCCCTTCATCGACCCTTCGAAATCCTTTTTCAGCAGGTTCAGCCCGTTGCCGTCGCCTGCCAGCGCCAGCGCGACGGCACGGTTCAGCACAAGCTGGGACATGTTGGGGTCGAGCGGCTTGCCTGGCGCGGGCGGCGCCCCGATCACCTTGTTCAGCGCCAGCGCCGCCGCATCCCACTTCTGCCCCTTCCAGGCGATGTCGACGCGCAGCAGGTTGGCGTTGGTGCTGTCGTCCTGGGCCAGAATCTGCATCGCCTCGTCGCCGCGGTTCAGCTCCGCCAGCGCCTTGGCCTGCATCAGCCGCCGCTCCGCCACCAGATCGGCCGGCAAGCCGGCGACGTTCGACAGTTCAAGCGCCTTCAGCGCCTCTTCCGGCTTGTTGTCGAGCAGCCGGACCGAGGCCAGCCGGGTGCCGACCCGCGCCTTGTCCAGCCCGGACAGGCGGAATTCGACCTGATGCTGCAGCAGGTCGGCGGCGCGGTTCAGCAGGTCGATGGAAATCAGCCGTTCCGCCAGCTGCCGGATGATCTCGTCGCCGGCCTCGCCCACCGGGGTCAGCTCGCGGAACTGGTCGTAGAGCTGCATGGCGTCGAGCGTGGGCAGGCGCTGCGCCCCGTCCTTGTAGAGGTCGGCGAAGATGCGCGACATCTCCTTGGTGATCGCCTCGGCTCGCGGCGTGTCGGCGACCAGGGCCGCCGTTTCCTTCATCGTGTTGAAGCCCTTGGCATATTCGCCGCCGGCAATCAGCACCTCGCCCATGCGCGAGCGGATCTGCATCTCCAGGTCGTCGCCACGCCAGGTGAAGGTCAGGCCGGCCAGCTGCTCCGCCGCCGCGGTCGGCGACATCTTGCCTTCCGACAGCTCCAGATTGGTCAGCGCCAGCCCGGCCTTGGCACGGTAGAAGCGGTCGTAGCTGTTGAAGGCGGCGGTCAGCTGCTGGCGCGCCTGGTCGATCTCGCCGGTCTGTGCATAGAGCAGGCCGCGCAGATACTGGGTCTGCGGGTTCTCCTCCTGATCCGGGCCGCCATGCTCGATGACGCGGTCGAACAGCCGCTTGGCGGTCGCGGTGTCGCGCGTCTCCAGCGCCGCTTCGGCCGCCCGCAGCCCGAGCTTGCCGAGCATCGGATCGGGATAGCTGTTCAGAATCTGGCCCGACGCCTTGAAGCCGGCCATCGCCTTGGGCCAGTCGCGGCGGTCGGCGGCGATGGCGGCGCGCCACAGATTGGCTTCCGGATTGCCGGCAAGCGAGGGGATCGACAGGTCGGCCTCGCCGCCGTCGAGATCGCCGGTCAGCACGCGGGCAGCGCCGCGCAACGCCCGGAATTCCGGCCATCCCTCCAGGTCGGGCTGGTTCTGTTGCAGCACGTCCAGCAGGCCGAGCGTCTCCTGCCCGAACCCGTTGGCGAAATAGAAGCGCGCAAGGTCGAGCTGCGCCTTCGCCCGTTCCGATTCCGGCGCGTTGACGACGGCAAGCTGGAGGTCCTGCCGCGCCTCGGTGAAATGGTCGAGGTCGCCGCGCTTCCAGGCCGGCAGGTTGAACAGCCGGCGACCCTGCATCTGGGCGGGCTGGGCCTTCGGCGGCTCCATGGTGGCGGACGACCCGCCGGCCGGCGGCGCCGGCATCGGTGCGGCGGCCAGCTGCGCCGGAACCGGCTGGGGAGCGGAAGCCGCGGGCGGCGGCGGTGACGCCGCGTTGCCGGCATCGGCGGTGGGCGAGATGTGCAGGCCGCCGGCCGTGGTCAGCTCGACCCCCTCCTTGATCGCCCGCACCGTCACATTGTCGGAGATCGGCCGCACCACCACGCCCTGGTAGGAGGCCATGACCTCAAGGTCAGGATAGCGGTGGGGTTCGGGCACCCCCTGCCCCGGGCTGGGAAGCGGAACGACCTGGATGCGGTCGCCGACGTCCGGATCGGCGAACTGCACGATGTTGGCCGCATCGGGGGCCCGCACCAGCAGCCGGGCGCCGAGCAGGAAATCGGGGTCCGGCTCCACCCGCAGATCGCCGGTGCTGCCCATGTTGGCGGGGCGGGCGGAGGACAGGATGCGCCATGTGGTGCCCTGCCGCTCCACCGTCGGCCACACCATCGGGCCGATCTTGGTGCGGAAGACGCTGCCACCGGTCGCCGGCACCGGCTCCACCGCGCCCATCAGCTCGGCACCGGGACCGCTGAGCTTGCCGGCACCGATGGGCATCGGCCGGTCGAAGGCGATGTAGAGCTGTCCCGCCCGCGGATAGACCGCGATGGAGGCCGGCCCGCCGGTGTCGAAGGTCAGCACCGGTCCCTTCGGACCCGCCGCCGGCTGGGCCTTCGCATCGGCAGGGGCGGCCGGAGCCGCCTTGGCCTCGGCCGGCGGAGCGGCGGGTGCGGCAGCGGGTGCCGGGTTGGCCGCGGCGGCGTTCGCGGCGACGGCCGACCGGCCGGAGGTGGCCGACGCCACCATGGGCGCGTCCTTGCCGCCCTCCCTGGCCACGTCCTTCGCCGGCGCAGGCTGGCTGGCGCCCTGGTTGCCCTGCCCGGCCGGCGTTCCCTGGGAGCCGGAAGCGGGCGCAGCGGCGGCTAGAGCGGCGCCGTCACTCTTGGGCAGGCCGGCACGCGACCCCGGATTGCCGACGGTCAGCACCATCGACTTGCCCGACGCGCTGTCGCTCACCTCGGCGTCCTGCGGCACGGCGAGCGTGACCGCCAGCGAACCGTCGGGCTGGCGGTAGGATTCGATGTTGCGGATGTTGCGCAGCGGTGCCTTGGGCAGGGCCGACAGGTCGGCGGTGCCGCCCTTGTCGAAGGCGACGGTCACCGCGGCGCCGTCGCGGGTCACCTTGTAGCCGACCGGGGCCGGCCAATCGAAGGTCAGCCGGCTCTGGTCGGGCTGGTCGCCCCCCTGCACCCGCAGCCGGCCGGCGGACGGCACCGGCTTCGCAGCGTCCGCCTTGGCGGGTGCTGGCGGCGCGCCCTCGGCCTTGACGGCGGCCTGCTGCGGCGCGGTCCCCGCCGCCGCAGGCGACAGATCGATGGCGACGGCGTTGCCGTTGCGGAAGCTCTTCAGCGAAACCGGGCGCTTCAGGTCGAAGGAAACCGTCTTGCCATCGGCCTCCACCCGCCCGGCGGCGAGATAGTCGGGCAGCGCCCGCACCAGCCGGTCCAACGGGGCGTCGATGGGCTCGGTGAAGGCGATGACCAGCCGGTCGCCCTCGACCGCCGCGGTGAAATCGACCTTGCCCGGCCAATCGAAGACCAGCCGGCCGAAATCCTTGTGGGTGCCGCCGCGCACCGGCACGCTGGCGGCGTCGGCCGACAGGGGGGAGAGCAGGACCGGCACGGCAAGCAGCGCCACCGCGGCGGCACAGCCGCGCAGCCAGCGCTTCCTTCGATTGCCCGAGCCGTCCGTCACCTCAATCCGCTCCTTCCTCGCGCACCACGATGTCGACCGGCAGGCGCCCCCCGCCGCCCGACACATCGCCGGTAATCCCCGCCCCGTCCACCGGCATCATCACCGCCCGCGCCACCAGATCGCGGCGATAGCCGGTCTCGCGCAGGGCGGCGGAAACGGCGACCGCCCGCGTCAGCGCCCGTTCCCAGGCGACGCCGCCGGTCGTGTCCTCACGCTCCGCATGGCCGACCAGCTCGATGCGGTTGCCGATGCGGCCGATGACGGCGCCCAGCAGGAACAGCACCCGCCGCCCCTCCTCTGTGAAGGCGGCGCCGGTGGGGTCGAACATCCGCTCGCCCGGCAGGCGGATGACCACCCGGTCATCCTCGCGCCGGACATCGACCACCGCCAGCTCCGCATTCGACCGCAGCTGGCTTCCCAGCAATGCCGCCAGATAATGCAGGTCGATGGCCGCCCTCGCCTCCACCGCCATGGCGTTGAAGGCGGCGCCGGGATCGGCCGGCCGGTCCGACGGGGCGGTGGCGGTCGAGCGTGCGGCGGGGATCGACTCCGACACGCCCTTCGCCAGACGGGTCCAGCGCTCCGCCTCGGGCTCACTCATCGAATACATCAGCACGAAGAAGGCGAGCATCAAGGAGATCAGGTCGGTGAAGCTGATCAGCCACAGCGTCTTGCGCTGGGCGCCGCCATCGTCCGCCCCCGTCCTGGCGGCGATCCGGGGAACCCGGATCATTTCCGCACCTCGGCTTTCGCCGGTGCCGCATTCGCCGGGGGGGCTTTGGCAGGCGCGGTCACGGCCGTGGCCGGTGCGGTCTTCGCAACCGGGCGGACCGCCCCACCCTCGTCCCAGCGCAGGGAGAACAGCAGCCGCACCCCGCCGGGCTCGCCACGTTCGATCCCGACGGTGACGTTGCGGGCCGGCGCCCCATCCTCGACCAGTGCGCGGGCCAGCACGCCGGCACGGGCGACCGGCCCCGGCGGCTGGCTGGGCGTTCCTGTCGGCCCGATGCCGAGCAGCGCGTCCAGCTCCACCCGTTCGCCCTGGCGCGACTGGCGGAGCGCATCGGCGATGCGGTCGATCAGCCCCTGGCGGTCCGGCCGCAGGGTCATGGTGCCGGGAACGAACAGGTCGTCGGCGGGCAGGCGCACCTCCAGCAGCTGGCCGGGGGCGACGACCTCCACCTTGGAAACCGCAACCGCGGTGGCGAACAGGGTGCCGACATCCTCCAGCCGCTGCACGGCGAAGACGGTCCCGGCGCGCGAGGCCACCGGTTCGGACCCGTCGCGCAGGCGCGGGTCGATGACGAAGCTGGGAAAGGTCCGCTCCAGCGAGGCGGCGACCGCCTTAACCTTCTGTACCGTCTGCACCGAATGGGCGTTCAGCACGATGAAGAAGACCAGAAGCAGCAGGAACAGCGACAGCAGGAGCAGGATGCTGCCGTTGTTCGGGTTGGCATGGTTATGGGAACCGCCGGCGCGCCCGGCCCGCAGCAGCAACGGCAACCCGGCGCTTCCCGTCCCCGGGGCGATGCCCTGGGCCGTGTGCCCGCCGCCGGGCCTGCTGGTGGGGGAGCCGGGCAGCATGGCGTCAGTCGAAGCTGGCCAGCAGACGGTCGATCTCGTCCTGGTCCATGGCGTTGCCCGGCAGCTGCGGGCCGTGCAGAAGCTGCTGATCGGCCTCTTCCGCGCTCATCGGCTCGAAATGCACGGCGGCCTCCGCCTCCTCCGCCGCCAGCTTCGCCAGCCGTGGGGCGTGGTTCTGGCGCACCTCGCTGCCGAAGGCGGCGACGATCATGTCCACCTTCGATTCGATGTGCTTGAGGGTGCGCACCACCTTGCTGATGCGCTGGCCGGTAATGTCCTGGAAGTTGCAGGCCTCGTAGATCGCGGTGATCTGGTCGTTCAGCTTGGCCGAGGTGCCGGCTTCCGTCTGTCCGGCGATGGCGCCGATGGCGTCGCAGGCGTCGAAGATGGCGAAGGTCGCCTTTTCCGTCGCGCCGATCACCGCGTCCAGCTCGTCCGTGGCGGTGCGGATGTGTTCGTCGCGGATTTCGGCCGGCTGGAGCGCTGCGATCTCCTGCTTGGCCGTCTCGATGTACTTGGCGAGGTCCACGACCTCCTTGTACAGGCGCAGGTCGGTGGCGGAGATGTCGCCGTCCATGCTGCCCAGGATGTTGCGGACGATGTCCGTCACCTCGTCGCGCGACAGCGGCTGTGCGGCTTCCGCAAAGGCGGTGTCGAGGCGCTGTCTCAGGAGCTTCTGTTCCGTCACGGCGGATTGGGCGGAGAAGGTCATCGGGCGTGTCCAGCGAGAGGGGCAAGGCCTTGGCGGAATGTGCCGGAACCTCCCCGGTTCGCGCCCTCCAGCGAGCGCACCGTCGGTGCCGTCCGCAGCGGAGGTTCGATGCTCCGACCGCTTGTGGCGCCCAACCGTCCAAGGAACTGTCCGAGCCGACAAAGCCTAGGACGCGAGGGTTAAGAGCCCGTAAAGATGACCCCGCCAGGGGTCCTGACACTGCGCCCGAGTTGCCGGCACGTCACACTGTGGCCGGCGCGACCGCATGCGCGCGGGCCTCGACAGCGGCGTGGCTCAGAACAGGCTGGCGGCGGCCGGCGCACCGAGGAGCGCGATCAGGACCAGCACGGTCACGGCAACCAGCCGCTCCATCGGCGACCAGCGCTTCCAGTCTTTTCTAAAGCTTTTCAGTTCGTCGGCCATGACAAACCTTCCGGGGTTCGGGAACTACATTGCAACGCAACGAAATTGCATCCGGGCCAGTTGACGCATGGTTAAAATCGCCATGGGATACGACAATGCCGGACCACTGGCACAGAATTGCCACAGTCATGCCCGGGTGACCTCTGATCCAGGTCAAAGATCGGCCAAATTTTCGACATTTCCCATCTCGCGAGCGGCGATGCCCCCGTCTCCGGCGGCGTGCCACTTCCGGCCGCTTCCGAAACCGGCCGGTAATGCCTAGATGATAAGCTCTAGATCAAGCCTCCGATGCCGGGGGCATCTGGCCTCCGATGCCGGAGGCATTTGGCCTCCAAGGCCGGGGGCGCCGACGGGAGATGCGGATGGCGAGGGGAACCGACCTGAAGATCGGGCTTGCGCTGGGCAGCGGTGCGGCGCGCGGCTGGGCGCATATCGGCGTCCTGCGCGCGCTGGAGGAGATCGGGATCAAGCCCGACATCATCTGCGGCACCTCGATCGGCGCCGCGGTGGGGGCCGCCTATCTGACCGACCAGCTCGACGAGCTTCAGGCCTGGGCGCAGAAGATGGGCTGGCTCGGCATGCTGGGCATCATCGACCTCACCTTCCGCCGCGGCGGTCTGGTGGCGGCCGAGAAGGCGTTCGGACGCTTCGACAACGAGCGCAGCAACATCCTGATCGAAAAGCTGCCGATGCCCTTCGCCACCGTCGCCACAGACCTGTCGACGGGGCGGGAGATGTGGCTGCGCGACGGCCCGCTGATGTCGGCGGTGATGGCTTCGGCCGCCATGCCCGGCCTGTTCCCGGCGGTGCGGCGCGACCATCACCTGCTGGTCGACGGCGCCCTGGTCAACCCGGTGCCGGTCTCGCTCTGCCGGGCGCTGGGGGCCGACATCGTGGTCGCGGTCAACCTGAACAGCGAGCTGTCGCCGCTGGGCCGGCCGACCGGCCGCGGGGCCGGCAACGGCAAGGGGCTAAACGGCAAGGGAATTGGCGGCAACACGGTTGCGGTCAAGGCGCCGGAGCCGGTGGTGGCGGGCGGCGATGCCGGCTCCCCCGCCCTGTCCCACCTGACCAGCCAGATCTCGACATGGCTCGGCCGCAAGCCCAGCCGGCGCACCCAGTTCCTGGCCGATCAGATCGACGACGCCCATGCCCACAGGCAGATGCCCAACGCGCTGGAGGTGATGGCCGGCTCCATCGACATCATGCAGGACCGCATCACCCGGTCCCGCCTGGCCGGCGAGCCGCCCGACGTGCTGATCGCGCCGCGGCTGGCCCATATCGGCATCCTGGAGTTCGACCGCGCCGCCGAGGCGGTGGAGATCGGCCATGCCGCCGCCTCCATGCTGCGTCCCTCCATCGAACTGGCCCTGCGCCGCGCCTGACCGGTTGCGCTGGAGGCTGTTCCCGTCTTCCGTATCAACCATATATCCCTCGTGTCCCGGCGTCCGCCCGGGCAACGTCTCCGTTTGCCCTTCCCCGTTTGCCCCCCATTCGCCGCGAGACCCAGCGTCCATGAGCCAGTCTGCCCCGTCCGACACCGTCGCCACCCTGCTCGCCGACGGAACACCGCATTGGGGTAACAACGGCACGGTGCTGGACGGCGGCTCCGTCGGTGCCGCCGCCACCGTCGCCTATGGCTTCCTGACCAGCTCGCGGCAGGTCTCCGCCACCGACTCCACCGGCTTCGCCGCCATGAACACCGCCCAGCACGCCGCCGTCCGGCAGGCGCTGGCGGCCTGGAGCGCGGTCGCCAACGTCGCCTTCGTGGAGATTTCCGACGCTGCGAGCGCGGCGGTCGCCTTCGGGACCAACCGGCAGCGCGGCCAGTCGGCGGCCTACGCCTATTACCCCTCCACCGGCACCCAGGGGGGACAGGTGTTCCTGGCCAACGACAGCGCCGGGAACACCAACCCGACGTCGGGCAGCTACAGCTACATGACCGTCATCCACGAGATCGGCCATGCGCTGGGGCTGAAGCATCCCGGCAACTACAACGCTGGCACCGACGACGGGACGGAGGGGCCCTATCTGCCGGCGGCGACGGACAATTATGCGTTCAGCATCATGTCCTACAACGAGAACGCCGCGCTGCCGTCGGGGACCTACCTGACCGGCCCCAGCCTCTACGACATCGCCGCGATCCAGTATCTCTACGGCGCCAACATGGCGACCGGGGCCGGCGACACCGGCTACGCGCTGAACACCGCCAGCTTCACCACCCTGTGGGACCCCACCGGCCACAACAGCCTGAACGGCGCCGCCCAGACGGCCGACCTGTCGCTGGATTTGCGCAGCGGCCAGTTCAGCAGCGCCGGCGGCACGACTTTCCTGGCGCTGGCCTATGGCACCAGGGTGCAGCTGGCGACCGGCGGCAGCGGCAACGACAGCTTCACCGTCAACGATCTGGGCAATGTGCTGGACGGCGGCGCCGGCACCGACACCGTGGTGTTCAGCGGCCGCCGCGCCCAGTACCGCGTCCAGCTGCTGGACGCCGGCCGCTACATCGTCAGCGGCGCCGACGGCAATGACCTGCTGACCAACATCGACTATCTGCGCTTCGCCGACGGCAGCACCGCCCTGGCGTCGATGGTGTCCGGCACTTTCGACGCGCTGCGCTACGTCGCCTCCAACAGCGACCTGATCGCGGCGCTCGGCACCAACGCCGCGGCGGCGACCCAGCATCTCATCGGTGCCGGCGTCTATGAGGGCCGCAGCCTGACCGGCTTCGATCCCTACAATTATCTGGCCGGCTATGGCGATCTGTTGACCAGCTTCGGCAGCGACGTCGCCGCCGCCACCCGCCATTACATCGAGGCCGGTAACCGCGAGGGCCGCAGCTCCACCCTGTTCGACACGCTGTCCTACGAGGCCAGCAACCCCGACCTGATCGCCGCCTTCGGCGACAACCGCGAAGCGGTGGAACTGCATTACATCGTCAGCGGCCGGCTGGAGGGCCGTTCGCTGACCCGCTTCAACGCCGCCGCCTATCTGGCGGCGAACCCGGACGTCCGCACCGCCGTCGGCGGCAACCTGACCGCCGCCAAACAGCATTATGTCAGCTATGGCTATGCCGAGGGACGGGCACTGGCCTGAACCGGCCGGCCTTCCTCATTTTGCCGGCCCTTATTTCGCCGGCCAGATCCAGGTCAGTTCGTGCTTGTTGTGGTGGAGGTGGAGCACCCGGCCGCCGGGGATCTCCGCGAAGGCGCGGGCGGTCTCATGGTCGGTTTCCGCCTGGAACTTCAACGTGCAGACGAAGCGCTTGGCGAGCCCGCTGTCCATCCACTCCTTCACCAGGCGCAGCAGGCGGGTCGGGTAGCAGATCACGTCGCAGCACAGCCAATCGACCGGGCCGACCGTCGCCGGCTTCAGGCCGAAGGCGCTCTCCTGGCGGATCTCCACCCGCGGCAGGGCGGCGATGGCCGGATCGAGCGGCGCCTTGTCGACGCTGACCACCGACGCACCCAGCTCGTGCAGCACCCAGGTCCAGCCGCCGGGACAGGCGCCGAGGTCGAGACAGCGGTCGCCCGGTCCCGGCTGCTCCCCGAACAGGGTCAGCGCCTCCCACAGCTTCAGATAGGCGCGGTTGGGCGGCGCCGTGCGGTTCTCGATGAAGGTCACCTCGCCGTTGCGGAACGGGCTGGAACAGCGTGCCGCGGCGATGATGGTGGACTCGTCGGTCAGCGTCCAGGAGCCCAGCGGCGCCGTCGGCAGGGGCGACGGGAAGACCACCGGCTTGGCCGACACATGCGGAAGGTTTTCCTGGATCAGGGCGGCGCGGCGGTGATGGCGCTGCGACCACAGCGCCCAATTGCGCTGGATGCCGCGCAGAGCCTTCGCCCCGCCCTTGATTGAGGGGAATTCGATGCGAACCGGGTCGTACCAGATGTTCTGCGCCCAGGCCGCCGGCCGGGCCGGGCCGTCGACGAAGACCAGCCGGCCGTCGACCGATGCGACGTCCCCCAGCTCCGCCACCAGATCGTCGAGGAAGCCGTCCGCCGCCAGATAGATGGTCTGGCCGAGCGGGGTCACCACCGCGCCGGGAACGGCTTGCGGGTCGGTGCCGGGGGCATTCGGGGGGGCGGCTTTGGGGGTGCTGTCGTCCATGCCCCAGGGGCTACCGCTGCCGGCCGTCGAATGCAAGCGCAAGGATGCGGTGCACCCCTTTCGGCGTGACGCGAAGGGGGCTGTGACAAAGCGTCTCGAAACTTCTTATATGCGATTGGCTCGCAATAGCGTCATTGACAACGATTCTCACTCTCAGCTATTGCTGGGCTCGGGACACCTCTTACGAAACCGATTTTCGCCGAGGGCTTATGTACGTCTGCATCTGCCACGCGTTGAACGATAAGAAGGTCAAGGCTGCGCTCGATCAGGGCGCCACGACCCCGGCCTCGGTGTTCCGCCATCACAATTGCCAGGTCCAGTGCGGCAAATGCGTTCCAACCATGCGCAGCATGGCCAGCGAACACCGCGCCACCTTCGCACAGCAGACCGCCGCTGCCGCCGCCGTTGCGACGACGCCAGTCGCCGCCCCCTGCTGCGGCTCCGCCTTGCCTGAGCCGGCCAATGCCGAGGCCATCCCCGCCTATGCCGTCGCGGCCGAGTGAAGGCGCGCACAGAGGTCTGAGACCGCCCTACCGGCAGTTCTACCACTTCCGACTTTCTGCTCAATAGTGGGTCTACAACCTCGCCTTTAGGCTGCGACAGATTGCGCGGCGACTATGATTTTTGGGCGGATTGACCCGGCATCGGCATTCCGGCACAAAAGCGTCACCAAAACAAAAGAACGTCGTCAAAATGACGGCGTATAAAAAGAGGAACGGGCCGGATGAAACCGGCCCTGGAGGAAACGCAATCCAACCAGGAAGACTTCCTTGGCCACCGGGTTTGCCTTGTCCTTGATGGGCGGGGCGGCCCGGCGGAATTTGGATTCGGACAGATATTCCGCATCTGCGAAATCGCACCGCAAAAATCGGGCGGCATCTCCCAAACGGGCGGTGCCGACTGTGGGCTTCTGTTGCGTTTTCGCAGTGTCGGCACGGGGATATCTTCACCCGACCGGCCGAGAAGTCAAAAAAGGTTGAGGATCAAAGGAGGACACTTCATGAGCCGCCGCAACCGGCAAGCTTTCGACACGTTGAGCCGTGATCTGGTGCTGCGCGCCACCGACCGCATGGAAACCCTGCGATCGATGGTGGAGCGCGCCGACAGCGACCGGCGGGAAACGTGGGAACGCACGCTCGACCGTCTCCGCGGCCTGAACAACCGCGCCATCGCCCGCATCGAGGCCGCCCATATGGCCGACGACGACGCATGGCCCTTCGCCCGCGCCCAGGCCGATCAGGCGATGATGGACCTGATGCGCGCGCTCGACGATTTCGACGGCCATCTGCGCCTGATCGCCGCCTGACCGGGCTGCGAACGGCCCCAAATGAAAAGGCCCTCTCCCGCGGGAGAGGGCCTTTTTCATGGGGCAGGACGCCCGAACATCAGGACGCCCCGAAATCGAGGCCCCAGGCCGAGTAGCGCTCCGGATCGTCGACCCAGCCTTCGCGCACCTTCACGAACAGGATCAGGTGGACGCGGCGTTCCAGCATATGGGTCAGCTCGGACCGTGCCGCGGAGCCCAGCGCCTTGATCCGCTGGCCGCCCTTCCCCAGCACGATGGCCTTCTGGCTTTCGCGCTGCACAAAGATGACCTGCGAAATCTTGACGGAGCCGTCGTCGAACTCCTCCCACACCTCGGTCTCGACCGTGGCGGAATAGGGAAGCTCCTGGTGAAGCTGGAGGAACAGCTTCTCGCGGGTGATTTCCGCCGCCAGCAGGCGCATCGGCATGTCGGAGATCTGGTCCTCCGGGAAATGCCACGGCCCGTCCGGCAGACGGTCGGCCAGGAACTGCTTCAGATGGGCGACGCCATCCTCGGTGAAGGCCGACACCATGAAGATGTCGGAGAAGATGCCCTCCTGGCGGAAGGCGTCAGCGATGCCCAGCAGGACGTCGCGCTTCACCAGATCGATCTTGTTCAGGATCAGGATGGCTTCGCGCCCCTGCTCCTTCAGTCGGGCGACGATGCTGCGGGTGTCCTCGTCGATGGAGCGGCGCGACACGTCGTAGAGCACGCCGATCACGTCGGCATCCTCCGCCCCCTGCCAGGCCGCCGCCACCATGGCGCGGTCCAGCCGGCGCTTCGGCTTGAAGATGCCGGGGGTGTCGACGAAGATCATCTGGGCATCGCCCTGGATGGTGATGCCGAGCACGCGGGTGCGGGTGGTCTGCACCTTCGGGCTGACGATCGACACCTTGCTGCCGATCATCGCGTTCAGCAGCGTCGACTTGCCGGCGTTCGGCGCACCGACCAGCGCGATGAAGCCGCAGCGCGGATGGTCCGGCATCGTCGGCAGAGGCGGCAGGACGGAGATGGGCTGCCCGCGCGGGGCGTCCTCATCATCCTCATCGTCCTCGTAATCGCCATCCTCGTATTCGCCGTCCTCGTCCTCGAAGTCGCCCTCCTCGGCGTCTTCGGCGGCGTCCCCGCCCTCGAGATCGGCGCCCTCGAGCGCCTCGTCGTCCGGCACGGGCTCCGGAGTCGGCTCCGCAGCTTCGGAACCGGGCTCGATATTCGTCTTGTCGATGTCGTCGCGACCGTCAGTCATCGACTTGCACTCCCACCTGGCGCAGCAATGCGCTGGCCGCCTTCTTTTCCGCGATGCGCTTGGAGGAACCGGAGCCGGAGACCGGATCCATGCCCTCGACATGCACCGCAACCACGAACAGCGGCTCGTGCGCCGGGCCGCTGCGTTCGATCAGTTCATAGCGGGGCAGCGGCTTGCCGCGGCCCTGCGCCCATTCCTGCAACGTCGTCTTGCTGTCCAGCGGCGGCGGCGTCGCCTTGTCGATCTCGCCGGCCAGCGCCTGCCGGACGAAGCGCGTCACCGGCTCCAGCCCGCCATCGAGATACATGGCGCCCAGCACCGCCTCGCAGGCGTCGCCCAGGATGGTGCGGTTCTCCCGCCCGCCACTCTGCGCTTCCGCCGGCGACAGGCGCAGATAGGCGCCCAGCCCGATGGCGTCGGCGACACGGCCCAGCGATTCCCGGCGCACCAGCGCGGCGTGCCGCTTGGCCAGCGCGCCCTCGCGCTCGTTCGGATAGCGTTCCAGCAGCCATTGCGCGACGACCAGTCCGACGACGCGGTCGCCCAGGAACTCCAGCCGCTCATAGGCGATGCCCGGCCCCTTGTGCCCCTTGCGGCCGGTCCGCTCCAGACCCATCAAGCTGGGGTGGGTGACGGCATCGTGCAGGAGCGACGGGTCGGAAAACTCATAACCCAGCGCCTGCGCAAGGCTGGCGACGTCCGCGGACCGGGCGGCGCCATCGGGCTGGATGTCGGAGCCGGCGCCCAGATCGGCGGGCGCCTTGGTGACGGTGGACACTTACCGGACTCCGTTGAACAGACGGCTGAAGCGCAGATCGACCGGCCAGCGCCAGATTTCGTAGAAGCGCGTGCCTTCGTCGAGCGAGAAGAACAGGAATTCGGCGCGGCCGACCATGTTTTCGATGGGAACGAACCCGACCTGCGACGGCACGCGGCTGTCGAGCGAGTTGTCGCGGTTGTCGCCCATCATGAAGAGATGGCCGGGCGGCACCTTGAACACCGGCGTGTTGTCGAGCGGACCGTTGTCCGATTCCTCGATGATGCGGTGGGTGCGGCCGTTGGGCAGCGTTTCGATGAACTGCGCCGTGCGGATGCTGCGGCCCAGCGAATCCGTGGTCACGTAATCCTCGATCCGCTCCCGCTTCACCGGCTGGCCGTTGATGTGCAGGATGCCGCCGATCATCTGGACGGTATCGCCCGGCAGGCCGATCACCCGCTTGATGTAGTCGGTCTTGTTGTCGCGCGGCAGCTTGAACACCGCCACGTCGCCCCGCTCCGGCTCGGAGCCCAGGATGCGGCCCTCGAACAGCGGCAGGCCGAAGCCGACGGTGTATTTGCTGTAGCCGTAGCTGAACTTCGACACGAACAGGTAATCGCCGATCAGCAGGGTCGGGATCATCGACCCCGACGGGATGTTGAACGGCTCGAAGGCGAAGGTCCGCACGCCGAAGGCGATCAGCACGGCGAAGATCACCGTCTTGACGGTTTCGGCGAACCCGGAGTCCTTGGCTTTGGCGGTGGGCGCCGTTTCTTTCTGAAAGGTCATTCTGGGGTCGCCGTTTCGGTGGGCGTTTCGGGCATTTCGGACTGGATGGGCTCGGCGCTGATGACGACGAACGCTTCCGCCATCGGGTATTCGTCGGTCAGCGTCACATGGATTTTCGCGCGCATGCCCGGCGGCGTGATCGCCTCCAGCCGGGCCAGCGCGCCGCCGGTCAACCGCATCGTCGGCTGGCCGGACGGCAGGTTCACCACCCCCATGTCGCGCCAGAACACGCCGTCGCGGAAACCGGTGCCCAGGGCTTTGGAGCAGGCCTCCTTGGCGGCGAAACGCTTGGCATAGGTGGAGGCCCGCGCGTTGTTCTTTGCGGCGGAGCCGGCGCGGCGTTCGGACTTGGCCTGCTCGACATCGGTGAAGATGCGGTCGATGAAACGCTGTCCGAAGCGCTCCAGCGACTTCTCGACCCGCCGGATGTCGATCAGGTCGTTGCCGATGCCGAGGATGGTGCCGGACATCGTCATGCCGGCATTCCGGCGGCGCGCGCCCTGTCCATGGCCTTGCGCATGCGGGCGATGGAGTTGGTCAGGCCGACGAAGATCGCCTCGCCGATCAGGAAATGGCCGATGTTCAGTTCGACGATGGTCTGGATCGCCGCCACGGGGCCGACGGTGTCGTAGCTCAGCCCGTGGCCGGCATGGCATTCCAGCCCGATGGCCTCGGCATGGGCGGCGGCGCGGACGATGCGCGCCAGTTCCGCCTCGCGCTCCGCCGTGCTGTGGGCATCGCAATAGGCGCCGGTGTGCAGTTCCACCACCGGGGCGCCGAGCCGCTTGGCGGCGTCGAGCTGCGCCGGCTCCGGATCGATGAACAGCGAGACACGGATGCCGGCGGCGCCCAGCTCGCCGACCGGGCGGACCAGATGGTCGTACTGGCCGATCACGTCCAGCCCGCCTTCGGTCGTCACCTCGGTGCGCTTTTCCGGGACGAGGCAGGCGGCGTGCGGCTTGTGGCGCAGGGCGATGCCCAGCATCTCGTCGGTCGCCGCCATCTCGAAGTTCAGCGGACGGTCGATCTCGGCCATCAGCCGTTCGATGTCGCGATCCACGATGTGGCGGCGGTCCTCGCGCAGATGAGCGGTGATCCCGTCCGCCCCGGCCTCGATGGCCAGCTTCGCCGCGCGCACCGGATCGGGATGCGCCCCCCCGCGTGCATTGCGGACGGTCGCCACATGGTCGATGTTCACGCCGAGGCGGAGAATACGGGACATGCAAGGACTCCAAAGCGCCGCCGCCCGCCGGAACGGGCGGGGGCGATTCCGTCTATATAGCGGTGCGTCCGCCATCCGTCACGCCGAACCGACCGACGCAATCGCGGATGACAGGGAATTTACCGTCTCCGCCCCTGCCCGACCGGATGGCCGGACCGGCGATCCCGGCGGATTTTCCTTAGTTCGACCTGTGGATCACGCTGCTCAGATACTCGTTCAGATCGCGGAAATCCTTGACGGTCCAGGCGTGCGGCGGGAGCCGGTAGCCGTTTTCCTTCAATGTTCTCGGGATCAGATCCCCGTTTGGCCGCAATATGATCGACGACACGATGACGCCGGGATAGTCGGCCAAGCGCTTTCGGAAGGCCGCCGTCGTCAGATCGGGGGTCGGAGGGTTGCTCTCGCCCGCCAGCGGGCCCGAACCCTTCGCATCCGCCCCGTGGCACATGGCGCATCTCTCCACGAACAACTTTTCCCCGTTGTCCGCGTGGGCACCATGAAGCGGCGTCAAGCATAAGGCGGCAACCGAAACCGGCAGGAGCAGCCTATCGAGCCGCATGTCCTGTTCTCCCATCGCACACCATCATGGTGCGTCTTGCGCTGCGACCCTGTTGCGTGCCGGCGGGAGCGTCACCGCCCCCGCGCCCGCTCCACCGAATGGATGGCCGGGGTGGCGCGCAGGGCGGCCATGATGTTGGTCAGGTGTTTGGCATCCTTCACGTCGATGTCGATCAGCAGCTCGAAATAATCGGTGCTGCGGTTCGTGATCTTCTGATGGATGACATTGCCCTGGTTCTTGCCAATCACCGTGAACAGCGTGCCGAGCGAGCCCTGTTCGTTGGCGATGACGACGCTGATGCGGCCGACATGCTCCTCCGGCGAATCCGGACCGGTCTCCCACGACACGTCGATCCAGCGTTCCGGCGATTCATGGAAGCTTTCCAGCGTTTCGCAGTCGATGGTGTGGATCGTCACGCCCTTGCCGGTGGTGACGATGCCGACGATGCGGTCGCCCGGCAGCGGGTGGCAGCAGCGGGCGTAATGGACCGCCATGCCTGGGATCAGCCCGCGGATCGGCAGTGCCGATTCCTTGCGGGCCTTGGCCTTGGGCTTCGGCGCGCTCTCTTCCAGCTCGCGGACGGCGGGAGCGGTCTGGGCCTTGTGGCCGGGGAAGACGGCGTGGAAGACTTCGCGGACCGAATGCAGGCCGGAGCCGACACCGGCCATCAGATCGTCCACCGTCGGCTGCTGGAAGATCTTGGTGGCGGCTTCCAGCGCCTTTTCGGTGAACTCGTAGCCTTCCGACTTGAACTGCCGCATCAGCATGCCGCGGCCCAGTTCCATATACTGGGCGCGCTGCTGGGTGCGCAGGAACTTGCGGATGCGGGCGCGCGCCTTGCCGGTGACGACGAAGCGTTCCCAGCCCGGAACCGGCGTCTGCGCCTTCGACGTGACGATGTCGACCTGATCGCCGTTCTGCAGCTGGGTGCGCAGCGGCAACATGCGGCCGTTGATCTTCGCGCCGACGCAATGGTCGCCGACCTGCGAGTGGACGGCATAGGCGAAGTCGACCGGCGTCGCCCCGCGCGGCAGCGCGATCAGGTCGCCCTTCGGCGTGAAGCAGAACACCTGGTCCTGGAACAGCTCCAGCTTGGTATGCTCCAGGAACTCTTCCGGCTTCTGCGCATGCTCCAGGATGTCCAGCAGCTCGCGCAGCCAGCGGTACTCGCCGCCGTTCGGGCGCGGCTGGTGGTCCTGCTTGTAGGCCCAGTGGGCGGCCACGCCCAGCTCGGCGATCTCATGCATGTCCTGGGTGCGGATCTGCACCTCGATCCGGTTGCGGCCGGGACCGATCACGCCGGTGTGCAGGCTGCGGTAGCCGTTGGGCTTGGGCGTGGAGATGTAGTCCTTGAAGCGCCCCGGCACGACCGGATAATGGGCGTGGACGATGCCCAGCGCCTGATAGCATTCCCCGACCGAGCCGACCGTGATGCGGAAGGCCATGATGTCGGATAGCTGTTCGAAGCTGACATTCTTGCGCTGGAGCTTGCGCCAGATCGAATAGGCCGACTTCTCGCGTCCCGACACCGACACGTCGGGCAGACCTTCGGAGGCCAGCAGCTCGCGCAGTTCGGTGATGATGGTCTGGACGCGGTTCTCGCCCTCGCTGCGCAGGCGGGCCAGCTGGGCCAGGATGCTGTCGCGCGCGTCGGGGTTCAGTTCGGCGAAGGCAAGATCGTCCAGCTCGTCCTTGATCTTGTGCATGCCGATGCGCTCGGCCAAGGGCGAGTAGATCTCGATGGTCTCGCGGGCGATGCGGCGGCGCTTTTCCGGCTTCTTCAGGTGGAACAGCGTGCGCATGTTGTGAAGCCGGTCGGCGAGCTTCACGAGAAGGACGCGGATGTCCTCCGACATGGCGATGACCAGCTTGCGGAAATTCTCCGCCTGCTTGGCCTGCTCGCTGTTCAGTTCCAGCCGCGACAGCTTGGTGACGCCGTCGACCAGACGCGCGATTTCCTTGCCGAAGACCCGCTCGATGTCTTCGAGCGTGGCGACGGTGTCCTCGACCGTGTCGTGAAGCAGCGCCGTGGCGATGGTGCCGGCGTCCAGCTTCATCTGGGTGAGGATGCCGGCGACCTCCAGCGGATGGAGGAAGTAGGGATCGCCGGACGCGCGCGTCTGCGACCCGTGCGCCTTCATCGAGAAGACGTAGGCGCGGTTGAGGAGATCCTCGTCGGCGGAGGGGTCATACGCCTTGACGCGCTCGACAAGCTCGTACTGCCGGATCATGCGGCCCGACCCGGCGCACGCGGCGCCTCAAATGTGTTCGTGACGTTTCTCAGGGCGGTTCCGTTCGAACCGAAGGGGAGCAGGATGCCCCCCACCCTTCTCTGCGGCGAGGGGGCATTGCGCCCCCTCCGGGTCCTGCGGTCGTTGTCCAGAATCAGAGGTCTCCGTCGGGATCCTCGGTCATGGCGAAACCGGCGCCCGGCTCCGCATCCATGTCGGCGGCGACGTCATCTTCCTCGGTCAACTCTTCGCCGTCGCTCTCGCTCATGCCGTCTTCGTCGCCCAGCGAGTTGTTGCCGCGGGCGGCCCAGTCATTCTCGCCGGCCATCAGCTCGACGATCTCTTCCTCGGGCTCGTCCGGCTCGACATGCTTCTGGTGGCCCTTGATCAGGGCGTTCTTCAGATACTCCAGCGACACCGTCTCGTCCGCGATCTCGCGGAGCGCCACGACCGGATTCTTGTCGTTGTCGCGGTCGATCGACAGCGGGGCGCCGCTCGCGACTTCGCGGGCGCGCTGGGCAGCCATCATGACCAGCTCGAAACGGTTCGGAACCTTCAGGACGCAATCTTCAACGGTAACGCGGGCCATGCCAGACGAACTCCGGATTCATAGGAGGCTCTAGACTATATGGATGTGGTCCGATAGGTGCAAGCGCGAACGACAGCGCTGCTGCATTGCGTCGGGGGAACACCCCTGTCCAAGCTCAATATCCATCGGCCTGACGACCGGAGACAGTAGGCAATCCCTGCCTCTTGTATGTTTGCCCACAATACACTAGATTTCAAAATTGGAACGCGAGCTTTTGCGCATGTTCCAATACATTTTCAACAAGCAGCGATGAAAGGATCCAGGCATTGGACCGCAATTCGACTTTGCCGCGTGATGTCAGCAAGTTGTTTTACAAGGAAGAGCGTCTCGCACTTTTTATCGATGGCGCCAACCTCTACGCCGCAGCACGTTCACTTGGCTTCGATATTGATTACAAAAGGTTGCGTGACGGCTTCGCCGGGGAAGGCCGGCTTGTGC
Organism: Azospirillum sp. A29; assembly: GCF_042604625.1. NCBI lineage: Bacteria > Pseudomonadati > Pseudomonadota > Alphaproteobacteria > Rhodospirillales > Azospirillaceae > Azospirillum > Azospirillum sp. A29. The sequence goes on from NZ_CP170466.1 coordinate 745,532, forward strand.
GCGCCTTCTATTACACCGCCCTCGTCGAAGATCAGGAATACTCCCCGATCCGTCCGCTGGTCGATTGGCTGGACTACAACGGCTACACCATGGTGACCAAGCCAACCAAGGAGTTCACCGACGCCTCGGGCCGGCGCAAGATCAAGGGCAACATGGACATAGAGCTGGCCATCGACGTGATGGAGATGGCCGATCATGTCGACCACATCCTGCTCTTTTCCGGCGACGGCGACTTCCGCCGGCTGGTGGAGGCCGTGCAGCGCAAGGGCGTCCGCTTCAGCGTCGTCAGCACCGTCCGCTCGCAGCCGCCGATGGTCGCCGACGAGTTGCGCCGGCAGGCCGACAATTTCATCGAGTTGCAGGAGCTGGCGCCCTTCATCGCCCGCACCCACCATCACCGCGATCAGATGCCCGCCCACCACGACCAGCAGGGCGGCCCGACCATGTACGACCCCGACGACCGGGGCTGATCCTTCGGGTCGAAAAGCAGCGTTGGCAGACATGAAAAAAGGAGCGCATCGGGCGCTCCTTTTTCGTTCGGGGACTTCCGTATTCCGGCTTTAAGGACCGGCTGTCCGTTGCCGGTTCCGCGCCATCCGGTCGGCCGTCTTCAGCGCCGCGATCAGGCTGGTCGCATTCGCCCTGCCGGTGCCCGCAATGTCCAGCGCCGTCCCATGGTCGGGAGAGGTGCGGACGAAGGGCAGCCCCAGCGTGATGTTCACCCCGCTATCGAAATCAACCGTCTTCACCGGGATCAGCGCCTGATCGTGGTACATGCACAAAGCGGCGTCATAGCCGCGGCGGGCGGCGGCATGGAACATGGTATCGGGCGGACGCGGCCCGGACACATCGATGCCGTCGGCGCGCAACGTCCGGATGGCGGGCTCGATGATGTCGATCTCCTCGCGCCCCATCGCCCCGCCCTCCCCCGCATGCGGGTTCAGGCCGGCGACGGCCAGCCGCGGACGGTCGATGCCGAAGTCGCGCGCCAGCGACGCCGCGGTGACCCGGCCGGCATGGACGATGGCTTCGGTGGTCAGCAGGTTCACCGCGTCGCGCACCGACACATGGATGGTCACCGGCACCACCCGCAGATCGGCCGCCGCCAGCATCATGATCGGCTCGTCGGTCAGTCCGGCGAGGTGAGCCAGATATTCGGTGTGGCCGGGATGGCGGAAACCGGCGGCATAGAGCGACGATTTCTGGATCGGGTTGGTGACCACGGCCGCGGCCTGCCCACCCTGCACAAGCGCCACGGCACGGTCGATGCTGGCGATCACCGCGGCACCGTTGGCCGGATCGGGCCGGCCGGCGACAACCGGGTTGCCGAGCGCGACCGGCAGCACCGGCAGGGCGCGGCCGAACAGTGCCGCCCCCTCCTGCGGAGACGAGACGGCCTGCACCGGCACCGGCAGCCCAAGCGAGACCGCCAGTGCGGCCAGCCTCGCGGGGTCGTCCAGAATGACGAAGGGGCGCAGGCCGGCCTCGTCGCGGGCCAGCCACGCTTTCAAGCCGATCTCCCCGCCGACGCCGGCCGGCTCCCCCATGGTCAGGGCCAGCGGCAGGTCGTTCGGCGGGGCGGCGGTCACAGGCGGGTCTCGATGAAGGCGGTGCGGCGCAGGTCACGCAGGTACCGGCGCGACAGCAGCTCCGCCCGTTCGCTGACCAGTTCGCGCTCGATCTCGTCGCGGCCGGGCAGCTTGGCCTCCTGGATGGGAGTCGGGGCCGGCGGCGGCGGGGGGGCCGGCTGGGCTTCCGGCGGCGGCTGGATCATCGGCATGTCGCGCTTGCAGACGATCAGGATCACCGCGGCGGCCGGGCTCATCAGCACCGGGCTGGCCTGGCCGAGCGGGATGCCGAGCGCGAGATTCTGCAGGCCGGGCGCCATGTCCTTGACCCGCATGGTGCCCATGTCGCCCGATTCCGGCATGCCGGTCTCCTTGGCGCGGGCCTGGAAATCGGAGCAGCTCTTGATCGACTTGCGCAGCTTTTCAGCCTGTTCCTTGACGGATTTGGCCTGCTCCTTGGACTCGATCGGAAGAATGATCTGCTTCATGTTGACCGTGGCCTTGGCCACGTCCGGCCGCGGCTGCGGACGGGGTGCGGCCGGCCGGGCGACCGGCATCGGCATCTCGCCGCCACTGCTGCCGAACGGCCGCTGACCGCGCACCATCAGGATGTGGTAGCCGGTCGCCGTGCGGACCGGCGACGACAGCTGGCCGCCGCGCATGCCCGACAGCGCCTTGTCCACCTCCGGCGACAGTTCGCCGCTGCGCACCCAGCCCAGGTCGCCGCCCGACGCGGCGCCAGCGGACTGCGAGAACTGGCGGGCGAGCGCGGCGAAATTGCCGCCGCGCTTCACCTCTTCCACCAGACGCTCTGCGTTGCGGCGCACCTCGTCGTCCTGGTCGGGGCTGTCCACCGCCAGGAAGATCTCGGCGACAAGATATTCGGGCTTGCCGATGTTGGCCTTCAGCCGCTCCATCGCGGCATCGACCTCGTCCTCGCCGACCACGACCTCCTGGCGGATGCGGCGCTGCATCACCTTCTGCCAGGCGAGCAGGGCGCGGATCTGGTCCTTCAGTGTGGAATACGGCACGTTCTGGCGCTTCAGCATCTCCTGAAGCTGCTGGCCGTTCATCCGGTTCTGCTCGGCAATGCGCTTGACGGCATCGTCGATCTCCGACGCCGACACGGTGACGCCCTGGCGCTTAGCCTCCTGCATCTGCAGGCGCTCGTCGATCAACAGGCGCATCACCTGCGGCATCAGCCGCTTGGTCGTCTCCGGGTTGGCGGCGGCGCCGGCGTTCAGCAGCGCCATGCGGATGCGGGCATTGACGTCCGAAACCGAAACGACCTCGTCATTCACCACCGCAGCGATGCCTTCCGACCCCGGCGCGCGGGCCTGACGCGTGCTCTCGTCCCCCGTCCGCGGCGTGGCGGCGCCGGCGGCAGCCTTGCTGGACTGCGCCACGGCGGGCATGGCCAGAAGCGCACAGGCGGTCGCCACGGCGACGGTGGTCCGGACGGCTCGCAAACTCGACATGCTGCTCAAGCTCCAAAAACGGGTCGCCCGTTATTACGGTGGGGCCGGTGCCCCTGGCAAACGGAATCGGCCCCTGCAATCCAGTGCTAAACCAAGTGGGCGGAATTATGACCGATGGCGATAACCGCCCGCTTTGCGGCGAAAGGTCCCACCCTCTATCCCTTCCCAGCGCCCCTTCCCGGCAACCGTCCCCTCAGCCGTCTTCCAGATGCAGAAGGGCGGCGATGCCCAGCAGCAGACTGATGCCGGCGGGACTCCAGGCGGCCATGAGGATGGGAATGGTTTCCGACATGCCGAAGGTGCGGACCACGTCGGTCATGACGAACAGCACGAAGCCGGTCAGTACGCCGCCGGTGACCATCGCCATGGTGCCGCCGCGGCGCGGCAGCCGCAGCGAGAAGGCGGCGGCGAACAGCACCATCGCCAGGAACAGGAAGGGCTGGGCCAGCAGCGACTGGTAATGCAGCCGGTGGCGCACGGCCGGGAAACCGGTGGTCTCCAGCGTGTGGATGAAGCGCGGCAGCTCCCAGAAGGAAATGGTCTCCGGCGGGGCGAAGCTCTCCTCGATGGTCGCCATGTCCAGCTCGGTCGGGATGGTGTAGCTGTCCAGCTTCTCCGGGTCCTTCTTGGCCCGGTTCAGGATCGCCTCCTGCAATTCCCACTTGCGGTCCTTCAGCACGGCGCTCGGCGCATCGACGCGGCCCAGATAGGTCTGGTCGGCGTCGAACAGGAAGACGATGACGTTCGACAGCTCGAAGGTCACCGGGTTCACCAGCTCCGAATGGATGAAGAACTGCTCATTCTCGTTGGTCTGGCGCAGCCACAGGCCGGAGCGCGAGATGTTCAGCGTGCTGGACTGGAGCTTGAGATAGCGGTCCTGCAGCTGCTCGTACTTGGCGATGAACACGGCACCGACCGGGTTGATCAGCGTCACCTTCACCACGCCGATGGCGGCGGCGGCGAACATCACCGGCATCAGGAACTGCCAGGCCGACACGCCGACCGCGCGGGCCACCACCAGCTCGGCACTGCGCGTCAGCCGCCAGAAGGTGAACATGCCCGCGAACAGGACGACGAAGGGGAAGATCTGCTGCCCGATCTCCGGCAGCTTCAGCAGCGCCATCTCCACCACCAGCCCGAAGGTGACGTGGGGCTTGGTGCCGGCGCGGCGCAGAAGCTCCACCGTGTCCAGCAGCAGCACGATGGCGAGCAGGATCACCATCAGCAGGCAGAACCACACGACGAACTGCCGCCCGATGTAGCGGGAAAGCGTAGGCGAGGAATACATGCGGTGTCCGGTCTCCGGAGCCCCGCCCGCGGCGCCGCCATGGCGCCTGGGACGGACTGGCGCGGCCCCGCCCGATAAGGATCGGTGCGGGCCCCCGCCGGAACAAGTCCCGCTGTTTACCTCTGTTGCGCCGCGATGACAACCGAAGCCGAGGCGGAACGCGCAGCAGGGGCCGAGGCGGGGCTGCCTGCGAGCCTATCGACGGCGTCGTGCGTCTCCCTCCTTTTCCGTCTGGACTTCCTGCACCGGCACTCCAAACTGTTGGGGAGAGGCTGCACGGGAGGGTCGGTCGATGACGGACACCACGGTCGCAATCCGCCAGGCACGCGGGTCGGACGCCGCCGGCATGGCCCGCGTCCATGTGCAAAGCTGGCGCTCCACCTATCCCGGGCTGATCCCGGCGCAGTTCCTGGTCAACCTGTCGGAGCCGCCCGCCGCCCAGCGCTGGGCAGCCATCGCCGAGACGCGCGGCCCCGGCCAGGGCGCCTTCGTCGCGGTGGATGTCACCGGCCGGATCGCCGGTCCCGGCAACATCGTCGGCATCGCCTCCTTCGGCACGCGGCGGGTCACGGTGGAGGGGCATGCGGGCGAGTTCCACGCGCTTTATTTGCTAGACGACGCAAAGGGTTACGGCATCGGTCGGCGGCTGATGGCGGCGATGGCCGACCGTTTCCTGGCCGCCGGCATCCGCTCCGCGGCGGTCTGGTGCCTGCGCGACAACCCGTCACGCTGGTTCTATGAAAGGTTGGGCGGGATCAAGGTGGCGGAGCGGCCGATCCGCTTCGCCAACAGCGATCTGGTGGAAATTGCCTATGGCTGGCGCGACCTGACGCCGCTTGCACGCTTGTCGGCGGGGCCGGAGGTGCGGTAGTGAGGGGACTTGAGTCCCCACGCATCAGGATTCGCCGATGTCCAGCGCCGCCTCCCTTTCCGCCGAACGCGTTCTCATTCTCGATTTCGGGTCGCAGGTGACCCAGCTCATCGCCCGCCGTGTGCGCGAGAGCGGTGTCTATTGCGAAATCCACCCCTTCGGCATGAGCGACGAGCGCATCCGCGAATACGATCCGAAGGCGATCATCCTGTCGGGCAGCCCCGCCTCCGTCACCGAGGCGAACGGCCCGCGCGCGCCGCAGGCGGTGTTCGACCTGAAGGTTCCGGTTCTCGGCATCTGCTACGGCCAGCAGACGATGTGCCACCAGCTGGGCGGCACCGTGTCCGGCTCCGACCACCGCGAGTTCGGCCGCGCCTTCATCGAGATCAAGGAGCCCTGCGCCCTGTTCGACGGGCTGTGGGACATCGGGTCGAAGGAACAGGTGTGGATGAGCCACGGCGACCGCGTCACCGCGCTGCCGCCCGGCTTCCGCGCTGTGGCGGTTAGCGACGGCGCGCCCTTCGCCGCCATCGCCGACGACCAGCGCCGCCTGTACGGCGTGCAGTTCCATCCGGAGGTGGTCCACACCCCGCACGGCGCCCAACTGCTGGCGAACTTCGTCCACCGCGTCGCCGGCATCGAGGGCGACTGGACCATGGCCGCCTTCAAGCAGCAGGCGATCGAGAAGATCCGCGCCCAGGTCGGCACCGGCAAGGTGATCTGCGGCCTGTCGGGCGGCGTCGATTCGTCGGTCGCGGCCGTGCTGATCCACGAGGCCATCGGCGACCAGCTGACCTGCATCTTCGTCGACACCGGCCTGATGCGCGCCGGCGAGTCGGAAGAGGTCGTGCGGCTGTTCCGCGACCATTACAACATCCCGCTGGTCCACCGCGAGGCGGCCGACCTGTTCCTGGGCAAGCTGGCCGGCGTCACCGACCCGGAGCAGAAGCGCAAGATCATCGGCGGCCTGTTCATCGAGGTCTTCGACGAGGAGAGCGCCAAGGTCGGCGGTGCTGAGTTCCTGGCCCAGGGCACGCTCTACCCCGACGTGATCGAGAGCGTTTCCTTCACCGGCGGCCCGTCGGTCACCATCAAGTCGCACCACAATGTCGGCGGCCTGCCGGAGCGGATGAAGCTGAAGCTGGTCGAGCCGCTGCGCGAACTGTTCAAAGACGAGGTCCGCGCCTTGGGCCGCGAACTCGGCCTGCCGCCGGCCTTCATCGGCCGCCATCCCTTCCCCGGCCCGGGCCTCGCCATCCGCATCCCCGGCGAGATCACCCTGGAGAAGCTGGAGATCCTGCGCAAGGCCGACACGGTCTATCTGGAGGAGATCCGCAACGCCGGCCTCTACGACGCGATCTGGCAGGCCTTCGCCGTGCTGCTGCCGGTCCGCACCGTCGGCGTGATGGGCGACGGCCGCACCTACGACCATGTGCTGGCCCTGCGCGCGGTGACCTCCACCGACGGCATGACCGCCGACTGGTACCCCTTCCCGCACGACTTCCTGGCGCGCGTGTCCAACCGCATCGTCAACGAGGTCCGCGGCGTCAACCGCGTGGTCTACGACATCACGTCGAAGCCGCCGGGCACGATCGAGTGGGAATGAGGCGGGCGGAAACGCGTCTCCAGTGAAAGACAAAGGGGCGGAAAACCGCCCCTTTTCTTTTGCCAGCCCGGATGTCGTTCAGAACAGCGATTCGACGGTCTGCGTTTTGGGGCCGCGCCGTTTGCCGCGGGCAGGCTTGGGGGATGCCGGAAGCAGACCCTCCCTCTGCGCGCACAGGTCATGCCAGACACGGCCCGGACGCTCCGGCGTCCAGTACATGGGTTCGCCGAGCAGCACCTCTTCGCCGCAGCAGGCGCAGGGAGGGTATGGGCTGGATGTGTGTTCGAACCGGTCCATCTGACCGTTATGCCAGTGGCGAGGCGATCCGTAAGTGATGCGGATCAAATCGGACCGCAAGGCTGCAAAAAATAGTTTCGCTCAAGCTGGGCAAGAAGACAGCGACGGTCCCGCCCCTCGACAGCAGGGGAACGGGACCGCGCGGCCTTATCCCGTCAACGCACGTCGGCCAGTGCGACGCAGGCACGGTCGCGGCCGGCGAGGCTGCCGCAGCCGTCGGCGCGCTGGGAGACGAAGCGCATCACCACGCGCTCGCCCTTGCCGACCGACTGCGGCGGCAACAGCGCCTCGGCGACCTGGGTGGTGAATTGCGGGCTGACGCGGTGCGTCGTCGCGGGCGCCGGGTCGAGGCTGGCGACCTGCACCGGCCTTGCCGGAGCTACCGCGGGGGCAGGAGCCGGGACAGGGGCGGGCGCGGGTTCGGGCAGCGACGCCACCACCACCGGAGCCGGCGCCGGTTCGACCGCCTTCGGCTCGGCCGGGCGCGGCTCCATCCGCCGCGGCTCGACGGCATGGGATTCAGGCGCACGAGATTCGGGTGCGCGGGTTTCCAGCGCGGCGGAGGCGACGACGACCGGCGCCGGCTCCGACTGCTGCGGGGCCGGAGCCGTGGCGGGGGCCGACGGCTGGCCGTTGCGCGGCTTCGGCGCGTCGTCCGGGACCACCGCGATCTCGATGGCCGAGGCGCCGGCCGCCAGCGACGGTTCGCGCGGGCCGGTGCCGCGCAGCACCGGGGTCAGCGCCGCCAGATACATCTTCGTCTCGCGCGGCAGCCGCTGCTTGCCGGCCAGATGCTGCGCGTAGCAGGCCGGGCCGCAATTGTAGGCGGCCAGGAAACCGGGGGCGCCGAACAGGTCGTACATCTCGCGCAGATACGCGGTGCCGGCCATGATGTTCTCGTGCGGGTCGGATGGATCGGACCCCAGCCCATACTTCGCCCGCATCAGCTCGTAGGTGCCGGGCATCACCTGCATCAGGCCGATGGCCCCGGCGGAGCTGGTCAGAACCTTGCCGCTGTTGGTCGTCGCCCGGCCGTTGCTCTCGCGCATCATCACCGCGCGGATCCATTTCTCCGGCATGTCGTACCGCTTGGAGGCCTCGCGGATGTGCGGGACCCAGCGGGACAGCGGGTCGTTCGGATCCGGGACATAGGCGGCGGATTCGACCGGCGGAGCCGTCTGCACCTGCGGTGCTTCGGAAGCGCAGCCGGCCAGACCGAGAGCCAGACACAGCATTGCTCCGGCGGCGTGGATCGTCGCGAGGTTTCGTTTGACCACGAGGGGATTTCCGTGCTGTTGGCGCAGGCGGGACAAAAGATGGATCGCTTTTCAATGTATAGCCCACGCCTGTCAAGCGACATCACGGCCGTTTCTTGAATCCTGTCCCGAAGATGCCTCAAAAATGCCCGATTTATCCCTTGTGAAGAGGTCGGCAATTAGGATTTTCGGCAAATGTCCCTATGCCAATCTTCTCTCTCCATCCGGACATCACCATGCAGTCACAAGGCGCGACAACGGGAACCTTGACGGAACATCGACGCCACCCCTAATGGAGGGCGCCGGCCGCCCCCTCAACCGATGCCGCTCCGATCGGACAGGCTCGGCCGAACTGGATCGACGATCATGACCGCCCCTCAACGGACCTTCCCGCCGGCCCCGCAGCCGCAGATACAGCCTGGGCGGCCCGCGCCGCAGGAAGACGCCCCGCCCCGTCCGCGCCGGCGGTTCGGCCGGCTGCTCGTTATCCTGCTGGTTCTTGTTGCGGCAGGCGGCGGTGCGGCCCTGTGGCGCGCCCGCAATCCGGCGCCGCCCTCCCCCACCCCGGCCGGCCCGGCGGCGGGCCAGGCGGCGGAGCGCCCGGTGGAGCTGACCGCGCTGGAGGTCACGGCCGTCGCCCCGCGCGCGCTGACGGAGACGGTCCGGCTCAGCGGCTCGGTTTCGCCGATGGAGCAGTCGGCGGTGAAGGCGGAGGTCGCCGCACGGCTGGCCGAGGTTTCGGTGCGCGAAGGTCAGGCAGTCCGCCGCGGCGAAATGCTGGCCCGCTTCGACACGGTGGAGCTGACCGCCCGCCTGAACGAGAAGCAGGCCAATCTGGAAGGCGCGCGGGCCCAGCTGGTGCTGGCCGAAAAGACGCTGACCAAGAACCGCACTCTCAACCGCAGCAACATCGTCTCGGACACCAGCCTGGATCAAGCCGAGAGCAGCTTCGGTTTCCAGCGCGCCCAGGTCGATGCGCTGGCGGCGCAGGTCGAACTGGCGCGCAAGGCCCTGCGCGACGCGGTGGTGCTCAGCCCCATCGACGGCATGGTCGCCACCCGCTCCGTCAATCCGGGGGAAAATCTGGCGGTGAATGCCGCCATGTTCACATTGGTCGACCTGTCGCGGGTCGAGGTCGAGGCGACGGTCCCGGCGGAACAGGTGGCCCGGCTCGCCGTCGGCCAGACCGCCAGCCTGCGGGTGGAGGGCTTCGGCGAGCGGGAGTTCGCCGGCAGCGTCGCCCGCATCAACCCGATGGCACGGGCGGGATCGCGCGCCATCCCGGTCTATGTGACCATCGACAATCGCGACGGCGCGCTGCGCGGCGGCATGTTCGCCAGCGGCGAGGTTCTGGTGGCGCAGGCGGCGGGCGCCATCGCCGTGCCGCCGGTCGCCGTCCGCCATGACGAGCAGGGCGATTTCGTCCTCGCGATTGCCGACGGCCATACCGTGCGCCGCCCGGTCACGCGGGTGGCGCTGTGGGCGCGCGGCGATCTGGTGCAGGTGGAGGGATTGGCGCCGGGCGACCGCGTCGTCACCGGCAACCTGCCCGGCCTGACCGCCGGACGCAGCGTCTCGATAGCCGGCACCTGACCCGGACGGACCAGCCGCCATGCCGATCACCCGCATCAGCGTCGACAACCCGGTCTTCGCCACCATGATGATGGTGGCGCTGATGGTGCTCGGCCTCTTCTCCTACAACCGGCTGGGCGTCGACCTGTTTCCCGACGTCGATTTCCCGGTGGTGGTGGTCAGCACCGCCTATCCCGGCGCCAGCCCGGAGACGGTGGAGACCGACATCACTAGGCCGGTCGAGGATGCCATCAACACCATCGCCGGCATCAAGACGCTGACCTCGCGCTCCTACGAGGGGCAGTCGGTGGTGATCGCCGAGTTCGACCTGAAGACCTCGTCGGTCCAGGCGTTGCAGGACGTGCGCGAAAAGGTCTCGGCCATCCGCGCCACCTTCCGCGACGAGGTGAAGGATCCGCAGATCACCCGCTTCAACCCGGACGACCAGCCGATCCTGTCCATCGCCGTCACCTCCGACCTGCGCAGCTTGCGCGACCTCACCACGCTCACCGACCAGAACATCCTGAAGCGCTTGCAGAATGTCCGCGGCGTCGGCAAGGCCACCATCGCCGGTGGGGTGAAGCGGCAGATCCTGGTGCGGCTGAAACCGGAGAAGCTGGAAGCACTCAACGTCGGCGTCGACGAGGTGATCGCCACCGTCACCGGCGAGAACCAGGACGTACCCGCCGGCACCGTCTCCGGCCAGGGGCGGGAACGGGTGGTGCAGGTGGAGGGGCGCGTGCGCAACCCGCGCGACCTCCTGGACCTGATCGTCGCCCGGCGCGGCAACAGCCCGGTGCGCCTCGCCCAGGTGGCCGAGGTGATCGACGGGCAGGAGGAGCAGGACTCCGCCGCCTTGCTGAACGGCAACCCGGCGCTGGCGGTCGATGTGGTGAAGGTCCAGGGCGCCAACACGGTGGAGGTCGCCCGCGGCCTGCATGCGGCGATCCAGGATCTGCGGACCAACGGCTCGCTGCCGGCGGACGTGACGCTGGCGGTGGTGCGCGACAGCTCGCGCGGCATTACCAACTCGCTCAGCAACGTGCAGGAAACGCTGGTCGAGGGCGGCATCCTGACCATCCTGATCGTCATGGTCTTCCTCGGCTCCTGGCGCAGCACAGTCATCACCGCGCTGACCCTGCCGGTCGCCGTGCTCGGCACCTTCGGCATGCTGGCGGCGATGGGCTTCACGCTGAACATGATGACGCTGATGGCGCTGTCGCTCGCCATCGGCATCCTGATCGACGACGCCATCGTGGTGCGCGAGAACATCATGCGCCACCTCGCCCGCGGCCAGGGCCACCGTCAGGCCGCGCTCGACGGCACGGCGGAGATCGGGCTGGCGGTGCTGGCGACCACGCTGACCATCGTCGCGGTGTTCCTGCCGGTCGCCTTCATGGGCGGCATCATCGGCCGCTTCTTCCTGCAATTCGGCATCACCGTCTCGGCTGCGGTGCTGATCTCGCTGTTCGTGTCCTTCACGCTCGACCCCATGCTGTCCAGCATCTGGTACGACCCGGCCGCCCATGGCCGTCACGGCCGCTCGATCTTCGGCCGCTTCGCGGCATGGTTCGGGCGCGGCTTCGATGCGCTCTCGCACGGCTATGGCCGGCTGCTGCGCTGGGGCCTGCGCCGGCGCTGGGTGGTGGTGGTGGTGGCGCTGGCGATCTTCTTCGGCAGCTTCCTGCTGGTGCCGCGCATCGGCGTGGAGTTCGTCCCCGCCGCCGACCTCGGCGAGCAGATCGTCGAGGTGGAATCCCCCGTCGGCTCGTCGCTCGCCACCACCACCGCCAAGACCCGCCAAGTGGAGGCGGCGATCCGCGAGTTCCCGGAGATCGCCTACACCTACAGCACCGTCAACACCGGCGTCTCCATCGGCCACAACCGCGGCAGCATCTATCTGCGCTACACCCCCATCGACCAGCGCAGGCGCTCGCCCAACGACCTCGCGCCGCTGCTGCGGCAACGGCTGTCGGCCATCCCCGGCGTCACCATCGGCATCGCCATCCCCGGCGTCGGCGGCGTGCAGAAGCAGATCCAGGTGTCGGTGCAGGGCCGCGACATCGCCGAGCTGGACCGGCTGTCGCAGACCGTCATCGGCGCCATGCGCGCCATCCCCGGCTTCGTCGATGTCGACAGCACGCTGAAGGCGGCCAAGCCGACGCTGGCGGTCCGGCTGGAGCGCGACCTTGCCAGCGACCTCGGCATCGGCACCGCCAAGGTGGCCGAGACGCTGCGCCCGCTGTTCGCCGGCGACACGGTGTCGAGCTGGAAGGCGCCGGACGGCGAGAGCTATGACGTGCTGGTCCGCCTGCCCGAAGACGACCGCGCCGGCCGCGCCGACCTCGACCGCATTTATTTCTCCGGCGGGGTCGATGCCAACGGCACGCCGCGGATGATCCCGCTGTCCCAGGTGGCGGAGGTGGTGACGACGCTCGGCGCCTCGCAGATCAACCGGCGCGACCTGCAACGCGAGGTGAATGTCCAGGCCAACGTCCAGGGCCGCGCCGCCGGCGATGCCGGCCGCGAGTTGCAGGCGGCGCTGGCGAAGATCGAGCTGCCGCCCGGCTACCGCATCGTCTTCGGCGGCTCGACCAAGGACATCGCCGAGACCAGCGGTTATGCCATGCAGGCTTTGGCGCTCGCCGTCATCCTGATCTACCTGATCCTGGCCTCACAGTTCGGCAGTTTCCTGCAACCGCTCGCCATCATGGCCTCGCTGCCGCTGTCGCTGGTCGGCGTGTTCCTCGGGCTGCTGACGGCGGGATCGACGCTGAACATCTTCAGCGCCATCGGCTTCATCATGCTGATGGGTCTGGTGACCAAGAACGCCATCCTGCTGGTCGATTTCGCCAACCAGGCGCGCAAGCGCGGCGCCGGCCTGCACGATGCGCTGGTGGAGGCCGGCATCATCCGCCTGCGTCCCATCGTGATGACCACCGCCGCGATGATTTTCGGCATGCTGCCGCTGGCGCTCGGCATCGGCGAGGGGGCGCAGCAGCGCGCTCCGATGGCCCATGCGGTGATCGGCGGGTTGCTGTCCTCTACCATCCTGACGCTGCTGGTGGTGCCGGTGGCGCTGACCTATCTCGACGGGCTGTCGCGCCGGATGAAGCGCTGGTTCGCCCACGCAGACCCCGACGCCCAACAACATCAGACGGGGCAACACCCCGCGGAGTGAGCGTCAGGTCAGGGCCGGGGTCCGCACCGAACTGCCGACGCCGACGGCCCGCAGGTTCTCCTCGACCCAGCGCTCCGCCGCCTCGCGCCCGGCGTCGCGCAGCCAGTTGAGGAAGCTCCAGTCGGTCATCAGTTTCGAATAGAGCCCCAGATCCTGGAGATGCTCGTCGGCGCCGATCAGGTGCAGGCGCGGGGCGTCGCTGCGGGCGGACAGGCAGCGCATCTCCTGCAACAGCGCGGCGTTGAAGGTGATCTGGTTGAGGCGGGCGGCGATGCCGGCCGGGTCCTCCGGCGTGGTGCCGCAGGTAAAGGGGTTGATCGTCACCACCATCAGGTCGGCGCCGGGACAGGCCGTCGCCAGCGGCGACAGCGGCGGGTTGGCGAGATAGCCGCCGTCCCAGTAATCCTGGCCGTCGATCCGCACCGCGCGGAACAGGCTCGGCAGACAGGCCGAGGCCAACAGGTGATCGACCTCCAGCTCCGTCTCGTCGAACAGCCGCAGGGCTCCGGTCCGCACATTGGTGGCGCTGACGAACAGCCGCAGCCCGCTCCGCCGGATCATCTCCGGTTCGACCATCTCGGCCAGCAGGCCGCGCAGCGGGTGGAAATCCGCCGATTGGGTCCGATAGGGGCTGACCCAGCGCCGCGCCCAGTCCACCATATGGGTTCCCGGCGCATGGTCGACATTCCAGCGGCCGAGCAGCCGGTCGGTCACGCTCGGCCGGATCGGTCCCAGCCGACCGGCGGCGCTGACCCGCTCCCAGAAAGTCGCCAGCTCCGCCCGCGCGCCGAGACGTCCGCCCCGTGCCCAGCCCTGGACCAGCATGGCGGCGTTCATCGCCCCGGCGCTGGCGCCGCTGACCCCGACCAGCCGGATGTCCTCCTCCAGCAGCCGGTCGAGCACGCCCCAGGTGAAGGCACCATGCGCACCGCCGCCCTGCAACGCCAGCGCCAGCGTCGGCATGGGCGGCGGCAGGGCCAGCATCGGCTCCGGCCCCGACAGTTCCAACGGTTCCGCGGGGCACGCGCGCTGCGCTGGCGTCGCCTTGCCGCGCATGCGGTTCCACAGCGTTCGGATCATGGTCATGGCCGGCACGTCTCCAAATGCTTATGCTGCACCGCAACATGAGCAGGGACTTCCGCATCGGCAAGGGGGTATGCCCATGGAGGCAGGCAGGGAACGGCATTGGAAACCCGCCCCCACATGCACTAAGTAGGCGCACACTCCAGACGCCGAGCCGCCCTGTGCCATCCATCATCCCGATCACCGATCCCGAAGACCCGCGCATCGAGCCTTACCGCGACGTGCGGGAGCGCGACCTCGTCGGCCGTGACGGGCTGTTCATCGCCGAAGGGGCTGTGGTGGTGCGCAGCCTCGTGCAGTCCAGCCGATACCGCGCCCGCTCGCTGCTGATCGCCGGGAAGAGGCTGGAAGCGCTGGAGCCGATGCTCGCCGCCCTGCCGGCGGATACGCCAGTCTACACCGCCACCCAGCCCGTGCTGGACCGCATCGCCGGCTTCCCCCTGCATCGCGGCATCCTGGCGGTGGGGGAGAAGACCGGTGTCCCGAGCGTGGCCGACCTTTTGGGCGCCTGCGGCCCGGTCGCCCGCGTCGTTATGCTGTTCGGCATCGGCAACCACGACAATATGGGCGGCATCTTCCGCAACGCCGCCGCCTTCGGCGCCGATGCGGTGATCCTCGATTCCGGCTGCTGCGACCCGCTCTACCGCAAGGCGATCCGCGTTTCGGTGGGGGCGACCCTGCTGGTGCCGACGGCGAGGCTCGCCACGGACGAGGACCCGCTCGCCCTGCTCGACCGGTTCGGCTTCGAGGCGGTGGCGCTCAGCCCAGCCGGCGCCGAGACGCTGGCCGCCCTCACCCCGCCCCGCCGCGCCGCCCTGCTGTTCGGCTCGGAAGGGCCGGGCCTGCCGCCCGCCCTGCTGGCCCGCGCCCGCAGCGTGCGCATCCCGATGGCCGGCGATTTCGATTCCCTCAACGTGGCGACCACCAGCGGCATCGTGCTGCACCACATCGCTTCCGGACAGGTGCCATGACAGACGATATGAGCGACGACATCGGCATGCCGGCCGCCGACCCGCATCTCGTCCACGACCTCGCCGTCGCTCATCCGGAGGTGACGACGCTGGGGGCCGCCGGCCTGCTGCGGATGACCGACGCCGAGACGCGCGGGCTGGTGGCGCTCGGCCTGCCGCTGCCGAAGGGCAAGCGCGACCTGCTGGTGCCGGCGGAGCGGCGCGCGGCCATCCTGCTGGAGATCACCGGCCGCATCGACCGCGCCCACCGCCGCGACGCGCTGCTGGCCCAGGGCCGCCGGGCGCTGGCCGGCAGCCACACCGCCCTTCTCTCTTGCGAGGACCGCACCCGCGTCCGCGCCGTGCGCAGCGACGAGCTGCCCTGGCCCGGCCTGTCCCCGGCGATCCGCCTGCACGTCTCCCGAACCTTCGACGCGCTGGAGCTGTCGGACCTGTCCGATGCCGAGCTGTCGGCCCGGCTGGACCATGACCCGGCCCTGCGTGCCGCGCTGGACGACGCCCTGTCGCGCATCGCCGCCCGGCTGCGCGATCTGGCGGACCGGGCCGGCGACGACCCGGATTGGGGCTTCGCCAGCCTCGCCGAGCGGCTGGGCAAGGCCGCCCGCAACCGCAGCGACGCCGACGAGCTGCTCGACCGCTGGGACCGCGAGTACGACCAGTGGCGGCGCGACCGGGCGGAGGGGCGCGGCCGGCTCTATGTCGACCGCCATTTCGACTTCTCCCGCTTCGAACGGCTGTTCCCGGTGGCGCGCGGCATGAACCGCAGGCTGGTGCTGGTGATCGGCCCGACCAACTCGGGCAAGACCCATCGCGCCATCACTGCGCTCCGCGAAGCCCGCGACGGCGTCTATCTGGCGCCGCTGCGCCTGCTGGCGCTGGAGGTGATGGAGCGGCTGAACGGCGAAGGCACTCCCACCACGCTGATCACCGGCGAGGAGGAGATCCGCACCCCCGACGCCCGCCACACCGCCTCCACCATCGAGGTGATGGACCCGGACCGGCCGGTCGAGGTCGCGGTGATCGACGAGATCCAGATGCTGGCCGACCCGGCGCGCGGCTGGGCCTGGACCGCCGCCCTGATGGGCGTGCCGGCGGAGACCGTCTACATCCTCGGCGCACCGGAGGTCCGTCCGCTGGTGGAGCGTGCCGCCGCCCATCTCGGCGAGCCGCTGGAGGTGGTGGAGCTTGACCGCAAGACCCCGCTGTCGATGCTCGACCGCCGGCTGGAGTGGGCGGAGGTGGAGCGTGGCGACGCGCTGATCGCCTTCTCCCGCCGCGAGGTGCACAGCGTCCGCGACACGCTGCTGGCCCAGGGGCTGTCGGTCGCCGCCATCTACGGCGCGCTGGCTCCGGCGGTGCGGCGGCGCGAGGCGGCGCGTTTCCTGGCCGGCGAGGCCGACGTGGTGGTGGCGACCGACGCCATCGGCATGGGGCTGAACCTGCCCTGCCGCCGCGTGCTGTTCACCGCCCTGGAGAAGTTCGACGGCAGCAGCGTCCGCCCGCTGAGCGCGACGGAGGTGAAGCAGATCGCCGGCCGCGCCGGCCGCTTCGGCCAGTTCGAGGAAGGGCATTTCGGCGTCATCGCCCGCGGCACCCCCGCCGCGCTGAAGCGCCTGCTGGAGGCGCCCGACCGTCGCCTGCGCGCCGACGCTCCCCTGCCCGTCCGCCCGACCCGCGCGATGCTGGCCCGCCTCGCCAGCCACATCGACAGCGACGAAACCCGGCTGCTGGTGGAGTGCTTCGGCACAGCCGCCACCGCCGGCTCCCCCTTCCGGCTGGCCGACCTGTCGGCGCTGCGCCGCGCCGCCCCGATGCTGGATGCCCGCCGGCTGACGCTCGCCGCCCGGCTCGACCTGCTGCTCGCCCCCGCCGACCTGGAGGATGCGGAGGATGCCAAGGTCTTCGCCGCCATCCTCGACGCGGTGGAGGCCGGAGAGAGGCTGCCGCTCGGCCGGCTCATTCCGGCGCGGCTCGACGGGCTGGCCGCTGATGTGCTGGAAGCGGCGTCGCGCGCCTGCGACCTCTATTTCTGGGCCTCGCGCAAGTTCCCGGACGCCCTGCCCGACCGCGACCGGGTGCGCAGCGCCCGCGACGCCATCGGCCAGCGCCTGTCCGAAGCGCTGGCCTCGCGCGCCCGCCGCCGCGAGCCGCCGCCGGCATCTGGCTTCCGCGGCGCCCCGCGCAAGCGCTTCGGTCCACGCCGCCGCTGACGGAGGGGGATTGACGGAGGGGGATTGGTTCCCGGGGAAATTCGCCCGCATGGCACTGCTGCACTGCGAACGAAATAACCGCCCTGCTGTTCTGAACTGGACCCGACTTGGCTTGGTCGCCATATCGATAGCGAACGCCTATCGACGCGTTAGAAAACGTCGATTGGACGCTATCGAAAGACCCTGCCACTGTTGTATCGGCGGCCAAGCCTCTGGCCGTCCCGTTCAGGAGCAACCGGCGTGAAGACCGCATCCCCCACCATCGCCCAAGCTGTCCCCACCCACCCCCGCACCCCTGCGGTGGGGCGCCGGTTCTGGACCATGCTCGGCCCCGGCTTCGTGGTGGCTGTCGGCTATATGGATCCGGGCAACTGGGCGACGGACATCGCGGCGGGCTCCAGCTTCGGTTTCGCCCTGTTGTCGGCGGTGCTGATCGCCAGTCTGGCCGGCATCTTCCTGCAAGGGCTGATCGTCCGGCTGACGCTGGCGACCGGCACCGATCTGGCCCGGCTGATCCGCCAGCGCTTCCCGCGGCCAGTGGCGATGCTGGTGTGGGCGGTGTCGGAACTGGCGATGATCGCCACCGATCTGGCCGAGCTGCTGGGCAGCGCCATCGCGCTGAAGCTGCTGTTCGGCATCCCGATCATGGCCGGGGTGGTGATCTCCGCCGTGCTGACCTTCGGCATCCTGGCCCTGCCCGGCGCCCGCGGCCGTGCGCCCGAACTGGTGGTTGGCGCGCTGATGAGCGTGGTCGTCGTCTGCTTCGCCTGGGAGCTGGCGATTGCCCGCCCCGACCCCGCCGCCCTGCTGGCCGGCCTGATGCCGAGCATCGAGTTGGCCCGCGATCCGGAGATACTGTACCTGTCGCTGGGCATCGTCGGCGCCACCGTCATGCCGCACAATCTGTTCCTGCATTCCGGTCTGGTGCAGGCCCGGCTGGCTGAGGTCAAGACGGCGGAGGAGCGGCGGCAGGCCGCCCGCTGGCTGACCATCGACCTGTCGACCGCGCTGGCGCTGGCCGGTCTGGTCAACGGCGCCATCCTGGCGGTCGCCGCCGTGGCGTTCCAGGGAGCGGCTGCCGGCGCCTCCCCCGGCATCGAGGACGCCCACGCCCTGCTGGGCAGCAGCATTGGCGGCGTCGCCGCCCTGGTCTTCGCCATCGCCCTGCTGGCTGCCGGCCAAAGCTCCACCACCACCGGCACGATGGCCGGGCAGATGGTGACGGAAGGCTTCCTGAACCTGCGGCTGCGCCCGGTCACCCGCGCACTGATCACCCGCGGCGCTTCGCTGATCCCGGCGCTGGCAGTGCTGGGCAGCGCCGGCGATCGCGCGGTGGACGGGCTGCTGGTGCTGAGCCAAGTGGTGCTGGCGCTGACCCTGCCCTTCATCCTGATCCCGATGCTGTTGCTGCTGCGCAATGACAAGCTGATGGGCGGGCTGGCGATGGCACCGCTGACCTTGCGGCTGGCGAGCCTGACCGTGCTGGTGCTGACCGGCCTGTCCGGCTGGCTGGCCGGCACCACGGCGATGGTGTGAGCGGAAAGGCACCTCGACCCGGAGCGGGGAATGGTCCATCTTGCGGCCCGTTCCCCGTTTCTCCATCCGGTGCCTTATGGATTCCGCCCTCGAACATCGCCGTCTTGAAGAACGTCTCGCCGACCTCGAAAGCCGTCTTGCCCATTACGAGCGCATGGCTGAGGAGATGTCGGACGTCATCTTCGCCCAGGGCCAGACCATCGACCGCCTGACCGCCCAGATGAGGCGCATGCGCGACCGGGTGGAGGCGGCGGAATACGCCATCGCCTCCCCGCAGGACGACCGGCCGCCGCCGCATTATTGAGCGGATGGGGGGCTCCCTCACCCCACCCCTTCGTAGACCACCTCCGTCATCATCCCCGTCGCCATGTGCAGCAGGTTGTGGCAGTGCAGCGGCCAACGGCCGGGGTTGTCGGCGTCGAAGGCGACGGTGACGCTGGCCATCATCGGCACCAGGACGGTGTCGCGCACCGCCCCCGCCACCGGCCGGCCGTCTATTGCCACCACCTGGAAGTGATGGCCGTGCAGGTGCATGGGATGCGCCATCATCGACGCATTCTCGAAGGTCAGCTCCACCCGCTGGCCCTGGCGGACCGTCAGCGGCCGGTGCGCCCCGAAGGTCAGGCCGTCCAGGCTCCAGACATAGGGCGCCATCGAGCCGGTCAGCTGCATCCGCCGCGTCAGGTCGGCCGCGCGTGCCGCCAGCGGCGTGACGGCGACCAGCTGCTTTTCCAAAGACAGGTCGAGCGGATCGGTCTGCGTCTTCCCGGCTGCCGCGACCTTCTCCACCGCCGCACCGGGGGTGGCGAGGATGATGCCGGTGCGCTGCACCGCCCCCTCGCGCAGCGCCAGGATCGGGAAGGCGCCGCCCTCGGCCGGCACGGTCAGGCGGATGTCCAGCCGCTGGCCCATGCTCATGGCGAAGCGGCTGCCGGCAACCAGCTGCACCGGGTTGCCGTCGACGGCGATCACCTGCCCGGTCAGCCGCCCGAGGTCGAGATGGAAGGCGGTCGAGGTGGCGCCGTTGATGATGCGCAGCCGCACCCGTCCGCCCCGCTCCACCCGCACAACCTCGGGGTCGGCGAGCGTGCGGTCGTTGGCGAGATAGGCGTCGTATTCGACGTCGTTCAGGTCCATCGCCATGCCGCCGGACATGGCGCTCATGCCATGGCCCGCTTGCCCGTGGTCCATCGACCCATGGTTCATGGCGCCGCCGGCCATCGAGCCGTGGTTCATCGCGCCGTGGTTCATGGCGCCATTGCCCATGGAGCCGTGATCCATCTGGCCATGGTCCATCTGGCCGTGCCCGCCATGGGCCATTCCGCCGGTCGGCGCGCCCAGGGAGGCCAGCAGTTCGGCCGGGTCGCGGAAGGTGAAGTCGTGCAGCAGGATTGTCACCTCCTGCTCGTCGGCGCGCAGATCCCCAGCGCTCCGGACCACCAGCGGGGCCGCCATCAGTAGCTGTTCCTGCATCCCGTGGTGGGAGTGCATCCAATGGGTCCCGGTGCGCGGCGCGAAATCGTAGCGGACCGACTCGCCGGTGCGGATCGCCGGACGGTTGTTGTCGATGACACCGTCCTGGACATAGGGCGGCGTCTGGCCGTGCCAGTGGATGACCGCATCCTCCCCCGCCCGGTTGGTGAGATCGACGACGAAGCGCCGGCCGGGATCGAGGGTCAGTCCAGGAGTGCCGTCGGGCTGCCGGATGCCGAACACGCTGGCCGCCTGGCCGTTCACGTCGAGCGTGCGGCGGTCGACGGTCAGTCGGACCGCATCCGCGACCGGACTGGCAGCGAGGACGGAGCGCGGAAAGGCGGGAAGCAGGGCGGCACAGCCGCCGGCAACCGCCGTCGACAGCAGACGGCGGCGCGAAAGCGCGAGAGTCATGACGGACTCCGAAGGATCGGGGGAACAGGGAACGGAGAAAGCGCCGCGGAAACCCGGCGGCGCGCCGGCATCATCCCAGCCGCGGCGGCGGCAGGTCGGGCCGCACCCCCAGCCCTTCACGCAAAGGCCCGGTCGCCCAACGCAAGCGCAGCCCCGAAGACCCGGCCGGGGTCGTCAGACCGGCGCCCGGCAAGCCGACGACCAGGGGCGCGCAGGCCATGCCGGCGCAGCAAGGCTGCGTCGCGTGATGCGTCCGGCCCGGCGCAGGGCGGCCGTGATCCATTCCACCCGAGTCGACGGCAGGCGACACGTCATGCGCCGCGACGGCGGCCGGCGCGTCATGCGGGCAGGAGGCGGCGGCATCCCCCGACCACAGCAGTAGGCCGAGGACCACAAGGACCAGCGCCCCCGCGACACCGCTCAGCCTCCGCATCCAGTCGGCGACGCGCATCGGCACCGCACCGCTCCCGCTTGTTGTCAGCCTTTTCAAATAGGCCCTCGGTCGGAGCCGGTCAACCGCCTCCGACCGCCGGCCAGGGCTTTTACCCATTCAGTCCTAGGCGTCTTCCCGAGCATGGAACTGCAACACACCGCCCCTATATTGGCCGTCACCCGAAACCAAGAAAACACTCCCGAGATGTCCGCCTCCGCCCGTCCGGCCACCCTCCCGCACACCGCAACTCCGCAAACTGCCGCCCGCCAGCTGCATTGCGCCTGCTGCGGCCGTCCCTTCGTCCGCCCGTCCACGCGGGGGCCGGCGCCGCTCTATTGCTCGGAGGATTGCCAGAAGCAGATGCGCGTCCGCACGCGGGTGTGGAGCCGGCGCGACGACGCCCCCTTCGGCCTGCGCCGCGCGTCTTAGCGGTTTCAGCGAATCTCGACGGTCGCGCTGTCGCTGCGGCCGTCGGCGTCCAGCACGGTGACCCGCACCACCCCCGGCCCGTCCGGCCGCCACACCACGTCGCGCGCAATCGGTGACTGGGCGATCCGCCGCCCGTCGATCAGCCAGGACAGCGGGCGGCGCCCGCCGGCGGCGGTCAGGGTCATCGGCTCCCCCTTGCCATCCGGCCCCAGCGCCTCCAGCACCATGTCGCTGACCGGGAAGGTCAGGCGCAGCCGGTCGGTCTGGCGCGGGCCGGCCAGTTCGACCTCCCCCGGCCGCAGGTGGCGCAGCAGTTCCGGCGGCGCCTCGTTCCTGACCGGGCCGGCGGGACGGCCCCGCTCGGCCGGCAGCCGGTCGAAGACCTCGAACAGCAGGGGGGCGGCGGTGTTGCGGCCGTAATGGTCGGGGCTGGGCGTGCCGTCCGGCCGCCCGACCCACACGCCGACGGTATAGCGCCCGGTGACGCCGAAGGCCCAGGCATCGCGGAAGCCGTAGCTGGTGCCGGTCTTCAGCGCCACCGGCCCGCTGCCGCGCAGTTCCTGTGCCTGCACCACCCCCGGCGGCGGCGGCGAGCCTTCCAGAATCGCACGGACCTGCTGCGCCGCGGTGGCCGACAGCAGCCGCTGCTCCGCCCCGGCGGGCTCGTCCAGCCTGGCGCGCAAGGGCGCCACCAGCCCGTCGCGCGACAGCCCGCTGTAGAGCGTCGTCATGTCCCACAGGCTGATCGACGCCCCGCCCAGCGCCACCGGCAATCCCGGCAGTGTCGTGCCGCCCGGCAGCACCAGCCGGGCACCGGCCTTGCGCAGGGCTTCGGCGAAGCGCAGCGGCCCGACGCGGTCGAGCACCAGCACCGCCGGCACGTTCAGCGAGCGTTGCAGCGCCTCCATCACCGTCAGGTCGCCGGTGAAGCTGCGGTCGAAATTGCGCGGCGCCCAGTCGCCGAAGCGGGTGGAGACGTCGGCGATCTGGGTCAGCGGGTGGATGATGCCGTCGTCGAAGCCCAGCCCATAGATGAAGGGTTTCAGCGCCGATCCGGGCGAGCGCACCGCCCGCACCATGTCGATGGGCCCCTGCCGCGTCTCGTCCAGCGCGTTGGGGCTGCCGAGATAGGCCAGGACGGAGCGGTCGCGGTTGTCGACCACCAGCACCGCCAACCCGGCCTGCGGGTTCAGTGTCTCCGCCGCCCGTCGGCCCAGCGCCTCGACTGCCTGTTGCAGGGTGCCGTCGATCGTGGTGGCGATCTCTGCCCGCCCGGGGCTGGCGCTGCGCAGCCGATCGGCCAGATGCGGGGCGGAGGCCGGCAGGGACAGGCGGGCCGAGGGCACCGGCAAGGTCTTGGCTTCGGCCACCGCTTTGGGCGACAGCGCGCCGGCCTCCGCCACCCGGTCCAGCACCTTGTCGCGGGCCGCCTGCGCCCGGTCCGGAAAGCGGTCGGGACGCAGGTGGGAGGGCGATTGCGGCAGCGAGACCAGCAGCGCCGCCTCCGCCGCGTCCAGCTCGGCCGGGGCCTTGCCCAGCAGCATCAGCGAGGCGGCGCGGATGCCCTCGACGTTCCCGCCATAGGGGGCGAGCGTCAGATACATGCCGAGGATGTCGTGCTTGCTATAACGCCATTCCAGCTGCGCGGCGCGCGCCGCCTCGATCAGCTTGGCGGAGAAGGTGCGCGGCCGCGGCTCCAGCAGGCGGGCGACCTGCATGGTGATGGTGGAGGCGCCGGAAACCACCCGCCCCGCCCCCAGATTCTGCCCCGCCGCGCGCAGCACCGCCAGCGGATCGACGCCGACATGGCTTTCGAAGCGCCGGTCCTCATAGGCCAGCAGCAGCTCGATGAACAGCGGCGAGACATCGTCCACCGCCGCCGGCAGCCGCCACGCACCGGCCGCGTTGGTGAAGACGCGCAGCGGCTGGCCCTTGCGGTCGGTGACCGTCACCGACAGGTCGGCCAGCCGGTCCAGCGGCGGCGGGAACAGCCGGTCGAGCAGCAGCGCCGTCCCCATCAGGACGGCGACGCCGGCCACCGCCACTCCCGCCCGCCTTACCCAAATGTTACGCACCCAAGCCGGCGCCAATCGTCACTCCGCCGGACGGACGGTGATCCGCCCGGTGGTCTGGCGGGCGAAGAAGCGCGGCTTGTACATGTCCTCCACCGTCGCACCCGGAAGCTCGTAGGTGCCGGGGGTGATGGCGCGGACGACGAAGGCCAGCTTGAAGGTCTGCTGGTCCTCCGTCAGGTCCACCGCGGCGACATAGCGGTCGTCGCGCGCCTCGGTCGTGCGGGTGTAGCTGAGGTCGCCCAGCCACGCCATCTCCTCCGGCGTGCCGCCGCCCAGCTTGGCGTTCTCGATCTCCCAGCCGGCGGGCAGCGCATGGGTCACCATGCCCTGGTGGAACAGCTTGGTGTTGGCCTCGCCCTCCAGCACGACGACGAACACGTCGTTCTGCTTGATGCTGTCGAGGTTCAGCACCTCGCCCTTGCGGGTGAAGAAGTTGCGCTTGATGCGCAGCCCCTCGCGGGCGGCCGGCTGCGGCGCCACCGGCACGCCGGACAGCGACACCGCCTGCCACACCGCGGCCTTGCCGGCGTTGGCGACCGGGATGCCGGCCTTCAGCTGGGCCAGCGTCGGGGTCAGATCGACCCGCGCGCCGTCCTTCTTCGCACCGCCCAGCGTCATCTCCGCCTTGGCCGGCGCGCCGCGCAGCAGCGCGTCGGCGGCCAGCACCGACCACGCCTTCTCCTGCGTGTTGGTGCGGTTGGCGGCGGTGGCGGAGGCGGGCAGACGGTCGATCAGCGCCGGGATGCGGTTGCCCGCCATGTTGACCTCGGTCATCAGCGCCACCAGCGCCGCAGAGTCGCGGACGGTGGAACCGTAATCGACATGCCACTCCTCGCGCGCCAGATGGCCGACCGCGCTGTCAAAGGCGCTGGCCGCCCGCTCCTGGTCGCCCATGCGGGCCAGCGCCGCGCCCAGCTGCCCCTTGGCGAGCGGCGTCGGCAGCTTCTCCAGCGCGGTGTCGTGCAGATAGCGGGCCGGGCCCGGCAGCGACACGCCGGCCAGCGCCAGCGTGTGCAGGGCATAGGCGCGCACCGCCAGCTCGTTCGGCTCCGAGGCGCTGGAGATGGCGCGCTGGCGCAGCCAGTTCAGGGCATCGGTCAAGGGCTTATCAGGAACCGCCTCGCCCTTCTGCTTGGCGCGGACGAGGAACTCGGTGGCATAGGCGGTCAGCCAGCCGTCGGCCTCGTCATTCGCCCCCCACAGGCCGAAGGCACCGTCGAAGCGCTGCTTGTCCAGCGTGCGCGAGATCGCCTGCTGCACCCGCGCCTCCAGCCCATCGTCGGGCTTGCGGTCCTTGCCCAGCGCCAGTTCCACGTCGCGCACCACCAGCAGCGGCAGCGCACGGCTGACCGTCTGCTCAAGGCAGCCGAACGGGTAGCGGTCGAGCGCCCGTAGGATGCCGGCGACGTCGAAGGGCGGCGCCGTGGTGAAGCTGGCCGACCAGCTGGTGGTTCCCGGCAGATAGGTGGCAAGCTCGGTCCCGTCGAAGCGCACGCTCTCGCCGGGCGCGATCTGGCGGGTGACGAACTGGGTCTCCACCGCGCGGGCCGGGCGGACGGTGATGCCGTAGTCGTGGTTGAGCGCCAGATTCTCCGGCCCCTTCACCGCCACGGCGACATGGCCGATGCCGGCGGCGACGCCCTTCAGCGGCACCACCAGCGTCTTGCGCTCGCCCTTCGCCAGCGGAACCGACAGGGTACCGCCCTCCACCGCCACCGCGTCCTGGGCGGTGACGGCGACCTCGTAGGTGCCAGCCGCCGCCTCGACATTGTGCAGGGACAGGGTGACGCGGCTGTCGTCGCCGGGGGCGAGGAAGCGCGGCAGGATGGCGTCGGCGACCAGCGGGTCGCGCACCGTCACCGGACCGGCGGCGGAGCCGACGCGGCCGCGGCTGTAGGCAACCGCCATCAGCCGAAGCTCGCCGTTGAAATCCGGCACGTCGAAGCCGATGCGGGCGGTGCCGTCGGCGCCGACCTTCACCGGACCGTGGAACAGGGAAACCACGGTGAAGGGCACCACCGGCAGCCCGGCGCCGCTGGAATCGCCGCCCTGGCGCATGGCGCCATAAGGACCGTCGAGCGGGTCGATCAGCCGGCCGTAATCGTCGCGGATGTCCAGCCCGAGGCGACGCTTGCCGAAATAATGCTTCTCCGGCTGTGGGCTGGCGAAGTCGGTCAGGCGCAGAATGCCCTCGTCCACCGCGGCCAGCGTGACATAGGTGTCGATCATCGACCCGCCATCGGCGGCGGCGACCTTCACCCCAACCTCCAGCCGGCTGCGCGGGCGCATCACCTGCGGAGCGTCGAGCGTGACGGTCATCGTGCGCACCGAGGGATCGACGCCGACCCAGGCGACGCCCATGGCGCGCACCGGCTGGCGCTCGCGGCCCTTGACCGGCGGGCGGTAGGCGGTGGCGGTGACATAGGCGCCGGGGCCCCAGGCGGCATCGACCGGGATCTCCACCGTCGCCCCCTCGGCCGGAACCGAGATGGTGCGGACGTCGAAGATGCGGTCGGTCGCCACCGTCACCAGCAGCTCGCCGGCAAAGGGCGGCGCCACGCGGATGCGGGCGGTCTCACCCGGCTTGTAGGACTGCTTGTCGGTCGAAACCTCCAGCTTGTCCGGGATGTCGGCGGTCTCGTCGCCGCTCGCCCAGCCGGAATAGAAGCGGTAGGAGCTGGCCACGCCCGCCGCCTTGTCCGTCACCTCCAGCCGGTAGCGGCCGAAGTCGCGCTTGCCCAGCGCCACCAGCGCCGGCTTGTCGGCGGCGACGTCGACGCTGCCCGAGGCCAGCGGGACGTCGCGCACCGTGGCGTTGTAGCTGTAACGGCCGTCACGGCGGAACCAGACGAAGGACACGCGTTCCTCGACCAGTTCCCACTTGATGCCGGGCTTGGCGACGGCGCTGCCGTCCGGCGCCACGGCGACCAGATCGAAGGCGGCCTCGCCACCCTCGCCGACGCGCCCGTCGGAGAAGCGCGGGCGCAGGCCCAGCGCATGGGTCTTCGGCCGCACCGGCACGCTGACCGACTTGTGGACCGGGCGTCCGCCCGGCTCCGACAGGGTGACGCGGATGTCGGCGCGCAGCGGCTTGCTGGTGTCCGGCACCTCCGGCAGGGTCACGGCGATGTGCGACACGCCCTGCTCGTCGGTGGTCGGGAATTCAAGCGGGTCGAGCCGCTCGGTCGGATTGTCCTGCACGCGGCCGAAGCGATAGTCCTTGAAGGCCGGATAAGGCATCGGGTCGGTCTTCAGCGCCACCTCGGCGGTGCCGTCGAGACTGGCGGCCGGCGGGCCGTAGAGGAAGCGGCCCTGCGCCGTCACCTCGAAGGGCTGGCCCGGCACCAGGATCGGCGCGCTGGCCGTCACGTCGAGCGCCAGCTTGATCGGCACGAAATCCTCGACCTGGAAGGAGCCGCGGCCGATCGGCTCGCCCTTCGGGTCGCTGTAGACCTGCACCTCCCAGCCGCCGAGCGGCGCGGTGCGGGTCAGGGTCAGCGGCAGGAAGAAGCCGCCGGCCTCCTGTCCCTTCAGGGCGCCGCTGTAATATTCGGTGCCGCTGGGGCGCAGGACCTTCACCGTCAGCGGGAAATTGTCGACCGCCTCGGTCTTGTCGTCGCGCAGCAGGATCGACAGGTTCACCGTCTCGCCCTGGCGGTAGACGCCGCGGTCGGCATAGACGAAGGCGTCCATCGGCCCTGGCGCCGGACGCCCGCCGACCCCGCGGTCGCTGAGGTCGAAGGCGGCGCCGGTCAGGTCCTGCATGGCGAAATCGGTGCCGAGATAGGCCATCACCATCTCGGGCGCATTGCCGCCGGTCTTAAGCAGGCCGGGGGCGAAGCGGGCGCGGCCGAACTCGTCGGTCTTGGCGCGGGCCAGTTCGGTGTTGTTGCGGGCGACCAGGGCGACATCCACCCCCGGCAGCGGCTTGGCGGTGCCGAAGGAGCGGGCGAAGATGGTCAGCCCGTCGGCGCCGCGGAAGCTGGTCAGGCCGATGTCGGACAGCAGCACCCACTGGGTCGCCAGCGCTTCCCAGCGGTCGGCATCCTCCACGTCATGCGGGCGGGCGGTGACGACATAGAGGCCGGCCTTGGGATCGTCGCCGACGGCCTGACGGAACGGGATCGCCGCGGTGGTGTCGCGGTTGCGCTCCCCCTTCACCTCCAGCGAGCCGGACCACACCAGCTCGCCATTCTCCTGGGCGAGCCGGTCGGCGGAATAGTTGGTCAACTCGTTGAAGATGTTGCCTTCATACTTGTTGGGCACCAGGGCGCGGTCGGCAATGCGGTAGACCGACACGTCGAGCCGGTCGGTGTTGACGCTGACCACCGGGATGCCGTCGGCGCCCTTGCGCGGCAGAATGTAGGCGGAGCCGCGGAAGGCCGCCATCGACGGCCGGTCGGGCACGCGCACGCGTTGGGTCTCGTCGGCCTTCAGGTTCACGCCGTCCTCGCCGGGCAGCCCCTGGCGCAGGGTGACGGTGTAGCCCGAGCCATGGGTGACGCCGCGCAGGCACAGGCTGTTGTCGCGCGTCTCGATGGCGGTCTTGGTCGGCGGCTCCACCCGGATATAGTCGTCGAAGCGCACGCCCTGCTTGCCGCTCAGCCGGTCGCTGAACTGGAAGCAGACGCGCGGGCTGCTGCCCTCGGCATTGACGGTGACGCCGGTCAGCGCCAGCCCGGCCTTGCGGCGGAGCGCTGTAATGCGCTCCTCCAGCTTCGGCGCCTGGGTGTCGAGGGTCGCCGCCTCCATCTTCGGCGCGATCTCTTGGATCGACCGCAGCGCCTTGACCGCCTCGTCCGGCTTGCCAAAGGCTTCGTCCATCAGGGTGGCGATGCGCCAGAGGATGGCGACCCGCTCCTCGTCCTTCGGATTGAACTGGCCGGCCATCACGGCGCTTTGCAGCGCGCGGTCTCTGTTGGGCGGGGTGGCGGCCTGCCAGGCGGCGCTCAGCTCCAGCCAGACCGACGGAGAGCCGCCGCCCTGGGTGATCGTCTTCTCGTAAGCCTGGATGGCGCCGGCGATGTCCTTGCGGTCGCGGGCGGCGCGCGCCTGCTTCAGCAGATCGGCGATCACCTGCGGCTTCGGCTGCGGCGGTGATTTCAGCAGCAGCCCGTTGGCGTAGGCGGAGGCGTCGGAAAGGGCACCGGGCGGTGTGTAGTCGGCACGGACCGGGCCGGCCGTCATCGCCATCACCACCAGAACCCAAAGCAGCGTCAACAGCCGTGCCATCATGTCGCCTTACAACCGGAAGCGGGATTGCCCGGTTATAGCGCCGATAACCGGGTCATGGCGATATGGCGAACCGCCGATGTACCGTTCGGCTGTATGGGTACCACCACGCTTGTCGATGCCACCGCTTCCACCGGCACTTGTCCGCTTGCCAAAGATCGGATAACGATCGAACGCTTTCGGGCTCTCTGGCGAACGGAAACCGATGCTGGCTTATTGCCGCAGGCTGCAGGAACGGTGGGGGCTGGCGCTTGCATTAGCGCTCAGCCTCAGCCTGTTCGTTCGCCTTGCCGCACCCTATGCCGGGGCCGCCGACCGCGACGGCTATGTCGCGATCTGCACCGGCAGCGAGCTGGTCTATCTGCCGGCGGACCAGGACGGGCTGCCGCTGCCGGACGGCGGGCAGAGCGAGAAGCCGGACCTGCCGCCGCTCCACCTGCCCTGTACCTGGCTCGGACAGTTTCTCGTCCTGCTGCCGGCGTTGCAGATGCTGGTCCTGCCGGCGGTGCCGCTGCTGCCGGCGGAGTCGCCGGAGCCCGAACAGCCCCACCGTCCGAAGCCCCTCAAGCCCTTCCACTCGCAAGCCCCGCCATCCGGCCGTCATCCGACGCACTGAGCCGCCCGCCTGCCGGGCGAACCCGCATCGCGACGACCGACTGGACAATTCATGACGCAAACTCTGCAAGGCGGAGCCATCGGCTCTGCCCTTTACCGTGCGCTGTGGCGCTGGCACTTCTTCGCCGGGCTGATCTGCGCCCCCATCGTCATCCTGCTCTGCGTGACCGGCGCCCTCTATCTGTTCAAGGACGAGATCAACGACGGGCTGCACCGCGACCTGCGCCTCGTCGCCCCCCAGGCGACCGAGCGGCTGGCTCCGTCCGCCCTGGTCGCCAAGGCGCTGGAGGTCCACCCCGGCACGCTCAAGGGATACGGCGCACCCGCCGCGCCCGACCGCCCCGCCGAAGTGAAGATCGTTGGATCCGACGGGCTGAAGGACGTCGTCTATGTCGATCCCTACACCGGCCGCGTGCTGGGCAGCCTGTGGGACGGCGGCTTCGCCGGGTCGCCCACCATGTATGTCGTGCGCAAGCTGCACAGCCTGCAATATGCCGGCTGGTTCGCGGAGCGCGTCGTCGAGGGGGTGGCCGGCTGGATGGTGCTGATGACCGCATCCGGCATCTATCTCTGGTGGCCGCGCGGTCGGGAGACGGGCGGCCAGAAGGGCGGTGTCGTCACCGTGCGCGGACGGCCGGGCAAGCGCGTGTTCTGGCGCGACCTCCACGCCGTCACCGGCGTCTTCGTCAGCGTCTTCATCGTCTTCCTGGCGATGACCGGACTGCCCTGGTCGGGCTATTGGGGCAAGCAGTTCTACAGCGCGGCCTATGCGGTCGGCATGGGCATGCCGGACGGATATTGGGACAAGTACCCGGTCTCCACCGTCCCGCTGAAGGACACCATCGACCATGCGCCCTGGATCGTCGAAAACCAGCCGGTGCCGCTGTCGACGGCGGCGGCCGGCATTCCCGCCAAGCTGGACGATGTGGTGCGGACGGTGGAGGCGCTGGGCATGGCGCCGGGCTATGCAATCGTCTTCCCGGCCAAGCCGGACGGCGTCTTCACCGCCTCCGTCTATCCCGACGAGGTCAGCCGGGAACGGGTGGTCCATCTCGACCAGTACAGCGGCACGGTGCTGTTCGACATGCAGCTGAAGGACCTGGGCCTGTTCGGCCGGCTGGCGGAATGGGGGGTCGGCATCCATATGGGCCAGGCCTTCGGGCTGGCGAACCAGCTGGTGCTGCTCGCCGCGCTGGTGGCGATGGTGGGGCTGACGCTGTCGGGCGTCGTGATGTGGTGGAAGCGCCGCCCGGCCGGCAGCCTGGGCGCGCCGCGCCTGCCGGCGGGCCAAGCCGTGCCGAAGGGGCTGATCCTGATCGCGCTTGCCGGCGGCCTGTTCTTCCCGATGGTCGGGCTTTCGATGCTCGCCTTCGCCGTCGTCGAGCTGGCCGGTTACGGGACCCGCGCCCTGCGGACGGCGTAAGACACGCCCGTCAGCTGGAAGCCGGCACCTGCCCGGCTTCCAGCGCGCTACGCACGAACGCCCGTTCGGCGATGCTGCGGTAGCGGTCGCGGTGCCGCAGCAGGTGGAAGGGCCGGGCCGGCAGGTCCAGCCCGTCCAGCGCCACGATCCTGCCCGCCGCCAGATCCTCGGCGACGATCAGGTCGGACAACACGCTGGCCCCGACGCCGGCCAGCAGGGCCGCCCGGATCACCCCGCCGCCGGGCAGCGTCATCGCCACATCGAGCGCGTCGGGTGACAGCCCCACCCCGCGCATCGCCGCCTCGAACAGCGCGCGGGTGCCGGAGCCGGGTTCGCGCTGGATCCAGCGCCCGGCCGCCATCTCCTCCCGCCCGACCCGGCCCAGCCCGGCCCAGGGATGGCCGGCGCCGACCACCAGCCGCAGCCGGTCGCCCTCGATGGGTTCGCTGACCAGCGCCGAATCGGCCACCGCCCCCTCGGCGATGCCAAGTTCGGCGCGGCCGTCTCGCACCGCCTCGGCCACCTGTTCGGTGTTGCCGATGGACAGATCGACCCGGATGCCTGGATAGGCCTCGGCGAAGCGCAGCAGCCGCGGCGCCAGCCAGTGGTTGCCGACCGTCTGGCTCGCCGCCAGCCGCAGCGCGCCGCGCGACAGGCCGGACAGCTCGGCCAGCATCGTGCCGGCCTCCTCGACCTTCGCCAGGATGGCGCGGGCCTGGGCGTGCAGCAGGTTGCCGGCGGCGGTCAGTTCCACCCGGCGGCCGATGCGGTCGAACAGGCGCAGGCCATGCTCCGCCTCCAGCGCGGCGATGGCGGCGCTGACCGCCGGCTGCGACAGGTGCAGAACCTCCGCCGCACGGGTGAAGTGCAGCATCTCCGCCACCGTGGCGAAGATGCGCAGCTGCTCCAGCGTCACGCGAACAGGCCGGTGAAGGGCAGGAAATCGACCAGATCGCCGGGCCGCACCGCCGTGGCCTCGGCCGGCATGTCGACCAGCCCGTCGGCCTCGACCATCGAGGTCAGCACGCCGGAGCTGTCGCTGGGGAACTTCACGGCGACCGGGCGGCCGTCGGCGCCGCGCTCCAGCCGGGCGCGCAGGAACTCGCGGCGGCCGGGCTTCTTGGTGAAGGTGAAGTCGGCGACCACCAGACTGCGCGGCGTGGCGATGCCGCTGGCCCCCGACAGGCGCAGGACCAGCGGCCGGCCGACCAGCAGGAAGGTCACCATCGCCGACACCGGATTGCCGGGCAGCCCCAGGAAGGGCGTGTCGCCGACCCGACCGAGCGCCAGCGGCTTGCCCGGCTTGATCGCCAGCGTCCACAGGTCGATGGATCCCAGGGCGTTGACCGCCGCCTTGACATGGTCCTCCTCGCCGACCGACACGCCGCCGCTGGTGACGATCAGGTCGGCGGTGCCCGCAGCCTCGGCCAGCGCGGCGCGGGTGGCGTCCGGCCGGTCGGGCAGGATGCCGAGGTCGCGCACCTCCACCCCCAGCGCGTCGAGCTGTGCAGCCAGCGTGTAGCGGTTGGCGTCATAGATGGCGTGGTCGGGCTTGGGCGTTCCCGGCTCGCGCAGTTCGTCGCCGGTGGAGAACAGCACAACGGTCAGCCGCTTGCGCACCGTCAGGGTGGAGCGGCCGACCGCGGCGGCGAGCCCGACCTCCTGCGCGCGCAGGCGCTGGCCGGGCTGTAAGACCACCGCACCGGCGGTCATGTCCTCGCCCGCCAGCCGGATGTTGGAGCCGCGCTTCAGCGAGGCCGGGACCAGGACGGCGTCGCCTTCGGTCCGGCAATCCTCCTGCATCGCCACGGTGTCGACCCCGGCCGGGACCGGCGCGCCGGTGAAGATGCGCACCGCTTGCCCCGCCGCGACCGCGCCGTCGAACGTCGATCCGGCCGGAACCCGCCCGACGACGTCCAGCCGCCGGAAGCCCTCCCCCGCCTCGGCGGCGAAGGCCCAGCCGTCCATGGCCGAGACGTCGGCAGGCGGCACGTTGACCGACGCCACCACCTCTTCCGCCAGAACGCGGCCGAGCGCGTGGCGCAGCGGCACCTCCTCCGTCCCGGTCACCGCGCCATAGCCCTGCGCGACGCGGGCGACCGCCTCGTCCAGCGACAGGGGAATGGGGCCGTGTGCGGAGCAATCGTCCATGATCTCGATGTCCTTGATGAAAGGGCCGGGAATGAGGCGGGCCAGGATGAGGCAGTTGGCGGCCTTCCTATCGCCAAAAGCAGACCCTGCCTTTGATCGGCGTCAAGGCTCTGTTTGGATATTCCTGTATTGCAGCGCCTCAGGCCGTCTCCGTCCGCAGCCAGTCGAGATAGGCCGGGTTGCCGCGCCCGACCGCCAGTTCGACGACGCAGGGCGTGTCGTAGCCGTGCAGCTCGCGCACCCGCGCCGTCAGGCGCTCGAACAGCGAGGATCGGGTCTTGGCGATCAGCACCGCCTCGTCGGCCTGCTCCACCGCACCGTTCCAGCGATAGATCGAGGTCATGCCGTCCAGCACGTTGGCGCAGGCGGCCAGCCGCTCCTCCACCAGACTGCGGCCGATGCGCAGGGCCTCCTCCCTGGAACCGGCGGTGATGTAGGCGAAGACGAGGCCGTCCCCATCGGGATCGGGGCTGGTTTCCGGCATGGAGAAAGCTCCCTCCTTTTCGATGCACCTGCCTCGCGCTTTCGCGTAGGATGCCCGCACTTTGCCACAGCCCCCGCCGGGGCCGGCGATTTTCCTGTCCGTTCCCGTATCCGCAAGAGCAGCCCGTCCCATGGCAAAGCCCCGCCGTTCCTCGTCCCGCAGCGCCCCGTCCGACGTTCAGGGGGCATGGCTGCGCCGCGGTCTGGACCAGCCGGGCGGCAAGCTGCCGCTGTTCGACGAGCGTGGGCAGCGCGTGAAGAAGCCGACGGTGGAAGCCTGCCTGAAGGCGGGATGGGCGGAGCGCTGGTTCGACAATCCGCTGAAGCCGGACTGGCTGGTCTGCCGCCTGACGGAGGCCGGCCGCACCGCGCTGGGCGGGCATGACCACGGCGATGCCGCCCCGGCCGACGAGGCGCTGGCCGATGCGCGGCAAGGCGCGCTGATTTAAGGGGCTGCTTGAGCGGAGCTACTGCGCGGCTTGCGCGATGCCGTCGGTGCGCTTGATCCGCAGCTGGCGGTCGACCTCGGCCTGGAGCTGTCGCGGGGTCACCGGCTTGTGCAGGACCGCCACGCCATGGGCGGAGGCGTCGGCCAGCGTGTCGGCACCGGTCTCCCCGGTCAGGATCAGGGCGGGAACCTCGGCACCGTAGCGTGCGCGCACCCGGCGGATCACCTCGGTGCCGACCCGCCCCTCGCGCAGCCGGTAATCGGCGATGACGATGTCCGGCACCCGTCCCAGCGACTCCAGCCGGTCCATCGCCCGGTCGGCGCTGTCGGCGGCGACGACGCGGAAGCCCCATTCGGTCAGCACCGTCTGCAAGCCCAGCAGCACCACCGCGTCGTCATCGACCAGCACGGCAAGGCGCGGGCGGTCGATGGACGGCGGCCGTTCCGGCCCCCCTGCCCGGCCGGCGAGGAAGCGGGCCGGCGCCAGCGGCACCAGGACGCGGAAGGCGGAGCCCTGCCCATGCACCGACCGCACCTCGACCGGATGGTCGAGCAGCTGCGACAGCCGCCGCACGATGGCCAGCCCGAGCCCGAGCCCGCGCAGCCGGTCGCGCTCCGGATTGCCGACTTGGTGGAATTCTTCGAAGATGCGGTCGAGATGTTCGGGCGGGATGCCGATGCCGGTGTCCTGCACCTCGATGGCCAGCCGGTCGCCGTCCGGCCCGGCATCGATGCGGCAGCGGATGCGGATCGCCCCGGCCTCGGTGTAGCGCAGCGCATTGTCGACCAGATTGCGCAGCAGCTGCATCAGCAGCCCGCGGTCGCTGCGCAGGACCGCCTCGCAGCCCTCCACCCGCCAGACCAGCCCCTTGGCGGTCGCCTGCTCGCCATAGGCGGCGTCGAGCGCGTCTGTCAGTTCGCTGGCGTCGAAGGTGTCGAGAACCGGCGTCACCACGCCCGCCTCCAGGCGCGACACCTCCAGCAGCCCGTCCAGCAGGCCCTTCATGGTGTCGAGCCCCTGGTCGAGCCGGGACAACAGGTCGCGGCCACTGTGGTCGCCGACATGGCGGGCAAGGGCTGCGGACAGGAAGAACAAGGCCTGGAGCGGCTGGCGGAGGTCGTGGCTGGCGGCAGCGAGGAACTTCGACTTGGCGAGATTGGCGCGCTCGGCTTCCTCCCGGGCGGCATCGCGCTCCGCTTCCAGCGACTGAAGGCGATGAATGAGACTCATGCTTCGACCACGGCTCTCAACGGAGGATGATGGGGTTCCCGAAGGCGCCCCGTTTCCATTTTCGAACAGAACCGGGGGTAATGTTAAAATGCATTAACCATAATCATGCTGCAGCGCGCAACCCTTCCCAGGCATATGCGTCGCATGGGCAGGGTCCATGAAGAAAAGGTTAATGCAGGTTCATATGCGAAAGCCCCGGCATTTTCCGGGGCTTTCCGCATTCGGGACTCGATTGGCCGCCTCGCGCCAGACGCTGTGGGCAAACCTTTCGATATCCGGTCTTTCCGACAATCGAGACCGCGCCAGACGCCGCCTCAGACGCTGCGGCGGACGGCCATATGGATTTCGCCGCGGGTCAGTCCGATGTCGGACAGTTCGGCGTCGGACATGTGGTTCAGCTCACTTTCCGCACGATAAAGTTCAATCCGTTCGCGGACCCAATGAACGACACGCTGGAAGAGGGTGATTTCCTTTGTTCCGGTCGCAAACAATTCACCGGACGAAGACTGCATCGAAGAGTAAGCCATGTTGATCTCCTGCGCTTGGCGCTGATTACATGGTCCTATTTTGCCTTTCGCACCCGCGAAATCAATGGACAACCCTCTGCGGTCCTGCGGCGGCAGACCTGCGCGGATTCGATGGGCTCGAAACGCCTGCGAAACGCACGCTTCGCCGCGCCGCGATCAGGCACTACCACCGGCGAACCTCGCAACTCCGTTCCCGCGATCCTCCCGACCGATGGAAGTTCTCCGAGATTATGGATAGTGTAATGGTATTATTTCTACTTTGGAGTGATAATAGAATGTCGATCATCCGCATTAAGAAACCTTCGAGTGTATTTTTCGCCGGGGCGCTCGCCCTTCCCCTGCTGACTGCATCGGTCGTGGGATCGGCCTGGGCGGCCTCGCCCAAGCCGGCAACGCCGAATCCCCAACCGCCGGCCGCCCCCGCCTGCACGACGTCCGACCCGACGACGGTCTGGACCGACAACACGAAATCGACCGCAGCCCTCTGCGGCAGCCAGGGGACGGGTGGCGTCGCCTCCTATCTCGGCATTCCCTATGTGGCAAACCAACCGGTGCCGCCGAACCGCTGGACGCCCAGCGCCCCGGCAAGCTGGCCGCCCGCGCCCGCCATGCAGGCGGTGAACGTGCAGAATCAATGCATCCAGAAGCTGCCGGCCTGGGACGCCCAGCCGCCGGCGACCGGTGAGGACTGCCTGTATCTGAATGTTTGGGCGCCTACGGCCTCGCTGAACAATCCTGCGGCTAAGCTGCCGGTGATGGTCTTCATCCACGGCGGCGCCTTCGTCCTCGGCTCGGGCGGTTCGCCGGTCTACAATGGGTCGGCGCTGGCGCAGAACGGCGTCATCGTGGTCACGCTGAACTACCGGCTGGGTGCGCTGGGCTTCATGGCGGCGCAGGTGCCGGCGATCGGCAAGAAGGATGCGCCGACCGTCGACATCAACGGCAATTTCGGCCTCGACGACCAGCGCAACGCCCTGCTCTGGGTGCAGTCCAACATCGCCCGCTTCGGCGGCGATCCGACGCAGGTCACGCTGTTCGGCGAAAGCGCCGGCGCGATGTCCACCGGGCTGCATCTCTTCGCCTCTCCGGCCAGCGCGCCGCTGTTCCGGGCGGCGATCATGGAAAGCAACCCCATCGGATCGCTGTATCGCACCCTGGCCGACACCCAGAGCCAGGGCACCAACTTCATCCACTGGCTGTGCACCAAGACGCTCCATCTGCTGAGCTGTCCGGGCAACATGGAATGGTTGCAGAGCCTGCCGGCCGACACCATCCAGAAGGCGCAGGCCGACTTCCTCAATCTGGGCATCGGCAACGGCGGCGGCCCCGTTCCGGCGGCCGGGGCGCTGGCCGACTCCCTGCCCTGGGCGCCGACCATCGACGGCAAGGACGTCGTCGCCCAGCCGATCGCCGGCTTTGCCACCGGCATGCCGCAGAAGCCCTTCCTGTTCGGCGTCAATGCCGATGAAGGCGCCGTCTTCGCCGCGATGATCGCCGCCGGAATCCCCGGCCCCTATCTGCCGGCGGAATACAACAAGATCCTGGCGAAGGCGATCCCGGACACCACCGCGCTGGCGAGCATCGCCGCTTACCGGAACAGTGCCGGCCAGAAGCCCTACGTGGCGCCGGCCGCCAACCCGCCGACCTATTACGGCCTGGACAAGATCACCAACGGAACGGCACAGACGACCAATCTGCTGATCGACGACTTCGCCTTCCACTGCGCCAATCTGTGGACGGCCGGACAGGCCTACGGCCAGATCGCCAACGCCAAGGGCACCTCGCCGATCTATGGCTACCTGTTCGGCCAGCAGCCGATCTACGACCTTTACAAGACGGCGTCGGGCCAGCCGGTCGCGGCCTGCGCGCCGAGCAACGGCAATGTCTGCCATGCCAACGAACTGCCCTATGTGTTCAGCACGCTGGGCGTGCTGGTCACCAACCCGCCCCAGGCGGACGCCACCCTGGCCGGCACGATGACCTCGACCTGGGCAAGCTTCGCCAAGAACCCGGCGGCCCCGGCCGGACTGACCGCCTTTACCCCCACCGGCGTTCTGAACGTCTTCAACAGCCGGACGTCATCGACGACGACGCCGGTCTCCGGCATGGACCAGGCCGGCAACTGCTCGGCCCTGTGGAACACGCTCGGCGTCTATGCGGCGGCGGCGCAGACGACCGCCAGCAGCAAGCCGTAACCGTCCTTTCGGAAGACGGCAAAGAGAAGGGCGCGCGGGAGAAGTCCCGCGCGCCCCTGTCCATGGCATCCGGCCCCGAGCGGGACCGGCGGCAAACCGCTTACTTCACGCTGACCTTGCGCGACAGGTTGTGGTGTGCCTCGATGTAGCGGACCGTGCCCGACTTGGAGCGCATGATGACCGAGTGGGTGTAGGCACCGCCCGGAACACGGCGGACACCCTTCAGCATGGCACCGTCGGTGACGCCGGTGGCGGCGAACATGACGTTGCCGCGCGCCAGCTCGTGCAGGCTGTACTTCTTGTCGAGGTCGGTGACGCCCCACTTGGCGGCGCGGGCCTTCTCGTCGTCGTTGCGGAACAGCAGACGGCCCTGGAACTGACCGCCGATGCAGCGCAACGCCGCCGCGGCCAGCACGCCCTCCGGCGCGCCGCCGGAGCCGACATACATGTCGACGCCGGTGCCGGCCTGGCTGGTGGCGATGACGCCCGACACGTCGCCGTCGTTGATCAGCATGATGCGGGCGCCGGCTTCACGGACGCGGGCGATCAGCTCGGCATGGCGCGGACGGTTCAGGATGCAGACCAGCAGTTCCTGCACCTCGGTGCCCTTGGCTGCGGCCAGCGCCTTCAGGTTGTTGGCCGGCGTCTCGTCCAGGTCGACGACATTGTCCGGCAGGCCGGCGCCGACGGCGATCTTGTCCATGTAGACGTCGGGGGCGTTCAGGAAGCCGCCCTCCTCCGCCATGGCGATGACGGCCAGCGAGTTCGGGCCGCCGGTGGCGCAGATGGTGGTGCCTTCCAGCGGGTCGAGCGCGATGTCGACCTTCGGGCCGGAGCCGATGCCGGCGCCGACCTTCTCGCCGATGTAGAGCATCGGGGCCTCGTCGCGCTCACCCTCGCCGATCACGACGGTGCCGTCGATGTAGAGCGTGTTGAGCGCCTGGCGCATGGCGTCGACCGCGGCCTGGTCGGCCAGCTTCTCGTCGCCGCGACCCATCAGCAGCGAGGCCGACAGGGCGGCGGCCTCGGTCACGCGGACGGCCTCCAGCGCGAGGTTGCGGTCCATGTGGGACAGGTCGACATGCGTAGACGGCGTAGACATCGTGTGCTCCCCCCGACTCTTCGGTCGTATCAGGCTGTGTATTGGTTATGGTGGGAAACGGTCCTGGTCAGAACTGCCCTGGTCAGAACTGCTCGATCCGGATCATCCGCGGCGGCTCCAGCACGCTGTCGCTGGCCGCGATGGTCGCAAGCGCGCGCTGCATGGCCGCCTCGTCGGTGTCATGGGTGGTCAGGACCACCGGAACGCCTTCGCCCGGCGAGCGGCCGCGTTGCAGGAACTGCTCCATGGAGACGTTCTGGTCGCGCATCGCCGCTGCGATATCCGCTATCACACCGGGACGGTCCACGACCATCAGGCGGACGTAGTACGACCCGCGGCGCGCTTCCATCGGCGAGGGGGTTGCCGCCCCCAGCCGATCGGCCGGAACGCCGAAGGTGGGCGTAGACCGCCCGCGCGCGATGTCGATCAGGTCGGCGACCACCGCCGACGCGGTCGGGCCGGCGCCGGCGCCGCGGCCGACGAACAGCACCCGGTCGGCGAAATCGGCCTGCGCCACCACGGCGTTGAACACACCGTCCACCGCCGCGATGGGGGCGGCCACCGGCACCATGCAGGGATGGACGCGCTGCTCGACACCGGCCTCGGTGCGGCGGGCGATGCCCAGCAGCTTGATGCGGAAGCCCAGCTGGTCGGCATAGTCGAAATCGACCGCCGACACCTGCCGGATGCCCTCGACGTAGACCGACGAGAAATCGACCGGCGTGCCGAAGGCGACTGAGGCCAGGATCGCCAGCTTGTGCGCGGCATCGATGCCGTCGATGTCGAAGCTGGGGTCGGCCTCGGCATATCCCAGAGCCTGGGCGTCGGCCAGCACATCGGCGAAGTCGCGGCCGGTGGTCCGCATCTCCGTCAGGATGTAGTTGCAGGTGCCGTTCAGGATGCCGTGGATTTCCGACACGGCATTGCCGGCCAGACCCTCGCGCAGACCCTTGATGATCGGGATGCCGCCGGCCACCGCCGCCTCGAAGGCGACGGTCAGGCCGCGCGATTCGGCCTTCTGGGCGATCTCGGTGCCATGGACGGCCAGCAGCGCCTTGTTGGCGGTGACCACATGCTTGCCGGTCTCCAGCGCCGTGGCGACGGTGTCGCGCGCCGGGCCTTCCGACCCGCCGATCAGTTCCACCACCAGATCGGCGCCGGATTGGGCGGCCATCGCGACGGGATCGTCGAACCACTGGACGCGTGACAGATCGACGCCGCGATCCTTGCCCTTCGAGCGCGCGCTGACCGCGACCACCTCGATCCGGCGGCCGCAGCGCTGTTCGATCAGCGAGCCTTGCGTTTCCAGCAGCTTCAGGACGCCGGCACCGACCGTACCAAGGCCGGCGACGGCGATTTTCAGGGGGGCTTGCTGGGCGTTCGGCATCAGGCTTTCGCTTTCTCGGATTCCAGAAGGGCGGCGCGGGCCACCGGGTCCTTGCTCGCCGCAACGCCGCCGGCGTTGGAGCGGAAGAACTCCTTGATGTTGCGGGTCGCCTGGCGGATGCGGTGGACGTTCTCCACCATCGCCAGACGGACATGGCCGTCGCCGTACTCGCCGAAGCCGATGCCGGGCGCCACCGCGACCTCCGCCTGCTGCAGCAGCAGCTTGGAGAATTCCAGCGAGCCCAGATGGGCGAACTGCGGCGGGATCGGCGCCCAGGCGAACATCGACGCCTTCGGGCTGGGGACCTCCCAGCCGGCGGCGGCCAGACCCTCGATCATCACGTCGCGGCGCTGCTTGTACATGTCGCGCACCTGCTGCACGCAGTCCTGCGGACCGTTCAGCGCGGCGGCGGCGGCGACCTGGATCGGCGTGAAGGCGCCGTAGTCGAGGTACGACTTGATGCGGGCCAGCGCCGTGATCAGCGTCTTGTTGCCGGTGGCGAAGCCGATGCGCCAGCCGGCCATCGAATAGGTCTTCGACATCGAGGTGAACTCGACGGCGATCTCGCGCGCTTCCGGGATCTCGAGGATCGACGGCGGCGGATCGTTGTCGAAGAAGATCTCGGCATAGGCCAGATCGGACAGGATGTAGATGCCGTGCTTGCGGCAGAACTCGACGATCGGACGGTAGAAGTCCAGCCCGACCACCTCGGCCGTCGGGTTCGACGGGTAGTTCAGCACCAGCGCCAGCGGCTTCGGCACGCTGTGGCGCACCGCGCGCTCCAGCATGATCATGAAGCTGTCGATGTCGGTCGACGCCCCGTTCTCCATGCCCACCGGCAGGTGGCGCACCGAGGCGCCGGCCAGGATGAAGCCGAAGGGATGGATCGGATAGCTGGGGTTCGGCACCAGGATGATGTCGCCAGGGCTGGTGATCGCCTGGGCGAGGTTCGCCAGACCTTCCTTCGAGCCGATGGTGACGATGCACTCGGTCTCGGGATCGACGTCGACGTTGAAGCGGCGCTTGTAATAGGCGGCATGGGCCTTGCGCAGGCCGGGGATGCCGCGGGAGTTCGAGTAGCGGTGCGTCTTCGGATCGCGCACGGCCTCGACCAGCTTGTCGACGATGTGCTGCGGGGTCGCCTGGTCGGGGTTGCCCATGCCGAGGTCGACGATGTCGGCGCCGTTGGCCCTAGCTCGCGCCTTCATCGCGTTCACTTCGGCGAAGACGTAGGGCGGCAGGCGCTTGATGCGATGGAATTCGGTGTTGGACATGGACGCTCCGGAAGACCGCTCCGGTCACGCCACGAACCCAAGAGACCTGCGGACCGGGACTGACGTTCTACCGCCCTGACGCGACGGAAGCGAGGCAAATTTCGCGCCCCCACCGTCGGATCCAGCGCTTTGGCCGCGACGGGCCCGCGGACATCGGTTGGTGGAGTAACTTAACAATCTCCCTACCAACGCCGTGGTTAAACCTAACTGTGCTTTAACCCATTAGCTTTCATACCTTCGGCTTGGAACTTTCGTCGCCATGCCGCAATGGTCAAGGATGTTGGAGTCGTAAGATGGTTTCGCTTTTGAAGGTCGCGGATCGGCTGCTCGGCGACATGCGCTTCGCGCGCAAAATGGCGCTGGCGCTGTCGGTACCGATGGCTGGCGTGGTCGTGCTGTCGTCGCTGCTGGTGTGGGAACAGGTCGAAGCGAGCCGCCGGGCGTCCGATCTCGCCTCCGTCACCCGGCTGTCGGTGGGCATGACCAGCCTCGTGCACGAGCTTCAGAAGGAACGCGGCTCCTCCTCCATCTTCCTCGGCGGCAAGCTCGCCGAAGACCGCGGACGCATGGAGACGGTGCGGACCACCGCCGACGCCCGGATGGCCGACCTGAACCGGCAATTCGCCGAGGCCCGGATCGGCGATTCCCGGGTGGCCGCGGCGATTGGCGGCGCCCGCGACGCACTGTCGCAGCTGTCCGGCCTGCGCACCGGCGTCGACGGCATGGCGCAATCCTCGATGGAGGTGGTGGCAAGCTACACCGCCATGATCCGCAGGCTGCTCGACGCCGCCGGGCAGGCCCGGTCCCTGTCCGACGGCAGCGACCAGCTGCGCGCCGCCGACGCCCTGGTTTCCCTGTCGGAGGCGAAGGAGCGGCTGGGCCAGCAGCGCGCTGTGGGCGGCGGCGCCTTCCGCAAGGACCGTTTCCCCATCGACGCGCATGAACGCTTCATCGAGCTGTCGGGCGAATACAAGGCGCTGATGGGCGGGCTGAAGAACAAGCTGACGGCCGAGCAGGCCAGCCATTTCGACCGGACTTTCGCCGGACCGGCCATCGCCGAGGTGGAGCGGATGCGGCGGATCGGCATCGCATCGGCCTATGGGGCCGAGGGCGAGCGGATCGATGCCGGCAAGTGGTTCGACACCATCACCATCGCCATCGACATGCTGCGCAGCGTCGAAACACGTGTGGCCGACGACCTGATCGGTCTTGCCAACCGCGACGCGCAGGAGTCGATGACCCGGCTGGTCGGCATGGCCGCCGGTCTGGCGATCCTGCTGAGCGCCATGACGCTGATCGCCGTCCTCGTCGCCCGCAACATCACCCGGCCCATCGCCCGCCTGAACGGCGACATGGCGCGGCTGGAAGCGGGAGAGCGCGAGCTGACCATTCATGGCGCCGAACGCGCCGACGAGCTGGGCGCCATGGCGCGCAGCCTCGACCATTTCCGTCTCAGCCTCGCCGAGGCCGACCGGCTCGCCGCGGAGCAACGGCAGCACCAGGAGGACCGGCTGCGCGAGGCCGAGCGGCTGGAGCGGCTGGTCGATGCGTTCGACCGCCACATCGAAGAGGTCGCCGAACAGCTGGCGGGGGCGGCCACCGGCCTGCGCGGCAATGCCCAGCAGATGAGCCACATCGCCTCGGAGACCGAAGTCCATGTCCTCTCCGTCGCCCGCGCGTCCGAGGGGGCATCCGACAATGTCCAGGCCGTCGCCGCCGCAGCGGAGCAGTTGACCGCCTCCATCGCCGAGATCGGACGGCAGATGGCGGGCTCGACCGAGATGGCGGA
Source organism: Azospirillum sp. A29 (assembly GCF_042604625.1). Classification (NCBI taxonomy): domain Bacteria; kingdom Pseudomonadati; phylum Pseudomonadota; class Alphaproteobacteria; order Rhodospirillales; family Azospirillaceae; genus Azospirillum; species Azospirillum sp. A29. The sequence continues at coordinate 789,130 of NZ_CP170466.1, forward strand.
GCGGGCGGTCGGCGACGTCCGGCGCACCGCCGACGTCATCGCCGATCTCAGCGGCGCCGCCCAGCAGGTGGGTGAGATCGTGCGGATGATTACCGACATCGCCAGCCAGACCAACCTTCTGGCCCTCAACGCCACCATCGAGGCGGCGCGGGCCGGCGAGGCCGGCAAGGGCTTCGCGGTGGTGGCGAGCGAGGTGAAGCACCTCGCCAACCAGACCGCCAAGGCGACCGAGGACATCACCGCCAAGGTGGCGGAAATCCAGTCGGCGACCGGCCACACCGTCAGCGCCATCGACGACATCGGCAGCATTGTCACCCACATCGAGGAAAACATCTCCGCGGTCGCCGCCGCCGTGGAGGAGCAGAACGCCGCCACTGCGGAGATCGGCCGCAACGTCCGCCAGGCCGCCGACGGCACCGATCTGGTGTCGCACAACGCCTCCCTCGTCGGCACCGAGGCCAGCCGTGCCGGCGCCATGGCGAAGGAGGTGCTGTCGATGGCCGACGCGTTGAAGCGGAACGCGGACGGGCTGCGCGGCGACGTCGCCGACTTCATCGGGAAGATCCGGGCGGCGTGAGGGAGTTGGGCAGGCGGCAGGGCGGTCACCGCTTTCCACCCAAGGCTGCGGCGTGTATCCTGACGGCGGCCCGCTTTTTCCTCTGGAGAACCCTGCGATGCCCGTTCCGCCAACCCCGCCTGTTCGCACCTCCAGAGTGACGGCCACCATTCAGGCGGAGGAACTGCCGCGAGCGATCACCGCCGCTCTCCCCGTCCGCCCGCCGGCCGGAACCCGCTTCCGGGTGACCATCGAACCGGTCGATGAGAGTGAAGAGGAACGCCGGCAGTCGTTGAAGGACGACGTCACTGTCGGGCTGGAAGATGCGGATGCAGGGCGGACGACGGACGGCGAGATGCTGTTCGAACGTCTGATCGCCAAATATGCCAAGGCGGGAGAGCCCGGACAGGGTTGATCGACATCCATGGCACGGCTGGATTTCACCGCCGCGGGAGCAGACCGGGTCGTCATAATCCGCATCGTCCACGGTGCGCGCGACCTGCCGCAGGTGATGAGGGAATAGCCTCCCTCACCCCACCCCGGTCGCCTTCGCGTATTTCCGCTTCGCCACCTCCAGCGAGGCCAGCAGCTGCTGGCCGGTGGCGCCGCCGTCGCCGCTGACGCGGCCGGTCATCACCGCCCTGATCGCGTCGACATGGGCCTTGAACAGCAGATGCTCGTTGGCGGTCACCGTGGTCAGGCCGCTGCGGGTCGCCTCGTAGAGCGACTTGGCGATGTGGGTGATCAGCGGATAGCCGAAGATGCCGCCCTGCCCGCGCATCTCGTGGGCCGAGCGGTTGACCTGGGCCAGCAGGACGGCCACCGCGTCGGGCTCGCGCGGCAGGCGGTCGACGCGGCGGCTCATCTCGTCCACCTCCGAGCCGATCCAGACGGCATAGTCGCCGGCGCGGTTCAGGATTTCCTCCTCCGCGGCGGCCAGCACCTCCGGCGGCAGGGTCGGCACCGGATCGCGCGGGGCGAGACCGGCCTTGGCGCCCAGCCGGTTCGGCAGGTCGAAATAGATGACGGGGAAGCGGTCGATGCCGCGCGCCTTCGACGCGCTGTGCACCATCAGGATCTCCGACGGCGCGGTCATCCGGCAATCCATCGCCACCGGCTTGTCGGCGCGGCGGCGGTCAGGGCCAAAATAGCCCTTGGCCAGCACGAAGCGGCGCGGCCGGGCGATGGCGAACAGCAGCCGGCTGGCGATGGTCTGGGCGGAAAATGGCTTGGCGATGAAGTCGGTGGCGCCGAGATCGCGCGCCTGCTCCACATAGTGCCGATCGGCAGCCCCCGACAGCATCAGCACCGGCAGGAACTTGTCCGGGCTCTTCGGGCTGGAGCGGATCCAGCGCAGCAGCATCAGCCCGTTCACCTCGGGCATCACCAGATCGGACAGGATCAGGTCGACCGGAGCGGTGCCCGGCGGCAAGGCGGCGCGGCGCTCCCCCAGCCAGCGGATGGCGTCGGCACCGGTCGCCACCCCCTCCACCCGGCCGATGCCGATGGTGCGCAGGGTCGCCGTCAGCACCGTGCGGATGAAGCTGCTGTCCTCAACCACCAGGACCGAAAGAAGATCGAGCTTCGGCTGGGTCATCGCCTTCTGTTTCGCCAACCGGGACATATTCCCGCATTCAGTTTCCACTTCTGGCACAACCGAACCCGATTGGCGAGCGGCAAGCGGAACGGAAGACAAACCGCGCGGTGGCGGTTACCCTCCCCCGGCCGAAAAGGCCCAGCAAACAAAAGAGAGGACTCGCCCGATGCCGCAACCCGATCACGTCATGGCCCTGCCCCTGCCGGAAAAGCCGGACCTCGACCCCGACATGCAGGCCCTGTTCGACAAGTGTGTGGAAAAGCTGGGCTTCGTGCCGAACGTGCTCCAGGCCTACAGCCTGCGGCCGAAGAAGCTGCGCAACTTCGCCATGTTCTATAATGAGCTGATGCTGGGCGAGAGCGGTCTCAGCAAGCTCGAGCGCGAGATGATCGCGGTGGTCGTCTCCTCCGCCAACCATTGCTATTACTGCCTGGTCGCCCATGGGCAGGCGGTGCGCAAGCTGTCCGGCGATCCGGAACTGGGCGAGATGCTGGTCGCCAATTACCGCGTCGCCCCGCTGGAGCCGCGCCAGCGCGCCATGCTCAACTTCGCCTGGAAGCTGACCAAGGAGCCGATGTCGGTGGGCGAACCCGACCGCGAGGCGCTGCGCGCCGCCGGATTCAGCGCCGAGGACATCTTCGACATTGCCGACACGGTCGGCTTCTACAACATGTCCAACCGCGTGGCGACCGCGGTGGACATGATCCCGAACCGCGAGTACCACAGCCAGGACCGTTAAGGCCCGGAAACTCCCGGTCTTTGACCGGCATCGCAATCGGCAGCCTTATCGGTAGTCTTATCGATAGTCTTCAAGGCCACACAGGGTAGGTATCATGGCGATCGTCCGTTTCTTCGTCCGTCTGTTCGCGCTCATCGGCCTGCTGCTGGTGGTCGGCGCGGTGGCGGTGGTGGTGCTGGCGGTCCGTCACGAACCCACCCTGCCCGCCGCCGTGGTGCTGGAACTCGACCTGACCAAGCCGCTGGCCGAGAGCGACGACGGCAAGTTCGGCAGCCTGTTCGAACACCAGGCCACGCTGCGCGAGGTGCTGGACGCACTCGACGGCGGCCGGCGCGACCCGAAGGTGAAGGGCGTCCTGGCCCGCTTCGGCGACGACAGCATCGGCTTCGCCCAGACCCAGGAGCTGCGGACCGCCATCGAGCGGTTCCGCGCCTCGGGCCGCTTTGCCGTCGCCTTCGCCGAGGAGTATGGCGGGGCCGGGGCCGGCAACCGCTCCTACCTGCTGGCCAGCGCCTTCGACGAGGTGTGGCTGCAACCGCTGGGCACGCTGGGCATCACCGGCCTGTCGGCGGAGCTGCCCTTCGCCCGCGACGCCTTCGACCAGCTGGGCGTGCAGCCGAGCTTCGCCCAACGCGAGGAATACAAGAGCTTCGCCGAGACCTTCACCAAATCCGGCATGACCCCGGCCAACCGCGAGATGATGGAGGCGCTGGTCGGCGACCTCGGCAACCAGCTGGTCGACGGCATCGCCAAGAGCCGGCGCCTCGCCCCCGCCGCGGTGCGGACCGCCATGGACAAGGCGCCGCTGCTGAGCAGGGAGGCGCTGGACCAGAAATTCGTCGACCGGCTCGGCTATGCCGACGAGGCGCGGGACGAGGCGCTGACGCGGGCCGGCGCCGGGGCGGAGACGTTGAACCCGGCCGATTACCTGTCGGTCGCCGGCAGCCCCAACGGCGAGGGGCCGACCATCGCCCTGATCCACGCCGTCGGCACCATCACCGGCGGCGAGAGCGGCAAGCCGACGGTTGGCGGGATGTCCGCCGGGTCGGAGACCATCGTCAAGGCCATCGAGGAGGCGGCCGACGATCCGGAGGTGCGCGCCATCCTGTTCCGCATCGACAGCGGCGGCGGCGCGGTGTCCGCGTCGGAGGCGATCCGGCGGGCCCTGGTCAAGGCGCGGCAGAGCGGCAAGCCGGTGATCGCCAGCATGGGCGACACCGCCGCGTCGGGCGGCTATTGGATCGCGCTGGCCGCCGACCGCATCGTCGCCTCCCCCGCCACCGTCACCGGCTCCATCGGCGTCGTCGCCGGCAAATTCGCCATCGGCGGCCTGTCCGACAAGCTCGGCATCCATTGGGACCGGGTGCAGGGCGCTAAGAATGCCGGCATGTGGTCGCCGCTGCATCCCTTCGAAGGCGGCGAATCCGACCGGCTGAACGCCATCATCGAGGACACCTACGCCAACTTCCTGCAACGGGTGGCGGAGGCCCGGCGGATGACGCCGGAACAGGCGCGCGGCATCGCCAAGGGCCGCGTCTGGACCGGCGCCCAGGCCCGCGACCTCGGCCTCGTCGACGATCTGGGCGGCCAGGAGCAGGCGCTGACGCTGGCCCGCACCGCCGCCGGCCTCTCCCCCGATGCCCCGGTGAGCCTGGTCCCCTACCCGCCGCCGAAGTCGGTGACCGACCAGATCCTCGATCTGGTGTCCCGCAAGGGCGAGCTGGTCGGCGCGCTCGCCGCCGTTGCCGAACTGCGCCCGCTGCTGGCGCAGCTCCGCCCGCTGCTGGCCGCCACCCAGGGCGACGGCGTGCAGGCCCGCATGCCGCCGATGTCGCTCGGACGGTGAACCGCACCGGCCCGACCCAACTCCCCGCTTCACCGTTCAAAGACCTCAACGTCCGAGACGCCTGACCATGACCGAGACCGCCACCCGCGCCGCAGAGCCCGATTCGGCCCATCCCGTCTTCACCCACCAGGAAATCCTGCGGGTGTTCAGCGGGGTGGCGCTGGCGATGCTGATGGCGGCGATGGACCAGACCATCGTCGCCACTGCGCTGCCGACGATGGCGAGCCAGTTCGGCGGGCTGGAGATGCTGCCCTGGGTGGTCACCGCCTATCTGCTGACCTCCACCACCACGACGCCGATCTACGGCAAGCTGTCGGACCTCTATGGCCGCAAGCGCGTGCTGCAAACGGCGATCCTGCTGTTCCTGGTCGGCTCCGTCCTGTGCGCCGCGGCGCAGAGCATGACCCAGCTGATCCTGTTCCGGGGATTGCAGGGGCTGGGCGGCGGCGGGCTGATGTCGCTGGCCTTCACCATCATCGGCGATGTCGTCGCCCCGCGCGAGCGCGGGCGCTACCAGGGCATGATCGGCGGCGTCTTCGCGCTGGCCAGCGTCGCCGGGCCGCTGCTGGGCGGCATCTTCACCGAGACCATCGGCTGGCATTGGATTTTCCTGATCAACCTGCCGCTGGGCGTCGCCGCACTTGCCATGACCCGCAGCACCCTGTCGCGCCTGCCCGCCGGCCGGGCCAGGCCGCGCATCGATCTGGCTGGGGCGGCGCTGCTGACCGGGGCGGTGACCAGCCTGCTGGTCGTCGCCACCCGCGGCGACGCCATGGGCTGGGGCAGCCCGGCGGCGCTGGCCCTACTGGCGGCCGGCCTCGTCATGCTGGTGGTCTTCCTCTGGCACGAGCGCCGGATCGAGGAGCCGATCCTGCCGCTGCACCTGTTCCGCCGCCCGGTTGTGGCGGTGGCGACTCCGGTGGTCGCCGTGTCGGCGATGGTGCTGTTCGCCGGCATCGTCTATCTGCCGCTGCATCTCCAGCTGGTGCAGGGGACCAGCGCCACGGTGTCGGGCCTGCTGCTCCTGCCGCTGGTGCTGGGCATGACCGTCGGGTCGGTCGGCGGAGGACGGCTGATCGCCAGGACCGGGCGCTACAAGGCCTTCCCGCTGGCCGGGCTGGCCCTGTCGGGCGTCATGTACGCCCTGCTGGGCAGCCTGCCGGCGCTGGCGGCGGACGGACTGTGGTCGACGCTGATCCTGGTGCCGCTGGGCATGGGGCTGGGTCTGGTGATGCCGGTGATGACGGTCGCCGTGCAGAATGCGGTGGAGCATCGCGACCTGGGGGCCGCCACCGCCGCGGTCGGCTTCTTCCGCTCGCTCGGCGGGTCGGTCGGCGTCGCGGTGTTCGGCGCCGTCTTCAACGCCGTGGTGTCCGAACGGCTGGAGGGGGCCGGCCTGTCCGGCCGTGCGGTTCTGGAGCATGGCGCCGCCGCCCTCGCCGGCCTGCCCGCCGCCGCCCGCAGCGGGGTGGTGGCGACGCTGGAGCACGGCTTCGCCACCCTGTTCCTGCTGGCTGCCGCGCTGGCGGTCGTCTCCTTCGCGATGACGCTGTTCCTGAAGGAGCTGCCGCTGCGCTCCGCCAACCCCGGCCGGGCGGAGACCGCCCCGGCCGCAGAAGGCTAACCGCTAGCCGTCAGGAATGATCGCTGGGGAAGTGCCTGGGCTGCCCCAGCTTGTCCTCGATGTAGAGCAGGTTGACCAGCACCAGCACGACGACGGCGAGCGGCGTCGCCAGGAACATGCCCATGATGCCGAACAGAACGCCACCGGCGGCAATCGCGCCGATGGTGACCACCGGCGGCAGATCGACCACCCGCTTCTGCAACAGCGGCGTGATCACGTTCCCTTCGATCTGCTGGATGACCAGATAGAGCCCGGCGACCCACAGCGCATCCTGCGGCGACTGGGCGAAGCCGATCAGCAGCGCCGGCACCGCCGCCAGGAAAGGGCCGACCAGCGGGATGAACTCCATCAGCCCGGCGACGATGCCCAGCGCCAGCGCCGACGGAATCCCGAGCAGCCAAAGCCCGACCGCGATCATCGTGCCGACCGCCGCCATCGCCACCAGCTGCCCGATCAGCCACTTCCACAGGCTGTCGCCGGCCACATCCATCACCTCGCAGGCCCGCTTCTGGCCGCGCGGCGGCACCAGCAGAACGACGCCGCGCTGATAGAGCCCCGGCGACGCTGCCAGATACAGGGCCGCGAACATCACCACCACCGCGTCGCCGACGACATAGACGAGGCCGGAGGCGAAGCTGCTCAGCTGGTTCATCCAGGGCCATTCCTTGCCCTGCTCCATGATGCGGTCGCGCCAGCCGTCGGGCAGCATGCCCATCGCCTTGGTCACCTGCTCCTGCAACTGGCCGAGCTGGGCCGCCATCGAGGTGCCCATCAGCCAGCCGCCGCCGCCGACCAGCAGGACCAGTGCCAGCAGCACGATGGCCAGCGACCAGCCATGGCCGAGCCCGGTCGCCCGCTGCACATAGCCGGTCAGCCGCTGCAACAGGATGGCGAACAGCACGCCGGTGAAGATCAGCAGCAGCGTGCCGGAGATCCGCCACAGGAAGATGCCGAGCGCCGCCACCCCGGCGACGATCAGCACCTTCCAGGTGAAGACGGCCAGTTCGCCGCGCCCGGCCCGCGCCGGCGGCTCGGTCTGCGCCGCCCCGCCGCCGGGGGGTGTCGCTTGATAGGCGGTGGGCCGGCTGGGTGTCGCCATCTCTTCAAACTCCCGCACTCGCGGCCGCCGGACGGACAGCCTCGCGGGAAGAACGCGCGGAGTCCGCAGACGTTGCGCAGTGTCGGCAGGCTATGCCGTCGGCGGTAGTCCGAAGATCGATATGGAAGCTGCCCCGAACCGCCCCATATCAGCAGTGACGCCAAGGAGTCATTCTCGCTGATGTCACTTTAAGAGCCCGCCTCACGGCGGGCTTTTTTTTGGCCGATAACGTCCCCCTTACCGGCGTGCCTCCGGCGGGAACAGCAGGCAGACCTTCAGGCCCGGCTCGTTGTCGCTCAGCTCCAGCTTCGCGCCATGCAGCGTCGCCACCGCATCGACGAGGCTCAGCCCCAGCCCGTTGCCGGGCGAGGCGCGGGCGGTGTCGAGCCGGACGAAACGTTGCAGAACCTTGTCGCGCATGTCCGCCGGAATGCCGGGGCCGCTGTCGCCGACCTCGATGCAGGCGGCGCGGCCGGGGGCCGGGCCGTCGAGGACCAGCGCGATGCTGCCGCCGTCGGGCGTGTATTTGATGGCGTTGTCCAGCAGGTTCGACACCGCCTGGGCCAGAAGCTGCCCGTTGCCGTGGACGACCGGCTTGCCGCGGATGTCGACGGACAGGCGCTGCCCGCGCTCGTCCGCCACCGGCTCGTAAAGGTCGGCGGCCAACTCCACCACCTCCGCCAGATCGACCGGCACGAAGTCCTGCCGCTTGGCGCCCGATTCCGCCTCCGCAATGGACAGCAGGGCGGTGAAGGTGGCGAGCAGCCGGTCGGCCTCGACGATGGTGTCCTGCAAGACGGAACGATAGACCTCCGGGTCTTCCGTCTCGTGCAGCAGGGCCAGTTCGATGCGGGAGCGCAGCCGGGTCAGCGGCGTGCGCAGGTCATGGGCGACGCTGTCGGTCACCTGCTTCATGCCGGTCATCAGCCGTTCGATGCGGTCCAGCATGGCGTTGAGGTTGCCGGCCAGCCGGTCCATCTCGTCGCCGCCGCCGAACCGCGGCACGCGGTCGCTCAGATCGCCGCTCATGATCTGGCGGGTGGTGCGGTTGATCGCCTCGATCCGCCGCATGGCGCCGCGGCTCATCAACAATCCGCCGCCCAGCCCGAGCAGGGCGGTCGCCCCCAGGATCCAGCCGAGCGAGCGGAACATCCGGGTGCGCAGTTGATCGATCTCGCTCATGTCGCGGCCGACCAGCAGGCGGAACTGCCCCGGCAGCGTGAAGGTCACCGCCTGCGCGGTGGACGGCCTGTCGGTGACCCCGCCATAATCGGCGACCTTGAAATGGGTCCAGCCGCTGGCGTTGGGCACCGCCGCCGGCCAGCCCGACAGGTTGCCGGCCAGGATCACCCCCGCCGCCGTGCTCAGCAGATAGATGGAGTTGTTGTTGGCCACCGCGCTGCGCGTCCGCACCACATCGACGAGGCCGGGAAGTCCGTAGTTGTGGTAATGGTCCTGAAGGCCGGCGACCTCCAGCGCGATGGTCTCGCCGATCTCCTGCTCCAGGAATCCCGCGGTGGTGCGATAGACGACGCCGAGGATCAGCCCGACCGACAGGACGAACATGGCCAGATAGAGCAGCGCCAGCCGGAACGCCGTGGTCCGCACCAGCCGCAGCCCGGCGGCGACAAAGCCGTGCAGGCCGGCGGCGGCCGCGCCCTCATGCTTCATACGTCACGCAATTCCATCGAGACCCTTATGCCTCCGCCGCGCGCAGGCTGTAGCCGGCACCGCGCACGGTGTGGATCAGGGGGGTGGGGAAATCCTTGTCGATCTTCTGGCGCAGACGGGCGATGTGCACGTCGATCACGTTGGTCTGCGGATCGAAATGATAGTCCCACACATTCTCCAGCATCATGGTGCGGGTCACCACGCTGCCGGCATTGCGCATCAGATATTCCAGCAGCGAGAACTCGCGCGGCAGGAGGTCGATGGCCTTGCCGGCGCGCTTGACGCTGCGCGACAGCAGGTCGAGTTCCAGATCGCCGACCGACAGGCGGGTCTGCGGCTGGGCGGCACCCCGCCGGCGCACCAGCACCTCGATCCGCGCCAGCAGCTCGGAAAAGGCGAAGGGCTTGGTCAGGTAATCGTCGCCACCGGCCTTCAACCCCTTCACCCGGTCGTCGACGCTGCCCAGCGCCGACAGGAACAGCACCGGCGTATCGTTGCCGGCCGCCCGCAGCACCTGGACCAGCGACAGGCCGTCGCGGCCGGGCAGCATGCGGTCGACGACCATCACGTCGTAATGCTCGGCCCCGGCCAGGAACAGGCCTTCCTTCCCGTCGTTGGCGACGTCCACCACATGGCCGGCCTCCTTCAGCCCCTTGGCAAGGTAGCTGGCGGCCTGGCGATCATCTTCTATGACGAGAATCTTCATGAGCACGAGTGTAGCCTCCCAAAACAGCCCGGCCAAGCACGAGGGTGTCGTGCCCGGCCGGACTTTCCGTCACTCAAAGAGCGCGTTGCCTCACGCCTTCAGCTTCAGCGCGACGAAGGACTCGTTGCCCTGCCGGTTGATCAGCATCAGCAGCGCCTTTTGCCCCGCCTTCTCGGCCTCGGTCACCTGACGGCGGACGTCGGCCGGGCTCTTCACCTCGGTGTCGCCGACCCGTTCGATCACGTCGCCGGGACGGACCGGCACGTCGACGCTGGAGGACAGGCCGGTCACCACCACGCCCTGGACATCCTCGCCGATGCCCAGCCGCTTGCGCGCCGCCCGGTCCAGCGGGGCGAGCTTCAGCCCCTTTACCGGTGCGACCTCCTCATGCTCGGCGGAGCCCTTGCCGGGGTCGGTCTCGGCGGCGGCCATCTGCTGCTGTTCGGACAGGCGGTCGATGCGCACCGGAACCGTCTTCTCGCGGCCCTCGCGCAGGATCTTCAGATCCACCGTGTCGCCGGCCTTGGTATCCGCGACATGGCGGGTCAGGTCGCGCAGGTTGTTGACCGGCTTGCCGGCATAGGACAGCACCACGTCGCCCTGATGCAGGCCGGCGCGCTGGGCCGGGCTGTCGGCGGTCACCTCGGCCACCAGGGCGCCCTTGGCGCTGGGCAGCCCGACGCTGTCGGCGATGTCCGGCGTCACCTCCTGGATCTTCACACCGAGCCAGCCGCGCTCGACCTTGCCGCTGTCCTTCAGTTGGGCCACCACCTCCTTGGCGAGGTTGGCGGGGATGGCGAAGCCGATGCCGACCGACCCGCCGTTGGGCGAGTAGATGGCTGTGTTGATGCCGATCACATGCCCGCTGAGGTCGAAGGTCGGGCCGCCCGAGTTGCCGCGGTTGATGGCGGCGTCGAGCTGGAAGTAATCGTCGTAGGGGCCGCTGTGGATGTCGCGGCCGCGGGCCGACACGATGCCCTTGGTGACGGTGCCGCCCAGCCCGAACGGGTTGCCGACCGCCATCACCCAGTCGCCGACGCGGGTCTTGTCGCTGTCCGCCCAGTCGACCGACGGCAGCGGCTTGTCCGACTTCACCTTCAGGAGCGCGAGGTCGGTCTTGGCGTCGCGACCGATCAGCTTGGCCGGCATGGCGGTGCCATCCTGCAGGGTGACGGTGATCTCGCTGGCGCCGTCGATGACGTGGTTGTTGGTCACGACATAGCCGGCCGGATCGATGATGAAGCCGGAGCCGAGCGCCCCGGTCTTGCCGCGCGGACCCTGGTCCTGATCCTGGTCGCCGTCAGGACCGCCATTCGGGCCGCCATTCCGGTTCATCTGGTCCTGGAACTGGCGGAAGAACTCCTCGAACGGCGTGCCGGGGGGCACGCCGGGGATCGCCGGGCCGCGCTGGGTCCGTGCTTCGGCCTTGGCCTCCTGGGTGGCGGCGATGTTGACCACGGCCGGGCTGACCTTGGCGGCGAGGTCGGCGAAGCTGGCCGGCGTGTCCTGCACCATGGCGACGGCCGGCGGGGTGGCGTTCTGCTGGGCCTGCGAAACCGCCCAGCCGGTCAGCGCCGGAGCCGTCAGCACCGTGGAGCCCAGCAGCAGGGCGGCGACAGTCCGGCGCAGGCGGCCCACACGCCCGATTTCGCTCCGGGTCTCGCGCTGCGACTGGGAATTGGCGGGAGGAAGGGTGGTCATGACGGCGACACTCCGATCAGGCGATTCCGACTGTGGGGAGGTGGCGCCGGCGGTCCGGCCGCCGCGGCACCTCACCGCTGTTGTCCCCAACATAGGAACCCGCCCTTCACCGCCGCCTTGCGACCGGATGAAAGAAATTTCAGGCTTGCCGGCCCGAGCGGCAGCACTGCCCTACTCGCCGATCAGATGCAGCGCGATCTCCCGCCGGTGCGGGCGGGCGCGGTGTTCGAACAGGTAGACGCCCTGCCAGGTGCCCAGCGCCGGCTCCCCCGCCATCACCGGGATCGACAGGCTGACGCCGGTCAGGGCGGAGCGGATATGGGCGGGCATGTCGTCCGGCCCCTCGGTGGTGTGGGCATAGAGCGACGGGTCCTCCGCGACCAGACGGCGGAAGAAGCGCAGCAGGTCGGCCTGCACGTCGGGATCGGCATTCTCCTGGATGGTCAGGGAGGCCGAGGTGTGGCGGCAGAACACCGTCAGCAGCCCGGTCTCCATCCCCTGTTCCGCCACCCAGCGCCGGACCTGGGCGGTCACCTCGACCAGCCCAGCGCCGCGGGTGGGAACGGTCAGCGTCGTGACGGCTTGTCGCATGGCGTGCGGTCTCCTTCATGGTTCGCCGGCTTGGTTCCGGGGACAGGCAATACCAGATGTCTCTACCCCAACGGTGTCGCCCGAATAAAATCGATGAGGCCACTGTTTCTGTCGGAAGGCCAAGGAGGAAGACCGCGCATGGACATCACCGGCACCCACAGCGTTCCCGGACCGCGCGACCGCGTGTTCGCGGCACTCTGCGACCCGGCGGTGCTGATGCGCTGCATCCCCGTGCTGGAAGAGATGGAGCGGCTGTCGGCCACCGACTATGCGGCGCGGGTCCGCACCACGCTTGGGCCGATGAAGGCGCGCTTCTCCGGCCGGCTGCGGCTGGAGCCGGAGGATGGCCCCCACCGCTACCGGCTGGTCGCCCAGGGCAATGGCGGGCTGGCCGGTGCGGTGAAGGGCGAGGCGTTCGTGGTGCTGGAGGAGGAGGACGGGCGGACCCGGCTGACTTACAGCCTGTCGGTGGCGCTCGGTGGAGCGGTCGGCCGGCTGGCGGTGAAGCTGGTGCAGGCCAAGACCGACCGCGTGCTCGCCGGCTTCTTCGAGCGCTTCGCGGAGGAAATCGACGGCCGCCCGGAGTAAGAGGCTACGTGATGCGGCGCAATGCCGCAGGCCATGGGACCGGAGAGCGCCTTTCGCAGGTGCAGCATCATGGGTCAGGATAGCAGGCGTCGCGGGTGCTCTTTGCCGGTGGAGATGCCGAGTGGTCCTGTCCCAGCCCACTGCCCACAGCCTTGACCAAAATCCCGCTGCGGATGATGACGCCGCCGACCGCATGATCTTCGGCCGCATCCTGGCGCTTGTCGCCGCCGATCCGGCGCGAACGATGACAGGAGCGCTGGCGCTGACCAAAGCCGACCTGACGGAACTTGCCGCAAGACACGCCCCCCACTTCGCCGATGCCGTCGCCGCCCTCCCCGGCGGGGACGGGTCCGACGAGGATGCCATCGAAGAGGCCGACCTGCGGGCCTTCCTGGCCGAGCATGGAGCCAAGGGAGCCGACGAGGAGCGCTGGCTGGTCGCCATCCTGGCTCGTCGGTCGCTGGAGCCCAACCATCTGTGGCAGGATATGGGGTTCCACAACCGCGGCGAACTCAACACCATGTTCCGGCGGCATTTCCCGGCGCTGGTGGCGCTGAATTCCAGCGACATGAAGTGGAAGAAGTTCTTCTACCGCCAGCTTTGCGAGCGCGAGGGGCTGATGCTGTGCAAGTCCCCCAACTGCGAGGTCTGCGACGACGTGGAGGTCTGCTTCGGCGAGGAAGCCGGCGACCCGCTGTCCACCCTCTCCCGCCTCGCTCGTGGCGGGTAAGGAGGCTCAGCGCGGCTGGGCGCCCAGATCCTCGAAGGCCATGCCCTTGTCGGTGTGGCGGAAGCGGCCCTTGCCGTTGACTGTCAGCGGTGGCTGCCCTGGCTGCGGCACGAAGGTGGCGGCGTAATAGCAGTCATACTGGCCGCTGCCGTCCCGGCTGCCGGTGCCGCCCTTCGGCTTCGCCTCGACGCAGCCCTGCTTGCGGAAATTGTCGAAGGCACGGAAGGCGGCATTGCCCTGGCGCTCCAACGTGCGGCGGGTGTGCGCTTCCACCAGCTTGCGCATGTCGCCCTCCGACGGCTCGCCCGAACAGGCGGCGAGCGACAGCGTGGCGATCAGGAAGAAGCAGCGTCTCACCGCCCGCCCAGCAGCCGGTCGACCCGCTCCTTCAGGGCGGCGAAGGAGGGCGGCTTGACCACGAAGCCGTTGACGCCCAGCGCCATCGCCTGCTTCACGATCTCGGATTCGGTGTGGTTGGTCAGGAACACCACCGGGGCGCGGGGATTGGCGGCCTCGGTGCTGGCGCGCAGGCGGGCCAGGAATTGCAGGCCGGAGACCGGCTTCATGTCGATGTCGCAGACGATCAGGTCGGGATTGACGCGGATGCACTCGTACATCGCCGACTCGCCGTTGTCGGCCTCTGTCACGTCGCGGAAGCCGATCTGGCTCAGGATCTGGACGATGGTGCGGCGGACGAAGGGCTGATCCTCCACGACCAGGATCTGAAACTGGGAATAGTCGATCACCTGCATATCCACTCCCATTGCTCCAGCCAATACGCCGCATCCCACTGATACCGCCCGAACCGGTGGCGGGCAATCGAAGGTCGGTTACCGGCGGATGGAATGTGATTTTGGTTCTGTAAATTATCCGACAATTTGTAGTGCCGGGGCCGTCAGCCGCCGGCCTGTACCCGGCCGGGGAACAGGCGCTCCAGAACCGTGCGCAGACGGTCCATGGCCAGCGGCTTGTGCAGGCAATCGTCCATCCCGGCGGCGCGGCAGCGCGCGTCGTCCTCGGTATCGGTCCCGGCGGTCAGTGCCACGATGGGCACGCGGCCGGCCTCCCCCGGCAAAGCGCGGATGGCGCGGGCGGCCTCGTGGCCGTCCATCACCGGCATCTGCACGTCCATCACGATCAGGTCGAACCGCCTGTCCGTCGCGGCGGCCAGCCCCTGAACTCCGTCCTCCGCCGTCGTCACCGTGTGGCCCAGCGCCTTGAAGAAGCCGGCGGCCACCAGACGACCGATGGGGTTGTCCTCCACCAGCAGGACCGACAGGGCGGCAGGACGCAGCACGGCCCGCACCGGGATGCGGACGGTCAGCCACTCCCCCGCCGCGCCATCCGGCCCGTCGGTCGGCAGATGCCCGCCCAGACGCCGCACCAGCGGCTGGATCGCGGCCAGCACCAGGGGGCGCAGCCGGGCCGCCCCCCGGTGCCGCAGCGTCAACTCGGCGGCATCGCCCGCCGGCCGCAGCGACAGGGACAGGGACAGGGACGCTCCCCCCTCCGCGGCCAGCAGCGTCAACAGATCCCGCAGCCCGGCGGCATCGCCGATGAACTCCTCGTCCGCCCCGCCTTCAATCGACATTGCCTTCGCATCGGCGGCCAGCGCCGCCAGCGTCAGGCTCTCTTCAACCGCGGCGCCCGGTCCCACCGGGCGCAGGGCCGCCACTGTGGTCTTCAGGGCGGCGCCCGCCGCCTGGACGGCGAGCAGCCGGTCCTGCTGGCGCGGCAACAGCGGCGATTCCAGCGCGGCGGCCGTCAGCGCAATCATCGGATCGAGCGCCGCCGCAACCGCAGCCCCCGCCGCGTCGAGCAGCGATGCAGCCTCATCCCGGCCCCGCTGCGCCTCGGCCAGCGCCATCCGCAGCCGGTTCTCCCGCATCTGGCGCCGGCGGGCGGCCGATACCGCGCGGCGCAGGCCATCGCCATCCTCTTCACCATCGCCGGCCGGCCATGCATCCTGCGCGCCCGCCGCGATGAAGCCCGCACCGTCGTGCCCCTGCCCTTCCGGCAGCAGGACCACCACCGCCGGGGCCGGTTCCAGCCGGGCCAGCGCCTCGACCGCCGCCACCGTGGGAGTGTCGAGCACCACCACCGTTTCCCCCGCCGCCGCACCGTCGCCGCGCAGCCGGTCCAAGGCGGCGGCCACCGTGTCCACCCGCACCAGCTCCGGGAAAAGCGAGGCAAGCGCCCCGGCGGGCGGCGGCGCCTGCGACACCAGAAGCACCGGCTCCGCTGCCGCCGACCCGGGTCGGATCATGGGTTGGGTCTTAAATCCTTCTGCCATTTTTCCTCGAACGAACCGTCAGCCGGCGATGGAGGTGGAAACGGAGGATGTGGGAGCGGAGGCCGGGGCGAAGGCCAGGCCGGAACAGCCGTCGCCGATCACCACGCGGTTGCGGCCCGCCGCCTTCGCCTCATACAGCGCGCGGTCGGCGCGGCCAAGCGCCTGTTCGATGCAGGCGTCGTCCTCGCCGGACATCGCGACGCCGATGCTGACGGTCATGCGGATGCATCCCTGCCCCAGGTCGGCGGGATCCAGCGGCAGGTCGTTCAACTGCACGTCGGCCAGCGCCAGCCGGTGGCGAAGCCGTTCCGCCACCTCGCCCGCCGAGGCCAGCGGGGTTTCCGGCAGGATGACCGCGAACTCCTCGCCGCCCAGACGGCCGATATGATCGGTGTCGCGCAGCTCGCTGCGGCAGACCTCCGCCAGCCTGACCAGCGCCCGGTCGCCCGTCGCATGGCCGTGGCTGTCGTTGATTGCCTTGAAGCGGTCGATATCGAGCATCAGCACCGAAACCGGCCGACCATAGCGGCGCAGCCGGGCCATTTCGACCTCGGCCAGCTCCAGGAAGCGGCGGCGGTTGTACAGGCCGGTCAGCGGGTCGGTGGTCGCCATGCGGCGCAGTTCGCTCTCCACCCGCTTGCGTTCCGACACGTCGCGGATCACCGCGGTGAACAGCAGGCCATGGGCATGGTGCAGCTTGGCGATCGACACCTCCGCCGGAAACTCCCGCCCGTCGGCGGTCAGCCCCTGAACCTCGCGGCGGTTGGTCATCACCTGGGTCTGTACCGGCGACACGCTGAACTGGGCGATGTGCGCATCGTGGTCCGCCCGGAAGCGTTCGGGGATCAGCAGCGACAGCGGACGGCCCAGCATGTCTTCGGCATCGTAGCCGAACAGGCTTTCCGCCGCCCGGTTGAACAGGGTGATGTTCAGATCGGCGTCGGTGGTCAGGATGGCGTCCTGCGCCAGCGCGATGATGCCCTGCAGCCGCTCCTCCGACAGGCGCAGCTCCTCCTCCAGCCTTTTCCGGGCCCTGGCGTGCTGGACGGCGCGCCACATCAGCGGCCCGTCGGTCTGCCCCTTGACCAGATAGTCCTGGGCGCCGTGGGCCAGGATCTCCAGCGCGAAATCCTCGTCGTCATAGCCGGTCAGCACCACCAGCGGCAGCGACGGCGCATCGGCATGCAGGCGGGTCACCGTCTCCAGCCCGAAGCTGTCGGGCAGCGACAGGTCGAGCAGCACGACGTGGCAGGCGTTGTGCTGCAGCCAGGCCCGCGCCTCCTTCAGCGAGGTGACGCGGGTCACACTGGAGCGGCGGGCATAGGGCGCCAGCGACCGGGTGACCAGCCGCGCGTCGGCGTCCTCGTCTTCGACCAGCAGGATCGCCGTGCGGCCCTCATGCGGTTCCGGGAGCTGGGACAGGATCGGCTTGCGCGGTAAGGCGATGGACATGGCGGACCTCCCTCACCGTGGCAGCCGGACGACGCGGAACCAGTATTCCTCGATGCTCTTCACCGCGTCGAAGAAGGCGTCCATGTCCATCGGCTTGGTGATGAAGCTGTTGGCACCCAGCAGATAGCTGGCGTTGACGTCGCGGTCGACGTCGGAGGTGGTGAGGATCACCACAGGAATGGTCTTCAAATCCTCGTCCTCCTTCAACTCCTGCAACACCTCGCGGCCATCCATCCGCGGCATGTTGAGGTCCAGCAGGATCAGATCCGGCCGGGCGGTTCCGGCAAAGGGACCCTGGCGGCGCAGATAGGCCATCGCCTCCACCCCGTCACGGACGTGGCCGACATTGCACAGGATGCGCCCGTCGCGCAGCGCGCGCTTGGCAAGCCCGGCATCGGCGGGATCGTCCTCGACCAGCAGGATCTCGAACGGGGTCGTCGGCTCCTGCATCAGGGGAAGCCTCGGAAGGAGGGATGGGGCAGATGGATGGAGAAGGTGCTGCCGACGCCGGGGCTGGACAGGACGGTGAGGCGACCGCCCAGCCGTTCCACCATCTTGCGGGCGATGGCCAGCCCCATGCCGGTGCCGGGATGTTCGTCGCGCGGATGCAGGCGCCGGAACACCTCGAAAATCTGGTCGCGGTAGCGCGGTTCGATGCCGATGCCGTTGTCGCGCACGTCGATCACGTCATAGCCGTCTACCCTCCGATGGGAAATCTGCACCTCCGCCGCGCGGTAGGGATGGCGATATTCGATGGCGTTGGCGATCAGCACGATGAAGATCTCGCGCAGCCGCCGCTCGTCGGCCTGCACCGGCGGCAGGTCCGCCACGGTCACGGCGGCGCCGGCATCGGCGATGCGCCGCGTCAGCGCCGCCAGCGCCGCCTTCAGCGGATCGCCGGCCGGGATGACGCCGCAGCCGAGCGGCACCCGGTTCTCCGCCAGGAAAAGCTGCACGTCGCGCAGCAGCATCTTCAGCCGTCCGGCGCCGTCGACGATCTCGCGGATGAAGCCCTCGCTCTCCTCGTCCAGCTATGCCCTTCTGCTGGTGCTCCAGCAGCTGGGCATAGCTGGCGATGGCGCGCAGCGGCTCCTGCAGATCATGGGCGGTGGCATAGGCGAACTGCTCCAGCTCGTTCTTGGCGCGCCCAAGCTCGGCGGTGCGCAGGTCGACCTGCCGTTCCAGCGTGTGGCGGCGGCCGATGGCCATGAAGGTCACCGTTTCGATCAGCAGCGACAGCAGGAAGAAGGCCAGCTGGAAGCCGCGGAAGGTCGGGTCGCCATGGGCAAGCCCCTCCCAGCTGGTGCGCGGGGCCAGCGCCAGATGCCAAAAGCCGTCGGGCAGGTTGATCCGCTCGACCAGCGGGTCGCCCTTCAGCGCCAGGGCGTCGCCGGCCACCTGCTGACCGCTGTCGGTCACCACGGCGAATCCCAGATGCGCCGGCACCCGGTCGAACCGCACCTCGTTCAGGATGGCGCCGACGTCGAACACCAGCCCGACGGCGCCCCAGGGCTTGCCCGGTCCATAGACGATCTGGCGGGCGATCAGCCCCTGCCCGCCCTGCAACAGCTTGACCGGGCCATGGACGGTCACGTCGCGGCTGACGATGGCGCGCTGCACCGTATCGGCGAAGCCCGGCCGGGCGTCCCGCAGCAGGTCGTTGCCCAGCACCTTCTCGTTGCCCTCCATCGGATAGACGATGCGGACGACGAAATCGGGGGCGGCGGAGATGTTGCGCACCCCCACCACCGACCGCCGCAGCCCCTCCGCATAGCGGGGGAACTGCTCGGCGAGGCTGCCGGTGCCGGACGCGACCTCGACGAAGGCGGTCAGGCCGCGGACCAGGGCGAGGCGCTCGTTCAGCGCGCTCGACAGGGTGCTGGCGAGCGACGAGGCGGTCAGTGCCGCCGTGGCGCGGTGTTCGGCCACCAGGACGCGGACATAGACGTCGGCCATCCAGACATAGCCGACCAGCAGCACCAGCGTCACCACCGCCTGGACGGCGGCGGGCTTCCAGATGCGCAGTCCGCCGGCCAGCAGACGGCGCAGGACGGCCGGCACCGGACGGCGCGGCGCGGTCATGGCTGCGCCGTCATGATCGGATCCGAACCTCGCCGGTGCGACCAGCCCCGGCCTGCCCGGTCGCGTCATCCAGCGCCGGCAGGACCAGGCGGAACAGGCTGCCGCACGGGCGTCCGTCCCCGTCGCGGAGATCGTCGTCCGGAGGGTCGTCCACCCAAAGCCGGCCGCCATGATGCTCGACGATCTTCTTGCAGACGGCCAGCCCGACCCCGGTTCCCTCATACTCGTCGCGGCGGTGCAGCCGCTGGAAGATGCCGAAGACCCGCTCGCGGTCCCCGGCGGCGATGCCGATGCCGTTGTCACGGATGTCGATGCGCCAGACCGCAGCCGTGCCCGGCTGGTCCGTGCCCTGCCGATCCGTATGCTGGCGGTCGGGGGCCACGGAGATGCGCACCACCGGCGGCCGGCCGGGCTGGCGGTACTTCACCGCATTGCCGATCAGGTTCTGGAACAGCCGCATCAGCTCGTCGTCGTCGCCGGCAACCGTCGGGCCGGCAACCGTCGGGAGCGCGGCTCCGCCCGGCCATTCGACGGACACCGCGGCACCCGCATCCTGCACCGCCACCTCCAGGTTCAGCAGGGCGAGCCGCAGCGGCTCGTCCAGCGGCACCGGCCGGAAGGTCTTGGCCTTGCGCCCGACCCGCGAATAGTCCAGCAGATCGACGATCAGCCGGTCCATGCGCTGGGCGCCGCCGCGGGCGAAGTCGATGCATTCCCGCGCCTCCTCGTCCAGCGAGCCGCCCAGGCTCCGCTCCAGCAGAGTCAGGTAGCTGGTGATGACGCGCAGCGGCTGGCGCAGGTCGTGGGAGGCGACATAGGCAAACGCCTCCAGCTCGGCGTTCGACCGTTCGAGTTCGCGCGTCTTGCGGCCCAGCGCGTCGGCCGCCCGGCAGCGTTCGGTGATGTCGTGGATCAGCGACATCAGCAGGGTGCGGCCATGCACCACGATGTTGCTGATATAGACCTCGACATCGCGAAGCTCGCCCGACGCCAGACGGTGGCGGAACTGGAACAGCCGGCGTTCGGCGCGTCCGGCATGATGCAGCTCCTGCTGCACCACCATGGTCGGGGCGGCGTTGATGTCCTCGATGCGCATGCTGCGCAGCCGGTCGAGCGGATAGCCGTAGAAGCTCGCCGCCGCCGGGTTGGCATCGACGATCCGCCCGTCCACCGGGTCGATCAGCAGCTTCACCGCACAGCTGGAGACGAAGATCTGCTCGAACAGCTGCTGGCGCTCGCGCAGGGCCTGCTCGGCCCGCTTGCGCTCGCTGATGTCCATCACCGCGCCAACGATGCCGGCCGGCTTGCCGCCGGT
Organism: Azospirillum sp. A29; assembly: GCF_042604625.1. NCBI lineage: Bacteria > Pseudomonadati > Pseudomonadota > Alphaproteobacteria > Rhodospirillales > Azospirillaceae > Azospirillum > Azospirillum sp. A29. The sequence goes on from NZ_CP170466.1 coordinate 809,720, forward strand.
GCGGCAATAGACCGCCTTGGAGAACACAACGTCGCGCAGCGTCCCGTCGGCACAGCGCAGCCGGGTTTCGTAGCTCTGCGGCTTCTTGTCGGCGAGCAGGGCCCTGTCCGCCGCCTCGTCCGCCTCGGCGATGTCCGGCGGGGCGAGGTCGAAGACGGTGCGGCCGAACAGGGACTGGCGGTCGATGCCCATCCAGCGTTCGAAGGCGCTGTTGGCATCGACGTAATGGCCCATCACGTCCTGGACGAAGATCGGCACCGGCACCGTGTCCAGCAGCACGCGCTGGAAGCCGGCGCGGTCGTTCAGCGCCTGTTCGGCGCGCCAGCGGACGGTGACGTCCTGCACCACCCAGACATAGCCGCGTTCCGGATCGCCGGGCTTCACCGACCGGCCGATCAGCCGGCAGCGGATGTCGGCGCCGTCGGCCCGGCGCATCGCCACCTCCTCGTCGAACTGGCCGCCGGCCTGCATCCTGGGATAGGCGCGCTCCCCGACTTCATCGAACACGCGGTCGTCGCCATAGATGACGCGGGCGCTGGATCCGACGATGTCCTCCAGCCGGTGCTGGAAGGTGGCGGCGACCGACTTGTTGACGCGGCGGATCACCCGGTCGCGGTCGACCAGCAGCACGCCCACCGGCGCGTTGTCGAGAATGGCGTCCAGTTGCAGCCGGCTTTCCACCAGCTCCTCTTCCATCCGCCTGCGGGCGGTGACATCGACCTCCCAAAGCCCGTCGCCGGCGGCATCTGCCGCCAGATGCAGGCGCGGCCCCGCCGAGGCCGTCCGGCCACACCGCCAGCGTAGACGGGTGCGGGGACTGCGCCTGATTTCCGCCACGACGGTCGCCGCCCCAACCCCGGGATGGGTGTTTTCCGATTGGAAACATCCCGACCGGCAAGACAAGGGTATGGTATCGGCCATCACTGCGTCCCGGCCTCTTTTCTATCGAAAGGTTCCGCACAGCGGACGGGATGCTTCAAGCTGCACGCATCGTCGGCAATGAACGCAATCATATCCCGTCATCCAACAGGGACTCCCCCTGTGAAATTGTCACAGGGGATACGTCCTCAACCTGTGGGATGAAGAAGATGCGTAACGTTCGGTGCGACGGATCGATGACGGGTGCGGCAGGCTTGTCCGCTCTGCGGTCAGGCTGCCACGTCGACCGGCGAGCGGTCCTTGGTGGCGATCTCCACGGCCCGCGCGAAATCGCCCGCCATCTTCTCCGCGTCGAAGGCCAGATGGATGCGGCTGTGCTCCACCGCCTTCACCACCACCGCCACCTCCGCTGCGTAGCGGTCGAGCCGCAGATGACCGATGGCCCCCGCCAGCGAGCGGCCGTCGGTCGTCGTCACCGGATCGATCATGGCGCCGCCGATGGACAGGTTGCGCACGGTCACCGCCAGCCGGTCGCCGCCGATCAGCAGGGTTCCCGTCTCGTCCACCTGGAAACGCGGCTTGCGCCGGCGGTCGGCATCGCCGGTGGAGGTGCGGACGATGCGGACCAGAACCTGCCGCAGGCTCTCGATGGAACGGGCGACGTCGCCGGACCCGTTCTTGACATGGGTGGCCTGTTCGCCGGTGCGGTCGGCCTCTTCCGACACCGCGGCGATGCGGTACGACACTTCCTGCGCCGCCGTGGAGGTCTCCACCACGTTGCGGCTGATCTCCTGGGTGGCGGCCGACTGCTGCTCCATCGCCGCGGCGATGGAACCGGCGATGTGGTCGATCTCGGCGATGGTCCGGCCGATTTCCTCCACCGCCTGCACCGCCTCGTCGGTCACCGCCTGGATCGCGGTGATCTGGCGGGTGATCTCCTCGGTCGAGGACGCGGTCTGGTTGGCGAGGTTCTTCACCTCCTGCGCCACGACGGCGAAGCCCTTGCCGGCTTCTCCCGCCCGCGCCGCCTCGATGGTCGCGTTCAGCGCCAGCAGATTGGTCTGGCCGGCGATGGACTGGATCAGGTTGACCACCTCGCCCACCTTCGCCACCGTTTCCGACAGCGAGCGGATGGTGGCCTGGGTGTGGTGGCCGCTCTCCACCGCGCGGCGGGTCACAGCACTGGAATGGGCGACCTGCGAGGAGATCTCGCGGATCGAGGCGGCCAGCTCCTCGCTGGCGGCGGCGACGGTCTGGGCGTTTGCCAGCGCCTGCCCCGCGGCGGACGCCACGGTCTGGGCGTTGATGCTGACCCGCTCGGCCGAGCCGGACATGCCTTCGGCATCGTCGGCCATGGCGCCGGTGCGCTGGGCGACCTCCTCCACCGCGCGGCCGGCCTCGCGCTCCACCGTCGACGCCATGGTCTCCAGGGCGCGGCGCCGTTCCTCGTCGGCATGGCGGGCGCGCTCGACACGCTCCTGCACGGCATAGCACAGGCGCGCCTTCAGGCCGCGCAGCTGGCCGGCGATGAGATGGAATTCGGCTGCGGCCGGCAGGTCGATGATGTGGGTCTGGTCGTTGCGGGCGATGGCGTCGAAATCGACCGAGAAGGCGGCCAGCGGGCGGCGGACGGTGCGCAGCAGCAAGAGCCCGCAGAACACCGCCCCCAGCAGGACAGCCAGCCCGGCGGCCACGGCGAACACCAGATGCCAGCGGAAATCCTCCAGCGCCCCCTCATACTCGCCCTTGGCGACCGTCAGCTGCAATTGCAGCAGGTCCTTGTTGGTCTGGAACGCCGCTTGGAACAGCGGGTCGATGCGGTCGCGGACCAGGACCTCCAGCCGCAGCGAATCGCCCTGGCGCGCCAGTTCCATCGCCGGCTTCAGCCCCTCGTTCAGGAAGGCGGCGCGCTGCCTGGCGAAGCGGTCCGCCAGAATCGTCTCCTCCGGCGTCATATAGGTGGTGAGGTAGTCCGCCCACAGCCGGTCGATGGTGGCGGCGTTCCCGGCGATGCGGTCCTCGCGCTGCGCCATCGCCTTGGGATCGGTGCCGTCGCGGGTGTCGATGATCAGGCGCTGCAACGTCTGCACATTGTCGCGCATATGGTCTAGGATCTCGCCGATCTGGACCGCTGGCACCGTCCGGTGCTCATACACCATCTTCAGCGACGCGTTGCTGTCGGACATGCCGCGCAGCGTGACGCCGCCGACCGCCAGCATCGACAGGATCATGAAGGCGAAGATCAGGGTCAGCCGCCCGGTCACCGTCGCCATCCAGCGGCGGAACCTCGCCCCGGCGCCGCGCCCGACCGCCTGCCCGTCGCGCACCGTCAGATGGCGCGCCCTGCCCTCGCGGATGTCGGAATAGAGCCGCTCCGCCGCCGCCACCTGATCGCGCGACGGTTTGGTGCGGATCGAGATGAAGCCGGTCACCGTCCCGTCCTCGATCACCGGCGTGACGTTGGCGCGGACCCAATAGAAGTCGCCGTCCTTGGTCCGGTTCTTCACCAGCCCTTCCCACGGCCGGCCATCCTTGATGGTCGCCCACAGGTCGGCAAAGGCTTCCTTCGGCATGTGTGGATGCCGGATCAGATTGTGCGGAGCCCCGATCAACTCGGATTCGGCATAGCCGCTGATGTCGACGAATGCCTTGTTGACGAAGGTGATGCGCCCGCCCGTGTCGGTACGCGACACCAGCAGGACACCGTCTTCCATCGCGATTTCACGGTCGGTGATCGGTTCGTTGAGACGCATGGGGACGGAGCCTCGTCAGACAATGGGCACGTTCGGGCAGGCAGGCCGGCACGACGGGGCGCGACCGGAGGACAGACCAGGGGCCGGCGCACCGCCTGGAAAAAGCGATGGTTCGGCACAGCTAACGGAATGGCGTTTCATCTACTCTGAGTAGCCCATGCCCGCACTGACACAGATCAAGTCAGCAAGCGGCGTGCCATGCACACTGAATTCTTCGCAAACGGCCGCTCCGGTAAAACCCTGATGACCGGGCACGCACGTCACCGGGGATTCGCCGCGTCCGGCGTCGCAATTTGCGAATGAAAACGCGAGTCAGCCAGGAAATTATCAAATTGCAAAAGAACAGGTTTCTCAGGAGGAAGGTCAATCGCGACATCAGAAAACATTAATAAAGAAAAACCCCTCTCTCGACTTGGAGAGAGGGGTTCCATGACTGCGACATTCTGCCGCAGCATTTCCACATATGTGAAAATGCCGCGAGCGGTCAGGACTTCGCCATCAGCTGTTCCAGCCAATGGATGTCGTAATTGCCGTCGATGAAAGCCTGCTGCGCGATGATGCGGTCATGCAGCGGCAGGGTGGTCTGGATGCCGCCGATCACATACTCTTCGATGGAGCGGCGCAGGCGCATCAGGCACTCGTTCCGCGTGGTGCCGTGGACGACCAGCTTGGCGATCAGGCTGTCGTAATGCGACGGCACGCGGTAGCCGTCATACAGCGCGGAATCGACGCGAACGCCCAGTCCGCCCGGCGCGTGATAGCCGTCGATCTTGCCCGGCGACGGGATGAAGGTCTCAGGGTTCTCGGCGTTCACGCGGCATTCGATGGCATGGCCTTCGAAGCGGATGTCCGACTGGCCGTAGCCCAGCGGCGCACCGGCGGCGACGCGGATCTGCTCGCGAACCAGATCGATGCCAGTGATCATCTCGGTGATGGTGTGCTCGACCTGAAGGCGGGTGTTCATTTCGATGAAATAGAACTGCCCGTCCTCGTAGAGGAACTCCATCGTGCCGACGCCGCGGTAGCCGATGGCCGCCGCCGTCTTGGCCGCCAGCTCGCCGATGAAGGCGCGCTGTTCGGCGTTCAGCGCCGGGCTCGGCGCCTCTTCGATGACCTTCTGGTGCCGGCGCTGGACCGAGCAGTCGCGCTCGCCGAAATGCACGCAGGTGCCGTGGGTGTCGCCAAGGAGCTGGATCTCGATGTGCCGCGGATGGCCGAGATACTTCTCCAGATAGACCTCGTCGTTGCCGAAGGCGGCGCGCGCCTCGCCACGGGCCAGCTGATAGGCTTCCTTCAGCTGGTCGGGGTTGCGGGCGACCTTCATGCCCTTGCCGCCGCCGCCGGCCGCCGCCTTGATCAGGACGGGATAGCCGGTCTCGTGGGCGACCTTCTCCGCATCCTCCAGCGATGTCACCGGACCGTCGGAGCCGGGCACCACCGGCAGCCCCTGCTCCATCACCGTCTTCTTGGCGGTGACCTTGTCGCCCATGATCCGGATATGCTCCGGCGTCGGACCGATGAAGGTGAAGCCGTGCTCCTCCACCATCTCGGCGAACTGGGCGTTTTCGGACAGGAAGCCGATGCCGGGATGGATGGCGTCGACATTGGTGATCGACGCCGCCGACAGGATGGCCGGAATGTTGAGGTAGCTGTCGCGCGCGGACGCCGGACCGATGCACACGCTTTCGTCGGCGAGGCGGACGTGCATGGCATCGGCGTCGGCGGTGGAATGCACCGCCACGGTCTGGATCCCCATCTCGCGGCAGGCGCGGTGGATGCGGAGCGCAATCTCACCACGGTTCGCGATCAGGATCTTTTCGAACATCGCCAAGGGAATGCCCCGCTTACTCGATGATGAGGAGAACTTCGCCGAATTCGACCGGCTGGGCGTCGGACACCAGCACTTCGGCGACGGTGCCGCCGCGCGGGGCCTTGATCGGGTTCATGACCTTCATCGCCTCGATGATCATGATGGTCTGGCCGGCCTTGACCACGTCGCCCGGACGGACGAAGGGCGTGCCGCCCGGCTCGGCCGCCAGATAGGCGGTGCCGACCATCGGCGAGGTCACGGCACCCGGATGGCTGGCCGGCTTTGCAGCGGCCGGCGCCGCCACGGCGACCGGAGCGGCCGCCAGGACCGGGGCTGCCTGGACGGCGACCGTCTGGGCGGCGGTCGGGCGGGTGACGCGGATACGCTTTTCGCCCTCGGCGAACTCGATCTCGCTCAAGCCCGTCTCACGCAGGAGGTCCGCCAGCTTGCGGACCAGATCGCCGTCGATGTCGAAGCTCGCCATGATGTCAGTCGTTCCCGTTTCCTTAATCGCGGTCGATGATGTTCGCGATGGCGTCCAGCGCCAGAAGATACCCGTGCGGCCCGAACCCGCAGATCATCCCCCTCGCCACCGGCGAGATGTAGGAATGATGGCGGACCGGCTCGCGCTTGAAGATGTTCGACAGATGGACCTCGATCACCGGCAGATCCGACAGAATCAGGCTGTCCATGATCGCGACCGAGGTGTGGGTATAGGCGCCGGCGTTGATGACGATGCCGTCATTCTCCGTGCGGGCCTGCTGAATCCACGAAACCAGTTCGCCTTCGTGATTCGACTGCCGGAAATCCACGGTCAGACCCAGCGTGTCGGCACGCTCGTGGCAGGCGGCCTCCAGCTCGTCCAGGGTCATCGACCCGTAGATTTGCGGCTCCCGCACACCCAGCATGTTGAGGTTCGGCCCATTGAGGACCAGAATCGACGCGTCGATGGCCACAGCCCGCGCCCCTTTTCCATGATCGAAACCGCGCGTTTATATCACGAAGCACCGTCCTGTCCATGGCGACGGGGGCCTTCCGCGCGGAAAAGCGCGCCCAAATCCGGAAAATCGCCGCGGCAGGGCCGGAAGACCGCGCGAACCCCCAGGAAAAACTCCAGCAATATCAGGGAGCAGGCCGAAGCGCGTGGCCGGCGAGCAGCTGATTGTAAACGCCCCGCTGCTTCAGGGCCTTCAGCCCGTCGTTGAAGTCGGCGACCGTCGTCTCCGCCCCCGGCGTGCCGCGTCCGACCACCAGATGCAGCGTCACCACGGCGAAGGGCCGCTCCGCCACCCGGATGTCGTCGGCCAGCCCGGAGCGCTGAATCGCCGCAGCGCCGCTGAACTCATCGATCACCAGAACGTCGGCCCGCCCGGTCGCCACCATGCGCACGCAGGCTCCCAGGTCGGAGGGGGTCTGCCGGGTCAGGCGGCCCTGCCCGACCATCGCCTCCAGCCCGGCCGGCAGGGCATAGCCGACCGGCAGGCAGATCGTCCGCCCCTGGAAATCCTCGAGCCCGCCGGAGTCGCCGGCCCCGCCCCGGCCGCGGAACTCCATCCCGGACCGGTTCGACAGATAGACGAACTGCCGCACCTCCATCACCGGGTCGGAGAACAGCACCTCCCGCTCGCGCTCCGGCGTGCGGATATAGGGAAAGGTGGCGAGGAAACGGCCGGCCACCACGCCGTCATAGCCGCGCTTCCACGGCATGAAGCGCACGTCGTACCGGCGCCCGCCGACCGCGAAGGCCCGGCGGACCAGATCGGTCACCAGCCCGCCACCCGGCAGGTCGTCGCCGGTGTAGGGGGCATAGTCGCTGCCGGTCACCAGATCCAGGCCGGTGTAGGGGGCCGGAGCGGGTTCCCTGCCGCCGGCCTCCGGGCCGGGGACCTGCGCCTGCGGCTGAGCCGGGGCAATGCACAGCAGCAGCAGCCCGGCCAGGACAATGCCCACAGCCGAGGGTCTCACCGTGCCTATCGCCCCGTTTGCCGAATCCCGCAAGTCCGTTGGCCGCCCGCTGGTGGGTCCGGCGCCGCGGTCGCACGGCGCCGGCCAAGATCCAATCGCTGAGATCTAACGGCCTGCACGCCGCACTGTAAAGAGCCGCCGACACCCGCCGCCGGCTTGCGGTCGCTTACGGTCACTCAGCCGCGGCGGCCGGGCCGGCGGCGGCGTCCCGCACACGGCGGCCGGCCGGATCAGTGTAGAGGTCGTTGATGCGCTGGACATGCACCGCCGTCGCCTCGCGGATGGCGAAGATCGCCTTGCGGGCCCGCCCGCCCCAGCCGGCCGGCTGGCTGGCGAAGATCGAACGGAAGAAGCGGGTGTTCCGCAGGAAGGCCTGCCGCAGATTCAGGTCGACGTCGCCGAAACGGTCGCTCAAGGTGGCGGCGATGCGGCGGGCGAAGAACTGGCGCAGCTTGAAATGCCCGGCCAGGAACAGCCCGCCCAGCAGCAGCGCGGTGCCGATCAGGTGCAGCGGAAGCCCGCTGTCGCCGGACTCGGACAGCCAGCCGAGGAAGGCGCCGAATCCGCCGCCCAGCGTCTGCACGACGGCGCCCAGCAGCGCCAGCAGCAGCACGCCCCACACCGCGTCGCCGATCAGCACGCGGCGGCGCCACATCGCCATCGCCTCGCGCAGCTTGGGCAGCACCTCCCCCTCCACTTCCTTGGTCAGGCTGTCGATGGAGCCGATGATGCGATAGGCGCGGGCGACCTCGACCTCGTTGATGCGGGTCTGGAGTTCGGCCAGATCGTGGTCGCGGCGCGCCTGGTAGCGGGCGCGGCGGCCGTCATCCTCGATGTCGACGGCGGAGCGCTGGTCGTAGATGGCATAGAAGCGGCCCGACACCAGCCCGGCCTGGGCGATGGCGCGCTGCCAGGCGCCGAACACCGCCTCGAGATTGTCCTCCTTGGCGGTGGTGTCGACCTGATTGAGGATGTAGCAGACCTTGCGGGCGTCGGCGCGGTTGACCGTCTTGGCGACCAGATGGCGCAGCGTGTCCTGCATGGCGCCCGGTTCCGGATGGCGGGCGTCGAAGAAGACGAGCACGAGGTCCGACAGCTCGACGATGTGGTCGACCAGCCGCAGGACCGAACGGCGCTGGTCGTCGGCGTCGAAGCCCGGCGAGTCGATGAAGATCTTGCCCTTGGTCCGCGTCCCGGCCAGCGTCTTCAGTTGCAGGTAATTGTCGATCCGCTTGCCCTCGCCGGCGGCAACCTTCTCGATCTCGTCGGCGATGCGATAGAAGGGGAAACGCGGGTCGGCGTTCAGCGCGGTGCCGGGCAGCGCTTCCTTGCGGGTTTCCGGACCGTGGCAGATGACGGTGAACTTGTCGTCCACCGCCTGATTGCCGGTGTTCTGCAACACCTCGCCCAGATAGCCGTTGAGGAAGGTCGACTTGCCGGCGGAGAAGGTGCCGAGCACCGCGACCATCGGCCACCAGGGAATGCGGGTGGTCAGCGATTCATGGCGGTCGATCAGCCCCAGCCCGGCCAGGATGCGGTCGAAGGCGCGGAAGGTCGGGAGGACCGGCAGCAGGTTGGGATTTTCCGCCCGCAGATGGGCATCCAAAGCCGCAAGGCGCTGCTGAAGGGCTTGCCGGGGGGTCATGGCGGGCGAATCCACTGTTGCACGGGCCGAAAAGAACGGCCCCTCTCTAGCACGGGCGGGACCGGCACCGGACATGAAATCTCCCTCATCTTCGGTCCGGGGATTTTCCGAACAGAGAGCCGGGGCGGGGGCATCCAAACGGGGCCGGGCGAAATGCCGCGGGAACAGGACCGGGCGGACACGCGTTTCCCGGCGATGGACGACAGCGACCGTCAGGACGGCGGCCAGAACGACAGCACGGGTGGCGGGCGCGAGGAGATCCGCGACGGCGGCCCCCTGCCGGCGGACGCCGATCAGGCGCATCGGCTGACCGCGGACGAACTGGCCTTCCTGCTGCGCGACCCGATGCTGCGGGCGCGGGAGGCGGAGCGTGCCGCGAAGTCCAACCGCAGCCGCACCGAACGGCGGGCGGCCGACCCGGCCTATGCCGAGCGGCTGCGGGCCGGCGACCGCGAGCGCCAGCGCCGGCGGCGCCTGCGCGATTCCATCGGCCGGCCCGAACCGCCGGAGCCGGTGGCCGCCGACCTGCCGGACCTGACCGTGGCGCAGGCGGAGGCGCGGCTCACCGACCATCTGGACGGCAGCCCGTCCGCCCAGGCGGCGCAGCTGCGCGGACGGCCCGACCGCATCCGGCTCTATGCCGAGGCCTTCGTCGCCTACCGCATTTTGTCGACCGGCGGCGTCCGGCCGACCCGCGGGGCGCTGGCTGCCCTGCTGAAATCCCGCTTCGGCCGCACCGTCACGCCGTCCCAGGTCCAGAAGCTGCGCGACCATGTGGAAGGCTTCGCCATGGCCGGCGGCCCCTGGGCGATGGAGGTCCCCCACCCGTCCGGCACTGCCCGAACGAGGAGCACCCGGAAGGCCGATACGGATAGTCACGCACCACGGCTGCCACGACCCTGAATCGCCGGTTCCGGACCCCGGTTAACGGCGGCTTAATAAGGTTAATTATGTATTAACGCTTGTCTGGCCAACCATGCGGCCCGAATGGCCCGGTCCGGACGCAGCGTGACGGACTGTATCGGCCTTGAGAGAAGAAAGTTTCTCTCCGCTCCCGGTTTATTTATTACAACCAGAAGGTTCTTCTCCACCATTTGTGGCGGTGCAAATCCCATCCGTTTCCGATCACGGAATTTCTATAAACAAAAAGCTATCGCCTGAACGAATGGATGAACCGAAAGACTCGGTGATTTCCGCAAAGGGATGAATGCAGGGATCCGACAGAGGCTTGGCGCAATTGCTTCTCAGCGGCGCTGAAATAATACAAAGCTGTAATATGACAACCCCTGCGAATGCTGCACCACCACCAATGCCTATCGGAATATGACAAACACACACCAATATTCAGAAGTTTTCTCTTGAATCGCTTCAACGAATGTGTGAACAATCTTTTCATTATCGTAAAGATAGGCCGCGGAAGACTGGACAGCGGAGACCAATGGACATGAGTGAACCGACGGCGCGCAAAAGAGGACGACGCGGATCGCCGGAGTCCTGGTCTGTGGACGCCCATGTCGGGCAACGGGTGCGGATGCGCCGGACCCTGCTGGGAATGAGCCAGGAAAAACTGGGCGAAGCGATCGGCCTGACCTTTCAGCAGGTCCAGAAATACGAACGCGGCTCCAACCGTATTTCGGCGGGCACCCTGTATCGGCTGAGCCAGGTTCTGGACGTTCCCGTAAGCTTCTTTTTCGATACCTACAATGACGCCGACAGCCCACGCCGCTCACGCGGCGGTTTCGAGGAGTCGGACGACAGCGACAGCCAGATCAGCCGGCGTGAGGCGCGACTGCTGCGCCTGTGGCGCGCCGCTCCCTCCCATGTGTCGGACGAGATGCTGTCGCTGCTCTCGGCCCTCTCCCCCGAAATCAAGGAGCCGCCGGAAGGCCCAGGCGAGGGTGAGGACGGCGAGCCGGATGCATCCTCTCAATCGGGCAGCCCACAGCCATCGGTCAACGGGGGAAGCCGCCTTGCCGACACCGAGATCCTCGCCGCCGGGCCGGATGGGGAAAGCACCCGCAAGGCTGGTCGTCCGGTGCGCAGCGACGCGCCGCGGGTCAAGCCGGTGAAGTCGGCCGATGCCGCCAGCCAGAGCAAGTCGCGCCGGCGTCACGGCGCGGTGTGGGACCCGACCGACATCGCGCGCGCGTCCAAGCCGTCGCCGAGAAGCTGATCCAGGTCCGGCAGTTAAAAAGCTGCGCTCGGCTGGCAGCAAAAGAAAAAGGCTCCGCATCGGCCGATGCGGAGCCTTTCTCATAACAGGACGGGCACGATTGCCCGCGGCTTTACCAGCTGCGGACCGGACCGACGTCGAGATGGACGAAGCCGCTGCGCGGGTAGAAGCCGACACCGCCGGACTGCATCCCCTTCGCCGTCTCGGAAATGGCGCGCAGCTGGGTGTCGGGAAGGCGGATATCGATGGCCATGCCGCGGGTGTGATAGCTCTCCTTCGCGACGCCACGCGACCGGCGCCGGGCCATCGCATTGGTGCGGCGGGAGCGGTAGCCGCAGATCACTTCGAACGGATCGTCGGAGCCGACGCTCTGGTGAACGCGGGCGAGCAGGTCGAACAGGCGCGGGTCGTAGTGGCAGACCTGCTTGGCGCGGTGGTCGCGCAGAAGCACGTCCAGCTTGCGCAGCGCGTCCGGCTTGTAATTGCCGTCGGCCCAATAGACGCCGTCGAACCGTTCCTGTGTGTTGATGTTGTGCAGGCTGAGGCGCCGGACGCTGCCGGCCAGGGGAGCGGCTTCCGCAGAGCCCGATCCCAAAAGGACCGGTGCAGTCGCCACACCCGTCACCACGCTGGTGGCGACCCCCGTCATCATCCCCGATGCGGCCGGAAGAGCCGCAGATACCGCTGCCGCGGCAAAACCAAGGAACCCGCGCCGCCCGATTGCCGGTGCGGCACGCTCATCATCCCCCAAATGCATCCCCGAACCTCGTCGTCTTACGTTTTTGCCGTTCTACGCTGTGGCCGTTCGGCGTTTGGCGGGTCGCGCGGGCGCCCGCGGTGATAGTATCAGCCTTATGACCAACGCTGATCCGAAGCGTCCCGTCTGGTGTGAATCGTCTCCGGACGGATATTCGTATAGGGAAGGTCATCGGCTGAGGCAATTAAAAAATTTCACAGTGTGACCTTCTTGCATAGGTGGGTCATAGGACGGCGGCAGGAAGATCACACCGGAAGAATGATCGACCGGATTTCTCGCCGCGCGCCTCGCCTTCCATTATTGCGTTGCATAAATTGATCGGGAGGGCAGCGGTGCATCCATTCCGATGCTTCGCTGGACCACAGTGACAGAAGGTGCCGCCATGATCGCTTCCGCCGACCTCCGCATGTCCCGCAAGCTGGCCCTGCTGGCGCTGACCGCCGCATCGGCGATAGCGCTGCTCGGGGCCGGGCCGGCGGACGCCCTGCCCTACCGCGACACGTTGACCCAGTGGGCCGACCGGCTGGATGCCGCCGCGGTGGAGTTGGACCAGGCCCCTGTGCAGACCTCCACCCGGATCGGGGAAGGCGGGCTGATGAAGCTGGGCAGCAGCGGCGAGCGTGTCGGCCGGCTGGCTCAGCGCCTGGCCGAGCTCGGCCTGCTGCCGGCCGACAAGGTGTCGGAGGTGTTCACCGTCGACGTCGACCGCGCGGTGAAGGCCTTCCAGCTCGCCCAGCGGATGAAGCCCGACGGGCTGATCGGCGCCGGCACCCGGGCGGCGCTCGACCGCACGCCGGCCGAGGCCGCGGCGCTGATGCGGCAGAGCGCCGTCGCGATGCGCAGCTTCCGCGACACCGCCCCGGACAATATCCTGGTGGTGAACCTGACCAACCAGACCACCACCCTGGTCCGCGGCGGGGAAGAAGAGCTGACGATGCGCGCCATCGTCGGCCGGCCGTCGCGCGAGACGCCGCTGCTGACCGACCGCATCACCCACGTCATCGTCAACCCGACCTGGACGGTGCCGCCCACCGTTCTGAAGGAAGACAAGCTGCCGAACCTGCGCGCCAAGGGCACGCCCGGCATCCAGAACGCCATCGTCTATCTCGACGGGCAGGAGGTGGCGCCGGAAACGGTCGACTGGCACGACGTCACGCCGGGCCGCGTCCGCATCGTCCAGCAGCCGGGCGACCACAATGCCCTCGGCCGCTTCCGGTTCAACCTGACCAACCCTTATGACATCTATCTGCACGGCACCAACGAGCCGCGGCTGTTCGCCCGCGAACTGCGCTCGATCAGCTCCGGCTGCGTCCGTCTGGAGGATCCGCGCAAACTGGCCGAACTGCTGCTGCAGGGCACCAGCGTGACGCCGGAGCGGATCGACCGCATGCTGAACAAGCAGCAGCCGCAATGGGTCAAGCTGGCGACACCGATGCCGGTGCAGTTCGTCTACTGGATCGCGACGGTGGAGGCCGATGGGGCGGTCCGCCTGCATCCGGACATCTATGACCGTCTGGACGACGCGCCGGCCACGGTGTCCGTTCCGGCGCCGCCGCCCGGCGCGCTTCCCGGCACCACGCCCGCCGCGGCCCCCGCGCTGTCCCCGGCTCCGGCTGCCATGCCGCCTGCCGGCCGGCAACCCGACGCGGGCCGCGCCGCCATGCCGCTGGACAAGAGCGGCACGGCGGAAAAGTCGGCTGACAAGTCCAGCGTCTGAAGACGGCCGGACCGCGCGGCGCCTGCTTTAGGCCCGGCGCCGCGTCTTCTTGCTGCGGTTGGGCGGCACGGCGGTCGATGCCGCCTCTTCCGGCGTCGGCCAGACGTCGCGGTCGCCGCGCATCGGGATGCCCATCTCTTCGCCCTGGTCAGCGAGGCCGGGCTGTTCGCCCTGGTTGGCGATGCTCAGCACCGGCTCGACTGGCTCGGTGCGCATCGCCGTCGCTTCCGGACCGCCGGCAGGGTTGGGCTTCAGCGTGTCACGATAATTGTCCTGGATGGCGATCTCTTCGCTGGCCAGTTCCCAATGGGCCTCGGAACGACCCTCCGGCCGGCCTTCATTTTCCCAGATCTCGTGCGCGCGCCGACGGATGCGGCTTTCCAAATCCTCGGCCATACGGGTCGTCTCCTTCACGGGTGGGCCTTGCGGAGGGAGGCGGGAACGGCGCGCGGCGGCACTTGCCGCCCCGGTCAGCCCCGCCGGTCCTGTAATGAACCCCGCCGCTCCCCCGCCGGTTCCGGCGCGCTTCCGCTCTATGCTTTCGTACTGCCCGCACCCGTCACCGTTTCCGAACGGCAACGCCCCTGTGAAAAGCGGCGAAGCCGCCACAATTCCGCCGCTTGTCGTTTGAATTAACCCCATCGTGATGATATTGCACCGCCATCAACCGGCGGTCCACAGACAGTGGCTGGGCCAAGCGACGGGACCGATATGTTGCGCATTTCCTGGCCGAATCCCGCCTCAACCAGCACCCTATTCCGGGCGACCGACGCCGTACGAAGCCATGACGGCGCCCTGGCCCCGCTGGGCCGCGCCGGCATGCTCAAGGTCGCTTTGCTGGCCTGCGCCCTCGGCCTGCCTGCCCTGCCCACCGTTGCTGCAGAGCCCGCCGCGAAGCGCCCGTCCGCCGTAAGGGTGGAGGCGAAGCCTGCAGCTCCGGTGCAGGCCGCCACGCCCGCGGCCGCCCCGGCGCCCGATGGTCCGGTTCTGCAGCTGGGCATCTATTCCCGCGACGGCGATGCGTGGCTGAGCTGGAAGAATTTGCAGCAGCGCGAGCGGGACCTGACGGCGGGCCTGACCGCATCGGTCATGCAGCTGGATGGGAAGAGCGGTGCGGGCGTGGCGCTCTACGCCCAAGTCGGCAAGGGGACGGACGCGCGGGCGCTGTGCCGGCGGATCGTCGGTGCCGGCTTCGGCTGTCTTGTCGTGGACCGGCCGGCCATGGCCGAAAAGCCGGCGGAGAAGGCGGCGACCGCCACTGCCGCTGCCACTGTAACCGCTCCGTCCGCGCCGGCAGCGGGCGGCGCCTCGGCAATTCCGGCATTGGCCCCTGTTGCGCCCGCTGCGTCGGCCCCTGCAACGGCAAAGCCGCCGGCCGTGACCGTGGCGGTCGCCCCGGCGCCGGCCCCCCTGCCGGCAGCCATACCGACCGAGGCCAAGCCGCCGCAGCCGGCCGGCAACCGCGAGACGGTGACGACCACCACCTCGTCCGTCCTGGCGCCGATCGGATCGGCTGTCGCCGCTCCGCTGGCGCCCCCGCCGCCGCCGTCGGTGGCCAACGCTACGCCGCCGGCCGACGGGCTGATCATCTACAACGAGGAAGACGCCCGCACCATGGCGGACATCGAGCAGCACAGCCGCCGCAAGGGCCGGCTGCGCTCGGTGATGCCGGATTCGCGCTATGACGTGATGCCGGCGACGCTGAAGCGGGAGAACTGGAACCTCTGCGCCCTGACCTTCGACGACGGGCCGCACCGCACGGTCACCCGCCAGATCCTGGACATCCTGAACCAGGAAGGCGTGCGCGCCACCTATTTCCCGGTGGGCCGCATCGCCGAGCGGCAGGGCGACCTGATCCATGATTTCGTTGCCGCCGGGCACGAGATCGGCAACCACAGCCTGACCCATTCCGACCTGCGCAAGATGGACGCCACTGGCGCCCGCTACGAAATCGCGGAGACCAACCGCATCCTGCGCAGCTTCGGCGCCAACCCGGTGCTGTTCCGCCCGCCCTATGGCCGCTATTCGGAGGAACTGCTGACCATCGCGCGGGACGAGCATATGGGCTCCGTCCTGTGGTCGGTGGACACGCGCGACTGGCAGGTGCGCAACGCCGACAAGATCGTCAGCCAGATCAAGCTGGGCGGACTGCCGGGCAACGTCTTCCTGATGCACTCCACCTATCCCAGCACGGCGCAGGCCCTGCCCCGCGTCATCGCCGAACTGAAAGCCAAGGGCTGCGAGTTCGTCACCCTGTCGGAATGGCTGGAACGGGCGCGCGTCCTGGCTCTGCCGAAGATCGTCAATGCCGGCATGCCCTCGCCGGGCGGGGACGAGGCCAGCGGCCGCCAGTAAGGCCCCGCCCGCCACCCGACCGCCATCCTATGGGACTCAGCGGGCGGACTTGCCGTCCTGCTTCTTGCGGTTCTGGGCGTATTGGCGGATCACCGCATCGACTTCCGTCGGCAGGATGCTCCAGGTCGCACCGACGCTGTCGCCCTTGATCTCCACCACCGAAACGGTGGCGTTGAAGGTGAATTTTCCGGCGGCATCGTCGACGCGCACCGACACCTTGGCATTCTGCCCGACCACCAGCGACCCGTCGAAACCGCGGGCGACGAAGCCCTTGGGCGTCAGCGACACGATGGGATAGCTTTTTCCGTCGCACTGGATGACGCTGACCGGCATGCGGGCTGCCGGCTTGGCCGCCTTCTTGTCGGCCACCGAGACCTTCAGGAAATCGAAAAGCCCCATACCGCGCCCCCGGAAAGCCGCCCCCGCTTGCGACGGACGGAAGAGCGAATGCCGCCCCCGCCCGAGATTAAACGCGGGCACGCTTCGCGTAGCAACGAAATCCTGTCGGGTTTCCGTCAGGAGAAAGCCTGATGCCTCAGGGACGGCCGGCGCCCTGCCCGGTCTCCTGCCCGAAGCCCTGAATTGCCGCCCACGCCCGCTGCGCCCGCCTGAAGGACAGCAAGGCGAAGGGCAGCAGGGTAACGAGGACCACCGCCATGCCGACCATCACCGACAAGGCCCCCAGCGCATCGGCGGCCGGAAGCTGCGCAACCAGGCTGGCCATGAGATGCAGGATCAGCGCGCCCAGCACCGACGCGCCCAGCAGCGGACCGACCACGGCGGGCAGCCCGCCCAGGACTCCCCGTGCCGGCGCTTCGGTCGGTTTGGCGACGGTATCGCCGTCCGCCCATCCGGACCGGCCCGGCCCAAATCGGACGGCCGGATATGGCAAGCCGGCGACGCCCCGCACAACGCTCCGCATTGGCACCTCCGCTCTGGCTGTTCTGCCGCACCCCGTACGGTCTGCTTCGACTGGTCCAGTCGGGTTACCGAAGGAACCGATGCTGGAACTATAGGATGCTTTCTCCGGTCTGGCTAAAATCCAATACGGTTACCCCCTTGCGCTGAGCGCCGCCCCATCCCTGCCCAAAGTAAAGGCATCTTATGGACAGGTTCATTGGATAGGCACGACGAAGGGCTTGGCCGCCGGCCTCGCCCGCGGTCTCCACAGAGGCTGTGGATAACTGTGTGGGCAAGCCGTGGGCAGTCCCGATTCGCGCAAGGCGATTCAAGGGGCCCACTGTGTTTGCCCAAAAATCAGGCAATCTGCACAACCGCCTGATTTATATGAATAATCACGCTTTTCCGGCTGTCGGCGCCTCAGTGGCGTGTCAACTGAAATCTGTCACATTCCGCCGGACCCTGCGATTTCACACCCTGTTGTGCCCTGTTGACAACTGCTCCCAAGGGCATTGCACCATCGTTGCGGGTAGGGCGGCCCCCATCGGCCGCCCTATGACCTTCGGGTGGGTGACGTCCGCAACCCCCGGCGCCGCCTAGCTTTCCGTCTTCACCCAGCAACGCAGCACCTCCGCCACGCTCCAGGCCTGCGAGATGCAGCCGCGCGGGGTGAAGGGCGCCTCCGCATCGAAGATTTCGCTGATGGTGCCGATGCCGGCCTCGTCCAGATGCGGCAGGAAACCCTCCAGCAGCCGGCGCCCACCCGCCTTGTCCTCCGGATGCAGCTTCAGCCAGGCATCGACATAGGGGCCGATCAGCCAGCCCCAGACGGTGCCCTGGTGGTAGGCGGCGTCGCGCGCCCGCAGATCGCCGAAATATTTCGCCTTGTAGTCGCGGCAGCCCGGCGCCAGAGACCGCAGCCCCAACGGGGTCAGCAGGTGCTTGCGCACCGTCTCCACCACCGGCTCCCAGCGCTCGCGCTCCAGAACCGGATGGTCGAGCGAGACGGCGAAGATCTGGTTGGGCCGGCAGGCGATGTCGTCGCCATGCTCGCCATCCACCACATCGAACAGATGCCCGGCGGACGGGCACCAGAAGCGCGCGTTGAACGAGGCGCGCGCCTGATCGGCCAGCTCCTCCAGCGGGCGGGCGGCGGCCTCGCCGTCCTCCTCGCGCAGCCAGCCGGCCGTCAGCCGCAGGGCGTTGTGCCACAGCGCGTTGATCTCCACCGCCTTGCCCCGGCGCGGCGTGACCACCCAGTCATCGACCTTGGCGTCCATCCAGGTCAGCTGGTAACCCTCCTGGCCCTGGCGCAGCAGCCCGTCCCGGGGATCGACGCCGATGCCGAAGCGGGTGCCGCGACGGTGGAAGTCGATCACCTCGCGCAGCTTGGGCAGCAGCAGGCGCAGCGTGTCGCGGTCGCCGGTGACGCCCAGATAGCGGTGCAGCGCATGGAAGAACCACAGCGTGGCGTCGGCGGTGTGGTACAGCCCGCGGTCCTTGCCGTCGGGGAACATGTTGGGGATCAGGCCGTCGCGGATGTAGTGGCCGAAGGTGTGCAGGATCCACCCCGCCTCCAGATGGCGTCCGGTGGCGAGCGTCAGCCCCTCCAGAGCGATCATGGTGTCGCGGCCCCAGTCGGTGAACCAGTGGTAGCCGGCGATCACCGTCCGCACCTCGTCGCCCTCCGCCCGCGCCCGCATCTGGTCGGCGACACGGCCGGCCGGCACGAAGAGGAAGCTGTCGGCCGACAGCACCAGTTCCGCCATCGCGCCGTCGCGCAAGCTAGGATGGGCGTTCTGGATGATGCGGCGGCGGCGTTCCGCCTCGAACCCCAGCACATCGGCCGGCGGCAGGGCCTCCAGCCGCCACCATTCCTCGGTCGCGGCGGCGAAGGTGATGCTCTGGCCCGCCCCGACCTCGCCGCTGAAATAGCCCGGCGTCCACAGCGATCCGCGCGACTGGTAGCCGCGTTCGTCCTCTACCCGGTAATAGACGTCGCGGCGGATGCCGCCGTCGAGCGTCATCGGGAAATCGCCGCCTTCGATCGCCATGCGCAGCACCGGCAGGTCGGGCCCGGCCGAGACCTCATATTGCTGTCCCGACGCGGTGATTCGATAGGCCCCGGCCAGCGGCCGGTCCACCGCCGATTCCAGCGTGCGGAAGGCCAGCACCGGCCGCAGCCGCAGCTGTACCGGTGCCTTCGCTTCCATCACCCGGTAGGTGACGTGGACGATGTTCTGGCCGTGCGGCAGGACGAGCTGCTTCTCGATCACCGCCCCGCCGGCACGGAAGCGCCAGACCGGCAGCCCGGTCTCCATGCGAAATTCCTGCAGGGCGGCGGTCTGCCCTTCCTCCCCCGCTTCGCCGCCGGCCGCATCGCCGCCGCCTGGATCACCACCAGTGTCGCGGGAACTCAGCCGGTAGCGGTGACCGTCGGAGTCGATGACCACGTCGCTCAACTGGCTCAGCATCAGCACACGGCCGAGCGGGGCCGGCAGTGCGGCGATCAGCAGACCGTGATAACGCCGTGTCACCGCCCCCGACACCGACCCGGACGCATAGCCGCCAAGACCGTTGGCAACCAGCCATTCACGGGTTTCGGCACCTTTCGGACCGGTGTTCAGGACCTCGCGTGACAGGGTGCGGACGAAATCAGCCATGGTGGACCTATGCTCAGCTATCGGTTTCCTATCCTTGGGAAACCACGATGACCGGGGTTGTGTTGCCTCCCTCATCGTCGCTTTCCGTCGAAAAGCCATGTGCCGGTCCCAAAACCAGCGCCGCATGGCCGGGCAGCCGCCACGCTCCGTCCGGCTGCTCCACCGCCGCCGTGCCGCAACCGCCATAGGCGGGCTCATCGCTCGACCACAGCACCGTCCAGGCGCCGTCGAGGGGTGGCGCCAGCAGCGGTTCGGCCATCACAGTCAGGGTAAGGTCGCGGCCAAGGTTGAGCAGCAGCAGCCGGTCATCGCCCCCTTCCCCGAAGAAGCGCAGGACGAAAGCCTCCTCCCCCAGCACGGCGCCGTCCAGCCCTCCGATGCACTGGGCGGCGAAGACCGGGTCCTCGCGGCGCAGGCGCAACAGGTCGCGGTGCAGCGCCCAGACCGCGGCGTTGCTTTCCCGCTCGCGATGGTCGAGCTTGCAGCGGGTGAAGCTGTCCTCGGCATGCGGCTTCGGCAGAGCCGCCAGCATCGCCGGCCCCGCGATGCTGGGGAACTGGGCCAGGAACTCCGCCCTGCCCTTCTCGACCAGTCCGGCCAGATCCGGCTTGTGGTCGGCAAAATAGAGGAAGGGGGCGCTGGCGGCGAATTCCTGGCCCTGGAACAGCATCGGTGTGCCAGGGCCCAGCAGGAACAATGCCGTCATCGCCCGCAGCCGGCCCGGCGTGGTCAGCGCATGCAACCGCAGTCCGCGCGCGGAGTTGGCGATCTGGTCGTGATTCTGCAGGAAGCTGACGAAGGCCGGGCGTGGCACGCCAAAGGCCGGCATGCCGCGCCGCTTGCGCTGCCAGCGATACCACTGTCCCTGGTAGAGGAAGCCGTACTTCATCGCCGACACGAATTCCTGCGGTGTGCCGCGATAGTCGGTGTAGTAGGCCTCCATCCGGCCGGTCAGCGCCACCATCGCCGAATGGTGCAGGTCGTCGTTCCAGATGGCGCACAGTCCGCAGCCGCCCTCTTCGGCCGGCTTCACCATGCTGGCATGCTGCGGCTCGTTCTCCCCCACGACAATGGTGGCGCGCCCGCCGGCGGCTTGGCGCACGGCACGCGAGATTTCAGTCAGAATGTGTGGCTTGCCCTGGGCTTCGCTGCCGTCATTGATCGACTGGGTGGCGTCCAGCCGCAACCCGTCCAGGTGGTATTCCTCGATCCAGAAGGCGGCGTTGGTCAGAAAAAACTCCCGCACCGGCTCCGAATTGGGGCCGTCGAAGTTGATCGCCTCGCCCCAGTCGTTCCTGTAGCGGTCGGTGAAGTAGTCGTCGGCGAAGCATTTCAGGTAATTGCCGTCCGGGCCGAAGTGGTTGTAGACCACGTCGAGGATGACGGCGAGGCCCAGCCGATGCGCTTCGTTCACGAAGCGCCGCATGGCGTCCGCATCGCCATAGAGCCGCGTCGGCGCGAACAGGTTCACCCCGTCATAACCCCAGCCGAAGCGGCCGGGGAACTCCGACACCGGCATCACCTCCAGCACCGTCACCCCCAGATCGGCCAGCGCCGGCAGCTCCGCCAGCGCGGCGTCCCAGGTCCCTTCTGCCGTGAAGGTGCCGATGTGCATCTCGTAGATCACCTGCCCCCGGATGACGCGGCCCTGCCAGTCCCCGTCGCTCCAGGCGAAGCGGTGCGGATCGACCAGCTGCGAAGGCCCGTGCGGCCCCTCCGGCTGGAAACGCGACACCGGGTCGGGATAGAGCGTCTCCTTGCCGTCCAGCCGGAAGCGGTAGAGTCCCCCAGCCTCCAGCCCCGGCACCGCGGCGGAGAAATAGCCGTTCCCCTCGCCCGTCAGCTCTGTAGCATGTCCGTCCGGCTCGGAGACCAGTTCGACCCGACCGGCCTTCGGCGCCCAGACCCGCGCATGGGCGCCGCCGGGAAGCAGTTCTACCCCGATGGGCCAGCGGCGTTCGACCGTGGCCTGCGCCTGTTCGACAGGCGGAAGTGCGGCGGAGATGATCACGGCAAGTGCCCCCGGTGAGTGATGCGGACGTCCCCTGTGGGTCGGTCAACAGGGACAGGGCGGCGTGGTCGCGCAGGTCCGGAAAATTGTTTCGAAGCCTATGGATTCGGCGGCGGGGTCGGCAGCATCGCTCAAACCCGCTCGCCGAAGCTCCGTGCGGCGGCGTCGATCACCAGCGGGTGGGCGCGGAGCGCGGTCAGCGCCGCCTCGACCTTGTCGTCGCCGATCTCCAGCGTCACCACCACGTCGGAGCGGTCGCCGCGCTCGGCGTCCCGCTCCTCCCGCCCCCGCTGCACGACATCGCCGAAGCGGTCGCGCAGGCTGCCGACGATCTCGGCCTCCACGCCCCGGCCGCGCTCCGCGGGATAGGCATAGACCAGCTCCATCTGTCTCTCCCTTCGCTTCAACCCTGCGGCGCGAAGACGACGCGCAGGCAGTCGTCGGCCTTCTCCTTGAACATGCGGTAGGCCTGCGGGCCGTCGTCCAGCGGCAGCCGGTGGGTCATCAGGTAGGAGGGGTCCAGCTCGCCGTTGCGGATGTGCTCGAACAGCCGCTCGGCATAGCGCTGGCCGTTCTGCTGGCCCATGCGGAAGGTCAGGCCCTTGTTCATCGCCGCCCCCATCGGGAACTTGTCGATCAGCCCGCCATAGACGCCGACGATGGACAGGGTGCCGCCCTTGCGGCAGCTCTCGATCATCTGGCGCAGCACCGCCGGCCGGTCGGTCTGCAGCCCGACCGCCTGCTTGGCCCGGTCGTACAAATCCTCCACCGCGTTCGACCCGCTGTCGGCCTCCATGCCGACGGCGTCGATGCAGACGTCGGGACCGCGCCCGCCGGTCATCGCCTGAAGCGCGTCGAAGATGTCGACCCGGCTGTAATCCAGTGTCTCCGCCCCCGCCTTCATCTGGGCGGCGCGCAGCCGGTCGGGAACGCGGTCGATACCGATCACCCGCTCCGCCCCCAGCAGAGTGGCGCTGCGGATCGCCATCTGACCGACGCCGCCGCAGCCCCACACCGCCACCACGTCGCCCGGCTTGATGCCGGCCATGTCGGCGGCCATGTAGCCGGTCGGCACGGCGTCGGACACGAACACCGCCTTCTCGTCGCTCACCCCGTCGGGCACGCGGAAGGCGTTGAAGTCGGCATAGGGCACGCGGATATATTCGGCATGGCTGCCGGCATAGCCGCCGAAGGCGTGGCTGTAGCCGAAGATGCCGGCGCCGCAATGGCCGTAGGCGGTGCGGGCATGGTCCGGGTTCGGGTTGGAGTTGTCGCACAGCGAGCTTTCGCCATGCCGGCAGTGACCGCACTGGCCGCAGCCGATGATCGACACCGTGACGACCCGGTCGCCGCGGTTGAGATAACGGACCTCCGGCCCCTTCTCGACGATCTCGCCCAGGAACTCGTGGCCGATGATGTCGCCGGGCCGCATGGTCGGCACATAGCCGTCGATCAGATGCAGGTCCGACCCGCAGACCGACGACAGCGCCACCTTGACGATCACGTCATGCGGATTGACCAGCACCGGGTCGGGCACCCGCTCCACCCGCAGGTCGTTGGTTCCGTTCCAGCAGAGCGCCTTCATTCCGTCGCCTCCCGGAAGGGGCCGGAGCTTCCGCCGCGCGGCTGCCGTTCGATGGTGGACAGCTCGCCCGTCTCCACCCGCTGCTTCAACCGGCGCAGTGCCTCCTCCGCCTGTCCCGCCGGCGTGACGCCCAGCAGCGCCGCCACCTCGGTCGCCGGCACGCGATAGACCAGCGTCAGCCGCACCTCCGTCCCGCGGTCGCCCGGCGCCGGGCTGAGCATCAGCGAGGCGCGGTGCGGCAGGGTCGTCTCACCCGCCGTATGCCAGGTCAGCAGCCGGTCCTCGTCGACGCGGTCCAGCACGCAGCGCCAGTTCGGCGCCTCGCCCGCCGACTGGGTCGAGGGTTTGGCGATCCAACGGCTTTCGGTCGCCGATAGCACATCGACCCGCTCCAACTGCGGCATCAGCTTCGGCAGGTTGGCGAAGTTGCGCCAGAAGCGGAAGATCGTCCCGGCATCCGACGCGATGGTGACCACCGCCTGCGTCCGTTCCGGCGTCAGCGACCGGCGGCGGGTAGCCGGCCCCTGGTGGCGCCATGCGCCGGGGTTCGGTGCCGTGCCCAGCGACCGCTCGCCGAAGGGCCGCAGCCCGAGGGCACCGGCGGCGAACAGGCCGGCGCCGCCCAGCGCCATCATCGCCCCGCCCCAGCCCGACCGCTGCAATCCCAGAACGCCGAGTGCCGTGCCGCCGACCATGGCAAGCCAGCGGCCGCCGGTGGCGGCATCGCCCGGTCCCGCGCCCGCAAGGCCTGCCCCCAGGCCTGAGAGGAAAGAGTCCGGCTGCGGCCAGCGGCCGCCCCGCCCGGTCAAACTGTTCGACGCCATCGCCGCTCCTTTCCCGTCTGTGCAAAGGCTATGGACAGAGAACAGCCGGGTTGCGGCTTCGTTGCCTCACCCGCAGTGGTAAGCGGCAACCGCGGGGCGTCTGCGCTGTTAGTCTCTACAGCAGAGATCGGATGGGAGGATGGCCGTGCCTCTTCTGGACGCCACCATGGGCATCGTCGACGCCGAGGGCTTTCGGCCGGTGACACTGGAAACCGACCGCGGCCCTGTCCAGGCCCGCTTCTACCCGGCGCCGGTCGGCGAACTGGCGGTGCTGTGGGTCGGTGGGGTCGGCGGCGGGTTCGATAGCCCGGCGCGCGGGCTCTTCCCGCGCCTGGCCGCGGATTTCACCGCCGACGGCGTCGCCTCGTTGCGCCTGCGCTTCCGCGATCCGCGCGACCTCAAGGAGGCGGTGTACGACGTGCTGTGCGGGCTCACCTTCCTCGGCCGGCAGGGCATCCACCATGTCGCGCTGGTCGGCCATTCCTTCGGCGGCGCGGTGGTCATCCAGGCGGCGGCGTCGAACCGGGGCGCGGTCTGCACCGTGGTGACGCTGGCGACCCAGGGCTACGGCACCGATCCGGTCGGCGACCTGTCCTGCCCCATCCTGCTGGTCCACGGCGAGGCGGACGAGATTCTGCCGGCAAGCTGTTCCATCCACGTCCACCGCAAGGCGGGCGAACCGAAGAAGCTGGTTCTGGTCCCCGGCACCGGCCATGCGATGGAAGAGGCGTCGGAGGCGGTCTGCCGCGAGGTGCGCGACTGGCTGAAGTTTTACCTGCTGGAACGGTAAGGCCTGCTGAAACGACAAGGGGCGCCACCGGCGCCCCTCTCGAATTCCCTCAGCTCTCCTTGGCCTTGTGCGTGTCGCTGATCGGCTGCACGCCCGCCGGCTGATCCTGCTGCTGCTGTTGGGGCTGTTGTTGCTGTTGCTGTTGCTGTTGCTGCTCCGGCGGGGCCTCGCGCCGCGGCGGGCCAGCCTTCACGTCCTGATAGACCGCCTTGGCGATCTCCAGCAGCTCCTCCTTCGACAAGCGGCCGGCCAGGGCGTAGGCCAGCGGCCCTTCGACCCAGTAGAAGGTCGCCACGTCGCCGTTCTGAGTGAAGCTGAAGTTCGACTGGTTGCCGCTCTGCGGAGCGCCGACGAACAGGGTGATCCGCTTGTTGCCGTCGTTGGCGTACATGTACTGCGCGCCGGCGCCGAGGTCGGTCGGCAGCGAGCGGCCGCCGATCAGGCGATAGCCGATGCGGCCCAGATCCGGTCCGAAGACGTCGCGGCCCATCCGCTTCGACAGCCAGCCGTTCAGCTCGTCCTGATTGTCTGCGCCAAGCTCCACCTGGAAGCGTTCGTCGGAGGTGTAGAAGCGGTGCGCCTGGGTGGCTTCCTGGGCGAAGGTGGCGAGCGTCTGGCGCTGCTGGGCGACGGGAGCGCCGACCTGCTGGTCGACCCCGCGGCCCATCCAGCCGCCGGCGGCACCGGCGACCACCAGCATCACCGCCGCGGCGAAGCGCACCAGCGGACGGGCATGCCAGGCCGGACGGTTGTCGTTGAAGGCGACACGCCCCTTCAGCCGGTCGGACAGCTCTTGGACCTTGTCGCTCGGCGGCTCGCGCAGGACGATGTCGAACATCTCGTGCAGCAGCGTCGCCTGGGCGCGGTAATCCTCCGCCCGGCGTGCCGCCTCCGGATCCTCGGCCAGCCATCGCTCCACCGCCAGACGGCGGTTGCCGTCCAGCTGCCCGTCGACATAGGCGTGGAGTTCGTCCTCCGTGACCCGTCCCAGTCCCTGATGCGCGTTCATCACTTCACCCGCCGGAGGGTAACGGCACCCTCGTTCGCCAGTTTCGCCCGTACCGCCTCGCGCGCCCTCGACAGGCGCGACATGACAGTCCCGATCGGCACGCCGAGCATGTCGGCGACCTCGTCGTATTTCAGGCCCTCCAGCGCCACCAGAAGCAGCACCTTGCGCTGTTCCTCCGGCAACTCGTCGACCGCGCGCATCATCTCGCGCAGCTCGACACGCTCTTCCTGCCGGGGCGGGCTGACCAGCTTGGATTCGACGTCGTCGACATCGACCTCCTGCGGCCGGGCAGCCTTGGAACGGACCTGATTGACATGGACGTTGTGCAGGATGGTGAAAAGCCATGCCCGCAGGTTCGTCCCCGCCTGGAAGCTGTCGGCGCGCGCCACCGCGCGCGTCAGCGCCTCCTGCACCAGATCCTCCGCATCCGCGCTGTTGCGCATCAGCGCACGCGCGTAGCGCCGCAAGGACGCGATGTGGACTTCCAGATCGACCCCGAATTTGCTCAACCGCGCACCCGATCCTTAACCGATCACGCCACGGCTCACGCCATGGCCTTCCCCTTCTGCCGACAAGGCGGACGGGACGACGAGGGCGCCGCAACTCCAGAGGCCGGGCCGGCTCTTTCGACCTTGCGGCCGAATGGGAGACCCGATGCATATGGGTGCGAACGCGCGCCGCGCATCCTTTATTCCAGACTTTATGAGGCTTGCAGCAAAATTTGTGCGGTACCGCCACGCTTGTGCCGAAAAGGCTTCAGAGCGGCCCCGTCAGTTGCCGGCCAGGGCAATCCGCCGCTCCGCCAGCGCCGCCAGATCGGCCCGCAGCCGCTCCACCGGCCCCGACCAGTCGCCGGGAGCCGTCTGGCGGTAGAGCCGCGCCGTCGGATACCAGGGCGACTCCTCCCGCCCGCGCAGCCAGCGCCATTCCGACCCGGCATGCAGCAGCACCGACACCGGCCTCCCCAGCGCACCGGCCAGATGGGCCATGAAGGTGCAGGAGCTGATCACCACATCCAGCTCTCCCAGGGCCGCCGCGGTGTTGTCCATGCCCTGCAACGAGCAGCCCCAATCGACGGTGCCGGCGGGCAGCGGGAATTCGGCCATGTCGTCGCGCCCCTGCCCGAACTGGAGCACCACCGCCGTCGTCCCCGGAATGCCGAACAGTGGCAGCAGCGGCTCCAGACGGGGCGAGCGGACGCGGTCATAGCGGAAATGCACGGAGCCGGCCCAGACGATGCCGATCTTCAGCCCCTCCAGACCCGCGGCCCTCCCGGCCCAGAGGGTCTTCGCCGCCTGCGAGGCGTGGAGATAGGGGATATCCGCGGGAATGCCGCCCAGCTCGGTCCCCATCCGATGGACCAGGCTCATCACATGGGCATGCATGTCGTAGGGCGGCAGGTCCTCGTCATAGCCGAAGGCGGCGTCGACGATGCGTGAGGACCGCAGCAGTCCCAGCAGGTTTTCCTGGCCGCAGAACAGCACTCGCATCCCCTGCGCCCGCAGGATCAGCGCATAGCGGATGAACTGGATCACATCGCCTATGCCACGGTCGGCATGGATCAGCAGGGTCGCCCCCGGCCGGATGCTGCCGTCCCAGTCCGGCCGGTCGAAACGCCGCGGCGGCTGGAACAGCGGCAGCCGCACCCTCTCCTCATAGAGCGCCGCCCCCTCGCACAGGCGCCCCATCAGCATCAGCGCGCTGCCCTGCCCGACCGCCGCCTCCGCCAGGGCCGGGTCGAGGCGGCGGGCATGGGCGAAGGCCGCCACCGCCGCTTCCGCCCGATGCCGTTGCAGATGCGCGAATCCGAGATTGCTCCAGCTGGCCGGATCGGCCGGATCGAGCGCCAGCGCCCGGCAGAGCGCCGGCTGCGCCTCCTCGATCCGTCCCGCCTCGACCAGTTCAGCCCCTGCAGCGGCCCAGGCCGGCGCCGTGCCGCGAAGCCGTGCCAGCCGGGCCAGCTCCGTCGCCGCCGCCGGCATGGCCTGCCGGCGCAGGGTTTCCGCCAGATTGTTCAGGCTGCGCCCATGGTCGGGCGCCAGCAGCAGCGCCGCCCGGTAAAGCGGCAGCGCCGCCGATGCGTCGCCGCTCGCCAGCCGCAGATCGGCAAGGTCGCAGAGCAGGTCGGGAGCCAGCGCGCCGGCAAGCGCCGCCCGATGCAGGACGGCCGCCGCCTCTTCCGCCCGGCCCAGCCGTTTCAGGCAGGCCGCGAGGTTGCGGGCATAGGCGGGATTGCCCGGCGCGCTGCACAGCGACCGCCGGAACGGCGCCAGCGCGCCCACCGCATCGCCGCTGCCGATGGCCGCGACGCCGAGGATGCTCCAGCCGTCGCCGCGCCCGGGATCGAGCGCCAGCGCCTGCCGCAACGCCCTGCGCGCCGCCGCCGGTTCCCGCCGCTGCAACGCCGCCGCCGCCGATTGAATGAGTTGGAGAACGTCGCCCACGACCATGCCCCGCCATGCCCCCGATCAGAGTGTTGGGTCGGTCGGGGAGGCGTGGTGGGCCCGGCCGGATTTGAACCGACGACAACACCGTTATGAGCGGCGCGTTCTAACCGCTGAACTACAGGCCCTACCGCGGGGCGCACTTTGCGACAAAGCTTTGGGGAATTGCAACCCCTCGTTCATCGTCCCGACGCAGAAGCCTGAAAACGAAAACGGGGGCCGATTGGCCCCCGCTTCGTTTCGAAAAGTATGCTTCCCGGTCGGATGTCCCGATCAGGTATCCAGGAAGCTGCGCAGCTTGCGCGATCGCGACGGGTGCTTGAGCTTGCGCAACGCCTTCGCCTCGATCTGGCGGATACGCTCGCGGGTCACGTTGAACTGCTGGCCGACCTCTTCCAGCGTGTGGTCGGTGTTCATGCCGATGCCGAAGCGCATGCGCAGCACACGTTCCTCGCGCGGCGTCAGCGAGGCCAGGACGCGGGTCGTCGTCTCGCGCAGGTTCGCCTGGATGGCGGCGTCCAGCGGCAGGACGGCGTTCTTGTCCTCGATGAAATCGCCGAGATGCGAATCCTCCTCGTCGCCGATCGGCGTTTCGAGGGAGATCGGCTCCTTGGCGATCTTCAGAACCTTGCGGACCTTCTCCAGCGGCATCATCAGACGCTCGGCCAGCTCTTCCGGGGTCGGCTCGCGGCCGATCTCGTGCAGCATCTGGCGGCTGGTGCGGACCAGCTTGTTGATCGTCTCGATCATGTGGACAGGGATGCGGATGGTCCGCGCCTGATCCGCGATGGAGCGGGTGATGGCCTGACGAATCCACCAGGTGGCGTAGGTCGAGAACTTGTAGCCGCGCCGGTACTCGAACTTGTCCACCGCCTTCATCAGGCCGATGTTGCCCTCTTGGATCAGGTCCAGGAACTGCAGGCCGCGGTTCGTGTACTTCTTGGCGATGGAGATGACGAGACGCAGGTTGGCCTCGACCATCTCCTTCTTGGCCCGGCTCGCTTCCTTCTCGCCCTTCTGGACGGTGGAGACGATGCGGCGGAACTCGTTGATCGGCAGACGCGCTTCCTCGGCGACGTTCGAGATCGACTCTCGCGTCTTGCGGATTTCGCCGTCGTACTTCTCCGCGAACTTGCCCCAGGTCTTGGGGTTCAGGCCGCGGATGCGCTCCAGCCAGTTCGGGTCCAGCTCGTGGCCGAAATACTGGTTCAGGAAGTCCTCGCGCTTCACCCGGCACTCGGTGGCCATGCGCAGCAGACGGCCTTCGAAGCCGGTCAGCTTGCGGTTCAGGCCATAGAGCTGCTCGACCAGCTGCTCGATGCGCTGGTTGTTCAGACGGACGGTGTTCATCAGCTCGACCATTTCGAGCTTCAGCTTGTCGTACTTCTTGTCCGTCTGCTTGCCGACGTCCTCGCCGCGCTGCATCGCGCCCATGCGGGCCTCATGCAGCTTGTGCAGCTTGTCGTAGGTCGCCTTGATGTTCTCGAAGGTCTCGATGACCTGCGGCTTCAGCGCGGCTTCCATCGCGGACAGCGACAGGCTGTTGTCGCCCTCGTCGCCTTCCTCGCCCTCTTCGCCCTCGCCTTCGGCGCGCGGCGGGCGCGGCTCGTCGCCTTCCTCTCCGGCCGGCGCATCGGCACCGGCGGCGGCGGCGGGAGCGGCGGCGGCGGTGCCGGCAGTTCCGGCGGCGCCAGTGGCATCGACCACTTCGGCCAGCCCTTCCGGCAGCTCCTCGCCATCCGGGCCGCCGCCATAGGTGGCGTCCAGATCGATGATGTCGCGCAGCAGCATCTTCCCTTCCATCAGGGAATCATGCCACTCCAGGATGGCGCGGATGGTCAGGGGCGATTCGCAGATCGCGCCGATCATCATCTCGCGGCCGGCTTCGATCCGCTTGGCGATGGCGATTTCGCCTTCGCGCGACAGCAGCTCCACCGAACCCATCTCGCGCAGGTACATGCGCACGGGGTCGTCGGTGCGGCCGATGTCGTCGTCGTCGAGGTTGCCCGACGAACGGCCTTCGCCTTCGCCCGCACCCTCGCCGGCGTTCTCCGAATCCTGCTCTTCCGATTCGACGATGTTGATGCCCATCTCGGACAGCATCGCCATCGTGTCTTCGATCTGCTCGGACGAGGACGAATCCTGTGGCAGCGCTGCGTTCAGCTCGTCATAGGTGACATACCCGCGCTCCTTGCCGCGAGCGATCATCTTCTTGACGGCCAAACCCATGCCGTCCATCAGAGGACCGTCTGCGGATTCCTCCCGCGTTTCGGAAACTTCCACGCTGTTCGCAGCTTTCGTGGCCATGCGATCGGTGCCCCCGCATTACCCCAGTGAATAAAGACGAAAGGAGCGCCCGGTCCCGGTTTCCCGGCCCGTCCGCCCCACCCCCAACCATGTATCTACCCAGAACCCGCCATCACAGAAACTGTCATGCGGCCCCGTCCTGTTGCCCTCTGTATCCATCAACCGACATCCGATTGCCGACGATATGCATCGTCAACACTCAGATATCGTCAAAGTCACTGTCCGCGATACCCATCCCGGACTTTATGACCTCCTGCTGAAGAGCCACGACCCTCGCGAAGTTGGCCTCGCTGTTGTCACGGGTCAGAGCCGCTTTCGCTTCCCTAAGATCGTCGAGCACCCGCTCGTGATGCAGATGCCGCCACGCAGGCCACCATCCCTTCCGTGCGTCCTCCGTGGAGGCGTCCGGACGGGCGAAGCCGGCATGGACATAGGTCGACTCGCCTAGCAAAGCACCGACCATTGTCTCATGGCCGGCGGATGACAAGTGGCGACAAAGCGCATCGGCGTCAAGTGTCGAGTCGTGGTTGCGGTCGTCAGAAAGGCATTCGATGACCGCCCAGCGCAGTTTTTCCAGCTCCGGGTCACCGAATGGCAACAGCCCCAGCGGCTCCGCCAGTTCGCCGAACAAATCCGGATGGTTGATCAGCGTGGCCAGCAGAATGCGCTCGCGCATCGATGCGAGGCGGGAGGCGCGGCCGCGCCCCTCCCCTGCCGGCTTGGAGGTCAGGCGTCCGGGCGTGCCCGGCACATGGCGGCGCGGTGCCTCGCCGAAGCGTCCCCGCCCCTGCCCCGGCACCCACGGCCCGCGGTTGTAGGCCGGCCGCGCCGGAGCGAAGGCCTCGTCGACACGGCGGCGCATCTCGGTGCGGTAGAAACTCTGGACGTCGCGGTCGGCGATGGTGGCGACGCGGGCCTCCAGCGCCGCCTTCACCGCGGCCTTGGCCTCCGGCGTGTCGGTCGGCCGGCCCTCGCTCTCCATCCGCCACAGGGCGTCGGACAGCGGGATGGCGGCCTCCAGCACCGCTCCCATCGCCTTCGCGCCCTGGGCGCGGATCAGGCTGTCGGGGTCCTCGCCCTCCGGCAGGAAGGCGACGCGGGCCGACTGGCCGGGGGCGAGGTGCGGCAAAATGCGCTCCACCGCCCGCCAGGCCGCCCGCCGGCCGGCATTGTCGCCGTCGAAGCACAGGAAGGGCACCTTCTCCGCCGCCGGGATCAGCTTCCACAGCTCCTGCACCTGGGTTTCGGTCAGCGCGGTGCCCAGCGGCGCCACCGCCCCCTCGAAACCGGCACGGACCAGCGCGATCACGTCCATATAGCCTTCGGCGACGATCACCGGCTTGCCGTCCGCCGCCGCCTGCCGCGCCCGCGACAGGCCGTAGAGCAGCGTGCCCTTGTGGAACAGCGGCGTGTCGGCGGTGTTGACGTATTTCGGCCCGTCGCCCTCTAGGATGCGGCCGCCGAAAGCGACCACCTGCCCGCGCCGGTCGGTGACCGGGAACATCACGCGGTTGCGGAAGAAGCTGTAGGGCGACCGGCCGTCGTCCGGCCGCTTCAGCAGCCCGGCATTGACCATGTCCTCGTCGGAGAAGCCCTGCTTGCCGAGATACGTGCGCAGCGCATTCGAATCGCCGGGCGCGTAGCCCAGCCGGAAACGCGCGATGGTCTCGCCGTCCAGACCGCGCCGCAGGAAGTAATCCAGCCCCGACCGCCCGGCGGAGGTGTGCAGCTGCTGTTCGAACCAGCGCGCCGCCTGCTCGACAAGGTCATGCAGGGTCTTGCGCCGTTCGTAACGCTGGCGGTCCTCCTCTGTCGGGCGCGGCACCGGCAGCCCGGCCTCGCCGGCCAGATGCTCGACCGCCTCGGGGAAGCCGAGATTGTCGTGACGCATGACGAAACCGATGATGTCGCCATGGGCGCCACAGCCGAAGCAATGGAAGAAGCCCTTCTGGTCGTTGACGTAGAAGGATGGCGACTTCTCATTGTGGAAGGGACAGGGGGCCTTGTACTCGCGGCCGGCGCGGATCAGCCGCAGCCGCTTGGAGACCACTTCCGACAGGGTCAGCCGGGTGCGCAGTTCTTCCAGGAATTGGGGCGGGAAAGCCATGGTCGAACGGTCACCGGATACGATAGATAGGAAGCAAGGGCGCAGGGCTATGGCCGAGCCATAGTATGGGAACCGGGGCCGCCGTCCCCAAGGGCGCCGATGGAGGCGCAGATGGGGCGGACCATCGGCATCCGTCCGACTGAGCGGGACCCGGCCGATCGGAGGGCCCGGCCTCGGACGAAGCTTGGCCGCCCCGCTACTGCCGACGCCCCGTCAGCCCGGCCTTACTTGCCGGACAGCCGCGCCTTCAACAGACCGCCGGCCTTGGCGAAATCCATCTGGCCGGCGTGGCGGGCCTTCAGCTCGGCCATCACCTTGCCCATGTCCTTGATGCTGGCCGCACCCAGCTCGGTCACGATGGCGTCGATGGCGGCGGCAACCTCCTCCTCGCTCATCTGCCTGGGCAGATAACGCTCGATGACCGCGATCTCCTCGCGCTCCTGCTGGGCCAGTTCGGGACGCCCGCCCTGCTCGTACATCGCCGCCGATTCGGTGCGCTGCTTCACCATGCCCTGCAGCATCGACAGGATGCCCGCCTCGTCGATGCCGTCGGTCACGCCGCGCCCCCGGGCTTCGATGTCGCGGTCCTTCAGGCCGGCGAGGATCATGCGGATGGTGGACACCGCGCGCTGGTCCTTCGCGCGCATCGCATCCTTGAGGCTGTCGTTGAACTGCGTGCGCAGTGTCATGTCCCGTCTTCCTTGGTTCGTCGGGCCGGGATAGGAGGCTCCGGCCGGACAGCCGACTATTCCGAAAATGGCCGCCGATTTCCACGGCAAAAGCCCCAGCCGGCAAATGGGTGCCCCGCGACCGTCCGACTTTGTCCACGGATCAGGGCCGCCTTGCAAAGCTATTGCTGGAAATCCTGCGTCCAATCGTCATATAGGATGTCCGGCCCATCCGATCAGCCCACTCGATCCCACGTCACTGCCCATTCCGGCGGATGTGGGGTGCGAGCGGCTACGTGTGCGCGCCCGGCGGGACGCTAGGCCGTCGCCGTTCCGCCGATCACCCGATCCGTCGCCGGCCGCGGTTTTTGGGAAGGTTCACAGGAATGACTCTCGCCACTCCCCCCTCCGACAATGCGGTTCACACCGGCGTCCTGGTCCTGGCCGACGGCACCGTGTTCCGCGGCCGAGGCATCGGCGCCACGGGGGATTCGGTGGGCGAGGTGTGCTTCAACACCTCCATGACCGGCTATCAGGAAATCCTGACCGATCCCAGCTACGCCGGCCAGATCATCACCTTCACCTTCCCGCACATCGGCAACACCGGCGCCAACCTTGAGGACATCGAGACGATCACGCCGGCCGCCCGCGGCCTGATCCTGCGCGCCGACATCACCGATCCGTCGAACTGGCGCGCCACCCGCCATCTCGACGACTGGCTGAAGAGCTACGGCCTCGTCGGCCTGACCGGCGTCGACACCCGTCGCCTGACCCGCCGCATCCGCGACCTGGGCGCGCCCAACGGCGTCGTCGCCCATGCGCCGGACGGCAAGTTCGACATCGAGGCGCTGGTCGCCAAGGCCAAGGGCTGGCCGGGTCTGGAGGGCATGGATCTGGCCAAGGACGTGTCCTGCCGCCAGACCTACGACTGGACCGAGGCCGGCTGGACCATCGGCGGCGGCTATGCCACGCTGGACAAGCCGCAGTACCATGTCGTCGCCATCGATTATGGCGCCAAGCGCAACATCCTGCGCTGCCTCGCCGCCGCCGGCTGCAAGGTGACGGTGGTGCCGTCGACCGCCACGGTCGAGGACGTGATGCGCCACCAGCCGGACGGTGTCTTCCTGTCCAACGGCCCCGGCGACCCCGCCGCCACCGGCGAATATGCCGTGCCGACGATCAAGGGCCTGCTCGACACCGGCGTGCCGATGTTCGGCATCTGCCTCGGCCACCAGATGCTGTCGCTGGCGCTGGGCGCCAAGACCACCAAGATGCAGCAGGGCCACCGCGGCGCCAACCATCCGGTGAAGGATCTGGCGAGCGGCCGGGTGGAGATCACCAGCCAGAACCATGGCTTCGTCGTGATGCCGGAGACGCTGCCGGCCGACGCCGAGGTCACCCATGTCAGCCTGTTCGACGGCACCAACGAAGGCATCCG
This sequence comes from Azospirillum sp. A29, assembly GCF_042604625.1. Taxonomy (NCBI): domain Bacteria; kingdom Pseudomonadati; phylum Pseudomonadota; class Alphaproteobacteria; order Rhodospirillales; family Azospirillaceae; genus Azospirillum; species Azospirillum sp. A29. Next base: position 844,520 of record NZ_CP170466.1, read on the forward strand.
CCTGAAGGACAAGCCGGTCTTCTCGGTGCAGTACCACCCGGAGGCCTCGCCCGGCCCGCAGGACAGCCACTATCTGTTCGACCGCTTCGTCCAGTTGATCGCCGAGAAGAAGGCGGCCTGAGGCTTACGAACGGCAGCCATGACGAAAAGGGCGTCCCGGTGGGACGCCCTTTTTCTTTACCGGTATCCGGGACCCGACATCGAACGAGGAAGAACCGGAACATGGCCCGGTCCACCGACCTGCTGCTGACCGCCATAGCCCCGGCGATCTGGGGCAGCACCTACATCGTCACCACCGAGCTGCTGCCGCAGGGCTACCCGATGACGGTCGCCCTGCTCCGCGCCCTGCCGGCCGGGCTGTTGTTGCTGCTGCTGGTCCGCCGGCTTCCCTTTGGCTGCTGGTGGGCGCGCTCGCTGATCCTGGGGGCGCTGAACTTCTCCTTCTTTTGGGCGATGTTGTTCGTCTCGGCCTATCGCCTGCCGGGCGGTGTCGCCGCCACGGTGGGCGCGGTGCAGCCGCTGATCGTCATCGCCCTGTCGCGCCCGCTTCTGGGCTCGCCGATCCGTCCGCTGGCGGTCGCCGCTGCCATGGCCGGCATCGGCGGCGTCGCCCTGCTGGTGCTGAAGCCCAGCGCCGCGCTGGATGGCATCGGCGTACTGGCGGCGCTGGCCGGTGCCGGGTCGATGGCTGCGGGAACGGTGCTCAGCCGGCGCTGGCGTCCGCCGGTGTCGCCGCTGACCTTCACCGCCTGGCAACTGACGGCGGGCGGCGTTCTGCTGGTGCCGGTGGCTCTTCTGCTGGAACCGGCGCTGCCGGTGCCGACGGCGGCCAACCTGCTGGGCTTCGTCTATCTCGGCCTGATCGGCGCCGCGATGACCTATATCCTGTGGTTCCGCGGCCTGTCGCGGCTGGAGCCGTCGGCGGTGGCACCGCTGGGGTTCCTCAGCCCGGTGATGGCGGTGGTGCTGGGCTGGGCGCTCCTCGGCCAGTCGCTGACCGGCTTCCAGATTGCCGGCATGGCGCTGGCGCTCGGCAGCGTCTGGGTCGGCCAGCGCGCCCAGGCGGCGCCGGCGACGGCAAACGTGCGAGGCTGAAGGCGTCTTTCCGGATGGCGGGATCGCGCCATATCATCAAGTCCCCCGGCACGCCCCGTCCGCCCCTGCCCCAGACATCATGCGCCGCCTGCCGCCCCCGCCCATCGCAATCGCCATAGCCGCCACCCGACATGACGAGGACCGTTCCGCCTGCCCGCTCTGCGGCCGGCCGATGGTGCCGGGTGCCAGCCTGAACGAACACCACCTGATCCCCCGCACCTATGGCGGGCGGGAGACGGTGACGATGCACCGGATCTGCCATGCGAAGATCCATGCGGTGCTGACCGAGCAGCAGCTGCGCGACCAGTATCACGAGATCGACGCCCTGCGCGGCCATCCCGACCTCGCCGCCTTCATCCGCTGGGTCCGCCGCAAGCCGCCGGAATTCAACGACGGCCATGCCACCGACCGCCAGACCAGAGACCGGCGGCGCATGCGCTGAACGCTGTCGTCAGCCCTGGCGGACTGTCCGCCGCGTGGCGGGTTTCGGCAGGTAATTGCGGGCCTCGCCGTTGCAGACCCGGCTGACCCGTTCATACTCCTCCACCGTATCGACCTGGGCCTGCCGCCGGTCGCGCTCGCGGCCGAACTCCTGCATGATCCGCCGCATCGCCGATTCGAGCGGCCGGCGGACCGCCGCCATCGCCTGCGACTGGCTGCGCGACCGCACCGGCGCCATCTCCGCGATCACCTGATCCAGCCGGCTGCGGATCTGCGGAATCATCTCCTGAAGCAGGGCCTCGTCCACCGCGACATGGCGCATCTCGTGGGCAAGCACCTCGCCATGCAGGCAGGAGCCGGCGGGGATTTCCCGGGCGACATGGACGATGCGCTGCTGGAAGCCGAAACTGATGGCAAGCTTGCTGGCCGAGGCGCAATAGGTGCCGTCGCCCATCGTCTTGAACAGGGCCGACACCTGGGACTGCTCGCCGTAGCGCGCCTGGGTCAGCCCCAGCACATGGCTGTCGGCGGTGCTGACCGGCCCCGGCGTGCGTCCCGGCAGGCGGGTGAGCTGCGTGATCGACAGCGCATCGTCGCGCTGGATCGGCGCCAGCACGGTGTCGAGGTCCAGCGTGGCCGGCGGAAATCCGGTGCAGCCGTTCGACTGCGCCGCGGCCGGCGACATGGACAGAAGAATTGCCGGAAGGGCAAGGAACAGGAGGCGAACGGTCATCCCAGCACTGTTACCGGGAAACCGTTCTCCTACAAGAGATTTGGCGGCAAGAGATTTGGCGGCAAGAGATATGGAAGGGCCGCCACCGCAGGTCTCCGGCGGCGGCCCCCGATGCTGCCCTTAACGCTGGGAGGGGAACAGGAAGCGCGCCTTCAGGGTGCCTTCGATGGCGCGCAGGTCGTTGACGACCTCCAGCTCTTCGACGTCGCCGTTGACGTCGACCACCACATAGCCCAGCTCCGGATCGGTCTGGAGATACTGGGCGGCGATGTTCAGGTCGCGGCCGGAGAACACCTCGTTCACCTTGCGCAGCATGCCCGGACGGTTCTCGTGGACGTGCAGGAAGCGGGTGCAGCCGGCCTGAACCGGCAGCGCCACCTGCGGGAAGTTGACCGCGCCGACGGTGGAGCCGTTGTCCGAATACTCCAGCAGCTTCTGCGCCACCTCGGTGCCGATGTTGGCCTGGGCCTCCATCGTCGAGCCGCCGATGTGTGGGGTGAGGATAGCGGTCTTGATGCCGCGCAGCGCGCTCTGGAACTCTTCCTTGTCGGAACCGGGCTCGACCGGGAAGACGTCGATGGCGGCGCCCAGGATGTGGCCGGAGTTCATCGCGGCGGCCAGCGCCTCGATCTCCACCACCTGCCCGCGGGCGGCGTTGATCAGGTGGCTGCCCTTCTTCATGGCGGCCAGCTCACGCTCGCCGATCATGTCGCGGGTCTGCGGGGTGTCGGGCACATGCAGGGTCACCACGTCGGACACCGACAGCAGCTCCTCCAGCGAGTCGCAGGCCCGCGCATTGCCGAGCGCCAGCTTGCGCACGGTGTCGTAGAAGCGGACCTGCATGCCCATCGCTTCGGCCAGGATCGACACCTGGGTGCCGATGTGGCCGTAGCCGACGATGCCCAGCGTCTTGCCGCGGATCTCGTAGGAGTCCTTGGCGGACTTCATCCAGCCGCCGCCATGCACCAGTTGCGACTTCTCGAAGATGCCGCGCATCAGCATGATGATCTCGCCGATCACCAGCTCCGCCACCGACCGGGTGTTGGAATAGGGGGCATTGAACACCGGCACGCCGTGGCGGCGCGCCGCCTTCAGGTCGACCTGGTTGGTGCCGATGCAGAAGCAGCCGACGGTGATCAGCTTGCTCGCTGCCTCGAACACCTTGGCGGTCAGGTGCGTGCGCGAGCGGATGCCCAGGATGTGGACCGAGCCGATGCGTTCAAGCAGCTCGGACTCGTCCAGCGCGCGCGGCAGCCGCTCGACGGAGGCATAACCGCCGCGGGCCAGCTCGTCGATGGCGTTGTCGTGAACACCTTCCAGCAGAAGGATGTTGATCTTGTCCTTGGAGAGCGAGAGCTTGGTCACGGCCGGCTTCCGTATCTGGGCATCGGTTCTGTCCCGCAAGGCCAGCCCACCGGGATACGGCGCGTAGGGCCTTTCGGAAAAGCGAGCGCGCAAAATAATACCAAAGGCAGCCCTTGTCACCTGACGGATGTTGCGCCGCGGCGTCCGTTTCCGCATGCCGGATTGGCGCGCAGCGCGGGTTGGGTGTATCAGTCTGACCGCCCTCCACACCTGGAACCCCTGTCATGAGCGACGTGACGATCTATCACAACCCGCGTTGCAGCAAATCGCGCGAGACGCTGGAGCTTCTGCGCTCCCGTGGCGTCGAGCCGACGGTGATCGAGTATCTGAAGACCCCGCCGGCCCCGGCGGAGCTGTCGGCCATCCTTACCAAGCTGGGCAAGGGGCCGCGCGACATCACCCGCGCCAAGGAAGCGGCGGAGGCCGGCATCGCGAAGGACCTCGACGGCGCGGCGCTGGTCGCCGCCCTGTCCGCCAATCCGGCGGCCATCGAACGCCCCATCGTGGTCAAGGGCGACCGCGCCCGCGTCGGCCGCCCGCCGGAGTCGGTGCTGGACCTGTTCTGATCCGCTTCGATCCGCTTTGACTTGCGCTGCCCCCTCAACCCCCGCCCCTTCACCGGAGCCCGCCGCCCGTGACCAGCAAGCACACCGCAGCATCCGCCGCCGCTGAGCTGTCGACCATCCGCGATTTCCTGCGCTACGGCGTCAGCCGCTTCAACGAGGCCGATCTGGATTACGGCCACGGCACCACCACGGCCTTCGACGAGGCGGTGTTCCTGGTGCTGGAGTCGCTGCACCTGCCGGTCGACCAGCTCGACCCCTATATGGACGCCCGGCTGACCGCGGCGGAGCGCGAGGCGGTGGCCGGCATTCTCCATGCCCGCATCGACACCCGCAAGCCGGCGCCCTATCTGCTGAACAAGGCCTATATCCAGGGCATCCCCTTCTATGTGGACGAGCGGGTAATCGTCCCGCGCTCCTACATCGGCGAGCTGCTGTTCTCCGACATGTTCGGCGGCGACGACTTCACGCTGGTCGAGGATCCGACCTCGGTCGAGCGGGTGCTGGATCTGTGTACCGGCTCCGGCTGCCTCGCCATCCTGGCCGCCCGCATCTTTCCGGAGGCCCAGGTCGACGCGGTGGACCTGTCGCCCGACGCGCTGGAGGTGGCCAAGCGCAACGTCGCCGACAGCGGCTTCGAGGACCGCATCACCCTGCATCAGGGCGATCTGTTCGCCCCGCTGAAGACGCGCAAATACGACGTCATCATCACCAACCCGCCCTATGTCGACGCCGAGGCGATGAGCGCCCTGCCGCCGGAATTCCGGGCCGAGCCGGCACTGGCGCTGGCCGGCGGCGACGACGGGCTGGACATCGTCCGCCGCATCCTGAAGGAAGCGCCCAAGCACCTGACGCCGGAAGGCGGCCTGCTCTGCGAGTTCGGCACCGGCCGCGAGATTCTGGAGGCGGACTATCCCCATCTGGACTTCCTGTGGCTGCAAACCGCCAACAGCTTCGGCGAGGTGTTCTGGCTGACACGGGACCAGCTGAAGGCTGGAAAGTGAGCCGAAGGTAGGGTGAGAGTGCCCCACCCGATTCTCCCCATCCGGGGAGGGCCGGGTGGGAGCCTGACTTTCCAGGAACCCTTCTCCCGCCCGCCGGTTGTCCTCTCACGATGTTGCACCGCAGCACCCCCGAGAGGACGCCGCCGATGACCGACCGCCGCTCTACACTCCTCAAGACCCTGGGCCTCACCGCGCTGACCCTGGGCGGATTGGCCGTCGCCAACACGCTTGCCGCCCGCGCGGCCGAACGGCGCTATCCGCCCGAAGGCCGCTTCCTCACCGTCGATGGTGTCCGGCTGCATTACATGGAGGCCGGCGAAGGCCCGCCGGTCGTGCTGCTGCACGGCAATGTCTCCGCCCTCGGCGATTCGCTGGCGAGCGGGCTGTTCCAGCGTTTGGCCCGGACCCACCGGGTGATCGCCTTCGACCGGCCCGGCATGGGCCACAGCGACCGGCCGCGGGATCGCGCCTGGACGCCGGAGGATCAGGCCGACCTGCTGGCCCAGGCATTCGGCCTGCTGGGGATCGAAAAGGCGGTGGTGGTCGGCCATTCCTACGCCACGCTGGTGGCGCTGGCCCTGGCTCTGGACCATCCGCGGACGGTGAAGGGTCTGGTGCTGATGGCCGGCTATTATTTCCCGACCAAGCGGGTCGATGCGGTTCTGGTGGCGCCGCTGGCGACGCCGGTGCTGGGCGACCTGCTGCGCCACACCCTGTCGCCGCCGGTTTCGATGGCGATGATGCCGGGGCTGCTGAAGACGCTGTTCTCGCCCCGTCCGGTCCCGGACCATCTGACCGAGAGCTTCCCCGCCGCCCTGACCGTCCGGCCGGGCCAGATGCGCGCCAACGCCCAGGATGGCGTGACCATGGCGCCCGCCGCCGAACGCCTGCAGCACCGTTACGCCGAGGTGACCGTCCCGGTGGCGATCTTCGCCGGCCACCACGACCGCGTGGTCGAGCAGGAGGAGCAGAGCGGCCGGCTGCATCATGTGCTGCCCGACAGCACCCTGCATTGGGTGCCGGACTCCGGCCACATGGTCCATTATGCCGACCCGGAGCTGGTCGTGCGCCGGATCGGGGAGCTGTCAGCCCTGGAGGCGACTCCGCGGATCGTCGCTCATAGATAGCGCCGCATCAGGATGCTGCCGCCCTGGTGCGGCAGCCGGGGGTGCCAGGGGATGGCGGCGCTGCCGATCTCCTCGAACCCCTCGCCGGCATAGAGACGGCGGGCCGGCTCGTTGTCGGCCCAGACATGCAGGGTGACGCGGTCGAATCCGCCGGTGCGTGCCCGCTCGTAGAACCAGCCGAGCAGCCGGCCGGCGATGCCGTGGCGCCGGTGCGCGGGATCGACCGCCAGGGCGGACAGGAAATAGCTGCCCCAGTCCAGCGTTTCGGGGAATGCGCCCATATGGGCGACGCGGTCGGGCGGCAGGCCGCTGTAATCCTCTGTCCGGATCCAGTCGGTGGGATAGCCATGGGCGATGCCGATCACCTGCCCATCCAGTTCGGCGACACCGCTCTGGCGATGCGACAGCGACCCGCTGCGCCCGGCCAGACCGGGCACCAGCATCTCCGCCGCGGTCATCCCCGGCACCAGCCCGTCGAGCAGGAATTCGTAGACGCCGCCGCCGGCGATGTCGATCAGCCGTGCCAGATCCGGTGCGTCGTCGGCATCGGCGGAGCGAAGGCGGAGGCGGTCGTCAATCGGTACGGAACTCACGGGCGGAACCCTTGGATCGGGAAAGCGGCTGGATAGAAAAGGCTCTCCCGCCGACGATTTCCAGTCCCAATCTTATCTGTCCTGATCGGCCGCCCGGTTCAAATCGTCGCGCAGCCGCAGCAGCGCATCGCGGAGCGACATCAGCTCCGCGGCGGAGCAGCCGGCGGCAGCGGCGATTCGCGTCGGCAGGCATTCGGCCTGCGTCCGCAAGGCCGCCCCTTCGGCGGTCAGGCCGATGCGGACCAGCCGCTCGTCCTGCGGATCGCGGCCGCGGGTCAGCAGGCCCTGCCCTTCCATCCGCTTCAGCAGCGGGGTCAGCGTGCCACTGTCCAGCCCAAGCCGCTCGCCGAGCAGCTTCATCGACTGGCCGTCCTCCTCCCACAGCAGCAGCATGATCAGATACTGCGGATAGGTCAGGCCAAGCTGCTCCAGCATCGGGCGATAGACTCGGCTCATCGCCAGATTGGCGGAATAGAGCGCGAAGCACGCCTGATTGGAAAGCAGAAGCGGATCGTCCCTGTCGGCTGCCATGATGTCTGAACCTTGAAAAGACGGCGCGCCGCCGGGATGCCACGCGTCGGTCGATCGTGCGGACTGCACAATCGCGCGCAACAGCCCGGCGGCGCAATGCCGAAGACTTTTCGCTTCAGGCGATGGTCTCAGGCCCGGTGCTCAGGCAACGGTCGTGGTGACCGGGATGTTACCCTTGGTGGCGTGGCTGTACGGGCAGACCTTATGGGCGCGGGCCAGCAGATCCTCGGCGGCGGCCTTGTCCATGCCCGGCAGCGAAACCACGAAATCGACCGTCAGGCCGAACCCTTCGCCATCGTCGCGGGCACCGATGCCGACCGTGGCGTTCACCGTCAGATCGGCCGGGACGGCGATCTTGTCGCGGTTGCCGACGAACTTGATGGCGCCGATGAAGCAGGCGGAATAGCCGGCGGCGAACAGCTGCTCGGGGTTGGTGGCACCACCCTGGCCACCCAGTTCCTTCGGCGCGGCCAGCGCGACCGACAGCAGGCCATCCTCGCTGACGGCCTTGCCGTCACGGCCACCGGTGGCGGTCACCTTGGTCGAATACAGGGTCTTCATGACGTGTGCTCCTTCATTGATCGCCGAGTGGCGGAGTTTGGTTTCCTGGGCAGCGGGCTCGAACCGGCCCCCGTGATCTTGTGAGAGGAACAATGACGCACAATCGAATTGCGCGCAATGCGTTTGATTGTGCGTTATTCAATTGCTCGCAATGCATCTGGCGCATGGCACAGCACGGGGGTCGAGGCGGCGCGGGCGCGAGCAGCGCTCGCTCTGCCCGGCTTCTCCGACCGCGGCGCCTTCAGCGACGTGAATGGCTTCTTATTCCGCAACCCTGAGGTCGACTTTGCCGCGCCGGTCGTCGGTCCTGCGACCCATGGTGATGTTTTTGGGCGCCCGCACGTCACGGTTCCGCCATGTCCAGCATTCGCCCGTCTCATCCTGGAAGCAGACCCAGCACAAATCATGCTCGGCGCCATAGTCGATGAGGAAATGTGCGAGGGCGGGACCCTTCGGGGTATCCATGGGAAGCGGCGGATTGAGTTGGAGCATGATGGCCTCTGTGGGACACTGTGAAGCGTGAACGCCGCAGAGAGCGTGCTCGGTCCCGCTTCGCTTCCGGACACTCCGATTGCACCGGCTCCTGTCCGGTTCGGAATGGTTGGCCCAACTCTTCAACGAAGCGCTTTGCCGGCCGGCCCCGTGCGTCCGTCCTCCCACCCAAGACTTCCAAGCGGCGCCGACAGAAGACACGCCGGCTTCCCAGGACGCGGGCAAAGAAAAAGCCTTGAAACCGTTTAGGTTCCAAGGCTTTTTCGCTCCCTCCGGAACTGGTCGGAGCGACAGGATTCGAACCTGCGACCCCCAGACCCCCAGTCTGATGCGCTACCAGGCTGCGCTACGCTCCGTCAACATCACCGCAGTGCTTGCGGCTTGGCTCCGGAAGGGAACGGGACTATAGCCGCGGGCTTTCGCCGATGCAACATCTCCCGTGATGATTTTTCAGCTTTTTTTGCCCCCAATTTCGGACAGGCGGGACAGCATCGATTGCAGCGATTTCAGCTCGTCCAGAACCATGGTGATCTCGTGCCGGACCGCGTCCGACAGCGGCGGATGATCCTCGCCCCCGTCCCTGTCGTCATCCCTGTCATCGTCGGCGACGTCGCCGCCGAAGCCTTCCGCATCGACCGGCCCGCCACCATCGTCGGCATCCTCGGGCAGCGGCGGCGTCGGGTCGGACATGCGCCCTTCCTTCAGCAGACGCTGGACGCCCTTGATGGTGTAGCGGTCCTCATACAGCAGAGCCTGGATCCGCCGCAGGAGTTCGACATCCTCAGGCCGGTAATAGCGCCGGCCGCCACCGCGCTTCAGCGGACGGATCTGGGGGAACTTCGTTTCCCAGAACCGCAGCACATGCTGAGGCACGTTGAGGTCGGTCGACACCTCGCTGATGGTACGATAGGCCGTGGCGGATTTCATGGCGCGGTCAGGCCGCCGTCCGGCAGAAGCCGCCAGCGGCGATCCGCGGTAAGGCACGGCACGGCGACAGGCAAGGCGGAGAGGTCATCGCTAGCGACCGGCGTCAGGACAGCGCCCGCGCAGGCGTCGGTGCCCCACCCTCCTGAACCTCGTTGATTCGGTGTTTCAGCACATGGCTGGCACGGAACACCAGAACACGGCGCGGCAGAATCGGCACCTCTTCCCCGGTCTTGGGGTTGCGGCCGACCCGTTCGCCTTTCTGGCGGACCTGGAAACTGCCGAAGGAGGAGATCTTGACCATCTCCCCCCGGGACAGGGCATCGGAAATCTCGTCGAGCACCGTTTCGACCAGATCGGCCGATTCGTTGCGCGAAAGTCCGACTTCCTGGTAGACGGCTTCGCTCAGTTGGGCGCGCGTTACGGTATTTTGCGACATTGTCAGACCTCCCCCCGCAACCGTTGCAAAGACGGTAATCCGGCGAAAGAAGGTCCGTCAATTCAAAAGCTTGGCAGCTTCATACGGCCCGGCCGAAGCCCGGCCGGGCGTGCAGCGCAGCATGACGGAAGTGCGATATGCGGAGGACGCCGCCGCCTTACCAGCGGACCAGCGCCGACCCCCAGGTCAGGCCGCCGCCGATGGCTTCCATCAGGATCAGGTCGCCGCGCTTGATGCGGCCGTCCGCCACCGCCTCGCCCAGGGCCAGCGGGATCGAGGCTGCGGAGGTGTTGCCGTGGCGGTCCACCGTCAGCACCACCTTTTCCGGCGACAGCTTCATCTTGCGGGCCAGCCCGTCGATGATACGGCGATTCGCCTGGTGCGGCACCATCCAGTCGATGTCGGTCGACTCCAAGCCGTTGGCGGCCAGGGCCTCCTCGACCACCGCCGACAGCTTCGACACGGCATGGCGGAAGATTTCCTGCCCATGCATGCGGACATGGCCGATGGTGCCGGTGGAGGACGCGCCGCCATCGACATAGAGCAGGTCGTACTGGTTGCCGTCGGAATGCAGGTGGGTGGACAGCACGCCGCGGTCGCTCGAATCGCCCTTGGCCTCGTAGGCTTCCATGACGATGGCGCCGGCGCCGTCACCGAACAGAACACAGGTGGTACGGTCGTTCCAGTCCAGCAGGCGGGAGAAGGTCTCCGCACCGATCACCAGGGCGCGGCGCGCCTGACCGTTGCGCAGGAAATTGTCGGCCACCGACATGGCATAGACGAAGCCGGCGCAGACCGCCTGGATATCCATAGCGAAACCGGCGGCGCCCAGCGCGGCCTGCACCTTGGTGGCCGTGGCCGGGAAGGTGTTGTCCGGGGTGGTGGTGGCCAGGATGATGCAGTCGATGCTGCTGCCCGGCACGCCCGCATGCTCCAGCGCCCGCGTCGCCGCGGCGATGGCGAGGTCGGAGGTTTTCTCTCCCTCGGCGGCGATGTGGCGGGACCTGATGCCGGTGCGCTGGACGATCCATTCGTCCGTCGTGTCGACCCGCTGTTCCAGATCTTGGTTGGTGACGACGTTGGACGGCAGGAAGATACCGCAACCCAGAACTCGGGAACGCATGACCATTGTTCAGCCCGCCGCCGCTTTCGTGTCGGGAAGAGGGTGCGCGTCGGCCATGCGCGCCATCTCTTCCTTGATGCGATCATTGAAGCCGTGCGTCGCCAGATTGATGGCGACCGCCACGGCATTGGCGAAGCCGACCGCGTCGGTGCCGCCATGGCTCTTCACGCAGACGCCGCGCAGGCCCAGGAACATCGCGCCGTTGTAGCGGCGCGGGTCGATCCGCTCGCGGAAGCGCTTGAAGGCGCCGCGGGCCAGCAGATAGCCGATCCGTGCCAGGAAGGACGTCGCGAAGGTGCGGCGCAGGAATTCGGAGAACAGCTTCGCCGTCCCCTCCGCCGTCTTCAGCGCGACATTGCCGGTGAAGCCGTCGGTGACGATGACGTCCACCGTGCCCAGCCCGATGTCGGTGCCTTCGACGAAGCCATGGAAACGGCCGGGAAGCGGCATGTCGCGCAGGCTGGCCGCTGCGGCACGCACCACCTCGTTGCCCTTCATGTCTTCCGAGCCGATGTTCAGCACGCCGATCGACGGCTGCGGCAGGCCCAGGATGGCACGCGCGAAGACGGCCCCCATCACGGCGAACTGGACGAGGTTTTCAGGCTGGCACTCGGCATTGGCGCCGAGGTCCAGCATCACGCTCTCGCCCCGTTGCGTCGGGAAGAAGGAGGCCATCGCCGGCCGGTCGATGCCCGGCAGCGTTTTCAGCACGAACTTGGCCATCGCCATCAGGGCGCCGGTGTTGCCGGCCGACACCACGCAGGCCGCCTCGCCCGCCGCAACGGCGTCGATGGCAAGCCTCATGCTGGACTGGCGACCCGCACGCAGCGCAACCGCAGGCTTGGCGTCCCCGGCCACGAAGTCGGCGGTGTGGCGGATTTCCGCCACAGCCTTCAACGCAGGCCGCTGGTTCAGCAGCGGCTCAAGCCGCTGCTGGTCGCCATACAGCAGAAAACGCACGTCGGGATGGCGTTCCCGCGCGATGTCCGCCCCGGCAATGACCATGTCGGGACCGTGATCGCCACCCATGGCATCCAGGGCGATGGTCAGGCGCTGGCTCACCGCGAACAGGCTCCCCGGCTTGGACCCCGGCAGGGGCGACGGGCGCCCCCGATCAACGGGACCTCAGACAACGCGATGCGGATCAAGCGGCCGCGGTGCCGCTCTGAACCACTTCACGCTGGTCGTAATGGCCGCAAGACCCGCAGACGTGGTGCGGACGCTTCAGCTCACCGCAGTTCGGGCACTCGTTGTAGGCCGAAGTCGGCAGAGCGTGGTGCGAACGACGCATGTTGCGCCGCGACTTGGAGGTCTTCTTCTTCGGAACAGCCATGACCGTAAACTCTCTTCATTGGAAAGGGCGGCCCGAACAGGGGCCGCCCAGCGCGAGCGGCATTCAATAAGGCAAATGCCCCAAAAGGGCAAGCCCGAACAACCCCCATTTCGCAACCCCGGGCCGCTCATTGGTGGGGGTGGAAGTGCCGGCCCTTATACAAGACGCGGCGGAGAAAGCAACAGCCGGATCAGTCCCGCGGCTTCAACTGCTGCAGGACGGCGAAGGGATTGGGTTTTTCAGACTCCGCGGCAGCCTCTTCCTCCACCGCCTCCCCTTCCTCATGCTCGCGGTAGCCCTCGAAGTCCACGCCTTCGGCATGCGGATAGGGGTCGAGCCCCAGCGACAGGTGCTGCGCCGTCAGCTCGCCGATGTCGATTCGGTTGTTCTCCATCGGCTCGGGAACGTCCTCGTCGGACAGGGAGGCGTCGAAATCGATCTCCAGCCCCGGATCCTCGATCATCGATTCCGGAGCGAACAGCGCCTCGAAGCGTTCGCTGACATGGGCCGGCACCGGCTCCAGCGTCACGACGCAGGTCTGGACCACGTCGGCCTCCAGCTGTCCGGACACCCGGATCATCTGGCCGCCGCGCACGGCGCGCAGCTTCACCGTGGCGGTCAGGCTGCCGATCGCCTCCAGCTCCAGCCGTTCGGCGAGCGCGCGGCGCTCCTTCTCCGTCGCTTCGATGGTTTCGCTCACCTCGGCACGACGCACCGTGTCGGCATTGACGACGCGCGAGAATTCCGGGGCCGGCAGGGCGCCGTTGGCAGGGCTCATGGCAAAGACTTTCCGATCGAAAACCAAAACGGCCGGCGCGGCGAACGCCCGGCGACACCCGAGTCACATGCAACCCGCGGCCTGGAAAGGCAAGCCCCCAGACGCGGCGGCAGGCGTCGGCGGGACTCAAGATATTCCAGGGCGACTCTTCATATATAGGGAAGCGCTCAGGCCGGCACCGGTGCGAAGCGGATCTCGCCCCGCATCAGCGACTCCAGCGGCTGGGCGTCGAGCGTCGCGGCACAGCTGCGGACATAGGCGGCCATGGTCGGCAGCGCCCCGTCCGGCACCGGGTCGACCGTGCCGTAGAGGTTGTTGTCCAGCGCCACCTCCAGCCTGCGGCCGTCGGAGTCGGCCAGCGCCTCGTCATAGGCACGGATCCGCCCGGCCATCCCGCGCGCCATCGTCTTCACACGCCGGGCGATGCCGCTGTCGCCGACCCCCATCTCCAGCAGCGACTTCTCGAAATCGTCGACCATCGTCTCGTAGAGGCGCTGCGACAGTTTGCCCGCCTCCGGCCCCTGCCCTTTCAGCCGGCGCATCACCAGCAGCATGTGCAGCGCCACCATCTCGAACCGTCCGTCCAGGCTGTCGGGCACGGAAAGCGCGCTGTAGAAGCCCGGTTCGCGGGCCTGCCCGACGATGGCGGTGAACAGGCCGCCCACCGCGGCGGCGGTGCGGGCGCGGTCTCCGCCCCCGACACGACCCGAGAGAGGGCCCAGCAAACGGCCGATAAAGCTTCCTGACACGAACGGCAACCCTTCCCCGACTCGGAGTCTCGTTGACAGGGCGAAGCAGCCGGTGCGATTGTCCCGCCCGGAGACTGTCCACAGCCGTGAACGGCCTCGCTGCCCCGCCGGCTCCATCATAGCCCGAGCACCATGACCAGATCGAACTTTTCCGCCCCCCGCACCGTCATTCGCACCGCTCTGCTGGGCAGCGTCCTGCTCGCCGGCCTCGCCGCGACCGGCTGCTCGCCCACCGTCGCCACCCGCGGCAACCTGACGGACCCGCAGCTGGTGGCGGAACTGCAACCGGGCCAGAGCCGGCGCGACGACGTCGCCGCGGTGCTGGGCACGCCAACCTCGGTCGGCACCTTCGATCCGAACGTCTGGTACTATATCGGGCAGAAGACCGAGAAGACCGCCTTCTTCGAGCCGGAAGTGACGGAGCGCCGCGTCGTCGTCGCCCATTTCGACGACAACGGCGTCCTGCGCGAGATCAAGACGCTCGACAAGTCGAACGGCCAGGACATCGATCTGGTGGAGCGCACCACCCCGACCGCCGGCCGCGAGATGGGCTTCCTGGAACAGATGATGGGCAACGTCGGCCGCTTCTCCGCCAAGGACACCAAGGGCAAGGGCCCCGGCAGCTGATCGGCCGGCCGATAGCCCGGACCGCCGTGCCCGCTCCTTCCGATACCGACATCGACCTGCGCCACATGCGCGCCGCCCTGTCGCTCGCGGCGCGCGGGCTGGGGCGGACCTGGCCCAATCCCGCGGTCGGCTGTGTGCTGGTCCGCGACGGTGCCGTGATCGGCCGCGGCTGGACCCAGCCCGGCGGCCGCCCCCATGCCGAGACGGAGGCGCTGGCCCGCGCCCGCGCCTTGTCCGGCGGAGCGGAAGGCGCCACCGCCTACGTCACGTTGGAGCCCTGCAACCATTATGGCAAGACGCCGCCCTGCGCCCTGGCCCTGGTCGAGGCGAAGGTGGCGCGGGTCGTCGTCGCCTGCCAGGACCCCGACCCGCGGGTTGCCGGCGGTGGGTTGACCCGGCTGCGCGATGCCGGCATCGCGGTGACCACCGGCGTCTGCGAGGCCGAGGCGCTGGCCCTGAACGAGGGCTTCTTCAACCGCATCACACTGGGCCGCCCGCTGGTCACGCTGAAGGTCGCCAGCACGCTGGACGGCCGCATCGCCACCGCCACCGGCGAGTCGCAGTGGATCACCGGCCCCACCGCCCGCGCCTGGGGCCACCGGCTGCGCGCCAGCCATGACGCCATCCTGGTCGGCATCGGCACCGCCCTGGCCGACGATCCCGAGCTGAGCTGCCGCCTGCCCGGCCTGGAAGACCGCAGCCCGGTGCGCGTTGTGGTGGACAGCAGCCTGCGCCTGCCGCCCACGGCAAAGCTCGCCACCGGTGCCGCCCGCATCCCGACCTGGGTCGTCACCGGCCCCACTCCCGATTCTGCCCGGGCCGAGGCTCTGACGGCGCTCGGCGTCGAGCTGCTCCCGGTCGCCGCCGGGCCCGACGGACGTGTCGATCCCGCCGCCGCGATGACGGCCCTCGCCACCCGCGGCATCACCCGCGTGCTGGTGGAGGGTGGAGCGTCGATGGCCGGCGCTCTGCTCGGTGCCGGTCTGGTCGACCGGCTGGAATGGTTCCGCGCCGCCTCGCTGATCGGCGGCGACGGGTTGCCGGCGGTCGCCGGCTTCGGAGTCGAGGCGCTGGCCGCGATGGCACGGTTCGACAGAACCGCCGTCCGCAGCACCGGCGCCGATCTGGCCGAAAGCTACCGCCGGAAAGCCTCCGCAGCGTCGATCTAGCCCGCGCAACAGACCGTTGCGCCGCTTGCGGTGTCGCGCCCGCTTCCCCTGGCCGCGAAACCTGCTAAATTCCCCCGCATGTTCACCGGAATCATCACCGATGTCGGGCGCGTCCGGGCCGTGGAGCGGCAGGGCGACACCCGGTTCACCATCGAGACCGCCTTCGACACGGAGACGATCGCGATCGGGGCGTCCATCGCCCATAACGGCGTCTGCCTGACGGTCATCGAAAAGGGACCGGGGGCCTACGTCATCCAGGCTTCGGGGGAAACCCTGTCGAAGACGACGCTCGGCGGCTGGGAGGCCGGCACGCGCGTCAACCTGGAACGCGCGCTGAAGGTCGGCGACGAGCTGGGCGGCCACATCGTGTCCGGCCATGTCGACGGCGTCGGCCGGCTGCTGTCGGTCCGCCCCGAAGGCGAATCGCTGCGCCTGACCTTCGAGGCGCCGGCCACACTCGCCAAATACATCGCGCCCAAGGGCTCGGTCGCCATCGACGGCGTGTCGCTGACCGTCAACGAGGTCGAAGGCAACCGCTTCGGCGTCAACATCATCCCCCACACCCAGACCGCCACCACCTTCGGCGGGCTGACCGAGGGCGATGCGGTCAATCTCGAAATCGATATGCTGGCGCGCTATGTCGCCCGGCTCGCGGGGCAGGAATGACGTCCGAGTTTCACCACTACCTGTCGACGGCCGAAGAGATCATCGAAGAGGCGCGTCAGGGCAGGATGTTCATCCTGGTCGATGACGAGGACCGGGAGAACGAGGGCGATCTGGTGATCCCCGCCTCCTGCGCCACACCGGAAGCGGTGAACTTCATGGCCAAGCACGGGCGCGGCCTGATCTGCCTCACCATGGACCGGCCGAATATCGAACGGCTGCGCCTGCCGCTGATGGCGCAGCAGAACGCCTCGCGCCACCAGACCGCCTTCACCGTCTCCATCGAGGCGCGTGAAGGCGTGACCACCGGTATCTCCGCCGCCGACCGCGCCCGCACCATCGCCGTCGCCATCGACCCGGCGTCCGGCCCGCACGACCTCGCCACCCCCGGCCACATCTTCCCGCTGCTGGCGCGTGACGGCGGCGTGCTGGTCCGCGCTGGCCATACCGAGGCCTCGGTCGACATCGCCCGGCTGTCCGGCCATTCCTCGTCCGCGGTGATCTGCGAGATCATGAACGACGACGGCACCATGGCCCGCCTGCCGGACCTGGTGCAGTTCGCCCAGTTCCACGGGCTGAAGGTCGGTACCATCGCCGACCTGATCGCCTATCGCCGCCGCACCGAGACCATCGTCGAGCAGGTTCTGGCCGGCAATCTCGACAGCCGCTACGGCGGGCGCTTCCAGTCCTACGTCTACATCAACAAGATCCAGTATGCGGAGCACATCGCGCTGGTGCGCGGCGACATCTCCGGCGACGAGCCGGTGCTGGTGCGCATGCACGCCCAGTCGGTGCTGGACGACGTGCTGGGCGACCGCAACTCCGGCCGCGACAACGATCTGCATGCCTCGATGGAGCTGATCGCCAAGGAAGGCCGCGGCGTCGTCGTGCTGCTGCGCGAGCCGAACCCGAACGGCCTTTCCACCGTGCTGAAGGCGCGGCTGGAGGGTCAGGCCGGCAGCGTTCCGGAGCTGCGCGACTACGGCATCGGCGCGCAGATCCTGCTGGATCTCGGCGTGCGCAAGATGACCCTGATCTCCAACCGCAAGAAGCCGATCATCGGGCTGGAGGGCTACGGCCTGACCGTGGTCGGCCACCGCGCCATCAACCCGGGCGCCGCCGACCCCGGTGAGGACTGAGAAGGAACAGGTCTCCGCCGGATGACCGACACGCCCCACATCATGGTCGTGGACGCCCGCGTCCACGAGGACATCGCCGATGAGCTGGCGCGCGGCGCCGTCGCGGAACTCGACCGCGCCGGGGCCACGCACATCCGCTATGGCGTGCCCGGCTGTCTGGAGCTTCCGGCGGCGATCATGTACGCCATCCGCTCCATGGATTTCTTCACCGCCCGCAAGCGTTTCGACGGCTACGTCGCGCTCGGCTGCGTGATCCGGGGCGAGACGACGCGCTACGACACCATCTGTGCCGAAAGCGCCCGCGGCCTGCAGGATCTGGCCCTGCGCTACAGTCTGGCGGTTGGAAACGGCATCCTGACGGTGGAAAACCGCGAGCAGGCCTGGGCGCGGGCCAATGTCGGATCGGTCAATACCGGCGGGCGCGCCGCACGGGCCTGTCTTGACATGATTGACCTGAAGCGCAAATTCCGCCTCTATCCGCGCTGACCCCGACATCTCCTCTCTTTTAGCGACTGCAGATCATGAGCAACGACGACGCGGGCAGCCCCGTGACACCCGATCACGCCCCCAAGGGCGGCGACTCCAAGGGCAAATCGAAGTCCCGCAAGAACAAGACCGGCGGCGGCTCCGCCAAGGCGCGCCGCAAGGCCGCGCGTCTGGCCGCGGCCCAGGCGCTGTACCAGATCGATCTGGCCCAGGCCCCGGTCGAGAATGTCGTCGGCGAGTTCGTCGCCCACCGGCTGGGCGAGGAAATCGATGGCGACAAGTTCGTCGCCGGCGATCCGCAGCTGTTCGCCGACATCGTCCGCGGCGCGATCCACCGCCGCGCCGAGGTCGACGGGGTGCTGGGCGCCGCCCTCGACCCGCGCTTCCCGCTCGACCGGCTGGAGCTGCTGCTGCGCGCCATCCTGCGCGCCGGCGCCTATGAGATCGCGGTGCATACCGACACCCATCCGCGCATCCTCATCAGCGAGTATGTCGACGTCGCCCGCGCCTTCTTCTCCGGCCGCGAGCCGGCGATGGTGAACGGCGTGCTCGACCATGTCGCCCGCGCTCTGCGCGCCGACGACCTCGCCAAGCCCGACCCCGGCCGCAGCGCGGCTGAGGAGTAACAGAGACCCTCTCCCGCCCCGGGAGAGGGAGGGACCCGCCGAAGGCGGGAGGGTGAGGGGCGGTCCGGACATTGATCCCCTTTGATCCTTGCGAACCCCTCACCCTTCCCAAGCTCCGCTTGGGCCCCTTCCCTCTCCCGGGGCGGGAGAGGGAGCGTGAAGGCGCCCCCGATGACCACCCCCACCCTCGGCGAGTTCGGCCGCATCACCCGTTTCTTCAAGCCGCTGGCCGCCGGTTTTCCCGGTGCCCGCGGCCTGCGGGACGATGCCGCCGTGTTCGGCGTGCCTGACGGACGGGAACTGGTCGTCACCACCGATGCCATGGTCGCCGGGGTGCATTTCTTCCCCGACGATGCGCCGGCCGACATCGCCGCCAAGCTGATGCGCAGCAACCTGTCCGACCTCGCCGCCATGGGTGCGGAGCCGCTGGCCTACACGCTGGTGACCGCCCTGCCCCGCGGCCTGGACGAGTCCTGGCTGGAGGGCTTCGCCGCCGGGTTGGGCGAGGAGCAGCGGCAGTTCGCCATCGCGCTGGCCGGCGGCGATTCGGTCTCCACCAGCGGCCCCATCACCCTGTCGGTCACCGCCTTCGGGCTGGTCCCCACCGGCCGCGCCCTGCCGCGCTGGGGCGGGCAGCCGGGCGACCGCGTCTTCGTCACCGGCAGCATCGGCGACGCCGCGCTCGGGCTGGAGGTCGCCTATGGCCGTCTCGATATCCCGGACCAGGACACCCGCGCCCATCTGCTGCGCCGCATGCGCCGGCCCGACCCGCGCATGGGCGTCGGGCCGCGGCTGATCGGGCTGGCCAGCGGTGCGATGGACGTGTCGGACGGGCTGGTCGCCGACCTTGGCCATCTCTGCGAGGAATCCGGCTGCGCCGCCCTGCTCCACGCCGATGCGGTCCCGCTGTCGGAGGCCGCCCGCGGCGCCATCGACGACGATCCGATGAGGCTTGCTCTCGCCATCACCGGCGGCGACGATTACGAGCTTCTGTTCACCGCCCCGCCATCGGCCCGTGATGCCCTCACCGCCCTGGCCGCCGAATGCGGGGTCGCGATCACCGAGATCGGCGAACTCCGCCCCGGCACACCCGGCGAGGTCGCGGTGCTGGACGGTGCCGGCGCGCCCTTGCCGCTGACCCGGCGCGGCTGGGACCATTTCTGACCGCCCGGTTCCGACGCCCGGCGCTTAAGACAATCGAAAGCATCGCCAGCGCAGGGTTCGGCGATTCGCCGTTTGCGCAAGGTGTGTTGCCGTGGTCAAGGCTCTGATCGTCCTCGTTCTCGGCATCGTGTTGCTGGGCGGCGCCAGCTTCGGTGGCTGGTTCGTCTATCAGAAATACTTCACCGAACATCCCGACGCACCGCCGAAGAAGGTGGAGCCGCCACCCAAGCCGCCGACCGCCTTCGTCCGTCTTCCCCCGCTGGTGGTGCCGATGATCGGCCCGACCCGAGTCGAGCAGTTCGTGACCGTCGTGGTCGCAGTGGAAGTGCTCCTGGAAAAACAGCCGATGGTCCAGGCCAACCAGCCGCGCCTGACCGATGCGTTCCTGACCGCGCTCTATGGCGGCATCGCCGACAAATCGATCCTGAACGGGGCTTTGGTCAATATTCCTGCCGTAAAGGCCAAGTTGGTGGAGGCCGCCGGCAAAGTCGTCGGCAAGGACGCGGTCTATGACGTGCTGGTCCAGGCGGTTACGCAGCGCAATCTCTGACCGCCGCCCGCAGCACCCGCAACTCGCACCCATTTTGCGGTGCATTATCCCGACACTACCCATAAAGGCCAGGGGTACCCCCGGCCATTTCGCCGCGTCGCGCCGCCCCGTGCGGCGGTTGCAAAGCGACGGGACCGGGCGCATGCTTTTCCCGATAATACTTGCGCCCGACTTCTCCCCCACTTGACCACCGTGGTGGGACCAGCCTTTCCGGGGCGCGACCTTAAAATCAATCGGGGGATGCGATGGCTCTAGCGTTCATCGTCATCATCGCCGCCGGCCTGCTCGCGCTGGCCTACGGTTTTCGTACCGGAAAAGAAGTCATGGCCGCGTCGCCTGGATCCGAACGGATGCAGGCCATCGCCGCCGCGGTGCAGGAAGGGGCGCGCGCCTATCTGAACCGCCAATACACCACCATCGCCATCGCCGGCGCCGTCTTGCTGGTCATCCTATGGGTGACGCTGGGCTTTCCGGTGGCCTTAGGCTTCCTGATCGGCGCCGTGCTGTCGGGCAGCGCCGGCTATGTCGGCATGAACGTCTCGGTCCGTGCCAACGTCCGCACCGCCGAGGCCGCCACCCGCGGTCTGGCGCCGGCACTCGACATCGCCTTCAAGTCGGGGGCGATCACCGGCATGCTGGTGGTCGGGCTGGGGATTCTGGGGGTCGGCGGCTATTTCGGCATCCTGACCCTGGTCTACCGCGTCAACGATCCTGTCGAGGTCCGCACCGTGCTGGAGGCGCTGGTGGCGCTCAGCTTCGGCGCCTCGCTGATCTCGATCTTCGCCCGGCTGGGCGGCGGCATCTTCACCAAGGGCGCCGACGTCGGCGCCGACCTAGTCGGCAAGGTGGAGGCCGGCATCCCGGAGGACGACCCGCGCAACCCGGCGGTCATCGCCGACAATGTCGGCGACAATGTCGGCGACTGTGCCGGGATGGCCGCCGACCTGTTCGAAACCTACGCCGTCACCATCGTCGCCACCATGCTGTTGGCGGCGATTTTCTTTACCGGCGGCGTGTTGCGGATGATGCTGGTCTATCCGCTGCTGATCGGCGCCGTCTGCATCCTGGCCTCGGTCGCCGGAACCTTCGCGGTGAAGCTCGGCCCCGACAACAACATCATGAAGGCGCTCTACAAGGGGCTGGCCGTCGCGGCCGGCATCTCGTTTGTGCTGATCGTGATCGTCACCGCGATCCTGTTCGGCTTCACCCGCGCCATCACCATGACGGACGGCGTGTCGATCACCGGCTTCAACCTGCTGGTCTCGGCGCTGGTCGGGCTGGGCGTCACCGGCCTCTTGGTCTGGATCACCGAGTTCTACACCTCGACCGCCTTCCGCCCGGTGCGCAGCGTCGCCAAGGCATCGGAGACCGGGCACGGCACCAACGTCATCCAGGGCCTTGCCGTGTCGATGGAATCGACCGCCCTGCCAGTGATCGTCATCTGCGCCGGCATCCTGATCGCCCATGGGCAGGCCGGCGTCTTCGGCATCGGCATCGCCGCGACGACGATGCTGGCGCTGGCCGGCATGGTGGTGGCGCTCGACGCCTATGGGCCGGTCACCGACAATGCCGGCGGCATCGCCGAGATGTCGGATATGCCCGCCAACATCCGCGTCACCACCGACGCGCTGGACGCCGTCGGCAACACGACCAAGGCGGTGACCAAGGGCTATGCCATCGGGTCCGCCGGTCTGGCGGCGCTGGTTCTCTTTGCTGCCTATGTCCAGGATTTGGGCCATTACTTCCCGAACATTCCGGTCGAGTTCCGGCTGAACGATCCTTACGTCGTCGTCGGGCTGCTGGTGGGCGGCCTGCTGCCCTATCTGTTCGGGGCCATGGGCATGACCGCCGTCGGCCGCGCCGCCGGGTCCGTCGTCGTGGAGGTGCGGCGCCAGTTCCGCGAAATCCCCGGCATCATGGAGGGCACCGCCAAGCCCGATTACGGCCGTGCGGTGGACATGCTGACCAAGGCGGCGATCAAGGAGATGATCATCCCCTCGCTGCTGCCGGTCCTGGCCCCGGTGGTCCTCTATCTGGTGATCGCCGCCATCGGCGGGCGGGCGGCAGGCTTCGCGGCGCTGGGCGCCATGCTGCTGGGCACCATCGTCACCGGCATCTTCGTCGCCATTTCGATGACGTCGGGCGGCGGCGCCTGGGACAATGCCAAGAAGTACATCGAGGAGGGCAATCACGGCGGCAAGGGCTCCGACGCCCACAAGGCGGCGGTGACCGGCGATACCGTCGGCGACCCCTACAAGGACACCGCCGGCCCGGCGGTGAACCCGATGATCAAGATCACCAACATCGTGGCGATCCTGCTGCTGGCGATCCTCGCACAGATCGGATGAGAGTTCGGGTGGGCGACCGGTGCGGGGCAGGACAACCGCCTGCCCCGCACCGACGCATTTACAGTCCCGGCGAGGCTTCCGGCGCCAGAGTTTCCACGAACTCGTTGAAGTCGGACGCCTCGCGGAAGTCCTTGTAGACGGAGGCGTAGCGGATATACGCCACCTGATCCATTGTCTGCAGCGCTTCCATGATCTTCTCGCCGATCTGCTTCGACGGGATTTCGCTCTCGCCGGAGGATTCCAGCTGGCGGACCATGCTGTTCACCACCCGGTCGATGCGGTCGGCGTCGATCGGGCGCTTGCGCAGCGCGATCCTCATCGACCGCAGCAGCTTCTCGCGGTCGAAGCCTTCGCGCTGGCCGTTGCTCTTCACCACCGTCAGCTCGCGCAGCTGGACGCGTTCGAAGGTGGTGAAGCGGGCGCTGCAACTGGGACAGAAGCGCCGCCGGCGGATTGCCGAGTTGTCTTCGGTCGGGCGCGAGTCCTTGACCTGGGTGTCCTCGTTTCCGCAGAACGGGCAGCGCATCTGGTGGATTCCCCGTTAATTACAGCGTGGGCAATTACAGCGTGGGATAGATCGGGAACTGACGGCACAGGCCGCGCACACGCTCGCGCATCGCCGCCTCGACCGCCGTGTTGTCGCCGGAGTTGCTGGCGGCCAGACCGTCCAGCGTCTCGACGATCATTTCGCCGACCTGTTTGAATTCGGCGGTGCCGAAACCGCGCGTGGTCGCCGCCGGGCTGCCCAGGCGGACGCCGGAGGTGATCATCGGCTTCTGCGGGTCGAACGGCACGCCGTTCTTGTTGCAGGTCATGCCGGCATGCTCGAGGCTGGCTTCCGCCGCCTTGCCGGTCAGGTTCTTCGGACGCAGGTCGACCAGCACGATGTGGCTGTCGGTGCCGCCCGATACGATGTCCAGCCCACCGGCGATCAGCGTCTTGGCCAGCACCTGGGCGTTGTCGACCACCGCCTGGGCGTAGGTCTTGAACTCCGGACGCAGCGCCTCGGCGAAGGCCACCGCCTTGGCGGCGATGACATGCATCAGCGGGCCGCCCTGTAGGCCGGGGAAGACGGCCGAGTTGATCTTCTTGGCGATGTCTTCCTTGTTGGTCAGCACCATGCCGCCGCGCGGGCCGCGCAGCGTCTTGTGGGTGGTGGTGGTGACCACGTCGGCATAGGGGAACGGGTTCGGATAGACGCCGCCGGCAATCAGGCCGGCATAGTGGGCGATGTCGACCATGAAGATCGCGCCGACTTCGTCCGCGATGGCGCGGAAGCGCTCATAGTCCAGGACGCGCGGATAGGCGGAGCCGCCGGCGATGATCAGCTTCGGCTTGTGCTCGCGGGCTAGCGCCTCGACCTGATCGAAGTCGATCAGGTGGTCGTCCTTGCGCACGCCGTACTGTACCGCCTTGAACCACTTGCCCGACATGTTGGGGGCGGCGCCGTGGGTCAGGTGGCCGCCGGCGGCCAGCGACATGCCCAGCACGCAGTCGCCCGGCTGCAGCAGGGCCAGCAGGACCGCCTGGTTGGCCTGGGAGCCGGAGTTCGGCTGCACGTTGGCGAAATCGCAGCCGAACAGCTTGCAGGCGCGCTCGATGGCAAGGTTCTCCGCCACGTCGACGAATTCGCAGCCGCCGTAGTAACGCTTGCCCGGATAGCCTTCGGCATACTTGTTGGTCAGGACCGAGCCCTGCGCTTCCAGCACCGCCTGGGAGACGATGTTCTCGGAGGCGATCAGCTCGATCTGCTCCTGCTGGCGGACCAGCTCGTCGCGCACCGCGCGGGCCAGTTCGGGATCGGTCTCGGCAAGCGAGGCGGCGAAGAAGCGGCCGATCTCTGCGGTGTTGCTGCTGGTCATGGCGGGAGGTTCCTCATCGAAGGGGCGTCAAGCAGGACGGGCGCACGGCCCGCCCGCTTTCGTCGGGTCTTTCCGGACTCTGTCGCGTCCCGGTTGCGGGCCTTCACGGCCAAATATGGGGCCAAGCAACGGGCCAGGAAAAGCGGCGCGAAGACGCGCTCAGCCCATCTTGGCGATGCGGCGGCTGTGGCGCTCGCCGCCTTCGAAGTCGGTCTTGAGGAAGATTTCAACGCAATCCTTGGCGATCTCCGGCCCGACGATGCGGGCGCCGAGCGCGATCACGTTGGCGTCGTTGTGCTCGCGCGACAGGCGCGCCGTGGTCACGTCGTGCACCAGGGCGGCGCGGATGCCGGGATGGCGGTTGGCGGCGATGCTGATGCCGATGCCGCTGCCGCAGACCAGCACGCCGCGCTGCGCCCGGCCGTCGGTAACGGCGGCGGCCAGCGCCGCGGCGAAGTCCGGGTAATCGACCGAGGCCGGACCGTCGGTACCGAGATCGAGGACGGTGTAGCCGGCGCCCTCAAGCTGCCGTGCGATCTGAGCCTTCAGCTCATAGCCGGCGTGATCGGAAGCGAGTGCCACGGTGCGGACGGTCATGACGGCGGAAACTCCGGTGCGGTCGGTAACGGATACGGGCAGTACGGATGCACAGGCGGCAACCGGGCCGGCGAAGCGGCCTGCAATCGGGCAAAAGACGCCGGCACCCTACCAGATGTCGGTGCCAACCGCCACAGCCACACCATGACGTGGATGCATAGCTAAACCCAACACCGACCGGCGGCGGTCGGTTTGGCGGTCGATCTCCGGCCCGTGATCGGCCGGCGCGCAGCCGGAGCGGCTCCGGCGCCTACCACCGCGAAAGTTCGGTCTCTGTTTTCACCTCTTCGTTGCCGAAGGGGCAAAACAAGGGAGATAGCCGATTCGTTATATGCGGGGGAAATCCGGCAATTGCCGCAACGGAGCCGGGGGAAAATCGTAAGCCGCCGCCTACTAGACGCCCCTTAAAGCCGCGGCACAGCCACAACCGTGCAACGATTTTCAGCGAAGGCTGATTTACGCGGCGTTCCTTTGTTCTGGCCGACAAGAGCAACTAATTTGATGCTTGCCGAAATTATATTGACACCCAAATCACGGTATGCAACTTGGTTCGTACGGACAAATGAAAAACCAGGACACAGTGCAATGAGCGACCAGCTTCGCGCCGATGTACCGGACAATGCGCTGCTGCGGATGACCGCCGACATCGTATCGGCGTATGTCAGCAAGAACGTGTTGCCTGCTCAGCAAATCCCCGACGTGATCAATACGGTTTACTCGTCGCTGACCGGTCTGAATGGTCAGCCCCGTGAGGTCGCGGCGGAGCCGCTGAAGCCGGCCGTTCCGATTCGCAAGTCAGTGACGCCCGAATACATCGTCTGCCTGGAAGACGGGAAGAAGTTGAAGATGCTGAAGCGGCACCTTCGCTCGACCTACAACATGTCGCCGGATGAGTATCGCGCACGCTGGGGACTTCCGCCCGACTATCCGATGGTCGCACCGAACTATGCGGCGCAGCGTTCGGAATTCGCCAAGCGCATCGGCCTGGGCCGCAGTTCCGGCCGCCAGACCCGCCGCAAGGCCGGTTGATCGAGTAAAGTCCGTATGCAACACGGGCCGATCCACCCAGGAGTCGGCCCGTGTGCGTGTCCGGTCGATGGCCCTGCCATCCTATTGGTTGAAGCTGCGAATCGGTTGCATTCCAAGGGCCGCAAGCCTTAGTTGGCGCACCCCTTGCGCCCCGACAGGCGGCAGTTGAAACGGTCGACATTTCGACTCAATTCGCGCCCTGTCGACACATTTTCTTCGTTCAGGCAGGTCAGATAGCTCATCGACTTGTCGACGTAATCCTTCACCTCGCCCTGACAGGACGACATCTTGTCGGCGCTGAGGAAGGTCGCCTGATCGTCCATGCACAGCGGCACACCCGGCTTCAGGCAGCCCGCGGCCGGCATCGTCGGTTGCGGGGCGGTCGAGGGCGGTCCACCGTTTGCCGTCCCGCCAGCGGCACCGGCAGCGCCGGGGGCGGACTGACGGCCGCCATGGTCCTGCGCGCCATGGCCCGGCTTCTGGGTCGGCTGGGACGACGCGGCCAGCGCCACTTGCGGGATCGCCAGAACCGGCAAGGTTGCAACCGAAGCGGTGGCCGTCAACGCCGCCGACATCAGCGACACGCGCAGGAAAGCCGTCACGCCCAGCGTCCTGAAGCCTGCCGTCCTGAAACCCGCCGCCTTAAAACCCAACATGGCCTCGATCCTCTGGCGTTTCATTTGTCTGCCCGAAGGCCGGCACGGAAAACGGCCCGGCCGACACCCGGCTTAACCGGCTGAACGGCGCAGGAAAAGGGGATTTCCTCATGCACCATTCGTTCAGAGATGCGCGGTTCTACAAGCGTTACACCCCCTGCGCCAGTGTCAACGGGCAGGCATAGGTCTACTGTCGGGGTCGAGCGGTTCGCTCTACGACCGGCGGGCCGACCCAGCGTCGGGGCCGCCGGCGGAGGCATGCCGGCGCTCACCATCAGCAAAAGCCAGACTTCGATACGCGCCGCCCGGCCCCGTCCGGCGGCGCGTTTTCTTTTCGCACCTTGCGGATACGAGCAATTGGCGCCAGATAAGCAACTATCGAGTGTTGCGGCTCGGTCAGTAAAGTCCGCCGCCCCGCTTCGGCCCCGGCTTGGCCGGCGCAGCGGCTCCGACGCCCTTGTTCTGCACGAAGCGCAGCTTGTTGATCGCCGTCCGCTTCAGCAGTTCCTGGCTGCCGGTTGCCGGACCGGCCACCGTCACCTCGACGCCGGTCCTGGCATCGATGGCGGTTACCCGCAGATAGCTGCCGACCCGCTGGAATTCGAACAGCACGTCACCGTCGGTCATGCCCAATGCCCTCCCTTGGCCCGGTTCCACATCGCCCGGCCTTCCTTACCCTAAGGTCAGTCCCCGTTCGAGACCGCAACACCCGGCAGCCGTCGCTGTTGTCCACCCAGCCATTCGGCGCGCAGGAGCCCCGCTCCGCCAACCCCCACTGCGAGGAAGGACCACCAAAATGGCCGCCAAGACGATGCAGGATCTGCTGATCGAAGATCTTCGCGACATTTACCACGCCGAGAAGCAGATCGCGAAGGCCCTGCCCAAGATGGCCAAGGCCGCCAGCTCCGACCAGCTGCGCCAGGCGTTCGAAACCCATCTGGAACAGACCCACGGGCAGATCGAGCGGCTCCAGCAGGTGTTCGAGGAGCTGGATACCCGTCCGCGCGGCAAGCATTGCGACGCGATGGAGGGGTTGATCAGCGAAGCCCAGGAAATCCTGGAGATGGGTCTGGCGCCCGAGGTGCAGGACGCCGCCCTGATCGCCGCCGCCCAGAAGGTGGAGCATTACGAGATCGCCAGCTACGGCACGCTGCATGCCTTCGCCACCGCCTGCGGCCTCGACAGGGTCGCCCAGCTGCTGGACGAGACGCTGCAGGAGGAAAAGGACACCGACACGCTGCTGAACAAGCTGGCGATCAGCGACGTCAACAAGAAGGCGATGGCGGCCAGCGGCAGGAAAGCCGCCTGATCCCATAATCCCTCAAGTCTTCCGTGACCGATCGTCCCCGGCCCTGCATAAGGGCCGGACCCCGGTTGCAAGCGCCGCGTCGGACCGATAGCATCCCCGCTTTCCGGTCCTTCGCGGTGTTCGGTCATGCGTCGCCTTTTGTGTGCCTTCGGCCTTGCCCTGTTCCTGACGCTGCCGTCGGCGCCATCGGCCATTGCGAACGAAGGGGCGCCGGGCGCCCTGCCGCCGTCGGTGCGGATCAAGCCGCTGATGGTCCCGGTGGTGAATGCCGGACGGATCGAGAAATACACCCAGGTCGAAGTGAACCTGGAGATCGGCGACGCCCTGAAGCTGGGCGAGGTGCAGCTCAGCATCCCGCGCCTGCACGACGCCATCCTGACCGCCATCTACAAGGGCGTGGACGAGGGCTGGATCGTCCGCGGCAACATCGCGAACGTCCCCGCCCTGCGCCGCCGCATCGACGAATCGGTGATCGCCATGTTCGGCAAGGACGTGGTCAGCCGCATCCTCATCACGCCCATCGCGCGGCAGTCGTCGCTGCAATAGACTGCTCCCCGAGAAGCTGCGTAATTCCAGGCTCCATGCTTAAGGATCGACTCGTCATGCCCCTCGTCTATGTCGCGCGCAGCGCCGCCCTGAGCAAATGGGCGTCCGACGTCGGACAGGGAAAGCACATCTACAAGCTGGGCATCGCGGAGGATGAGGCCGCGGTCAAGGCGGCGGTCGCCGCCGGCTGGGGTGGCGAGTCCGACTGGAAACTGATCCAGACCAAGCCGGTCGATGAGCTGGACGAGGAAGCCGCGCTGGCCCGGCTCGGCCGGCGCGAGAAGGCGATCGACCCCACCTATTACCCGCGGTTAAAGGGAGCGGCCGGCGTGTACCGCATCACCCTGACCAACGTGCAGAACAGCCTGCTGGTCGCCAAGGCGATGACCGCCGACGAGCCGCTCACCGATGTCAAGGTGAAGCCCAAGGACATCGCCGACTACATGATCCGCAACGCGATTGCCTGAGCATCCCGTGAAGACCGCCCCGCCGCCCATCCGCCGCGTCGCTTTCGACGCCCTGACGCTACGCGACCTGCACGACATGCTGGCCCTGCGCAGCCGCGTGTTCGTGGTCGAGCAGGCCTCCCCCTACCCCGACATCGACGGCCGCGATCCCGGCGCGCTTCACCTGATCGCGCTGGACGAGGCGGGCACCATCGTCGGCTGCGCCCGCTGCCTCGGCCCTGACGAAGATGGCCCGGATGGGGCAAATCCGGACGCGCCGGTCTCCTTCGGCCGTCTGGCGGTCGATCCGTCGCAACGCTCCACCGGGCTGGGTCGGGCGCTGGTGGCGGAGTCGCTGACGGTGCTGGCGGAGCGCTGGCCCGGCCGCGACGTGGTCATCGGCGCGCAGCAACATCTCGAACGCTTCTACGGCAGCTTCGGCTTCGTCCGGGACACCGACCCGTACGACGATTTCGGCATTCCCCACATCGACATGCGGCTGCGGCGCTGACGCTTTCCTTGTCGGCGATCCGCCGCTGAACCTGCGTCGAGACACCTCCCCTACAGCCGCCCGCCGTCGCCAGCACGGCGATGCGACACAATGCCCCATGCATACGGGGGCATTGCTGCCCGCGGCTGTCCGCAACCCTGGGAAGACAACGGGCATTGTTATTCCTTCATCTGCCGGCGAGGCATAAGCCTTACGTAACAGACCGATGATTTCGTCATACGTAGAATTTTCGATGATCGAAATCGAAATCGTTGACGTATCAGTTCTCGCATTCGATGGGGTGAGGCATTCACCCTTTCGTATGCAACTCCGAAGGCGAGGCGACTGTCCCCGCGAATCAAAGGCCTGTCCGGTTACATGAGGGGCAAGACGATGTCCTGGTTCACCGATCTCCGCATCGGCGGAAAGCTGTTGACGGCATTTTCTGCATTGATCGTCATCATTGGCGCAATCAGCATTGCCAACTATTTGACCCTATCGTCGATCCAGTCCTCCATCGGCTGGACGATCCACACCTACCGCGTGATCCAGACCACCGATGCGGCGATGACGGCAATGGTCGATCAGGAAACCGGTCTGCGCGGCTATCTGGTCAGCGGCGATCCGGCCTTTCTCCAGCCCTACCGCTCCGGCGCGCAGGCGTTCGACCGTGCCCTGGCGGAGGTGAAGTCGCTGACCGCCGACAACCCGCAGCAGCAGGCCCGGCTGGAGGAATTGCGCAGGCACGCCGCCACCTGGCGCGAGACGGTGGCGGAAAAGGAAATCGCCCTGATGTCCAAGGCCGACACGCGCGAGGAGGCCCGCGCGATGGAGGCGAAGGCGCTCGGCAAGTCGGCGATGGACAGCATCCGCGCCCTGGTCCGGCAGATCGAGGACGCCGAGCGTGCGCTGCTGACGGCGCGCGACGCGGAACAGAAGACCGCCTTCTCGACCGGCTACGTCACCGCCATCGCCGGTGCGCTGATCTCCCTTCTGGTCGCCGTGGCCGCCGGGCTGGTGCTGCGCGGGTCCATCGCCACGCCCATCGTCGCCATGACCGCCGCCATGGGTCGGCTGGCCGGCGGCGACCGCGCGGTCGAGGTGCCCGGCGTCGGCCGCAGGGACGAGGTCGGTGCCATGGCCGAAGCGGTGGATGTGTTCAAGCGCAACGCCATCGAAGCCGACCGCCTTGCCGCCGCCCAGCGCGCCGAGGAGGAAGCCAAAGCCCGTCGTGCCACCCGGTTGGAGGAGCTGATGCGCACCTTCGAGGGCAACGTCACCGCGGTGGTGCAGAGCCTGTCGGGTGCCGCGACCCAGATGCAGCAGTCGGCCGGCGCGCTGACCAGCACCGCCGACGAGACCAACCGCCAGAGCACCACGGTGGCGTCGGCCGCCGAGCAGGCGTCCGCCAACGTCCAGACCGTCGCCGCCGCGGCGGAGGAACTCTCTTCCTCCATCGCCGAGATCGGCCGTCAGGTCTCCCAGTCCACCCGCGTCGCCGAACAGGCGGTCAGCGGCGCCAACCGCGCCAACGGCGTGGTGTCGGGCCTCGCCGAAGGGGCGCAGAAGATCGGCGAGGTGGTGGACCTCATCAACAACATCGCGGCGCAGACCAATTTGCTGGCGCTGAACGCGACCATCGAGGCGGCACGCGCCGGCGAGGCCGGCAAGGGCTTCGCCGTGGTGGCGAGCGAGGTGAAGAGCCTCGCCAACCAGACCGCCAAGGCGACCGAGGACATCACCGGCCAGATCGCCACCATCCAGGGCGCGACGCGCGAGGCGGTGTCCGCCATCGAGGAGATCGGCCGCATCATCACCGAGATCAGCCAGATCTCCGCGACCATCGCCTCGGCGGTGGAACAGCAGAGCGCCGCGACCCAGGAAATCAGCCGCAATGTCCAGGAGGCGGCCCAGGGCACGCAGCAGGTGACCAGCAACATCGTCGGCGTCACCCGCGCCGCCGGCGACACCGGCCGCGCGGCCGGCGAAGTCCGCAGCGTCGCCGATCACCTGACCGGCGAATCCACCCGCCTGCGCCAGGAGGTGGAAAGCTTCCTCACCGGCGTGAAGGCGGCGTGACGGCGGCGTGACGAACCAGGGGGGCGCGACCCGGCGCCCCCCTGCCCCATTCGTCAGTGCGACAGCAGCAGCGGCACCGGGCAGGTGCGCAGGACATGCCGCGTCCCGCTGCCGCGGTGCAGGAACGGGAAGCCGTAATGGCCGTGGGCGCCCATCACCAGCAGGTCGGCGCCGGTGTCCATGGCGCGGGCCAGCAGGGCGTCCATCGCACCGATGTCGCTCACGGTGAAGTGGGTCTGCTCCGCCGTCACGCCGTGGAAGGCGAGATGGTCGAGCACGCCGACCCGTGGCGCTTCCGACGCGGAGGAGGAGGCCTGGGTCAGCACGGTGATGACCGTCACCTCCTTGGCCTTCTCCAGCATCGGCATGGCGTCGGACAGGGCGCGGGCAGCCTCGCGCTCGGCATTCCAGGCGACGGCCACGCGCTGGCCGATGGTGGCGAAGCGGCCGGCATAGGGGATGACCAGCACCGGGCGGCCGGAATTCAGCACCACCTGCTCGTTCAACTCCTCGGGCGCCGCCTGCGATCCCGCCTCGCGGTCATACTGGCCCAGCACCGTCAGGTCGGCGAAGCGCGACCAGATGATGACCTCGCGGATGACATGGTTGTACTCGCCATGGGTCAGGCCGTGCCAATGGCCCTGCAACCCGGACGCGGCGAGCTTTTCCTTGAACAGCGCCTCGCTGCGGGCCGCGGCGTCGCCCAGATGGTCGCTGGACCGGCGGGCGATCACGCTGGTGGCGTTGCGGTCGCCCTGCGCGAACAGGCCGCGCAGGAAGGCGCCATGACGCTGGGCCAGCGCGACGGCGGCATCGAGACGCGCCTCGACATGCGGGCTGCTGTCGAGATGGACGAGGATGTGCTTGTAGGTCATGCGGGTCCTCCCGGTATGAAATGCGAAGTCTTATGACGTCTGCGGTTCTCCGCCGGGCCGGCCGACGCGGGCGATCTGCGGGACGGTCGGCAGGCTGGCGGATTGTTTCAGATGCATCATGTTCAGCCGGACGGCGTTCGTCCAGCAGCGTTCTGCCGGCCTGCGGCGAGAGGTCGCAAGGGGGCGAGCTGGCTGTCCGGGAAACCGATCCGGGAACCAGTCAGGCGTCGCGGAACCGTCCATAGGTGTAATGCGCGGCACACGCGCCCTCGGCCGAGACCATGCAGGATCCCATGGGGTTTTCCGGGGTGCAGACGGTGTCGAACAGCTTGCAGTCGACCGGCCGCTTCACCCCACGCAGGATGGCGCCGCAATCGCAGCCCTTGTGGTCGGCAACGCTGGCCCCGGCGATGGGAAAGCGCCGTTCGGCATCGAAGGCGGCATAGGCGTCGCGCAGCTTCAGCCCGCTGTGCGGGATGCTGCCCAGCCCGCGCCATTCGAAGGACGGCCGGGTCTCGAAAATCTCCAGAACCAGTGCCTGGGCCTTGCGGTTGCCGTCGGCGGTGACGGCGCGGGTGAACTGGTTCTCGACCTCGGCCCGCCCGTCGTTGATCTGGCGGACCAGCATCAGGATGGATTGCAGGACGTCGAGCGGCTCGAACCCGGAGATCACCACCGGCTTGCCATGCTCCGCCGCGGCCGGGGCGTAGGCCTCCGACCCGATGACGACCGAGACATGGGCCGGCCCGACGAACCCGTCGAGCGAGAGCCCCTCATCGGCCCCGGCCAGAATGCCCTGGATGGCCGACGGGGTGAGCACATGGTTGCAGAAGACGGAGAAGTTGGTCAGCCCCTGCGCCGCGGCAGCACGGACGGCCAGCGCCGTCGGCGGGGTCGTCGTCTCGAAGCCGATGGCGAGGAACACCACCTGCCGGTCCGGATTCTCGGCGGCGATGCGCACCGCCGCATCGGCGGTCACCACCATCCGCACGTCGGCCCCCTGCGCCTTGGCCTTCAGCAGGCTGAGCCGCCCCGATCCCGGCACGCGCATCACGTCGCCATAGGTGCACAGCGTCACCTCCGGCCGGCGGGCGAGCGCGATGGCATCATCGATCCGCCCGACCGGCAGGACGCAGACCGGGCAACCCGGCCCGTGGATCATCCGCACATTGCCGGGCAGCAGGTCGGGGATGCCATAGCGGGAGATGGCGTGGGTGTGGCCGCCGCAGAACTCCATCAGGTGATAGGAGCGGTCGGCCCGCACCTCCCGCGCGATGGCGGCGGCGACGTTGCGGGCAAGAACCGGATCGCGGAACTCTTCGACGTATTTCATGATCGCTCCCTCTGCCCCGCCATTTCACCTGCAAGGCTGATCGTATGCGTTGATACGGATCAAGAGGGAAGTCCGGGAAATCGTCTCGCCCAGACCTTAACCATTCACACCTTGTAGGCCAACCGCAGCCCGCCCCAGTGGCGTCCACGCACGGTGACGGGGGCGGATACGTCCTTCATCAGCGCGAACTTCCCGCCACCCATGTCGCGCCGGTAGGTCTGCAACAGGAAGGGCTTGGTGCTGCGGCCGGCGGCCAGCCCGACGCGGTCGTTGAAGATGCGGCGGTTGCGGCAGTTGGCGGCGTTCCAGACCGGGTCGCGGCCCTGAGGCTGGCTGAACTGCCGGTTGTGGGTGGGCAGATAGCCGTTCTCGTCCACCGCCACGCAGAAGACGATGCGGCCGTTGGCCGACAGCACCGGCTCCTGGATGCCGGGCAGCACGCGGTCGCACAGCTGGGTGTAGCGGGTCATCACCTGCTGCGGATCCGATCCGGCGACCGGCTGGTACTGGCGGTCGAACAGGTCGGATTCGCTGATGTCGCCGCGGGCCAGCGCATCCTCGAAGGCGGCGGACACCTTCGTGGCGGCATCCTTCACCGCGGCGATGAAGGGGGTGTCGACCGTCTCGATGTTCAGTTCGGCGGTGACGCCGATCAGCCGCTCGCTCATCCCGACCAGATTGTTCACCCGGTCGCGGGCCTGGGCCAGATTCTCGCTGGACAGCTTCACGCCCACCGCCAGATCGGCGATCTCGCGCTCCAGCTCGCCGCAATTGCCGCCGATCTCGGCCGACGCGGCGTCGATCTTGTCGGTCTCGCCGTTCAGCTCGCGCATGGCGCGGCCGACCGTCTCGATCACCGTGCCGATGGCGGTGGTCCCCTCGCTGACCGCGCGGGCCTTGGCGGCGCTGGCGGCGCTCTCGACCATCAGGCGCTGGGCCTGCTCGTTCAGGGATTTCAACGTCGCATCGATCTCGGTCGTCGCCTCGCTGGTCTTGGTGGACAACGACTTCACCTCGTTCGCCACCACGGCGAAGCCGCGCCCGGCATCGCCGGCGCGTGCCGCCTCGATGGTGGCGTTCAACGCCAGCAGGTTTGTCTGCTTGGCGATGGTGAAGATCTCCTTGGCGACTTTGCCGACGCGGTCGAGCGCGTCGCGCAGCCCGGCGATCTGCCCTTCGATCCCCGTCACCGACGACACCAGGGAATGGATGTCGGACAAGGATTTCTGCACGCGGTCGTGCGAACTCTCGACCTCCTGCCGTGCCTGTTCGGTGACCGAGCGCGCGATGGCGGAGGCCTGGGAAATCCGGTCCGTGCTGCGCGACATCTTGGCGCCGGTGTCGCGCAGTTGGGTGAACACCTCCGACTGGTGGGTGACGCGGGCGTTCACATCCTCGATGTGGCCGGCGATATCCGCGATCTCGATACCGAGATTGCCAGCCTCTTCCGCGATGTCCGCGATCAGATGCGGACGAAGCCCATAGCCACCATCCATTATATCCACCATTCTTGCTGTTTTATAACCGAGCGCTTTCTCCCGGGAACTATTATTGCGCTTTTGATACAGATTCGCAACGAACGGGGTGACCGGGTCGAACCCGGTCCCCCTGTCCATTGGTAGGATACCTTAAGGAGAAGCTGCGCCCAGTGATTGTGCGATGACAAAAGTTGAACGCGATATGGGGGTTATCCCGCAATGCGGATCCGTATCACGGGGCTGCCTCGCACAACTTTTCTGCCGTTAGCCGGCGATGCGGTGGTCCAGCCGTTCGTCGACCAGACCGGCGGGCTCCTGATGGACCAGCACCTCGGCGTTGGCGAAGGCGTCGCGCAGCCGCGTCTCCACCCGGTCGGCGATCTCGTGCGCGGCGGTCAGGGTCAGGCCGCCGTCCAGTTCCAGATGCAGCTCGATGAAGCAGCCGGTGCCGGCATTGCGGGTGCGCAGGTCGTGCAGGCCGCGCACCCCCGGCTCGGCCAATGCCAGTTCGGCGATGCGGCCGCGCTCCTCTTCCGCCAGTTCGCGGTCCATCAGCACGTCCAGCGCGTCGCGCGCCACGCCGCGGGCGCCGTTCAGCAGGAACAGGGCGATGCCGATGCCGAACAGCGGATCGACCACGGTCAGCCCGGTGGCCTCGGTCAGCAGGATGGCGACGATGACGGCACCGTTCATCAGCAGGTCGCCGGAATAATGCAGACGGTCCGCCCCGATGGCGACGGAGCCGGTGACGGCCTGCACCCGGCGCTGGAAGGTGATCAGCCCTGCGGTCAGCAAGATCGACAGCAGCATCACCGCGATGCCCATCGTCCCCTCGGCGATCGGCTCCGGCCGGACCAGCCGCCGCACCGCCTCGATGCTCAGCAGCACGGCGGAGCCGCCGATGAAGGCGGCCTGGGCAAGCGCCGCCAGCGCCTCCGCCTTGCCATGGCCGAACCGGTGGTTGGCATCGGCCGGGCGCAGGGCATGGCGCACCCCCAGCAGCGTCACCACCGAGGCCATCAGGTCGGTGCAGGAATCGATCAGCGAGGACAGGATGCTGACCGACTCGGTCAGGAGATAGGCGCCCAGCTTCGCCGCGATCAGGGTCGAGGCCACCGACACGCTGGCATAGGTGGCATAACGGCGCAGGCGATCCGCCGATGCCGCGTTTCCCGCATTGTCGCTCACTGGTTCCCCCACTCCGCAAAGCCGGCCGGCATGGCCGGCGCGACCGTAGCGGCCCGTCCTTACAGGTCGCTTACGGCCCGCACCGGTCTGACATCCCCTTTACGGGAACAGATGCTCGGTCGTCCAACCCGGCGCATCGGCGTCCGTTCCCCCCGCCCGCTGGCCCTCCGCCCGCTGGAACACCAGCCGGTCGTGCAGGCGGAACGGGCGGTCGCGCCAGAACTCGATCCGCGACGGCAGGACGCGGAAGCCGGTCCAGTGCGGCGGCCGCGGCACCGTGCCGATGGCGTATCTGGCGGCGAACTGCGCGACGCGCTTCTCCAACTCCCACCGCCCTTCCAGCGGGCGCGACTGCAGGGACGCCCAGGCGCCGATCCGGCTCTCGCGCGGGCGGCTCTCGAAATACGCGTCGGCCTCGGCATCGGTGACGATCTCGACCGCCCCCTCGACCCGCACCTGACGGCGCAGGCTCTTCCAGTGGAAGCACAGGGCGGCGTTCCGATTCGCCAGCAGCTGCGTGCCCTTGCGGCTCTCGGTATTGGTGTAGAAGACGAAACCGCGCGGATCGATCCCCTTCAGCAGCACCATCCGCACCGACGGAATGCCGCTGGCGTCGGCGGTGGCCAGCGCCATGGCGTTGGGGTCGTTCGGTTCGCTCTGCTCCGCCTCCTTCATCCATTCGGCGAAGAGGTCATAGGGGGAGCGGGGATTGCGGTCGTTGCTGTCCGTCATTCCTGTGGTCCTGTCTCGATGGGTCCCGCACGGCCCCGGCGGCCGGTGCGGGAGCGGGCTTCCGTGCAAAAGCGTAAGGGTCACAGCCTCATCACAATTCACAGCAAGCATAGGGTCGCTTATATCACTGTCCACCGCGAAGCCACCGATTGGCTGCCGCGGCAACCAACCTTTTCGAGGCGCAAGGATGTTCGTGAAGAAAGTCGTTCCGGCCGTGATCGTCGTGGGCCTGCTGGCCGGGTGCCAGACGGGCGGTCAGAAGGAAACGGTCGGCACGGTCGGCGGTGCGGTCGCCGGCGGCCTGATCGGTTCGCAGATCGGCGGCGGAACGGGCAAGCTGGTGGCGACCGGCGTCGGCACGCTGCTGGGCGCCTTCATCGGCAAGGAGATCGGCGGCTCGCTCGACAAGGCCGATGCCGGCTATGCCGAGACCGCGGCCCGTCAGGCCTATGCCGCTCCGGTCGGCGACCGCATCAACTGGAACAACCCGCAGTCGGGCAATTCCGGCACCATCGTGACCACCCGCGACGGCTACAGCAACAGCGGCACCTATTGCCGCGAGTTCCAACAGACCATCGTGGTCAAGGGGCGGACGGAGCAGGCCTACGGAACCGCTTGCAAACAGGCCGACGGTACGTGGAAGATCATCGGCAACTCGTAACACCGCCGACCCGCAACCTTTGAGCCCCCCTGGGGCGGGAAATCTCTGCCCGTGGCTACGCGCGATCCCTACAGCGTTCTCGGCGTCAGCCGGTCCGCCAGTGCCGACGACATCAAGAAGGCATACCGCAAGCTCGCCAAGCAGCATCACCCGGACCTGAAACCGGGCGACGCCGCCAACGAGGAGCGGTTCAAGGAAATCTCGGCCGCCTACACGCTGCTGTCGGATGCCGAGAAGCGCGCCCGCTACGACCGCGGGGAGATCGACCCGTCGGGGCAGGAACGGCACGCGGGCTTCGGCTCGCGCGGCCGGACCGCCGGCAGCCGCGGCAAGGCATACAGCAGCACCGCCGACGACAGCTTCTTCGGCGGCGGCGACGACTGGTTCTCCGACCTGTTCGGCGGCGGCAAGCGCCGCCCCGGCGGGCCGGGTGCCGGAGCCGGGGCCGGCGGCTCCGCCGGACCGAAGGTGCGGGGCAGCGACATCTCCTATTCCGTCACCGTCCCCTTCGTGGAGGCGGCGAACGGATCGAAGCGCCGCATCAACCTGTCCAACGGCAAGAGCATCGACGTCGCCATCCCGCCGGGGACGGAGAACGAGTCGAAACTGCGCCTGAAGGGCCAGGGCCTGCCCGGCATGGGCGGCATGCCCAACGGCGACGCCATCGTCGAGGTGCATGTCGAATCCCACCCCTTCTTCACCCGGCAGGACGGCGACATCCATGTCGAGGTGCCGATCACCCTGAACGAGGCGGTTCTGGGTGCGACCGTCAATGTCCCGACGATCAGCGGCAAGGTCGCGGTGAAGGTGCCGCCGGGCGCCAACACCGGCTCCGTCCTGCGCCTGCGCGGCAAGGGCGTGGTCAACCAGGCCACCAAGCAGCCGGGCGACCAGTATGTGAAGCTGAAGGTCGTCCTCCCCGACCCGCCCGACGGCGAGCTGGTCAAGTTCGTCGAGGAATGGGCGAAGACCCGCAGCTACGACGTCCGCAAGAAGGCCGGGCTGGAGTAACCGCCGACGCAGGGTTTCCCTTTCCCTCGGGGCGCAGAACCGCTTCGGCCCGCCACCACTCTGCCCCTATTTCTTCACCGCCCGCAGCGGCACCGGCCCGGTGCCTGCCTGTCCCGCCCCTTGCCCCGCCGGCTGACCTTCCGGCGGCAGATCGTCGTTCAGCAGGGTCTTCAACGGCACGTTCAGCAGATCGCCCTGCCGCGCCTCGGCGGCGTCCAGCAGACGGGCGGTGCGCTCCTGCCAGGGCAGATCCAGGCCGCCCAGGCCATGGACGGAGCCGCGCATGCCGATGCCCAGCGCCTTCATCAGCTCCAGCAGGGTCGCTTCGCCCATGTCGCGGGTGACCACCCAGGCGTCGCGGGTGGTGTGGGCGACCCAATGGGCGTCGCGCAGCTGTTCCAGGATGCCGTCGATCAGCAGCGTGCCCACCGGCACCCGCCCGACCAGCGTGCGGCGGCGCATGCCGACACCGAGCCGGCTCGCCTCCATCAGCTCATGCAGGACGGCCAGCGCCAGCGCCAGCCGCTGGGCCGGCAGCAGCCCCTCCATGCCGCCGCGGGTAACCTTGCCCGCCCGCCATTCCGGCAGCGACGCGGCGACCACCGCGCCGAACAGCACCGTCGACCACGCGATGTAGAGCCAGAACAGGAAGATCGGCACCACCGACAGGGCGCCGTAGATGGTCTGGTAGGCCGGATATTCGCGCATGTACCAGCCGAAGATCGCCTTCGACCCTTCCAGCAGGATCGAGCCGATGGCCCCGCCGCACAGCGCGTCCAGCCAGAACACATCCCGATTCGGAATCACCAGATACAGCAGCGAACAGCCGACCAGCTGCAAGGCGAAGGGCAGCAGCATGCCGATCCCCGCCAGCGGATGGACGACCCCCTCCAGATGCGCCACCTCCAGCGCCGTCCACAGCGTGCTGGACAGGGACAGGCTGGCGCCGGCGAACAGCGGGGTCAGCGAGACCACCGCCCAGAAGGACAGGATGCGCGTCACGTAGGACCGCGGCTCGCGCACGCGCCAGACCGTGGCGAAGGACCCCTCGATGGTCCAGATCAGCAGCACCGCCGACACCGCCAGCCCGATCACGCCGAAGATCGGCATCTGACCGGCGTTCGCCATGAAGCGGCCGAGATATTCCAGGATGGCGTCGCCGATCTCCGGCACCAGATTCTTGACCAGCGCGGTCTGGATCCGCAGTTGCAAGGCGCTGAAGGCCGGGAAGGCGGAGAAGATGGCGAAACCGATGGTCATCATCGGCACAATGGCCAGCAGCGAGGTGTAGGTCAGCGCCGCGGCGGTCTGGAAGCAGTTGTCGTTGTAGAAGCGCAGCATGGAATGACCGAAGAAGCCGCCAAGCTCCCGCAGGCCAGTCAGAATGCGGCTGCGCTCCTCCTCCTCGCGGCCAGGATTGTCCTTAGGATGAGACATGCGACGCCTCCTGCGGCAAGACAGCCCGCGTCGGTTTGACCGTTGAGCGCTTTCGTGTAGGATGCGCCCCACTTTTCGCGGCTGGAGCCGCAGCACATCCGTCGTTCACGAGGTTCCGATGTCCAATCCGATGCCGCTCATGGCCGGCAAGCGTGGCCTGATCATGGGCGTGGCCAACGATCGTTCGATCGCCTGGGGGATCGCCTCCACCCTGGCCCAGCACGGGGCGGAGCTTGCCTTCACCTATCAGGGCGATGCGCTGCTGAAGCGGGTGAAGCCGCTGGCCGAGCAGGTCGGCGCCAAGCTGGTCCTGCCCTGCGACGTCACGGACGAGGCCAGCATCGACGCGACCTTCGCCGCCATCGAACAGGAATGGGGCAAGCTGGACTTCGTGGTTCATGCCATCGCCTTTTCCGACAAGAACGAGCTGGACGGGCTGTACCTGGACACCACGCGGGCCAACTTCCTGCGCACCATGGACATCTCCTGCTACTCCTTCACCGCGGTGGCGCAGCGCGCCGTGCCGCTGATGAAGGACGGCGGCAGCCTGCTTACCCTATCCTACTATGGCGCCGAGCGCGTCATGCCCCATTACAACGTGATGGGCGTCGCCAAGGCCGCGCTGGAAGCCAGCGTGCGGTACCTTGCCGTCGATCTGGGTGGCCGCAACATCCGTGTCAACGCCATCTCCGCCGGTCCGATCAAGACTCTGGCCGCCAGCGGCATCGGCGACTTCCGTTATATCCTGAAGTGGAACGAGCTGAACGCCCCGCTGAAGCGCAACGTCACCATCCAGGAGGTCGGCGGCGCCGGCCTGTTCCTGATGTCCGACCTGGGCAGCGGCGTCACCGGCGAGGTGATGCATGTCGACAGCGGTTACCACACCGTCGGCATGGTCGCGGTGGACGAGGCGGCCGAAGTCGCCAGCCTGCTCGGCTCGCTGGGCGGCA
Organism: Azospirillum sp. A29; assembly: GCF_042604625.1. Lineage (NCBI taxonomy): Bacteria > Pseudomonadati > Pseudomonadota > Alphaproteobacteria > Rhodospirillales > Azospirillaceae > Azospirillum > Azospirillum sp. A29. The sequence continues at coordinate 885,822 of NZ_CP170466.1, forward strand.
TGCCGAAGGCTGGCTGAGGCCTAGGCGGCCGGCCCGGTCGGTTGACCCATTTGGTTGAGCGGCCGCAAGGTGCGCGCAATCGCATGGTGATGAGAGGGATCGGTCCGCCGATCCCTCTTTGCGTTTGCGAATGCGGCGTTTATGATTTGAGAAATATTCGCGGGATTAGGTAATATTCATGCGCGCTCGCAAGAAAATGGACTCGGTTTCTCCGATCCTTGAGCAGATCCTTTATGGCGGGTCCAGCGTGTCGATGAATCTCATCGCCATCACGCGCGAGATTCCGGAAGAGCAGCGCATGTTCAAGGCTCAGGGCCTGAACAACTGCATCCTGTTCAAGTACCCGAACTTCGACGACCGCGACGACGACGGTGGCGATCCCATCGCCGAGGACGAGGAACTGGAGGGCGGCGAGCGCCCGGTCGAAACCGGGATCTATGTGCCGCACAACGCCAGGGCGCCGGAGGGCGGGGGCGTCGCCGTCTATCTTCGCGGCCGCAACAGTGCCGCCCTGCTGGAAGAGCAGTTCGGCATCAAGCACGGGCCGCAGGAAAACGGCATCATCGGCGACATGAAGATGCTCCAGATGATCGACGACGTGCCGTCGCTCGACGCCTTCCTGCTGAAGACCTGCTTCGAGGCGGAGAAGATCAACGTCGATCCGCGCCACTGGCTGATCTCCAACGAGGAGGACCACCAGCTCCGCCGCCTGATCCGCGCCCGCATCGAGCCGATCGTCCGCAAGGCGCTGTCGGGCAGCCAGGGCAGCGCCGGAAGCGTCGAACGCTTCCTGGAGGCGATCTGGAACCCCAACCTGGAAGAGGCCGGCCTGTTCGTCTCCGCCTTCGGCATCGAGCGGTCGGAAGCCGACACCATCTTCAGCGCGTGGAAGGGCACGACCTTCTACGAGTACCAGCTGCGCCGCATCGCCCCGCGCGCCCGCACCATCCTGACCTGGCTGAAGTCGCGTGAGTGCATCCCGGTCGACATCCGCATGCACAAGCCCTACGAGACCCAGCTGCTGATGCACATCGAGAAGGTGGGCAAGCTGCTGGAGATGACGCTGCTCGACATCCGCACCATCCTGTCGGATTACGAGACCTCCTTCAGCAGCTTCATGGCCGGCCAGCCGGAGCCGTTCCGCGACTATCTGCGCAGCATCCGGTCGCGCTACTGGCTGCTCGGCTACTGCGTGTCCGCCCTGACCAGCGTCGCCCATCTCGACGCCCGCTGCATGAAGAACACGCCGTCGCGCAAGCTGTACTTCGAAGGCATGCAGAAGCTGCTGCGCCAGTTCGACGTGGCGCTCGACCGCCGCCGCGAGCAGAAGGGCGCGCTCTGAGGGTTTCCGCCCAAACCTGCCAAAGAAAAAAGGCGGCGCCTCGCAGCGCCGCCTTCTTCATTTCCGAACCCGAAGCCCTCAGGTGCCCTGCGGTTCCGGACCCATGCCACCGCTTTCCTGCCCGGTGCTGGGCGGAACGGAGGAGCGGCGGCCGGAGCCGGTGGTCGGACGCGGCGGGACGGCCATAGTCTCGCGCTCGTCGTCGCGCAGGATCGGTTCGCCGCGCAGCAGACGGTTGATCTCGTCGCCGCTCAGCGTCTCGTACTCCAGCAGGCCCTTGGCCAGGGTGTGCAGCTGGTCGATGTTCTCGGTGAGGATCGTCCGGGCGCGGTCGTAGGATTCGTCCACGATGCGGCGGATTTCCTCGTCGACCAGTTGGGCGGTGCGGTCGGACATGTTCTTGTGCTGGGTCACCGAATGGCCCAGGAACACCTCCTGCGTCGGCTCGCCGTAGAGCAGCGGGCCGAGCTTCTCGCTCATGCCCCACTCCGTCACCATCCGGCGCGACATCTCGGTCGCCATCTTGATGTCGCCCGAGGCGCCCGTGGTCACCCGCTCCTTGCCGAAGATCAGTTCTTCGGCGATGCGGCCGCCCATAGCGACGGTCAGGTCGGCCAGCAGCTTGGCCTGCGACAGGCTGATGCGGTCGCCTTCCGGCAGGCGCATCACCATGCCCAGCGCACGGCCGCGCGGGATGATGGTGGCCTTGTGGACCGGGTCGCTGTCGGCGCAGTGGATGGCGCAGATGGCGTGGCCGGCCTCGTGGTAGGCGGTCAGCTTCTTCTCGTCCTCGGTCATCACCATGGAGCGGCGTTCCGCACCCATCATGACCTTGTCCTTGGCGTTCTCGAACTCGGACATGCCGACGACGCGCTTGCCGATGCGGGCGGCCAGCAGGGCAGCCTCGTTCACCAGGTTGGCCAGATCGGCGCCGGAGAAGCCGGGGGTGCCGCGGGCGATGACCTTGGCGTCGACGTCCGGCGACAGCGGGACCTTCCGCATGTGGACCTTGAGGATCTTCTCGCGGCCCAGCACGTCGGGGTTCGGCACCACGACCTGACGGTCGAAGCGGCCCGGACGCAGCAGAGCGGGGTCGAGAACGTCCGGACGGTTGGTCGCGGCGATCAGGATCACGCCCTCGTTCGCCTCGAAGCCGTCCATCTCGACCAGCAGCTGGTTGAGGGTCTGCTCACGCTCGTCGTTGCCGCCGCCCAGGCCGGCACCGCGATGGCGGCCGACCGCGTCGATTTCGTCGATGAAGATGATGCAGGGAGCGTTCTTCTTGCCCTGTTCGAACATGTCGCGGACGCGGGACGCACCCACGCCGACGAACATTTCGACGAAGTCCGAACCGGAGATGGTGAAGAACGGCACATTGGCTTCGCCGGCCACCGCGCGGGCGGTCAGCGTCTTGCCGGTGCCCGGAGGACCGACGAGCAGGCAGCCCTTCGGGATCTTGCCGCCCAGCCGCTGGAACTTCTGCGGGTCCTTCAGGAATTCGACGATTTCCGTCAGTTCCTGCTTGGCCTCGTCGATGCCGGCGACGTCGTCGAAGGTGACGCGGCCGACCTTCTCGGTCAGCAGGCGGGCCCGCGACTTGCCGAAGCCCATGGCCTTGCCGCCGCCGGACTGCATCTGGCGCATGAAGAAGATCCAGACGCCGATCAGCAGAAGCATCGGGAACCAGGACAGCAGCACCGAGAACAGCGACGGCACGTTGCTGTCGTCGGGGACCGCGTTGATCCGGACGTTCTTGTTGGTCAGGCGCTCCACCAGGCCCGCTTCGGGCGGGACATAGGTGCTGAAGGAGCGGCCGTCGGAGAAATGGCCCGAAACCTGGTTGCCCTTGATCGTCACGTCGGCGACCTGGCCCCGGTCCACTTCGGCGAGAAGCTCGCTGAACGGAACGGTCGTTTGCGGGCTGCGGGTGGAGGAACTCTGGAACAGGTTGAACAGGGCCACGAGGAGCAGCCCTATGATGATCCAGAGAGCGAGGTTCTTGCCGAAATTGTTCACGTCACACGCCTTTCTGCGAACCCATCGCCATGCGGTGCGCCGACAAGGCCGCACCCCGGTCTCCTACGGGCACGTTCCCTGATTAAATAATGCCGTCCCGGTCCGAAACAACCGTAAAAGCTGGTCTTCCCAACGACGAAAGTGGACAAAACCTTGCGCGGTCCACCGGGTGCTGTCCATCCGCGCCGAACCCGTAGCACATACCGATCATCGGCACACCAAGCAAATCCGCGCCGGCCCAAAGGCTTGGCAAGGTTTCCCGCACCGGAACCGGCAGGTCGGGCACCCCCTTCGGCGCCTGCCGACCTGCCCATTCGCGCCAGCCGTCGGCCCCCAGCGCCGCGACCATGACAGGGCGGCAATGGCTGGACGACACCCTCAGGTCGAATCGGCCGTCCCAACGGATTGCCTCTCCGGGGGCCGCTGTCGGCCGCTCCGTCACCGCCGCCGGTTCGCGCGCCACCATGACGGCGCCGCGCCGCATCCGAACGACGCAGCCGCCCAAGGTTCCGCCCTGCCCTTCCGACAACCGGTAGAGCAGCCGCTCCAGCGCCTCGTCGCGCACCGGATGCGCCGGCCCGCCGACCGCCGCCAGTGCGGCGCCCAGCGCCCGCAGCGCGATCTCCAGCGGTGCGGCGTGCAGAGGCGCCGGCGCCAGGGTGATCCAGCCCTCCGGATGAACGGTCGCGGCCTCCGCCAGCAGCGCCGCCGTCGCCTGTTCCAGCGCCGCCCGGGCACGGCCCGCCCGCCGGGCGACCTCGCCCAGCCGGCCGGCATCGAGCCCCTCCCCGTCCAGGCTCTCGCGGGCGGCGCGCAGCCGGGCACGGGCGAAGCGCGGGTTTCGGTTGGAGGGATCCTCGATCCAGTCCACGCCTCCGGCGCGGCAGGTCGCCAGCAGCCGGTCATGGGAAAAGCGCAGCAGCGGCCGGATCACCCGCACCGCCCCATCGGCACGGACGGGCGCCATCCCGGCCAGCCCATCGATGCCGGAGCCGCGGGCCAGGCGCAGCAGCACCGTTTCGGCCTGATCGTCGCGATGATGGGCGAGCGCCAGATGAAGGATGCCGGCTTCGGCGCAGGCCGCGCCGAGCAGCCGGTGCCGCGCCGTCCGGGCCGCCGCCTGCACGCCGGCCAACGGCTTCGCCCCGTCCCAGCGCAGGATGCGGTGGGGAACGCCGAGACGGACCATCGCCCGCCCGACCGCTGCCGCCTCCCCGGCGGACTCGGGCCGCAGCCCATGATCGACGGTCAGTGCCAGCAGGCTTCCGCCCCGCTCTGCGACCCAATGCCGCAGCAGCAGGACCAGCGCCACGCTGTCGCCGCCACCGGAAACCCCGACGGCGACGGCCGGCGCCGGCTCGAATCCGCCCAGCGCCGCCAGGGCACGGACGAACTCCTTCGGCGATACCGGCCTGCCGTCTCCGGAGTCGCCACCCATCAGGCCGGGCAATTGATGCGCTTGCGCTCCGTATCGGCGCGGCGCTTCACGCTGGCCGAGGCTTCGGGGAACTTGGTCAGCAGCTGGCCGAAGGCGGTGCAGGCGTCCGACTTCTTGTTCATCTGCTGCAGGGTCATGCCCAGCTTCAGCAGGCTGTCGGCCGCCTTCGGGTTGGTGCGGTACTTCGACAGCACCTCGGCGAAGGCCTGGGCCGCTTCCGGGAACTTGTTGCGGACGTAATAGCTTTCGCCCAGCCAATACTGCGCGTTGCCGGCATAGGCGTGCGACTTGTTCTTGACGATGAACTCCTGCAACGCCTTCTCCGCCCGGTCATAGTCGGAGTTGCGCAGCAGTTCGAACGCCTGCTCATATTGCTTTTCCGGCGACAGGCCGGCAGTCGAGGGCGGATTGGCCGCCGCGGTCTGCGCGGGCTTGTCGGCCTTCTTGTCGTCCGAAGCGGCAGCCTTCGACGGCTTGGTCGGCGCGGCATCGGACATCGCGCCACCCATGGCGCCCCCGGCGGTCCCGCCGCCCTTCTCCAGCTCCTTCAACCGGAAATCGACGTCGGAATTGACCTTCTCCAGACGCTCGCGCAGCTGGGTGACCTGATAGCTCGACTCCTCGTACTTGCCGGTCAGATCCTGGATGGTGCGTTCGAGGTTTTGCAGGCGAATCTCGAAATCGGCGGCGACGGAGGGCGACAGCTGCGCCACCTCCACCGGACCGCCCAGCGCGGCGACCTGCGTTTCCAGCGATTGCAGCCGCTCGATCTGCCCCTTCGACTGGGCCAGGGCGGGGGTTGCCGCGAGCATGCCACCCAGCAGCAGGGCGGCGACGGGACGGATGTTGGTCATGCGCGTGGGATCCTGAGGAGATCTGATGCCGGGGGAGCACCCACGGCGACCATGGCGAACGATAAAGGCGACGCGATGGCCGCTGTTTAGCAGAACTTGCGCGTCCGCGCAAAGAACCGACCTCGCCGGATTTTCCCGGCCCCAAAAAACATATCGCCGAAAAGATGTCGCCAAAAAGAAAAGGCGCCGCCCCCGGTTGCCCGGCGGCGGCGCCCTTCCCTGTTCCCCGTCAGGCGGGGACCGGCGTCATCAGTTGACGACGGTCACGCCACGGCGGTTCTGCGACCAGGCGGCCTCGTTCGAACCAACGACGGCCGGACGCTCCTTGCCATAGGAGACGACGTTGACGCGGTTCGGGGTGATGCCCTTGGCGGCCAGGTAGTTCTTCACCGAGTTGGCGCGACGCTCACCCAGGGCGAGGTTGTACTCGCGGGTGCCGCGCTCGTCGGCATGGCCTTCGACGGTGACGGTGACCGAGCCGTAGGTCTGCAGCCACTTGGCCTGACGGTCGAGGGTGGCGCGAGCCTCCGGCGACAGGTCGAAGCGGTCGAGGCCGAAGAAGACGCGGTCGCCGACGTTGACGACGAAATCTTCCGCCGAGCCCGGACGGACCGACGACTGCTGGGCACCGGTGTTGGCGCCGTTGGCGGCGTCGTTCGGAGTGGATTCGCAAGCGGCGAGCAGAGCAACCGCGGCGAGAGCGAGGAACTTCATACGCATGTTCAGGGACCCCTTGAACGAAACTTGTTTGATGGCCGAACTTTGTCTGCACGGGAGCCGCTTCTTTCCGCCAATCCCCGACGAAAAGACGACGTTCGACCTTTGTCTTGAGCATTGCTCCCGCGTGGCCGCAAAATAGGGCTACTCCACTAGGGAATCAAGGGCGACCACGCGGGGTCCGACGCGTCGACCGGGGTGCTCACGCGACGCTCGTTGGCGCCGGTGATGTCGATGCTGTACAGCTTTGCGTTGCGGCCACGCCCGTCACCCGACGGCAAGTCCTTGAAGAACATGATAACTCGGCCGTTGGGAGCCCAGGTCGGACCCTCGACGTGGAAGGCTTCGGTCAGGATCCGCTCCCCCGTCCCATCCGGACGGATTACGCCAACTGCAAAGCTGCTACCACGCTGGCGCGTGAATGCGATCAGATCGCCGCGCGGCGACCACACCGGCGTACCGTAGCGGCCCTCGCCGAAGGTCAGCCGCTTCACGCCCGAGCCGTCGGCGCCCATGACATAGAGCTGCTGGGTGCCGCCGCGGTCCGACTCGAAGACGATGCGCTGGCCGTCCGGCGAATAGCTCGGGCCGGTGTCGATGCCCGGCGCATCGGTCAGCTGGGTCTGGCGGCGGGTGCGCAGGTCCAGCGTGTAGATGTCGGTATTGCCGTTCTGCGCCATCGACATGATGACCTTGTTGCCGTCCGGCGAGAAGCGCGGGGCGAAGGTCATGCCGGGGAAGTCGCCCAGGACCTCCTGGCGGCCGGTGTCGATGTTAAACAGGTACACGCGCGGCTTCTTGTTGAAGTACGACATGTACGTGATTTCCTGGGACGTCGGCGAGAAGCGCGGCGTCAGGACCAGGGTCTGTCCGTCGGTCAGGAACTGATGGTTGGCGCTGTCCTGGTCCATGATGGCCAGCTGCTTCTTGCGCGCGTTCGCCGGGCCGGATTCGGCGACATAGACGATGCGCGTGTCGAAATAGCCGTCCTCGCCGGTCAGGCGCTTATAGATGGCGTCGGCCACGATGTGGGCGATGCGGCGCCATTCCTGCGGCGAGGCGCTGTAGCTCAGCCCCTGCATGTACTGGCCGGCGGCGACGTCCCACAGGCGGAAATCGACCTTCATGCGGCCGTCGGCGCCCGTGGTGGTGTTGCCGGCGACCAGGGCCTGGGCGCCCAGCGCCTTCCAGTCCTGATAGCGCGGCTCGCCGCTGCGCAGCTGGTCCGGCGTCTGCAGGAAGCCGCGCGGGTCCAGCGGCTTGAACAGGCCGGACCGCTCCAGGTCGTCGGAGATCACCTTGGAGATGTCGGCGCCCATCTGCACATCGCGCCCGCCCGATCCGGCGAAGCTGGTGATGGCGATGGGCAGCGGCTCGGACACGCCCCGCGTGATGTCGATGCGCAACTCGGCGCGCGCCTCCTGCGGAGCGGCAACGCCGAGGGAGAGGAGAAGCGCGCCGGTGGCCCCGGCCAGCTTCAACAGAAGCCTCGTCTTCGTCGTCATGGTCAGAACATGTCCCTCGGGTCGAAATTGAACACGATGAAGCGCCAATCTTCATAAGTCTGCGGCGTGAACTCGCTGGTCAACAGTTCCAGGGGGCTGGACCGCTTGACCGCGCGCACCGCCGCGTCGGCCGACGCCCGGAAGGCGGCATCCGACATGTAGCGCGACCTGTACTTGTCGTCGATCCAGGCGCGAACCACGCTGTGGTCGCGGCCGACCTCCACATGGATCTCGATCTGCATCGAGCCTGCGTCCTTGCGGCCGCTGTCGAAGTTCCAGTTCTTGCTCAGCTGGCCGCGGATGGCGTCGAGCGCACGGCCGGACGGCTTGAACGGCTTGTCGGGGCCGTTTGTTGCCTTGGCCGCTCCGGCCGGAGCCGCGGACGCGGTCTTCTGGCTGGGCTTGGCGTCGCTGTTGGCGCTGGCCGATGCCTTGCCGTCAGCCTTCGGGTTGTCCGACGGCTTGATCTTACCGACGTTCGACAGCAGATCGGACAGCGGGTCGGCCTTGGCCGACGGCTTCTCCGGCTGCTTGGCCGGCGCATCCGCCTTCTTCGCCTCGGCCTTGGCATCCTTCGCCGGCTCGGCCTTCGCGACCTCCTTGGCAGGCTCCTTCGGCGGCTCCGGCTTCTTCGGTTCCGCCTTGGGCGGTTCCGGTTTCGGCGGTTCCGGCTTGGGAGGCTCGGGCTTTTTCGGCTCAGGCTTGGGCGGCTCCGGCTTCGGAGGCTCAGGCTTGGGCTCGTGCTTCGGCGGTTCCGGTTTGGGCGGTTCCGGCTTCGGCGGCTCGGGCTTGGGAGGCTCCGGCGGCTTCGGAGTCGGCGACGGCGCCGGATCCGGGGGCGGAGGCGGCGGGGGTGGCGGCGGAGGAGGAGGCGGGGGCGTCGGAGCGGGCTTGGGCGGCGGCGTCGGCTCGCGCGGGGGCGGCGGCACCTGAGCAACCTTCGGCGGCTCCGGCGTCCTGGCAGGCGGCGGCGGGGGCGGGGGCGGCTCGTCCTCCTCGTCCGGCGGTTCCGGCGCCGGCGGGGCGGGCTTGGCCTCGGGCATCGGCGGACGCGCGGCGGTGGCCGGCTTCGGCTCGCCCTTCTCGGTCCGGGCGGCCTGGGTGACTTCGCCGATGTCGACGATCTCGATCGGGATCGAGGAGGCGATTTCGAGCTTGCGATCGCTGGGCGGCATGCCGAGCACCATCAGCGCGACCAGCGCGACGTGCAGCACCGCCGAGGCGATCAGGGGCTTGCGCATGGGAGTTCCGCCCGCCTCAACGCGCCGGCTTGGGCGCGCCGACCCGCGCGCTGGACGCGGTCGGGCCGTTCGGCATCTCGGCGACCAGACCGACCTTCTTAAAGCCGGCGGCGCTCATGGTGCCCATCACCTCCAGCATCTTGCCATAGGCGATCTTGGCGTCGCCGCGGACCAGGATGCGGGCCTCGGGGTTGTTGTTGGTCACCGCGATCAGCAGCGGCACCATGTTGGTCAGCTCGACCGGCGTCTCCTGGACGAAGACGCGGCCGTCGGTCTGCACGGTGACGAACAGCGGGTCCTTCTGCTGCTCCAGCGGAGCGGCATTGGTTTTGGGCAGGTCGACCGGCACGCCGACGGTTAGCATCGGAGCGGCGACCATGAAGACGATCAGCAGGACCAGCATGACGTCGATGAACGGCGTCATGTTGATCTCGGCCATCGCGCGATAGCCCCGGCGCTTGCCGCGCCCGTGGGATTTGCCTGCGAGTTGTCCGGCCATGGTTCAGGCGGCTCCCCGCTCCTCGAGGTGGCGGGACAGGATCGCCGAGAACTCGCCCGAGAAGGTGTCCAACCGGTCGGCGTAGCGGCCGAGGTCGGTGGAGAACTTGTTGTAGGAGAGCACCGCCGGGATGGCGGCCAGCAGGCCCATGGCGGTGGCGAACAGCGCCTCGGCGATGCCCGGCGCCACCACGGCGAGGCTGGTGTTGCCCGAGCCGGCGATCGAGGTGAAGGAGTTCATGATGCCCCACACCGTGCCGAACAGGCCGATGAAGGGGGCGGTCGACCCGACCGAAGCCAGGAAGGTCATGTAGCGTTCGGCCCGCGCCATCTCGCGGCCGATGCTCACCGCCATCACCCGCTCGACCCGCTGCTGCAGCGAGCTTTTCATCGTGCCGCCGATGCCGCGGTCGGCGGCGTGGCGCCATTCGCGCATGCCGGCGGCGAAGGTCGCGGCCATCGGGTCGGCCGGGCTCTGGCCGATGCGGTCGTACAGCGCGTCGAGCGACCCGCCGGACCAGAAGGCCTCCTCGAACGAGTCGGCCTGGGCGTTCAGCCGGCGGATGCGCATCAGCTTCTCGATGATGATCGCCCAGCACCAGATCGAGGCGACGACGAGCATCATCATCACGATCTTGACGACCGCGTCGGCCTGCCAGAACAGGCCGAGGATCGTGATCTCATGTGCCGTCGTGGCGGCGGCATTGCCGGCCAGTTGGGCGGTTTGCAGGGCGTCCATCGCTGTCAGTCTCGCGTTTGCGCTGTTGGCACGGGGAGTGGAAGGAAACGGTCGATACGATCAGGCAGGCGGGTCAAGCGGGAGAAGAGGCGTTTTGCTTTGCATGCAGCGTCTCCATCGCCGCTTTCACCGGATCTGGAAGGCGCACTGCCCGCCCGGCCCGGTTGATCGTCACCAGCTGCAGGTCGGCGCGCGCCAGCACGCGACCGTCACGGCGGATGACTTGTGCAAGTGCGAAGGAGGCACCGCGGATATCGACGATTCGGGTTTCCACTTCAAGCGTGTCCTCCAGCTTGGCAGGGGCGTCAAAATCAATGGTCAGGCGCCGTACCGCAAATGACACACCTGTGACATCGCCCAAACCCCCGGCCATCTCCCTTTGACGGAAGCCCATCAGGTACAGCATCTCCGTGCGCGCCCGCTCCGCGAATCGCAGGTAATTGGCGTGGTAGACGATGCCGCCGGCGTCGGTGTCCTCGTAATAGACCCGCAGCGGATACCGGTGCGTGCCGTCCTCCGCGAACCATCCGGAATGGGCGGAAGCGTTACTCATCCCCCTCCCCCTCCGTCGGGTCGGGAACGCGGTCCAGCAGGTCGAGCTGCCGGAGCGGCGCGTTCGGCGGGTTGAGCCCGAGATAGCGGAAGCCCTGGTCGGTCAGCATGCGCCCGCGCGGCGTGCGCTGCAAAAAGCCCTGCTGGATCAGGTAGGGTTCGACCACCTCCTCCAGCACGTCGCGCTGCTCGCCCAGCGCCGCACCCAGCGTCTCGACGCCGACCGGCCCGCCGCCATAGTTGTTGGCGACCAGCCCAAGATAGCGGCGGTCCATGCTGTCGAGTCCCAGCCGGTCGACCTCCAGCCGGGTCAGCGCGGCATCGGCGACGCGCTTGTCGACCTCCTCCACCCCGGCCACTGCGGCAAAATCGCGCACCCGGCGCAGCAGCCGGCCCGACACGCGCGGCGTGCCGCGCGCCCGGTTGGCGATCTCGCGCGCCCCCTCCGGCGTGATGCCCATGCCGAGCACGCCGGCGGCGCGGCGGACGATCAGCTCCAGCTCGTCCGGCTCGTAGAATTGCAGGCGCACGGGAATGCCGAAGCGTTCGCGCAAGGGGCGCGTGATCAGGCCGCTGCGCGTCGTGGCGCCGACAAGGGTGAAGGGCGGCAGGTCGATCCGGATGGACCGCGCCGACGGGCCTTCGCCAATGATGAGGTCGAGCTGGAAATCCTCCATGGCGGGATAGAGCACCTCTTCCACGGCGGGATTAAGGCGATGAATCTCGTCGATGAAGAGGACGTCGTGCGGCTGCAGGTTGGTCAGCAGCGCCGCCAGATCGCCGGCCCGGGCGATGACCGGGCCGGAGGTGGCGCGGAAGCCGACGCCCAGCTCGCGCGCCACGATCTGCGCCAGCGTGGTCTTGCCCAGGCCGGGGGGCCCGAACAGCAGCACATGGTCCAGCGCCTCGTTGCGGGAGCGGGCGGCCTGGATGAAGATCGACAGATTCTCGCGCGCCTGGCGCTGACCGATGAACTCGGCGAGCGACAGCGGGCGGATCGACGCCTCGGCCGAATCGCCGTGGCCCTGGCCCGGCTGGACCAGACGGTCGGAGTTGGGGTCGCTCATTGGCTCAGTTCCTTGAGGCCCTGGCGGATCAGATCGGATACGCCGGCGTCATCGCCCAGTACGCGCCCGGCGGCGACGACCGCGCCGAAGGCCTCCGACCGGCCATAGCCGAGATTGACCAGCGCCGACACCGCATCGGCCAGAGCCGGGGTGGCTCCCGGCACGGCGGCGGGGGCGCCCTTGCCGGCTGGCGCGCCCCCGCTGGCGGCGGGGCCGAGCGCCAGATTGCCGACCTTGTCCTTGAGTTCGTTGAGGATGCGCGCCGCCACCTTCGGCCCGACGCCGTCGGCGCGCACCAGCGCGGTCTTGTCCTGCGAGGCGATGGCGCGGGTCAGCTGGTCGGGGTCGAGCACGCCCAGAATCGACAGCGCCAGCCGGGCGCCGACGCCCTGGATGGTGGTCAGCAGCTTGAACCATTCCCGGTCCGCCTGGTCGCCGAAGCCGTGCAGGACGATGCGTTCCTCGCGGATGAAGGTCTCGACCACCAGCGACGCCCGCTCCCCCACCGCCAGACGCGACAGCGTGCGGTTGGAGCAGGACAGCAGGTAACCGACGCCGTTCACGTCGAGCACGACCCAGTCGGTGCCGGTGGAATCGACGATGCCGGTCAGCTTGGCGATCATGGATCAGGACTCCGAGTCCCTCTCCCGCCCCGGGAGAGGGTGGCCCGCAGGGCCGGGTGAGGGGTTCGCCACGGCGACCGGCCGCCTCAGGACGGAGGTTTCGTCCAGGCGCGCCTTGATCGTCGTCAGGACACCGTCGAGGTTGTCGCCGACATCGTTGTTCCAGAACCGCATGATGCGAAAACCGGCCTGCTCCAGCATCCTGGTGCGCCGTTCATCGTGAGAGGCGCGCTGCTCCGCATGCTGGCCGCCATCCAGTTCGATGATCAGCCGGTGATCGTGCGAGACGAAGTCGACGGTGAAGCCGAATATAGGTTCCTGACGGCGGAATTTCGCCCCCAACTGGCCGTTCCGCAGCTTCTGCCACAGCATTTTTTCCACTTCCGTGGAATCGCGGCGAAGCACGCGAGTTCGTTCGGATTCCTGAGGAGTTGGGAGACGCTTGGCTTGGATGGAGACATCCGTGACGGATAGCCCCTCACCCTCCCCGCCTGCGGCGGGTCCCCTCCCTCTCCCGGGACGGGAGAGGGCGCTTTGCGCCCGTTGTGACGAGATATCCCCCCGCCGCCACATCGTCCAGCTGGCGCGGTGGTGTGCATGGCAGATCGCTATGGCGAGGGCGTCGGCGGCGTCCGGCGAGGCGATCTCGCAGCCGGGCAGCAGCAGCCGCACCATCGTCTGGACCTGCGCCTTCTCGGCGCGGCCCTGGCCGACGACCGCCTTCTTGACCATGTTGTTGGCGTATTCCGCCACAGCCAGCCCGGCCTGGGCCGGCACCAGCAGGGCCACGGCGCGGGCCTGCCCCAGCTTGAGCGTGGAGACCGCGTTGTTGTTGACGAAGGTCTCCTCCACCGCCGCCTCGTCGGGGCGGTAGCGCTCCACCACCGCCGACAGCGCGTCGTGGAGCTGCACCAGACGCTCGGCCAGCGGGCAGCGGTCGTCGGAATGCACCGCGCCGTCGGCGACGTGGCTCAGGCGGTTGCCCGCCACGTCGATGATGCCCCAGCCGGTGTGGCGCAAGCCGGGGTCGATCCCCAGCAGCCGCACCGGCGAAGGCACCGTCGCCTCACTTCGTCCTGCCCGCGCAAACACGGCACCCGCTCTCCGCTTGCAAGACCCGCGTTCAGCTTACGCGGTCAGCTTCTGCATCAGCTCGTCGGAGATGTCGAAGTTGCCTTCGACCACCTGGACGTCGTCGTTGTCCTCCAGCACGTCCAGCAGCTTCAGCAGGCTGGCCGCGGCATCCTCGCTCGGCGCGACGGTGTTCAGCGGACGCCAGGTCAGGCGCGCGCTCTCCGCACCGCCGAACTTGGCCTCCAGCGCATCGCGCACAATGCCGAAATTCTCCACCGTGGTGGTGACCTCGTGGCCGTTCTCGTCGGATTCGACGTTGTCGGCACCGGCCTCCAGCGCCACCTCGAACACGGCGTCCGCATCCGCGGCGGCGGCCGGGTAGAAGATCGCACCGATGCGGCTGAACATGAAGCTGACCGAGTTGGTCTCGCCCAGGCTGCCGCCATACTTGGTGAAGCTGGAGCGCACTTCCGCGGCGGTGCGGTTGCGGTTGTCGGTCAGCGCCTCGACGATCAGGGCGACGCCGCCGGGGCCATAGCCCTCGTACCGCACCTCTTCGTAGTTGGCGTCGTCGCCGCCGCCGGGCGTGCCCTGCTTGATGGCGCGGTCGATGCGGTCGCGCGGCATGTTCTGCGCGCGTCCGGCCAGAATGGCGGCGCGCAGGCGCGGGTTGGCCGCCGGGTCCGGCAGGCCGCTCTTGGCGGCGACGGTGATCTCGCGGGCGAGCTTGTTGAAGATCTTGGACCGCTTGGCGTCCTGCGCGCCCTTGCGGTGCATGATGTTCTTGAACTGGGAATGACCGGCCATGGGTCGAACGAGCCTCGAAACGGAATTGGTCAATCGGGCGGGGTTAAGCGCACGACACATGTAACAGGTCTGCCGCCCCACCGCACCTTTTCGGCGCGGGAGACGACACCCACGGGATTAGAAAGTCAATATGGCGAGATTGCGGCACGGCCGAAGCCGCGGCCGTGACGGCCTTACTGCATCCGTTCCGGCAAGGTCGGGCTCAGCCGCCCGCCGATGCGCAACGGCTCGATGCGGACCGCCAGCCCGGTACGGTCGTCGGTCTCGACGTAGCAGCCGCAGACGGTGCCTTCCCCTTCCGCCGGCGACAGCCGCTCGGTCGGCAGCTTCCGCACCATCTTGGCCAGCGCCACCTCCTTCTTCATGCCGATGGCGCTGTCGTAATCGCCGCACATGCCGGCATCGGACTGGTAGGCGGTGCCCTTCGGCAGGACCATGTGGTCGGCGGTCGGCACATGGCTGTGGGTGCCCACCACCAGCGAGGCACGGCCGTCGCAGAAATGGCCCATGATCATCTTCTCGCTGGTCGCCTCGCCGTGCATGTCGATCAGCACGGCATCGACGCCGCCCCCTCCCTGGCCGGCCCCGAGCCGGTGCGCCTTCAGCACACGGTCCACCGCCGCGAACGGATCGTCCATCGGCTCCATGAACAGGCGCAGCAGCACGTTGACGACCAGCACCTTGCGCCCGCCGCGCGCCTGAAGCAGCACATAGCCACGGCCCGGCGTGCCCTCCGGGTAGTTCACCGGGCGGACGATGCGCGGCTGCTGCTCGATGGTGGAAACCAGTTCCTTCTGGTCCCATGTATGGTTGCCCAGCGTCACCACGTCGATACCGGCCTCGAAGAACTCCTCGGCGATCTTGACGGTGACGCCGTAGCCGCCGGCCGAATTCTCGCCGTTCACCACCGTCAGGTCGGGGTCCAGCTTCTCGCGCAGCATCGGCATATGCGCCAGTACAGCCTCGCGCCCGGACCGGCCGACCACATCGCCGAAGAACAGAATCCGCATCGCCCCAACCTTCCCGTATAACTTACTTGTGAATGCGGAGCGTCTCGCGCTCCGTCACGATCCAGTCCAGCCGCTCGTCATGGCCGTCCACCGGAACCGCCGGCATCTCCTGCGCGGCGAAGGCCACGCCGACAGCGACCACCGCGCCCGCCCGGCCGGCCCGCAGGCCGTCCAGCGTCCGGTCGTAATAGCCGGCGCCATAGCCCAGCCGGTGGCCGGAGCGGTCGAAGGCCAGCAGCGGCACCAGCAGCAGCGACGGCACCAGGACCGCACGCCCTTCCGCCGGTTCCCGGATGCCGTAGCGGCCGGC
This sequence comes from Azospirillum sp. A29, assembly GCF_042604625.1. Lineage (NCBI taxonomy): Bacteria > Pseudomonadati > Pseudomonadota > Alphaproteobacteria > Rhodospirillales > Azospirillaceae > Azospirillum > Azospirillum sp. A29. The sequence goes on from NZ_CP170466.1 coordinate 901,615, forward strand.
CGTCATCGGCGCCTGCGGGTCCCAGTCACGGAACAGCAGCGCGGTGCCGCGCGGCCCGGAGACTGGTAGCCCGACCGGATGGCCGAGTTCTTTAAGATGGAGCAAAGCCGGCCGCGCGTCGAGTTCCGAGCCCAGCGGCCAATATCCCCCGGCGGCACCGCGCGGCAGATGGCCGTCGCGCGCCAGTTCGGCGATGCGGTCGCGCAAGGCGTCGGAGGCGGTGGAGCGGTCGCGGTCGGCGATGGCGTCGCGCCGGGCGCGCGCCTCGCGGCGGGCGGCGTCCTTGGCTTGCGGATCGGTCATCGCGGACTGCGTGCGGCGGGAGGGAACGGAGCAACCCTGGAACAGGGTGGCCCCGGAATAAGGTGGAAGGTGCCGCCTCGGCCGGTGGCCATATGCCTATCCTCCATGGCCTGCATGAGCAGGTGGGCGCCGTGTACCCGGCCCGATGGGCCGGACAGGGACAGCTCCCTAGAGTTCAAGGTTATCGGCCCTGGGGATTATTGCAGCCTGTCGAACCAGGCAGCGCTCCTTCCGTGTACCAATCTAGGCGCGCTCGAGCCGCGCGGCAACCTCTTCGATGCGTTTTGCGACACGATCGAGTTCGCCGGCCACCGCGGCCTCGTCGATTGCGGGGGCGATGCCCTTGCCGGACATCACGTCCTGGAGCTCGTCGGCCAGTACCAGACAGGTCATCAGCATCATCTGCGCCTCCGACCCGCTGCGCCCGCCGCCGGTCAGCCGGCGCAGGCGGTCGTCCACATAGGCCGCCAGCTCGCGCAGCCGGCCCTCCTGCCCGTCCTCGCACAGCATGCGGTAGAAGCGGCCGTTCACTTCGATGTCGACCTGCGCCATGGCGTCAGCTCTCCAGCACGTGTTGCAGGCGGGCGATGGCGACCTCCAGACGCTGCGACACCGCTTCCGCGGTGGCCTGGGCGGTCGCCCGGTCGGCCCGCGCGGTTTCCAGCGCCTGCGACAGGTCCTGCTCACGCCGGACGACCCGCTCCTCGCGGGCGGCTGCCGCATGGTCGAGGCGTTCCACGGCACGGCCGAGGCGGTCGAGTGCGGCTTTCAGGGAATCCATGGACGTCAACCTCGACCTGTGGGCACGTCATGTTCGATGGCCGGCGGACCCGGACCGGCTTTCCGCCAAGCCGAGCCGCTGCCTTATCGGAGCGCCTAGACTTGGGCCGGCACACCGACCGCGTCAACCGTCACGACGGACTCTTCCACCGAATGCCCATACTGAATACCGGGGCGTGACGGAACGTCGCAACCGATGCATCAGTGTCGAACCTTTAACCGGCGCAGGGCTTCCCACACGGACGAGAGGCCTCTGCCATGCCATTCCCTACCCCAATCCCATGTTGACCTGCGGACGGCGGTTCTGCATGGTGCGCCCGTTTCGCGGCGCCTTTTGGGGTGACCGCGCGACCACCGTTGCCGACGCCGCAACCGCGCCCGACCCGCAGGAAACGCCAGATGTCCGCTGACTCCGCCCAGCCCTCCCTCCACACGATGGCCAGCGCGATCCGCGCGCTCTCCATGGACGCGGTCGAGGCCGCGAAGTCCGGCCACCCCGGCATGCCGATGGGCATGGCCGACGTCGCCACGGTCCTGTTCACGCAGTTCCTGAAGTTCGATCCGAAGAACCCGACCTGGGCCGACCGCGACCGCTTCGTGCTGTCGGCCGGCCACGGCTCGATGCTGCTCTACTCGCTGGCCTACCTGACCGGCTACGAGCGCATGACCATCGACGAGATCAAGCGCTTCCGCCAGTTGCACAGCCTGACCCCCGGCCACCCGGAAGTCGACCCCAGCCTCGGCATCGAGATGACCACCGGCCCGCTGGGCCAGGGCGTCTCCACCGCCGTCGGCATGGCGCTGGCGGAGCGGATCACCAACGCCCGCTTCGGCGACGAGCTGATCGACCACTACACCTACGTCATCGCGTCGGACGGCGACCTGATGGAGGGCGTCAGCCACGAGGCCTGCTCGCTGGCCGGCCATCTCGGGCTGAACCGCCTGATCGTGCTGTGGGACGACAACCACATCTCCATCGACGGTACGACCGACCTCAGCTTCACTGACGACACCCAGGCGCGCTTCCGCTCCTACGGCTGGAACACCATCGCCGTCGACGGCCACGACACCGACGCGGTGTCGAAGGCCATCGCCCAGGCCCGCACCTCCACCGACAAGCCGACGCTGATCGCCTGCCGTACCATCATCGGCAAGGGTGCGCCGAACAAGGCCAACAGCCACGCCTGCCACGGCTCGCCGCTGGGCGCCGACGAGGTGGCCGCGACCCGCACCGCCATCGGCTGGACCCATGAGCCCTTCGTCGTTCCCGACGAGGTGCTGTCCGCCTGGCGGGCCGCCGGGACCCGCAGCGTCGAGGCGTACAACGCCTGGAGCAGCCGCCGCGCCACCCTGAGCGCCGAGGCCGGCAAGGCCTTCGACGAGGCGTTCAGCCATGGCGTGCCGAGCGCGCTGACCGACACCATCGTCGCCTTCAAGCAGAAGATCAGCGCCGAGAAGCCGAGCTGGGCGACCCGCGTCGCCTCCGGCAACACGCTGGAAGTGCTGGTGCCGGCGATCCCGGAGATGGTCGGTGGCTCCGCCGACCTGACCCCGTCGAACAACACCAAGGTCAAGAACACCGCCGACGTGAAGGGCAAGGGCGAGTTCGCCGGCCGCTACGTCCGCTACGGCGTGCGCGAGCACGGCATGGCGACGCTGATGAACGGCATGACGCTGCATGGCGGCATCATTCCCTACGGCGGCACCTTCATGCAGTTCGCCGACTATTGCCGCCCGGCGATCCGTCTGGCCGCACTGATGAAGCAGCGCACCATCTTCGTGATGACCCACGACTCGATCGGTCTCGGCGAGGACGGCCCGACCCACCAGCCGGTCGAGCATCTGGCCGCGCTGCGCGCCATCCCGAACCTGCTGGTCCTGCGCCCGGCCGACGCGGTCGAGACCGCCGAATGCTGGCAGATCGCGCTGGAGGCCACCGGCGCCCCGTCGGTGCTGGCGCTGACCCGTCAGAACGTGCCGACGCTGCGCACCGAGCACACCGCCGAGAACCTGTCGGCCCGCGGCGCCTACGTGATCGTCGAGGCCGAGGGTGAGCGCAAGGCCACCATCCTCGCCACCGGTTCGGAAGTGTCGCTGGCGGTTGAGGCCCGCAAGTCCCTGCAGGCCCAGGGCATCGGCACCGCCGTTGTGTCTATGCCGAGTTGGGAACTGTTCGAACGCCAGGACGACGCCTACAAGGCGTCCGTGCTCGGCACCGGCGTGCGCGTCGGCGTCGAGGCGGCGATCCGTCTGGGCTGGGACCGCTGGCTGGGCGACAAGGGCGCCTTCGTCGGCATGGCCGGCTTCGGCGAATCGGCCCCCTACCAGGAACTGTACAAGCACTTCGGCATCACCGCCGAAGCGGTCGTGGACGCCGTTAAGGCGCGTCTCTGAGAGAAGCCGAAGGGGCGTCCAGCCGAATTCGGACGCCCCACATCCAACTGGAGGAAGTCATGGCTGTACGGGTAGCGATCAATGGTTTTGGCCGCATCGGCCGTCTGGTTCTGCGCGCCATCTACGAGAGCGGCCGCAAGGACGTGGAGGTCGTGGCGATCAACGACCTCGCCGATCTGAAGGCCAACGCCCACCTGCTGAAGTACGACAGCGTCCACGGCCGCTTCCCCGGCACCATCGAGACCGGCGACGGCGTGCTGATCGTCAACGGCCACTCCATCAAGGTCGTGCAGGAGCGTGACCCGGCCAAGCTGCCGTGGAAGGATCTGGGCGTCCAGATCGCCATGGAATGCTCGGGCATCTTCACCAAGCGCGCCGATGCCGCCAAGCATCTGGAAGCCGGCGCCGAGAAGGTGCTGATCTCCGCTCCGGCGACCGACGAGGACATCACCGTCGTCTACGGCGTCAACCACGACAAGCTGACCGCCGAGCACAAGATCGTCTCGAACGCGTCCTGCACCACCAACTGCCTGGCCCCGGTGGCCTTCGTGCTGAACAACCTCGTCGGCATCGAAAAGGGCTTCATGACGACGATCCACTCCTACACGGGTGACCAGCGGATCGTCGACACCAACCACAAGGACCTGCACCGCGCCCGCGCCGCGGCCCTGAACATGATCCCGACCTCGACCGGTGCGGCCAAGGCCGTCGGCAAGGTTCTGCCGGAGCTGAAGGGCAAGCTGGACGGCACCGCCATGCGCGTTCCGACCCCGAACGTGTCGGTCGTCGACTTCAAGTTCACGTCCAAGCGCGCCACCTCGGTCGAGGAGATCACCAAAGCGATCTCCGACGCCGCCAACGGCCCGCTGAAGGGCGTGCTGGAGGCCTACACCGAGGATCTGGTTTCGACCGACTTCAACCACGACCCGCACAGCTCGATCTTCGCGCTGAACGAGACCAAGGTCATCGACGGCAACTTCGTCCGCATTATGACCTGGTACGACAACGAGTGGGGCTTCTCCAACCGGATGAGCGACACCGCCGTCGCCATGGCGAACGCCAAGTAAGCCTCGCGTCTGCAAGAAAAAGGCGCCTTCCTCGCGGAAGGCGCCTTTTTTCTTTGAGGCAACCGGCCCTCAGGCCGCCCGCACCGTCGCCAGGAAGTCGCCGACCTGCGCAGTCAGCCCGGCGGCCTCGCCGGTCAGCTTGCCGAGCGCATCGACCAGTTCGCGGGCGGTGCGGCCGCTCTCGTCGGACGCGGCGGTGACGCCGGAGATGCTGCTCGACACCTCGCCGGTGCCGGCGGCGGCCTGCTGGACCGAACGGGTGATCTCCGCGGTTGCGGCGTTCTGCTGCTCGACCGCGGCGGAAATCGCCGTGGCGATGCCGCTGAGCCGCTCGATCACCGCCGCCACCTTCTGGATCTCCGTCACCGCCTGACCGGTCACCGTCTGGATGCCGCTCATCTGGCCGCCGATCTCATCGGTGGCCTTGGCCGTCTGGTTGGCCAGCGCCTTCACCTCGCTGGCGACGACGGCGAAGCCCTTGCCGGCCTCCCCCGCCCGCGCCGCCTCGATGGTGGCGTTCAGCGCCAGCAGGTTGGTCTGGCCGGCGATGGAGTTGATCAGCCCGACCACAGTGCCGATTCGCTCGACCGCCTCGGCCAGGCTGCTGATTCGGCCGGTGGCCTCCTGTGCCATGCCGACCGCCTCGCCGGCGACGCGGCTGGCTTCCGACACCTGCCGGCCGATCTCGACGATGGAGCCGGTCAGCTCTTCCGACGCGGCGGCGACGGTCTGCACATTGGCGGCGGTGTCGTCGCTGGCGCTGGCGACGATGCCGGCCAGCTGGCTGGTCTGCTCCGCCGCCTGCGACATCGCCCGCACCTTCTGCCCCAGCGCGTCGGTGGTGGTGGAGACGGAGCGGATCATGCCGCCCACCGTCCCTTCGAAGCGCGCCGCCAGCCGGTCCATTGACTGGCGCTTTTCCTCCTCCACCCGGCGGGCAGCTTCGGCCTGCTCGGCCTCCAGCCGGCGGCTCGCCTCGGCATTGTCCCGGAACACCTGGACCGCACGGCCCATGTCGCCCAGCTCGTCGCCGTTTTCCGTCTCCGGCACGGTGACGGACAGGTTGCCGTCAGCGAGCGCCCGCATGGCATCGGACAGGCGGCGGATGCGCCGGCTGATCGAGTTGCCGACCAGCGCAATCAGCCCGACCACCGGCAGGGCGAGCCCGCCGACGATGGCCGCCATGGTCCACAGGCTGCTGGCGAAGCGGGCGTCCAGATCGTCGATGTAGACGCCGGTGCCGATCAGCAGCTGCCAGGGCTCGAACATCTTGACGTAGCTGAGCTTGGGCAGCGGCACCTCGGTGTTCGGCTTGGGATACATGTAGTCCACGAAGCCGTCGCCCTTAGTGCGCGCGGTGTCGACCAGCGCCCGGACGAAGAACACACCGTTCGAGTCCTTGTTGTCACGCTGGTCCTTGCCGATGACATCGGGCCGGACCGGATGAACGACGGTCTGGTAGTTCAGGTTTTGGACAAAGATATAGTCTTTTCCATTGTAGAACATGGTGTTGAGATTGGACTTGAACCGCTCGAACGCCTGTTCGCGCGTCAGGTGCCCGGCCTTGACTTCAGCTTCATATCCGGTGGCCAGTCCATGGGCGGTATGCACGACGGAGCGCAAGGTCTCCTTCCGCTCCTCCAGCATGTTGCGCTGGTCGAGCCAAAGGGCGGCGGCGGCAATGGCGATGGACACGGCGCCGGCCAGCGCTACGAGTGCCCACAGCTTCGCACGCAAAGTCATCTTCGGTCCGCTCATAAGGCATCCCCCCTAAATCGTTCGGGGGACGTTGAGCAAATACGATGCCAGTTAAAGGTGTGTCGGCACCGGGTGTGGCGAACCGTCCATGAGGCAATCCATTCGGCATTCTGCCAATCAGCCCATGCAGCATGCGCAATCGGCATCGCATTTTGCGAATTCTCACCCGGCCTTGAGGTCGGTGACCCCGGCGGCCCGGCCCAGGCACTCGGCGATCCAGGCGGACAGGCTCTTGCCTTCCCGCGCGGCGCAGTCGGCGACGGCGCGGTGCAGGATCGGGTTGATGCGGATGGCGAGACGACCGGAGAAGGGCTGCTCGCCGTCGCCGCCCATATCGCAGGACAGGTCGAGATAATCGTCCACCGCCCGCCGGAAAGATTCCCGCAGCTCGTCCACAGACCGGCCGGAAAAGGTAATGCCATCGTGTGTGTTGATGACTTCGCCGACGAAGACGCCCGCTTCGTTGTCGAAGTCGATCTGGGCCTTGTAACCCTTGTATTCCATCATCGCGGCATTCCCGGGAGAGGTATTCCAATGAAACGGGCGCCGGCGCTCCGGCCCCCACCCTCTGTGACTGACCATACTCCGGGACGGCGACCGCAGGGTTTGACCTGCCTCAATTCTCTCAACCGGCCGGGAGACGGCTGTGGGACGACTGCGGACCGGCTGCGGGGTTTGAGCCGTCCGGCAGGCCCGGCTACAGTGGCCGCTTGGCCCTTCCCCCGTTGGCGCGCCCCATGACCGCATCGCTATCAGTCCCTCCGGTTCCGGCCCGGCCCATCCTGATCCGCAGCCTCGGCGACGCGCTGGCCGCGGCGCGAGCGGCCGAGTCGGCCGGCACCGGCCTGACCCTGATGGCGCCGCCGGCAGGGGGAGCGCTCTGGCTGCTCGGCGTGCTGGAGCGGGTGCGCAAGTCCCACCCCGGACTGGCATCGACCGGCCTGCTCGACTGCGGCGACCGCGCCGGCGAGGCGCAGGGGGCGCTTGCCGCCGGCGTGCCGGCCTTGCTGTTCACCGGCCATCCGCAGGCGGCGGACCGCCTTGCGGCAATCGCCGCCGCCCGTGGCGCCGTCCTGCTGACCCGATGCCCGCCGCTGCTCGACCTCGCGGCCGAAGGTCGGGGGAGCGACCGCGCCGAAAGGCTGGAGGCCCTATGCCGTGACTGGCTGGCGCGGGCCGAAGGATAGGGTCCCACTACCGCTTTTTCGCACAGCCTCTCCGCGCAAAGGTGGTGTAACGTCACCTTAGGATATTTTTGTGACACGCCACCCTCCCTCCGATGCCGGATGACCCGCCCATGAGCATCACCTCCCTCACCACGCCGGATCAGACGATCGCGCAACCACACCGTCCGGGGCAGGCCACCGGCGGCCGGTACTCCGAACGGATGGGACACGGACCGGCACCCGGGCCGGAGAAGATGCGCGGCCTCAAGCTGGTCGCCGTCTGGGTCGGACTCACCGTGGGGTCCTGGGCGGTGCTCGGCGGGGCCGGATACGGTCTCTACACGCTGGCAGGATCCCTTCTGCCCTAACCCCTTCGGACGGGCTCATGCCCCCCGCAAGGGCCCTCCCCGACCGCAGGCCCTAGGCCGTTCAGGCGTGGCAAATGGCCGCTTTATGCCCCTCCCGCCGTTGCAAAGCGGCCCAATACGGGCTAAGACGGCGCCATTTCCAAGAATGCCCCAGGGGAAGAGCCACAATGAAGCTCACGCGCCGCGTCAAAGACATTCTCGCCAACTACGAGAGCGACAATCCCGGCACCAAGGCGAACCTCGCCCGCATCCTGATGGAAGGCAAGCTCGGCGGTACGGGCAAGCTGGTGATCCTGCCGGTCGACCAGGGCTTCGAGCACGGGCCCGCCCGCAGCTTCGGCCCGAACGATGCCGGCTATGACCCGCACTACCATTACCAGCTGGCCATCGACGCGGGCTGCAACGCCTACGCCGCCCCCCTGGGCTCGCTGGAAGCCGGCGCCGGCACCTTCGCCGGCTCGATCCCGCTGATCCTGAAAATGAACAGCGCCAACTCGCTGTCCACCCAGAAGGAAGCCGCCGACCAGGCCGTCACCGCCTCGGTCCAGGATGCGCTGCGCATCGGCGCGTCGGCCATCGGCTTCACCATCTATCCCGGCTCCGACGCCATGTACGCCCAGTACGAGGAGTTCCGCGAGCTGTCGAAGGAGGCCAAGTCCTACGGCCTCGCCACCGTGCTGTGGTCCTACCCGCGCGGCGGCGCCGTCACCAAGGACGGCGAACTGGCCATCGACGTGATCGGCTACGCCGCCCACATGGCCGCTCTGCTGGGCGCCCACATCATCAAGGTCAAGCTGCCGTCGGCCACGCTGGAGCAGCCGGAAGCCAAGAAGATCTACGAGTCGAAGAACATCCCCATCGCCACCCAGGCGGAGCGGGTGAAGCACATCATGCAGTGCGCCTTCAACGGCCGCCGCATCGTGGTCTTCTCCGGCGGCGCCACCAAGGGTGAGGATGCGGTGTTCGAAGACGCCCGCGCCATCCGCGACGGCGGCGGCAACGGCTCGATCATCGGCCGCAACGCCTTCCAGCGGCCGCGTGAGGACGCCCTCAAGCTGCTCGACCGGATCATGAAGATCTACCAGGGTCGGGAGTAACACTTGGCCAAGGGAAAGCCGACGCAGGCGGAACCTGCCTGCCGACTGTACCTCGTGACGCCGCCGGCCCTGGAGCCGGCGGCGTTCGCGCCGATTCTGGCGGAAGCGCTGGATGCGGGCGACGTCGCCTGCGTGCAGCTTCGCCTGAAGGACTGCTCCGAGGACGACATCCGCCGCGCCTGCGACGTGCTGCGCCCCATCGCGCAGGAGCGTGACGTCGCCTTCATCCTGAACGACCATCCGCGCTTGGCACGGGAAGCCGGCTGCGACGGCGTGCATGTCGGCCAGACCGACACGCCCTATCGCGACGCCCGCAAGATCATGGGCAACGACGCCATAGTCGGCGTCACCTGCCACGACAGCCGCCATCTCGCCATGCTCGCCGGCGAGGAAGGAGCGGATTACGTCGCCTTCGGCGCCTTCTTCCCCACCGCCACCAAGACGGCCGAATACAAGGCCGAGCCGGAGCTCTTGAGCTGGTGGTCGGAGCTGATGGAGGTGCCCTGCGTCGCCATCGGCGGCATAACCGCCGAGAATTGTGCGCCGCTGGTCGCCGCGGGCGCCGATTTCCTGGCCGTGGTCAACGCCGTCTGGGGCCATCCCCAGGGGCCGGGCGCCGGGGTCCGGGCGCTGAACGCCGCCATCGAGGCTGCCCTCGCCGGTCCGGCCGGCTGACATTGAGAGGCCGGCCGGGTGTGTGTGTACCGGCCATGCTGAAACACAGCATGCAGGCTCCGCCGAATCATAGTATGCCGGCTCCGCCGATTTACGGATAGGCCGGCTCCGCCGGCGGTGCATCTACGCGGGTTTCCACACAATCATGGACCTTCTGACGCCCGAGTCGCTGGGCATCCTGTTCGCCGTCGGCCTGCTGGCCGGCTTCGTTGACTCCATTGCCGGCGGCGGCGGCCTGCTGACCATTCCGGCCCTGCTGGCCGCCGGCCTGTCCCCCGCCGAGGCGCTGGCGACCGGCAAACTGCAATCCAGCTTCGGATCGCTGTCCGCCACCATCAAGTTCGTCCGCCGCGGCGAGGTCCATCCGGCGTCGATGCGGACGATGATCCTCTGCACCTTCGTCGGTGCCGGTGCCGGCGCGACGCTGGTGCAGATGCTCGACCCCAGCTTCCTGCGCGACGTCATCCCGATCCTGCTGATCGGCATCGCCCTCTATCTGCTGCTGTCGCCCAAGGCCGGCGACGTGGATGCCCACCAGCGCATCGGCGAGCATGCCTTCGCGCTCAGCATCGGCACCGGCATTGGCTTCTACGACGGCTTCTTCGGGCCGGGCACCGGCACCTTCTTCGCCATCGCCTTCGTCTCCCTGCTCGGCTACAACCTGCGCAAGGCGACCGCCCACACCAAGGTGCTGAACCTGACCAGCAACCTCGCGTCGCTGCTGTTCTTCATCGCCGGCGGCCATGTGCTGTGGACGGTCGGGCTGGTGATGGGCGTCGCGCAGTATATCGGTGCCCAGGCCGGCGCCCATATGGTGATCCGCAACGGCGCCCGAGTCGTGCGCCCGATGCTGGTCGTCGCCTCCATCGTCATCACCGCCAAGCTGGTCTGGACCGACGAGCACAACATCCTGCGCGAACTGTTCAGCGCCGCAGCCGCCTGGGTCGCTTGACCGTCGCCTGATGGGCAGCCTCCGCCGCTCCTGAGCCTGCGTATCTCCGCCGATATTCGACCGTCTTTCGAACGCCGCCGTCGGGGTTAACCCCCATCCGGCGGCGTTCGCACATGCGCGCCCATCTTTTCCCCTTCCGAATTTCAGCAGGCTCCGCAAAGCTGTTCGTAGAGCCAACAAAAAGTGGTGGGAGTCCCTTTACGTAAGCGTCAGTTCGTGTATCATTGCGTCAATAACACAATTGGGGGAAGGAACGAATGTCTCCGACGACGCTCAAGACACGCCTGCTGACCGCCGCCGCCGCCATTGCCGTCACCGCGGCGACCGCTTCCACGGCCTTCGCCGCCGGCTTCGCGTTGAAGGAGCAGAGCGTATCGGGTCAGGGCACCGCCTATGCCGGCGTGACCGCCGGCGGCAACGGCGATGCCAGCTCGATGTTCTACAATCCGGCGACCATGGGGCTGGTGACCGGGATCGAGGCGGTGCAGACCGCCACCGGCGTCATCGTGAAGTCGAAGGTCGACAGCGCCAGCGCCAACCGCGCCCGGCGGCTGGGCGGCACCTCGATCGGCGGCAACGCCTCGCCCGGCGACATCGCCCAGGACGCGCTGGTTCCCGCCGGCTATTTCGTCTATTCGATCGATGACGATCTGAAGGTCGGCATCTCGGCCAACGGCCCCTGGGGTCTGGTCACCGATTACGGCGACAGCTGGATCGGCCGTTATCACGGCATCCGCTCCGATCTGCGCACCTACAATTTCGCGCCGTCGGTGTCCTACCGCATCAACCCGATGATCACCATCGGCGGCGGCGTGCAGGTCCAGTATGCGAAGGCCAAGCTGTCGCAGTCGTCCGACTTCGGTGCCAGCCGCCTCGGCCGCCCCGGCTCGCTCGACGTCAAAAGCGACATGACCGGCGACGACTGGGGCTGGGGCTTCACGCTCGGCGCCCTCATCGAACCGGTGAAGGGCACCCGCGTCGGTCTCGCCTACCGCTCGGCGGTGAAGCACACGCTGACCGGCACCATTTCCTTCACCGGCCTGCCGGCCTCGCTCGCCGGCGCCCTGCCCAGCCAGAGCATCAACGCCGACCTGACCACGCCGGACATCGCCTCCATCGGCCTGTACCACGAGGTGACCGACCGCTGGGCGGTGATGGCCGACGTGCAGTGGACCAACTGGTCGCGGTTCCGCGAGCTGCGGGTCAATGTCGCCAACCCGGCGCTCAACTCCGTGACGGAAGAGCACTGGAAGGACAGCTGGTATTACGCGCTCGGCACCTCCTACAAGGTGACCGACAAGCTGACGCTGCGCGCCGGCGCCGCCTTCGACAAGGGTTCGGTCGACGTCGAGTACCGCACGCCGCGCATTCCGGAGCAGAACCGCTACTGGCTGTCGGCCGGCGCCGGCTATCAGGTGACCGACAATCTGCGCGTCGACGCCGCCTATTCGCACGTCTTCATCCCGAAGACCTCGGTCGCCCTCACCGACGACCTGACCGGCCCCGAAGCTGGCCGCGGCAACCTGAACGTCGACTACAAGAGCAGCATCGACCTGATCGGCCTGCAGGCGAAGTTCACGTTCTAAGCAGCCCCAATTTACCGCTCGCTCGCAAAGCCCCTCTCCTTCTCACCGGAGAGGGGCTTTGTCATTTCACACCCCCGCGACCGGCAGCCACAGCACCTGCTCGATGCTCTCGGCGCCGCTGCACAGCATCGCCAGCCGGTCGAAGCCCATGGCGATCCCGCTGCTCTGCGGCATGCCATGCTCCAATGCCGCCAGAAAATCCTCGTCCACCGGGAAGCGCTCGCCATAGAGCCGTTCCTTCAGCGCCATGTCCGACTCGAAGCGGGCGCGCTGCACCGCCGGATCGGTCAGTTCCCCGAAGGCGTTCGCCAGTTCCAACCCGCAGGCATACAGCTCGAAGCGCTCCGCCAGCCGCGGGTCTTCCGGCTTCGGCCGCGACAGCGCCGCCATGCACAGCGGATAGTCGGTCAGCACGCACGGCACGCCCTCGCCCAGATGCGGCTCGATCCGGTCGAACATGATGCGGAAGACGATGTCCTCCCAGCGGTCGCCATGATGCGGCGCGATGCCGATGCGCGCCGCCTCCGCCGCCAGGGCGGCCGGGTCGGGATCGTGGCTGCCGTCACAGGTCGCCATCAGGTCAATGCCGGCATACTCGTGAAACGCCTCCGGCACCGTCAGAACCCGCCACGGCGCGAAGGGATCGCAGGTCATGCCGCGGAAGTCGAAGCTCCGCCGCCCGCCGGCCTCGGCCCCGGCGCACAGCAGTTCCCGGCAATCGTCGATCAGCGTGCGATAGCCCTCGCCTGCGCGATACCATTCCAGCATCGAGAATTCCGGCGCGTGCGTCCCCGACCGTTCGCCGTTGCGGTAGACGTGCGCCAGTTGCCACAGCCGCGGCAGGCCCGCGACCAGCAGCTTCTTCATGGCGAATTCCGGGCTGGTGTGCAGGTAGAGCGGCCGGCTGTCGTCGGGGTGCGGTCCCCGCAGTTCGGTGGCGAAGGCCTGGAGATGCGGCTCCATCCCCGGCGACACCTGAAGGGCCGGCGTGTCGACCTCGATGAAGGCCAGCTCCTCGAACACGCGGCGGACGGCGTTCAGCACCCGGCCGCGCGCCGCCAGATAGGGCCGGCGGCGGGCCAGCGCCTCGGGATGCCAGGGGGGGAGTTCGGCGGATCGGATGGAGGCGGACATGTCGGCGCGCTCTTGATAGGCAGTCGAAAGGGGTGCGGCCGCATCAGAGCATCCACGGCCGGCGTACTCAAGCCGGCTTGGGATTGGTCACAGCCGCCGCCTGTGATAAACTCCGCCCATCGCCGTCGAACCGCAGGGCCGGGCCGCAGGGTCGGGCCGGATGGAACACTGAACAGGGTCGGCAAAAGCGTTTCAAACGTTCCAAACGTCCCATTGCTGGAGCCGTTCTAAATTCTGCGGACCGGTTTGGCGAAGAATCGCCCGTCAACCGGCCGGATTGCGCGCGGTTATCGTTCCGCGCCGTTGCCTACCGGCGGTCAAGCTGGTAGGGTCCGCGCCGCCCATATTTCCGGAAGTCATGAGTAAGCCATGAAGGTCAATGCCAACACGATGCGCCCCGGCCATGTGCTGGAGCACAACGGTAAGCTCTGGGTCATCACCAAAACCGCCATCGTGCAGCCTGGCAAGGGCGGCGCCTTCATCCAGCTGGAAATGAAGGACGTTCGCACCGGCAACAAGTCGATCGAGCGGTTCCGCACCCAGGAGACCGTTGAGCGCGCTCGCCTGGACGAGCATGAGATGACCTTCCTCTTCGCCGAAGGTGACAGCTTCACCTTCATGGACAAGGAAAGCTTCGAGCAGGTCGCCATCCCGCGCGACATCATCGGCGAACCGGCCGTCTTCCTCCAGGACGGCATGGAAGTCACCGTGCAGAGCCACGAAGGTTCGCCGCTGGGCGTCGAGATCCCCGGCAAGGTCACGCTGCTGATCACCGAGTCCGACCCGGTGGTGAAGGGCCAGACGGCTTCTTCGTCCTACAAGCCGGCCAAGCTGGAGAACGGCGTGTCGATCCTGGTTCCGCCGCACATCGAGGCCGGGACCCGCGTCGTCGTCGATACCGCCAGCGGCGAATACGTCGAGCGCGCCAAGGACTGATCCTTTCCAAGGTCCGTCCTGCCATCACCGGTCTTCGCCATGCGCGGAGGCCGGTGTATTGTTTTCTGGTTCCTGCTGCACGAAACGGTACACCAACACCCATGGCCACCCGCTCCGCTCTCATCAACGTCATGGTCCGCGCCGCCGAAAAGGCCGCCCGGGGTCTCGTCCGCGACTTCGGCGAGGTCGAACACCTCCAGGTGTCGCGCAAGGGGCCCGCGGACTTCGTGTCCGCCGCCGATCTGAAGGCCGAACGCACCCTGCGCGAGGAATTGCAGAAGGCGCGGCCCGAATTCGGCTTCCTGATGGAGGAGAGCGGCGCATCCAAGGGCAGCGATGCCGAGGCACGCTGGATCGTCGATCCGCTCGACGGCACCACCAACTTCCTGCACGGCCTGCCGCACTGGGCGATCTCCATCGGCGCCGAGCGCAACGGCGAGATCGTCGCCGGCGTGATCTACGCCCCCATCGGCGACCAGCTGTTCTGGGCCGAGAAGGGGGTCGGCGCATACGTCAACCACACCCGCCTGCGCGTGTCCGAACGCCGCCGGCTGGAGGATTGCGTGATTGCCACCGGCATCCCGTTCAAGGGCCGCGGCGACCACGCCACCTTCCTGAAGGAACAGGAAGCGGTGATGAAGGAGGTCGCGGGCATCCGCCGCTTCGGCGCCGCCTCGCTCGACCTCGCCTACACCGCCGCCGGCCGATTCGACGCCTATTGGGAACGCGGCCTGGCTCCCTGGGACTGCGCGGCCGGCGTGCTGATGGTCACCGAGGCCGGCGGTTTCGTCGGCGAGATCGAGGGCGGCCGCAACCCGGTCTTCACCGGCAACGTGCTCGCCGCCAACAGCCACCTCCAGGTCCCGGTCGCCCGCCTGCTGAAGGGCGCCAAGGGCTGACCTCCGGCCCGCTCGTCCGCCGCCCTCCCGAACGGAGACGGCGGATGAGCGGTTGTGGCTGGAGCGATCGATAGGCTATGGTTTGCGGGACAAAGGTTTAACGGGACACATCGTTTTGCGCCGCTGGGGACACGCCGACCGCAAGCACCTTGCCGCCGCCGCTCTGTGCGCGGTCTGGACGCTCTCTCCGGCTGCCCTGTCGGCGGCCACCCCGGCCACCGCCACCACCCCGGCTACCAATGCCGCCGCGACGCCTGCCGGCCTGACGCTGGAGAATGCGGTTCCCCTGTCGATCCCGCCGCGCCCGAGCCTGCGCACCCCGCCGCCGGTCAAGGCGCCGCCGCGCCTCACCCTGCCGCAGCCGCTCGAAGCCCCGCCGCCGCCGGCATTGACCGAAGGTCCGGCCCAGCCGACTCCGCGGGCCACCACCGCCAAGAGCCAGCCTCCGGCCACGGCTCCCGCCCAGCCGCCGCAGCCCGCTACGCAGGGGACGCCCGCCACTCCGGCTCCGGTCACACCGCGGACCGACACGGCGGCACTACCCCCTCCTCCGGAGGCGGCACCTCCTGCGGCTAGCCTGCCACCTTCGAGCGTTTTGAGCCTTGTGTTCCCCGCCGATGCCACCAATCTGCCGGATGCGGCGGACGCCGTGGTCGACCGGATCGTCGAGCGGTTGCGCGCCAGCGATACCGCGAGGCTCCAGCTTCGCTCCTACGCCAGCGGCACGCCGGATACGGCGCGCGAGGCGCGGCAGCGGGCGCTGGCCCGGGCGCTGGCATTGCGCGAGCGGCTGACCGCTTTCGGAATCCGCAGCACCCGCGTCGATGTCCGTGCGCTGGGCCTGGACGAGGGCGGTGGGGTTTCCGACCGCATCGACGCCGTCTTTCTGAACGAGTAGCAGCGCCCACACCGTGCGCGAGGTCTGATCGGAACACCCCTTCGGAGCATCATGACCGCCATAATCCCGACGACCCGACCGCAGGAGGTATCCGCCCTCATGACACGCCCGGAGCGGTTCCTGACCCGGATGATCCTGTTCCTGGTCGTGGTCTGCGCGGTGACCGGCCTGCTGTTCCCCGCCTTGCGCTCGGCCTTCCTCAACAACGCGCCGCTGAACGGCGTCATCCTGGCGACCTTGCTGGCCGGCATCGCCTTCATCTTCCGGCAGGTCCTGATGCTCCGCCCCGAAGTGGCGTGGCTGGAGCAGTACCAGAGCGGCGTCGCCCCGGCCTCCCTGCAGGAGCCGGTGCTGCTGGCGCCGATGGCCCGCATGCTGGGCGAGCGGCGCGGCCGGCTGACCCTGTCGGCCCTGTCGATGCGCTCGATGCTGGACGGCATCGCCTCCCGCCTCGACGAATCGCGGGAGCTGTCGCGCTATCTGATCGGCCTGCTGATCTTCCTCGGCCTGCTCGGCACCTTCTGGGGCCTTCTGCACACCGTGCAGTCGGTGGGCGGAGTCATCGGCAGCCTGTCGGTGCAGGGCGGCGACGTCGGCAGCATGTTCTCCCGGCTGCAACAGGGGTTGGAAGCGCCGCTGGTCGGCATGGGCACCGCCTTCTCCTCCTCGCTGTTCGGTCTGGCCGGATCGCTGGTGCTGGGCTTCCTCGAACTCCAGGCCAGCCAGGCCCACAACCGCTTCTTCCAGGATCTGGAGGACTGGTTGTCCAGCGCCACCCGCCTGTCGAGCGGTGCCGCCGGCGGACTCGAATCGGGCGACCATGCCGCGTCGGCCTATCTGACCGCCCTGCTGGAGCAGACCGCCGAGAATCTCGACTCGCTCCAGCGCACCGTCGCCACCGCCGAAGAGGGCCGGCGCGCCGCCAATGCCAATTTGATGGCGCTGACCGAGCGGCTGTCGAGCCTGACCGACCATATGCGGGCCGAACAGCAGCTTCTCCTGCGCCTTGGCGAGAACCAGCTGGAGGTGAAGGGGCTGCTCGACCGGCTGGCGGAGAATTCCGGCGCCGGATTCGACGACGCCTCGCGCCAGCATCTGCGCAACATGGACATTTACCTCGCCCGCATCGTTGAGGAATCCTCCAACGGCCGGGTCCAGGCGGTGCAGGAGATCCGCAGCGAAATCAAGCTGCTGGCCCGCACCATCGCCGCGCTTGCCGAAGAAGCCGACCAGCAGCCGCGCTGATACCCAGACCACCACAGGCCAACGCCGGGAGCACCCATGGCCAGCATCAGCCGCCGCAACGGCCACCGCGACGCCAGCGCATGGCCCGGCTGGGTCGACGCCTTGTCGTCGCTGGTGATGGTCGTCATCTTCCTGCTCATGGTGTTCGTGGTGGCGCAGTTCTATCTCGCCACCGCCCTGACCGGCCGCGACGAGCAGCTGACCGCGCTGAACCACAAGATCGCGGAGATGAACGACTTGCTGGCGATGGAGCGCGACGCCAACGCCGACCTGCGCGTCAACATCACCCAGCTGTCGACCGAGTTGCAGACCTCGGTCACCACCCGCGACGACATGACCCTGAAGCTGAGCCAGGTTCAGGAGGACCGCGACCGCACCACCCGCACGCTTGAGGAACTCCAGCGCAACGTCCGCGTCGACCGCGAGACGCTGGACCTCAAGCTGAAGGAGATCCTCAGCCTCCAGGCCGACATCAAGGCCCTGCGTGATGCCCGGCAGAAGCTGGAAGGCGAACTGGCCGCCGCCATGGCCGCCACCAAGCTGACCGAACAGCAACGCCAAGCCCTGCTGGCCGAACTCGGCACCACCCGAGACCGGGCCAAGGCCCTGGAATCGGAACTGGCATCGGCCACAGAGAAGACGATGCTGGCGCAGAAGGAGATCGACCAGCGTGACATCCGCCTGAAGGGGCTGGAGTCGCAGTTGGCCGGCAGCCGCACCCAGGCGCAAAAGGACCTGGAGCAGCGCGACCTGCGCATCCGCGACCTGATGGCGTCCCTGACCGGCGAACAGGCCGAAGGCACAAAGAGCAAGCAGCAGATCGACCTGCTGAACCAGCAGCTCCTGGCGCTTCGCGACCAGCTCGCCCGCATCGGTGCGGCGTTGGAGACGTCGGAGAAGGCGTCGGCGGAGCAGAAGGTGCAGATCGCCGAGCTGGGCGCCCGGCTCAATCAGGCGCTCGCCGCCAAGGTCCAGGACCTCGCCCGCTACAAGTCTGAGTTCTTCGGCCGCGTCCGCGAGGCGCTGGGCAGCCGGCCGGACGTGCGGATCGTCGGCGACCGCTTCGTCTTCCAGTCGGAACTGTTGTTCCCGTCCGGGTCCGCCACGCTGGAGGAGGCCGGCAAGCAGCGGCTGGCCGACCTCGCCCGCACCCTGATCGAGATCGGAAAGGCGATCCCCTCCGACATCAACTGGGTCCTGCGGGTGGACGGCCATACCGACATCAAGCCGGTGCGCTTCCAGTTCGCTTCCAACTGGGAACTTTCTTCGGCCCGCGCGCTGTCGGTGGTCAAGTTCCTGATCGACCAGGGCATCCCGGCGGAGCGGCTGGCTGCCGCCGCCTTTGGCGAGTTCCAGCCCATCGACCCCGGCACCTCGGACGAGGCACTGGCGAGGAATCGCCGCATCGAGATCAAGCTGGACCAGCGCTGAGCGGAACCCCGCCGCGCGGAAGGCTGTTTTCCTTCCATCGACGCTCTTGTCGACGTGAGGAATCAGCCATGATGAAGACTGTCTTTGCCGCCTTTTCGGTCGCGGTCCTGGCCGGCGGCATCGCCGCCCTGCCCCACCCAGCCGAGGCGAAGGGATGCGTGAAGGGTGCGGCCGTCGGCGGCGTCGCCGGCCATATGGTCGGATCGGGCCACGGGGTGGCCGGCGCCGCACTCGGCTGCGCGGTCGGCCATCACGAAGCCAAGAAGAAGGATGAGGCGGCCAAGAAGCAGGCCGAGCAGCAGCAGGACCAGCACGGCAACAACCAGCCGTCGAAGTGAGCGATGCCGAGCGGGATGGAGCGGCCCGGTCTAGGCCTGCCACTCCTCCCGCAGGATGGCGTAGAGGACATGGTCGCGCCATGCGCCGTCGATGCGCAGGTAACCGCGGGCATAGCCTTCGTGAGTGAAGCCGACCTTTTCCAGCAGGCCGCGGCTCGGCAGGTTGGTCGGCAGGCAGGCAGCCTCGACCCGGTGCAGGCCGAGCTGACCGAAGGCGAACTCCAGGGCCAGCCGGGTGCCGCCGGAGACATAGCCGTTGCGGGCGTAGGGCTGCCCGGCCCAATAGCCGAGAGTTCCCATCTGCGCCACGCCACGGCGGATGTTGGTGAGGCCGAGCCCGCCGACCAGCGCGTCGGTCCCCCGGTCGAAGATCAGGAAGCTGTAGCCAAGATCGTCCCGCCATTCCTGCGCCTGCCGCCGCAGCCGCCGGGCGAAGGCGGTGCGCGTCAGGGCATCGGCCGGCCAAGTGGGCTCCCACGGCGTCAGGAATCCGCGCGAGGTCGCACGAAGATCGGCCCATTCCCGCCAATCGCGGGGCAGCGGCGGCCGGATGTAGCAACGCGGCCCGTCGAGCCGGATCGCAGGAGGGCCGATGAGGCCGCTGCCGAGAAGGCGGATCATGAGCGCGGAGCCCTCCCCACCTTTCCATTCCCTCTTCCCCCCGGGGAGAGAGTTAGGGTGAGGGGGATTCGCAACCCGAACGATCCACGCAGTGCATCCCCCTCACCCCTGCCCTCTCCCCAGGGGGGAGAGGGGGAAAACTGCGGGGGGGGAGGTGTGGCCGCCACCGTCTTCATCGTCAGGCGAGACGCTCCGCGATGCGGTCGTAGCTTTCCAGCTTGGCGATGGGGCCGAGAGCGGCCACGGTCGGACGGCTGGCGCGCAGGCGGGACGCCGCCTTGACCACGGACTCGCGATCGACGCCGTCGATCTTCGCCACGATCTCTTCCACCGGAACCGGACGGTCGTAGATAAGCATCTGCTGACCCAGCTGCTCGCAACGCGACATGGTGCTTTCCAGCGCCATCAGCGTCCCGGCCTTCAATTGGGCGCGGGCGCGGGCAACCTCGTCCTCGGTGACGTCGGCGCCGACCTTGGCGATCTCGTCGCAGACGACGGGGACCAGTTCCGCCACCTCGTCCTCACCGGTGCCGGCATAGACGCCGAACAGGCCGCCGTCATGGTAGCCGCCGGTGAAGGTGTAGATGGAATAGACCAGCCCGCGCTTCTCCCGCACCTCCTGGAACAGGCGTGACGACATGCCGCCGCCGAGCAGGGTGGAGAGCACTGAGTGAGCGTAGAAGTCCGGATCGTGCACCCCCACCCCGTCGAAGCCGAGCACGAGGTGCATCTGCTCCAGATCGCGGTCCTCGCGGAAGTCGCCGCCGGTATAACTGGCGGTTTCCGGCTTCGGCGGGGCGCCGCTCGGCAGGTCGCCAAATGCCTTGAACGCGAGATCGACCATCCGGTCATGCTCGATCCGGCCGGCGGCGCTCAGCACCATGCCGGGGGCGCCGTAATGGCCGGCGATGTAGTCGACCAGCGCCTCGCGCGGCAGGGCGCCGACGATCTCCGCCGAGCCCAGCACCGGACGGCCGATGGCCTGCCCCGGATAGGCGGTGGACTGGAAATGGTCGAAGATGATGTCGTCGGGCGTGTCGGCGCTCTGGCCGATCTCCTGCAACACCACCGTGCGCTCGCGCACCAGCTCCTCGGCGTCCAGCGTGGAGTGCTGGATCATGTCGGACAGGATGTCGAGCGCCAGCGGCGCATCTTCGTGCAGGACCTTGGCGTAATAGGCGGTCTGCTCGCGGGTGGTATAGGCGTTCAGCTGGCCGCCGACATTCTCGATCTCCTCGGAGATGCGGAAGGCCGAACGGCGGCTGGTGCCCTTGAACAGCATATGCTCGACGAGGTGGGCGACGCCGTTGACGCTCGCCGCCTCGTTGCGGGTGCCAACCCCGACCCAGCAGCCGAGCGAAACGGACTGCACGTCGGGCATGGTGTCGGTCGCGACGCGAAGCCCGTTGGGCAACGTCGTCACACGAATGGAACTCATGCGGCCTCCTGGGCGGCGCGGGCGCGCTTGGTGACGAAGTCCTGGACCGCCGCCAGATCGTTCGGCAGGTCGGACAGGCGCTCCTCGCGCACATAAAGATCGGACAGGCGCGGCGGCAGGTCCGGCCGGCGGCCGGTCGCCTTTTCCACCGCGTCGGGGAACTTGGCGGGATGGGCGGTGGCGAGAACCACCATGGGAACGGCCGGATCGACCCGGCCGGCGGCAACCGCCGCCTTGGCCGCCCCGATTCCGACCGCCGTGTGCGGGTCGAGCAGATAGAGGCTGTCCTTCCACACCTCGGCGATGGTCGCCATGGTGGCGGCCTCGTCCACCCGGTGGCCGGAGAAGATGGCCAGCGCGCGGGCGAGCTGCGCATCGGTCACCGCGAACTTGCCCTCGGTGCGGAAGCGGTTCAGCGCCTCCGTCACCGCGGTGCCGTCGCGGTCGAGCAGGTCGAACAGCAGCCGTTCGAAGTTGGAAGAGATCTGGATGTCCATACTGGGAGACAAGGTAGGCACGACGGGCGCCGCGACCATGCTTCCACTGGCGAAAAAGCGCGCCAGGATGTCGTTGCTGTTGGATCCCACCACCAGCGTCTCCATCGGCAGCCCCATGGAGCGGGCGCCGTAGGCGGCATAGACATTGCCGAAATTGCCAGTCGGCACGGTGAAGGCGACCTTGCGGTCCGGCGCGCCCAGCGCCACCGCGGCGGTGAAGTAATAGACGATCTGGGCCATGATGCGGGCCCAGTTGATCGAGTTCACCGCCGACAGCCCCATCCGGTCGCGGAAGGCGCCGTCGTTGAACATCGCCTTCACGAGGTCCTGGCAATCGTCGAAGGTGCCGTCCAGCGCGATGTTGTGGACATTGGACGACAGCACGCTGGTCATCTGCCGGCGCTGCACCTCGGACGTGCGGCCCTTGGGGTGCAGGATGAAGATGTCGACGTTCTGGCGGTCGCGGCAGGCCTCGATGGCGGCCGAGCCGGTGTCGCCGGAGGTGGCGCCGACGATGGTCACCCGCTGCCCGCGCTTGGCCAGCACATGGTCGAACAGGCGGCCGAGCAGTTGCAGCGCCACGTCCTTGAAGGCGAGCGTGGGCCCGTGGAACAGCTCCAGCACCCAGGTGGTCGGGTCGACCTGCACCAGCGGGGTCACAGCGGCGTGGTCGAAGCTGGCATAGGCGTCACGGACGATGGCGCGGAACTCGTCCTCGGCGATCGAACCGCCCAGGAAGGGCAGCATCACCCGGACGGCGATCTCGCTGTAGGGCAGCCCGCGCATCGCGCGGATGTCGTCGGCCGTGAACTGCGGCCAGGTCTCCGGCACATAGAGGCCGCCGTCGCGCGCCAGCCCGGCCAGAAGGACGTCTTCGAAACCCAAGACCGGGGCCGCGCCCCGCGTGCTGACGTACCGCACCGCTTACACTCCGTCCGATGAAGTGGGCATAGTTAGCGAGGACCCTGCCCGCACGCAAGCGGTGCGGGACGCACGGCGCATATTCCGTCCGGTTGGGGCGGCTTCGCGGCTTCGGATCGAACGTTTGGAACAGCGTGAAACAGTTTTCCCGGCGGTGTTCAATGTTCCATCCGGGCCGGCGCCGCTCACGCGGCCTCCCCCACCGCCTCATCCGCCCCCTCGTCGGCACCCCGACGACGAACCAGCGAGGCGGCACGTTCGAGCACCTCCGGACCGGCGCCGGGGCGGTGGGCGTTCTCTGCGATGTGGCGGCGGTAGGAACGGGCGCCGGGCAGCCCCTGGAACAGGCCCAGCATGTGGCGGGTGATGGACGACAGCGGCGTGCCGCACGTCATCCGCGCCTCGATGTAGGGCAGCATCGCCGCGATCACGGCATGGCGGTCGGGTCCGGGCTGCCCGCCCATCAGGCGGCGGTCGGCGTCGGCCAGTAGATAGGGCGTCTCGTAGGCGGCGCGGCCGATCATCACGCTGTCGAGCGTGCCGAGATGCACCGAAGCCTCGTCCAGCGTCTTGATGCCGCCGTTGATGGCGATGGCGAGATGCGGGTATTCCGCCTTCAGCCGGTGGACGAGATCGTAGCGCAGCGGCGGGATGTCCCGGTTCTCCTTGGGGCTGAGGCCCTTCAGCCAGGCCTTGCGGGCATGGACGATGAAATGGGTACAGCCGGCGGCGGTGACGGTGTGGATGAAATGGTCGAGCGTCGGCCATTCCTCCATCTCGTCGATGGCGATGCGCGACTTGACGGTGACCGGGATCGACACCGCCTCGCGCATGGCGCCGACCAGCCGGGCCACCAGATCGGGCTCCGCCATCAGGCAGGCGCCGAAACGACCGGACTGCACACGGTCGCTCGGGCAGCCGACGTTCAGGTTGACCTCGTCATAGCCCCATTCCTCGGCGATGCGGGCGCAGGCGGCAAGGTCCGCCGGATCGGAGCCGCCGAGCTGGAGCGCCACCGGATGTTCCGCCGCATCGAAGCCCAGCAGCCGCTCGCGGTCGCCATGCAGCACGGCGCCGGTGGTCACCATCTCGGTGTAGAGCAGGGTCGAGCGCGACAGCAGACGGTGGAAGTACCGGCAATGCCGGTCGGTCCAGTCCATCATCGGCGCGACGCTGAGGGGGATGGTGGAGGTGGTCATGTCGAATGGAGCCGGTACAGTGGAACAGGAAAGCGGTAAGCAGCGGGCAAGGCGCTATGGGCTGACGGTCAGGCGGAGGCCAAAAGACTTGATGACCTTCAAGACCGTCGCAAATTCCGGATTTCCGTCCGGCGACAATGCCTTGTAGAGGCTCTGGCGGCCGAGGCCGGCATTACGGGCGACCTCCGTCATTCCCTTGGCGCGGGCGATGTCGCCGAGTGCCGCGACGATCAATTGTGGATCGCCGTCCTCCAACACCGCATCTAGGTAAGCGGCGATGCGCTCGTCGCTGTCCAGGCTGTCGACGATATCCCAGGGACGGGTTTCGGTTCGGGCCATGCTCCCCTCCTTTGTCGGGCTGCACGTCTAGAGATCCCGTGCCATCGCAATGGCGGTTGCGATGTCGCGGTCCTGGGACCGCTTGTCTCCACCGGCCAGCAGCACGATCAGTGTGTCGCCACGCTGGATGAAATAGACGCGGTAGCCGGGGCCGTGGTCGATGCGCAGTTCACTGACACCTTCCCCCACCGGCTTGGTATCGCCAGGATTGCCAAGTTGAAGGCGGCGGATACGCACCTCAATCCGCATGCGAGCCCGAACGTCCCGCAAGCTCTCTATCCAAGCGGCGAAACGGTCGGTCTGACGGATCTCGATCATCCAGCAATGTCTTCCGCAGGAGACAACTTGTCAAGCCGTCGGCCCAAAAACGACTAAGCCCCGCACAAGGCGGGGCTTAAGTCATGAACCGAGAAGATGGCGTCCCCGACGGGAGTCGAACCCGTGTCGCCGCCGTGAAAGGGCGGTGTCCTAGGCCTCTAGACGACGGGGACGTCGTTCGCGGTGACGCGCTTTCTAAAGATCGGGGCCGCGGAGCGCAAGCGCTTTTTCGCATCCCCCGATACTTTTTTGCGTCCTGCCCGCCCAACGCCCCGCCAACGCTCAGGCCGAGCGCGCCGGTGCCGCGTCGTCGATCAGCAGCTGGACACCTTCCGAGCCGTTCCAGCGGTCGATGCGCAGCACGCCGGCAAGGTGGAACGGGGTGCCGCGGCCGGTCAGCAGGGCTTGGCCCATGTCGCTGTCGAGCGCGCGGAAGGCGATGGCCTTCAGCCGGGCACCGTCGTTGCCTTGCAGGATGCAGCGCACATGGTTGGCGCCCACCACGTCGGCGCGCACGATGCGGGCGTCGGCGATGGCGAAGCGCGGTTCGGCGTTGCCGGTGCCGTAGGGGCCGAGCTTGTCGAGCGTCGTCACCAGACCGACGCTGGCGCCGCCGACCGACAGGGCGCCGTCCAGTTCCAGCGTCGGCACCAGCGGGGCGGATGCCACCTGTTCGGAGATGCGGCTGTGCAGGAAGTCGCGCAACGCGTCGATTTTGTCGCCGGCAACGGTGAAGCCCGCCGCCATGCGGTGGCCGCCGCCGGCCAGCAGCAGCCCTTCCTGCCGGGCGGCGATCACCGCCGCGCCGAGATCGACGCCGCGCACCGAACGGCCGGAGGCCTTGCCGATGACGGTGCCATCGGCGGTTTCCTCCAGAGCCACCACGCAGGCCGGGCGGCTGTAGCGCTCCTTCAGCCGGGCGGCGACGATGCCGATGACGCCGGGGTGCCAGCCGACGCCGGTGACGAAGACCAGATCGGTCGTGCGCCCGGCCTCGGCGGCAACGCGCTCCAGCGCCTCGTCGAGGACCGCCTGTTCGATGGTGCGGCGTTCGGCGTTGTGACCCTCCAGCCGCTGGGCCAGTTCCATCGCCTCGATGGGATCGTCGGTGGAAAGCAGGCGGGCGCCGAGGTCGGACGCCCCCACCCGGCCGCCGGCATTCACACGCGGGCCGAGGACGTAACCGGCATGGTAGGCGTCAGGCTTCTCCTTCACCCCCGCCACGTCGGACAGGGCGGCGAGGCCGGGATTGGCGCGCCGCGCCATCACCTTCAGCCCCTGCGCCACCAGCGCGCGGTTCAGCCCGGTCAGCGGCACCACGTCGCACACCGTGCCGAGCGCCACGATGTCGAGCCATTCCATCAGGTTGGGCTCCGCCCGGTCGCGGTAGAAGCCGGTTGTCCGCAGCACGCGGTTGATGGCGACGATGGTGATGAAGGTGACACCGGCGGCGCAGAGCGTGCGGTAGGCGCCGTCCTCGTCCAGCCGGTTGGGGTTGACCAGTGCTACGGCGGGAGGCAGGCGCGGCTCGGCGGCATGGTGGTCGAGCACGACGACATCCAGCCCGGCCTCGGCCGCCGCCTCCAGCGCCGCGAAGGCGGAAATGCCGCAATCGACCGTCACCACCAGCCGCACCCCCTCCCCTTTCAGGCGAAGCAGCGCCGGGGCGTTGGGGCCGTAGCCCTCGGTGATGCGGTCGGGGACATAGACGCGGATGTCGGCGCCGAGCGAGCGGAAGAAGCGGCGCAGCAGCGCGGCGGAGGTGGCGCCGTCCACGTCGTAGTCGCCGAAGACCGCCACCGGCTCGCCGTCGCGGATGGCGCGCGCGATGCGCTCGGCCGCCGGGTCCATGTCGCGGAAGCGGGACGGATCGGGCAGCAGGGCCTTCAGCGTCGGGTTGAGGAAGGTTTCGCAGCTGTCCTCGGTGACGCCGCGGGCGGCCAGCACCCGGCCGACGATCTCCGGCAGCCCGCGCCCCTGGGTGAGCGCCTGCGCCTGCCGCTCGTCGCAGGGCCGCGCCTGCCAGCGCTTGCCGGACAGGGAGTTGGCGACGTTGAGGAAGGCGGCGGGCTCGGTCATGACGGTGCTGCACGGTCTCTCTGGGATGGGGGCACAGCCATAGCAGAGATGGGCGCGCGGCGCACGGGTGGGTATGGGCAGGGGTGGGATGAGTGCGGGGGCTTACGCCGCCCGCATCCACACCGCCGTGTCGTGGAACGCCGCACCGCCGGCCGGCGGCACCGGTTCCGGCGAGGTCAGGCTGTTGATGCCCATGCCCTCGACGAAGGCGCTGTTGGGCCAGATACCTTCGACGATCACCACGCCGCGCGGCACACCGGCGAAGGACTTCGCATGGACTACCACGCTGCCTTGCGGGTTGCCCAGCCGCACCGCGTCGCCGTCGGCCAGAGCCAGCCCGGCCGCGTCGTCCGGGTGGATCAGCGCGGTGGGACGGCCTTCACGCTTCTGGGCGGTCAGCGTCTCGGTGAAGGAGGTGTTGAGGAACTGGCGGGCCGGGGCGGTGACGAGGCGGAACGGGTGCTCCGCATCGGCATCGCGGGCGGGGGGCATATGGTCGGGCAGCTCCGGCATGCCGCCATAGGGGCCGAGCGCCGCCCAGTCGGGGGCGAAGCGGAACTTGGCATCCGGATGGGCGAAGCCGTTGAGGAAATGCGAGGTCTCGAAGTCCGGCTGGGCGTCGATCCAGCGCTGCTCGCTCAGCGTCGCCGCGTCGCCGAGGTTGGACGCCTTCAGCATGGCGTCGATGATCTCCAGCGCGGTCATGCCGAATCCCGGATGCTCGGCGCCGACGCGGCGGGCGAGTTCGCTGATGACCCAATGGTTCTCGCGCGCCTCGAACTGCGGCTCGATCACCTTGCGGCCGATCAGGATGTGCATCTGGCCGCCGCCGCGGTAGATGTCGTCATGCTCCAGGAAGGTGGTGGCGGGGATCACCAGATCGGCCAGCTTCGCCGTGTCGGTCATGAACTGCTCATGCACCGCGACGAACAGATCCTCGCGCAGGAAGCCCTGGCGGACGCGGTTGGAATCCGGGCAGATCGTCACCGGGTTGGTGTTCTGGATCAGCATCGCCGTCACCGGCGGGCCGCTGGTCAGGTCGCGCGGGTCGCCGGTCAGCACCGCGCCGATGCGCGACTGGTCGAAGCTGCGCACCGACTTGTCGAGGCGGTCCAGACCCTCCGACAGGGTCTTGTCCAGCTTGTAGATGCCGGACGAGCAATAGAGCGCGCCGCCGCCCTTGTGCTGCCAGGCGCCGGTGACCACCGGCAGGCAGGAGACGGCGTGGACCTGCGCCGCCCCATTGTGGGCGCGCGACAGGCCGTAGCCGACGCGCAGATAGCTCCGCTTGGTGGTACCGTAGAGGCGGGCGAACTCCTCGATCTCCGCCACGGTCAGGCCGGTGATGGATGCTGCCCATTCCGGGTTGCGGCTGGCGAGATGTGCCTCCAGCGCCGCGGTGTCGCCGGCGAGACGGTCGAGATAGGCGCGGTCGGCATAACCGTCGCGGAACAGCACATGCATCACCGCGCAGGCCAGCGCCCCGTCGGTGCCCGGCCGCAGCATCAGGTGCAGGTCGGAGACCTCGGCCGTGCCGGTGCGGTAGGGGTCGATGGTGACCAGCTTGGCGCCGCGGCCCTTGCGGGCGCGGCTGACATGGGTCATCACGTTGACCTGGGTCGCCACCGGGTTGCCGCCCCAGTTGACAATCAGGTCGCTTTCCGCCATCTCGCGCGGGTCGGCGCCGCGGATGTCGCCATAGCCGGCGAGCCAGCCCATGTTGGCCGGCGTGTCGCACACCGTGCTGGTCTGGCGCGAATAGCCCTTGGCATGGCGCAGGCGCTGGATGCCGCCGCGCTGCACCAGACCCATAGTGCCGGCGTAGAAATAGGGCCAGACCGCTTCCGGGCCATAGGTCCGCTCGGCGGTCAGGAAGGCGTCGGCGATGCGGTCCAGCGCCTCGTCCCAGCCGATTTCCGTCCACTGGCCGGAGCCCTTGGGGCCGGTGCGCAGCAGCGGGGTCTTCAACCGGTCCGACGAATGCACGCGCTCGGCATAGCGGCTGACCTTCGCGCAGATGACGCCGGCGGTGTAGCTGTTCTCGGCGGCACCGCGCACCTTGCCGATGCGGTCGGGGGCGAGGCGTTCCACCTCCAGCGCGCAGGTGCTGGGGCAATCGTGCGGACAGGCGGTGGGCAGGAACTGGGCCGACAAGGCTAACCTCTGGTCTGGCTGGCGGCGGGGAAGGTCGAAGTTTAGGCCCTGCCCCGCGCCGGCTTCAATGCGCAACAATGTATGGGTACAAAAAAGCGGGGCCGCGAAATCCCTTGTCCGGACTTCGCGGCCCCTGCCGATTCAGCGAGAAAGTCCCCTGACGACTTGCGGCTTTACATGAAGCCGAGCAGGCGCGGGAACCACAGCGTGATCGCCGGAACATAGGTGACGAGGCCGAGGAAGATCAGCATCGTCAGCAGCCACGGCCACACCGCCACCGTCAGCTCGGTGATGCCCATCTTGGTGATGCCCGAGGCGACGTAGAGGTTCAGGCCGACCGGCGGGTGGCACATGCCGACTTCCATGTTCACGATGATCAGGATGCCGAAATGCACCGGGTCGATGCCCAGCTTCATGGCGACCGGGAACAGGATCGGCGCCATGATCAGGACGATGGACGACGGCTCCATGAAGTTGCCGGCGGCCAGCAGGATGATGTTCACCACCAGCAGGAAGACCCACACGCCCATGTTCTGGTCGAGGATCCAAGCCGCCATGTTCTGCGGAATCTGCTCCGACGTCATCAGGAAGGAGAAGAGCACCGCGTTGGTGATGATGTAGAGCAGCATCGCCGACATGCTGGCGCTGTCCAGCAGCACCTTCGGCACGCGGCGGAGCGGCATGTCCTTGTAGATGAAGACGGCGACGAAGAAGGCATAGACCGCGGCCATCGCCGCCGCCTCGGTCGGGGTGAAGATGCCGCTGTAGATGCCGCCCATGACGACGATGATCAGCAGCAGGCCCCAGAAGCTTTCGCGCAGGGCATGCATGCGCTGGGCAAAGCTGGCCTTGGGCAGGCGCGGATAGCCGAACTTGCGGGCGCGGAACCAGGTGGTGAAGCCGAGGAAGCAGGCCAGCAGGATGCCCGGCACCACGCCAGCGATGAACATCTGGCCGATGGAGGCGGCCTGCGGGTGGCCGGTGGTGGCGACGCAGTACATCACCATCACGATGGACGGCGGGATCAGGATGCCGAGCGCGCCCGAAGTGGTGATGATGCCGGCACCGAAATTCTTCGGGAAGCCCTGCGCCACCATGGCCGGCAGGATGATCGAGCCGATGGCGACCACGGTGGCCGGGCTGGAGCCCGACACCGCCGCGAACAGCGCGCAGGCCATCACGCCCGCAAGGCCGAGGCCGCCGTGCCAGTGGCCGACCATCGAGGTGGCGAAGTTGATCATGCGGCGGGCGACGCCGCCATGGGTCAGGAAGTTGCCGGCCAGGATGAAGAACGGGATCGCCATGATCTCGAACTTCTCGATGCCGGTGAACAGCTTCAGGGCCACGGCGTCGATCGGCACGTCGGTCATGAAGAACAGGAAGGACAGCACCGTCAGGCCGAGCGAGATCGAGATCGGCATGCCGGTGAGCATGAGGGCCAGCAGAAGCCCGAAGATGATGGCGGCGTTCATGCCGGACCTCCTTCATTGGCGGCCTCGACCGGGTCGATGCCGTCGACCTGGGCATGGTCGTGGTGGGGCAGTTCACCGGTGCGGACGAAGGTCCAGGCGACCTGGAGGAAGCGGAAGCACATCAGGTAGGAGCCGAGCGGCACCGCCAGATAGATGATCCACATCGGCCATTCCAGATCGGCTGACACCTGATCGGTTTCCGACATGTGCCAGACGAAGCGGGCGCCCAGCGACCCGACGATGCCGGTGAACAGCGCGCCGGCCCCCAGCCCGAACAGCACGAACTTGGCACGCAGGTGCGGTTCCATCCGGTTGATGATGACGTCGACGCCCACATGGATGCCGGTGCGCACGCCATAGGCGGCACCGAACTTTGCCATCCACACGAACATGTAGATGCACAGCTCCTGCGCCCAGGCGAGGTTCCAGTGCAGCACATAGTCCTGGATGTAGGGAACGCCGGAGAAATAGCGGTGGACGACGGACGCGAAGATGACGAGCGTCGCCCCGGCCATGAGCGACGCGATCAGCGTCTCCTCAAGCCGGTCGAGAATTTTCATAAACATGTCGGGGGGATCTCCCGGTCGGCGGAGATGATTTCGCGTTTGTTAAGTCGTCCTGCTCCCTGCTAGAGAGCCAAGGATCGACGCTTCCGTCAGCGGTGAATGTCCTCTCTCCCCCGGGGAGAGGGAGGGGACCCGCCGCGCAGCGGTGGGGAGGGGGAGGGGGCCGGCGCGCTCTGCGCGCCGCCAAGGGGCATGCTGCCCCTTGGCAATCCCTTGGCACAGGCTTCCGCCTGTGCTGCCCCCTCACCCTGACCCTCTCCCCGGAGGGGAGAGGGAAATCCGCCTGACGGCTCAAATCACATTTTGAAGCCGGCCGCGGCCGATTCCTTGTAGATCGCTTCGATCAGGTCCTTGCCGACGCGGGATTCGGCGTCCTTGTGGACCGGCTTCAGGGCCTTGACCCAGGCTTCACGCTCTTCCTTGGTCTGGGTGTGGAACTCGGTCTTGCCGGAGGCCTTCATCTGGGCCAGCGCCACGTCGTTCTCGTTCTGGGCGATGTCGTTGGCGTAGTCGGTCGCCTCCTTCATCGCCTCTTCCAGCTTGCCGCGGACGTCGGCGGGCAGGCCTTCCCAGAACTTCTTGTTCACGATGACCGCATAGCCGAGATAGCCATGGTCGGTCAGGGTGGCGTTCTTCTGAACCTCGTGCATCTTCTGGGTGTACATGTT
Organism: Azospirillum sp. A29; assembly: GCF_042604625.1. Lineage (NCBI taxonomy): Bacteria > Pseudomonadati > Pseudomonadota > Alphaproteobacteria > Rhodospirillales > Azospirillaceae > Azospirillum > Azospirillum sp. A29. The sequence continues at coordinate 932,914 of NZ_CP170466.1, forward strand.
GGACGGCGGGTTCTCCGTGCCGTCGACGACGCCGGTCTGCAGCGCCTGGTACACTTCGGAGAAGGCCATCACCTGCGGCAGGGCGCCCAGCGCCCGCATCTGGGCGTCCAAGACCTTGGACGACTGGATGCGCATCTTCAGGCCCTTCACGTCCTCCGGCTTGATGAGCGGCTTGTTGGCGCTCATGATCTTGAAGCCGTTGTCCCAATAGGCCAGACCGACGATGCCCTTGGACTCCAGCTTCTTGAACAGGCTCTTGCCGATCTCGCCCTTGGTGACGCGCTGGAGCACCTCCTTGCTGGGGAAGATGTAGGGCAGGTCGAAGACCTCGAATTCCTTGGCGCCCAGCGGGCCGAACTTGGCCAGCGACGGGGCCAGCATCTGCACGGCGCCCAGCTGCAGCGCCTCGAGCTCTTCCTTGTCCTTGTAGAGCTGGCTGTTCGGGTAGACCTCGATCTTCACCTTGCCGGCGGTCAGCTTCTCGGCCAGCTCCTTGAACTTCTCGGCACCCTTGCCCTTCGGCGTCTCCGGCGCGACGACGTGGCTGAACTTGATCACGATCTGGTCCTGGGCCCAGGCCGTCGAAATCGCCATCGGCGCCGACATCATGCAGCCGACCGCCGCCGCGCACAGGAGCTTCACGAGTTTCATAGGTGCGTCCCCCTCTGGTATTCATTGTAGACGAGACTGACTGTTCGGCCCCGTACTTGTTGCGCATTGTTCATGATCGGACGAATTGCGGCTATTGTGGATATCCGCAGAGTCGGCCTATTCCACTTTCGTACGGTCCCGCCATCCCCTGCCCCCACACTTTCGTGTCCACACCGATGCCGAAGCCATCCCGCACATCCAGTCCTGCCGTCCGCATCGGGCGGGCGGTGCCGCACGCCATGCCGGTGGTGGCGATGGCGCTGGTCGTGGTGCTGCTGGGCGCCTTCCTGTGGCTGTTGCAGCGCAACGAGCGGGAGGAGGAGGCGCTGGCGCTGATCAAGGACGCCCTGTGGGTGGAGCAGAACCTGCACTTCCAGCTCGCGTCGGACGAGGACAAGCTGGAGAGGCTGGCAGAAACGCTGGGCCGGGTTGAGGTGGACCTGCGGCAGTTCGGCGCAATGGCCCGGCTGGTGGTGAACACCAATCCGGCGATCGAGCGGGTGCTGTGGCTCGACGCCCAGGGCCGCACCCTGCTGGCCGAGCCGCCGCTGCCGGGGAACGGCGGAACGGATACACCTTCGGAGCCGGCCGGCGCGGAGGGGATGGCACGCGACGACGCGGTGCGGATCGCGCGGTCCTCCGGCCTGCGGGCCTATGGCGCGCCCTACCGGATCGACGCCACCGACCGCGGCTTCGACGCCGCCTTCCCGCTGTTCCGCGACGGCGCCTTCGCCGGCACGCTGGTCGGCGTCTTCTCCTTCGAGGCGATGCTGACCCACCATGTCCCCTGGTGGTTCGCCCAGCGCTACCAGCTGGAGGTGGTCGACGCCACCGGCACGGTGCTGGGATCGAAGTCGCGCATGTCGGTGCCGGGATCCATGGCAGGACCGGCGCCCGACCCCGCGCGCAGCCACCTCATCCCGTTCGATCCGCCCGGCCATGGGATGGCCCTGGTCGCCACCGCCTACCCCACCGACTCCAACGTCACCCGCACAGTTCTGGTGGCGGCGATCTTCGCGCTGACCGGATCGGCATTGTGGAGCCTGTGGTCGCTGCGCCGGCACATCGCCGGCCGCCTGCGCGCCGAGGAGGCGCTGCGCGAGGAACATGCCTTCCGCAAGGCGATGGAGGACAGCCTGACCGTGGGCATGCGCGCCCGCGACCTGGAAGGGCGCATCACCTACGTCAACCCGGCCTTCTGCCGGATGGTTGGGCTGGAGGCGGACGATCTGATCGGGCGCGGCCCGCCGGCGCCCTATTGGCTGCCAGAGGAGATCGACCGGGCCGAGGCCGCCTTCCAGGACGTGCTGGCCGGCCGGGCGCCGGAAAGCGGGCTGGAGATGCGCTTCCAGCGCGCCGACGGCGAGCGGTTCGAGGCGCTGATCTACGAGGCGCCGCTGATCGACGCCAACGGCCGGCAGACCGGCTGGATGGGCTCCGTCCTCGACATCACTGAGCGCAAGCGCGCCGAGGAGCTGGCGCGCCAGCAGCAGGAGCGGCTGCAACAGACCTCCCGCCTGATCACCATGGGCGAAATGGCCTCCACCCTGGCGCATGAGCTGAACCAGCCGCTGTCGGCCATCGCCAGCTATTGCACCGGTTGCCTGAACCGGCTGCGCTCCGACCGCTGCGACACGCAGGAGGTGGCGGCGGCGCTGGAGAAGCTGGCCGCCCAGGCCAAGCGCGCCGGGCTGGTGGTGCGCCGCATCCACGACTTCGTACGCAAGCGCGATCCCAGGGTCGCCCCCTGTTCGCTGGCCGAGGTGCTGGAGGATTGCGTCGGGCTGGCCGGCAGCGACGCCGCAAGGCTGGGCGTGCGGGTGGAGCTGGATGCCCCGGCCGATCTGCCGCCGGTCACCGGCGACCGCATCCTGCTGCAACAGGTGGTGCTGAACCTGATGCGCAACGGGATCGAGGCGATGGCCCGCACCCCACGCGCCGACCGCCGCCTGACCGTCACCGTCCGCCAGACCGACTGCGATGGCGGCGAGGACGGCAAGGATGGCGCCCGCCTGCTGCTGACCGAGATCCGCGACCATGGCTGCGGCGTCGCCCCCGACGTGGCCGACCGCCTGTTTTCCCCTTTCTTCACCACCAAGCGCGAAGGTATGGGCATGGGCCTGAACATCTGCCGGTCCATCGTCGAACACCACCGCGGCCGGCTGTGGTTCGAGACGTTGGCGCCGGAGGGAGATGGAAACGGGGATGCAACGGGAGCCGCCGCCGCCGGCACGCGCTTCCTGTTCACCCTGCCCGTCCATGCCCGCACGCCGGACCGGACGACCGGTCCGCATCCCGGCGGCCCACATCCCGCCGGCCCACATCCCGATCACACCGCCGAGGCTGCCGAATGACCACGCTCCACATCGTCGACGACGACGAGGCCATCCGCGACGCGCTCGGCTGGCTGTTTCAGTCGCGCAACGTCCCGGTGGCGGGCTGGCCGTCGGCCGAATCCTTCCTGGAGTCGTGGCGGCCGGACACCGCAGGCTGCCTCCTGCTGGACATTCGCATGGAGGGGATGAGCGGGCTGGAGCTGTTCGACCGGCTACTGTCCAAGGGCTGCCGCATGCCGGTGATCTTCCTGACCGGCCACGGCGACGTGCCCATCGCCGTCGGCGCCCTGAAGAAGGGGGCCCGCGATTTCGTGGAGAAGCCCTTCAACGACAACGAGCTGGTCGACCGGGTGATCGACGCGCTGGCCTTCGACGCCGAACAGCGCGAGCGCGAGGCCGGTCAGGCCGGGCTGGCCGCCCGTCTGGCCACCCTGACCCAGCGCGAACGGCAGGTGATGGAGCTGGTCGTCGCCGGCCGCCTGAACAAGGTGATCGCCGACGAGCTGGGCATCAGCATGCGCACGGTCGAGGTCCACCGCAGCCATGTGTTCGAGAAGATGCGGGTGAAGACGGCGGTGGAGCTGACGCGGTTGCTGACGGGTGCGGCCTGATTGCTCCCGCCGATAAGGGAAAACCCAGGGGACGACGGAGGTGCCTGGAGTCCCCACCTGTCCCGTACTAGTCTGTTCGCACCACTCCGGTGGTCGTCCCCGACGGTCTGGAGCATCAGCGGTTGAGGTTTCGGTTACCCAGTTCCATCCTCGCCATCGGTCTGGCCGTGACGGCACCGCTGCTGCTGTTCGGCGCCGTGATGGTCTGGCAGCTCGATGCGCGCGACCGGGCGGAGACGGAGGATGCGCTGCAATCGGTGGCGCAGTCGCTGTCGCTGGCGGTCGACCGTGAACTGGCGAGCCAGCTGCGGCCGCTCGAACTGCTGGCGTCGCTGCTCCAGCCCAATGCCGACGATCTGCGCACCCTGTACCAGGAGACCACCACCGCCACCCACAGCCAACCCGGCTGGCTGGCGATGGGGATGGTCGACGCCGACACCGGCCGCTTCGTCTTCCACACCCATTACCCGCTGGGCGTCCAGCCGCTGCCGCCGCCCCGGCTGGACGAGATCACCCGCCATGTCATCGAGAGCCGCCGCGCGACCATCGGCGGCGTGCTGCCGCCCGGCGGACCGCCGGGCCGGCCGTCGCTGATCCTGCGGGCACCGATCCTCCAGTTCGACCCGGACCGCCAGAACGACCGGGTGCGCTACATCCTGTCGCTGGCGCTTGGGCTGGAGGGGCTGTCCAGCGCCCTGCGGACCCGCGACACCCCGCCGGAATGGACGGTCACCGTCATCGATCCGACCATGCTGATCGCCGCCCGCTCGCGCGATGCGGCGGCCTATCTGGGCCAGAAGGTCTACGCATCGCTGGAGGCGCGGATCCGGACCGGCAGCAACCGCATGTTCCTCGGCCAGACCAGGGACGGGGTCGAGGTCCACTCTGTCATACACCGCTCACCCGAAACCGGCTGGGCGGTGGTGCTGGGCGTGCCGTCGGCCCTCGTGCAGCAGAAGCTGAACGCCACCCGCATGACGGTGGTCGGCGGAGCGGCCGCCGCCTGCGCGGCGACGCTGATGCTGGCGCTGCTGGTGTCGCGCGCCTACCGCCGCCGCCGCAGCGCCGAGGAGGAGGTGCGGCGCGCCCGCGAGGCGGTGCTGATCGAGCAGCGCCGCCGGCTGCAATCGGAAAAGGAGCATGCCGAGGCGGCGAACCGGGCCAAGAGCGATTTCCTGGCCAACATGAGCCACGAGCTGCGCACCCCGCTGAACGCGATCATCGGCTTCGCCGAGGCTCTGATGTCCGGCATCTTCGGCCCCTCCCCGCCCAAGCATGTCGAATATCTGACCGCCATCCACCAGTCAGGCCGCCTTCTGCTGGATCTGGTGAACGAGCTTCTGGACATGGCGAAGATCGAGGCCGGACGGCTGGAACTGTTCCCCGCCTGCGTCGCGCTGGGCGAGCTGCTGGAGGATTGCCTGTCGCTGATGGAGGCGCTGGCCCTGCGCAAGGGGGTGGTGCTGACCAGCGGCGCCATCGCGTCCGATCTTCAGGTCACGGTGGATGGGGTCCGCATGCGGCAGGCGGTGCTGAACGTCCTGTCCAATGCCATCAAATTCACCCCGTCGGGCGGTGCCGTGCGGGTGGAGGCCAAGCCCGGGCCCGGCGGAACCGGTGCCGTCATCGTGATCGCCGACACCGGCGTCGGCATGAGCGCAGACGAACTGGTGATCGCGATGGAGCCGTTCCGTCAGGTCCACAATTATCTGACCAAGGCGGAGGCCGGCACCGGCTTGGGCCTGCCGCTGGCCCGCCGCTTCGTCGAGGCCCATGGCGGCACCCTGACCCTGGACAGCAAGCCGGGCACCGGCACCACGGTGACGATCATCCTGCCGTAAGGAAGGCAGCGGGAGGTTAAGTCGGGATGTGGAGTTCCGCCTTTAACCCCGGCGGGGCGGACGGCCGGGGAGCGTGGCGCGCTGAAGCTTGGCGCCGGCCATGTCGGCACCGTCCATGTCGGCGCTGTCGAGATTGGCGTCGGACAGGTTCGCCTGAACCAGACAGGTGCCGACCAGCAGGGCGCCGCGCATGTCGGCTCCCATCAGATTGGCGGCCCAGGAGCGGCCGGTGGGGCGGCCCGACGGATCCTTGATCGCCGCCGGGCCGAGCCGCACTCGCGTCAGGTCGGCGCCGGTCAGCACGGCGTAGCTGAGGTTGGCGCCCGACAGGTCGGCGCCCATCAGGTTGGCGCCCTCCAGATTGGCGCCCGACAGATCGGTCATCATCAACCGCGCGCCGGTCAGCGCCGCCGCCGACAGGTTGGCCCCCCGCAGCGAAGCGGCGCTGAGGTTGACGTTGCGCAGATCGGCACGGCTGAGGTCGGCGCCGTCCAGATCGGCCCGCTGGCCGCGCTGGCCGAAGCTGTCGATCCAGCGCTCATGGTCGAAGATGGCGCGCTGGATTTCCGACCCCATGCTGTCGATGGGGCGGGTCATCTGCGCCGTGGCGATGCGGGTGGAGGACAGGTCGCAGTCGGCCATCCGCGTGCCGACCATGTCGGCCTTGTCGAAGCGGGTGCCGTCCAGCGCCGCCCCCGACAGGTTGGCGCCGTTCAGCCGGGCGCCGGTCAGGTCCGCCCCGGTCAGCACCGCCCCGGAAAGATCGGCGTTCTGCAACATGGCACCGCTGAGGTCGGCGTCGGACAGGTTGGCGCCGCGCAGCACCGCGCCGGTGAGGTCGGTGGGAATGCCGCCCTCCGCCATCATGCCGTTCTGGAGGCGGGAGAGGGCCGCCTTGTGGATCTGGCGGGCGCTTTCGGCGTCCTGCGCATCGGGGCCGGTGCCGCGGCGGGCGGTGCCGCCCGGTTCCAGCGTGCCGGCGCGCAGGTCGGCGCCCTTCAAATTGGCGTTCGAGAAGTCGGCCGCGCGCAGCCGGGCGCCACGCAGGTCGGTCTGCATCAGGTTGGCGCGGCTGATGTCGGCATCGCGCAGATCGACGCCGAACAGGTCGGCGCCGGCCAGATTGGTTCCGTTCAGCCGCCCGCGCGCCAGCCGCGCCCCGACCAGACGGGCGCCACGCAGGTCGCGCTGCGACAGGTCCACCCCCTCCAGATCGGCCATGGCGAGGTTGGCGCGGGCGCCGCCCGGCTGGCCCTTGATCCAGCGGGCGTGCCGCTCCAGCACCTCGGCCAGCTGGTCGGGCCGAAAGAAGGAGACGGACTGTGCGGTCGGGGTGGTGGCGGTTGGCACGGACAACTCGACGCCGTGAAATGGTTACATCGCGACAATCATGCGGTTCATTCCTTACCGAAGGCTGAATGAATCCCCCTTTTGCGCACCCTCTTTCGGAGGATGCGGTTCGGCGGCCCGCCGGCATGGCGCATCGGCGGGAAAACGGGGATTCCAGCCGGGATGGATAGGAAAAACGGAAGCTTGGCCATAGCAACGGCCATAGGCCCCGGCACCTCCATCGCTGTGACTTTACCGCGTCGGTCCCGAGTCGCGCACGTTACGGTTCTGTAATCGAACCGGTTGCGAACGGGTCGCGAACAGCCCCGACCCGGCTTCCCGCCCCTGTTCCGGGCGAGGCCGCGGAATCCCTCGACTCCCCCAAAAAACAGCATCGGTTAAGCAATGGTTTCTTGACAGAAAAGGCCACGGGCATCCTAAAAGTGTCCCACCTTTCGGATAAACGCACCGCAGCACGCCTTGACCTTAGCCAGGGTGTGACTTTGGCCGTAACCGGGACGGCGGGGTCCAGACGATGGATTCCGGCTGCCGGAGCGGAAAAACGGGATATGAAGGAAGAATGATGAAGGATGCGGACGCCCGGTCGATCACGACCGCACGCCCGAGCGTCGGCGAGAGCCACGCCACCGAACGCCATCATCTTGATCGCCGCCATCTTCTGCGCGCCGGCCTCGGTCTGGCGGCGGTCGCCTCTGCCGGCGGGACCCTGTTTACCAGCGAAGAGGCGGAAGCTGCGGCGCTCCGCGCTCCGCCGCGGGTGCTGTCCCTGGTGAACCTGCACACCGGTGAGCGCGTCAGCGCCGAATACTGGTCGCGGGGCAAGTATGTCCGCGACGCGATGCGCGCCCTGAACCGCGTTCTGCGCGACCACCACAACAATTCAGTCCATGCGATGGATCCGAAGCTGATCGATCTGGTCCACTCGCTGAGCCGCAAGATCGGCCGGCGCGGCCCGATCGAGATCGTCTCGGGCTACCGCTCGCCGGAGACTAACGCGATGCTGCGGGAAGCCGACGGCAGCGGCGTGGCGCAGAACAGCTATCACATGCGCGGCATGGCAATCGACCTGCGGGTCCAGGGCCTGTCGACCCGCCAGCTCCAGCGTGCGGCGCTCAGCCTGCGCGGCGGCGGGGTCGGCTATTACCCGGACAGCAACTTCGTCCATGTCGACGTCGGCCCGCTCCGCCACTGGTGAGCGGCCGGACCACCGATACAGGGTCGTCCCCATCGCTTGAACGTTCAGTACGATGTGGCGCCAAGTCCAGACGGGCTTCGGCGCCACAGTCATTTTCGGGGCATCTCCTGTTTCACCCGGCCCGTCGGGCCTGCCGTGGGAGTCCTCCCGGCGAATGCCCCTTCCCGCATTTTTCGAACAAGGCCGATTGCGACTTGTTACCACACCTTATGGTAGATTTCTCTGATTTCTTTGACCCTTGAATTGTTTATCATCCATCTCTCACAATTTTTGAAACGCTCTGTTTTGCAAATGGGGGGGGCAAGCATATGGGATACCTGTTTGGTGGACCCGGCGACGACACGCTGCTCGGAGATTATGGCGACGACACGCTGGATGGCGGCGACGGCAACGACACTCTGTTCGGCCGTGCTGGGAACGATGTTCTGGTCGGGGGAGCAGGCAATGACACCCTGTTCGGCGGTGACGGGGATGATGTCCTGATCGGCGGGGCCGGCGACAATGTGCTGTTCGGCGACGCCGGGAACGACAGCTTCTATCTCGACACTGCGACCGCGGCCCGCCTTTTCGGCGGCGATGGCGACGACACGGTCCTTGTCCGCTACGCCGGCGGTGTCGACCTGAATATCTCCAACTCGATCGAGCATGTCATCGGCGGGGTCGGCAATGACACCGTGACGGCGGCCAACTCCTACTCGGCAGTGACGATGGCCGGCGAGGACGGCAACGATGTGCTGACCGGCGGTTCCGGCAACGACACGCTGTCCGGTGGGACCGGTGACGACAGGCTGCGGGGCGGCGGCGGTGACGACGTGCTGCAAGGCGGGGCCGGCGCCGACCTGTTCGATTTCTCGGTCAGCTTCGGCGGCAGCGGCGGCAACGACGTCGTGGGCGATTTCGACGCCGCGGAGGGTGACCGGATCGGACTGTTCACGTACCAGAGCTACACGGTGAGCGCCAACGCCCAGGGCGAGGCTGTTCTCGACATTTCCGGCTTCGGCAGCGCGTCGACGGTCACCCTCTCCGGGGTGATGGCCCAGGACGTGTCGAGTTCCTAGTTCACCGCCCTCTGAAATGAGGAAGGCGCCGTCCCCGGCAGGGACGGCGCCTTTCCCATTGCTCCTGGGCGGATGAAGACCGCCCTACCCCACCTTCAGCTTGCGGCGCAGCAGCGACAGCGGTGCGGTGTCGTCCAGGCTGGGCTGGAAGGCGATGGTGACCTCCTTCAGCGCGTTGTCCCAGCTTTCCGGATTGGTGCCTTCCGGCGCCTCGACCGAGGTGAAGCCGGTGCGGACCAGGAACAGGTACTGGTCGGGGATGACATGGCCGACAGCGCGGATCTCGCCGGTGTAGCCGTAGCGCTCCCGCAGCTCGCGTGCGGTGGAGAAGCCGCGACCGTCGCGGAACTTCGGGAACTCCACCGCCACCAGGGAAAAACGGTCGAGGTCGGCGGCGATGGATCCTGCCAGCGTGCCGCTCTTCAGCCGCACGCCAAGCCGGGCGTTGCGGCCCTCGAAGCTGTCACGCTCCGCCTGCCAGCGCTCGAAGCTGATGATCACCGGGCGGTCGTTGGGAACCGGCTCACCATCGGGGATGAAGCTCCAGGCGTCCTCGCCGATGCGCCCATTCTCAATCAGCGGCATAGATTCTCTCCTTGAACGGGGCATGGCCAACGCGCTTGAGCGTGTCGATGAAGCGCTCGCCCTCGCCCGTGCGGTTGGCGAGATAGACGTCGACGATGGCCTCGATGGCGTCCACCGCCTCGGTCTCGGTCACCGCCGGGCCGAGGATGTCGCCGATCTCCGTGGTCAGCGTCGGGTCGCCGCCGACGGTGATCTGGTAATATTCGGTGCCCTTCTTGTCGACGCCGAGGATGCCGATGGCGCCGACATGGTGATGGCCGCAGGCGTTGATGCAGCCGCTGATCTTGATCCCCAGCTCGCCGATGGTGCGCTGGCGGACCGGATCGGCGAAGCGGGCGGAGATCGCCTGGGCCAGCGGGATCGCGCGGGCATTGGCCAGCGCGCAGTAGTCCAGGCCCGGGCAGGCGATGATGTCGCCGATCAGCCCGGCATTGGCACTGCCGAGGCCGGCGGCGTCGAGCTGCTGCCACAGGTCGTACAGCTCGTCCTTCTTGACGTGCGCCAGGACGAGGTTCTGGACATGGGTGACGCGCAGCTCGCCGAAGCTGTGCCGCTCGGCCAGATCGGCGACGAGGTCCATCTGGTCGCAGGTGGCGTCGCCGGGGATGCCGCCGGCCGGCTTCAGCGAGATGGTGGCGATGGCGTAGCCCGGCGCCTTGTGCTCCGCGACATTCACCTCAAGCCAGTTGGCGAAGGCCGGATCGGACGCCTTGGCGCGCTCCAGCGCTTCGGAATGGTCGGGCAGCTCCTCGAAGGGCGGCGGGGCGAAATGCTGGCGGACGCCCTCGACGATCTCCGGATCCAGGCGGTACTTCGGCCCGCGCAGCCGCGCGAACTCCTCCTCGACCTCCTGGGTGAACTTCTCCAGCCCCAGCTCATGCACCAGGATCTTGATGCGCGCCTTGTAGATGTTGTCGCGGCGTCCGTACTGGTTGTAGACGCGCAGGATGGCTTCGAGATAGGCGACGAAATCCTCCTCGGCCACCCACTCGCGCACCAGCTTGCCGACGAAGGGCGAACGGCCGAGACCGCCGCCGACATAGAAGGAGAAGCCGGCCTCGCCCTTGTCGTTGCGCCGGGCCAGCAGGCCGACGTCGTGGATGCGCACCGCGGCGCGGTCGCTCTCGGCGCCGGAGATGGCGATCTTGAACTTGCGCGGCAGATAGGTGAACTCGGGGTGCATCGTCGTCCACTGCCGCAGGATCTCGGCATAGACGCGGCCGTCCACCACCTCGTCCCTGGCGGCGCCGACGAAGGGGTCGGTGGTGACGTTGCGCACGCAGTTGCCGCTGGTCTGCAGCGCGTGCATGTCGACCTCGGCCAGCTCATGCAGGATGGCCGGGGTGTCCTCCAGCTTGATCCAGTTGTATTGCAGGTTCTGGCGGGTGGTGAAATGGCCGTAGCCGCGGTCGTACCTGCGCCCGATCTCCGCCAGCTTGCGCAGCTGGGTGGCCGACATCACGCCATAGGGCACGGCGATGCGCAGCATGTAGGCGTGGAGCTGGAGATAGAGGCCGTTCATCAGCCGGACCGGCTTGAACTCCTCCTCCGTCAGCTCGCCGGACAGCCGGCGCTCGACCTGTTTGCGGAACTGCTCGACGCGCTCGGCGACGAACTGCCGGTCGATCTCGTCATAGTGGTAGATGCCGGCACGGGCGCCGGGCGCGATGTGGTTCATGTCGATCAACCCTCAGGGCCGCCGGAACGGCCGACGTTCATTCACTCGAACAGCCACTCAGGCGGCCTGCTTGCCCAGATCCAGACGGACGGTCGGGCCGGCGGTGCGGATACGCTCGCGCATCGTCGCCGGGACCGGGACGCCATCCTCCTCCACCACCTCGAAGGCGTAGATGTCAACGCCGAACTGCTCGCGCTCCGCCGTCGCCTTGGCGTCGGCCAGCACGGCATCCGCCTCGGAGCGCTGGAACAGCGCAGCCTCGGCAAAGGACTCGACCCACCGGCCGCCGTCGCCCAGGAACACGACTTCTCCGTCGCGCAGGCGGTTGGCGGTGATGGCTTTCATCGATCCTTCCTTCGATCGATCCTTGGCCGACATCTGGCTCTCCTGGCTGGTCGTTCTCGAACGCGTTTGGTGTCTTAACCCGAACCGTCGGCGGTCCGGCAGTGAATTCGCGATAGAATGGGTTTCGCGGGAGGCGGGCCGTTACGGCAGCCACTTCTCCCGGTCGATCAGGTCGCGGCTTTCGCGGGCGACCTCGGACATCGACGCGCCCTCCGCCCGGCGGCGGTTGCGAAGCTCGGCGATGGTGCGCAGCCGCTCCGCCCAGTCGTCCGGGAACAGGGCCTCCAGCCGCTGGCGCAGCAGGCTGGCGAGCGTCGGGCTGCGGCCGCCGGTGGAGACCGTCATCACCAGATCGCCACGCCGCACCACGGAGGGCGAGTGGAAATCGCACAAGGGAATGACGTCCTCGACATTCACCAGCACCCGGCGCTGCCGTGCCAGGTCTGCCAGCGCCGTCTCGGTCTCCGTCCCCAGCCCCATCACATACAGCACGCCGACCTTGTCGAGATCGGATGCCTCCGGCAGAGCCCGCACCAGACGGTCGCCGGCGAGAGCCGCCAATTCCCCATCCGGTTCCGGTGAAAAGACCTGCGGATCGGCCCCGCCCTCGCGAAGCTGCGTCAGACGGCGCACCGCGAGCGGGCCGTTGCCGGCAAGCGCAATCGTCACCCGCGCCGGGTCGAGCGCCAGCGGAATCATGCCGGCCTCACCGAAACGGGCGAAATCGGGCGGGCGGCTGCGGCGCCTATAACCGGGGTCCTGTGCATGGCGGTATTTAGCCCGGCTGCCGCACGACAATCAACATATTTCACACAACGATTTGCAGCGCAGCACAAACCTATTAAACAAGTAGAGAATGTATTTACGTTGCACGGGTTTTCCGCCGGTGTTAATGTGCAAACACAGTCATTAAACCTACATATTTAGTATACTTAAAGGCCACCGCGAAAGGCAGCCGACGATGGACGCGGAAACACGGGTGAAGCATCTGACCGACAGCCACGGCACGCTGGAAGGCGCGCCGCTGCTCGCCGCCATGCATGAGCTGTTCGGCGGACGGATCGCGCTGATGTCGTCCTTCGGGGCCGAATCCGCAGTGCTGCTGGCGCTCGCCGCCGAAGCGACGCCGGATTTCCCGGTTCTGTTTGTGAATACCGGCAAGCTGTTCGGCGAGACCCTGCGCTACCGCGACGAGCTGGTGAAGCGGCTGGGCCTCAGGGATGTGCGGGAGATCGGGCCGACCGCCGACGACCTCGCCGCCGGCGACAAGGACGGCATGCTGTTCACCCGCGATTACGACGCCTGCTGCCATCTGCGCAAGACGGTGCCGCTGGACCGCGCGCTGGCCACCGCCGGGCTGGAGGCCTGGGTGACGGGACGCAAGCGCTTCCAGTCCTCGACCCGTGCCGCCCTGCCCCTGTTCGAGGCGGAGGGCGGCCGCGTGAAAGTCAACCCACTGGCCAACTGGGACAAGGCCCGGCTGGAGGAAGAGTTCACCCGGCGCGACCTGCCGCGCCACCCGCTGGAAGCCGACGGGTACCTGTCTATCGGCTGTTACACCTGCACCGAGCGAGTGGCGCCCGGTGCCGACCCGCGTTCCGGCCGCTGGGCCGGCAGCGCCAAGACCGAATGCGGCATACACACCATGATTGGAACCGCCCGATGAGCGCCGATCTCGACCAGCTCGAAAACCAGAGCATCTACATTCTGCGCGAAGCCTACAACCGCATCGACAAGCTGGCGATGCTCTGGTCGATCGGCAAGGACAGCAACGCGCTGCTGTGGCTCTGCCGCAAGGCGTTCTTCGGCCGCATTCCCTTCCCCGTCGTGCAGCTCGACACCGCCATGGAGCTGCCGGAGGTCTACGAGTTCCGCGACCGCATCACCAAGGAATGGGACCTCGACCTCAAGGTGGAGCAGTGCCCGCCCGAGGAGGAGATGGACCAGACCCTGCCGCCGCTGACCCGCGCCGCCGCGCGCAAGACGGAAGGTCTGAAGAACCTGCTGCGCGACAATGCCTATCAGGGCGTGATGGTCGGCATCCGCCGCGACGAGCAGGCGACCCGCGCCAAGGAGCGCGTGTTCTCGCCGCGCTCGCTGGAAGGCGACTGGGACGTGAAGGACCAGCCGGCGGAGTTCTGGGACCATTACAAGACGCGCTTCCCCGAAGGCGTCCATGTCCGCATCCATCCGCTGCTGGCCTGGACCGAACTGGACATCTGGCGCTATTCGCAGCGCGAGGGGATCCCCATCGTCCCGCTGTACTTCGCCCGCGACGGCAAGCGTTACCGCTCGCTGGGTGAGAAGAACATCACCTTCCCGGTCGACAGCACCGCGTCCACCATCGACGAGATCATCGCCGAGCTTCAGGTGACCCGCGTGCCGGAACGCGCCGGCCGGGCGATGGACAACGAATCCGAAGACAGCTTCGAACGCCTGCGCAGCGTGGGGTACATGTAAGATGCCGCATTCTCAACTCCGCATCGTCATCGTCGGCCATGTCGACCATGGCAAGTCCACGCTGATCGGCCGCCTGCTGAACGACACCGGCAGCCTGCCGGACGGCAAGGTCGAGCAGGTCCGCGAGATGAGCCGCAAGCGCGGCATGCCGTTCGAGTGGGCCTTCGTGATGGACGCGCTCCAGGCCGAGCGCGACCAGGGCATCACCATCGACACCACGCAGATCCATTTCAAGACGAAGCAGCGTCCCTACGTCATCATCGACGCGCCGGGCCACACCGAGTTCCTGAAGAACATGGTGACCGGCGCCTCCCAGGCCGACGCCGCTCTGCTGGTGATCGACGCCGACGAGGGCGCCCTGGAACAGTCGCGCCGCCACGCCTTCCTGTTGCATCTGCTGGGCGTGCGTCAGGTCGCGGTCGTCGTCAACAAGATGGACAAGGTCGAGTTCTCCAGCCACCGCTATGAGGCGGTGGCGCAGGAGATCAAGGACTATCTGGCCGAGCTGGGTCTCCAGCCCAAGGCGGTGATCCCGGTCTCCGCCCGCAATGGCGACAACATCGTCAGCCGCAGCGAGCAGGCCGAGTGGTATCTGGGGCCCACGGTGATCGAGCAGCTCGACGCCTTCCGTCCGCAGCAGACCTCGCCCGACCAGCCGCTGCGCTTGCCCCTGCAGGACGTCTACAAGCCGGACGACCGCCGCATCCTGGCCGGCCGCATCGAAAGCGGGCGCCTGCGCGTCGGCGACACCCTGCACTTCTCGCCCACCGGCGCCAGCGCCAAAGTCGTCAGCATCGAGGCGTGGAACCATCCGGAGACGGTACTGTCGGCCCAGGCCGGGCAAAGCATCGGCATCACGCTGGACAAGCGCATCTTCGCCGAGCGCGGCCATCTCGCCCACCACCAGTCCGACGCCCCGACGCTGGCCCACCGGCTGAGCGTGCGGCTGTTCTGGCTGGTGTCCGATCCGCTGGTGGTCGGCAAGACCTACACGCTGAAGATCGCCACCGCCGAACACCGGGTGACGGTGGAGCAGGTGACGGCGGTCATCAATGTGGAGGATCTGTCCAGCACCCCCGGCAAGGCGGTCCGCCGCAACGAGGTGGCGGAGGTCGTCCTGCGCTCCCGCTCGCCCATCGCGCTGGATCTGGCGTCGGAGCTGCCGCGCACCGGCCGCGGCGCGCTGATCGACGGCAACGACGTGGTCGGCGGCTGCCTGGTGGTGGAGATCGAGGACGCCGCCGCGGCCAACATCACCGAGGTGTCGCACACCGTCTCGCTGGAGGAGCGCGCCCAGGCCAACGGCCACAAGGGCGGCGTCATCTGGCTGACCGGCCTGTCGGGTGCCGGCAAGTCGACGCTGGCGATGGCGCTGGAACGCGCGCTGTTCGACCGCGGCTGGCAGACCTTCGTGCTGGACGGCGACAATGTCCGCAACGGGCTGAACGCCGGGCTGGGCTTCTCGTCGGATGACCGGGCGGAGAACATCCGCCGGGTGGCCGAGACGGCGAAGCTGTTCGCCGACGCCGGCATGGTGGTGATCGCCTCGCTGATCTCGCCGCTGAAGGCCGACCGGGCACGGGCGCGGGTGATCGGCGGCGAGCGCTTCCACGAGGTGCATGTCGCCGCCAACCTCGCCACCTGCGAGGAGCGCGATCCGAAGGGCCTCTACAAGAAGGCGCGGGCCGGCGAGATCGCCGAGTTCACCGGCATCTCGGCCCCCTACGAGGCGCCGGACCAGCCCGAACTGTTGATCGACACCGACGCGCTGAGCCGCAGCGAGGCACTGGCCCAGCTGCTGGACTATGTCGACGAGACCTTGGGCAAGAACAGCCTGAAGTCGGAGAAAGAGCTGACCTATGTGATCTGAGGGTCGGTTTTATAGGGTGAAACGACGGGCGCGGGGGAAAGACCGCGCCCAACGTGTTTTTCAGGCTGCCGTCCTCTCGCTGCGATACAGCGCCGTCACCATCAGCGCCGCGGTCGCCAGCGCCAGCGGGACGAAGGAGATGCTCAGCACGGCATCCCAGCCGTAGCTGGTCAGCAGGCTGCCCGAGGCGAAGGAGCCGCAGGCCATGGTGCCGAAGACGATGAAGTCGTTCAGCGACTGCACCCGCGTCTTCTCCTCCGGCCGATGGCAATCGAGCACCAGGGCGGAGGCGCCGAGGAAGCCGAAGTTCCACCCGACCCCCAGCAGGATCAGGCCGATCCAGAAATGCGCGATGTCCTGCCCGGCCAGTCCGACCGCGGAGGATGCGGCGATCAGCGCCAGACCGGCGGCGACGATCCGCGGCGCACCGAAGCGGCCGATCAGCCGCCCGGTGAAGAAGCTGGGGGCGTACATGGCGATGACGTGCCATTGCAGGCCCAGATTGGACGATTCCTGCGGCAGTCCGCACAGCCGCATCGCCAGCGGGGCGGCGGTCATGATGAAATTCATCAGCAGATAGGACACCACCCCGCAGATCACCGCGGTGATGAAGCGGGGCTGGCGCAGGATGACGGCCAGCGGGCGTCCGCCAGCGACGTCCGACGCTGTTGGCTTGGGCAGGCGGACACCGAGCAGGACGAGGGCCGACAGCGCGGCGACGGCGGCCTGCGCCAGATAGGTCGCAGCGAACAGGTGAGGCGGCCACAAGTTCATGGTGTGGGTGACCAGCTGCGGGCCGACGATGCCGGCGACCACGCCCCCCGCCATCACGGCGGACATGGCGCGCGGCCGGCGCTCCGGACCGGTGCAGTCGGCGGCGGCGAAGCGGAAGGACAGCACCACCGCGGCATAGGCTCCGCCGGGGATCATCGCCGCGCAGAATAGCCAGAACGAGCCGAGCAGGAGAGCCAGCGAGGAAAGCAGACCCACGAGGACGCCGCATCCGGTCCCGCCCAGGAACGCCGCGCGCCGGCCGAAACGCCGGGCGATGCTGCCGGCCGGCAGGGTGCAGATCGCCATGCCGACCACGAAGATGGAGATCGGCAGGGTCGCCAGCGCCGGGCTGGGGGCCAGCGCATTGCCGACGATTGCGCCGGTGGCATAGACGACCACCGCATTGGCGCCGGCCAGCGCCTGCGCGATGACCAGCCGGGCAACGTTGCTCACCTCATGCGCATGGGAGACCGCGGACGCCGGTTCGTTCCTGGCAGTGGCTTCGGCTTGCGGCATGGGACTCTCCGGGACGATTTGAAGGCGAATGGTTGAGCAAGGCTTAGCGACCCGGCACTATGAGCGGAAATGGTTTGTTCTCATGGTTCGATGAACAGGAGTCATGGATGCTCGATCGCCAGTTCCTCGCGATCCTGCGCGAGGTCGACCGGACGGGCAGCGTCACCGCCGCCGCTGGCCGGCTGAACCTGAGCCAGTCGGCGCTGAGCCACACCATCGCCAGGTTCGAGGAGCGCCACGGCATCGAGATCTGGATGAAGAAGGGGCGCAGCCTCCGCTTCACCCAGGCGGGGAACCATCTTCTGGCGCTGGCCCAGCGGGTGCTGCCGCAGTTCGAGCATGCGGAGCGGGTGCTGGCCGACTTCGCGTCGGGCCGGCGCGGCACCTTGCGGGTCGGAATGGAATGCCACCCCTGCGAACGCTGGCTGATGCGGATGACGGGGGTGTATCTGACGCGCTGGCCCGAAGTGGATTTCGACCTGCGCACCGAATTCCGTTTCGACGGCGTTGCGGCGCTGGTGGACAACGAAATCGATCTGCTGATCACCCCCGACCCGGTCGACCGGCCGGACGTCCTGTTCACGCCGGTCTTCGATTACGACCTCGTGCTGGTGGTGCATGAGGCTCATCCACTGGCCGTGCGCGGGATCGTGCAGCCGCAGGACCTGCTGGACGAGGAACTGATCGCCGTTCCGGTCAGCCTGGACCGGCTGGACATCTACACCCGCTTCCTAGTTCCCGCCCAGTGCCGGCCGCGCAGCCACCGGACGGCGGAGACCACCGACCTGATGCTGCAACTGGTCGCCGCCGGGCGCGGGGTCGCCGTCCTGCCCGACTGGCTGGTGCGGGAGGACGGGGCCGGCCTGCCCGTCCGCACACTGCGGCTCGGCACCAACGGGATCGGCAAGAGCATCCATCTCGGCGTCCGCCGCGGCGAGGAGACGGTCGATTACATCGCCGGCTTCCTGGATCTCGCGCGGGAGAGCGGACCGTAGGAGAGAGGTTGGATCGATCAAGACTCTGCTGCGGCGCACATCCTGTGGCATAAGGGGCCGCCATCACGCTTTCGCGCATCACGCCCCAAGGACCCCTGCCGCCCATGATCCGCTTCGATAACGTCAGCAAGCAGAACGGCCACCGCATCCTGTTCCTGGAGGCCTCCGCGGCGCTCAACCGGGGCGAAAAGATCGGGCTGGTCGGTCCGAACGGTGCCGGCAAGACCACCCTGTTCCGCATGATCACCGGCGAGGAGCAGCCGGACGGCGGTCAGGTGGCGATCGAGAAGCAGGTCAGCATCGGCTATTTCAACCAGGATGTCGGCGAGATGTCCGGCCGCAGCGCGGTGGCGGAGGTGATGGACGGCGCCGGGCCGGTCAGCGTCGTCGCCGCCGAGCTGGCGGAGCTGGAAGCCGCCATGGCCGACCCTGACCGCGCCGACGAGATGGACGCCATCATCGAGCGCTACGGCGAGGTGCAGGCCCGTTTCGACGAGTTGGGCGGCTATGAGCTGGAAGGCAAGGCGCGCGAGGTGCTGGCGGGCTTGAGCTTCAGCCAGGAGATGATGGACGGCGACGTCGGCGGCCTGTCGGGCGGCTGGAAGATGCGCGTGGCGCTGGCCCGCATCCTGCTGATGCGCCCCGACGCCATGCTGCTCGACGAGCCGAGCAACCATCTGGACATCGAAAGCCTGATCTGGCTGGAAGGCTTTCTGAAGGGCTACGAGGGCGCCCTGCTGATGACCTCGCACGACCGCGAGTTCATGAACCGCATCGTCACCAAGATCATCGAGATCGATGGCGGCACGCTGACCAGCTATTCCGGCGACTATGGCTTCTACGAGAAGCAGCGGGCGCTGAAGGAGAAGCAGCAGGAGGCGCAGTTCGAACGCCAGCAGGCGATGCTGGCGAAGGAGATCAAGTTCATCGAGCGCTTCAAGGCCCGCGCCTCGCACGCCTCCCAGGTGCAGAGCCGGGTGAAGAAGCTGGACAAGATCGAACGCTTCGAGCCGCCCAAGCGCCGCCAGGTCGTGACCTTCGACTTCCCGCCGGCCCCGCGCTCCGGCGACGACGTGGCGGTGCTGAAGAACGTCCACAAGGGCTATGGCAGCCGCTCCATCTATGAAGGGTTGGACCTGACCATCCGCCGCAAGGAGCGCTGGTGCGTGATGGGCGTCAACGGCGCCGGCAAATCGACCCTGCTTAAGCTGATCGCCGGGACGACCGAACCCGACAGCGGCACCGTCACCGTCGGCGGCAGCGTCAAGATGGGCTATTTCTCCCAGCATGCGATGGAGCTGCTGAACGGCGACCAGACCATCTTCGAAGCGCTGGAGGCGCATTTCCCGCAGGCCAGCCAGGGCTCGCTGCGGGCGCTGGCCGGCTGCTTCGGCTTCTCCGGCGACGATGTGGAGAAGCGGTGCCGCGTGCTGTCGGGCGGCGAGAAGGCGCGGCTGGTGATGGCGATCATGCTGTTCAACCCGCCCAACTTCCTGGTGCTCGACGAGCCGACCAACCACTTGGACCTCGACACCAAGCAGATGCTGATCCAGGCGCTGGCGGCCTATGAGGGCACCATGCTGTTCGTGTCGCACGACCGTCATTTCCTGGCAGCCCTCTCCAACCGCGTGCTGGAGCTGACGCCGGAGGGCATCCACCAGTATGGCGGCGGCTACACCGAGTATGTCGAGCGCACCGGACAGGAGGCGCCGGGGCTGCACAGCTGAGCCTCTGCCCTTCCCATCACTCCAAGTGAACGGCCCCTTCAGAACAAGTCATTGGTCGTGAAGTCCGCCGAGGCGTAGCATCGCCTGCGTTGTCGAGGCAGCGGAGGCGAACATGCCCTCTCATCCGGATTCCCTTGAATTGTTGGGGCTGCGGTCGCCGGTGATCCAGGCGCCGATGGCGGGGGGCGGCGACACGCCGGCCCTGGTCGCCGCGGTCAACGAGGCCGGCGGGCTGGGCTTCGTCGGCGCCGCCTACCTGACCGGGGAGCAGATCGCGGAGCGAGCGCTCGCCATCCGTCAGCGCACCGCCCTGCCCTTCGGCATCAACCTGTTCGCGCCGACGCCGGCCCCCGGACCGGCGCCAATGATGGCTGAGTCGATGGCCCGCGTGAGGCCCTTCCATGCCGAGCTTGGCCTGCCGGAGGCCGAAGAGCCCGCCTATGGCGGCGACGCCTTCGACCGGCAAATCGCCGCCCTGCTGGACAGCGGCGCCGCCTTCTACAGCGTCACCTTCGGGCTGCCGCCCGCCGACAGCGTGACGGCGGCCAAGGCACGCGGCATGCGGGTGCTGGGCACCGCGACCACGGTGGCGGAGGCGGTGGCCCTGGAACAGGCCGGCGTCGATGCGGTGATCGCCCAGGGCAGCGAGGCCGGCGGGCATCGCGGCAGCTTCATCGGCGATCCGGCCGCCAATCTGGTCGGCACGATGGCGCTGGTGCCGCAGGTGGCCGATGCGGTGGGCGTGCCGGTGATCGCGTCGGGCGGCATCATGGACGGGCGCGGCATCGCCGCGGCGCTGGCGCTGGGCGCGACCGCGGTGCAGATGGGCACGGTGTTCCTGACCACCGGCGAGGCCGGCATCCCCGAGGCGCACAAGGCCGCAATCCTGGCGGCGCGCGAGGACCAGACCCGCATCACCCGCGCCTTTTCCGGCCGGCCGGCACGCGGCATCGTCAACCGCTTCATGGAGACGGTGGAGGACCCGCAGGCGCCCGAGGCGGTGCTGCCCTTCCCCTTGCAGAATACACTGACCCGCCCGCTGCGCACCGCCGCCGGCAAGGCCGGCCGGGCGGAGTTCCTGTCGCTGTGGGCCGGACAGGGGCTGACACTGGCGCATCGGCGCCCGGCGGGGGAACTGGTGGCGGAGCTGCTGCGCGGGACGGAGGAGGTGCGGCGCAGGCTTGCCGGTTGACCGGATAAACGGGCCGGCCTGCTCAGACCGCCTCGGCCGTCACCCGGTTGCGGCCGCTGCGCTTGGCGGCGTAGAGCGCCTGGTCGGCGCGGCGGACCAGCGTCAGGGCCGGTTCGCCGGGGCGGAACTGGGCGACACCGACCGACAGCGCGACGGTGCCGTAATTGGCATTGCGCGCCTTGTTCACGATCTGGCGGCCACCGACGAAGACCCGCACCTGCTCCGCCAGCCTGGTGGCGTTCTCCAGACTGGTGCGCGGCAGGATGATCGCGAACTCCTCCCCGCCATAGCGGGTGGCGGTGTCGCGGCCCTTGATGCATTCGGTCAGCATGCGGGCGACCAGCTTCAGCACATGGTCGCCGACCAGATGGCCGTGGGTGTCGTTGAAGCTCTTGAAATGGTCGATGTCGACCATCAGCAGCGACAGCGGCTGCTCGTCGCGCACCGACGCCTCCATCGCCTCCTCCAGCATCAGGTCGAAGGCCTTGCGGTTGCCGATGCCGGTCAGCCCGTCGGTCAATGCCTCGCGCCGCGCGCTGTCCAGGCTGACCCGCATCTCCGCCAGCTGCTGGCTCGATTCCTGAAGTTGCAGCTGGAGCGCCGTCTGGCGGTCGACGATCTCCTTGGTCTCCGCGGCGATGGCGGCGACCATGGCGCGCAGTTCCAACAGGCTGAGCGGCTGGTCCAGCTCTTCCCGGAAGCCGGACAGGGCATTGCCGTAGCGCTCCGTCTCCGACCCGACATTGCCCAGCTGCTCCAATATGCGCCCCAGGGCATAACGGGCCTTGTCGGAGGTCTCACGGATCGCCTGGGCTTCGGCGTCCATGGTGAAGAAGCGCTTGTACAGCTCGTCGCACAGCGTCTGCGAGGCGGCCAGCCCATCGCGGCGCGCCAGATCGATGGCGCGGGTCAGGTCCGGGTTGTTGCCGCTGTAATAGACATACCAAAGTGTGAAGTTTTCCGGGGTGGCCGCCAGCCGGTCGGACAGCATCCGCTCCATGGCCTTCGCGGCAAGGCCGCTGGAACGCTCGAAATCCTCCGCAGTTGCCACGACCGCCGTCCGTCCAAAATCATTCGATTTCGAACGGTACGCGGCACAAGCCCTTACGGCAAGAAGGTTTTTGGGAACAGGACGAGATGTTACAACCGCCCTGGTTGTGCACTATCCGATTAATTGCATTGTCCGACGGAACTCTCGGCGCAGATATGCGTACCGTCGGTCCAGCGTGCCCCCGACAGGTCGGCATGGCGCAGGTCGGTGCCGGACAGCTTCGCTCCCGTCAGGTCGGCACGCGCCAGCGACGCCCCCACCATCTTGGCATTGCGCAGGTCGGCCTCGCGGAAGCTGGCGCCGGTCAGGTCGGCGCGGGTGAAGTCCGCCTCGATCAGGCGGGCCTTGTCGAAGACCGCGCCGGGGGCGGTGGCGCTGATGAACTTGGCCCGGTAGCCGTCGGCATCGGTCAGCTTCGCCTCGCCCAGGCTGGTGCGCTGAAAGGTCGCATCGCGCAGCATGGCGCCGCTGAGATCGACACCGGTCAGCGTCTGCCCCTCCAGCGAGCAGCGCCGCCAATTGACCTTCGGCTGCGCCGCCTCGGTGCAATCGGCCAGCGCCGGGCCCACGGAAAGGACGGTCAGCACGGCCGCGGCGGCGGCAAGAATGCCGGAACGGATGCGCAAGCGAAGCGGCGGGACGGGTGCGGTTCTCATCCCTCGATAGATGGGGGCACCGCCGCTCAACTCAACCACCGGGCCGTTGCAAGCAGGGCTTGCGGTTATCCGGCGGTTCGGGAACCGTCCAACCGGGCAACCGCACGCCCCGCCTGCGGCGGTTGGGGATGGACGGCATGGGCAGCCGCCTGTCCGGCCAGCGCAGCCGCGACGGCCGACGGGAATGGGCCGGTCTTCCGCGTGCCGAGATCGACGTGCAGCAGCATGAACTCGGCCGTCGCCGCCAGCCAGCCCTCCTTGGCATGCCGCATTTCGTGGAACAGGTGCAGCCGCTTGGCGTCGGCGCCGAGCAGCAGCGAGTCGAAACGCAGCGGCGTACCCTCGGTCACCTCGCGGGCATAGGTCAGGTGGGCATCGACGACAAAGACCGACCGGTTCTCCGCCGCGACATACGCCTTGCCGATCCCGAAGCGGTCCAGCACGGCATCCGTCGCATGGTCGAAGGCCAGCAGGTAATAGGCGACGTTCATGTGCCCGTTGTAGTCGATCCACTCCGGACGCACGGTTTCGCGGTGGAGGGTCAAGGGGGCGGGGGCATCGGTGGTCATGGCATTCCAAGAAAGCGGATGATGTCGGTTCGCAGGGTCTAGATCTCCGCCAGCCAGCCGACGACCTCCGAAACCGGCAGGTCGGGCAGAGGGTCGTCGAAGATACCGGCTCCCGGATAACGCGGCGCACTGATGAATGCGGTGAGATGAGCCAACGCGGCGATGCGCAGCGCCATCGGATGCCCGGCTGGAAGCCGGGCAACCAGACTGTCGATGTCGTGGGACTTGGGCGGCATCGTGCCGGCCGCCACAAGCAGGGCCTTGGCGAGCTTCTCGACCGCCTGCTGGCAATGATAGGCCGCCATATTTGGCTCCGGTTCGGGACCATAGAGGTTGTTGCGGATCGCCTTCACGTCGCGCTCCACAACAACCAGCCATCCCTGGACCTCCCTACGCTCCATAAACCCGGAGCCCCCGGCGCTTGACCTCGTAACTCAAGGTGCCCACGACATCCTTGGACGCTTCGTAATTGGTGCGCGTACAGGGAATGATGTCGGCGGGAATGCCGGTGCCGATCTTGGACGCATAGGCATAATGGATCGACCGCCGTTCCTTCGGCGCATCGTCCGGGACGATCACCAGCAGGTCGTAATCGCTGTCCTCGTCGAAATCGCCGCGCGCCCGGCTGCCGAACAGGTAGACGGCTTCCGGCTCCAGGGCCGGGACGATCCGGTCCAGCAGGATTTGCAGCTTCTCGTCGTTCCGCGTGTCGACCGCAGCCATGGGGTGCCTCCGCCACCCATCCTAACACGGAACAGGCGGCGGAGGATCATCCCATGGACCGAAGGCCTTACACCGAGAAGTACTTGGCCCGCGGGTGGTGCAGGACGATGGCGGAGGTGCTCTGCTCCGGATGGAGCTGGTCCTCGTCCGACATCTCGATGCCGATGCGGCCGGCGTCCAGCAGCTTCAGCAGCTGTTCCTGGTCCTTCAGGTTCGGGCAGGCCGGATAACCGAAGCTATAACGGCTGCCGCGGTAGGACTGCTGCAACAGCTTCTCCTTGTCGCGGCTGTCCTCGGCGCCGTAGCCCAGTTCCGCACGGATGCGGGCATGGACATATTCCGCCATCGCCTCGGTCATCTCCACCGACAGGCCGTGCAGGTAGAGATAGTCCTGATAGCGGTTCTCGGCGAACCACTCGCGCGCCACCTCGGCGCAATGCTGGCCCATGGTGACGACCTGGAGGCCGAGCACGTCACGCTCCGGATCGGTCACGTCGCGCAGGAAATCGGCGATGCACTCGCCGTCCTCCTTGCCCTGGCGCGGCAGCGAGAAGCGGGCGGCCTCGGTGATGCCGTCCTCCTCGAACAGGATGACGTCGTTGCCGTCGGCCGCCGCCTTCCAATAGCCGTAGACGGCGGTCGGACGCAGGATTTCCTCCTTCGCCGCGATCTGGAGAATGCGGTCGAGCACCGGCCGCAGCTCCTTCTTCGCCCACTCCTTGAACTCCTCGAAGGACTTGCCGTCCTTCCGGTAGCCCCATTGCAGCTGATAGAGCATCCGCTCGTTCAGGTAGGTGACCAGAGTCTTCAGCGGCACATGGTCGATCAGCTTCGGCCCCCAGAAGGGCGGGGTCGGCACCGGAACGCCCTCGGCCAGCCGGTGGCGGCGGGCGCGGACGGCGTCCTTGTCCACCGGGCCGGTGGCGGCGCTGGTCGCCTGCCCCAGCACGCGGCGGCGGTTGGTCGCCTTGCCGGCGCGCTTGGCCTGCTGGATGGCGAGCTGCTGGTCGAAGCTGCCCTCCACCACCTTGTCCATCAGGGTCAGCCCGTCGAAGGCGTCGCCGGCATAGGCGACGCGGCCCGAGCCGTAGGAGGCCACGCAGTCGCCCTCGACATAGGCGCGGGTCAGGGCGGCACCGCCGAGCAGGACCGGAACCTCCAGCCCCTCGCGGGTCATCTCCTCAAGGTTCTCGCGCATCACCACGGTGGACTTCACCAGCAGGCCGGACATGCCGATGGCGGTGGCCTTGTGCTCCTTGGCGGCCTGGATGATGGCGGTCACCGGCTGCTTGATGCCGAGATTGACCACCTTGTAGCCGTTGTTGGTCAGGATGATGTCGACGAGGTTCTTGCCGATGTCGTGGACGTCGCCCTTCACGGTGGCGAGAACCAGCGTGCCCTTCTGCTGGCCCTCGATCTTCTCCATGTGCGGTTCCAGCCACGCCACGGCGGTCTTCATCGTCTCCGCCGACTGAAGCACGAAGGGAAGCTGCATCTTGCCGGCGCCGAACAGTTCGCCCACCACCTTCATGCCGTCGAGCAGATAGGTGTTGATGATCTCCAGCGGCGGATGGCTCTTCATCGCCTCGGCCAGATCGTCCTCAAGCCCGGTGCGGTCGCCGTCGACGATGCGCTCCTTCAGCCGTTCCTCCACCGTCTCGGCCCGCGCCTTCTTCTTGGCGTCGGCCGCCTTGCGCCCCTCGAACAGGGCGATGAAGGCCTGGAGCGGGTCGTACCCTTCCGCACGGCGGTCGAAGATCAGATCCTCGGCGGTCTTGACCTCCTTCTCAGGGATCTGGTGCAGCGGCAGGATCTTGGAGACATGGACGATGGCGCCCGTCATCCCCTTCTTCACCGCATGGTCGAGGAAGACCGAGTTCAGCACATGGCGCGCCGCGGCGTTCAGGCCGAAGGAGACGTTGGACAGGCCCAGGATGATCTGGCAACCGGGCATCTCGCGGGCAATCGCCTCGATGCCTTCCAAGGTCCAGATGGCGAGCTTGCGGTCGTCCTCGTTGCCGGTGGCGATGGTGAAGGTGAGCGGATCGAACAGCAGGTCGGACGGGGCGAGGCCGTACTCGTTGACCGCCAGATCGTAGAGCCGCTTGGCGACCTCCAGCTTGCGGTCGGGCGTCTTCGCCATGCCCTCTTCATCGATGGTCAGCGCGATGACGGCGGCGCCGAACTTCTTGGCCAGCGCCAGACGCAGCCTTGCCGGCTCCTCGCCGTCCTCGAAGTTGATCGAGTTCAGGATCGCCTTGCCGCCATAGAGCGCCAGCGCCTGTTCCAGCACCTTGTACTCGGTCGAATCGATGACCAGCGGCGCCGTCACCGAGCCGGAGAAGCGGGAGATCACCGCGTTCATCTCCGCCACCTCGTCACGGCCGACGAAGGCGGTGCAGACGTCGAGCGAGTGGCTGCCCTCCTTGACCTGCTCGCGCGCCATCTCGACGCAGCCGTCCCAGTCGTTCTTCTCCTGCAACTCGCGCCACTTCTTGGAGCCGTTGGCGTTGCAGCGCTCGCCGATGGCGAAGAAGGCGTTCTCCTGGCGCAGCGTCACCTGGGAGTAGAGCGAGGCCACCGCCGGCACCCAATGGACGGTGCGGCCCTTCGGCGCCGGGCGGTGCGAGCCGGCCGGGGCAAGCTTGCGCAGCATTTGGTTCGCCGCCGCGATGTGCGGGACGTTGGTGCCGCAGCAACCGCCGACGAGGTTGACCCCGTCCTCGCCAACGAAGCGCTCCAGCCAATGGGCGAAGTCGTCGGCGCGCAGCGGGTAGTGGGTCTTGCCGTCGACCAGTTCGGGCAGGCCGGCGTTCGGCTGGACCGAGATCAGGCCCGGCCAGTTCTGCGACAGCCAGCGGACATGCTCGCTCATCTCCAGCGGGCCGGTGGCGCAGTTCAGCCCCATCAGCGGCACGTCCAGCGCCTGGATGACGGTGGCCGCCGCGGCGATGTCGGTGCCGACCAGCAGCGTGCCGGTGGTCTCGACCGTCACCTGGACGAAGACGGGGGTGTCGCTGTTGGCTTCCAGCCGGGCGCGCTTGATGCCGTTGACGGCGGCCTTGATCTGCAAGGGGTCCTGGCAGGTCTCGACCAGGATGGCGTCGGCGCCGCCGGCGATCAGGCCGGCGGCCTGGACATAGAAACTGTCCTCCGCCGGTTGATAGGCGATGTGGCCCAGGCTGGGCAGCTTGGTGCCCGGCCCGATGGAGCCGATGACGAAGCGCGGCTGGCCGTCCTTGAAGCTTTCCGCCGCCTCGCGCGCCAGTTCGACCGCGCGCTGGTTGATCTCAAACGCCTTCTCGGAGATGCCGAACTCGCCCAGCGTCACCGGCGAGGCGCCGAAGGTGTCGGTCTCCACCATGTCCGCCCCGGCTTCGAAATAGCCGCGGTGGATGTCGCGGACGATGTCCGGGCGCGACAGGGGCAGGATGTCGGTGCAGTTCTCGTGCCCCCAGTAATCCTTCTCGACGTCGAGGTCGAGCGCCTGGATGCGGCTGCCGAACCCGCCGTCGCAAAGCAGAACACGGTCACGCAGGGTGTCGAGGATGTGGGCCATGGGAATGCGTCTTGTCCGTTATTTGGCGGGTTCGGGGCAGAAAGGCAGGGTCAGGTCTCAGGTCAGGCCGTGGCGGTTCAACGGCCACCAGTCCTCGTCGAGAAGCTGGTCCTGGGAATAGGGGCAATCGGGCGGCAAGTCGCTTGGACGAAGGCCGTCGCGCTCCAGACCGAGAGCGGCGATCTTACGACCGGACTTGTAGATGTCGGCGGTGTCGATCCGCCCGCGAAGGCTGGGACTGGCCGACAAGTCGCGGGCAACACGGTCGCGGTGTTCGAGAACGGAAACCTTCCAGTCACCGCGCGGATCGGCCGCGGGGGAGTGTTCAAGCTTCAGGAGATGCTCGATCACACGGACCAGCGCGCTTTCGACCGCGCGCAACTCTGACCGGCCCATGCTTTCGATCTCCTCCGCGACATTCTCCCAGTCGATGGGCGTGTTGATGCGCTCACGCGCCGCCTCGCGGAGCAGGCGTGCCTGCTCCTCGGTCCAGGCGAGGAAGTCGGTGTCGTATCCGATCCGGCTGTCCATGGCGCGATGCCCCTCTTCCGCGTATGTGCGGCCAGTCTAGCATGAAACCGTGGTGGCCGGCGCCCTACCCCGCCACCGCTGCCGCGGCCGGAGCGGCCTTCGCCTTCACGCCCAGCATGCGGCAGATGGCGATGGTCAAATCCGACCGGTTGAGCGTGTAGAAGTGGAAGTCGTTCACGCCCTGCGCCTGCAAGGCCTGGCACTGCTCCGCCGCCACCGTCGCAGCGACGAGCTGGCGGGTTTCCGGATCGTCGTCCAGCCCCTCGAAGGTCTCGGCCAGCTTCGCCGGCATCGAGGCACCGCACTTGCCGGCGAACTCCACCGCGCGGGCGAAATTGGTGATCGGCAGGATGCCGGGGACGATCGGCACATGGATGCCGGCCGCCGCACAGCGGTCGAGGAAGCGGAAATAGGCGTCGTTGTCGAAGAAGAACTGGGTGATCGCCCGGGTGGCGCCGGCGTCGACCTTGCGCTTCAGGTTGTCCAGGTCGAACTGGGCGTTGGGCGCCTCCGGATGGCTTTCGGGATAGGCCGCGACCGAGATTTCGAAGTCGGCGATGCGCTTCATCCCCGCCACCAGATCGGCGGCATAGGCGTAGCCGCCGGGGAACGGCTCGTACCGTCCGCCGACACCGCCCGCGGTCTCCGGCGGGTCGCCGCGCAGCGCCACCAGATGGCGGATGCCGGCATCCCAATAGGTGCGGGCGATGGCGTCGATCTCGTCGCGGGTGGCGCCGACGCAGGTGAAATGGGCGGCGGCCGGGATGCCGGTCTCGTCCTGGATGCGGCAGACGGTGGCGTGGGTGCGCTCGCGCGTCGATCCGCCGGCACCGTAGGTCACCGACACGAAGCTGGGCGACAGCGGGGCCAGCCGCCGGATCGACTGCCACAGGCTCTGCTCCATCTTCTCCGACTTGGGCGGGAAGAACTCGAAGCTGATGGACGGCAGCGCAGAGGTGGGCGCGGTCATGACGGAACTCCGCTGAGCGAGTGGGCGGTCTTCGGGAAGGAAATGGCGGCGCCGGCCGCAAGGCGGGTGGCCGGCCAGACGGAAACGGTCAGCGGGTCGCCCGGCAGCTGCACCACCGGGCCGCAGTCGAGGCCGGACTGGCGGCACCAGCCGGCGACCTCGGCATCGGAGAAGCCCAGGCGGCGGTGCGCATGCTCCTCGCGCAGGGCTTCCAGATGATGGGGGGCGAAATCGACGATCAGCAGCAGCCCGCCGGGGCGCAGGACCCGCGCCGCTTCGGCCAGCACGCCAGCCGGCGATTCGGTGTAGTGCAGCACCTGATGGATCACCGCGGCGTCGAATGAGCCGGAGGGGAACGGCAGCTGGTACATGTCGGCCTGACGGACATGGCAGTGGCGAAGCCCCGCCTCCTCCAGCCGGTTGCGGGCGACGGCCAGCATCTCGCGCGACTGGTCTACCCCGATCGCGCGATGGACGCGCCCGGCGAGCACCTCCAGCATCCGTCCGGTGCCGGTGCCGATATCCAGCAGCTCCTCCACCCCCTCCTTCGGGAACAGGCGCAGCAGAGCGGCCTCGACCTCGCCTTCCGCAACGTGAAGGGAGCGGATTTCGTGCCAGCGCGCGGCATTCTCACGGAAATAGGCGGCGGCGCTTTCCGAGCGGGACCGTTTGATGGCGTCCAGCCGCTCCAGATCGAGGATGAGGGTGGCGTCGTCCGCGGGGATGGCGTCGACCAGGACGCGCGCCAGCTCGGCCGACTGCCCCTTCTCGGCCAGCCGGTAGAAGGCGAAGGTCCCCTCGCGGAAGCGGTCGAGCAGGCCGGCGTCGCACAGGAGCTTCAGGTGGCGCGAGACGCGAGGCTGGCTCTGGCCCAGGATCTGGGTCAGTTCGGTCACCGTCAGCTCGCCATGCGCGCAGAGTGCCAGCAGCCGCAGTCGCGTCGTTTCGGCCGCCGCCTTCAGCGTCGCAAGCAGATCGTCCATCGCCTCACGTCCGATTCGGGCCAGGAAAGGGGCCGGCCGGCCGGGACACCCCGCCCCGCCGGCCTGAATACAGATATAAAGATATCTTTATGCGTCGTAAACCGCTTTTCTCAGCCGCTCGCGCCAACACCCGCGACCGGGCCGCGCCGGCCGGACCCGGTGCCGGCAGTCCGTGGCAAAAAGCGGCAGGATGCAAGCTCTCCCGCCGCATTGCGGCAAAGCCGACACAGTCGCCGCGGCCTCTCCGGCGCCATGCCGGCGCATGCTGGTCAAAAGGCGAAGCCTGTGTTAGGTCAGGAAACGGTGGAAATTCTGCGATATCTCGCCCAATCTTCCTCCGGACCGCGTAGCCACCTTGCCAGGGTTGAGGACTCCAGCCATCGGGGTCTTCGGTTGTGGACAGGAGATGCCGCGACCCGCACCGAGTCGAGCCCACAGATAAAGAGCCGTCGCACATGAAGCTGGCCAGCCTTTCCCGCTCCCTCCTCCGTTCGGCCACCGTGGTGGCCTTCGCCCTGACGGCCACGGCCTGCGCGACCAACCCGGGCGACTCGGGTGCTACGGATGCGGCCTATCAGGTCAGCGATCCGCTGGAGATCCCCAACCGCTTCGTCTTCGCCGCCAATGAGGCGGCCGACGTGCTGGTGATCCGCCCGGCTGCCGAGGTCTATGTGGGGGTCGTGCCCGATCCGGTGCGCGACGCCATCCACAACTTCATCGACAACCTGATGTCGCCGCTCTACATCGCCAACAACCTGCTGCAGGGCAATGTGGAGGGGGCGACGAACGCCACCGGCCGCTTCCTGACCAACACCATTCTCGGCGCCGGCGGCATCGCCGACGTCGCGTCGCAGGCGGGCATCCCGCAAGCGCCGGAGGATTTCGGCCAGACGCTGGCGGTGTGGGGCGTTGGCGACGGTCCGTATCTGGTCCTGCCGCTGCTGGGTCCGTCGAACCTGCGCGACACCGCCGGCTACGCCGTCGACACCGTGGGCGACCCGATCCGCATCTGGGCCTACGCCAACGACCACAAGGGCGCCTATATGACGCGCGGCATCGTCAGCGCCGTCGACCGCCGGTCGGAGGTTCTGAAGGAGGTCGACGACCTGCGCCGCAACTCGCTGGACTTCTACGCCACCGTGCGCAGCCTGTACCAGCAGCAGCGCCGGGCGGCGATCAGCAACAACAAGACGGGCACGACGCCGGAATTCCCGGATTTCACCACCGCGCCGAAGCCCTGATCCGTTCCCGACGCCTTTGCGGCTTTTTGCCCATCGCGACCATCGCACGCCACCCTCCGGGGACGGCTGCGGCGGTCGCGTCGGCGGGCGGAGCCGGGAAGCGGGAGACGGACCGAAAGCCTCCTCCAAAAGCACCCGGCGGCAGCCCAAAGGCCAGATGACCGTTGACAAAGCTCCCGCAACAGCCACTTTTCGCCCCATCATGCTGACACGCCGCCAGTTTGTCGCGTCCGCTGCCCTGCTCGCGGTGAGCGGTTGGGCCGGGCACTCTCTCATCTCTCCCGCAGCCGCGCAGACCGCGGACCAGGGGGCAAGCGCGTTCATCCAGAAGCTGGGGAACGACGCCATCGCAACCTTCTCGGACAAGAGCCTGTCGCGCGATCAGGCGATCCAGCGCTTCCGCACGCTGCTGTACGCCGGCTTCGACGTGCCGTACATCGGGCGCTGGGTGCTGGGCCGCTACTGGAACAGCGCCAATGAGGCGCAGCGGGCCGAATACCAGAAGCTGTTCGAACAGCTGATCGTCAACACCTATGCCGAGCGCTTCGTCGAGTATTCCGGCGAGACGTTCAAGATCGCCGGCGTTAGCCCGGCCGGCGAAGCTGACAGCATGGTGACGACGCAGATCGTCCGTCCCAACGGCCCGCCGGTGAATGTCAGCTGGCGTGTCCGCAAGGGCGGCGCCGACTACAAGATCATCGACGTGGTGGTGGAGAATGTCAGCATGGGCGTGACCCAGCGGCAGGAATTCGCCTCCGTCATCGAACAGAATGGCGGCCGCGTTGACGGGTTGATCCAGGCGCTGCGCCAGAAGGTCGGCCGCACCGGCTGACCGATCCACAGCATCCCCTACCGCGAAGCCCGGCCCCGTATTGGAGCCGGGCTTCGTCGTTTCAGGCCTCCGATGCGGCCTTTGCGGCGTCGGCCGATGCCATGTCGTCCTCACCGGCCTCCGCAGCGCCGACATTGCGGGTTTCCGGCAGGAGCAGCGCCGCGAGCAGCAGGGCCACCCCCGCAGCCGCGGCCAGCATCAGGAAGGCGGCGCTGTACCCCTCCCGCACCACCATCTGTCCGGCGGCGGCGGTGCTGAGCGAGGCGCCGATGCCCTGGAGGGTGGCGATGGCGCCCTGGCTGACATTGAAGCGCCCGGTCCCCTCGGTCAGATCGGCGACCACCAGCGGAAACAGCGCACCGAAGAGCCCGGCTCCCACCCCGTCCAGCAGTTGGACGCCGACCAGCCAGGCGGAGTTGTCCGACAGGGTGTAGAGGACACCGCGCACGGGCAGGACCAGGAAAGCGGCCAGCAGCAGCGGCTTGCGCCCCCAGCGGTCGGCCCTGGCGCCCACCAGCATCGCCATCGGCACCATGACCAGTTGTGCCGCGACGATGCAGAACGACATCAGGCTGGTGCCCAGCGCCGGATCCTTCATCGCCAGCTTCTGGCCGACCAGCGGCAGCATCGCCGCATTGGCGAAATGGAAGAGGGCGGCGCATCCGCCGAAGATCAGCAGCGGACGGCAGCCCAGGATGACGCACAGACCGGACGGCGCCTCGCGGCCCCCGCCATGGTTGCCGTCATGGTTGCCGCCATGCAGCCCGCGGGCGACCGCATGGTCGATGGCATTGGCGGGAATGCCGGCTGTCGCGGCGATGCTGCACAGCGCCATCGCGGTCATCAGCCAGAACACCGCGACGGGTCCGAAGGCATAGGCCGCCAGACCGGCCAGCAGGGCCGCCACCGCGTTTCCGGCATGGTTGAAGGACTCGTTGCGCCCGACCCGGCGGACGAAGGCGCGCGGCCCCAGCATCCCCAGCGTGATCGCCGCGATGGCCGGCGGGAAGACCGCCCCGGCGGCGCCGACCGCCGATTGCAGAACGGCGACGACGGTGAAGCTGTTCAGCCAGGGCAGGGTCAGCGACCCCACCGTCACCAGAAGCGCTGCGACGACGATCACCGCGCGCTTATAGCGGGTACCGTCGACCAGCGCCCCGGCGGGCACCTGTGCGGCGATCCCCGCCAGCCCGGCGAGCGTCATCACCAGCCCAATGTCCGCCTCGTTCCAATGCTGGACGGTCAGCAGATAGATCGCCAGATAAGGGCCGAGCCCGTCCCGCACGTCGGCGAGGAAAAAGTTCAGCAGATCGAGAGAACGGTTCGGTCCGGCCACGTCTGTCATCCTGCAGGGAATCCGCCCCCGATGGAGCTGCGGCAACAGAACGCCCATTGAAGCGATTTGGTCCAGAGCCTTCAGAACCCGTGACGTGCCTGTCCGAACGGGCTATCGTTGCGACGATATTGCTGTCTTTCGTCATACGGTTGGATCCGGGAACCCGACGCCATGGCCGAACGCGATCCGAAAGAGATCGACGAACTCCGGACGATCATCCAGGCGCATCAGGCATGGCTGAAGCGGCCGTCCAGCGGTCGGCGCGCCGATCTCAGCTTCCGTGACCTCTCGCGGCTGAACCTGGAGCGCGTGTCGCTGGCCGGCGCCAAGCTGGCCGGGGCCAACCTCAGCAACACCCGCATGGTGAAGGCAAACCTGTCGCAGGCCGACCTGTTCGGCGCCGACATGGAGGCGGTGAACCTGACCGGCGCCGTCCTGACCGGTGCCGACCTGCGCGGCGCCAACCTGCACCGCGCCCTGCTGACCGATGCCAACCTGCGCGGCGCCGATTTCCGCGCGGGCGAGCTGGTGGACAGCGGCGGCGGCCAGGACGGTGGCCAGACCTCCACCCGCGGCACCGGCACCACCCGTTTGACCGAAGCGAAGATGGAGCGGTCGATCCTGGCCGGCGCCAATTTCTCCGGCTGCGACCTGACCGGCGCCGATCTGAACGACGCCGACCTGACGGGCGCGGAGCTGACCTCCGCCGTGCTGATGGGTACCGATTTCTGCGGCGCCAACCTGGACGGGGCGGTGTTCGGCAACACGGTGATGGACCACGCCACCCTGACCCGCACCTTCATCCCCTTCGCCCTGCCGCCCGACGCCATCGTCCGCCCCAGCTACAGCGCGATGCCGGTCGCCGAGTTCCTGGAGCTGGTGGAGCGGCACGAGCGCTGGGTCGACAGCGGCGGAGTGGAGGGCGCGCGCCTCGACCTCGACCTCGTGTCGGTGGCGGGGGCGGATCTGCATGGACGGACGCTGGCCGCGGCCCGCCTGCGCCGCTGCCGCCTGCCCGGCGCCCGTCTGACCAAGGCCAGCCTGGAGATGGCGGAGCTGTCCTACATCGACCTCGACGAGGCCGACCTGCGCGACGCCGTGCTGCGCGGCGCCACCCTGCGCCGCGCCTATCTGGCGCACACGCTGATGAGCGGGGTCGATGCCCGGCCGGTGCCGCTGGCCGGCGGCCGCGACTGGCCGGCCAATTTCGAGGGCGCCGACTTCTCCGACGCAGACCTGCGCGATTCCACCATGGGACCGGCAATCGTGCGCGGTGCGGTGTTCACCAAGGCACTGACCGACCGCTCCGGCATCGACATCGCCGGCGCCTCCAGCCCCTTCCCCCCGCCCCCGCCGGAAGAACGGCGGCGGCAGAAGCGCTTCGTGCGGCCCGGCATGGTCGTCCACACCGACCATGGCAGCTTCCCCGCCCGCAACTGGTCGGTCGGCGGATTGTGTCTGCTGGCAGTCAACCAGCCCTATCAGCGCGGCCAGACCTTCCAGGCCCGCGTCGTGCTGGCCGACCGGCAGGAGGTCGCCGCCGTCGCCAACCTCGTCGTCCTGCACCGCGACGAGGAGCGCGGGCAGCTGTCCGTCCGCTTCCACCAGTATGGCGACGATCTGAAGGCGCTGCTGAAGACCGCCTTCCTGGAACATCAGAAGATGGCGGGCTGAACCGGCGGCCGTCCGGCACGCCGCCAAACGGTTTGATTACACAGGATCGTTGATTCCCCGAAACGAGAGCGGAACGATCCAAGAGACCTCCTGTTTGAAGGGAGCACACCGGACGGGGACACAACCCTCCGGTCCATCCCCGGAAGGAGGCTCCCATGGCAGACGAGCAGAAGCCCAGGAAAGTTGGCGTGTATGACGGCGCCGATGGCGGGGCCGGCAGTTCCGGCATGAACTGGATGTGGATCATCCTCGGACTGATCGTGGTCGCGATCGTCCTCTATCTCCTGTTCCGCTGACCCGGCGGCCCCTGCCGCCATGACGGCCGACAACAGCCCGCCTCCCGCCCGGAGCAGCGACGGCGGCGATGCGGTCATTCCCCTGCACGACGAGTCGGTGACCGTCGAAAAGCAGCGGGTGGAGCGAAGCCGCGTCCGCGTCACCACCCGCGTGTCCGAACGCGAGCAGATCGTCCGCGAAGCGCTGGAACATGAGGAGGCCACCGTCACCCGCGTCCCCATCGACCGCGAGATCGACGCCCACCCCAGCATCCGCCAGGAGGGAGACGTTACGGTGATCCCGCTGGTGGAGGAGGTGCTGGTGGTGGAGAGGCGCCTGGTGCTCCGCGAGGAGCTGCACATCCGCAAGAGCCGGCGGACCGTCGAGGTCGAGCAGCCCGTCACCCTGCGTTCCGAAGACGCGGTGGTGGAGCGCGTGACAGCCCCGCCCTCCCCCGTCCGATCCCCCAATCAGACTTCGCCCGAGGAGTGAGACCGATGACCAAAACCATCGTTGCCCTTTACGATCACCGATCCGACGCAGAAACTGCATCCCGCGATCTGCAGGCTGCCGGGTTCGAGTCCAGCGTCATCGAAATCCTGTCGCACAGCGATCTGTCCAGCGGCGGCTGGGGCGACAGGGATCTAAGCGGCTCCCCCACCGGAACCGCCGCCGGTTCCCTGACCGGCGACAGCTCGATCGGCGCGGCGAGCGGCATGGCCCGCACCGACCTGTCCACCGGCTATGTCTCCTCGCCCAACACGGTGCCCGGCACCGGTTCAGGGCTTGGCACGGAAAGCGGCCTGGGCGCCGGGACGGGCATGGGCACGATGGGGGCCGGTGGCGTGATGACCGGCAGCGGAACCGGCGGCATGCTGACCCGGCTGGCCGGCTGGGGCATCCCGAACCAGGATGCGCAGGTTTATGCCGAAGGCGTGCGCCGCGGCGGATCGCTGCTGAAGCTGCGGCTGGAAGAGGAGGATGTCGACCGCGCCATGGACGTGCTGGAGCGCGGCAACGTGGTGGATGTCGAGGAACGCGGCAGCGCCTATCGCGAAACCGGCTGGACCGGCTACGACGAGACCGCCGCTTACTATGACGAGCAGTCGGCGGAGGAGGAGCGTGTGCGCTACTCGCCGGGCCGCACCGCCATCGACACCACCGGCAGCACGACAGCCGGACTGACGGGCGCCGCTGCCGCCATGCGCGACGTGAACACCGACAGCACCCGGACCGGCAGCGCCGAGCGGGAAGAGCAGATCCCGATTGTCGAGGAGCAGGTCAACATCGGCAAGCGCAGCGTCGAGCGCGGCGGCATCCGCGTCCGCAGCTATGTCGTCGAGACGCCGGTCGAGGAACAGGTCCGCCTGCGCGACGAGACCGTCACCGTCGAGCGCCGCCCCGGCGGCATGGTCGGGGGCAGCAGCGAGGTTCCGGCCGACGCCTTCCGCGAGCGCACCATCGAGGTGACGGAGACCGACGAGGAAGCGGTGGTCAGCAAGACCGCCCATGTCCGC
The DNA here is from genome assembly GCF_042604625.1 of Azospirillum sp. A29. Lineage (NCBI taxonomy): Bacteria > Pseudomonadati > Pseudomonadota > Alphaproteobacteria > Rhodospirillales > Azospirillaceae > Azospirillum > Azospirillum sp. A29. Next base: position 970,016 of record NZ_CP170466.1, read on the forward strand.
GAAACCGTCGTGGTCCGCAAGGATGTCGAGGAACGCGCCCAGAGCGTCCGCGACACCGTCCGCCGCACCGAAGTGGAGATCGAGGACACGCGGGACAAGAGCACCCGCAATCCGCTGTCGGACCGGCCGCTCTCCGACCGGACGGATGACGACGTCACCCGCTGACCGGCTCGGCTGAAGGGCCCTGCCCGTTCGCGGGCATGAAAAAGGCCGCCCCCTTCAGCTGGAAGGGGCGGCCTTTTCTGTGCAGCCTACAAGATCAGCTGCGCACCAGCGGCTTGTACTTGATGCGGTGCGGCTGGTCGGCATCGGCGCCCAGGCGGCGCTTCTTGTCGACCTCGTAATCCTGGAAATTGCCTTCGAACCATTCGACGTGGCTTTCGCCCTCGAAGGCCAGGATGTGGGTGGCGATGCGGTCGAGGAACCAGCGGTCGTGGCTGATGACCACGGCGCAGCCGGCGAAGCTCTGCAACGCGTCTTCCAGCGCCCGCAGCGTATCGACGTCGAGATCGTTGGTCGGTTCGTCGAGCAGCAGGACGTTGGCGCCGGACTTCAGCATCTTGGCGAGGTGGACGCGGTTGCGCTCACCGCCCGACAGCTGGCCGACCTTCTTCTGCTGGTCGGGGCCGCGGAAGTTGAAGCTGGAGACGTAGGCGCGGCTGGGCATGGTCTTCTTGCCCAGCTCGACCAGATCCAGCCCGTCGGAGATCTCCTCCCACACCGTCTTCTTGGCGTCGAGGCTGTCGCGGCTCTGGTCGACATAGCCGAGCTTCACCGTGTCGCCGACGCGGAAGGTGCCGGCATCCGGCCCGTCCTGCCCGGTGATCATGCGGAACAGCGTGGTCTTGCCGGCGCCGTTCGGGCCGATGACGCCGACGATGCCGCCCGGCGGCAGGCGGAAGGACAGGCCGTCGATCAGCAGGCGGTCGCCGAAGCCCTTGGCGATGCTCTCCGCCTCGATGACGACGTTGCCGAGACGCGGCGGCACCGGGATGACGATCCGGGTCTCGCCGGACTGTTCCTTGCCGCTTTCGGCCAGCAAGGTCTCGTAGGCCGTGATACGCGCCTTGCTCTTGGCCTGACGGGCGCGTGGGCTTTGCCGGATCCATTCCAGTTCGGTGGCCAGCTGCTTCTGGCGCGACTCTTCCTGGCGGCCTTCCTGCTCCAGACGCTTCTGCTTCTGCTCCAGCCAGGACGAGTAGTTGCCTTCCCACGGAATCCCCGACCCGCGGTCGAGTTCAAGGATCCAGCCGGTGACGCTGTCGAGGAAGTAGCGGTCGTGGGTGACCAGCACGACGGTGCCCTTGTAGTCCTCCAGATGCTTCTGGAGCCAGGCGACCGATTCGGCGTCGAGATGGTTGGTCGGCTCGTCGAGCAGCAGCAGGTCGGGCTTCTCGAGCAGCAGCTTGCACAGCGCGATGCGGCGCTTCTCACCGCCCGACAGCTTGGTCACATCGGCGTCGCCCGGCGGGCAGCGCAGCGCGTCCATGGCGATCTCGACCGTGCGGTCGATGTCCCAGGCGTCCGCCGCGTCGATCTTCTCCTGCAGCTCGCCCTGTTCGGCCAGCAGCGCATCGAAGTCGGCGTCCGGATCGGCCATCAGGTTCGACACTTCGTTGAAGCGGTCGAGCAGCGCCTTGGTCTCGCCCAGCGCCTCCATGACGTTCTCATGGACGTTTTTGGTCGGATCGAGCTGCGGCTCCTGCGGCAGGTAGCCGACCTTGGCGCCCTCGGCCACCCAGGCCTCGCCGGAGTAGTCCTTGTCCAGCCCGGCCATGATCTTCATCAGGGTCGACTTACCGGAACCGTTGACGCCGAGCACGCCGATCTTCACACCCGGCAGGAACGAGAGCCAGACGTTGTCGAGAACCTTCTTGCCGCCAGGATAGACCTTGGTCAGGCCCTTCATGACATAGACATACTGGTAGGACGCCATGCGCCGCTCCGACCTTCCGAAAAAATGTGAGAATTGGCGCCGCCCCATCCCGATGGTTCTACGGCACCCTGTCGCTAGGGACTGGTTTTAGCGCATAAGGGCCTTGCATGAAACCTTGTTGAGCCACCCGGCGGGGGCCGGGCGGCGACAGGAGGAACAGGATTGGTCAGTCCCAAGGTCGAAATCTACGTCGATGCCGACGCCTGCCCGGTCAAGGCAGAGGTCTACAAGGTCGCCGGCCGCACCGGCTCCAAGGTCTGGCTGGTCGCCAACGCGCCGCTGCGCCTGCCGACGGAGTGCATGGCGGAACTGGTGGTGGTCAGCGACGGCTTCGACGCCGCCGACAACTGGATCGCGGACCATGCCGGCCCGACCGACGTCGTGGTGACGGCGGACATCCAGCTGGCCGACCGCTGCGTGAAGCGCAACGCGGTGGTGATCGGCCCGACCGGACGCCCCTTCACGCCGGACAGCGTCGGCTCGGCGCTGGCGACCCGTGCGCTGATGCAGGATTTGCGCGACATGGGCGTGGTCAGCGGCGGCAACGCCCCGATGAGCCAGCGCGACAAGTCGCAGTTCCTCCAGACGCTGGACCAAGCGGTCCAGGCGCTGAAGGCAGGGCGGCGGCCGAAATTCCGGTGAGCGGAAGGAGGGGGCCGAAGCCCCCTTACACCCGCACCACCTTGCCCGGATTCAGCAGGTTGTCCGGATCGAAGGCGCGCTTGAGGTCGCCCATGACGCCGAAGGCTTCGCCGGTCTCCTGCTCCAGGAACGCCATCTTGCCATAGCCGATGCCATGCTCGCCGGTGCAGGTGCCGCCCATCTCCAGGGCGCGGGTCACCATCTTGTCGGCAAGGCGCTGCGCCTCGGCCAGTTCGGCCGGATTCTCCGGGTCGAGGACATAGACGAGGTGGAAGTTGCCGTCGCCGACATGGCCGACCATCGGGGCCAGCATGTTGGACTCCGCCAGATCCTGCTTCGTCTCCAGGATGCAGTCGGCAAGCCGCGAGATCGGAACGCAGACGTCGGTCGGCCAGCCCTTCGACCCCGGACGCAGGGCCAGCGCCGCATAATAGGCATCGTGCCGGGCCTGCCACAGCTTCGAGCGGTCCTCTGGCCGGGTGGCCCAGGCGAATTCCAGGCCGCCATGCTCGGCGGCGATGGCGGCCACCATCTCCGCCTGCTCCTTCACCCCGGCCTCGGTGCCGTGGAACTCGAAGAACAGGGTCGGGGCGACGGCGTAGTCGAGCTTGGAGTATTTGTTGACGGCGTCGATCTGCACCTCGTCCAGCAGTTCGATGCGGGCGACGGGCACGCCGACCTGGATGGTCTGGATCACCGTGTCGACGGCGCCCTTGATGGTCGGGAAGGCACAGACGGCGGACGAGATCGCCTCCGGAATGCCGTAGAGCTTCAGCGTCACCTCGGTGATGATGCCGAGCGTGCCTTCGGAGCCGACGAACAGCCGGGTCAGGTCATAGCCGGCCGCCGACTTGCGCGCGCGGCCGCCGGTCTTGATGACGCGGCCATCGGCCAGCACCACGGTCAGGCCTAGGACGTTCTCCCGCATGGTGCCGTAGCGCACGGCGTTGGTGCCGCTGGCCCTGGTCGCCGACATGCCGCCCAGCGAGGCGTTGGCACCGGGATCGATGGGGAAGAACAGGCCGGTGTCGCGCAGGTGTTCGTTCAACTGCTTGCGGGTCACGCCGGCCTGGACGGTGACGTCCAGATCCTCCGGGCTGACGCGCAGGATCTGCTGCATCCCCGACAGGTCGACGGTGATGCCGCCGGCCAGTGCGGCGATACCGCCCTCCAGCGAGGTGCCGGTGCCGAAGGGGATGATCGGCAGCTTGTGCTTCGCGCAGATCTTCACGATCGCGCTGACCTCTTCGGTCGAATTGGCGAAGGCGACGCCGTCCGGCGGGAAGGGCGTGTGATAGGACTCGTCCTTGCCGTGATGCTCGCGCACCGGCAGGGAGGTGGTGAACCGGTCGCCCAGCAGAGCCGACAGCTCGGCCCGGGCCTCCTCGGTCAGGGCCGCGCGCGGCTGGGTGGTGGCGATGACGGTCATGGGTGTTGTCCTCCCCGGTCGAAGAATCATTCGGATGGTTCATTGGTATGACCAAGGGAGGCTAAAGCGGCAGGCAAGCCCTTGGCAAGACGGGCGCCGCGCAGGGGTGGAATGCCGGAGCGCGGCGGGTTGGCCCCGACCCGATACATGAGACGCCACACCTGTTGCACCGGCGGCGCAACACTCCATGCAACAGGTGTTGCAACGCCTCACCCCGCCGCACCACCCCGAACCGTTGAAAATCAAGAAAATCCGCTGAACCGACCATCTGGCACGGCAGTTGCTCTTACTCCCTCGAACCGCGCGTCGATCAACGGCGCGCATCAGCGAGGGGGAGGTGCAATCTTGGCTCCGGTCGTCGGCATCGTCGCCAATCCGGTTTCAGCCCGCGATATCCGCCGGGTCGTCGCCAACGCCACCAGCCTGCAGATCGCCGACCGCGCGAACATCCTGCTGCGGGTGCTGGCGGCGCTGCACGCCTGCGGTGTCCGCGACGTGCTGATGATGCCGGAGAATGGCGGCATCCGCGCCCATGTCGAACGCGGCCTGATGCGGGCCAGGGGGACTGGCGGCTCACGCGGCGAGGACATCTATCCCGCCCTCCACACCGTCTCCATGCCGGTCACCGGCACGGTTGCCGACACCCACCGCGCCACCGCGGAGATGCGGCGGGCCGGTGTCTCGGCCCTGGTGGTGCTGGGCGGCGACGGCACCCACCGGGCGGTGGCGGCCGAATGCGGGACGGTGCCCATCGCCGGCATCTCCACCGGGACCAACAACGCCTTCCCCGAACATCGCGAGCCGACGATCACCGGGCTCGCCACCGGGCTGGCGGTCACCGGCCGGGTGCCGCCGCACATCGCCTTCGCCGCCAACAAGCGGATCGACGTGTCACTCGACAACGGGGCTACCGGCGCCACCGTCACCGAGATGGCGCTGGTCGATGTCGCCCTGGTGACGGAACGCTACATCGGCGCCCGCGCCCTGTGGCGGACCGAGAATTTCCGCGAACTCTACGTCACCTTCGCCGACCCCGAGGTGATCGGCATGTCGGCCATCGCCGGTCTGCTGGAACCCGTCGGCCGCGACGAGAGCGGCGGCCTGATGGTGCGGCTGTCACCGGATGGCGACTGCCGCAAGGGCATCACCACCCTCAACGCCCCCATCGCGCCGGGAATGATGGCCCGGGTCGGCATCACCGACTGGCGCCGCATGCCGGCCGGCGTGGCCTTCGTGCCGGAGGTCTCAGCCGGCTCGGTCGCGCTGGATGGCGAGCGCGAGCTGTCCTTCAGCGAACGCGACCGTCTGTCCCTCACGCTCAGGGACGACGCCTTCCGCACGGTCAACGTCGCCGCAGTGATGCGGCACGCCGGCCAGAACCGGCTGCTGACCGGCACCCCGGTGCCCGTCACGGCCGTCTTTTAAACATCAAACACACTCCAGGGAGAAAACACCTCATGGCCCAGAATCCCTTTCCCCTCGGCAAGGACGAGCTGCTGAAGGCCTACCGCACCATGCGGACGATCCGCGAGTTCGAGGAGCGGCTGCACGTCGATTTCGCCAAGGGCGACATCCCCGGCTTCGTCCACCTCTATGCCGGCGAGGAGGCCTGCGCCACCGGCATTATGATGCACCTGAACGACAACGACCGCATCGCCTCCACCCACCGCGGCCACGGCCACTGCATCGCCAAGGGCGTCGATGTCCACGCGATGATGGCGGAGATCTATGGCCGCAGCACCGGCGCCTGCCGGGGCAAGGGCGGGTCGATGCACATCGCCGACCTGTCTAAGGGCATGATGGGCGCCAACGGCATCCTCGGCGCCGGCGCGCCGCTGATCTGCGGTGCGGCGCTGGCGGCCAAGGTGCGCGGCGACCGCGGCGTCGGCATCACCTTCGTCGGCGATGGCGCGTCCAACCAGGGCACCTTCCTGGAAAGCCTGAACCTCGCCGCGGTGTGGAACCTGCCGGTGGTCTTCGTGGTGGAGAACAACGGCTATGCCGAATCCACCGCGATGGAATGGGCGGTGTCCTGCGACAGCTACGTCGACCGAGCCACCGGCTTCGGCATGCCGGGCGTCACGGTGGACGGCACCGACTTCTTCGCGGTGTACGAGGCGGCGGGCGAGATCATCCGCCGCGCCCGCGACGGCGGCGGCCCGGCCCTGCTGGAATGCAACATGGTCCGCTTCTACGGCCATTTCGAGGGCGACGCCCAGACCTACCGCGCCAAGGGCGAGCTGGAGGCGATCCGCGCGTCCCGCGACTGCCTGACCATCCTGTCGGAACGGGTGATCGAGGCCGGGGTGGTCGGCCGCGACGAGCTGCAGGCCATCGACCGCGAGGTGAACGCGCTGATCGAGGACGCCACGCGCGCCGCCAAGGCCGCCCCACTGCCGGCACCGGAAGACCTGCTGCGCGACGTCTACGTCTCCTACTGAGCCCATTCAAGAAACGCCAAACGCGGAGGAAACACATGTCCCGCAAGATCAGCATGAAGCAGGCGATCAACGAGGCCCTGGATCTGGAGATGCGTCGCGATCCCACCGTCATCGTCATGGGCGAGGACATCGTCGGCGGCACCGGCGCCCAGGGCGAGGACGACGCCTGGGGCGGCGTGCTGGGCGTCACCAAGGGGCTGTACGCCAAGCATGGCGACCGGCTGATGGACACGCCGCTGTCGGAATCCGCCTATATCGGTGCGGCCGTCGGCGCCGCCGCCTGCGGGCTGCGGCCGGTGGCCGAGCTGATGTTCCTCGACTTCATGGGCGTCTGCTTCGACCAGATCTTCAACCAGGCCGCCAAGTTCCGCTACATGTTCGGCGGCAAGGCCGAGACCCCGGTGGTGATCCGCGGCATGGTCGGCGCCGGCTTCCGCGCCGCAGCCCAGCATTCGCAGATGCTCACCCCGCTGTTCACCCACATTCCGGGGCTGAAAGTGGTCTGCCCCAGCAACGCCTATGACGCCAAGGGCCTGCTGATCCAGTCTATCCGCGACAACGACCCGGTCATCTTCTGCGAGCACAAGAACCTCTACGGCATGGAATGCGAGGTTCCGGCCGAGAGCTACGCCATCCCCTTCGGCGAAGCGAACGTGCTGCGCGACGGCGACGACGTGACCATCGTCAGCTATGGCCTGACCGTCCACCGCGCGATGGAGGCGGCGGCGACGCTGGCGAAGGATGGCACCGAGGCCGAGGTGATCGACCTGCGCACCCTGTCGCCCATCGACTGGGACACCATCGTCGAGAGCGTCGAGCGCACCGGTCGGCTGGTGGTGGTGGACGAGGCGCATCCGCGCTGCAACCTCGCCACCGACATCGCCGCCTTCGTCGGCCAGAACGCCTTCGGCGCGCTGAAGGCAGGCATCCAGATGGTGACGGCGCCGCACACGCCGGTGCCCTTCGCACCATCGCTGGAGGATCTCTACGTCCCCAGCGCCGACAGCATCGCCAGCGCCGTGAAGCGCACCCTGTCGCCCAAGGGGGCGCGCAGCATCGCGGCGTAACGGACCGGCGTCACCACACAGCACGCACAAGCCACCCCTCTCCCTGATTCCCGCCTCAGCGGGAGTGACGGGAGGGGTGTGCGCCAATCAAAAAAGCATTCCCCAGGAGACCGAGTTCCATGTTGAACGAGCGCATCAAGCCCATCGTCATGCCGAAATGGGGCCTGTCCATGTCGGAGGGCAAGGTCACCGGCTGGCTGAAGCAGCCGGGATCCACCATCTCCATCGGCGATGAACTGCTGGAGGTCGAGACCGACAAGATCACCAATGTGGTCGAGGCGGGCGAAACCGGCGTGCTGCGCCGGGTGCTGGGCGAAGCCGGCACCGTCTATCCGGTCAAGGCGCTGATCGCCGTGCTGGCCGAACCCGATGTGCCCGACGACGACATCGACGCCTTCATCAGCGCCTATGCCGTCCCGGCCAGCGAAGACGACGGCGAGGCCGAGGCGGGTCCGCAATACCACACCGCGGAAACGCCGGCCGGCACCATCCGCTATGCCAAGCGCGGCGAGGCCGGGCCGACCGTCCTGCTCGTCCACGGCTTCGGCGGCGATCTCGACAACTGGCTGTTCACCATCGACGCGCTGGCGGAGAAGGCCACCGTCTATGCGCTCGACCTGCCCGGCCACGGCCAGTCGAACAAGCAGATCGCCGACCCCAGCCTGTCCGGCCTGTCGAAGGCTGTGCTGGGCTTCCTCGATACGGTCGGGGTGGAGCGCGCCCATTTCGTCGGCCATTCCATGGGCGGGGCGGTGTCGATGCGCACGGCGCTCGACGCGCCGGGGCGGGTGGCGTCGCTGTCGCTGATCGCGTCGGCCGGCCTCGGCGAGCAGATCGACCATGGCTACATCCAGGGTTTCGTCGGTGCGACATCGCGCCGCGACCTGAAACCGGTCCTGGAGACGCTGTTCGCCGACCGTGGCCTTGTCAGCCGCCAGATGGTTGACGACCTCCTGAAGTACAAGCGGCTGGACGGCGTGGACGAGGCGCTGCGGGCGCTGTCGGCCTCGCTGTTCGCCGAGGGCCGGCAGGCCAGCGTGCTCGCTTCCGGGATTGCGGACGCCAGGACGCCGACGCTGGTCGTATGGGGCGAGGAAGACCGCGTCATCCCCGCCGACCACGCCCAGGCACTGGCGAACACGGCCCAGGTCGCCGTCATCCCCGGCGCCGGCCACATGGTGCAGATGGAGGCGGCCGGCAAAGTGAACGCGCTGCTGAAGGACCACATCGCCAAGGCGGACTGAGGAGGCCAGCCCCCTTCCCGCCCCTTTTCCCGGTTCCCGAACCCCTCGCCACCGGCGCGCAAGGCTGTCCGCCAGCGCGCCGGCAGGAGACCGTTCATGCCCGATCTCAAGGACCAGTGCATCATCGTCACCGGTGCCGGCCGCGGCATCGGCGCCACCATTGCCCGCGCGCTGGCCGCCGACGGTGCCAAGCTGACCATCGCCGACCGCAACGCGGCCGACGCCCAACAGGTCGCCGAAGCCATCCGTGCGGCCGGCGGCAGCGCCATCGCCGTGACGGTCGATGTCCGCGACCGAACCGCCGTCCGCCGCATGATCGACGAGACGGTGAAGACCCACGGCCGGCTCGACGTCCTCTTCAACAATGCCGGCATCGCCCAGACCAAGCCCTTCCTCGACATCACCGAGGACGATTGGCACACGGTCAACGACGTCAACGCGCTGGGCGTGCTGATCGGCATGCAGGAAGCCATCAAGACCTTCCGCAAACAGGGCGGCGGCGGCAAGATCGTCAACACCGCCTCCATCGCCGGCAAGCAGGGCTACGAGCCGCTGGCCCACTACTCCGCCAGCAAGTTCGCCGTCGTGGCCCTGACCCAGGCCGCCGCCCGCGGCTTCGGCAAGGACGGCATCACCGCCAACGCCATCTGCCCCGGCGTGGTGGCGACCGAGATGTGGAAGATCATCGACCAGGGCTTCCGCGATACCGGCATCACCAAGTCGGAGAACGAGGCCTTCGACATGTTCGCCGCCGGCGCCGTGCTGGGCCGGCCGTCGCGTCCCGACGATCTGGTCGGCGTCGCCCGCTTCCTCGCCTCGTCCGACAGCGACTTCATGACCGGCCAGTCCCTGCTGGTCGATGGCGGGATGGTGTTCGCCTGACCGTCCCGGCCGTGTGCCCAAGCCCATAACGATAAAACCGGAGGACAACACCATGAGTGCCACTTCGATGAAGGCCGCCGTCTGGCATGGCCGCAAGGACATCCGGGTCGAAGACGTGCCGTTGCCGGGCGCTCCGCCCGCGGGATGGGTGCAGATCAAGGTGCATTGGTGCGGCATCTGCGGGTCCGACCTGCATGAGTATGTCGCCGGGCCGGTCTTCATCCCCGTCGACACGCCCCACCCGCTGACCGGCCTGAAGGGCCAGTGCATCCTCGGCCACGAGTTCAGCGGTGAGATCGCGACGCTGGGCGAGGGCGTCACCGGGTTCAGCGTCGGCGACCGCGTGGCGGCCGACGCCTGCCAGCATTGCGGCGAGTGCTATTACTGCAAGCACGGCATGTACAACATCTGCGAGAAGCTGGCCTTCACCGGCCTGATGAACAACGGCGCCTTCGCCAGCCTCGTCAATGTCCCGGCCGAACTGCTCTACAAGCTGCCCGACGGCTTCCCGACCGAGGCCGGCGCGCTGATCGAGCCGCTGGCGGTCGGCATGCATGCGGTGAAGAAGGCCGGCAGCATCGTCGGCGAGACGGTGGTGGTGGTCGGCGCCGGCACCATCGGCCTCTGCACCATCATGTGCGCGAAGGCGGCCGGCGCCGGCCGGATCATCGTTCTGGAGATGTCGGCCGCCCGCAAGGCCAAGGCGCTGGAGGTCGGCGCCTCCATCGTGCTCGACCCCAAGGAGTGCGACGCGGTGGCGGAGGTCAAGGCGCTGACCGGCGGCTACGGTGCCGACGTGTCGTTCGAGTGCATCGGCCATCGTGACACGGCGAAGCTCGCCATCGACGTCATCCGCAAGGCCGGCAAGACGGTGCTGGTCGGCATCTTCGAGGAACCCAGCGCCTTCAACTTCTTCGAGATCGTCGCCACCGAGAAGCAGGTCATCGGCTCGCTGGCCTACAATGGCGAGTTCGCCGACGTCATCCGCTTCATCGCGGACGGCCGCATCGACGTGCAGCCGCTGATCACCGGCCGCATTACCCTGACTGACATTGTCAGCGGCGGCTTCGAGGAACTGGTCGCCCACAAGGACCGCAACGTGAAGATCATCGTGCAGCCGCAGACAATCGCCGCGGCAGCCGAACAGCCGGAGCTTGTCCACTGATGGCCCTGCCCGCGCTGCATGCCCCCCGCCCGGAACACCGGGCCGAAAAGCCGGCCTGGCTCCGTGCCCGCGCCCCTGCCGGTGTGGCGTTCGAGGACACCCGGTCGCTCGTCCGCCGTCACGGCCTGAACACGGTCTGCGAGGAGGCTGCCTGCCCCAACATCGGCGAATGCTGGAGCAAGCGGCACGCCACGGTGATGATCCTGGGCAGCGTCTGCACGCGGGCCTGCGCCTTCTGCAACGTCGCCACCGGCCGGCCGGATGCGCTCGACCCCCACGAGCCGGACCGGCTGGCCGGGGCGGTGGGCGAACTGGGCCTCGCCCATGTCGTCATCACCTCGGTCGACCGCGACGATCTGCCCGACGGCGGGGCCGCGCATTTCGCCCGCTGCATCCGCCGCCTGCGCGAGACCGCGCCGGCCACGACGGTGGAGGTGCTGACCCCCGATTTCCGCAACAAGCCGGGGGCGGTGGAGGCGGTCGCCGATGCCCGCCCCGACGTCTACAACCACAATCTGGAGACCGTGCCGCGGCTCTATGCCGATGTGCGGCCGGGGGCGCGCTATTACGGCTCGCTCCGCCTGCTGGAGCGGGTGAAGGAGCGCGACCCGACCATCTTCACCAAGTCCGGCATCATGGTCGGGCTGGGCGAAGAGCCGGCGGAGGTGTTGCAGGTGATGGACGATCTGCGGGCGGCTGGCGTCGATTTCCTGACCATCGGCCAGTATCTCCGCCCCACCCCCACCCACCATCCGGTCGCCCGCCACGTCACGCCCGACGAGTTCGAGCGCTACGGTACGGTGGCGCGGGCGAAGGGGTTCCTGATGGTGTCGGCGACGCCGCTGACCCGCTCCTCCCACCATGCCGGCCGCGATTTCGAAGAGCTGCGGCGGCGGGCGGCGATTACTGCACCACCCTGACCGGCCCCACCTTGGACCCATCCGACTGCGGCGGCTTCATCAGCTTGCAATTGCTGACACAATAGGTCTGCATCTCCATGCGACCGCCGCAGCTCACAAAACACTCATCGTAATCCTGGGAACAGCTGCTCAATCGGTAGCAATGAATTTCACTTTCAAAGTCCCCAATTCGCCTTTCATGCTTCGCGCCTTTGGGGAGATGTTTCTTGTACTCGTAATATGCCGCATGCGCACGGGTCAGCCCTTCGGCCATGCAGGTCTGATACCCCAATTCGACCGCGGCGTTGCATAGCTGCTTCGTCTGCTGGCACTGGGCGACACAGCGTTTTCCAGCGTCGCTTGCCGGCATAAAAGTGGTCGTCCTCGTCTGTAAATTCGGAGTTGGGGTGCAGCCGGCCATCGCGGCCGCCAGCAGGCAGCCGAGCACAACTAAACGCGTCTTCATCGTGGATGCCCCGCCCTGGAATGACGTTACCTGGCATGAACAGCCAAGCCAGAGGAAGTCATCCATTCCCGGCGCAGGATTCGCAAAAAAGGTTTCTGGGCCGTAGCAGCCACAATCCGGAGACGAAGAAAATCCGCCCGCCGGTCCGGACCAACAATGATGCCGGGCCGGTTCGACGGGAGGGTTGAGGACAACGAACGCGGGTGCGGATGCGGGTACGGTCAGGCGGCGCGGACGATGGCGATGAAGTTGCCGACCTCCGCCTTCAGCCGATCCGCCTCCTTCGCCAGTCCGTTGGCGGTGCTCAGAACCTGATCGGCGGCGGCACCGGTTTCGGTGGCTGCCCTGGTCACGCCGACGATGTTGGTGGACACCTGCTCGCTGCCGCGCGCCGCCTGGGCGACATTGTTGGAAATCTCGGCGGTCGCCGCATTCTGCTCTTCGATGGCAGCGGCGATGGCCGACGAGATTTCGCTCATCCGGCCGATGATCCCGGCAATGCCGGCAACCGCTTCCCGCGCACCGGAGGTGGCGCCCTGGATCTGCTTGACCTTCGTCTGGATTTCGTCGGTGGCCTTCGCCGTCTGGCTGGCCAGAGCCTTCACCTCGCTGGCGACCACGGCAAAGCCCTTGCCGGCCTCGCCGGCGCGGGCGGCCTCGATGGTGGCATTCAGCGCCAGCAGGTTGGTCTGTCCGGCGATGGAGTTGATGAGATCGACCACGGCACCGATCTGGTTGGCGGTTTCGACCAGAAGCTGCATGCTGGCGTTGGTGCGGTCGGCTTCCTGCACCGCGGTTGCCGAAATGGCGCTCTGGTTCGACACCTGGCGCCCGATCTCCAGGATCGAGGCGGCCAGTTCCTCGGTCGCCGCGGCGACCGTCTGCACGTTGGCGCTTGACTGCTCCGACGCCGCCGCGACGGCGGTCGCCTGCGCGGTCGACTGGGTCGCGGTCGAGGACAGGGTTCCGGCAGCCCCCTGCATTTGGATGGCGGACGACGACACATTCTGGACGATGGCGCTGACGCTGCCTTCGAACCGGTCGGCAAGTTGGCGCATCTCCGCCTTGCGTTCCGCGTCCGCGCGCGCCTTCTGGGCCTCCTGCTCGGCGGTCAGGCGCCGCACTTCGAGGGCGCTGCTCTTGAAGACGTCCAGGGTGCGGGCCAGCGTGCCGACCTCGTCGCGGCGCTCCGTTCCATCGATGGCGAAGTCCAGCTCGCCCTGCGACACGCGGGTCATCGACGCGATGATGCGCGTCATCGGACGGGTGATCATCAGCACCACGACGGCCAAGGACAACCCAAGCCCCAGCAGGATGCCGGCGATGGACAGCACCAGAACGACGGTCCGGGTCTGCTCCGCGGCGGCACTGGCTTCCTGTACGGCCTTCTCGACACCCTTGCGGTTCACTTCGACCCGCTCGTCGATCAGGGTCGACGCCGCGTGGCGCGCCTTCGCGCCTTCGCCTTCGCCGGAACTGAGGGCGAACGCCTCGTCATCCTTGGCCTGCAGGGTCAACTCGATGACCTTGAGAGCGTTCTGCCGGTAGGCATCGACCAGCGCCTTGATCTTCACGCCGGTTTCACGGCGGATGTCGCTGTCCGCGGTGAGGGCGAGGTCGGCGATGGCCTTGTCGGCCAGCGCCATTGCTTCGTTGAACATGGTGGAGAAGCGCCGCATTTCATCGACGCTCTTTTCGATGATGGCGTTCTTTTCAGCCACGGTCGCCGCATTGAGATGGCGGCCGACGTCGAGAATGGTCGCACGACGCGCCGCCTCGACGGTCAGCGCATACTCCGAGACCCGTTGAACCAGTTCCAGCCGCTGGAGCGCCGTCACCGCAATCGCCGTCATGAAAATCAGCAGCAGAATTACCGGCGCGAGAATCTTGACGATCATCTTCTGGTTGCTGAACCATACCAACATCCACCACCCCCCAAAGGCCGCAATCCCAAGCAGGATCAAGATACCCGCTTTGGAATTACGGTAAGTCTTTGGCCACACCAATCAATAATGGGTTTCCCAGATAAATGTTATAACAATGAAATGTTCATTGTCAAAAGACAACCTAACAACGCCGAGGCGTACCTTACTCTCCCCTATCGTGCTTACGATAATTCTACCTATATCAATTTATCGGAGGAGCATTTTTATATTATCCTTGCTGAGACATTCTTTTATTTGCCCAAGCAAGGAAAATATCGCCGCCTTGTCCAGCCCTGGACAGCCCGGACAAGGCGGCGAAACCCGGCCGAGAGAACTGATCCGGCGCCGCAATCAGGTCAAATGCTGCCGTTGCAGATAGTCCTCGCTCTGCATCTCCATCAGGCGGCTGACCGTGCGCTCGAACTCGAAAGCGTGGGTGCCTTCCGGGTAGAGGCGCTCGGGCGGCCCCTCCGCGGCGATGACGACGTTGACCTTGTGCTCGTACAGCGCGTCGATCAGCGTCATGAAGCGCTTGGCCTCGTTGCGCAGCTCGTCCTTCATCGTGGGCACATGGTCGATCAGCACCGTGTGGAAATGGGTGGCGATCGCCAGATAGTCGGCCGCCCCCAGCGGCTTGCCGCACAGGTCCCAGAAATCGACCCGGGCCACGCATTTGGCGGCACGCGCGATGTCCACCCGCCGTCCCTGAACCGTGAGGCTGCAAGGCTCGCCCGCCGCACCGCCGGTCAGGTCGGAGAAGGCCTTCGCAAGGGCGGCGTCCGAGGCCGGACCCAGCGGGTGATGGTAGATCGGCACGCCTTTCAGCCGGTCCAGCCGGTAGTCGGTCGGGCCGTCCAGCGACAGGATGTCGAGCTTCTCCTTCAGCAGGGCGATGAAGGGCAGGAACAGCTCGCGCTGGAGACCATCCTTGTACAGCATGTCCGGCGGCCAGTTGGAGGTCGCCACCACCACCACGCCAAGGTCGAACAGGTTGGTGAACAACCGGCCCAAAATCATCGCGTCGACGATGTTGGTGACGTGGAACTCGTCGAAGCAGAGCAGCCACGCCTCGTCGGCCAGCGCGCGGGCCAGTTCGGGCAGCGCCTCGTCCGGGCCGTCGCCCTTGCCTTTGCCGGATTGACGGTGATCGTGGATGCGCTGGTGGATCTCCAGCATGAATTCGTGGAAATGGACGCGCCGCTTCTTGTTGACCGGGGCGGTCTCGTAGAACAGGTCCATCAGCATCGACTTGCCGCGGCCGACGCTGCCGTAGATGTACAGCCCCTGCGGCGCGGTGGAGGCGATGTCCGGCGGCGGCGGCGCGGCGCGGCGGCGACCCAGACCAAAGCGCTCCAGCCACCCTCCCCCTGCCGGCTTGTCGTCGCCGACGGGCTGCGGCCGATAGCCCTTCAACGCCTGATACAGGCTTTGGAACTTCTCCGCCGCCAGTTCCTGGTCGGGATCGGGGCGAAGAGTGCCGCTGCCGCGGCGGGCGCGGTAGAGCGAAAGCGGTCCGTCGGTCATGGGGATATGCGCGATCCGGCTGCCAAGATGGCTCCTTACCTAACGGATGGCGCCAGTTACGGCAACCGCCGACGGGAGGACCGTCAAGGAATGGCAGGATCGCGCCCACACTCAAGTTGCGCGCCATGAGCGGCGCGACATCTGCGCGCAGTGGAAAACCCAGTATTTCCGTTTGGTTACACTTTCTTTAAGATGTCGGCGCGATCAATCAGGGCAGGCCGTCCGGCCGCAACCGCCACAGGAAATCACGACGCCGATGCCCGTTCCCGGGTCCGCCTCCCCGCCGCCGCCCCGCTCCACCGCCGGTCTGGCGGGAGCGTTGCGTGGCCGGCTGGGATCGGTGCGCTTCCTGATGACCGCGTCCGGCCTCGCCTTCATCCTGGTGGTGAACACGCTGATCGGCTACGGCATCCTCCAGGGCCGGCGCGAGGCGCTGGATGCCGGGGAGCGGGCGACCCGCGATCTTGCCCGCATGCTGGAATCGCAGACGCTACGGACGGCTTTCGCGGTGGACCAGCTGCTGCGCGACCTGTCCTTCGCACTCGACACGCTTCCCGACGGCCCCCGCCGCGGCAGCACGGCGATCCACGACCATTTGCGCCAGCGGCGCGACAATTTTGCCGAACTGGCCGATCTGGTGGTGGTCGACGGCGACGGCCTCGCCCTCCATCATTCGGCCGAACTGCCGCTGCCGACGGTTCCGTTGTCCGACCGCGCCTATTTCACCGGGCCGCGTGACGGCGGCCAGGATCTGCATGTCAGAGCCGCCATCACCAGCCGGGTGCGGCCCGGCACGCAGATCATCCCGTTCAGCAGGCGCTGGCTGGATACCGACGGCGGCTTCCGCGGCGTGCTGGTCGCCATGGTCGATCCGACACGTCTGGCGGCGACGTTGGAATCGCGCGATATCGACCGCAAGGGCAGCGTGATCCTGGCGCTGGGGGATGGCACCATCCTGCTGGAACGGCCGCAGGGGCATGGTGGAAATCACGGCGGACCGGGACGGCTGACCGACTGGCCGGCGGTGTGGACTGCGCTTGCCACCCATGACGAGGCCACCATACGCGACGCGGCGCCCGGACCTGGGGGCAGCACCGACAGTCTGGTCAGCGTGCGGCGGGTGCAGGGCTATCCCTTCGTGATCGTCGCGACCCTGCCGGTGGCGGCGGCGCTGGCCGAATGGCGGCGCGACACGGCGGCCTGGACCTCCATCGGCACGGTGATGACCATCGCCATCGCCTTGCTGACCGCCTTCGTCATCCGCCAGCATGCCCGGCGGGACGAGGATCAGGCCCGGCTGGCCCGCGCCTCGCGCCGCATCCGCGGCATTCTCGATTCGATGCTGGATGCGGTTGTGACCTTCGACACCGCCGGGCGCATCGTCACCTTCAACCGCGCAGCCGAGATGATGTTCGCCGTGCCGGAGCGGGAGATGATCGGCCAGCCGATCGAGGCGCTGATCCCCGACGGGCGCGGCGGCGCCAACGACCGCGACCTGACCGCGCTGCGCCACGACGGCCATGCCTTTCCGGTCGGCTTCACCGTCAGCGACCTGCGGCTGGGCGGCGGGACCGGTGCTGTGCGTCCGGACGAACCGCGCATCCATGTCGGCGTCATCCGCGACATGACGCGCCGCAAGCAGCAGGAGGCGGAGCTGATCGCCTCCAAGACCCAGGCCGAACTGGCGAACCGGGCGAAGAGCGAATTCCTGGCCAACATGAGCCACGAGCTGCGCACCCCGCTGAACGCCATCATCGGCTTCGCCGAGGTGCTGGACAGCGAATTCTTCGGCACCGTCAACGAGCGGCAGAAGTCCTGCATCACCGACATCCACGACAGCGGCCGGCATTTGCTGGACATCGTCAACACCGTGCTGGACATGTCGAAGCTGGAAGCCGGCCAGTTCGAGCTGTGCGAGGAGGCGGTGGAGGTGCATGAGGCGGTCGGCCAATGCCTGATGATGGTGCGCGACCGCGCCGCCTCCAGCGGAGTCGCCATCCGCAACGAGGTGACGGCCGCCATCGCAACTCTCTGGGTCGACCGCCGTGCCTTCAAGCAGGTGATCCTGAACCTGCTGTCCAACGCGGTGAAATTCACGCCCGGCGGCGGCAGCATCACCATAACGGCCGGGATGGAACCGGATCGCGGCTTCGCACTGGCCGTCGCCGACACCGGGATCGGCATCCCGCCCGACTTCATGGCCGACCTGTTCCAGCCCTTCCGTCAGGCGGAGAATGCCGCCAACCGCCGCTACGAGGGCACCGGACTGGGCCTGTCGATCTCGAAGAATTTCGTCGGCCTGCATGGCGGCACGCTGACCTGCCGCAGCACGCCGGGCGCCGGCACCACCATGACGGTGCGGCTGCCGGCCGGACGGGTGATCCAACAGCCCAGCCGCATCGGCAGCCACGACCCGGCTCCGGCGGCCTGAGGCGGTTTTACGCAGGCGGCCTCGGGCCGTTTTACCTCAGGCGCGTTGCGGAGAAACGCCGGGGCGGATTGACGAAGTCGTCCTGCGCGGCGATCAGCTGAAGCTCGCGCGTGCCCACCCGTTGCGTCGTCTCGAAGATGGCGAAGATCGCCGCCGCGGCCTTTTCCAGCGCATCGGCCGGGTCGAAGGCGGTCAGGTAATGGGCAAGGAACAGGGCCGCCACCGCGTCGCCCGACCCGTTGGGCGGCGGGTCGAAGGTCAGGCGCGGCGTCGACACCAGCCAGGCGCCGTCGGCGCTGTCCACCAGCATCTCGATGCTGTCGGGATCGGCATCACTGCGGGTCAGGCTGGTGACCAGGACAAGGCGCGGCCCGCGGGCGCGCAGCGCGGCGGTGGCGGCCAGCGCGTCGTCCAGCGTCGCTACCTTGCGGTCGGTCAGATATTCCAGCTCGAACTGGTTCGGCGTCATCAGGTCGGCGGCGGGAACCGCATGGTCGCGGATGAACTCCGGCAGGCCGGGCCGCACGAAGAAGCCGCGGCCGACGTCGCCCATCACCGGATCGCAGCAGTAGATCGCCTTGGGATTGGCGGCCTTCACCCGCGCCGCCGTCTCGACGATGACCTGCCCCAGCTCGACCGCGCCCATATAGCCGGACAGCACCGCATCCTGCGCCGGCAGCACGCCGCGGGCGGCGATGCCGTCGACGATGTCGGCGATATGCTCGGCCGTGAAGACCTGCCCGGTCCAGGCGCCATAGCCGGTGTGGTTGGAGAACTGGACGGTGTTCACCGCCGTGGCGTCGATCCCCAGCCGCTGCAGCGGAAACACCGCGGCGCGGTTGCCGACATAGCCATAGGCGACGTGCGATTGGATGGTGAGGACGCTTTTCATGGACGCAAGCGTAAGCGACGCTCCGCCGGGCGTAAAGCCGCCGACTCCGCGGCAACGGGCGGGGACCGTGGCATGGCTGCCATGCGCCAATCCCGGCAAACGCGGATGCTGCGGCCGTGTGGCACACGGGTGTCGCCCCATGGACACGACTCATGGACAGGATCAGGGCGCGCGGCTAAAGCTGGCCCCTTCCATCATCCGCATTTCCGGGATACCGCCATGGCCACCACAGTCCGCCCCCGCCGCAGCGTGCTCTACATGCCGGGCTCGAACGCCCGCGCCCTGGAGAAGGGGCGCAGCCTGCCGGCGGACGGGCTGATCCTGGATCTGGAAGATGCGGTCGCCCCGGATGCCAAGGCGACGGCGCGCGACACCATCGCCGGCGCGCTGGCCGCCGGCGGCTATGGCGGGCGGGAACTGATCGTTCGGGTCAACGGGCTGAACACGCCCTGGGGCTATGACGATCTGCGCATGGCGGCGGCCAGCGGCGCCGATGCCGTGCTGCTGCCGAAGGTGGAGAGTGCCGACGCGGTGCGGCAGGCCGAGGCGGTGCTGCATGCAGCCGGGGCGCCGGCCGGACAGACCATCTGGTGCATGATGGAGACGCCGCTCGGCATCCTGAACGCCAAGGAGATCGCCGGCGCCTCCCCCGCCGTCGGCGGGCTTGTGCTCGGCACCTCGGACCTCGCCAAGGACCTGCACGCCGCCCACACGGCGCAGCGGCTGCCGATGATCACCAGCCTGGGGCTGTGCCTGCTGGCGGCGCGGGCCTATGGGCTGGCGGTGCTGGATGGCGTGCATCTGGACCTGAACGACGACGACGGCTTCGCCGCCTCCTGCCGGCAGGGGCGCGAGCTGGGCTTCGACGGCAAGACGCTGATCCACCCCAAGACGATTGCCGCCTGCAATGCCGCCTTCGCCCCCGACGCCGATGAGATCGCCCAGGCCCACCGCATCATCGCCGCCCATGCGGAGGCGGCAGCCGCCGGCAAGGGGGTGGTGCTGGTCGACGGCAAGCTGGTGGAGAACCTGCATGTCGAGAACGCCCGCCGGCTGGTGACGCTGGCCGAGGCGATCGACGCGCTCTGAGGCGGGCCGAACCGTCTGACCGACAGTTTCACCCTTCCTCCCCATCGCGGTACAGGTCGGGCCAGTCGAAGCGGATCATCGACCGCGGCCGGTCTTGCGGCGGGCCGATGCGGTTTCCGGCGACCAGCCTGACCCCCGATGCCCGCGCCGCCACCACCATGCTGGCAGTCGACAGCCCGGTGACGCAGATCATCAGGCCGGCGCGTTCCGCCGCGGTGACGATGCCGTTCATCTCCTCCATCAACCGGGCTTCGGCCGAGCGGTCTGCCGGCATCGCCATGGTGATCCCGCTCAGACCGTTGCCGGAAAATCCGGAAAAGCTCTGCAACTTGAACTCGATCCGCATGAAGGTCCAACGGCAATAGGGCCTGACCTCATGCAACAGTTCGTTGAGCCGCCCGGTCGGCACCCCAGGCGGGAAGCGCAGGAGCTCGAAGATGAGAAAGCGGCGCAGATAGTCGGGAATCGACTGGCAGATCTCCAGGAAGGGAAGCCGGGTGCGGCGGGCCGCAAGCGTCTCGAAGCAGACAGGCACCGACATCATCAGCCGCGACCTGTTGCGGAACAGCCCGTTCAGGATTTCCACGGATTCGACCAGCGCGTCCGCATCGAGCCGCAGGATTTCCATGGGATCCGTCAATGAATTCAGCGCCGCCGTCCCTTCCAGGAAGGAACCGTCGGGAAAGATGCGTACCGGCGTGCCCATATAGGTCGAGATGACCAGTTTGCCGATGTCCCAGACCGGCCGGTAACGAATGCCGAACTGGCCAGCATCCTCGGGGGAGAGCTGCAACTGACGCAGGACAGGCCGAACCTTGCCGCCACCGTCGTCAGCGTGAATGCCTAGGCCGGACATCATCGGAGAACCGTCGGCCGACTGGACGGCCGCAGAGTCCGGCCGCGCTTGCGCCAGCAGAACCTTGGCAAGAGCATGCTCGAACTGAATTTGCCCGTCCGCCACACCAACGGCGGTCGAGATCCGCAGGTCGGCCGCCCGGTCGTCACCGAGAAAAAGCTGCAACAGTTCCTGTGCGATCCTTGCGCAGACCAAGTCAGCGGCGTGCCGGTCGAGCGTCGCGAATACCAGGATGAAATCGTCGCTCTCTGTTTTGAAGCGGATGTCGTTGCGGGTGAGACAACGGTCGATGATCGCATCCGCGGCAGCCAGAACCCGCGGGCGCAGAGCAGGCCAGCCGGTTCCCAGGCGATCCCGCATCAAGCCGAGATCGAGCAGGTGAACCCGGCCAGTCGAGGCGATCGCCGGTTGCATCAGCAGCCGCCACAGCCGCTGTTCCAAGGCGCGCAGCTCCTCTCCGTTCTCCAGCGCCGATGCCGGTGGCGGTCTGCCGGCACCGCTGGGGCGGCCGGCAGCGTTCGGCGAAGAACCGGCTGCTCCGGTCTGGCTGAACCACCGGCGCAGCAGACGCCCCATGGAGGAGATCGTCAGCATCACGATACCGCAACTCCTCCCGCCACTCCCGGCGCGTCAGGGGGTGCGCGGCGCGGGACCACCGGATCCGCGGCCGCAGAAATCGACGATAAGATCGATGTGGCTGCGTTCAATCGGCTTCGCCAACGCATGATCGGCGCCCATTTGCCGGGCGACCGCCAGCAGGTCCATTGCCTTGCTGCGTCCGCCATTGGAAATGGCGATGATCTTGACCGCAGGCGCCAACCGCCGCATGCGCATGATGGTCTGGAGACCATCGGCAAACGGCATCACCAGATCGCAGATCACCAGATCCGGCCGATTTGCCCGGAACAGGCGCATGGCCTCCTGGCCATCCTCGGCTTCGACAACCTCCACCCCGGCTTTTTCAAGGAGGCGACGCAGCGTCAAACGCAGAGTGAGATCATCGTCAACCACAAGCACGGTTGGCATTTTCCCCTCCTGTCCACATGGAGCCGGCCCGGCATGAAATCCGTCGTATCCGCAATCAGGCTCCGACATGCATTGCCACTTTCTTAATATAACCATCGATAATCCAAAAAATACTTTGGACTTTTAGATATTCCGAATAATTGTGGTATAAGATATTGGAATTTTTCCACCAAACATACGCGTCATCTACGATAAAGAGCAATTCAATGCCACAGAGTTGCTTCTATAATTCAAAGTTATCTTTTCAAGACCAAGAAATAATTTCTCCCACTGTTTCTTGGCGTCCGCATCACCTGTGCCCGCATTAATTCACTCCACATCACCTCAGGCGCGATAAATTCCTTGAACTGCCTCCCATACGTGAAAAAAAATAGCTCAGCACAATCTTTCCGTAGATCGAAAAGCAGGCTCCGGCAAACCGGCGCCTCACTCCACAGGCCATAAGGACAGTTTTTATAAGTCGAAGTGGGAACCACCCTCCGGCCGATTGGTTGTCGATTCAGCAAGGCACAGTCGGAGGTTGGTTATGGCCTCGAAAGAGAGCAATCGTACGTCGGGCCGCGGCTTCGCGTCGATGGACCCGGATCGGCAACGCCAGATCGCCAGCAAAGGCGGTGAAAGCGTACCGGCTGACAAACGCAGCTTTTCAAAGAATCCGGAACTCGCGGCAGAGGCGGGACGCAAGGGCGGGCGCAGCGTGCCCGCATCCTCGCGCAGCTTCTCCAAGAACCCGTCCCTGGCGGCCGAAGCCGGCCGCAAGGGCGGGCAGGCAAGCCATGGCGGCCGCACGGCCGACCGGCCGGCCGGAGGCGATTGACCGGGGAGAGTGAAGAGTTGGGTATCGTGCAGATGAAAAGGCCCCCGTCCTTGCGGACGGGGACCTTTTCTTTCAGCGCAATCAACAGTGCTGCCGGGTGACCGGTCAGGAGGCCAGCTTGTCCAGCTCGCGCAGGATCGAGTCGCCCATCACGGTGGTGGAGCAGCGCGCCATGCCCGGAGCCATGATGTCGGACGTGCGCATGCCGCCGCCCAGCACGTTCTGGATGGCTCGCTCGATCAGCTTGGCATCCTCGTCCAGGTTGAACGAGTAGCGCAGGCACATCGCGAAGGACAGCAGCGTGGCACACGGGTTGGCCAGATCGCGGCCGGCGATGTCCGGGGCGGACCCGTGCACCGGCTCGTAGAGCGCCTTGCGGTTACCCTCGGCATCCGGGGCACCCAGCGAGGCCGACGGCAGCATGCCGAGCGAGCCGGTCATCATCGCCGCCTCGTCCGACAGGATGTCGCCGAACAGGTTGTCGGTGACGATCACGTCGAACTGCTTCGGGTTCTTCAGCAGCTGCATGGCGCCGTTGTCGGCGTACATGTGGCTCAGCTCGACGCCCTGGAACTCTTCCTGGTGCAGCCGGGTCACTTCCTGCCGCCACAGCAGGCCGGACTCCATGACGTTCGCCTTTTCCATCGAGCAGAGCTTGTTGCCGCGCTTGCGGGCCAGCTCGAACGCGACGCGGGCGACGCGGCGGATTTCCGACGTGGTGTAGACCTGGGTGTTGACGCCGCGGCGCTCGCCGTCGCCGATCTCGGTGATGCCGCGCGGCTCACCGAAATAGACGCCGCCGGTCAGCTCGCGCACGATCAGGATGTCCAGCCCGCGGATGACGTCGGCCTTCAGGGTCGAGGCATCGACCAGCGCGTCGAACACCACAGCCGGGCGCAGGTTGGCGAACAGGCCCAGTTCCTTGCGCAGGGTCAGCAGGCCGGCTTCCGGACGCTTGGTGTAGTCGGTCGGGTTGTCCCACTTCGGACCGCCGACGGCGCCCAGCATCACCGCGTCCACCGCCAGCGCCTCGGCCAGGGTGGCGTCGGACAGCGGAACGCCATGGGCGTCGATGGCCGCGCCGCCGACCAGCCCTTCGGACACGTCGAAGGTGATCTTGCGCTTGCGGTCCATCCAGTCGACGACCCGGCGAACCTGGCGCATCACCTCCGGGCCGATACCGTCGCCGGGGAGGAACAGAAGCTTCTTATTGGCGGCCATGGCGGGCGCACTCCCAAATGTCAGACGTCAAGAAGACAGAAGTTGAAGAGGATCGGGGGAGGATGGAGGCGCTCAGCCCCACATCCACGGCTGGCCCGCGCGCTGCTTGCCCTCGTACCCGTCGATATGGGCCGACTGCTGCAGGGTCAGGCCGATGTCGTCCAGGCCGTTCAGCAGGCAATGCTTGCGGAAGGGGTCCAGCTCGAAGGAGATGGTGCCGCCATCCGGGCCGGTGATGGTCTGCTTCTCAAGGTCGACCGTGATGACGGCGTTCGACCCGCGCGACGCGTCGTCGAGCAGCAGGTCGACCTGCTCCTTCGGCAACTTGATCGGCAGGATGCCGTTCTTGAAACAGTTGTTGTAGAAGATGTCGGCGAAGCTGGGGGCGATGATGCAGCGGATGCCGAAATCGGCCAGCGCCCACGGCGCATGCTCGCGCGACGAGCCGCAGCCGAAATTGTCGCCCGCCACCATGATGCTGGACTTGCGGTAGGCCGGCTTGTTCAGGACGAAGTCCGGGATCTCCTGCCCGTCCGGGGTGTAACGCATCTCGTCGAACAGATGCTTGCCAAGCCCCGTCCGCTTGATGGTCTTCAGGAACTGCTTCGGGATGATCATGTCGGTGTCGACGTTGATCATCGGCAGCGGCGCCGCAACGCCGGTGAGAACCGTGAACTTTTCCATCGCCAGAAATCCTGTCGCGCAAGAAAGCGCAAGCGTGCGCATGCAGAGCGTGGTGAATAGCAGACCGAACAAGCCATTGCCAGAGGAAGCTTGCCCTTTTCCCGGCACGCAACGAGCGAACAGGCATGCGCGAATGCACCGGCACGCATCATTGTTGCGCGCAGGGTTGCAGATCGTCGCGGTCAGGCCCGATTGCGATCGCTGGGGATCGCGGGGCGGGAATAGCGCCGAGGCCCCCGTTGTTCATCGGGCGGCGGATGGGCGACCACCCCTTGCGGCGGACGCCTCGCCCGCCTACCAAGTCGCCCAGCAAGCCGACATGCCCACCCGTACGGCCCACCCGAACCAACGAAGGCCCACCCGATCCGATGCCGACACATGACGACGACCGCAGCGCCCGCCTGATCGGCATCGCCTTCCTGCTGCTGGCGCCGCCGGCCTATGGGCTGCTGACGCTGGCCTTCGGGATGGATGCGAACTGGGACCTGCGGAATTACCACTGGTACAACGGCTACGCGATGCTGACCGGGCGGATCGGGCGCGATCTGCTGGCCGCCCAGATGCCGACCTTCTATAGCCCCTTCCTGGACGTGCCCTTCTATTGGCTGGCGACCCATCTGCCGGCGCGGGCGGCCGGATTCGTGTGGGGGACGCTTCAGGGCATCAACCTGTCGCTGCTGTATCTGCTGGCATCATTTTCTCTCCGGAACGTTCCGGCCCTGAAACGGACGCTGACCGCCATGGCGTTGGCAGTCGCAGGCGGGCTGGGCGGCGGAACGCTGGGTCTGATCGGCACCACCTTCCAGGACAATGTGGTCAGCCTGGGCGTGCTGGGCGCTGCGGCGGTCATTGCCGGCAGCCTTCCCGGCATCCTCGACGGCCGGCCGCTGCCCAGCTTCGCGCGGGTCGCGGCGGCCGGGCTGCTGGCCGGGGCGGCGATGGGGCTGAAGAACCCGACGGTGATCTATGCGGTCGGGCTGTGCCTGGGATTCCTGGCATTGCCGGCCCGGCCGTGGCGCCGCCTGTGGCTGGCCTTCTTCTTCGGCATCGGCGTGCTGGTTGGGCTGGGGCTGGGCGGCGGCGTCTGGATGGCGCATCTCTGGCACGATTACGGGAACCCGGTCTTCCCGCACATGAACCACATCTTCAAGTCGCCCTTCGCCGCGCTGTCCGACTACGTCAATGTCAGCTTCTTCCCGCCCGGCCTGTGGCAGCGGCTGTTCTTCCCCTTCGTCTTCACCTTCTCCCCCCTGACGGTGGGCGAGGTGCCGTTCTTCGACCTGCGGGTGCTGGCGCTGTTCGTTCTGGTCCCGGTCGGAGTCGTCTGCGCGGTCGCCACGGGAATGTTGGGAAAGCGGAACGAGTGGCTGACCGCCGTGCCGGCGACGCGGCTCCTGCTGACGGCGATGACCGTCACCTACGCGCTGTGGGTGGCGATGTTCTGCATCTACCGCTATCTGGTGCCGCTGGAGATGCTGGCGCCGCTGGCGCTGGTGATGGCGGTCGGGCTGCTGCCGCTGGCCCGCCGGCTGCGCATCGGGCTGGCGGTGGCGCTGCTGGCCGTGGTGCAGCTGACGGTGCAGCCGGCCGACTGGGGGCGCGTCGCCTGGCCAACGGGCACCGATGACCGCTGGGTCGAGGCGGACGTCCCGGCCATCGCGGATCCGGACGACACCATGGTGCTGATGGCCGGCTACTGGGCCATCTCGCACGTCATCCCGTCCTTCCCGGCGCGGGTCACCTTCGTGCGCATCCAGTCGAACTTCCTGCAGCCGGATTCCGTCGGCAACGGCTATCTCGCCATCCTGAAGGACAAGGTGGCCTCCCACCGCGGCCCCTTCCTGATGCTGAGCACGATCCCCGACACGCCCGGCGCGGCGAAGGCCGCGGAGCTGCTCGGCCTGCGGCTCGACCCGCAGCGCTGCCGGCCGATCCCCAACAATCTGGGTGAGGCCCTGAACCTATGCGCCGTTGACCGCGAGGGCGGCAAAAGGGAGACAGTGGAATAATCGCGGCGTTTGTGCTGTTTATCGCCGCAGACAGTCCGATCTGCCGACAGCCCGATCTGTCCCGTCTCCAGCCAGAAGCCAGCGCCATGACCGTATCGACCCTCGGCCGCCCTGCCGACCGCCCCGCCTTCACCCCGGATGCCGGCGCTTCCGGAACGCCTTCGGCGGCCGCGGCGGTCGGCCCGGCCCCCACCATCGCGGTGCTGATCCCCTGCTATAACGAGGAGGCGGCGATCGGCAAGGTGGTGCAGGACTTCCGCGCGGCCCTGCCCGACGCCATCGTCTATGTCTACGACAACAATTCGAAGGACAGGACGGTGGAGGTCGCGCGTGCCGCGGGCGCCGTGGTCCGGAGCGAGCCGTTGCAGGGCAAGGGCAACGTCATGCGCCGCATGTTCGCCGACATCGAGGCGGACGTGTATGTGCTGGTCGACGGCGACGACACCTATCACGCCGCCAGCGCGCCGGAACTGGTCAGTCGCCTGTGGGACGAGCAGCTGGACATGGTCAACGGCGCGCGGGTGACGGAGATCGTCGCCGCCTACCGCCCCGGCCACCGCTTCGGCAACCTCGTGCTGACCGGCATGGTCGCCAAGATCTTCGGCAGCCGCATCGGCGACATGCTGTCCGGCTACCGCGTCTTCTCCCGCCGCTTCGTGAAGTCCTTCCCGGCGCTGGCCAGCGGTTTCGAGACCGAAACGGAGCTGACGGTCCATGCGCTGGAGCTGCGCATGCCGATTGCCGAGGTGAAGACCCCCTACAAGGACCGTCCGCCCGGGTCGCACAGCAAGCTGAACACCATCCGCGACGGCATCCGCATCCTGCGCACCATCATCATCCTGGTGAAGGAAGAGCGGCCGCTGCCCTTCTTCTCCGCCGCCTTCGGGCTGCTGGCGCTGCTGTCGGTGATCCTGGGCGTGCCGGTGATCGCGACATATTTCCAAACCGGGCTGGTTCCGCGCTTCCCCACCGCCCTGCTCGCCACCGGGCTGATGCTGCTGGCCTTCCTCAGCCTGACCTGCGGCCTGATCCTCGACACCGTCACCCATGGCCGCCGCGAGGCCAAGCGCATGAGCTACCTGTCGCTGCGCGCACCGGGCCACCACCGACCGCTGGCGGCGGAGCGCGGGGCCGGCACCTGCGAGGACGGGCGCCGGTGATGGCATCGGTCGCGGGATTTCTGGACAGCCGGCTTGGGCGGCTGGGGGTGCAGTTCGCCAAGTTCGGCGCGGTCGGCATCGTCGGGCTGGTGGTGGACACGGTCGTGCTCTACGCCGGCCTGGCGCTGGGCCTCCAGTTCTTCGCCGCCCGCGTCCCGTCCTTCTTCGCAGCGGCGACTGCGACCTGGGCGCTGAACCGTGCCTTCACCTTCCGCGGCGCTGCGGACGAACCGCTGCACCGCCAGTGGGCCAAGTTCATCGCCGCCAACGCCATCGGCGGCGTGGTGAATTACGGCGTGTCGGTCGGGCTGGAATCGAGCGTGCAGATGGTCGCCGATCACCCGTTCCTGGCGGTGGCCGCCGGCTCCATCGCCGGCATGTTCTTCAACTTCGCGGCATCGAAGCATCTGGTGTTCAAGGGGGCGTAGCAAAGGGCCGCGCCCTTTGACGGCGCCCGCGATTCTGCCTTGCGCGGCGCCTTATGGACTTATCCCCGCAGCTCGCCATATAACGGCGGCCATGACCCGCGAATTCCTGAAGATGCACGGCCTCGGCAACGACTTCGTCGTGATCGACGCCCGTTCCGAATCCTACCGCCCCTCGGGCGCGGAGGTGCGCGCCATCGCCGACCGCCGGATGGGCGTCGGATGCGACCAGTTCATCGTACTGGAGAAGACCGACGCGCCGGGCGCCGACGCCTTCATGCGCATCCGCAACGCCGACGGCAGCGAGGCCGCCGCCTGCGGCAACGCGTCGCGCTGCGTCGGCTGGTTGCTGATGGAAGAGAGCGGGCGCGACCGTGCCAGCTTCCAGACCGCCGCGGGTCTGCTGCATGCAAGCCGCGCCGACAATGGCCGCATCACCGTCGACATGGGCGCGCCCCGGCTGGACTGGAGCGCCATTCCGCTGGCCGCCCCCACCGACACGCTGCGGGTGGAGACGGTGGAGCATGGCGGTTTCGCCGCCCCGGTCGCGGTGAACATGGGCAACCCGCACGCCGTCTTCTTCGTAGACGATGCTGAAGCGGTGCCGCTGGACGAGGTCGGCCCGGTTTTCGAGAACCACCCGGCCTTCCCCGAGCGCGCCAACATCGAATTCGCCCAGGTACTGTCGCCCACCGCCATCCGCATGCGGGTGTGGGAGCGTGGCGCCGGCATCACCCAGGCCTGCGGGTCGGGCTCCTGCGCCACGCTGGTCGCCGCGGTGCGCCGTGGACTGACCGACCGCAAGGCCGACATCATCCTGGACGGCGGCACCCTGACCATCGAATGGACCGAGGACGACCGCGTCCTGATGACCGGCCCGGTGGCGCTCACCTTCAGCGGCCGGCTGTCGGCGGAACTGGTTTCTGGCGGACAGGTCGATGCCTGAAATCTGCCGATTTTTCGGCATCATCATAGCCATGTATTACAACGATCACGCGCCTCCGCATTTCCATGTCCGGTATGGCAACCAGAAAGCCGCGATCGACATCACAACGCTTGGGATCATGGAAGGCGAACTTTCCCCGAGAGCTTTGGGGCTTGTCATGGAGTGGGCTGCCCTACATAGGGAAGAGTTGAAGAACGACTGGGAACTGGCACGCTTGCATGCGCCTCTGACTCAGATTGCTCCTCTGGAATGAACCGATGCTGAAGGATATTGTCGCCGCCAAGCCGCTCGACGGCTACCGCCTGCACCTCCGATTCGAGGATGGTGCGGAGGGTAGTGTCGATGTGTCCGCCCTGGTTCCTTTCACCGGAGTGTTTGCCGTGCTGCGCGACCCTGAGACCTTCGCTGCAGTTCGCGTCGACCCGGAGCTTGGAACTGTGGTCTGGCCAAACGGGGCCGATCTCGATCCCGCCGTTCTTTATTCGTCGGTTACCGGTGCGCCGCTGCCCGGTATAGGAGGGGCTCAGCATGCCCGATGATGTCGTCCTGAAGACCGATGGCCCCGAGATCGTCACCTTCGGCTGCCGCCTGAACACCTACGAGTCCGAGGTGATGCGCAACCATGTGCGCAGCGCCGGGCTGGACGACGTGGTGATCGTCAACACCTGCGCCGTGACGTCGGAAGCCGAACGGCAGGCGCGGCAGACCATCCGCAAGCTGCGCCGCGAGCGGCCGGACGCCCGCATCGTCGTCACCGGCTGCGCCGCGCAGATCGACCCGCAGCGCTTCGCGGCGATGCCGGAGGTCGATCAGGTGCTGGGCAACCAGGAAAAGCTCCAGCCGGAAAGCTGGGGCCTGCCACCGGCCGAGAAGGTGCTGGTCAACGACATCATGTCGGTCAAGGAGACCGCCGGTCACCTGATCGGCGGGTTCGAGGACCGCGCCCGCGCCTTCGTCCAGGTCCAGCAGGGCTGCGACCACCGCTGCACCTTCTGCATCATCCCCTATGGCCGCGGTCCGTCGCGCTCGGTTCCCATCGGCGGCATCGTCGAGCAGGTCCAGGCTCTGGTGAAGGCCGGCTACAACGAGGTGGTGCTGTCCGGCGTCGACATCACCAGCTACGGCCCGGACCTGCCGGGCTCGCCGTCGCTGGGGCAGATGGTGCGCCGGCTGCTGGCGCTGGTGCCGGAACTGTCGCGGCTGCGCCTGTCCTCCATCGACTGCATCGAGATGGACGACGATCTCTGGCGCCTGATCGAGAATGAGCCGCGCCTGATGCCGCACCTGCACCTGTCGCTCCAGGCCGGTGACGACATGGTGCTGAAGCGGATGAAGCGCCGCCATGGCCGCGCCGATTCCATCGCCTTCTGCGAGCGGGTCCGTTCGGTCCGCCCCGACGTGGTTTTCGGTGCCGACTTCATCGCCGGTTTCCCGACGGAGACCGAGGAGATGTTCGAGAACACCATGCGGCTGGTGGAGGAGTGCGGCCTGACCTGGCTGCATGTCTTCCCCTACAGCCCGCGCCCCGGCACGCCGGCCGCCCGCATGCCGCAGGTCGACGGCGCCGTCCGCAAGGAACGCGCCGCCCGTCTGCGCGCCGTCGGCGAAGCGGCGGAGGCTCGTACCCTGGCAGGACTGGTCGGACGCACCGCCACGGTGCTGGTGGAGAAGGACGATCTGGGCCGCACCGAGCATTTCGCCGCGATCCGCCTGGGCCGGACCTTCCCGCCCGGCTCGCTGGTGCCCGCCGCCATCACCGGCATCAAGGACGGCGTGCTGACGGGCACCCCGCTCTGACCCCTCTTATAGTGGACACTCCATGATTTTCCGCTGGTTCGGCCGCAAGAAGCCCGAAGAGACCGCGCCCAAGGACGAGGCGGCAAAGGACGAATCGGTCACCCTGGAGTCTTCCACCACCGCGCCGGAACCGGAGCCGGAAAAGGCGCCGGAGCCGCCTGCCGCCGCACCTGCGCCCAAGCCGGAAGCCGAACCGTTGCCGGAACTGGCGCCAGCCCCGCCGGCCGCCGAACCTCGCCCCATGCAGCCGGCACCGGTCGAACCGATTCGGGTGACCCCGCCGCCGGTCACGGCGCCCGCCGCGCCGGTCGAACCGCCCGCACCGGTCACCCCTGCCCCGGTGCCGGAGCCGGAGCCCGTTCCGGAACTACCGCCGGCCCCGACTCCTGTTGCCATGGCTGAGCCTGCGGTCGCCGAGGAAGCGCCGCCGACCAGGAAGGGCTGGTTCGCCAAGCTGAAGGAAGGGCTGTCCAAGTCCTCGTCCAAGCTGACCGACGGCATCACCAGCATCTTCACCAAGCGCAAGCTCGACGACGAGGCGCTGGAGGAGCTGGAGGAGCTGCTGATCACCGCCGACCTCGGCCCGGCCACCGCGGCGAAGGTGACGGCGGAGCTGGCGCGCACCCGCTTCGGCAAGGAGGTCTCGCCGGAGGAGGTCAAGACCACCCTGGCGGCCGAGGTGTCGAAGATCGTCACCCCCGTCGCCAAGCCGCTGGTGCTGGACCCGGCGCTGAAACCGCATGTCATCCTGGTCGTCGGCGTCAACGGCACCGGCAAGACCACGACCATCGGCAAGCTGGCCCGGCAGTTCAAGGCGGAAGGCAAAAGCGTGATGCTGGCCGCCGGCGACACCTTCCGCGCCGCCGCGGTCAGCCAGCTGAAGATCTGGGGCGAGCGCACCGGCTGCCCGGTTGTCGCCCGCGACACCGGGGCGGATGCCGCCGGACTTGCCTATGACGCGCTGGAGCGGGCGAAGGCCGAAGGCGTCGACGTGCTGCTGGTCGACACCGCCGGCCGGCTGCAGAACAAGACCGGCCTGATGGAAGAGCTGCGCAAGATCGTCCGCGTCATCAAGAAGCTGGACGAGACGGCGCCGCACACCACCCTGCTGACGCTGGACGCCACCACCGGCCAGAACGCGCACAGCCAGGTCGAGATCTTCCGCGACATGGTCAACGTCAACGGCCTGATCCTGACCAAGCTGGACGGCTCCGCCCGTGGCGGCGTCCTGGTTTCGCTGGCCGAGAAGTTCAAGATTCCCGTCCACGCCATCGGCGTCGGCGAGGGCGTCTACGACCTGCGGCCGTTCGATGCCGATGCCTTCGCCAAGTCGCTGATGGGCTTGAGCGCCGACTGACCGGCGGGGGCCTCTCCGACGGGGCCTGACTGGCCCTGGATCGGCCTGAATGGGTAAGCACCGGGGGTTGGCCGAAATTCGGCCTTCCCAGCCGGTCGTTCGTACCCCATCTTTGTCGACATGACTGATAAAGCCCCGTTCCAGCCCGGTTCGGCCGGGCGCTTCACCGATGCCAAAGCAGCACTGGCCTGCGTGCGCGACATTTACGAGCGCAACACCGCCTACCTGCGCGACCGCTTCGCCGCCTATACACAGGGCGATGAGGAAGGCGGGCGGAACCGGGCCTACTACCCCTATGTGCGGCTGACCGCCGTGTCGGGGGCCGGTGTCGATACCCGGCTGTCCTACGGCTTCGTCGAGGGGGTCGGCGTCCATTCCACTACGGTGACGCGGCCCGACCTGTTCGAACGCTATCTGCTGGAGCAGTTCACGCTTCTGCTGCGCAACCACGGCGTCCCGCTGGAGGTCGGCGTCAGCGAGGAGGCGATCCCGATCCACTTTGCCTTTCCCAACGGCATGTATGTGGAAGGCGACCTGCCGCCCGACCGGCTGACCAAGCTGCCGGACCTGTTCGACCTGCCCGATCTGGCGCGGATGGACGACACCATCGTCAACGGCACCTTCGACGGCGGACCGGACGCGGTGAAGCCGCTGGCTCTGTTCACCGCTCCCCGGGTGGATTTCTCACTGCACCGGCTGCGCCATTACACGGCGACCGCGCCGGAGCATTTCCAGAACTTCGTCCTGTTCACCAACTACCAGTTCTATGTCGACGAGTTCATCCGGCTGTCGCGGGAGATCATGGAGCCGACCGGCGACGCCGATCTGGCAGCCTACCGCGCGCAGTATGACAGCTTCGTCGAGCCCGGCGACATCGTCACCACCAACCAGAATCTGGGCGGCACGGTGGATGCCCCGGCGGCCAAGCTGATGCGCATGCCGCAGATGCCGGCCTACCACCTGAAACGGCCGGACGGCAACGGCATCACGCTGGTGAACATCGGCGTCGGTCCGTCGAACGCCAAGACGATCACCGACCACATCGCGGTGCTGCGCCCGCATGCCTGGCTGATGCTGGGCCACTGCGCCGGGCTGCGGCACACCCAGCGGCTGGGCGATTACGTGCTGGCGCACGGCTATGTCCGCGAGGACCATGTGCTGGACGCCGACCTGCCCTTATGGGTGCCGGTGCCGGCCCTGGCGGAGGTTCAACGCGCACTGGAAACGTCGGTGGAGCGGGTGACCGGGCTGTCGGGCTTCGACCTGAAGAGCATCATGCGCACCGGCACGGTGGCGACCATCGACAACCGGAACTGGGAACTGCGCGACCACCGCGAGCCGCTGATGCGGTTCAGCCAGAGCCGCGCCATCGCGCTGGACATGGAAAGCGCGACGATCGCCGCCAACGGCTTCCGCTTCCGCGTGCCGTACGGGACGTTGCTGTGCGTGTCGGACAAGCCGATGCATGGGCAGTTGAAGCTGCCGGGCATGGCCGACCGCTTCTATCGCGAGCGGGTCGACCAGCATCTGAAGATCGGCGTGCTGGCGATGGAACTGCTGCGCGAGCATGGGATGGAAACGCTGCACTCCCGCAAGCTGCGCAGCTTGGCGGAAGTGGCGTTCCAGTAACGAATGGGGGCGGGTGTGAGACCCGCCCCTATCTTAGTCTTAGCCTCAGGTTTCAGGCGGCGGCCAGCAGGCTCTCGATTTCCTTGGTCGCGGCGGCCAGCGCCTTGTCCTTGGCTTCCGGACCCATGCTCACGCCCTCGGCGCGGATGAAGGTCACGTCGGTGATGCCGAAGAAGCCGAACACCGAGCGCAGATAAGCCTCCTGATGGTCCAGACCGGCCAGCGCCGGGTTGGTCGAATAGACGCCGCCACGGCCCGAGGCCACGATCACGCGCTTGCCGCCGGCCAGACCCTCGGGACCCTTCTCGGTGTAGCGGAAGGTGCGGCCGGCCTGGGCGAGGCGGTCGATCCAGGCCTTCAGCTGGGTCGGGACGGAGAAGTTGTACATCGGCGCGCCGACCACGACGACGTCGGCGGCCAGGAACTCGTCGAGCAGGACATTGGTCAGGGCCAGCTCTTCGCGCTGACGCTCGCTCAGCCCATCCACAACGCCGAGCTTGAGGACCGGCAGCAGTTCGCCGTCGAGATGGGCCGGCGGGTTGGCGGCGACGTCGCGGGTGACGACGGTGGCGGCCGGGTCCGCCTTCACCAGAGCCTCGACGATGGAGGCGGTCAGCTGGCGGGTGACGGAGAAGGTGCCGAGCGGGCTGGAGTCGACATGCAGGATCGTGGTCATGACGGAAGGAGCCTCTTGGTTGTTGCGGCCGTCTTCTCCGGCCGGGTTCTGACGCCCAAGATGCCCCTAACTTTTCCAGCGGTTAAGCCGGGTTCTGCGCGATAGATCGTCTCCGGAGAAGCAACAATCGACCGACTTCAACCGGATCAGCGCGTCACCAGCGCCCCGCTGCGGAAGACTGCCATCTGGCCCGGCTGCATTACCGTCCAGGCCTCGTTCCTGGTCAGCGGCCGGGTGGCGATGACGGTGACGACGTCGTTGGGCGTCGTCTCCTGGGAAAAATCGACGCTCATGTCGGCATCGAGCAGGGTCGCGGCACCGAAGGGAGCCTTGCGGGTCAGCCAGGCGAGGTTGGTGGCGCAGTGGCACCACAGATACCGCCCGTCGCTGAGCAGCATGTTGAAGACGCCCAGCGTGCCCAGATCGGCGGCCAGATGGCGGATCAGCTTCATCAGCCCGGTGGTCGTCTTCGGCGGCTCCGGATACTGCATGCGGATCTGGTCGAGCAGCCAGCAGAAGGCATGCTCGCTGTCGGTGCTGCCGACCGGCTCGTAGAAGGTCAGGATGCGATCCTTGATGCCCTTCAGCTGGCCGTTGTGGGCGAAGGTCCACATCCGCCCCCACAGCTCGCGGGTGAAGGGGTGGGTGTTCTCCAGCGACACCCGGCCGCGGTTGGCGCGGCGGATGTGCGAGATCACCGTGCAGGACTTGATCGAATATCGGCTGACCAGCCGGGCAATCTCCGACTCGGCACTGGGGGCCGGATCGTGGAAGGTGCGGCAGCCCTTCCCTTCATAGAAGGCGATGCCCCAGCCGTCGCGGTGCGGCCCGGTCTGCCCGCCGCGGCGCATCAGGCCGGCGAAGCTGAAGCAGATGTCCGTGGGCACGTTGGCGCTCATGCCCAGGAGTTCGCACATGATGTCCTCGTCTGCCGCTTGTCGTCGCCCTAGGGAGCGACAAGCTACGACAGGCCGTGCGCAAGGTCACGCGCGGACATGGCCGGAGGCGACGTGCAAGTCAGGGTTTTGGGTTTTGCGGTCTTGAGCCTTACGGCCTCGGGCACGGCGGCATGTCCGGCCGCAGGCACCCGTCCATCGTCCCCTCCGTCCTGAATTCGCCAAGCCCGATCCAGGCATCGACCCGGTCGGTCTCGAACCCGCAGTCGCGGCGGTCGCCGACCTGCATCAGCGGACGGCGGATCAGCAGCGGGCGTTCGACCATCGCGGCCAGCGCCGCGGCCTCGTCCAGTGTCTCGGGCACCACCTCGCCGCTTTTTACCGCGGGAGCGGCGCGGTTGAACCAGTCGGCCACTGGACGGTCGCCGAAGAAGGGGCGGAGCGTCTGGGGCGTCCAGGGCTCGCTCAGCAGGTCGCGGGCGAGCACACGATGGCCGGCCTGCTCCAGCAGGGCCTTCTGCCGGGCATTGCCGCCGCAGCCGGGCTTTTCGAAGAAGATCACGTCGGCCATGGTCATTTCCCTCCGAACAGCGGCGCGCGGGCCAGCAGCGCGTCGGTTTGCTGACAGATCTCATCATGGACCTCGCGGTCCAGCTTGCGCAGCCAGCGCGGCGGGATCGACTCCACGCCATAGGTGGCCCCGGCCAGCATGCCGGCGATGGCGCCGGTGGTGTCGGCATCGCCGCCCTGGTTGACCGTCTCCACCACGCAGGATTCGACCGAATCGGTCTGGAAGTAATAGTGAAAGACGGTCTGCATCGTATCGACAATGAAGGCTGTCGACAGGCCGCGATAGGGTTCGAACTTGAACTGGCGATGCCTGGCGATCAGGGCATTCGCCTCCTCCCGCGCGGCGACGATGCCGCCGCCCAGCACCAGCCGCCGCACCATCCGGCCCAGCGCGATCACCGCGGAATCGGACAGCTGGTTGCAGTGGGTGATGTGCGACTGCTCGACCGACCAGCGCTCGAAGGCGGCATCGTCGCCCAGCGTCGCCAGCGCCACTGGCAGGTTGCGCATCGCCGCCCCGTTGCCGGCATGGTATTCCGACTCCGGCTCCTCCAGCGTGCCGTTCATGATGAAGCGGCGGATACCGCGGCGTGTCGTGTCGCCGACATCGACCGGCACCGATTTCAGCCAGATGGCGAACTCCTCGGCGGCGCGGCGGGCCTCCCACTCCGGCCCGGACAGGATGGCGCGGCCGAGATGGAGCGACATCTCGGTGTCGTCGGTCACCTGTCCAGCCGCCAGCTTCAGCCAGCCGCCGCCCTTGATGTGCTTGTGGACGCCATACTGGTGGGCGATCTCGCCCTTGGTCAGGAACTCCACCGTCGCCCCCAGCGCATCGCCGCAGGCGAGGCCGAGATAGGCGCCGAGCGCCCTGGAGCGGATGTCAGGCGTCAGACTCGTCGGATCGGTCATGCCGTCGGGCACAGGGTCCGTCCCTTCCTGGTGCATCCCGCGGACGGCCCGCAAGCCGCCGCCGGACGTGAGGTTGTCAGAGAAGCGACACACCCACGCGATAGTCCCCGCCGATCACCAGATATTCTCCTTCTCCCTGGAAAGGGTAGCGCGGCAGGATGTCGCGGAAGAAGACGACCTTGGACAGCGGCACCCACGCATCGAGGATGTAGTCGCCGAACTGGCCGGCGATGTCGCGGTGGATGGAAAAGGAACACAGGTTGTTCAGCCGCAGCACCGCGGTGCGCTTGTCCGGCCGGGCAACGATGTGGTGCTCCTCGAAATCGTTGACGCCGCGGTAGAGCCGGATGTGCGAGGCCCAGTTGGGCATCGGCGCGTCGGGCCAGCCGCGGCGGATCGTCCACTGGCAAAACTCGTACAGAAGGTCGAGCTGCAGGTGGATGTTGTTGTTGTGGAAGCGGGTCGACTGCTTCTGCTCGCCGTAGGCCGCCCAGGCCTCGGAGGCGAAGCGGCGGATCGGCTCGCCATGGAAGGTCGGCAGCAGGCCGAAGCGGCTCTCCACCCAGCCCTTCAGAACCGCCCCTTCCGCCCGATTGCTGTCGAACATCCAGCCTTTCAGCAGACGCAGGTAGCTGGCGCGGAAACGCCGCCGGCCGTCCGGCCCCTCGGCCCCGGAGAAGTCGGGATTCACCCCGAACACCCCGGCCATATGGCGCTGGAAGATATCGGAGGCCGTCAGCGCGTCGCGGCACTCGTCCAGCGCTTCGAACAAGGCGGCATGTTCGCTGCGGGTGGCGCCGATGCGCAGGCGCCGCGGTTCGTCATTGTAGGCTTCGCCGCACAGGGCGGCGGCCGGCACATTGACGAGGTTGGTGCGGTGGGCGTGCAACGCCAGCGGCGAATCGGGTGGCATGCCGGGCTCCGGTGCCCGCCCCTTCGCATCGCTCGTCACCACCCCGTCCGCCACGCCGATCCGCTCCGCCTGAATATCATTACTTCTTATATGGATATTGCATAAGCCGGCGCGTGCCAAGCCTTCACCGACGCAACCGGCGAAGGCGTGTCGCCGCATGTCGCAACATTGTCCATTTGAAGCCGAACGATCCGTCCCCATACTCTGTACAGCGACGCTTACGATCCGGCGGCACCCGCATGGCCTTCTGGCCGACCAAGTACGACGACAGCCGGCGCCGGCGCACTCCGCCGCTGCCCACCCAAGTGCCTGCCCAGGTGCCTGCCCGCACGCCCGCCGAAACCCTGCCCGCCGGCGGTCCGCCGCGCGGCGTGGCGGAGGCCCGGACCGCCTTGCGGTTGGCCCAGCTTCTGCGCGGGACGATCACCCCCCTGCGCGGCGACACGGTGCTGGAAATCCTGGAACCGCACCGGCCGCGTCTGGTGCCCAAGCCGGTCAACCCGTTGCCGGCATTGGTCGGCAAGCCGCAGGGGCAGATGGTCGACGCGCTGCTGCGGCCGATCGGGCAGATCGTCACCGACGTGCTGTTGCCGGGGGTGCGCGACCACCTGATCGACCGGCTGGTGGCCGGCCGCACCGACCATGAGGACAGCCTGCCGGGCGCCGTCGACCTTGCCGAAGCGATGCGGGCACTGGTCGGCCGGATGCGCGGCGCCGGCAAGGGCCATCTCCAGGCCGTCGTCGTTGCCATCGGGACCGATGCCCGCGCCACCGCCGACGCACTGACCAGGGACAGCCGACCCATCGACGTCGGCGGCATCGACCGGCTGGCCCGCGCCCTGCTGCGTTTCGAGGTGCGGCGGATGGCGCTGGAGGCGCTGGGGGGTGCCGGCGCCTTGCAGGACGTCATTTATCAATCGCGGCGGCTGGCCCGCTATTCCCTGCGCCGCGCCACCGAGGCTATCGAGGGGTTCGTCGCCGACCGCGGGCTGAAGACGCTGCATGCCAGCCTCGCCACCCTGGCCCAGGCCGACGGGCTGATCGTCATCGCGCTGCGCAACCTGGACGACCAGGAGGAGACGAAAGAGGAGTCCGGCCCCTTCGTCGAGCCGGCCGACCGCAAGGCGATGAACGACTGGCTGTCGGCGGCATGGCGCCTTTCCGACACATTGTTCGACCTTGTCGGCAAGGCCGCGGCCGGCGGCGAGCTGGACGATCTGCTGTTCGCGGCATTGCTGCGGCAACTGCGCAGCCTGCATCACTTCTGCGCCGACCTGACCCACGCCGGCCGCCCGGCTGCCGTGGACACGCTGAAGCAGCGCTTGGTCGACCGCTGCGATGCGCTGGCCCGCCTAACCGGCGAGCGTCTGGTCGAGGCGCTGCTGGCGAAGCCCGCCGATCCTGCCCTCGCCCGCCGGCTGTTGGCGCGCGGCCGTCTGCTGGCCCAGCTGCTCTACGACATGAACCGCGACGAGGCGGTGGAGGAACTGGCCATGCATCTGGTTATGGCCAGCGAGGCGCTGGCGCACAACGGCTGACACGCACGGTATCTGCAGCTGGCTTCCACCGCGGCATGTCGGCCGGTTCGCGAAAGGCACGGCGGGGAATGAGCGACCGCTCTTCAAGGCGCCATGGCCTTATGTTCGGCGATCGGATCTAAACGTACGCAAGTTCCAACCCCTCCACCACCCCCCGCATGGTTTCCACCGCGTCGCGTCGCCGCATGCACCGCCATCCCGCTTCCGCCAGGGATTCCCGCCGCGCGTCATCGGCAATCAGCCCGCAGGCCGCCTCGACCAGCCCTTCGTAAGGGGCGAAGGCAAGGCCGCCCAGCAGGTCGGGGTCTATCTCGGTGTCGGGATGGCGTTCGGTCAGCACCGCCTTGCGGTTCGACAGCATATGGGAGACGCGCACGTTCTCGAAAATGCCCGCCTCATAGTAATGCAGGTTCAGAATCAGCTTCGCGTCGGCGACGAATTGGTCGCGGAGAGCCCCGTAATAATGTTCAAGGCTGACCACGGTCAGGCCACGCCTGCCCAGCGCGTCGAGGATCGCGCTGCGGCGCTGGTTCACGGCACCATAGAACAGCACATCGATGCTGGGGGATGGGCTGTTCGGGATCCGGCTCATCTCGTCCATATGCCCGATGGGAACATGGCGCGCATGGATGCCCAGCCCGGCCAGATCGGCAATGTTGCGGAGGCTGTAGTCCCAAACCGGGCATCGGCGCAGCAGATCCAAGTAATGGGCGTTGCGCGGGTGCAGCGTGCGGATCTGTTCCAGATTGTAAAGGATGCACGTGTCCGGCAAGCGGCTGCCTTCCTCCGGCGTCAGGTCGATGGCGCCCAGAATGATGGCGCGCCGCTGGCGCTTGATTTTGTTGACGACGATCTCCGCATCGGCCCCCAGACGGCGCAACGCGAAGCACATCGTTTCCGCGACCTCCGCAAAAGCACTGGCGCCAACGTCGGCGGTGCCGTTCTTCTTGATGATGACAATGTCGATGCCGATTCCATTCGCCATAACTGCCCCTTCCACCCCAGACGTGTCCATTCTCGTGCGCGGACAGATCGCCGCCCGGGAATGTTTTTTCACGTTTTGCGTGCACAGTCATGTGTGATTCAGTTGCAGGGACCATCCATCCCCATAGCCGGGATATAGGCATGCGGAAGGATAGCTCCGTAATTCACGAGGTATTGCCGCCATCACAACCGATGTCGCATCCGTCGCAAGGCCATCAAATCCGCCAGTGATCGCCTCTTCGCCCCACAGGCGTCCGGCCTTCGCGAGAGTCCCGACAAAATGTCGGGCTTTGTCGTGTGTGTCGGGACCACGACAAACCCCCGCACCCTTCACACCCTTAAATAATCTTATATTTATCAATTACTTATTGAATAACCACATTCTGGCACGGGTCGTGCAATCCATGAAATCCGAAGCGGCCACGAACCGGCCGCACCGGATCGAAGCAAACCTCCACGACCCAAGCACAGGAGCGACCCACATGGCCAAAGCGCCTCTGCGTCAGATCGCCTTTTACGGCAAGGGCGGTATCGGCAAGTCCACCACCTCTCAGAACACGCTGGCCGCGCTGGTCGAGCTGGATCAGAAGATCCTGATCGTCGGCTGCGACCCGAAGGCCGACTCGACCCGCCTGATCCTGCACGCAAAGGCCCAGGACACCGTCCTGCATCTGGCCGCCGAGGCCGGCTCGGTCGAGGATCTGGAGCTCGAGGACGTCCTCAAGATCGGCTACAAGAACATCAAGTGCGTCGAGTCCGGCGGTCCGGAGCCGGGGGTCGGCTGCGCCGGCCGCGGCGTCATCACCTCGATCAACTTCCTGGAAGAGAACGGCGCCTATGACGACGTGGACTATGTGTCCTACGACGTGCTGGGCGACGTGGTGTGCGGCGGCTTCGCCATGCCGATCCGCGAGAACAAGGCCCAGGAAATCTACATCGTCATGTCCGGCGAGATGATGGCGCTCTACGCCGCCAACAACATCGCCAAGGGCATCCTGAAGTACGCGCACAGCGGCGGCGTCCGTCTCGGCGGCCTGATCTGCAACGAGCGCCAGACGGACAAGGAATGGGATCTGGCCGACGCGCTGGCCAAGCGCCTGGGCTCCAAGCTGATCCACTTCGTGCCGCGCGACAACATCGTCCAGCACGCCGAGCTGCGCCGCATGACGGTCATCGAGTACGCCCCGGACAGCAAGCAGGCCGGCGAATACCGCGCGCTCGCCAACAAGATCCATGCGAATTCCGGCCAGGGTTGCATCCCCACCCCGATCACCATGGAAGAGCTGGAAGAGATGCTGATGGACTTCGGCATCATGAAGACCGAGGAGCAGCAGCTCGCCGAGCTGGCCGCCAAGGAAGCGGCGAAGGCCGGCGCCTGACCCCAGGCGTAGCGACGGTTGCCTACCGGCCCCCCTGCCGCCGTGCAGGGGGGACCGCCTGAACACTGGCCCCATCCCCAGCCCCGCACAACGCCGACCCAAGACATCCCCGATGGGCATGCCCAGGGGCGACGGCGTGGGAGGGAGGGGCTCGGTCACGCGCTGAAGTGGCGCGGAATATTCAAGCAGGAGGCCGGCTATGAGCCTGTCCGAGAACAC
Source organism: Azospirillum sp. A29 (assembly GCF_042604625.1). Classification (NCBI taxonomy): domain Bacteria; kingdom Pseudomonadati; phylum Pseudomonadota; class Alphaproteobacteria; order Rhodospirillales; family Azospirillaceae; genus Azospirillum; species Azospirillum sp. A29. The sequence continues at coordinate 1,012,062 of NZ_CP170466.1, forward strand.
CACGGTCGACGTCAAGAACCTCGTCAACGAAGTCCTCGAAGCCTATCCCGAAAAATCCCGCAAGCGCCGCGCCAAGCACCTGAACGTGCTGGAGGCCGAGGCCAAGGACTGCGGCGTCAAGTCGAACGTCAAGTCCATCCCCGGCGTCATGACCATCCGCGGCTGCGCCTATGCCGGCTCCAAGGGCGTGGTGTGGGGTCCGATCAAGGACATGATCCACATCTCCCACGGTCCGGTCGGCTGCGGCTACTACTCCTGGTCCGGCCGCCGCAACTACTACATCGGCGACACCGGTGTGGACAGCTGGGGCACGATGCACTTCACCTCCGACTTCCAGGAGAAGGACATCGTCTTCGGCGGCGACAAGAAGCTGCACAAGGTCATCGAGGAAATCAACGAGCTGTTCCCGCTGGTGAACGGCATCTCGATCCAGTCGGAATGCCCGATCGGCCTGATCGGCGACGACATCGAGGCTGTCGCCCGCGCCAAGTCGGCGGAAATCGGCAAGCCGGTCATCCCCGTGCGCTGCGAAGGCTTCCGCGGCGTGTCCCAGTCGCTGGGCCACCACATCGCCAACGACGCCATCCGCGACTGGGTGTTCGAGAAGACGGAGCCCAAGGCCGGCTTCGTCTCCACCCCCTATGACGTCACCATCATCGGCGACTACAACATCGGCGGCGACGCCTGGTCGTCCCGCATCCTGCTGGAGGAGATCGGCCTGCGCGTGATCGCCCAGTGGTCGGGCGACGGCACGCTCGCCGAGCTGGAGAACACGCCGAAGGCCAAGGTCAACCTGATCCACTGCTACCGCTCGATGAACTACATCGCGCGCCACATGGAAGAGAAGTTCAATATTCCGTGGATGGAATACAACTTCTTCGGCCCGAGCCAGATCGCCGAATCCCTGCGCAAGATCGCCGCTCTCTTCGACGACAAGATCAAGGAGAACGCCGAGAAGGTCATCGCCCGCTACCAGCCGATGGTCGATGCGGTCATCGCCAAGTACAAGCCGCGGCTCGAAGGCAAGAAGGTCATGATCTACGTCGGCGGCCTGCGTCCCCGCCACGTCGTCGATGCCTACCATGACCTGGGCATGGAGATCACCGGCACCGGCTACGAGTTCGCCCACAACGACGACTATCAGCGCACGCAGCACTATGTGAAGGAAGGCACGCTGATCTACGACGACGTCACCGCGTTCGAACTGGAGAAGTTCGTCGAGGCGATGCGTCCCGACCTCGTCGCGTCGGGCATCAAGGAAAAGTACGTGTTCCAGAAGATGGGCCTGCCGTTCCGCCAGATGCACAGCTGGGATTATTCCGGCCCGTACCACGGCTATGACGGCTTCGCGATCTTCGCCCGCGACATGGACCTGGCCATCAACAACCCCGTCTGGGGCGTGATGAAGGCCCCGTTCTGACCATCGGCCTCTGGAACAGGAGAATTTGAGAATGACCGACAAGCTTTCGCAGAGCGCCGACAAGGTCCTCGACCACTACACCCTCTTCCGGCAGCCCGAATACGCGGCGATGTTCGAGAAGAAGAAGACCGAGTTCGAGTACGGCCATTCGGACGAGGAAGTCGCCCGCGTTTCCGAATGGACTAAGTCCGAAGAGTACAAGGCGAAGAACTTCGCCCGTGAAGCGGTCGTCATCAACCCGACCAAGGCCTGCCAGCCGATCGGCGCGATGTTCGCCGCCCAGGGCTTCGAAGGCACCCTGCCCTTCGTCCATGGCTCCCAGGGCTGCGTCGCCTATTACCGCACCCACCTGACCCGCCACTTCAAGGAGCCGAACAGCGCGGTCTCCTCGTCGATGACGGAAGACGCGGCGGTGTTCGGCGGCCTGAACAACATGATCGACGGCCTGGCGAACGCCTATGCGCTCTACAAGCCGAAGATGATCGCGGTGATGACGACCTGCATGGCCGAGGTGATCGGCGACGATCTCCAGGGTTTCATCGCCAACGCGAAGAACAAGGACAGCGTTCCGGCCGACTTCCCGGTGCCCTACGCCCACACCCCGGCCTTCGTCGGCAGCCACATCGTCGGCTACGACAACATGATCAAGGGCATCCTGACCAACTTCTGGGGCACGTTGGAGAATTTCGACACGCCCAAGACCGAGCAGATCAACCTGATCCCCGGCTTCGACGGTTTCGCGGTCGGCAACAACCGCGAACTGAAGCGCATCGCCGGCGAATTCGGCGTGAAGCTGCAAATCCTGTCCGACGTGTCCGACAATTTCGACACGCCGATGGATGGCGAGTACCGCATGTATGACGGCGGCACCACCATCGAGGAGACCAAGGAGGCCCTGCACGCCAAGGCCACCATCTCCATGCAGGAGTACAACACGACCCAGACCCTGCAGTTCTGCAAGGAGAAGGGCCAGGAAGTCGCCAAGTTCAACTACCCGATGGGCGTCACCGGCACCGACGAGCTGCTGCTGAAGCTCGCCGAACTGTCGGGCAAGCCGGTCCCGGCTAGCCTCAAGCTGGAGCGCGGCCGTCTGGTCGACGCCATCGCCGACAGCCACACCCACATGCACGGCAAGCGCTTCGCCGTTTACGGCGACCCGGACTTCTGCCTGGGCATGTCCAAGTTCCTGCTGGAGCTGGGTGCGGAGCCGGTGCACATCCTGTCGACGTCGGGCTCCAAGAAGTGGGAGAAGCAGGTCCAGAAGGTGCTGGACGGCTCGCCCTTCGGCGCCTCGGGCAAAGCCCATGGCGGCAAGGATCTGTGGCACCTGCGCTCGCTGATCTTCACCGACAAGGTGGACTACATCATCGGCAACAGCTACGGCAAGTATCTGGAGCGCGACACCAAGGTTCCGCTGATCCGCCTGACCTACCCGATCTTCGACCGCCATCACCACCACCGCTACCCGACCTGGGGCTACCAGGGCGCGCTGAACGTGCTGGTGCGGATCCTGGACCGGATCTTCGAAGACATCGACGCCAACACCAACATCGTCGGCCAGACCGACTACTCGTTCGACCTGATCCGCTGACCGGCACGCCGCCGGCGCTTCAGGTTTCGTTTTAAAGGCATCGGTTCAGCCAAACCGCCGGGCCGGGATTTCCATCCCCCAGCCCGGCGGCAACCTCCCCAGCCCGGAGAGCGTCGGCAACGGCGCGCTCCGGGTTTCTTTTGTCGATATGTTTCTTTTGTTCATGGGTCAGCCATCCCGCAGCGCGAAGCCGACCACCCGCTCCAGTGCACGGTCGGCCGCCGCCTGCCAGCCTTCGCCGCCCAGCTCGATCGAAGCCGGCGGCAGTCCGACCGACGGGACGGCCATGCCGTCGCGGACCGGACGGGCGCGCAGCAGCAGGCGGTGGTGGGCGCCGTCGGTCCAGTCCTGGCGGCCTTCGAGGACGACCAGCAGGATCGGGCCATCGACGGCAGGCGGCGTCTCCGCCGGTTCGGCATCGGGCGTTACCGCGCGCAGGCCGAGGCGAACCACCGCCTTGCCGTAACCGCCGGCCTTCCAGCCGACGAGATCGGCGGCGGCATCGCACAGCATCCCGGCCTCCGGTGGAACCGGGCGTCGGTCGAGGTCGAGGAAACGGCATGCGACGCCGATCTCACCCCCCGGTTCCTGGGCCAGCCGGATCACCGCGCCGTCCTGTGCCGCCGCGGCGGGGACTGCCGCCAGCGCCGCCATCATCGCGGCCGCATATCGCCAGCGCCTGCCGATCCGTCGCATCGTTGTTTTCCACCCGTTCGAACCGTCCTGATACGGCCGGCCCTCCCCACCCCCTGCGCGACATGTGCGACACCCGACAAGCCCCCGGAGCGGAGTCGCCGATTGTCAGCTATCGGACAGGGTTGGAAAACCAGACAATCGTTGTTTGCCAAAGACTTAATCACTGGCACGCCCCCTGCATCACACCGATGCAAAGCCATTTCCGGCGCCAGGATGGGAGAGCGGGCATGCTCCAGGACAAGATCCAGGATGTCTTCAACGAACCGGGCTGCGCGACCAACCAGGCCAAGTCGGCGAAGGAGAAGAAGAAGGGCTGCACCAAGTCGCTGAAACCGGGGGCGGCAGCCGGCGGCTGCGCCTATGACGGGGCGATGATCGTGCTCCAGCCGATCGCCGACGCCGCCCATCTGGTCCATGGCCCCATCGCCTGCCTCGGCAACGGCTGGGACAACCGCGGCTCCAAATCCTCGGGCTCGCAGCTCTACCGCACCGGCTTCACCACCGATCTGTCGGAACTGGACGTCATCGGCGGCGGCGAGAAGAAGCTCTACCGCGCCATCAAGGAGATCGTTCAGCAATACGACCCGCCGGCCGTCTTCGTCTATCAGACCTGCGTGCCCGCGATGACCGGCGACGACATCGCCGCGGTCTGCAAGTTCGCGGCGCAGAAGCTGGGCAAGCCGGTGATCCCGGTCGAGGCACCGGGCTTCGTCGGATCGAAGAATCTCGGCAACAAACTGGCCGGCGAAGCCCTGCTGGAGCATGTCATCGGCACGGTGGAGCCGGATTACACCACCCCGACCGACGTCTGCATCATCGGCGAATACAACCTCGCCGGCGAGCTGTGGCTGGTCAAGCCGCTGCTGGACGAGATCGGCATCCGCCTGCTGTCCTGCATTTCCGGCGACGGCCGCTACAAGGAGGTCGCCCAGGCCCATCGCGCCCGCGTCACCATGATGGTGTGCAGCCAGGCGCTGGTGAATGTCGGCCGCAAGATGGAGGAGCGCTACGGCATCCCCTATTTCGAGGGGTCCTTCTACGGCGTCTCCGACATGTCGGACACGCTGCGCACCATGACCCGCATGCTGGTGGAGCGCGGCGCCGACAAGGGCCTGATCGACCGGGCGGAGGGCGTGATCGCGCGGGAAGAAAGCCGGGTCTGGCGCCGGCTGGAACCCTACAAGCCGCGCTTCGACGGCAAGCGCGTCCTCCTCTTCACCGGCGGCGTCAAGAGCTGGTCGATGGTCAGCGCGCTGGAGGGGGCCGGGCTGACCATCCTCGGCACCTCCACCAAGAAATCGACCAAGGAGGACAAGGAGCGCATCAAGAAGATGAAGGGCGAGGAGTTCCACCAGTGGGACGATCTGAAGCCGCGCGACATCTACAGGATGCTGGCCGACGATCAGGCCGACATCATGATGTCCGGCGGCCGCTCGCAGTTCATCTCGCTGAAGGCCAAGGTTCCCTGGCTCGACATCAACCAGGAGCGCCACCATGCCTATGCCGGCTATGACGGCATCGTCAATCTCTGCGAGGAGATCGACAAGACGCTGTCGAATCCGATCTGGCGTCAGGTTCGCCAGCCGGCGCCCTGGGAGTCCGGCCCGTCCTCCGCCCTGCTGGCATCCTCCATGGCGGCGGAGTGACGGCGATGTCCCACATCCAGCGCTTCCCTTCCGCCGCCAAGGCCGCCTCCACCAACCCGCTGAAGATGAGCCAGCCGCTGGGGGCGGCTCTGGCCTATCTCGGCGTCGACCGTTGCCTGCCGCTGTTCCATGGCTCGCAGGGCTGCACCGCCTTCGGGCTGGTCCTGCTGGTGCGCCATTTCCGCGAGGCGATCCCGCTGCAGACCACGGCGATGGATCAGGTCGCCACCATCCTCGGCGGCTACGACAATCTGGAGCAGGCGATCCGCACCATCGTCGAGCGCAACCAGCCCGCCATAATCGGCGTCGCCACCACCGGCGTCACCGAGACCAAGGGCGAGGACATGGGCGGGCAATACACGCTGTTCCGCCAGCGCAACCCCGATCTGGCCGACACCGCACTGGTCTTCGCCAACACCCCCGACTTCGCCGGCGGTTTCGAGGACGGCTTCGCCGCCGCGGTCACCGCGATGGTCGAGCGGCTGGTCGAACCGTCGCCGGTGCGCATCCCGACCCAGGTCAATGTGCTGGCCGGCTGCCACCTGTCACCCGGCGACGTGGAAGAGCTGCGCGACATCATCGAGGGCTTCGGCCTGTCGCCGATCTTCCTGCCCGACCTGTCGCTGTCGATGGCGGGCCGCCAGCCGGCCGACTTCACCGCCACCTCGCTGGGCGGCGTGACGGTCGATCAGATCCGCGCCATGGGGGCTTCGGCCGTCACCATCGTGGTCGGCGAGCATATGCGGGTGGCCGGCAACGCGCTGGAGCTGAAGACCGACGTGCCCAGCCATTTCTTCAACCGCCTGACCGGGCTGGAGGCGACGGACAAGCTGGTCCGGCTGCTGACGGAGCTGTCGGGCAAGCCGGCGCCCGCCCGGCTGCGGCGCCAGCGCGAAAGCTTGGTCGACACCATGCTGGACGGGCATTTCTTCTACAGCCGCAAGCGCATCGCCGTCGCGCTGGAGCCCGACCTGCTCTATGCCGTCACCGGCTTCCTTGCCGATATGGGGGCCGAGGTGATCGCCGCGGTGTCGCCGACGCAAAGCCCGGTGCTGGAGCGGCTGAAGGCCGCCACCATCATGGTCGGCGATCATTCCGACGTGGAGACGCTGGCCCGCGACGCCGACCTGATCGTCTCCAACTCGCACGGGCGGCAGGGGGCGGCGCGGATCGGCGTGGCGCTGCACCGCATGGGCCTGCCGCTGTTCGACCGGCTGGGGGCCGGCCTGCGCGTCCAGGTCGGCTATCGCGGCACGCGGGAGCTGCTGTGCGACATCGGCAACCTGTTCCTCGCCCGCGAGATGGACCACGAGCACGGGCACGAGAGCCACGACCACGGGGAATCCCACGGCTGTGGAGGCGGATCATGCGGATGCAACGCCGTCTGAGCGTGGTGCAGGACCCACGCCCGACCAAAGGAGGATCGATGAAGGTCGCTTTCTGCACCCAGGACATGCAGCACGTCGATGCGCATTTCGGCTGGGCCAAGAACATCGCCGTTTATCGGGTCGACCGCCAGGGTCATGCCTTTCTGGAGACCTTCCAATTCGGCGGCTCGATGTTCGAGGACGGCAACGAGGACAAGCTGGTGCCGAAGCTGGAGGCGCTGGCCGACGTCGCCATCGTCTATCTGTCGGCCATCGGCGCAACGGCCGCCGCCCGCGTGGTGGCGAAGAAGATCCATCCGGTGAAGGTCGAGGCCACCGACACCATCCCCGCCCTGCTCGACCGGCTGGTCCAGACGCTGAACGGCAATCCGCCGCCCTGGCTGCGCAAGGCGATGGGCGAAACGCCCGAATTCCATTTCGACGAGGAGGAGGTCTGAGCATGTCAGAGGTGGCTGAAGTGTCCGTCGCCGACCAGTTCGTGAAGACGCTGGTCCTGCTGTTCCGTGCCGAGGACAGCTATGGCGCCTGGGAGGGCAAGCCCGACGAGGCTCTGCTCGCCCCCTTCGTGCTGGACAAGGAGGCGCGCGCCGCCATCCCGATCATCGGCGATCCCGACCCGGACACGCTGTGGCGGCTGGAGCTGTTCTACAAGGCGGTCGGGCTGATGGTGGAGAAGCAGACCGGCCTGATGGCCTCGCCGATGATGAAGATGAGCCACGAGGGCTTCGGCCGCATGATCCTGACCACCGGCCGGCTGGTGGTGGTGTCGAAGTCGCTGCGCGACGTCCACCGTTTCGGCTTCCCCACCATCGAAAAGCTCGCCGCCGACGGCGCCAAGCTGGTCGAGGACGCCGTGGCGCTGATCCGGGAATATCCCGACGTCGCGAATCTCTGAGCCCCGGACCTTTGCCACATGGGACCACGACCATGAGCGAGATCGACGCCCTGAAGGACGAGATCAAAAAGCTGAACGCCCGCGCCACCCAGAAGAAGATGGATCTGCACGACCTGTCGGAAGAGCTTCCGCAGAATTGGCAGACCATCCTGACGGTGGCACAGGAAACCTATGACGCCTTCAAGACCCTGACCGAGAAGCGGGCGGCGCTGAAGGCGCTGGAGACGGCGTAACCCCTCCATTTCCAACGAAAAGCTTAGGCGCACCCTTTCCCGAGAGGAGCATTCCCATGGCTGAGTTCCTGACCGGCACCACCCGCGGTGGTCAGAGCTGGACCCCGAAATTCGTCCAATCCATCGACCGGAAACAGTGCATCGGCTGCGGCCGCTGCTTCAAGGTGTGCGGTCGCGACGTGCTCGACATGATCGGCCTGACCGAGGATGGCGACATCGTCGACGCCTTCGACGACGAGGCCGAGAAGAAGATCATGACGGTCAAGGAAGCGGCCAACTGCATCGGCTGCGAAAGCTGCTCCAAGGTCTGCTCGAAGAGCTGCATCACCCATGCGCCGGTGGCGGCGTAAACACGGGTGGGGGCTGACGCACAGGCGCCAGCCCCCACCCTTCTCAGTACGCGTATTCCTTGAACACCGGATCGACGCTGCCGCCCCAGGGACCGTTGAACTTCTCCAGAAGCTCGTCGGCGGGGCTGCGGCCGGTCTCGGCGACGACCTGAAGCGTGTCGAGGAAGTGGGTCTCGTCGTCGCCCCAATTGTCGTTGCGGGCGCGGCGGGCCAGACCGTCGCGGGCAATCGCCAGCATCTCCAGCGCCACGTTCCGCACCGTCCCAGTACGGAACGTCGTGCGCAGGCCGGACCGCGGCACCTCGGCGCGCAGATGCGCCCGCTCCGCCGTCGTCCAGTCCTTCACCAGATCCCAGGCGGCATCCAGCGCCACCTGATCGTAGAGCAGTCCGACCCACAGGGCCGGCAGGGCGCACAGGCTGCGCCACGGGCCGCCGTCGGCGCCGCGCATCTCCAGATACTTCTTCAGACGCGCTTCCGGGAAGGCCGTGGTGGTGTGGTCGGCCCAGTCGGTGATCAGCGGCAGTTCGCCCGGCAGCGCCGGCAGCTTGCCGTCGAGGAAATCGCGGAAGGACTGGCCGGCCGCGTCGATGTAGGTGCCGTCGCGGTAGACGAAGTACATCGGCGTGTCGAGCAGATAGTCGACATAGCGTTCGAAGCCGAAGCCGTCCTCGAACACGAAGGGGATGTCGCCGGTGCGGTCCGGATCGGTGTCGGTCCAGATGTGGCTGCGGAAGCTCTGGAAGCCGTTCGGCTTGCCCTCGGTGAAGGGGGACATGGCGAACAGGGCGGTGGCGATGGGCTGGAGCGCCAGCGACACGCGGAACTTCTTGACCATGTCGGCTTCGGAGGCGAAGTCGAGGTTCACCTGCACCGTACAGGTCCGCATCATCATGTCGAGGCCGAGCGAGCCGACCTTCGGCATGTAGTCGCGCATGATCTTGTAGCGGCCCTTCGGCATCCAGGGGATGTCGTCGCGCGTCCATTTCGGCTGGAAGCCCAGCCCCATCATGGCGATGCCCAGCTCGCCCCCGACCTCCTTCACCTGGCGCAGGTGGCGATGCACCTCGGCACAGGTCTGGTGCAGGGTCTCCAGCGGGGCACCGGACAGTTCGACCTGCCCGCCGGGCTCCAGCGTGATGTTGGCCATGTCCTGGACCAACGCGATGATGTTGCCCTTCTCCTCCACCGGCTGCCAGCCGAAGCGGGTCATGCGGGTCAGCAGCTCGCGGATGCCGTCCGGCCCGTCATAGGGCAGCGGCCGCAGGTCGGAGGTGCGGTAGGCGAATTTCTCGTGCTCGGTCCCGATGCGCCAGTCGGGTGCCGGCTTGCAGCCGGATTCGAGATAGGCCGCAAGCTGGCGGCGGTCGGTGATGGGTTCGCCGCGCGTTGTCGGGGGTGCGGACATGAAGTCTCTCGCGGGAAGTGGACGGAGGATCGGCCGGGTGACGGCCGGTTACGGGATCGGCGCGCGGAAAGGCGGACGCCGGTCGCTTCCCCCGGCAGTCCAATCCCCGGCCAAGGACTGCCAGCAAGCCAACGCCGCCACCACCGCCGTGTCGGCCCGCAGGATGCGCGGACCCAATCCCACCGGAACAACAAAGGGAAGTTTGGTGATTTCGTCAAGTTCCGACTGGTCGAAGCCACCCTCCGGCCCGACCAGCAAGGCGGCCGGCCCCGGCGGCGCATCGCGCAGCACCTCGGCGACCGGACGGGCGGCCCCGGCCTCCGCGCACAGATAGAGCCTGCGGTCGGCCGGCCAGCCGGCCAGCGCGCGGTCCAGCGGCACCGCCTCGCCCATCTCCGGCACGCTGAGGCGTTCGCACTGCTCGGCCGCCTCCACCGCGTTGGCGCGCAGCCGGTCGAGGTTGACGCGGTTGGGGTCGGTTCGCCGGGTGAAGACCGGCCACAGGCGGGACACCCCCATCTCCGTCGCTTTTTCCGCGACGAAGTCGATGCGGCCCTTCTTCAGAGGGGCGAAGACCAGCCACAGGTCGGGGGTGGTGTCCTGCTCCCGCCGCTGCTCCGCCACGGTCAGCGAGCACCAGCCCTTGCCGAAACCGTCGATGACCGCCCGCCATTCGCCGTCGCGGCCGTTGAACACCGCGACGGAGTCGCCGCGATCCAGCCGCAGGACGTGACGGAGGAAATGGGCGCGCTCATGGTCGAGCCCGACCGACTGGCCTTCGGCCAGCGGGCTGTCGACAAAAAGGCGGGTCTTGATCGGGTCGGCCATGGCATTCGTCTCCGCGGGGCGGTGGAGACTATAGAGCGGATCGCGTGAAACCGGACCAGATTTGAAGCGCGGATCCGGCCGTCGAACTCAGCGACGAAGGGTCATGCGCTTCACGATGGACGCAATGAACCTTCAAGCGGACGCGGATGCACAGGCCGAACCCAGGCTGGAGACCGGCCTCAGCCGACGGCGATCAGGGAGTCGATCTGCCGGCGCAGGTCGTTGGGCTGAACAGGCTTGTGCAGGATGCGGATCTGGTCCGCCTTGGCCGCGGCCATCAGTTCGGTCCCGGTGTCGCCGGTCAGGATGATCGCAGGCACAGTGACGCCACAGGCCTCGCGCACCGCCCGCACGGCGGTGATGCCCGACCAGCCGTCGCGCAGCCGGTAGTCGGACAGGATCACGTTGGGCAGCGGGCAGCCGGGCAGCTTCGCCAGGACGGTTTCCACATCCTCGGCGGCAAGCACCTGATAGCCCCAGGTGTCCAGCATGATCTCCATCCCGGCCAGAATGATCGACTCGTCGTCGATGACGACGGCGAAACGGTCCGGTGTTGTGCTCATGTCCATTTGCGATTGCAGGCCGCTGAGGTTATGACAAAGAAACAGTATTGGTACGATTTTGGCGAGCGCAAGATCACAGGCTGCAATTTTCCATAGCTTGGGCTCGGGTGATTTGCCGCACCGCGCTTGCCGCACGGATGACAGCCCGATACCTTCGCCTGAATCATGGCCCTGACAGGCTGTTCAGACATTCTCATAGCACAGCGAAACCGCCGCCGTCATGCCCACTGCCTCCACCGGCCCCACTCTGCCCGAGTCCGGCTTCACCGACATCCGCCAGGACGGCTGGATCGCGCGGAAGCTCCCGCCCCGCGTGCGCCCTTATGTCACGCTGGCGCGACTCGACCGTCCCATCGGGACATGGCTGCTGCTGTTCCCCTGCTGGTGGAGCGTGGCGCTGGCCATGCCGCAGCCCTTCCGTGACTGGCCGACGCTGCTGTGGCTGATGGCGCTGTTCGGCGTCGGCGCGGTGCTGATGCGCGGCGCCGGCTGCACCGTCAACGACATCCTCGACCGCAAATTCGACGCGATGGTGGAGCGCACCCGTTCCCGCCCGATCCCGTCGGGTCAGGTGACGGTGCGTCAGGCCCTGGCCTTCCTCGTCGCCCAGCTTCTGGTGTCGCTGCTGATCCTGGTCCAGTTGGGGACGACGGCCATCGGGCTGGGGGTGCTGTCGCTGCTGCTGGTCTTCACCTACCCGCTGATGAAGCGCATCACCTGGTGGCCGCAGGCTTTCCTGGGGCTGACCTTCAACTGGGGCGCCCTGATGGGCTGGGCCACGGTTCAGAACGATGTCGGCTGGCCGGCGTTGGCGCTCTATGTGACGGGCGTCGCCTGGACGCTGGGCTATGACACCATCTACGCCCATCAGGACAAGGAGGACGATGCCCGCATCGGCGTGAAGTCCACCGCGCTGCGCCTGGGCGACCAGAGCAAGATCTGGATTTATGGCTTCTACACCCTGACCTATGTCGGCATCGGCATCGCCGGTCGTCTGGCAGGCTTGGGCGGGCTGTTCCTGCCGGTGCTGTCGCTGGCGGCACTGCAGCTGGCCTGGCAGGTCGCGACCTGGCGGCCGGACGACCAGGGCGATTGCCTGGACAAGTTCAAGTCCAACCGCTGGTTCGGCTGGCTGGTGCTTGCGGCCATCCTGGCGGGGAAGATCTGAGCAGGCGCTCTGCCGGTGTGGGCCGCGATGCCGGCATACCGGCACAGGCAAGAGGGCAAACGAAAAGGGCGGAGCCAAGCCCCGCCCTTCCTGAAAACCTGACGCTATGCCGCTCAGCGTTCGCTGGTGTCGGCCAGCTGGGCGACGGCGTTGCCGGAGCCGGGCTTGCGGCCGGGGGCGACGGTGCGGTGGCTGCCGGGGCCGGAAAGCTCGGCGACCGTGACCGGGGCGGACTGCGCGCTGGCCGGCTTGCGCGACGGCAGCACGGCAACGTCGATGCGCTGCGGCTTCTGCGGCGTCTGGGAGGCGACGGCGGTCGTGGCCAGGGTCTGCGGCTTGCGGCCGGGGACCGAAACGCTGAGGTTCTTCTGCGGATGCAGGGAGGCTTCCATCATGCGCGGGCCGTTGGCCTTGGCACGGCCGCGCGGGCTGCTGGCGAAGCCCTGGTCCATGCCGCGGTCGCCGGCATCGAGCATCCGGCCGCCACGCGAATCATCGGACTCGCCTTCCGGCAGGATGAAGCCGTAGGCGGCGTAGACGCGCAGACCCATCTGGTCGGTCGGCTCGTGCCAGACGCGGACGGCGGACCAGTCGTTGTTGCGGGACACGTCGACCACCCGCATGCCGCGGCGCAGACCGTCGCCGTCGATCCAGCTGTGGTCGACCTCGATGGTGCGGCGGTCGATCACCGCGCTGACCAGCGAAACGTGACCGCGGCGCATGTGGCCGGTGCGCTTGAAGACGAGGACGGAGCCGATGGCCGGGCGGTGTTCGCGGTCATACTGGCCGGCGGCATGATCCCACCAGGTCCAGGCGTCGCCGCGTATGGTGAAGTCGGAGATGGAGCGGACCGTCCGAACGCAATCGCCGTCTTGTGCGGCAGCCGTCGACACGGTAAGGGGGCTCAGCGCGATCAAAGCCGCAAACGAAAGGCCGATGGCGGTTCCCCTCTGCCGCATGACTCCCCCAATCCCTCTGTTTTCCCCTGGTGGAAACGGGTAACACGGGTTCGCGGCTGTGTCTACACCGTTTGAATTATGTAACATTCATAAGCCACCGCCAGCCTTCCTCCCAACAGCGGAGCCCCTTGGGAAACCTCGTATGAACAATGCATCCCCGCCAGATTTCGTCCGCGATAACACGACGCTGACGACCACGCTGCTGTTGCCGGAAATCCAGCTTCATCTTGCCACTGAAGTCACTCCACTCTGGCAGGCAACCGAGGAGACCTTGGCCGCCACGAATTTGCCACCGCCATACTGGGCTTTCGCTTGGCCGGGGGGACAGGCTGTGGCGCGGCTGGTGCTCGACCGGCCGGAGCTGGTGGCCGGCAGGTCGGTGCTCGATTTTGCCGCAGGCACCGGGCTGGTCGGCATCGCCGCGATGAAGGCGGGGGCGGCGCGGGTCCAGTCCTGCGACATTGACCGCTTCTCGCTGGCCGCCATCGCGCTGAACGCCGAAGCCAACGGGGTGGAGGTCAAGCCGGTCAGCGCCGATCTGGTCGGCCGGCCGCTGCCGGGCATCGACGTGGTCCTGGCCGGCGACGTCTGTTACGAGCGGCCGATGGCGGAGCGGGTCACCGCATGGCTGCGCGGGATCGCCGCCACCGGAACGCTGGTGCTGCTGGGCGATCCCGGCCGCGCCTATTTCCCGGCAAGCGGCATCGAGAAGCTGGCGGCCTACACCGTCCCGACCTCGCTGGAGCTGGAGGACCGGGAGGCGCGCGAAACCGCCATCTGGCGCCTGTTGCCTGACGCTTGATGCCTAACGCCTGATCCCTACTAACGATTGAGACGCGACACGGCCAGCCGCAGGTCGGCCAGGAAGGTCGGCTGCTCCACCAGCTGGCCGCGCAGCAGATAGCTGGGGTGGAAGGTCGGCACCACCTCAACCCCATCCAGCAGGCGGCAGGGCAGCACCGTGCCGCGCAGTTGCAGGATGCCGTTCTCCCCGGTCAACGCCCAGGTGGGCGTCCGGCCGAGCGCCACGATCACCGACGGGCGGTAGTCGGCCAGGGTGGCACGCAGATGCTCGATCTCGCCGGCGAACTCGGCGAGCAGCCGGTCCGACGTGCCGAAGGCGCCCCAGCTCTCGTCGATCTCCCGCCCCTCCTTGCGGGCGCGGGCGCGCGAAGAGAAGAAGTGCCCCACCTTGTTGCCGGGCGGCTGGTAGCGGAAGACGTTGGCGACGAGACATTCCGCCCGCTCGATGCCGACGGCGGCCAGCGATTCGTCCAGCAGCTTGCCGCTGCGCCCGACGAAGGGGGTGCCCTGCCGCGCCTCCTCTGCCCCCGGCGCCTCGCCGACGATGGCGAGCCGCGGCCCGTCCACCGGCTTGGTCGGATACTGGTAGTCGGCGAAAGGCATGTCGGTGCGCAGGTCTGTCATCGGATCGGTTCCAATAGTGCATCTGGCAAAAGTGCATCGCGAGAGCGCAGATAGGGCGCCGGACTTGCCGAAGCACCGCCCGGAACCCAAGCTTCTAGCCGGTACGCTTCTAGCGCAGACCACCAGCCAAGGCCACCAACAGGGGAGAGACCGGGATGACACCACAGGCGCCGACGACGCAGGAACTCGCGGCCAAGACCTGCGAACCCTGCCGCGGCGGGATTCCGCCGATGGACCGCGCGATGGCCGCCTCCTATCTGGTGCAGGTGCCGGGCTGGGTCCTGAAGGAAGGCCCCGACCGCATCGAGCGCGACTTCAAATTCCCCGACTTCGCCCAGGCCCAGGCCTTCGCCAATCAGGTGGGCAACCTGTGCGAGGCGGAAGGCCACCATGCGGAGATCCGTTACGGCTGGGGCCACTGCTCCGTCGCCTTCTGGACCCACAAGATCAAGGGCTTGCACGAAAACGACTTCGTCATGGCGGCGAAGGTCAACGGGCTGGCCGACGCGCCCTATGTGCCGGCATCGGTCGGGACCCCGCCGCCGCCCTATGTGCAGGGGGCGTGAGGAGCACGGGTGGGGGCAAGGCCTTGCCCTACCCCCACAACTCCGCGTCCGGCGGCTGCACCACCGCGCCGTCATAGACCAGCCCCGGCTCGCGGTCGCGGGCGAGCAGCAGCGGGCCGTCGAGGTCGACATAGCGCGCCCCCTGCCCCACCAGCATGGCCGGCGCCATCGCCAGCGACGTCGCCACCATGCAGCCGACCATCACCTCGAAGCCCATGGCGTGGGCGGCGGCGGTCATCGCCAGCGCCTCGGTCAGGCCGCCGGTCTTGTCCAGCTTGACGTTCACCACCCGATACAGCCCGCTCAACCGCTCCAGCGATTCCAGCCCGTGGCAGGATTCGTCGGCGCCGAGCGGCACCGGACAATCGACCCCGCGCAACGCCTCGTCCTGGCCGGCGGGCAGCGGCTGCTCGATCATCTCGACGCCCAGCCCGGCCAGCACCGGGGCAAAGCTGTGCAGCTGCTCCAGCGTCCAGCCCTCGTTAGCGTCGACCACCAGCCGGGCGGCGGGAGCGGCGGCACGGACGGCGGCGACACGGTCGAGATCGCCCTCTCCCGTCAGCTTCATCTTCAGCAGCGGATGACGCGGCGCCCGTTCCCGCGCCGCGGCGGCCATCGCGGCGGGCTCGTCGACGCTCAGCGTGTAGCAGGTGACGAGCGGCCCCGGCGGCTGGGCCAACCCGGCGAGTGTCCAGGCCGGCACGCCGCCGCGCTTGGCCTCCAGGTCCCACAGCGCACAGTCCAGCGCGTTGCGGGCGGCACCCGGCGGCATCAGCCGGCCCAGCGCCACGCGGTCGAGACCGCCGGCAACCACACCGGCCATCGCCTCCAGCGCGGCGGCGACCCCGTCGACGCTTTCGCCATAGCGGGCGTAGGGCACGCATTCACCGCGGCCGCGGTGGGGACCGTCAGTCACCTCCGCCACCACCACCGCGGCTTCGGTCTTGGCCCCGCGCGAGATGCGGAAGGCGCCGCGGATGGGGAAACTCTCGCGACGGACGGTCAGCTGTTGGGCGGACATGCTCTGCAACCCCGAAACGGAACAGGGCCGGGAGTGTATCCCGGCCCCGTCCCATAAGGCGACAGGCTTGAAGCGAACGGCTTGGCGGCCTCAGCGTTCCTGAAGGATGACGCCGTACCAGCCCAGCCCCTTGTAGGTCTCGTAACCCGGCGTCAGGGCGTAGCCGACCAGACGGTTCTTGTCGTCGATGTAATGGCCCATGGTGCCGGCGGCGCGACGCAGCGGCACCGTCTCGGTCAGCATGCCGCGGCCGTCGGAGGATGCGATGATGCGATGGCGGGCGTCGAGCAGCAGGCACCGCGACTTCTCGCGCTCGCCGGCCTCCAGCCGCACACCCTCGACCACCGCGGCGGCCTGCGGCTCCCAGTCGAAGAAGATGCCGAGCACGCCGATGGCGTCGCCGTCTGCCTCGCCGTCGCGGCGGATGGCGGTGGCGTAGGTGGCGACGACGCGGTCGTCCAGGCTGCGGTTGCGGGCGACGTCGCCGACGGTGAACTCGCCACCGTTGCGGGTGGCCAGCGCCTGGCGGAACCACGGCTCGTCCGACACGTTGGCGCCGCGCGCGCCGGGATAGCGGTCGGGCCGGCCGTTGGCGATGACGGTGCCGTTGCGGTCGGCGATCCAGAGGTCGAGATAGACGGTGTAAGATTCCAGGATCACGCCCAGCCGGCGCGAGGCATGGCGGCGCGCCTCCTCCGTCGGATCGGCGGCGCAATCGACCACCGCGCTGTCGGTCGCCCACCAGCGCACGTCGCAGGACCGCTCATACAGGTTGCGGTCGATGATCTCGATCATGTTCAGCGAGAGGTCGGCCAGCCGCTTGCCGTGCATCTCCTGCACCATGGCGCTGCCGGTGGTGGTCAGGTGATCGACGCGGGCGACGATTTCCGACCGCAGTTCCTTGGTGATGCTGTTGACCTGGGTCGAGATCTCCGACACCTCGTTGGCGACGACGGCGAAGCCGCGCCCGGCGTCGCCGGCCCGTGCCGCCTCGATCAGGGCGTTCATGGCCAGCATCTTGGTGCGCCGGGTGATGTCCTCGATCAAGGACACCTTCTTCGACGCAACATCCAGCACGCCACGCGACAGCTCGAACAGATCGGTGCCCGCCATGCTCATCGTCTTGTCCCCCGTCATGACCGTCCCTGCAGTCTCCAAATCAAAAGCCGTGCCAACGGTCACCGGCGCTCCGTAAGCGGCCTGCCCTCACGGATTCCGCGGCACTTGGCCGCAGCCGACAGTCCGTCACCTGTCTCATCAGGGTTAGCTTAAGGTTAAGCTGCTGAAACAGCAGGCATACTGGCGTCCGGTTGCTCAACAGGTTGCGAACTTGCCATAGGCGCGGCAGTCTTGTTGCGGAGACGTAACACGAATTTGCCACGAATTCGCAATAAAAATTCTTATCCGTGCCGCCAAACGCCAGATCAATTCCGCATTGCAAAAAGGCCATCCACATTCCGTGCACATTCGCCGGGCAGTTGATGCGGCGCGCACCGATGCACCGCAGCATCCCCCTCAGGCGACGCGGTGCATCTCGTCCAGGAAATGCTGGACTTCCCGGGTCAGGCGGTCCGCCTCCGCGGCCATGCGCCCCGATGCCGCGAACACCTCGTGCGCGGTGCCGCTGGTGCGGCCGGCGGCGTCGGTGACGTCGCGGATGTCGTCGGACACCGCGCGGGTGCCGGCGGCGGCCTGCTCCATGTTCACGACGATCTCGCGCACGGCGGAGCCCTGCTGCTCGATCCCGGCACTGATGCCGGCGGCGATCCGGTTGATCGACTGGATGGTGTGGCCGATGCCGACGATGGAGGTCACCGCCTCGTCGGTGGAGGACTGGATGGCCGAGATCTGCGCGGCGATGTCGCCGGTGGCCTTGGCGGTCTGATCGGCCAGCCGCTTCACCTCCTGCGCCACCACGGCAAAGCCCTTGCCCGCCTCGCCGGCACGCGCCGCCTCGATGGTGGCGTTCAGGGCCAACAGGTTGGTCTGGCTGGCGATGTCGTTGATCAGGGTGACGACGTCGCCGACCGTGCGCGCCGCACCGGACAGGGTGCCGACCAGCGCGTTGGAGCGTTCGGCCTCGCCGACCGCGGTCTCGGCGACACGGGCGACATCGCCGATCTGGCGGGAGATGTCGGCGATGGAGGCGGACAGCTCCTCCGTCGCGGCGGCGACACTGCCGACATTGCTGCCGGTCTGCGCGGCGGAGGCCGCGACCGACGACGCCTTGCCGGTGGCCTGTGTCGCGTCCGTCTCCATGGTCCGGGCGGAGACCTCCAACCGGTGGGCGGTATCGGCAACCTCGCTGCACACGCTCTGGATCTGGCCTTCGAAACGCTGGGTCACGCCGGCGAAGCCGGCAACCTTCTGCGAGATGCTCTCCGTCGCCGCATTGATGGTGCGGCTGGCGTGCAGGAAGCCGCCCTGCATGCCGCGCAGCACGATGCGGCGGAAATACTTGTGTTCCGACACCGCATGCATCGAGGCGGTCGCCTCGCGCACGAAGGCGTCGGTGCGATCGATGGCGTCGTTGGTGGCGTGCATCAGCTCACCCAGCGCCCCGCCCTCGCGGATGCCAATCACCCGCGCCTCGAAATCTCCGGCGGCGACGGCGCGGTTCACCCGCGTCAGCCGATCGACTGCCGCGCCGGCACGGCGCAGGAACAGCAGCGCCCCGCCCAGCGCCGCCAGACCGGCCACCGCCAGACCGGCGCGCAGAGCCAGCCCGCCCATTTGCAGCAGATCGGCAGCCAGCAGCGCCGCCAGTGCCACGCCAGCCAGCACGGCCAGCCCGCCGGCCCGCGCCAGCGACGATGACCCGGACGAGGACGGCCCAGAGGAGGACGGCTTAGAGGGAGAAGACGAATTCGTCATACCCGATCCCCTTCTCCGCCAGCAGGGCGAGGACGGCGGCGAAGCCCGCCTCCATCCCCTGCTTGCGGTCGGCATGGCTGTTCTCGATGTCCAGAAGCTGGCGGTAGAGCGGGATGACCTTGTCCAGGGCCGCCCGTTCCGGCACCCGGCGGGAGGAATGGTAGCCGATCACCCGCCCTTCGGCGTCGAAACTGGGGGTGACATGGGCGAAGACCCAGTAATGGTCGCCGTTGCGGGCACGGTTGACCACATAGGCGAAGATCTCCTTCCCCGCCGCCAGCGTGTCCCACAGCAGCTTGAAGACGCAGCGCGGCATGTCCGGATGGCGGACGATGGAATGGGGCGCCCCCATCAGGTCGGCCTCGTCATAGCCGGCGACCCGCTGGAACACCCGGTTCGCGTAGGTGATCCGCCCCTTCAGGTCGGTTTTGGAGACGATGACTTCATCCGGGTCGAAGAAGCGTTCCACCCCCGTCAGGGGGACGTCGCGTCGTGCCATGTGCCTTCCGGTCTCCCGCTTCCCAAACCCGCACGGTCTCAAGCGCCCGATTGCAGCAGGTTTCGGCGGCAGGAACGGAATATGTCCGGATCGGCATGCCGCACGATATCCCGCAATACGGGAGCCGCAACGAAATGCACTCTAATGTGACGGAAGGCGACAGGAAAGACCCTACCCATTGCGAGGCCGAAATATTTGGGTGACCATCATCCGGATGGATGAAATTCCGCTCATTCCGGCGGATAGGGCACAGTCAGCGACCGGTCGGCCGGCGGGTTGTCCACCGTCACCACGGTGCCGTCGGGCCAGCGCACCTCGACCTGCTCCACCTCGTGCAGCGGCCCCAGCCCGAAATGGGCGACCGGTTCGCCCTGGCACAGATAGCCGGACCCGGCGCAGACCGCCCGGCGCTGGCGCCGGCCGCCGGCGGTCAGGATGACGACCGCGCCGCGGGCCGGAGCACCGAAGGGGGTCAGCGGCTGGACACGCAGCCAGCCATTGTTGGAGGCCGCCGGGCGGTAGATGGACAGCGGCTGCCCCGCTCCGTCGTGGACGCCATGGCTGTCGCCGTGCGCCAGCACCAGCTCCAGGCGCCCGTCGCCGTCGATGTCGGCCGCGACCGCACCGGTGCCCAGCCCCTTCGGCTCGGCCGCGTCGCCAAGCTCCAGCTCCTGCCACTGGTCGTTGCGCCAGCCGAACAGGCGGTTGGGCTCGCCATGGGCGTGGAAGAACAGCTCCTCATAGCCGTCATTGTCGAAATCGGCGGCGACGACGGTGAAGATGCGGCCGGGCATCGACAGGTCGGCCCCGGCCGATTCGACGAAGGCGCCGCCCATGCGCTGGTGGAAATGGCGCTGCGCCCCGTCCCAGGTGCCGACGACCAGATCGAACAGCCCGTCGCCATCGACATCCAGCGCCGCGACCGCACGGCCGGACGGACGCGAATCGGCGATGCCGCGCTCCTCGGCGATCTCCTCGAAATTGCCGTCGCCCAGGTTGCGGAACAGCTGGTTGGGACCGCCGTCGTTGACCGTCACCACATCCATATGATCGGACACGATGGGCAGAACCGTGACGCCGCGCGCGGCACCGATGGAGTCGAGCCCCGCCTCCTCCGCGCCATCCTCCAGCCGGCCGCGCCGGGTCAGCTCGTACAGGCGCAAGGGACCGCCGTCGGTCGCCACCAGGAAGCCATAGCGGCCATGGCCCCAGCGGTCGATCGCCGCCACCGCGCCCGCGGCGGTGTGGTTGGCCGCCCCGGCATTTTCGGCCTGCGCGAACAGGTCGAGCCAATGATTGCCGAAGCAGGCGAACAGCCGGTCGGCCATGTCCTTGGCTCCGGTGGCGCGGTCGGAATTGACGATGTACAGCTCCTCCCGCCCATCGCCGTCGATGTCGGCGGCGGCCAGCCCCAGCGCCGGGCCGGCGGGATCGGCGAGCAGCGGGTTGGCGATGTCGACCAGACGGCCATCGACCCATTTCAGGACGAGATTGGCGGAGCGGTAGCCGGCCACGACCAGCTCGAAGGCGCCGTCGCCGTCGATGTCCGTGACCGCAATCCCGTTCGACGGCCGCGGCGGGTTCTCGGCGATCAGCGACGAGCAATCGAGGAACATCGGCAGCCTCTTGTCCCGTGGTCGGTCCACCCCGTCGCCCAACTGTCCGTTCAAGGAAGGCCGTTCAGGACAGACCTTTGGAGCCATTGGGCTTTCGTGCGGCGTATCCCTGTTGATACCCCGTCCCCGCCCGGCCGTAAACCCGGACGGAGGATCAGGGACGGCCTATGTCCGATGCCGCATCCCGAATCCGCGGCGGACGGCGCCCGGCCCGGAACGAAAAACCCCTCCGGCGTGAGGACGCCGGAGGGGCTTGAACCGTTCGAACGACGGGTTGGCTTCAGATGCGCTTCTTCGCGCCGCCATTGCCGACGGCGCCGCCGGCTGGGCGCTTGGCCGCGCCGGCGTCGTTGCCGGCCGACTTCTCCGCCGGCTTGGCCGCCGCGGCGGCCTTGGCCTGCTCGCGCGCCGGAAGCTCGATATTGACCTCCAGCGTCGAGCAGTCGCCGCCGCGGTCCAGCTTCACCTCGACCTTGTTCTCGTCGATGTTGACGTATTTGGCGATGACCGCCAGCAGTTCCTGCTGGAGCATCGGCAGATAGTCGGGGCCGCTGCGCCCGGCGCGCTCGTGCGCCATGACGATCTGCAGACGCTCCTTGGCCTGGACGGCCGACGCGCGGGGGGCCGCGCGGAAGAAGTTGAAGATGCTCATGCGCTCCTCCGCAGGAGCCGGCTGAACAGGCCCTTCTTCTGGGGGGTGACGAAGCGGTGTTCGATGTCTTCGCCCAGGAAGCGGCCGACCGCATCCGAATAGGCCAGACCGGCGTTGGAAACCTCGTCCAGGATCACCGGCATGCCGACGTTGGAGGCGCGCAGCACAGCCTGGCTTTCCGGAATGACGCCGAGCAGCGGGATCGCCAGGATCTCCAGCACGTCGTCGACCTTCAGCATCTCGCCCTTCTCGACGCGCTCCGGGTCGTAGCGGGTCAGCAGCAGCTGCTGCGTCACCGGCTCCAGCCCCTGCTCCGCCCGGCGGGAGCGCGAGTTCAGCACGCCCAGGATGCGGTCGCTGTCGCGCACCGACGAGACTTCCGGGTTGGTGACGATGATCGCGTGGTCGGCGAAATAGAGCGACATCAGGGCGCCGCGCTCGATGCCGGCCGGGCTGTCGCACAGGATGTAGTCGAAGTCCTTGGACAGTTCGTTCAGCACCTTCTCCACGCCCTCGCGGGTCAGCGCGTCCTTGTCGCGCGTCTGCGAGGTCGGGAGGATGTAGAGGTTCTCGATCCGCTTGTCCTTGATCAGCGCCTGGTTCAGCTTCGCTTCGCCGTTGATGACGTTGATGAAGTCGAAGACCACCCGGCGCTCGCAACCCATCACCAGGTCCAGGTTGCGCAGGCCAACGTCGAAATCGATGACGACCGTCTTGAAGCCGCGAAGCGCCAGCCCGGTTGCAAAGGCCGCGGACGAGGTCGTCTTGCCGACACCGCCCTTGCCGGAGGTCATGACGATGATCTTGCTCAACGGAGCCTCTCCCATAATCCCAAAGTTGCCGTCACCGATACCGAACACCGTCCGAAGATTGCCGCCTCCGGACAAGATTCCGCCGCTACACTCCTCAGGCGGTCTTCAGCAGATCCATGCTGAGGACGCCGTCGCGCAGGAAAACCTGCACGGCTTTCTTATAAAAGTCACTGCCGATGTCTTCGCTGACGCGATAATTGCCTGCGACCGATAGCACTTCGGCCTCCAGGCTGTGGCAGAAGATACGGGCGTTGGTGTCGCCGGAGAAACCGGCCAGCGCCCGGCCGCGCAGCGCGCCATAGACATGGATGTTGCCGTCGGCCAGCAGCTCCGCCCCCGGAGAAACGGAACTGGTGACGATCAGGTCGGTCTTCTCGGCATAGACCCGCATGCCGGAGCGCACCGGCTCCGTCACCACCTGCGTCGGACGGTGGACGACCTCGATCAGCACCTGCGGCGCCGGGATCGGGCTCTGCTGATCCAACTGGCGCGGATCGGGAGCCTTCACCACCTCTTCCAGCTTGGCGGCGCGGCCCGACGGCATCGGCGTCAGCCCGACGGCCATCGCCGCCTCGCGCACCGGTTGCGGCCCTCCCTGGAAGCCGACCGGCAGCAGATGCAGCGCCTGCACCTGCGCCACGAAGGCGCCCAGATCGAAGACGATGCTTTCCGGCAGATCGTCGAAGTCCAGCACGACCGGCGCGTTGTGGAAGAAGTTGGGCGCCTGCCGCACCTTGACGTTCAGCTGGGTGAAGAAATTCGGCGATGTCGGGGCGAAAACCTTCAGCACCATCATGGTGAAGGAGTTGCCACGCAACTGGAACGGCACATCCCGTTCGGCGACCTGACTGGCGCTGCTCACCGTAGCCTTCCCGTTCGTTCCTGCCGTCCCGTGCCGTGCATCGGGTTCACCGCATCCGGCTCACCCGAGTGCCCGGTCCCGCCCCGGAACCGCCGTTGCGCAGTCCCGGCATCGAGCCAGCCAATCAGCGCCTTCTAGCCGTCCACACCGGTCGGATTCAAGAGATTCCCCGCCGGCACGGGTGACAATCCGAAGCCGTGCCGCCGCCTGCCCTTCGGCAAACACCCGCCGTCTCCGGCCATCGGCGGCCACGACGTCCGGGGACGTCAGGCACGACGACCTGAGATCGCAGCCCGCCCCGGAAGGGGACAGGCCAGGGTTGCAACATGTCTTTCGATTTCCCCCGTGGTCGACCATAGTAATGAAAGCCCGCGGCAGCGGCAAAGCCTTTCGGCCGTCTCAGTCGGAAGGCTAAGCCACCGGCCGGACCGGCTCGGCGGAAAGGGTTACCAAACCCGCTCTGGCGGCTTTCCTGCGGCACCCACACCACATCTGGTATGAATATTTTGCGTCGGCCGCAATTTTGCCTGACGCGGCGCGTTATGAGCGGTACAGTCAGGTTGCGTGGCTTCCAACGACGACGAGGTTCTCTTGCACCTTGCTTCGCCCACCGAACACCCTCCCAGTCGGCCCGCAGCCGTATGTCCGGATCGGGCATGTCCGAATTCGGCATGTTGGGATCCGGCACGGCGCCCGGCAGCAGCCCCCGGCGAAGCACTCATCAGCACGCACCCATGCGACCGGTCGAACCTCCCCCTGCGGGAGGTTTTTTTGTGCCCAGACGTCTTGCTTGCGGAAATCGGCTCCACCCCCACCATTCGAGGAGATGCGACATGGCCAAGCGTTCGAGCAAAGGCATCGCTGACGCGGGCGACTCCACCGTCCACCCGCTGTTCCCCGGTATGAACGCCCCCGCCGCCTTCGGCTGGGACCCGCTCGGTGGGAGCGAGGATCGCCGCGACCAGAGCTATCTCCGCAAGGTGAAGCCGCAGAACCCCAACCAGAAGCTCCTGATGGACGCCATCAAGACGCACAATCTGGTGGTGGCGCTGGGCCCGGCGGGGACCGGCAAGACCTACATCGCCATCTCGTCGGCGGTGGAGGCCCTGGAATCGGGCAGCGTCGACCGCATCGTCCTGTCCCGCCCGGCCATCGAGGCGGGGGAGAGCATCGGCTACCTGCCCGGCGACATGCACGAGAAGATGGCGCCCTTCCTGCGCCCGCTCTACGACGCGCTGACCGACCGTCTGGGCTCCAAGCGGCTGCGTACCATGATGGCCGACGGCACCATCGAGATCGCCCCGGTCGGCTACATGCGCGGCCGCACCCTGAACAACGCCTTCGTGGTGATCGACGAGGCGCAGAACTGCACCTATGCCCAGATCAAGATGCTGCTGACCCGGCTGGGCTGGCATTCCACCATGGTTGTGACCGGCGACCCCGACCAGACCGACCTGCTGGACAATCTGTCCGGGCTGGCCGATATCGCCCGCCGGCTGGAGGCGGTGGAGGGCATCGCCGTCGCCCGACTGACCGAAAAGGACATCGTCCGCCATCCGCTGGTCGCCAGCATGCTGACGGTGCTCTGAGCGGCATAATTCAGCGGCGGCTTGCGTGCGAGGAGCGGTCGCCGCTCCTCGTGCGAGCCGTATCGGCTGAGTTCGCCGGACACACCCTGCTATGGTTGCAATTATGACATTTCGTTGAGCAGAACATAGGATACACGAACAATAATCTTGACCTTCGGCTGCGGCACGGCAAAAGTCCTGAAAAATTTGGGGATATCCCCGTTTCGTTGCCGGAGGGGACCGCCGCCGTGACCGTTGCCTTGTTCGAACGCATCAGCATCAAGGGCAAGATCGCCCTGATCCTGGCCGCAGCCGGCCTTGGGCTGGCCCTGGTCGCCGCGGTCAGCCTGATGAGCCTGCGGGCCGAGATGATGGCCGACCGCCAGGACAAGACCCGCAACGTCGTCGAGGTCGCCCACAGCCTGATCGCCCATTTCGAGGCGCAGGAACGCGCCGGCACCCTGCCCCGCGTCCAGGCCCAGACGCAGGCCAAGGCGGCGCTGAAGTCCCTGCGGCACGACGGCGAGGAGTATTTCTTCATCACCGACCTCGCGCTGCGCATGATCATGCACCCGATCAAGCCGGAACTGGACGGCACCGACGTGTCGCGCAACGCCGATCCCAACGGCAAGCTGCTGTTCCAGGAGTTCGTCCGGGTGGTGAAGGCCGAGGGCGCCGGATTCGTCGACTATCTCTGGCCGAAGCCGGGGTCGGCGCAACCGGTGGCGAAGCTGTCCTACGTCAAGGGCTTCGCCCCCTGGGGCTGGCTGATCGGCTCCGGCATCTACATCGACGATGTCGACGTTGCGTTCCGCGAGGCCACGCTGCGGCTGGCCGGAACCGGGCTGCTGATCGGGCTGGCCGCCGTGCTGCTGGCCCTGCTGGTCAGCCGGGCCATCGTCCGGCCGCTGGACGGGCTGGGCCGCGTCATGGAGGATCTGGCCGGCGGCGACAGCGCGGTCGCGGTTCCCGGGCTGGGCCGCGGCGACGAGATCGGCGTCATGGCCCGCACCGTCGAGATCTTCCGCGTCCAGCAGATCGACCTCGCCCGACACTGGGAACGGCAGAAGATCGAGCATCGGGTCACCGAACAGCGCGCCGGTGCCCTGAAGCGCCTGACCGACCGCTTCGACGCCACCATCGCCGAGACGATCCGCACCGTCGGCGCCGCCGTCGCCACGCTGGAAACCACCGCCCGCGCCCTGTCCGCAACCGCCGACCGCAACCGGCGCGAGGCGACCTCCGTCGCCAGCGCATCGCAGCAGGCGTCCAGCAGCGTGCAGACCGTCGCCTCGGCGGCGGAGCAGCTGACCGGCTCGATCGCGGTGATCGGCGAGCAGGTGGTGACCTCCTCGACC
The DNA here is from genome assembly GCF_042604625.1 of Azospirillum sp. A29. Taxonomy (NCBI): domain Bacteria; kingdom Pseudomonadati; phylum Pseudomonadota; class Alphaproteobacteria; order Rhodospirillales; family Azospirillaceae; genus Azospirillum; species Azospirillum sp. A29. The sequence continues at coordinate 1,038,463 of NZ_CP170466.1, forward strand.
ATCTCCACCCAGGCGGTGGAGGCGTCGCACAAGGCGGGCGAGCGGATCGACGGGCTTGGCCAGGCCGCCCAGAAGATCGGCGAGGTGGCCGACCTGATCGCCGGCATCGCCGGCCAGACCAACCTGCTGGCCCTCAATGCCACCATCGAGGCCGCCCGCGCCGGCGAGATGGGCAAGGGATTCGCCGTGGTAGCGGGCGAGGTGAAGACCCTGGCCAACCAGACCGCCAAGGCGACCGAGGAGATCGCCCGCCACATCGCCGACGTGCAGGAGGCCACGCGCGCCGCGGTGACGGCGATCCGCGAGATCGGCTCCATCGTCGCCCGCAGCGACGAGATCGGCACCTCCATCGCCGCCGCGGTCCAGCAGCAGGGTGCGGCAACCGGCGAGATCGCTCGCAGCGCCGGCGAGGCGGCGGATGGCACCCGTCAGGTCTCCACCAGCATCGACGCCGTGTCCGACGCCGCCCGCGAGACCGAACGGTCGGCCGACGCCCTGCTCGACGCCGCGGGCGGGCTGTCGCGGCAGGCTCAGGGACTGCGCGGCATGGTCGATTCCTTCCTGGTCAATGTCGGGGCGATCAACGCCGCCCCGCTCGCCGATCTGCACAACACGCCGTCCCGCGGAGATTCGGCCGGAAACTCGGAAGGGTCCGCGATCTTCATGCCCTGGACCGATGCCCTGGTGGTGGGCGAGGAGGGCATCGACACCGACCACATGACTCTGATCGCCTTGATGAACGAAGCGGCATCCCTGGCCGGACAGGCCGGCCGGAGCGGCGGCGACCGCCGGGCGTCGGCCCAGGCGCCGGGCGATGCCGTTGGTCGGCTCCTCGCTTACACCGCCCTGCATTTCGAGGAGGAGGAACGGCTGATGGAGCGGTGCGGCTATCCCGATGCCAGGGCCCACAAGGCGCAGCACGAGGCTCTGCGTGCCCGTGCCGGTGAGTTGCGCCGCCGCCTGGACGCCGGCGACTCCGTGGCGGACGAACTGCTGGCGCTGGTGCGCGAATGGCTGTTCGAGCACATCCAGCGCGCCGACAAACGCATCGGCGAGCATCTGGCGGCAAAGAGCGGGGCACAGGGCGGAACTGTCGCTGCGCGTGCGGCCTGAGCGGCACGGGACGCTACGCGATGATGCCTCGTCTCTTGACCTCACCTCTTGACCTGGGCGGCGGGCAGCCCCATTCCTGACGGACCATGAAGACACGACTCCTGCGCATCGCCGCCGCCTCCGTCCTCGCCATCGCCGTGTCCGCCGGTATCGCCTGGTGGCAGGTGCGCAGCGCCACCACCACGGTGGAGAGCGGCACGAAGTCCGCCGTTCCCATCGGCGGTCCCTTCACCCTGACTGACCATCAGGGCAAGACGGTCACGGACGCCGACTTCCGCGGCAAGTATATGCTGATCTATTTCGGCTATACCTATTGCCCCGACGTCTGTCCGACCGAACTGGGGGTGATGACCCAGGCGCTCGACCAGCTGGGGCCGAAAGCGGAGCAGGTCCGGCCGGTTTTCATCACAATCGACCCGGACCGCGACACTGTGGCGCACATGAAGGACTATGTGGCGCTGTTCCACCCGCGGATGGTCGGGTTGACCGGCACGCCGGAGCAGGTCCGGGACGCCGCGCGCGCCTACCGCGTCTATTATGCCAAGGCGCCGCAAAAGGACGGAAAACCGGACGAGTACCTGATGGATCACTCTAGCTTTATTTACCTGATGGGTCCCGACGGGAAATTCGTCGGGGTGTATCCGGGCGGCACCGGTGCCGACAAGATCGTGCAGGATCTGTCCGGGCGCATCGCGGGCTGAGGGGGGCGGACCGGCCGCGGACCGGGTGAAAAGCGGCGAAAAAACCCTGAAAAGCGGTCATACCACCGGGTTTTTTCGCATGCTGGAGCGGGACAACGCGCCGCAGCGCGGCAAAAACGATGACTTTTCCGCTCTTTTCTATTCTTTTCAATGACTTACACCACAGGTTTTGCGACTTGACAGGGTAACGCCCCGACCGTATGGTCTCGCCGCTTTCGCATGGCTGCGAGCCAAGCGTGATTGAGAGGCGGAATGACCGACAAATCGCCCCCCGATCCCTTGGATGACCTCGAAGCCCGGTTGCGGAAGGCGCGTGAGGGACAACGCGGCTGGTCGGGCGGACCCGGTAGTAAATACCACCGTCCGCCGCAGGGCGCTCTCGGCACCGCCTGGCGCATCGGGACGGAGTTGGTTGCCGCCATGATCGTCGGCGTCGGCGGCGGGCTTCTGCTCGATCGCTGGCTCGGCACCGCGCCCTGGGGACTGATCGTCATGTTCTTCCTGGGGTCTGCGGCGGGAGTGCTGAACGTCTACCGGGCCGTCACCGGCTTCGGCATCGCCGCCGGCTACCGCCGGCCCCCTGGGGACGATAACGAGCGCCAAGACGGCGACGCACACTGAGCGAGGACGACCTTGGATCCGCTGCACCAGTTCCAAATCAACCCGTTGTTCCAGATCGTGCTCGGCGGCTACGACGTGTCCTTCACGAACTCGGCCTTCTTCATGGTCGTGGCCGTGGCGGCGATCTACGCCCTGCTGGTCATGGGCGTGGCGAACAAGTCGATGGTTCCGGGCCGTCTGCAGTCGCTGGCCGAGATGTTCTACGAGTTCGTCGCGAATCTGGTGCGCGACAACGCCGGCCACGACGCCAAGCCCTATTTCCCGTTCGTGTTCTCGATCTTCATGTTCGTGCTGATCGGCAACATGATCGGCATGATCCCGTACACCTTCACCTTCACCAGCCACATCATCGTGACGTTCGCGCTGGCGGCGACGGTGTTCGTGTTCGTGACCATCCTGGCCCTGCTGAAGCATGGCCTGCACTTCTTCTCCTTCTTCATGCCGCATGGCGCTCCGATCGCGCTCGCCCCGATCCTCATCCCGATCGAGGTGATCTCCTACGTGATGCGCCCCGTCAGCCTCTCGATCCGACTGTTCGCCAACATGATGGCCGGTCACACGATGCTGAAGGTCTTTGCCGGCTTCACGGTCATGATGATCAGCGGTCTCGGCGCGCTGGGCTTCGTCACCGGCCTCATCCCGCTGGCGATCAACGTCGCCCTGACCGGTTTCGAGTTCCTGGTGGCTTTCCTGCAAGCCTACGTCTTCTCGATCCTGACCTGCCTGTACATCCGCGACGCCCTGGAACTGCACTAAGCAGCGCCTGACAGTCGTCGGACCTAAGTCCACCAACAGTTCCAACAAGTTCACCCTTACCTAGAGGAAGAGAGTACTATGGATCCTCAAGCCGCCAAGTTCATCGGTGCCGGTCTTGCCGTTATCGCCCTCGCCGGTGTCGGCCTGGGTATCGGCAACATCTTCTCGACGCTGATCGGCTCGATCGCCCGCAACCCGGCCGTCCAGCCGAAGGTCTTCCCGATCGGCATTCTGGGCTTCGCGCTGACGGAAGCCGTCGCGCTGTTCGCCCTGCTGATCGCCTTCCTGATCCTGTTCGCCTAAGGCCAGAGCGGCTTTCAAAAAAAACAGCTCTGACGCGGCGCCGGGCTTCTTCATCGAAGTTTCGGCGCCGCTCCTTTGCCTAGGGGGACCGATCATGCCGAACCTGTTGGCCAAAGGCCGGCTGGCCCGCTGGTCGGGCGTGGCGGGCGCTTCGCTCGCTACCCTCACCACGATGGCCGGCACCGTCCTGGCGGCCGCGGCGGAGCACGCTCCGAACGCGGCGCACGGCGGCGAGCACGCTTCCGGCGGCCTGCCGCAGCTCAATCCCGCCAATTTCCCGACCCAGATCTTCTGGCTGGCTCTGACCTTCGGCGTTCTCTACTACCTCATGTCCAAGAAGGCGCTCCCGCGCGTGGCCGAGGTTCTGGAAGCGCGTCAGGAGCGCATCTCGCGCGATCTGGCGAAGGCCGCCCAGCTGAAGGAAGAGGCCGAGGCCATCCTGGCCCAGGTCGAGAAGTCCCTCGCCGGCGCCCGCGCCGAGGCACAGGGCGTCATCGCCCAGGCCGCCGCCGGGATCGAGGCGAACAATCAGGCCCGTCAGGCCCAGCTGAACGCCGACATCACCGAACGCCTGCGCACCGCCGAGGCCTCCATCGCCGCGGCGAAGGAACAGGCCCTGGCCAACATCCGCGCCGAGTCGGCCGGCATCGTTCGCGACATCACCGGCCGTCTGGCCGGCGTCGACGTCGATCAGGCCCAGGCGGACGCCGCCGTCGCGGCCGTGCTTGAGGAGCGCCGGGGATGAACGCACCTGAATTTTGGGTCTTCGTCGCCTTCGTCATCTTCATGGCCCTGGTCTGGAAGAAGGCGTCCGCCACCATCGGCACCGCTCTGGACGGCCGCGCCGAGCGCATCCGCTCCGAACTGGACGAGGCCGAGCGTCTTCACAAGGACGCCCAGGCCCTGCTGAACGGCTACCAGAGCCGTCTGGCCGACGCCCGGAAGGATGCGGAGGCTCTCCTGGCCCACGCCCGTGAGGAAGCCGCCCGTCTGCAGGCTCAGGCCGGTTCCGACCTGGAAGCGTCGCTGAAGCGTCGCGAGGCCCAGGCCATGGACCGCATCGCCCAGGCGGAAGCCGCGGCGTTGGCCGAGGTCCGCAACCTGACCGTCGACGTCGCCATCGGCGCCAGCCGGCGCGTCCTGGCCGGCGGCCTGCCCCCGGCCCAGGCCGACAAGCTGATCGAGCAGTCGATCGGCGAACTGCCGAAGCACCTGCACTGATCGGTACGCCTACCCAGCTCCGTCGCATCGATTGTTGCGGCGTGAGCAACGGACTTTAGAAAAACCCCGGCCTTGGCGCCGGGGTTTTTCTTTGGTCGAATGGAACGGCCCCGTAATTCTCCACCGCCCTCCCCCATCGCCCGGCCGGAGTTCCGTTCACCGATGTCCGACACCGCCCCCTTCCCCTCCGTCTTCGTTTCCCACGGCGCCCCCACGCTGATCCTAGAGACCAGCGCCGGCCGCGATTTCCTCGCCGGGCTGGGCCGCAAGCTCGGCCGGCCGAGCGCCATCCTGGCGGTCTCCGCCCATTGGACCACGCGGGTGCCGGCGGTCAGCGGGGCGACGGCGCCCGAGACCATCCACGATTTCTATGGCTTCCCGGACGAACTCTACCGCATGCGCTATGCCGCTCCCGGCGCTCCGGCGCTGGCCGCCCGGGTGGCGGAGATTACCGGTGCCGTGGTCGATCCGTCGCAGGGGCTCGACCATGGCGCCTGGGTGCCGCTGATGCTGATGTATCCGGAGGCCGACATCCCGGTGGCGCAGCTGTCGGTGATGCCCCACCGCAGCGCCGCCGACCACATCGCGCTCGGCCGCCTGCTGGAGCCGCTGCGGCGCGACGGCGTCCTGATCCTCGCCAGCGGCGGCGCCGTCCATAACCTGCGGGAGTTCCGCTTCGGCGGCAACAGCGCCGCCCCCTGGGCCACAGGCTTCGCCGGCTGGCTGGACAGGACGCTGGAGGCCGGCGACGCCGATGCAGTTGGCAATTGGCTGGACGCCAGCCCGGACGCCCGCCGCGCCCACCCGACCGACGAGCATTTCCTGCCGCTGCCGGTGGCGCTGGGGGCCGCCGGGCCGCGGCCGAAGACCGAACGGCTGCATGCCGGCTTCGAACACGGCAGCCTGGGCATGCACGCCTACGCCTTCACCAGCGCGCAAATCGAGGCCGGGGCTGACGCAGAGGCCGATGCCGCCTGACCTTTGGCGGTACTCCGTCGCACACTTGTCTGTTTGCCTGGGGGGATAGCCAAGCTACAATCCGCGCGCGCGGCGACCGGCCCGCTCAATGGTTGTGGCCGGTCGGATGCGGGAATCGTCAGGCACAGCGCGAGCGGGAGTCGGTGTGAAGCGGAACGGCATTCTGTCCCGGAGCGGCCGCCGGACCCGATTCCGCGATATGACCGTGTCGGCGCGGGTGGGCGCTGGCTTCGGCATCGCCCTCGGGCTGGTGGTCCTGCTGGCCCTGGTCGGGCTCGGCTGGTTCTACGCGGTGTCGCGCGACATCGGCGCCTTCTCCGGCCGCGCCGACCTGTCGCAGGTGGCAGCCGACGCCGACGTCAGCCTGCGCGACATGGAAGTCGCCGTGCGCGACCATCTGACCTACGGCGACGACCAGAGTCTTCTCGACGCCTCCTGGCGGCACGACACGCTGCGCGACCGGCTCGACGCGCTGTCCAAGACCGTGGTCGAAACCGCGGATCGCCAGGGCGTCGACAAGGCCCGCGCCGCGCTGGAGGATTACTGGGCGGCGGTGCAGAAGCTGATCGCGCTGCGCAGCGACCGCAACGGCCAGATGACCGGCGTTCTGGAACCGTTGGTCGCTGAAACCCGCCGCAAGCTCGACCAGCTCAAGAATGCCGGCGGCGTCGATTCGACCGCACTCGCCAGCGATGCAGCCATCGCCACCCTGCTGATGCAGGAGCATCTGACCCGCTACGTCGACCGCCGCGATCCGCAGGATGCGGAGGCGATGCGCACCCAGCTTGCCGCCGCCCGGGATCGGCTGGCTGAGATGAACCGCTATCTGTGGGTCCCCGGCACCAAGCAGTCGATCGACGAGGTCACCGCCCTGCTGGCGAAGGCCGGCGGCGTTCTGTCCGCCATCGAAGGCTCGGTGGTCGAGGAGGACAATCTGCGCGCCGAGGCGATGGCGGCCAACGCCGCCGGCATCGCCGCCAATCTGGGCGAGATCCGCCGCCGGGCGGAGGCCGGAACCCAGGCGCTGCGCGGCACGCTGACCAACGGCTTGTCGGGCTACACCAGCGTCGCGCTGTGGATCGGCGGGCTGGTCCTGTTGGCCGGGCTCGTGGCGCTGTGGCTTGTCCAGCGCAGCGTCGCCGGTCCGGTGAAGACGATGGCGACCGCGATGACGGCGCTGGCCGCCGGCCGCACCGACCTGACGCTGCCGGCGCTGACCGGGCAGGACGAGATCGCCACGATGGCCCGCGCGGTGGAGGCCCTGCGCTGCACCGCCGAGGATACCGAACGCGAGCGCCGCGAGGCGGAGGTCGAGCACACCCGCCTGCTGCGCGAGAAGGCGATGGCCGACGCCGCCAGCCGGGCCAAGAGCGATTTCCTCGTCAACATGGGCCATGAACTGCACGGTCCGCTGACCGAGATCGTCAACGCGACCCAGGCGCTGATGACCGATCTGCACCGGCTGGGCGTCGACGAGCTGGCGACCGACGTCGAACACATCCAGTGGACCGGCGAGCAGTTGACCGGTCTGGTCGACGCCATCCTCGATTATGCCAAGGTCGAAGCCGGGGCAATGGATGTCTGCTTGCAGGATTTCGACGTCAACCGGCTGCTGACCGAAGCGCGCGAGCGGTCGATGCCGGCCGCCGATCTCTATGGCAACGCGCTCGAGCTGTCGGCGCCGTCCGCGCTCGGCCAGATGCATTCGGATTTCACCAAGGTGCGGCAGACGCTGCTGAACCTGCTGGACAACGCCTGCAAGTTCACCCAGGACGGCACCGTCACCCTGTCGGCCGAGCGGATGGAGCGCGACGGCGCCCGCTGGTACCGTTTCACCGTCGCCGACACCGGCCGCGGCTTTGCCACCGCGCAGACCGGCCGGCTGTTCCAGCCCTTCGTCCAGGGCGCCGGCAATGGAGCCGTGGCGACCCGCGGCCAGGGCAAGCCGCGCGGCGCCGGGCTGGGGCTGACGCTGGTCGGCCATTACACCGCCATGCTGGGCGGCGACATCGAGGTGGCGAGCGAGCCCGGCCTGGGCACCCGCATCGCCATCGCCCTGCCCGCCGTCTATGAACCGCCGGCCGAAGAACGCCCGCTTCAGGTCGAGGCGGTCGGCAATGCCAAGCCGCTGCTGCGGGTCGCCGCCCTCAAGCCGGCCGGGCATCTGGCCACCACCACCTCGATGACACAGATCGGCCCATAAGGCCGAAGGATCGCAGCAACCGATCAGGAGCGCGGGCGCGCCGTATCCTCGGGCGCGTCATTGTCGTCGATCGGCTGGCCGTATTTCATCCGCCGCATCTTCTCCGCCACCCGTGCGATCTCTTCGGGCGGCAGGATCACCGGCTCGCCAAACTGCTGGGCATAGAGATACTGGCGGGCCAGCGTCTCGACCTCGACCGCGAGCGCCAGAACCCCCGCCACGTTGCTCCCCAGCACGATCATGCCGTGATTGGCCAGCAGGCAGGCGAGCCGCCCGTCCAGCGCCGCCAGGGCGTGATCGGACAGCTCCTGCGTACCGAAGGTGGCGTAAGGGGCGCAGCGGATCGAATCGCCGCCGGCCAGCGCCACCATGTAATGGAAGGACGGGATGCCGCGGCCATGCACCGCCAGCGCGGTGGCGAAGGCCGGATGGGCATGGAGGACAACCGTCACGTCCGGCCGCGCCCGCAGGATGTCGCGATGGATGCGCCATTCCGACGAGGGCCGGCGGTCGCCGAGATAGGTGCCGTCGAATCCCATCTCGACGATGTCGGCCGGGGTCATCGCGTCATAGGGCGTGCTGGTCGGCGTGACCAGGAAGCCGCCGTCGATCCGGTGCGACAGGTTGCCCGACATGCCCTGGTTGATGCCCAACCGGTTCATGGCGAGGCAACCGTCGATGACGGCCTGACGTTCGGAAAGATGGCTGGTCATGGCGGGAGCGTCCGGAAAAGCGGGAGCGCCCAAGGGGCCATGGAGTGCCGACAGGGTCAAGGGGGGAGCGGAGGGAACCGTGGACTATCCCCCCGCCCCTGCCCTACTCCGCCGGCGTCCCGTGGTGATTTCCGTGGCGCACCTTTTCGCCGGTCACGTCCTCGACCCACAGAGAATGGTGCTCGCGCGCCCATTGCAGTTCGACCTGCCCGTCGCCCATGGCGTCGAAGGCGCCCTCCATGCCGACGGAGCCGATGTAGATGTGCGCCAGGATGATGGCGATCATGATCACGGCAATCGCGGCATGGGCCAGCTGGTAGAGCTGCATCTCCTCCAGCGTGGCAAAGCTGAAGGGGAAGATCAGCTGCACGCCGGTGAAGCCCAACGCCGCACCGCCGACGACGGTGGACCAGAAGATCACCTTCTGGCCACCGTTGAACTTGTGCGCCGGCGGGTGGACGCCCTTGGAGAACAGGCCGCCCGCCTTCAGGAACCAGGTCAGATCATGGCGCGACGGGATGTTGTGGTGCACCCACAGGACGAAGATCAGCGCCACCCCCAGGATGAAGGCGAAGCCCAGGTAGTTGTGCGCCAGCTTGCCGTAATGGGTCAGCGCGGCGAAGGGCTCCGGCCCGATCAGCGGCAGCAGCGTGTGCCGGCCGTACAGCACATTCAGGCCGGAAATGGCGAGCACGACGAAGCTGCCGGCTGTCATCCAATGCACGCCGCGCTCGAAGGCGTTGAAGCGCTGGATGGTACGGCCGGTCTTCTCGCCATCGATGCGGATGCGGCCGCGGACCAGGAAGAACAGAACCAGCAGGGCCAGGATGCCGCCAAGCACCCAGGACCCGTACTGGCTGAGCGGACCGTTGCGCACCGCGCGCCACGCCTCGCCTTCCGACTGGATCAGCACGCCGGCCTGCTTGTTGGGAATCGAGACGGTGCCCTGCTCACCCAGGCGGATGGCGTGCCAGCTGTCGCCGCGGCTCTGGCCCGGGATCTGGGTCGGCACCATCGGCCCGTCGCGGTCGACCTGCTGCTCCGCCGCCGGCCCGCCGATCCGGACGCTGGACTGGGCGGCGGCCGGCAGCGCGAAACCGCCGGCAAGCCCGATCCCGAGCAGCAGAGCGGCGGCAGCCGTCTTCATGCGATGACCTTCCATCGGACGCTCCCTATCGCACACCTTGATAGGCGGTGCGCTGTTGCAGCGCCCGCACCTGTTCGGCGCTCAACGGCGTGTCGGCCGCGCCCCGGTAGACGCCCTTGTCCAGATGGACCGGGCGCGGCGCCCCGTCCTCCTGGCAGCCGGCCAGCAGGACGACGGCACCAAACGCCAGCAGAGCCGTCCGAACGATGCTCAAGGCCACCGTCACAGCCCCTGCTTCTGCACGGGGCCCCCGCCGGCCGGACCGCCGGTGCCCTGGAACAGCGAGCCGCCGGGCTGGCCGCGCTCCTGGCCCGACTTGGTCTGGTAGGCGGTGCCCCAGCCCCAGGCGCCGGAACCGAAGCCGCGGGCGGCGACGCGCTCGCGGTAGATGTCCGACACCTTGTCGGCATCGCCGGCCAGCAGCGCCTTGGTTGAGCACATCTCGGCGCAGAGCGGCAGCTTGCCCTCGGCCAGACGGTTGCGGCCGTACTTCTTGAACTCGGCCTCCGAATTGTCGGTCTCGGGACCGCCGGAGCAGAAGGTGCACTTGTCCATCTTGCCGCGGGTGCCGAAGTTGCCGGCTTGCGGATACTGCGGCGCGCCGAACGGGCAGGCGTAGAAGCAATAGCCGCAGCCGATGCACAGATCCTTGTTGTGCAGGACCACGCCTTCGTCGGTCTGGTAGAAGCAGTCGACCGGGCAGACCGCCTTGCACGGCGCGTCGGAGCAATGCATGCAGGCGACCGAGATCGTCCGCTCCCCCGGCTTGCCGTCGTTGATGGTCACGACACGGCGGCGGTTGATGCCCCAGGGGATCTCATGCTCGTTCTTGCAGGCGGTGACGCAGGCGTTGCACTCGATGCAGCGCTCGGCGTCGCACAGGAATTTCATCCGGGCCATGGTTCAAACTCCTGCGCGTCAGGCCGCCTGGATGCGGCAAAGGGTGGTCTTGGTTTCCTGCATCTGGGTTACCGAATCGTAGCCGTAGGTGGTCGCCGTGTTGGCGGCCTCGCCCAGCACGATCGGGTCGGCCCCGGCCGGGTATTTGGAGCGCAGATCCTGCCCCTGATACACGCCGCCGAAATGGAAGGGCATGAAGGCGACGCCGCGGCCGACACGCTCGGTCACCATGGCCTTGACCTTCACCCTGCCCTTTTCCGGACCCTCGACCCAGACCAGCTGGCCGTCCTTGACTCCGGCATTGTTGGCGTCGAACGGGTTGATCTCGACGAACATGTCCTGCTGCAGCTCGGCCAGCCAGGGGTTGGAGCGTGTCTCGTCGCCGCCGCCCTCATATTCGACCAGACGGCCGGAAGTGAGGATGATCGGATACTCCTTCGACACGTCGCGGTCCTGGATGGACTTGTAGAGCGTCGGCACGCGCCAGGACTTGGTGTCCTTGTAGGTCGGATAGCTGGCGACCAGATCGCGGCGCGGGGTGTAGAGCGGCTCGCGGTGGATCGGAACCGGGTCCGGGAAGTTCCAGGCGACGCAGCGGGCCTTGGCGTTGCCCGGCGGGTTCAGGCCATGCTTGATCGCCACGCGCTGGATGCCGCCGGAGAGGTCGGTGGTCCAGGACACCGCGCCGATCTTGTCGCCGCCGATCTTCTGGATGACCGCCAGTTCCTCGGGCGTCAGGTCGGCGTCGAAGCCCAGCTTCTGGAGCATCGCCATGGTGACTTCCGGATAGCCGTCCTTGATCTCCGACCCTTCCGGATAGGAACCCTCGGCCAGCAGCGTCACGCCGTTGCGCTCGACGCCGAAGCGGGCGCGGAAGGCGCCGCCGCCCTCGGCCACCGGCAGCGAGGTGTCATAAAGGTTGGCGGAGCCCGGATGCTTCATCTCCGGCGTGCCCCAGCACGGCCAGGGCAGGCCGAAATAATCGCCGTCGCACGGGCCGCCGACGGCGCGCAGCGTCGTCTTGTCGAAGGTGCCCTGATGCTGCATGTGCAGCTTGAGGCGCTCCGGCGACTGGCCGGTATAGCCGACCGACCACATACCGCGGTTCCATTCGCGGGTGATGTCCTCGACCGACGGCTCGTTGCCGTTGACCTTCACGTTCTTGACCAGATCCTCCGCGAAGCCGAACTTCTTCGCGAAGAGATACATGATCTCGTGGTCGGTCTTCGATTCGAACAGCGGCTCCATGATCTTGTCGCGCCACTGGACCGAGCGGTTGGACGCGGTGGCGGAGCCGGAGGTCTCGAACTGGGTCGCGGCCGGCAGCAGGTAGAAGTTGTCCTTGCGGTCGGGCAGCACCGCCGTCATCGTCGGGTACGGATCGACGACGACCAGCAGCTCCAGCTTCTCCATCGCCTTCTTCATGTCGGGCAGACGGACCTGGCTGTTCGGCGCGTGGCCCCAGAAGACCATGCCCTTGACCGGGTTCGGCTGGTCCAGATTTTCCTTGGCTTCCAGCACGCCATCGAACCAGCGCGACACCGGGATGCCGGTGCTCTCCATCAGCGCCTTGGAGCCGAAGCGCTTCAGGATGCTGTCATAGGGGAGATCCCAGACGCGCGCCCAGTGGCGCCATGCGCCCTCGGCCAGGCCGTAATAGCCGGGCAGGCTGTCCGAGGTGACGCCGAAATCGGTCGCGCCCTGGACGTTGTCGTGGCCGCGGAAGATGTTGGTCCCGCCGCCCGACACGCCGACATTGCCCAGCGCCAGCTGAAGCACGCAATAGGCGCGGGTGTTGTTGTTGCCGATGTGGTGCTGGGTGCCGCCCATGCACCAGACCAGCGTGCCCGGACGGTTGGAAGCCAGCGTGCGGGCGACGCGGTGCAGCTGCGAGCCCGGAACGCCGGTGACGCGCTCCACCTCTTCCGGCGTCCATTTGGCGACCTCGGCGCGGATGTCGTCGAAGCCGTAGACGCGCTTGGCGATGTAGTCCTTGTCCTCCCAGCCGTTCTGCAGAACGTGCCAGAGGATGCCCCAGACCAGCGCCACGTCGGTGCCGGGACGGAAGCGGATATATTCGTTGGCGTGGGCGGCGGTGCGGGTGAAGCGCGGATCGGCGACGATCAGCGGAGCGGCGTTCTGCTCCTTCGCCTTCAGCACATGCATCATGGCGACGGGGTGCGCCTCGGCGGCGTTGGAGCCGATGAAGAACAGCGCCTTCGACTTCTGGATGTCGTTGTAGCTGTTCGTCATGGCGCCGTAGCCCCAGACGTTCGCCACGCCGGCCACGGTGGTGGAGTGGCAGATGCGCGCCTGATGGTCGACGTTGTTGGTGCCCCAGAGTGCGGCGAACTTGCGGAACAGATAGGCCTGCTCGTTGCTGTGCTTGGCCGAGCCGAGCCAGAACACCGAATCCGGGCCGGACTGCTCGCGGATCGACAGCAGCTTGGAGCCGACCTCCTCGATGGCCTGGTCCCAGCCGATCCGGGTCCACTTGCCGTCGACCATCTTCATCGGATAGCGCAGGCGGCGCTCGCCATGGGCGTGCTCGCGCACCGAGGCGCCCTTGGCGCAGTGCGAACCGAGGTTGATCGGGCTGTCGAAGCCGGGCTCCTGCCCGATCCAGACGCCGTTCTGCACCTCGGCCACCACGGTGCAGCCGACCGAGCAATGGGTACAGACCGACTTGACCTGCTTGACCGGCGCCCCGGCGACGGCCGCCGCGGTGGCGGCGTCGGCCTTCTTCACCATGCCGAAGGGCATGGCGGAGGCCAGCGCGGCGCCGCCGGCGGCGATGCCGGAAGTGCGCAGGAAGGCGCGGCGGTCGACCGTGACGCCGGTGGCGGTGGCCAGCGTCTGCGTGAGCGTACGGGCGAGGTGGCGGCCGCCGGAGGTGGCCGAGCTTTTCTTGATGAGCATCGGGGCGTTCCTCTTAGAAGCGGCTGACTTCGTAGACCTTCCGGACATGGTCGGTCTCACGGTAGCCCGTGGAGGTCGTCTCTGCCGGCGCGGCCTCGGCCGTTCCGCCGGTGGCGGTCACGCCGGCCGCAACGGCACCCAGCGCGCCGACGCCGAGGCCGGCGGCGCGGAACAGGTCACGACGGGCGAGCCCCTTGTCCGTGCCCTGCGTATCCTTGCCCTGTTTGACAGCTTCATCAGTGGCTTTGACCGCGTTCCGCGTCATGGCTTCGCTCCTCACTTCAGGCCGCAAGGTCGAAGGCGCGCGCCTCGACCGCCAGAAAACTCCGTCCGACCGCACCGACCGCCCGATAGAAGCGGGCCGACGGCGAGGTCTCCAAATCCGCGAAGAACCGCCCGGCCCAGGAACCGATGTGGCGGTCGAAGAAGGCCCGCTGCCCATCGAGACCGACGGTGTCGCCGTCCTCCGGCGCGAACTCGCCGCCGATCAGGCCGGCCATCATCTCGCACAGGGCGGCGATGTGGTCCTCCGGCTCCGTCACGCCGTCGGCGCGGGCGATGCCCAGCCGCGCCATGGCGACGCGCAGCTCCGCCAACGGCTTCTCGTTCAGGAAACCGGTCAGGTAGAAGGATCCATAGGGGGTGCGCTCGCTGCCGCCGACGCCGATGAAGAGGGTGGTGAACTCTTCCTCCACCGCCGCCGGGTCACTGTCGCGTGCCGCTTCGGCCAGCCGGTCGAGAGCCGCGCCGAACTCGCCGCCCTCCCCTGCCAGCCCGCCCAGCGCGGCCAGGAACGCCGCATCGGGCGGGCGCGCGAACAGGCGCGCCAGCAGGGCATAGACCTGCGCGCGGAACAGTTCTTCCTCCGCCACCGCGGGGGGGACGATGTGATCGACAGCGCTGGACACGTGCCGCAAACTCCTCCCGGAACGCAAGACAGGGGCGTCGGCGTCCGCGGTCACGCCGCGCGCCGTTTTTGGAACCGCCCCTTGCACCCCTTTTGATGCACCTGCGAAAAACTGTTGCCTTACAGTGGCTTAGCAATCCGCAGACTGACAATAGAAGGACTGAACCTATCCTTTTGTCAACCAAGGACGCACCCGGAAGTGGGGACAAATGAATCTTTATCGCGCCGCTATGCTCGCGGTAACAGAGCGCCCCTTTGTTTTAAGGGGGTCCGCGCCGGCGCAGCGATCCGTCGCATTTCGGGAGTGAATTTGTGAGGGGGGACTTGCTTTGAGGGCAAGCCCCCTCTCCCCCTGGGGAGAGGGTCGGGGTGAGGGGGATGCATGGCATGGAGAGATGGGGAATTGGGGACTGTGCGCGGAAAAATAAGGTCTCGCTGTGCGTCCCCCTCACCCTAACCCTCTCCCCGGGGGGGAGAGGGGATTGGCGGTTGGGAAGAGGGAGCGTCCTCCACGACGAGTTCAGCTTCGACTTCGGCCCCCTCTGCCTCCTCGTCCAGCGTGTCGAGGAAGCCCTTGCCGACGCGGTAGAGGGTCTTCACCGGCACCCCGCCGGTGAACAGGCTGGCATAGTCGTCGGCGTAGTCCTTCAGCCCGTCGTCGTTGGCGTAGATCGGGTCCGAAGTCCACAGCTTGCGCAGGGCCTGACGATGCAGATCCTCCGGGATCTCGGCGCGCAGGAAGGGGGTGAAGTCGGACTCGCCGGTCAGGTCCTCGATCGCCGGCAGATCCTTCAGCGGATCGTCGGTCCCGGCTTCCGGTGAGGCAGCATCGGTCGGGCTCCCCTCGACGGCAGTGACGGGAAGCTCCGCAGCCTCCTCCACCGGCGCAACGGCCGGCGGCACCTCCGGCGGGGCTGGCTCCGGCTTGACCGCCGTGCGTTTCAGACGCGACCAGCGCGACAGGAAGGCTTCGCCGCTCACCGCCGCCCCTCCTCCTTCTCGAAGTGGCGCTTGCGCTCGCGCTTGTGGAAGGGGACGTCCACATGGTGCTGCTCGACGAAGTCGCGGACCAGCGCGATCACCTCCGCCGGCATCGGCACCGTCTCCACCACGTCGGCCCCGATCTGATAGCCCTCCCCTTCATGGGCCGACGCAGTGACCGTGAAAGGCACCAGCTCCTCTCCGTCTCCACCGGGACGCATCACGACCCACAGGCGCGGCGGGTCCTGCGACAGGTTCAGGCGGTAGCCCTCGGTGTCGGTGCGGAACAGCTCCAGCGTCAGGGTGGCGGCGTGGCTGTGGCTCCAGCCGTCGCCCTCCATCAGCAGGCGGCCGGGCGGCTCGACCGGGCCGGCGCCGGGAATGACCGAGACCGGGCGCCAGCTCCAGTCGGCCCAGGCGGTGACGCCGCGGCGACGCTCCACCACGATGCCCAGCGGCATGGTCTCGATGCGCTCAAGGGCTTGGGTAACGGGCTTGTCCGTCATGACGCATGTCCCGACGCCAGCAGGCGTTCGGCCTCGGCCAGATCCTCCGGCCGGTTGGTGTTGAAGAAGGGATCGACAGGATCGACGGCGAAGTCGGCGACGGCCAGCCGGTGGCGGGCGGTCCAGGCATCGACCTTGCGGACGCCCTCCTCCACCATGGCGCGGCGCAGATCGCCGGCCAAGCGGATCGGCCACAACCCGAAGACCGGATGCTCCTGCCCGCCCGACCGGGCACAGGCGAGGTCGGCGCCCTCATGCTCCAGCGCCGCCACCATGCGGGTGATGAGGTCGCGCGGGATGAAGGGCGCGTCGGTGGCGAAGCTGGCGACCCAGCCGATGCCGGGGGCGGTGCCGCGCATCCACTCCATGCCGGTCAGCACGCCGGCGAGCGGGCCGGCATAGCCCTCCACCACATCGGCCGCCACCGGCAAATGGAGATGGGCGAAGCGCGCCGGATCGCCGTTGGCATTCAGCACCAGCGGCCCGACCTGCGGCCGGACGGTGGCGACGATGCGCTCCAGGATGCTGCGGTCGCCCAGCGGGCGCAGACACTTGTCGCCGCCGCCCATCCGGCGCGACAGGCCGCCGGCCAGCAGAACACCGCCGATGTCGGGATGAGTTGAATTAGTCGTCATCGCGGCTTCCCTTGCGTCCATGCCGGCGATCCTCGTCGTCGGCTCCCGCGGCGTCGGTGTCGAACACCAGCCGGTCGGTGCCGGCCAGCGCGATGAAGCGCCTGCCCTTGGCCCGGCCGACCAGCGTCAGGTTGGCCTGCCGCGCCAGCTGCACGCCCCAGGCGGTGAAGCCGGAGCGCGAAACCAGGATCGGAATGCCCATCTGCACCGTCTTGATGACCATCTCGGAGGTCAGGCGGCCGGTGGTGTAGAAAATCTTGTCCGAAGCGGAAATGCCGTTCAGGTGCATGTAGCCGGCGACCTTGTCCACCGCATTGTGGCGGCCGACATCCTCCATATAGACCAGCGGCCTGTCCTCCTGGCACAGCACGCTGCCATGGATGGCGCCGGCCTCCAGATACAGGCTGGGCTGCAGGTTGATCTGCTTCGACAGCGCATAGATCCACGAGGTGCGCAGCCGCACGTCGGCCGGCAGACGGACGGATTCGAAGGTTTCCATCACGTCGCCGAAGGCGGTCCCCTGGGCGCAGCCGGAGGTCAGCGTCTTCTTCTTCAGCTTGGCCTCGAAATCGGTCGCGCGCTCGGTACGGACGACGACGGTGTCGGTCTCCTCGTCCACGTCGATGCCGGTGATGCGGTCGTCGCGCCGCAGCATGTTCTGGTTCAGCAGATAGCCGACGGCCAGACAGTCGGGATAGTCGCCGATCGTCATCATGGTGACGATCTCCTGGCCGTTGAGGTACAGGGTCAGCGGCCGTTCGACCGTCACGGCGGTCTCGATCTCGCGGCCGTCCTGGTCCAGGCCGCGGACGCGCTCGGTCAGCTTGGGATTCGCCGGGTCCGGCGCTATGGTGAAGGTCTTCAGGCTCATGGTCGGGCTCATGCGCGCGAGTGTGGGCGAGCGGCGTCCGTCGGACAAGCCCTCGCCGAAGCTATTCGAACAGTGATTTGGACTTCATGCAGGATTTTTCCCAAGCCCTGGCCGTGGCTTTTTCCATGATCCTGTCGATGGACGGCGCGTTGATGCGGATCGTCGGCCTGTCGCTGCGGGTCAGCCTGTCCGCCGTCGCCGTCGCCACGCTGATCGGCCTGCCGCTGGGTGCCGCCGTCGCGGCGCTCAGATTTCCCGGCCGCCGTGTCGTCGCCGTCGCGCTGAACACCATGATGGGCCTGCCGCCGGTGGTGGTCGGGCTGGTGGTCTATCTGCTGCTGTCGCGCTCCGGCCCGTTCGGGGTGTTGGGCCTTCTGTTCACGCCGACGGCGATGATCGTCGCCCAGACGGTGATGATCGTGCCCATCGTCGCGTCGCTTGCACGCCAGACGGTGGAGGATCTGCTGGTCGAGTATGACGATTTGCTGCGCGTCACCGGAGCGAGTCCCCTGAGGCGCTTGACCACCCTGCTGGCGGAAGCGCGCTGGAGCCTCGTCACCACGGTGCTGGCCGGCTTCGGCCGCGCCTCGGCGGAGGTCGGGGCGGTGATGATCGTCGGCGGCAACATCGAGCAGGTCACCCGCGTCATGACCACCGCCATCGCGCTGGAGACCAGCAAGGGCGACCTGCCGATGGCGCTGGGGCTGGGGCTGGTGCTGATGACCCTGTCGCTGGCGGTAAACCTCACGGCATCGCTGCTGAAGGAGACGGCGGCCAGACCGGCCTGAGCCCCGGCCCGGCAATCGCCCGGCCATGGATTGGAAAAGATCGGCCAGACCTTTGCACCCGCGGCCCGACTGCGCTATGTCAGCGAAGCAACAACGATATGGGAGGAGTTGAGGGATGCTGCGCCGTTCATTCGTGCTGGGCTTTGCCGCCGCCGTGGCCGTGGCCGTGGCCGGTCTGGTCCAGGCCGCCGCCCCGTCGGCAGCATTGGCCGCCGATCGCTTCATCACGGTGGCCTCCACCACCTCGACCGAGGATTCGGGCCTGTTCGGCTCGCTCCTGCCGAAATTCACCGCCAAGACCGGGATCGAGGTGCGGGTCGTCGCCAAGGGCACCGGCCAGGCCATCGACCTCGCCAAGCGCGGCGACGCCGACGTGCTGTTCGTCCACCACAAGCCGTCGGAGGACAAGTTCGTCGCCGAGGGCTTCGCCACCGTGCGCAAGCCGGTGATGTACAACGACTTCGTCATCGTCGGCCCGTCCAGCGACCCGGCCGGCGTCAAGGGCAGCAAGGACGTCGCCCAGTCGCTGTCGAAGATCGCCGGGGCCAAGGCGCCCTTCGTGTCGCGTGGCGACGACAGCGGCACGCACAAGGCCGAACTGTCGCTGTGGAAGACCGCCAACCTCGACCCGGCCAAGGCGGAGGGCGGCTGGTACCGCTCCATCGGCCAGGGCATGGGGCCGACGCTGAACACCGCCGCCGCGATGAACGGCTATGCCCTGACCGACCGCGGCACCTGGCTGAATTTCAAGAACCGCGGCCCGCTGACGGTGCTGGTCGAGGGCGACAAGCGCCTGTTCAACCAGTATGGCGTGATGCTGGTCAACCCGGCCAAGTTCGCCCACGTCAAGGCGGCCGACGGCCAGACCTTCGTCGACTGGCTGGTCTCCGCCGAGGGGCAGAAGGCCATCGCCGACTACCAGATCAACGGCGAGCAGCTGTTCTTCCCGAACGCCAACGAACCCGGGGCGTAAGGAGTTGTGCGTTCCTGCGATCCTGCCGTCCGGAAGGGTCGCGGGAACCGTCCAGCCAGCGTTTGTCCGGACCGCCCCTGACAAGATTCCCATTCCCATCGCCCTGCATTCCCCCATATGAGTGTCCTCAGGCCAGGGGCGTCAGCCCCAAGCGACAGGAGTTTTGGGGACGATGAAGATCGGCGAACGGACGGTGCTCGTCTGCGATTGTGCGCACAGCATCGCGCTGGACGGGACGGCGCTGGGCAAGGCTTGCGGCGAGGGCGGCACCCCCACCGTGCACACCCAGCTCTGCCGGGCGCAGCTCGACCGTTTCGAGGCGGCGGTCGCCACCGGACAGCCGCTGCTGGTCGCCTGCACCCAGGAAGCGCCGCTGTTTGCCGAGATCGCGTCGGAAGTGGCACCCGACACCTCCCTGACCTTCACCAACATCCGCGAGCGCGCCGGCTGGTCGGACGAGGGCGCCCAGGCGCTGCCCAAGATCGCGGCGTTGCTGGCCGAGGCCGCCCTGCCGATCCCGCCCACCGGTGCGCTGACCCTGACCTCCCAGGGCACCTGTCTGGTCTATGGCAACGACGAGCGCGCCATCGAGGCCGGCCGGGAACTGGCAAAGCGGCTGGACGTCACCGTTCTGCTGACCAGTGCCAGGGACATCCCGCCGCCGCCGGTGATGGACGCGGCGATCTTCCGCGGCCGAATCCGCAGCGCCCGCGGCTGGGTCGGCGCCTTCGAGATCGTGGTGGACGACTATGCCCCGGCCCTGCCCTCCTCCCGCGGCGCTCTGGGCTTCGAGCCGGTGCGGCAGGGAGCGTCGGCCCGCTGCGACCTGATCCTCGATTTGACCGGCGGCACGCCGCTGTTCCCCGACCACAAGCGCCGCGACGGCTATCTGCGGCCCGACCCCAACAGCCCGGCGCAGGTCGCCAAGGCGCTGCTGGACATCGCCGATCTGGTCGGCGAGTTCGAGAAGCCGCGCTTCGTCGACTTCAAGGCCGATCTCTGCGCCCACTCGCGCAGCCGCAAGACCGGCTGCACCCGCTGCCTGGACGTCTGCCCGACCGGGGCGATCACGCCGAACGGCGACCATGTCGCCATCGACCCGCATGTCTGCGCCGGCTGCGGATCATGTGCCGCGGTCTGCCCGACCGGTGCCGCGACCTACGCCCTGCCGCCGGCCGCCACCGTCTATGAGCGGCTGCGCACGCTGCTGGCCACCTACCGCAAGGCCGGCGGCGCCGCTCCGGCGCTGCTGCTCCACGATCCGCGCCATGGCGACGCGCTGGTCGGCATGATGGCGCGGCATGGCCGCGGTCTGCCGGCCCGCGTGCTGCCCTTCGCGCTGAACGAGGTGACGCAGGTCGGCTTCGACCTGTTCGCCCTGGCGCTGGCCTATGGCTGCACCCATGTCCGCCTGCTGACCGGGCCGGAGAATGAAGGCGAGACCGCCGGCCTCGCCTCGCAGATCGGGCTGGCGGAGGCCGCCTTCAGCGGACTCGGCTACGGCTCCGGCCGGGTGGCGACGATCGACGCCGCCGATCCCGACGCGGTGGCGGACGAGCTGTGGGCCCTGCCGGCCGACGCGGTCGAGGCGGGGATGTTCCTGCCGATGGGGCCGAAGCGCACGGTCACCATGCTGGCGCTGCGCCATCTGCATAGGGCCGCCCCGGCTCCGGTGGAGGTTCTGCCCTTGCCGCCGGGCGCGCCCTTCGGCCGGGTGTCGGTGGATGTCGAGGGCTGCACGCTGTGCCTGTCCTGCGTCGGCGCCTGCCCGACCGGCGCGCTGCTCGACAATGCCGACAAGCCGATGCTGTCCTTCGCCCAGGACGCCTGCGTGCAGTGCGGCCTGTGCAAGACCACCTGCCCGGAGAAGGTCATCTCCCTGGTGCCGGAGATCGACTTCCGCGACCAGGCCCGCGGTGCCGCGGTGGTGAAGGAGGAGGAGCCCTTCTGCTGCGTGTCCTGCGGCAAGCCCTTCGCCACCAAATCCTCCATCGAGAAGATCGTGACGACGCTGGCGGGCAAGCACTGGATGTTCGCCACGCCGGAGGCCGCCAACCGCATCCGCATGTGCGAGGACTGCCGGGTCCGCGACCAGTTCGAACGCGGCAACGAGCCCTTCGCCCTGGGTCAGCGGCCGGTGCCGCGCACCACCGACGACGACCTGCGCGAACGCGAGGAAGCCCAACGGCAGGCACAACCGGCGGCGGTGCGGCAAAAGCTGATGTGACGCCGAGACCCCTTGATCGCCGTCAAAGTCGGCATACCGTGATGTGGAATACGCTCCCGTCACCGTTGCACATCGTACGTGTGACGAACATATACTGTGGTGGCCCGTCAGCGGCCGCCCCTGGAGTCCAGCGATGACCAACCCCGTGTCCGAAGCCTTGCCGTCAGCCGCCGTCGCTCCGCTGGTCGATCCGTTCGGCCGCAAGGTGGAATATCTGCGCGTGTCGGTGACCGACCGCTGCGACCTTCGCTGCGTCTACTGCATGGCCGAGGACATGAGCTTCCTGCCGAAGGCGGAGGTGCTGACGCTGGAGGAGCTGGACCGGCTGTGCAGCGCCTTCGTCAAGCTGGGCACGCGCAAGCTGCGGCTGACCGGCGGCGAGCCGCTGGTGCGGCGCGACGTGATGCGGCTGATTCATTCGCTGGGCCGCCACGTCAAGTCGGGCGATCTGGACGAACTGACGCTGACCACCAACGGCACCATGCTGTTCAAGCATGCCGCCGGGCTGTATGAGGCGGGGGTGCGGCGGATCAACGTGTCGCTCGACACGCTCGATCCGCACAAGTTCCAGGCCATCACCCGCTGGGGCAAGCTGGACAAGATCCTGGGCGGCATCCAGGCAGCGAAGGACGCCGGGCTGAAGATCAAGATCAACACGGTGGCGCTGAAGGGCGTCAACGACGACGAGATCCACCGCATGGTGGCGTGGTGCGGCGAGCAGGGCTTCGACCTGACCTTCATCGAGGTGATGCCGATGGGCGACATCGGCGAGGGCGCCCGTCTCGACCAGTATTGGCCGCTGACCATGCTGAAAGCCGAGTTGCAGACGCGCTGGACCCTGACCGAGAGCGACCACCGCACCGGCGGCCCCGCCCGCTATGTCCGGGTGGAGGAGACCGGCCAGCGCGTCGGCTTCATCACGCCGCTGACCCATAATTTCTGCGAAAGCTGCAACCGCGTTCGGCTGACCTGCACCGGCACGCTCTACATGTGCCTGGGCCAGGAGGACGCCGCCGACCTGCGCACGCCGCTGCGCGTCAGCGACGAGGACGGCCCGCTGATCGACGCGGTGCGCGAGGCGATCACCCGCAAGCCCAAGGGCCACGACTTCATCATCGACCGCCGCCACCAGGGGCCGGCCGTCGGGCGGCACATGAGCGTCACCGGGGGGTGAGGGACTGAAATCCCGCAGGTCCGATCAGCAACCAAGAGCGAGCACCGCCATGCCCCTGCCCTTCCTGACCGGACTGCGCGTCATCGACCTCGGGCAATATCTGCCCGGCCCCTATGCGGCACAGCTTCTCGGCGACCTGGGCGCCACGGTGGTGAAGGTGGAGCCGCCGGGGGGCGATCCGCTACGCCGGCTCGGACCCGCCGACAGCGACGGCACCACCGCCGCCTACAAGCTGCTGAACGCCGGCAAGACCGTCATCCGCATCGACCTGAAATCGGCCGAGGGACGCGCGGCGCTCGAAGGGCTGCTGGCGAACGCCGACGCGCTGATCGAGAGCTACCGGCCGGGCGTGATGGACAAGCTGGGGCTGGGCCGCGGGCGGCTGCGGGAGATCAACCCGCGGCTGGTCCATGCCAGCCTGTCGGGCTGGGGCTATGACGGCCCCTATGCGACGCGGGCCGGGCACGACCTGAACTATATGGCGGTCGGCGGCGGGCTGGACGCCTCCGGACTGCCGGACCGGCCGGTGATCAGCTATCTGCCGGTCGCCGATTTCGCCTCGGCCCAGCAGACGGCGCTGGCGGTGGCGGGCGCGCTGCTGGGGCGGGAGCGGACGGGACAGGGCTGTTTCCTCGACCTGTCGATCATGGAATCGGTGCTGGGCTGGCAGGGCATGACCCTCACCGCGGCGGCGCGCGGTACCCTGCCGAAGCGCGGCGAGGCTCTGCTGTCGGGCGGGGCCGCCTGCTACCGCATCTACCGCACCGCCGACGGCCGCTTCATCACCCTGTCGGCACTGGAGGCCAAGTTCTGGGCCGGCTTCTGCGAGGCGGTCGGCCGTCCCGACTGGATCGCCCGGCAGGAGGATCCCCTGCCCCAGACCGCCCTGACGGCGGAGCTGGAGACGCTGTTCGCCAGCCGGACGCTGACGGACTGGAAGGCCCTGCTCGATCCGGTCGACTGCTGTTTCGAGGCCGTGCCGGAACTGGCGGAGGTCCACGACCATCCGCACATCGCCGCCCGCGGGCAGGTCCGCGTCTCGTCCGGCCCGGAGCCGCTGGTGGAGACGCTGATGGGCCTGCGGGTCGACGGCGCCCCGCCGCCGGCACGCGCGCCTTTGCAGGAGAGCGATGCCGCGGCGGTGCTGGCCGCCTGGGAATAGGGCTCAGCCTTCCCGCTAGGGCTCAGCCCTCCCGCCGGTAGGGCGACAATTCCTCGTCCAGCGCGTCGATCTCCGCCTCCACCGCCGGGCGTTCCTGCTTGAGATAGCGGTCCACCGCGCGGCGAAAGCCGGGGTCTGCGATCCAGTGCGCGCTGTAGGTCGGCACCGGCAGATAGCCGCGCTGGATCTTGTGCTCGCCCTGCGCACCGGCCTCGACCCGCGCCAGCCCGCGCTCGATGGCGAAATCCAGCGCACGGTAATAGCACGCCTCGAAATGCAGGAAGCGGTAGCTCCCGTCGGAGCCCCAGTTGCGGCCATACAGCGCATCGTCGCCCAGCAGGTTGAGCGCACCGGCCACCCAGTCCCCGCCATCCTCGCACATCACCAGAACCACCCGGTCGGCCATGGTCCGGCCGAGCAGGTCGAAGAAGCGGCGGTTCAGATAGCCGCCGCCCCATTTGCGGTCGGCGGTCTCCAGATAGAAGCGGTGGAAGGCATCCCAATGCTCCGGCTTCAGGTCGTCGCCGGTCAGGGTATGCAGCCGCACGCTGCTTTCGGCGACCTCGCGCCGCTCCTTGCGGATCGCCTTGCGCTTGCGGGAGTTCAGCGCCTCCAGGAACTCGTCGAAACTGCCGTAGCCGCGGTTGTGCCAGTGGTACTGCACGCCAAGCCGTTGCAGCCACCCGGCCGTGCCCAGCCGGTCCCAATCGGCCCGCTCCGGGAAGGTGACGTGGGCGGAGGAGACGCCATAGCGCTCCACCACCTGCTCCAGTGCCGCGACCAGCGCATCGGCGACGGCCTCGGACTGCGGTCCGGGCGCCACCAGCAGCCGCGGACCCGGCACCGGTGTGAAGGGAACCGCCACCTGAAGCTTGGGGTAATAGCTGCCGCCCGCCCGCTCGAAGGCATTGGCCCAGGCATGGTCGAACACATACTCGCCGTAGGAATGGCTTTTCAGATAGGCCGGCACCGCGCCGACCATGCGGCCGGACCCGTCGAAGGCGGCGAGATGGCTGGGCTGCCAGCCGGACTTGCCGGTCGCCGACCCCGATTCCTCCAGCGCCAGGAGGAAGGCGTGGGAGAGGAACGGGTTGCCGGGACCGGCGCAGGCGTCCCAGCCCTGCTGGTCCGCCTCGTCGATCCCGGTCAGAACCTTGACGGTGATGGCATCGTTGCCGTCGGGCATGCATGCGTCTCCTTGAGCGATGGCAAGGAGGTAGGCTTCATGCCGCAAGACAGCAAGGCACCGCCACCGCCCTGGCCATCGCCCCGGCGCCCATCGGGCCGCTGCCGTCAGGCCACCTCGATGATCGCATCGACCTCGACCGCGACGTTGCCGGGCAGCGACGGGGCGCCGACCGCGGCGCGGGCATGCTGGCCGGCCTCGCCGAAGACGTCGCGCATCAACTCGGACGCGCCGTTGATGACCAGCGGATGGTCGTGGAAGTCAGGGCCGGAGTTGACGAAGCCGCCCAGCCGCAGCACGCGGGTGACGCGGTCGAGGTCGCCGCCCAGCGCGGCCTTGGCCTGGGCCAGGATGTTCAGCGCGCACAGGCGCGCGGCGTCCTTGCCCTGCTCTACCGTGAAGTCCTGGCCGACCTTGCCGACGAACTTGCGCTCGCCGTTCCAGACCGTCACCTGGCCCGAGATGTAAAGGGTGTTGCCCGAACGGGTGTAGGGCACATAGGCGGCCACCGGGGCGGCGGCCTGCGGCAACTCGATGCCCAGCTCCGCCAGGCGTGCGTCGATCCGACCGGTCATGATGCTTCTCCCTTCCCTGCTTTGACCCATGACGGGCCATGCGTTCGATGATTGGGACGTGGTTTGGAGCCCGACCATAGCCCTTGCCGGCGGGGCGGTGGGAAGATTCTTGCCGCCCGGCATCCCGGCAGAACCGTCCGTCATCGGCAAAAGATTCCGGGAAAGTTTTTCGGACGCCCGGCCCGAACCTTTGGGCCCAACCCTGCCCTTTTTGCCGACCTATTTTTATTTCATAGCAAATTCAGTCACTTATGGCACATCGGAGCAGTTGGCACGGCGCTTGAAAGAGTGGTGTCAGGAAAACGCACGTTGCCTCGCCGGTCAAATGACCAGGGGCGGGGACAGCCTCAGAAGGAGACTAGGACCATGGCCGGAAATGTGACCCTGACCGCTTCGATGCGCACCAACCTGCTGCAGCTGCAGAACACGCAGGCCGGTATCGACAAGAAGCAGAACATCCTGTCGACGGGCAACAAGATCAATTCGGCTCTCGATGGTCCTACCGCCTTCTTCGCCGCCAAGGGTTTGAACCAGCGCGCCGGCGACCTGTCCTCGCTCAAGGACGCGATGGGCCAGTCGATCAGCACCATCCAGGCCGCCGACAAGGGCCTGACCTCGATCGACTCGCTGGTCGACCAGGCCAAGGGCCTGACCACCGCCGCCTACGCGGCACTCGGCAACGACGCCGCCTCCGTCGCCTCCCGCAAGGCGCTGGCCAGCCAGTTCAACACGCTGAAGGACCAGATCGACAAGCTGGCTGCCGACAGCGGCTATCAGGGCAAGAACCTGATCAATGGCAACGGCATGAGCATGGACAGCACCAGTGCGTCCCGTGCCGCCGTCAACAGCATGACCGGTGTCGACAACGCCCGCGTTACCAACGTCATCTCGGCCGACACCTACTCGATCCGCGTCAAGGGCGACGGCTCGATCGAAGGCAAGACCGCCGACATCTCCAAGACCGAGAATGCGCACGGCTTCATTGGCCTGAAGCTGTCGGGCACGATGTCCGGCTCGCTGGGCAGCTTCTCCGACGTCCAGATCGAGGTGCGCGGCGCCAACGGCCGTTCCCGCGACTTCATCGTGTCGGACGGCGACGAGAGCCGCACGATCTCCTACTTCGACAACACCCAGACCATCGAAGCGAAGCTGACGACGGCCGCCAAGACCGGTTCGGCGCAGGTGTCGACGGTGAATGTGGGCGGGACGATCGAAGAAGGCGATATCTTCACCATCACGGTGGAAGGTCAGTCCTTCAGCTACACCGCGACGAAGGGCGACGTCGCCGTCGGCCAGAACGCTTCGGCCCAGGTGGCCACCCAGTTGAGGGCCTCGATCAGCACGGCCCTCACCGGTACCGGCCGCCTGGTCGGCAAGGACGTCGCCTCCGCCACCGTCACCGCAACCGGCACGATCACCCTCACCGGCAACGCCACGGCCGGCGCGGTGCGCGAAATGACGGTGACGACCAGCGCCACCAACGCGCTGACCAAGAAGATCTCGGAAAGCTTCGCGTCGGGCACCATCGTGTCCTTCACGGTCGACCGCCGCCTGCTGGAATCGGCCAACAACCAGGGCAACGGCGTCTCGACCATCGAGAAGAAGGTCGACCTGCAAATCCAGGTCACCAACTCCAACGGCGCCCAGGTCACCCGCGACGGCATGAACGACAAGGGCGACGGCAAGCTGACGGGCGGAGAGCAGTCCTTCAACTTCGACAGCGGCACCGTCCGCATGGAAATCGACGCGAAGACGATCAAGAAGGCGGCCTCGGCCAACTGCTCTGCCAACATCGTCACTAAGCAGATTTCCGACGCCAACACGTCGAACGACATCACGGTCCAGCTGAACGAGCGCAACACCAACGCGATCACGGTGAACGCGGTCAACCTGTCGACCAGCGGCCAGGGCCTGCAGCTGGACGGCGCGCAGAACGGCTGGATGGACCGCTCCGACATCGACAAGGCGGTCGCCGGCCTCGATCACGCCAAGGCGACGATCCGCTCCGCCTCGCAGAATCTGTCGACCAACCTGAACATCATCACGACCCGCGAAAGCTTCACCAAGGAGTTCAGCGACGTGCTGACGGAAGGCGCCAGCAAGCTGACGCTGGCCGACCAGAACGAGGAAGGCGCCAGCCTGCTGATGCTGCAGACCCGGCAGCAGTTGGGCACCATCGCCCTCTCGCTCGCCAACCAGTCGCAGCAGTCGATCCTGCGTCTGTTCTGATCCGGGACAGCGATCCGACACATGGAAAGGGGCGCCCCCACCGGGGCGCCCCTTTCCGATTCCGGGCTTTCCAACGCCGGCAGGCGCCGGTCACCGCGGGCGCAGGCTCTCCGCGATCAGCGCACGGGCGTCGGCCGCCAGCGCCGCGCGGCCCTGGCCCCGCGTGTACATCATGTGGCCGCCGGGATGCACCGTCACCGCCACCCGGCCGCGTTCGCCCTCCGGCAGTTCCAGCCTCGACGCCACCCAGCGCGAGGCCATGTAGGGCGTGATCAGGTCGGTGCGGCCATGGACGATCAGCACCCGCAGCGCCGGCTGAAGGGTCAGTGCCGTTTGCAACGCATCCACCGCGCTCGGCACCGACATGCGCGGCCACTCCCAGTTCCGGTTCACCCGGTCGCTGAGCAGCCGGTAGGGCTGCTCCGTGCGCACCGCCAGCGCGTCGTGGGCATAGGCGGCGAAGGCCGTGCTATAGGTCGGCACCGTGCCCTTCAGGAAGGGATCGAACGGCACGCGCGGCGCACCCGGATCGGGATCGGGAGCGGTGAAGGTGCCGTCATAGATGCTGAGAATGCGGCCGCGGTCGCGCAGCAGCTCGCGGGTGAAGACACCCATCGGCACGCGCCCGCGCTGGCGCCGCACCGTCTCCACCGGCAGGCCGGTGATGCGCGCCACCTCGGCGAAGACGTCCCGAGCGTCATCGAGCCGTCCGTAGTCGAGACCGGCCAGCCCGGTGAGATAGGGACCGAGGGCAAAGCGCTCCGCCGCCTCCGCCGCCTGTTCGGGCGTGCCGGAGGTGCGGCCGAGCGCGGCGGCGGATGCCGCCATCGACGGCAGCTTCCAGGCCGGGCCGAGGATGCCGTCCTCGTCGATGGCGGCGAAATCGACGACGGGGGAAACCAGGATCAGCCCGTTCACCGCAAGCCCGACCTGATCGATCAGCTCGTCCGCCATCTTCGCGATGCGGAAGCCGCCATAGCTCTCCCCCGCCAGGAAGGTCGGCGAAGACCAGCGGCCATTCCGGGTCAGCCAGAGCCGGACGATCTCGGCCATCGACCGCGCATCGCCGTCCACCGACCAGAAGCGCTTTTCCGTCTCGTCGGGCTTCACCGCGCGGCTGTATCCGGTGCCGACCGGATCGATGAAGACCAGATCGGTGAAGGCAAGCCAGCTGTCGGGATTGTCGACCAGCGGGGCTGGCGGCGGCGGCAGAGCCCCGTCGGGACCGAAGGCGACGACCTTCGGACCGGCAGCGCCCAGATGCATGTAGGCCGACGCCGCCCCCGGCCCGCCGTTGAAGACGAAGGTGACCGGGCGCGGACCGGCGGCCGGCGTCTTGGGGTCGGCGGTGTAGGTCACCGTGAAGATGCGCGCCGCCAGCTCCTCCTTGGCGCCGTCGCGCAGCGGCAGGAACTCCGCCGTCGCGGTGTAGGCCAACGCACCGTCCGGCAGCGGCAGGCTGTGGCTGGTCACGCTGCGCTGCGAATCGAACCCCCGGAGGTCATCCGCTTTGGAAGCGTCGGCCTTTGCGGTTTCGGATTTGGCCCCTTCTGACTTGGCAGCAGCCGTTCCGGCGTGCTCAGGCCGGTCCTGCTGGGCGCCCCCATCCGCATCGGCGGCCGACGCGGGCGCCAGCGGCGCAAGCAGCAGGGCCGGGAGCAAGGCTGTCGCCAGCAGGCGTGACAGGCTGCGGCTGCGGCGGGACGTGGGCAGGGGCTGCATCGGCAAATCCAAGGCGGTTTCCGGATCGGTCTCCGGGCCTCGCATATTGCGGCGGCGGCTTCGATCCGCAACCCGCACATTTTTGCGCAGGGTTGCGCCGGCCGCCTTGCCGCGGTCTACAGAAAATCACATGTTGAGTAACCCAAAAAGGTAACGCCTTTTGGGATAAGGTCAGTTTATTGCCCATGCGGGCCAACTTTGACGGGATGCGCCGACATGTTCCTTCCACGGCACGCCACGATACGCACACGTTTGTTTCTCGGCTTTGGCGTGGTTCTTGTGCTTCTGATCAGCCTGACCGTCATCGGGGTCCGCGAGGTGCGGAAGATCGACGCCGACCTCACCCGGATCAACGAGGTCAACAGCGTCAAGCAGCGTTACGCCATCAATTTCCGCGGCAGCGTCCATGACCGGGCCATCGCCCTGCGCGACGTGGTGCTGACAACCGACCCGGCGACCCTGTCGCTGGTGCTGGCCGACATCGACCGGCTGGCAGCCTTTTACGAAGACTCCGCCAAGCCGCTCGACGCCATGTTCGCCAGCATGACCGACATCGAGCCGGAGGAACGGCAGCTGCTGGCCGGCATCAAGGAGATCGAGGCGAAGAGCCTGCCGGCGATCAAGACGGTCATCGCCGCCCGCAAGGCGAACGACATGGCCGCAGCGCAGAAGGGGCTGATGCAGGACGCCCGCCCGGCCTTCACCGAATGGCTGAAGCGCATCAACGCCTTCATCGACCTGCAGGAGCGCAAGAACCAGACCATCGCCGCGCGCGCGCGCGAGGTCGCCAAGGGCTTCCAGACGCTGATGCTGTCGCTGTGCGGTGCCGCCCTGCTGCTGGCCGGCGCCTTCGGCCTGTGGACGGTGGCCGCCCTGCGCCCGCTGCGCCGCCTGACCAACGCCATGCTGACGCTGTCGCGCGGCGATCTGACCGTCACTGTCCCGGCATCGGATTCCAGGGACGAGATCGGGCAGATCACCGGTGCAGTCGAGGTCTTCAAGGCCAACGCGGTGGAAGCCGATGCCTTCCGCCGCCGTCAGGCCGAGGCGGAACATGCAGCCGAGGAGCGCAAGCGGGCCGAGATGGCCGCGCTGGCCGACCGGTTCGAGAATGAGGTGAAGGGCGTGGTCGACAGCGTCGCCTCCTCCTCCACCGAGGTGCGGGCACTGGCGAAGTCGCTGGCGACCACAGCCGACCATACCGAGACCCAGGCGACCACCGTCGCCGCCGCGTCGGAGCAGGCATCGGTCAACGTCCAGACCGTGGCCGCCGCCGCGGAGGAACTGGCCGCCTCCATCTCCGAGATCGGTCGCCAGATCGGCGAAAGCAGCCGCAAGGCCAAGCAGGCCGCCGATCAGGCCGACGGCACCAACCGCATCGTCGACGGCCTGTCGTCCAAGGCCAACCAGATCGGCGACGTGGTGAACCTCATCAACTCCATCGCCGGGCAGACGAACCTGCTGGCGCTGAACGCCACCATCGAGGCGGCACGGGCGGGAGAGGCGGGCAAGGGCTTCGCCGTCGTCGCCAGCGAGGTGAAGAGCCTCGCCAACCAGACCGCCAAGGCGACCGGCGACATTTCGCAGCAGATCGCCGAGATCCAGACCGCCACCGCCGACGCGGTGGAGGCGATCCAGAGCATCGCCGCCACCATCGGCGAGGTGAACGTCATCGTCGGCACCATCGCCCAGGCGGTCGACGGACAGAACGCCGCCACCATGGAGATCGCCCGCAACGTCCAGCAGGCGGCAGCCGGCACCAACGAAGTCTCGTCCTCGATCGGCGGCGTGCTCCAGGCGGCCTCCGAAACCGGCAGCGGCGCATCGCGCCTGCTCTCCTCGTCCGGGGAGCTGTCGAAGCAGGCGGAGCTGCTGCACACCCAGGTGGACCGGTTCCTGGGCAGCGTGCGCGGCAAGGTCTGATGAAGTGCGCGAACGGCCGGGCGTTCGCGCAACATCCCGAAAACCCCTATGGGACTCAACATATAAAATTGCCTATCCTGCACGGATGATGCGTCAATCCTATTTCGCGCACCAATGAAGGGTTGTGCAGATGTCCGTCCTGACCCTGTCCCGGAAATTGTCTCTGCTGCCTTTGTCTTTCGCTCTGGCCTTGCTGGTCGTGGGGGGCGTCGCCGTCTCGGCGCTCTCCATGGTCGACAGTGCGAACCGTCAGGTTCTGATCACGGGGGAAGCCCTGTCGAATCATCAGGCAGGCGACATGATGCACGACGCCCTGCGTGCCGACGTGCTTGCCGCTCTTCTGACCGGCCCGGACGGAGCCGAAGCGGAGCGGGACGAGGTCCGAAAGGATCTCAAGGAACATGCCGACACGTTTCGCGAGGCGTTGAGCGCCAACCGGCATCTTGCCCTGAGTCCCGCCATCGGCAAGGGGCTGGATGAACTGCTGCCCGAGATGGAGGAGTACATCCGGGCGGCGGAGGGGCTGATCGAGGCGGCCCTGCGCGACAGGGCGAAGGCGAAGGACGGACTTGCCGGCTTTCTGGAGCGTTTCCATCGGCTGGAGGAGCGCAACGAAGCCCTGTCCACCTTGATCCGGGCGGAAAACCAGGCGAGCAACGGCAATTCGGCCAGCATCACGACCTACGCCTATGTGCTGATCGGCGTGGTGACCGCACTGGCCATCGGCGGATCGGCCCTGATGGCGCTGGTGATCGGCCGTTCGATCACCCGGCCGCTCGACCGCGCCGCGGACGGAATCGCCGAGATCGGACGCGGACGACGCGATATTGCATTGAGGTATCCGGTGGACGATGCCATCGGCCGGGTGACCGCGGCCGTGATGCTGATGCAAAGCCAGGCGAGCGATCTCGACCGCCGCCGGGTCGAGGAGGAGACGCGGCGGGACGAGGAGCAGCGCAAACTTGCCGCCCTGAACGACGCCACGGACCGCTTCACCCACCAGACCGAGATCATTCTGAGCGGGCTGGGCACCACCAGCGAACAGCTTCAATCCACCGCCGGCACGATGTCCGAGGACGCAGGCCGCGCGGCGGACGAGGTCGGCCATGTGCGCGGGCATGCGGACACCGCGAGCCGCATCGTGAGCGACGCCGCCGCCGGCGCCGATGGGTTGGGAGCCCTCATCGACGAGGTGAGCCGCCACAGCGGGAAGGCCGCCCAAATGACCGCCGACGCCGTCCAGCGGACCGATGAAGCCGCGGGCCGCATCCGCGAACTGGCCGAGGCGTCGCGGCGCATCGGCGAGGTCGTCGGGCTGATCAATTCGATTGCCAGCCAGACCAACCTGCTGGCGCTGAACGCCACCATCGAGGCGGCACGGGCCGGGGAGGCCGGCAAGGGCTTCACCGTGGTCGCCAGCGAGGTCAAGAGCCTGGCGGGCCAGACCGCACGTGCGACCGATGACATCCAAAGCCAGGTCGCCGGCATCCAGACCAGCGTGGACGAAGCGGTCCATGCCATGGACGGTGTTTCCCGGACGGTGGATGCGGCCCGGGACAGCGGAGCGGCCATCGCGGATGCGGTGTCGCGCCAATCGGACGCGGCGGAGGGCATCCTGCGGGCGATGAAGGACGGGTCGGGCGCGGTGACCGCGATGTCCGGCATGCTGGGCGGCGTCCACGACGTCATCGTGCGGACCGACCGCACCGCTGGCGAATTGGCGGGGGCCGCGGCCAAGCTGCGCCGGGAGATGCAGCAGTTGCGAACGGATGTCGACAGCTACACCCGCACCGTGCAGACAGCCTGACGGCGGATACCCGGTTCCTGCCGGGATGAGCGAGGAGGGATGGTCGGGAATTGCGAATCGCGCCCTCCCCCGCTACACAATGGGCATCCGCGCGATGCCATCCCGTTTTCCGGAGCCCTCTTTCCATGTCGACCCTGCCCGATCAGGCCACCATTGCCGCCACCGCGGCCAAGATCCTGCTGGAGATCAAGGCGCTGCACTTCAACGCCGAGACGCCCTTCATCTTCACCTCGGGTTGGGCCAGCCCGGTCTACACCGACTGCCGCCGCATCGTCTCCTTCCCGCGCGCCCGCAAGGCGCTGATGGATTTCGCCGTCGCCACCATCGAGCGCGAGATCGGCTATGAGGCCATCGACGCGGTGGCGGGCGGCGAGACCGCCGGCATCCCCTTCGCCGCCTGGATCGCCGACCGGCTGGAACTGCCGATGCAGTATGTGCGTAAGAAGCCGAAGGGCTTCGGCCGCAACGCCCAGATCGAGGGGCTGCTGACCGAGGGGCAGCGCGTCCTGCTGGTCGAGGATCTGGCGACCGACGGCAAGAGCAAGGAGAACTTCGTCACCGCCCTGCGCAATGGCGGCGCCCAGGTGACCGATACCTTCGTGATCTTCCACTACGGCATCTTCCCGCAGTCGAAGGTCAACATGGACGCCATCGGCGTGCGCCTGCACGCGCTGTGCACCTGGTGGGACGTGCTGAAGGTCGCCCGCGACAACCGCTATTTCGACGAGAACACCCTGTCGGAAGTCGAAAAGTTCCTGAACGACCCGGTCGGCTGGTCGTCGGCCCACGGCGGCAAGTCGAGCATGTGACGATATCGGGGGCGGTGGAGTCGCCGCCCCCCTGCGATGTCAAGCTGATGTCAGGCGTGGGTGCCGTCCGCCGCCGCCTGTTCCGGCGTTGGGACATGGGCGAAGCGAACCCGGACGATCTCCCAACGGTCCTGCGCGCCCTCGACGCACCCATCGCAAGGCCTGCGGTCCAGCACCTCGAAGGACAGCGAGGACAAACCGTCGCCGGCCGGGATCTTGCCGGAAGACCAAAGCTCCTGAAGCACGCGGCGGTTCACCAGGGAAATGGGGGATGGCGTCGCGTCCGGCGTGAAGCCGTCGTTGGCATGGTCGAGCGGCTGGAAACGCCCCTTGCGCCGGCCGGTGGGGATGCGGCGCGCCCGGATGCGCAGCGAAAAGTCGAAATCCTCGTATCCCCAGCCCCAAAAGAGGTTGGAATAGCCGTCGACCTGCCGCATCGCCGCGTTCGGCATCAACAACGCGCCGCCCATCGTGCTTTCGAGGTTGGTCGTCACCGTGCGGTCCGAGCGTCCCGGCGCCACCGGGCGCAGCTCCGCCCCGTACCATAGGATCGGGGTGGGACAGTCGGCCCAGGAATAATCGGCATCGACCGGCAGATAATCGATGTCGTGCAGGCAGACATAGTCGCTCTGCCTTTCGCCCAGCAGGAAGCCGGCATTCTTCAGCGCCCCACGGTTGAAGGGAAGCCCGGCCTCCTGCTCCACAAAGGTGACGCGATAATCGATCGGCTGCGCCAGACGGTCGAAATAAGCGCTCACCCAGGGAACGAACTGCCGGAGATGGTCTTCGCGATCCCGGTAGGGGACGACGATGTGCAGCCGCGCTGCTGTGCTCTCGCCGGTGGTCATGCGTTCTCCCCTTCTCCCTGCATGGCGGATGCCGGACCGCCGGCGTCCTCAGCCGTAACGGCGATCGGGCGCGGTGCCCCGCCGGCCCGGTGAATGTCCCACATCGCCCGGTAGGCCGCCTCCAGATGCCGGGTGAAGCGCGGCGTGTCGAACAGCGGACAGACCGGCCGGTTGAGTGCCAGCCGCTGCCGCAGGTCGCGGAGCCGTCCGGGCGACCGGGCGAGCGCCACCGCCTCCGCCTCGTAGGCTTCCTGCCCGTCGACGATCAGCTCGGGCAATCCGGCCGCCCGCAGCAGGCTGGCCGCCACGCGCCCGGCGAAGGTGGTCCCGCGCCGGGTCAGCACCGGCAGGCCCGCCCACAGCGCGTCGCTGGCCGTCGTGTGGGCGTTGTAGGGAAGCGTGTCGAGGAACAGGTCGGCCAGCCGGTGCCGCGCCAGATGCTCCGCGTGCGGCAGGGGTTGGGCGAAGACCAGCCGGTGGGGATCGAGACCGCGGGCCTCGCCCTCGCGGCGCAGGTTGACCGCCACCTGGGAGGTCCCGGCATAGAGCCACAGCACGCTGCCCGGCACCGCCGCCAGGATGCGCGCCCAGCCGTCGAACAAGGCGGGCGTCAGCTTGTAGGCGCTGTTGAAGCAGCAGAAGATGAAACCATCCTCGGGCAACCCGCAGTCCCTGCGCGTCGGCGTGGCCTCGGCGATGGCGCGCCGGCGGTCGTTGGGCTGATAGCAATCCGGCAGCCGCACCACCCGCTCGCTGAAGAAGCCGTCCTCGCCCGGCGCGATCACCGTGGGATCGGCGACGATGTAGTCGACATAGCCCGCCCCCAGCGTCCCGGGATAGCCCAGCCAGTTGACCTGCACCGGGGCGGGACGAGCCGCCAGGATCGAGGTGCGTGAGAAGGAGGTGAAGCCGGTCAGATCGACCAGGATGTCGATGCCGTCCGCCGCGATTGCCCGCGCCGCATCGGCGTCGGTGTGGCGGCGCAGGTCGACGAAGCGCTCGATCCCGCGTTGGAACCGCTGGCGCAGCGCGCTGCCGTCGTCGAGGCCGGTCGAATAGGCGGTGACGGCGAAGCGGGACCGATCATGGGTTTCCAGCGCATCGACCATCAGGTGGCCCATGGCATGCTCACGGAAATCCGACGACAGATAGCCGATCCGCAACCGCCCATCGCCTGCGGCCGCCATCGTCGCCGTCGCCGCCGGCCGGGTGACGGTCCCGGCGCCGCGGGCCTTCGCCAACGCCCAGCGGGCCGCGGCGGATTGCTGGTCGGCGAGGGTCGAGGCGCAGGACAGGACGTCGAAGGGCGACACCCCCTCCGCCCCGGCGCGCACCTGCCGGAGAAGCTCCGCCTCCAGCCCGTCCAGATCGCGCCAGTCGCACAGAAGCCTCTGCTGATGCACGAGCTGGCCGAGGGCTGCGGCATGGCCGGGAACCAACCGGAGGACCCGCCGGCAGGCATCCACCGACTGAGTGCTCCAGCCGGCCATCGCGGCGGCCATCGCCAGATCGGCCTGGGCATCCGGATCGCCGGGGGCCAGCGCCACCGCCTTGCGCAGAACGGCCACCGCGGCATCGGGGCGGACGGCCTCCGCCAGCACACTGCCCAGCCGCCGCCAGGCCTCGCCGTTCGCCGGCTGCCTCGCCAGCAGGGCCCGCAGGACCGCCAGTGCGCCATCCGCCTCGCGCAGCCCCGACAGAGCCTGGGCCAGATTGATCTCGGCCACCGGAAAATCCGGTTGCAGCTCCAGCGCCGCACGGTATTCGGCCACCGCTTCGTGCCAGCGTCCAAGTTCCTGCAAGGCGCTGGCGAGATTGTTGCGCGCCGCCGGGTTCAAAGGCTCCAGCCGGGCCGCAGCCGACGTGGCGCGCCATGCCTCCTCCAGACGCCGCGCGGCACCGGCGGCATTGCCCAGGGCCAGCCAGTTGCGGGCGCTCCCCGGATCGAACGCGACCGCAAGACGGCCGGCGGCGAGCGCCTCCGCCGGGCGACCGCCGGCGTCGAGCAGGCCGCTCAGGTTGTGCCAGCAGTCGGCATCCTGCGGCGCAAGGCCGAGCGCCTTGCGGAAGGCGGCTTCCGCCTCGGCTCTCTGTCCGATGGCATGGAGCGCCACGCCCAGCTTGGACCAGGACGCCGCGTCGGCGGGATCGATCCGCGCCGCCTCGCGATGAGCGGCGGCGGCCTCCGCGAACCGGCCGAGGTCCTGAAGGGCGACGCCGAGGTTGTTGTGGATCTCTCCAAGATGGGAACAGGTCGCCAGCACCTTGCGGTAATGCGGCTCGGCATCCTGTGGGCGCCCCTGCCGGTGCAGGGCCAGCGCCAGACCGTAATGGGCGTCGGCCGATGCGGGGGCGACCCGCAGAGCGGCGCCATAGACCGTCGCCGCCGCATCCCAGCGGGCCATGCCGGCCATCGCCGCGCCGAAATCGAGATAGACCTCCAGATCCTTGGCGATGGCCAGAGACTTCTGGAACAGGACCACCGCGTCGCGCGGGTTGCCCAGCCGCAACTCCACCACCCCCAGCCGGTGCAGGGCCGCCGGGTTCTGCGGCTCGGCCCGCAGGACGTCGAGGTAGCGGGCCCTGGCCTCCTCCAGCCTGCCGGCGTTTTCCGCCGCCACGGCACGGGAAAAATTGGTCATGCGCTGCTGCCGATCGCCGCTGGCGGTTGAAGGAAACGGACCGGGCTTCTGTCTGCCACAACCGGCCCTAGTCGCGCCAGCGCGTGTGTTCCATGATGCGGGGAATCTCGGCCGGACGGCTCCCGTCCCCCCATTGCGAGATGTCGGGAATGGTTGTCACGCGATGGCGGCGGCCGAGCAGGCTGAGGATGCTCTGGTCGTGGCGATGGTCGCGGAACTCCGGATAGTTTGGCAGGCCGCATTCGTTGGGCGCGTCGGTGATCAGCCGGGCATCCTGGCAAAGCCGCAGCCATTGCGCGACGAAGTCCATGGTTTCAGGCCCGCGTTCGCACATGATGAAGCTGCCCATGATCTGCGGCGCCTCGACGACATCGGGCCGGTCCAGCCCCATGAAGTGGAAACAGTCGCGCTTGGTCCAGACACCGTTGCGGTGATCATCGTCCAGCGTGAACAGCAGGATCGGCAGATCGCGCCGCTGCCGGCAAATCTCGATCAGCGGATCGACGCTGTGGACGAAATGGGCGCCGCTGTCGCTGTAGAACAGGATGTCGCCGTCCTTCAGATCCTCGCGCAGCAGCCGGTCGATGAAGTAAGGCTTCCACAGCCAATAGCCGGCCCCGCGCGGCTGGTCCAGCACATGCCGGTTCCGCGATGCGAAAGCGGCATCGATGCGCTGACGCCCCATCATCGCGACGCCGTCGAAGCCGCCGGTCTCCATGCCGGTCCTGCCATTGTATTTCTGCGCCGTCGTGAAGGCCCCGTCGGCATAATTCAACAGCACCCGCCTCATCGCTCCACCTCCCCCACATTCAAAGCCACGTTCAAAGACGGCTTTCGATCCATTCGGCCAGACGGTAGGCGTCGAAGTGGAAATCCTCCGTGCCGAGGAAGGGCGGCGTGCTGCGGTAGCGGCGGTAGGCGCCGTAATCGTCGTCGACGGCCAGGATGGCATCGATGGCCTCCTCGTCGGAGGAGTATCGCGACACGTCGATGAAGCTGCCGGCCGCGACATCGCGCAGGACGCCGGGATCGCCCCAATAGAGCGGCACCGCACCGGCCTGGAAAGCGTCCAGGATCTTCTCGGTCAGATAGCCGGGATGGCTAGCGTTCTCGAAGGCGAAGGCGAAGCGGTAGCGGGAGAACACCCGAATCTTCGGCCGCCAGCCCATCTTCACCACGCTGCCGGTGTTGTTCAGCAGCCAGCCCACCGACTCGACATGGCGCCGGGCGCTGAGCATGTGGAAGAAGTCGTTGCGGCGGGCGCAGTTGGGGTTCTTGTAGAGGAAGGCGCAGAATTTCCGCTCCGCGGCCTCCTCCCGTGTCGGCGGCACGGGCGGCAGGACGGAATGGCAGAAATATGGCGCCGCCCCTTCGCGCAGGTGGTCGTAGGCATGCATGACGTAGAGCGGAAGGCGGAAATGCCGGGGATCGTCGATGCGGTCGAACGACACCGACATGTCGACGCCGTCGAGCGGCGGCCGCACATTCTCCCCGGTGAAGAACATCGACCGGGCCGTCCGCGCTTCCCGGTGGCGGGTGCCGAACACCGAGACGACGGCGAGGTCGCTGTCGTTTTCGACCACCGACACCTCGAAGCGGGCGGACAGGATTTCCACGAAGAAGTTCGCGGACGGATCGAAGTCCGGCCAGAAATCGAAGAAGGCGACCTTCAGGCGCGGCTTCGCCCCGCGCCGGCCGCCGTCCGGTCCCTGCAGAAGGAAGCGGTCCAGAACCGCCGGATCCCTGTTGGGGGTGTCGAGGAACTCCGACAGGAAGCCGCCGGTCCGCTGGTCGATCATGCCGAAGACGCTCCCGCACGCGCTGACTGCCGCGAGCGGCCCGCACCCCGGACAAGCTCGGCGGACACACCGTAATTTTGCCCCCGCCAGGTTGCCAGCGGTAATTTCGGGAGCCGGCGCCGAGGGGACTTCCCCCCGGCGAAACCGGTTCGCGGTTGCACACGGCGCATGTGAGCGGTCCTTGACCGCACGGCCCGCGCCGCTAATATCCGGCGCCATGGACGTCTCCTTGCGGATCCCGATGATGATGCGCGCTCCTGCGCATCGCACGCGAATTACCGGCCCGGCTCTCTGAGGAGGGCCGGGATAGAGACCTGCTGTGGACCGGGTGGCCTCATCGCCGCCCGACGGTAATGCTTTCCCCCAGGGATCCGATATGACCCGCGATTATAAATCGACCGTCTTCCTGCCCCGCACCGACTTCCCCATGCGCGGCGGCCTGCCGACCAAGGAGCCCGAGCTGCTGAAGCGCTGGGCCGAAATGGACCTGTTCGGCAAGCTGCGCGCCGGCGCCAAGGGCCGCAAGAAGTTCGTGCTGCATGACGGCCCGCCATACGCCAACGGCAACATCCACATCGGCCATGCCGTCAACAAGATCCTGAAGGACGTCATCGTCCGCTTCCGCCAGATGCAGGGCTTCGACGCCGACTATGTCCCCGGCTGGGACTGCCACGGCCTGCCCATCGAGTGGAAGATCGAGGAGAAGTACCGCAAGGCCGGCAAGAACAAGGATGACGTGCCGCTCATCCAGTTCCGCGCCGAATGCCGCCAGTTCGCCGAGGAGTGGGTCGGCATCCAGGCCGCCGAGTTCCGCCGTCTGGGCGTGGAGGGCGACTGGAAGCAGCCCTACGCCACCATGACCTTCCCGGCCGAGGCGCAGATCGTCCGCGAGATCCACAAGTTCGCGGTGAACGGCGGCCTGTACAAGGGCTTCAAGCCGGTGATGTGGTCGGTGGTCGAGAAGACCGCGCTGGCCGATGCCGAGGTGGAATACCACGACCACACCTCCACCACCGTCTTCGCCCGCTTCCCCGTCTGGGGGTCGTCGGCGCCGGAGGTGGACGAGGCCAGCATCGTCATCTGGACGACCACCCCCTGGACCCTGCCGGGCAACCGCGCCATCGCCTATGGCGACGAGATCGAATACGCGACCTTCAAGGTCACGGCGGTCGCCGAGGGCAGCAAGGCGGTGGTCGGCGAGCGCCTCGTGCTCGCCACCGCGCTGGCCGAGAGCGTGCTGAAGGAGACCGGCATCACCGAGTGGAAGCAGTTGCACCGCTTCCCCGGTTCGCGTCTCGCCGGCACCTATTGCCGCCACCCGCTGAACGGCAAGGGCTACGACTTCAAGGTGCCGCTGCTGGCCGGCGACTTCGTGACCACCGATGCCGGTTCGGGCTTCGTCCACATCGCCCCCGGCCATGGCGAGGACGACTTCCGCCTGGGCCAGGCCAACGGCATCGAGGTGCCGCAGACGGTGGGCGAGGACGGGCGCTATTACGCCCATGTGCCGCTGTTCGCCGGGCTGGCCGTCTACACCGACCAGGGCAAGACCGGCCCCGCCAACAAGGCGGTGCTGGAGGCGTTCGAGGAAGCCGGGTCGCTGCTGGCCAGCAACCGCATCAAGCACAGCTATCCGCACAGCTGGCGCTCCAAGGCGCCGCTGATCTTCCGCACCACGCCGCAGTGGTTCATCTCGATGGAGACGAACGACCTGCGCAAGGTGGCCTTGCAGGCGATCTCCGACACCCGCTGGGTCCCGTCGCAGGGCGAGAACCGCATCCGCTCGATGATCGAGAGCCGCCCGGACTGGTGCATCAGCCGCCAGCGCGCCTGGGGCGTGCCGATCGCGCTGTTCGTCCGCAAGGTGACCGGCGAGATCCTGCGCGACGA
Organism: Azospirillum sp. A29; assembly: GCF_042604625.1. Taxonomy (NCBI): domain Bacteria; kingdom Pseudomonadati; phylum Pseudomonadota; class Alphaproteobacteria; order Rhodospirillales; family Azospirillaceae; genus Azospirillum; species Azospirillum sp. A29. The sequence goes on from NZ_CP170466.1 coordinate 1,079,692, forward strand.
GGCGGTGTTTGCCCGCATCGCCGACATCTTCCAGCAGGAGGGCGCCGACGCCTGGTTCGCCCGCGACCCGCAGGACTTCCTCGGCAATTCCTATTCCGCCGAGGATTTCGAGCAGGTCAGGGACATCGTCGACGTCTGGTTCGAGTCGGGCTCCTCGCACGCCTTCGTGCTGGAACAGCGGCTGGAGGAGCTGGCCTGGCCGGCCGACCTCTATCTGGAAGGCTCCGACCAGCATCGCGGCTGGTTCCACTCCTCGCTGCTGGAAAGCTGCGGCACCCGCGGCCGGGCGCCCTACAACGCGGTGCTGACCCACGGCTTCGTGCTCGACGAGCAGGGCCGCAAGATGTCCAAGTCGCTGGGCAACGTGGTGGCCCCGCAGGAGGTCTGCGACCAGTATGGCGCCGACATCCTGCGCCTGTGGATCATCAACTCCGACTATTCTGAGGATCTCCGCATCGGCAAGGAGATCATCAAGACCCAGGCCGACCTCTACCGCCGCCTGCGCAACACGCTGCGTTACCTGCTGGGCGCGCTCGCCGACTACACCCCGGCCGAGCGGATCGACGCCGCCGAGATGCCGGAGCTGGAGCGCTGGGTCCTGCACCGCCTGTCGGAGCTGGACACGCTGGTCCGCGAGAAGGTCGAGGCCTACGACTTCCACGCCCTGTTCGTGGCCCTGCACAACTTCTGTGCGGTGGAGCTGTCGGCCTTCTATTTCGACGTCCGCAAGGACAGCCTCTATTGCGATCCGGTCGACTCGGTGCGCCGCCGGTCGGTGCGGACGGTGATGGAGCATCTGTTCTCCAACCTGACCGCCTGGCTCGCGCCCATCCTCTGCTTCACCGCGGAAGAGGCGTGGCTGGCCCGGCCGGAAGGCCTGACCGAGGGTGCGGGCTGGACCGACGAGAGCGTGCATCTGCGGGGCTTCCCGGAGGTGCCGGCGGAGTGGCGCAACGACGCGCTGGCATCCAAGTGGGAGGCGGTGCGCACCGTCCGCCGCGTCGTCACCGGCGCCCTGGAGCTGGAGCGCGCCAACAAGACCATCGGCTCGTCCCTCCAGGCCGATCCGACCGTCTTCGTCGACGCCGCGACCAAGGCCCTGCTGGCCGATGTCGATTTCCAGGACGTCTGCATCACCTCGGCCATCGAGGTGACGGACGCCGCGGCGCCGGAGGGGGCCTTCACCCTGCCCGACGTCCCCGGCATCGCCGTCGCCCCGGCTCTGGCCGACGGCGAGAAGTGCGAGCGCTGCTGGAAGGTCCTGGAGGAGGTCGGCACGGTCCATGACCATCCGACGCTCTGCATCCGCTGCTCCGACGCGGTGGCATGAGGCAAGTCGTAACAGTTGCGGCCTTATTCCCTCTCCCCCCCGGGGAGAGGGTTAGGGTGAGGGGGTTCCGCCTGCCGGACGCTCCTCGCCGCGCTTCCCCCTCACCCCGACCCTCTCCCCGGGGGGGAGAGGGAGAACGTGCGGTCACATGAACGCCTTCGTCGCCAACCAATCCCGATCCTACTGGCTGTTCGGGCTGATCGTCGCCGTGGTGGTGGTGGTCCTCGACCAGGGCAGCAAGTGGTGGATCCTCGAGCAGGTCATGCAGCCGGTGCCGCATGTCATCGAGGTGACCCCCTTCTTCAACCTCGTGCTGGTGTGGAACTACGGCGTCAGCTTCGGCACCTTCGCCAGCGGCGGGGCGCTGATGCCCTACATCCTGAGCGCCATCGCGGCAGTGATCGCCGTCTGTCTGGTCTTCTGGCTGCGGCAGGCGGAACGCCGTCTGATCGCCCTGGCGCTGGGCTTCATCATCGGCGGGGCGGTCGGCAACGTGGCTGACCGGATGCTGCATGGGGCGGTGGTCGATTTCCTCGATTTCCATGTCGGCGGCTGGCATTTCTGGGCCTTCAACGTGGCCGACAGCGGAATCAGCGTCGGCGTCGTGCTGCTGCTGATCGACGGACTGTTCGCGGGCCGCGAAAAGTCGTAAGAGTTCCGTCGCCGGTGGCGTTATAACCGCCGGCGAGCGCTGACCATGCGGCCTCGACCTTCGGGCCGGGTCGCCACGACGTGACAGACGACGGGATCCTCCGAACGTGACCAGCATCTCCTCCGCCCTCTCCTTCCCTCGGACCCGGCTTCCTTTGGCGCGGCTCCCGCTCATCGGGCTGGCGCTTGCGGCGTTGACGCTCGCCGGCTGCTCGGATGTGCGCCGGTCCATCGGTCTCGACCGCCAGAGCCCCGACGAGTTCTCCGTCGTTTCCCGCGCTCCGCTGACCCTGCCGCCCAGCATGCAGGACCTGCCGAAGCCGCGCCCCGGGGCCGCCCGTCCGCAGGACAGCACCCCGACCCAGATGGCCGCCGGCGCCGTGTTCGGCGGCTCTGCGCGCGGCGCCAAGGCTGCGGCCGGCGCAACGGCGGGCGAGAAGTCGCTGGTCGCCCAGGCTTCGGCCCGGGACGGCATCGACCCGAACATCCGCGCCAAGGTCGATCAGGAAACCACCCAGTTGATCGTCGCCGACAAGAGCTGGATCGATTCGCTCCTGTTCTGGCAGACCCAGCAGCCGCCCGTCTCCGTCGTCGACCCGGCCAAGGAGCAGCAGCGCCTGCGCGAGGCCCAGGCCCAGGGCAAGGCGCTGGACGGCGCCGCCACCCCGACGATCGAGCGCAAGCGCAAGGCGCCGCTGGAAGGCCTGTTCTAAGCCCGGGCGGTCCCTTCGGTCTTGTCCAAGACGCGACATCACACCAGTTTCCGGGGGCGTCCTTCCCAGCGAAGGGCGCCCTTTCGATTCGGTCCTCCTGATCCGGGAGCCCTCATGCCCGCCTGCATTCCAGCCCGCCGCCTCGCCGCGGCAGGACTTCTCGCCTTGACGATGACCGTCGCGGCCCCCCTGGCACCGATTCCGCTCGGGTTCCAGCCCGCCCACGCGGCGGAAAAGGGGGTGTTCTTCCCCGAGAGCTTCACCCTGTCCAACGGCATGCAGGTGGTGGTCATCCCGAACCACCGCGTGCCGGTCGTGACCCACATGGTCTGGTACAAGGTGGGCGCCGCCGACGAGGAGCGCGGCCAGTCCGGCATCGCCCATTTCCTCGAACATTTGATGTTCAAGGGGACCGATGCGATCCAGCCCGGCGAGTTCAGCCGGATCATCGCCAAGAACGGCGGGCGCGACAACGCCTTCACCAGCTACGACTACACCGCCTATTACCAGAACGTCGCCCGCGACCGGCTGGAGATGGTAATGCGGATGGAGTCGGACCGCATGGCCAACCTCAAGCTGACCGACGCGGTGGTCTATCCCGAACGCGACGTCATCATCGAGGAGCGGCGCCAGCGCATCGAGAACGAGCCGGCCGACCGCATCGGCGAGCAGATCAACGCTACCCTCTTCGTCCACCACCCCTACGGCACCCCGGTGATCGGCTGGCCGCAGGAGATGTCGGCGCTGACGCGGGAGATGGCCGAGCGCTTCTACAAGACGTGGTACACGCCCAACAACGCCATCCTGGTGGTGTCCGGCGACGTCACCGCGGCGGAGCTGAAGCCGCTGGCCGAACGTTATTACGGCGCCATCGCCGCCCGCCCGGTGCCGGAACGCAAGCGGGTCACCGAGCCGCCGCTGACCTCCTCCCGTCAGGTGGTCCTGCGTGACGACGAGGTGCGGCAGCCCTCGGTCCGCCGCATCTGGACCGCCCCGTCCTACCGCCTCGACCAGACCGGCCAGGCCTATGCCTTGCAGGTGCTGGCCGAGATCATGAGCGGCGGCACCACGTCGCGCCTCTACCGCAGCCTGGTGGTGGACCAGAAGCTCGCCACCTCGGCCTGGCTCGGCTATGGGCCGACCGCCTGGGACATGGCGACGCTCAGCGTCGGCGCCAGCCCGGCCGCCGGCGTGCCGATGGACAAGCTCGAATCGGCGCTGTGGGCCGAGGTCGACAAGCTGCTGAAATCCGGCGTGACGGAGGAGGAGGTCGCCACCGCGCGCAGGCGCATGCTGGCCTCCGCGGCCTATGCCCGCGACAGCCTGACCGGACCGGCCCAGACGCTGGGTGCGGCGCTCGCCACCGGCCAGAGCATCGACGACGTGGAGAACTGGCCGGTGCGCATCGACGGCGTGACCGCCGATCAGGTCAACGCCGCCGCCCGCGCCGTGCTGAGCCAGACCAACCACGTCACCGGCCTGCTGCTGCCCCCGACCGGAAAGGACAGTTGAGGATGAGCGTACTCCATTTCCACCGACTTTCTTCCCCCTCTCCCCCCTGGGGAGAGGGTCGGGGTGAGGGGGATGCACGGCGTGGCTTTTCCCGACTGGCGAAGCGCATGCCAAAGACATTTTCCTCGCTGCGGTTCCCCCTCACCCTAACCCTCTCCCCGGGGGGGAGAGGGGATCTGCGCGTCGGTTTGGCGGCCGTTTTCGTAACGGCTTTAGCGTTCCTCTCGCCCGCCCAGGCCATGGACATCAAGCGGGTGGTCAGCCCCGGCGGGATCGAGGCCTGGCTGGTCGAGGACCACAAGGTGCCGGTCCTGGCGCTGGAATGGGTCTTCGAGGGAGCCGGCGGCACCGACCCCAAGGGCAAGGAAGGGCTGGCGAACATCGCCTCCACCATGCTGGACGAGGGGGCCGGGCCGTACGATTCCCAGACCTTCCAGGCGCGCCTGCAGGACAAGGCCATCGCGCTCGGCTTCGAGTCCGGGCGCGACGGCTTCAGCGGCTCGATGCGCACCCTGGCCGACAACCGTGACGAGGCGCTGGAACTGACCCGGCTCGCCCTGACCGAGCCGCATTTCGCGCCCGAGGCGCTGGACCGCATGCGCGCCTCCGTGATGGCCAGCCTCAAGCGCGATTTCGCCGACCCCAACTATGTCGCGCGGCGCCAGTTCTACGCCACCGCCTTCCCCGACCACCCCTATGGCGGCGAAAGTCGCGGCAGCCTGGATAGCCTGCCGGCCATCACCCCCGACGACCTGCGCGCCTTCGTGAAGGGGCAGTTTGGCCGCGACCGGCTGGTGGTGGCGGCGACCGGCGACATCTCGCCGGAGGATCTCGGCAAGGCGCTGGACAAGGTGTTCGGCGGGCTGCCGGCCAAGACCGAGGCGAAGCCGATTCCCGACGTGACGATGTCCGGGCTGGGCCAGACCATCCTGCTGCCGCGCCCGACCGCGCAGACGGTGATGCTGATGGGTCAGCCGGGGGTGAAGCGCGACGATCCCGACTGGTACGCCGCCACGGTGATGAACTATGTGCTGGGCGGCGGCGGCTTCGGTTCGCGCCTGATGGAAGAGGTGCGCGAGAAGCGCGGGCTCAGCTACGGCGTCTACAGCTATCTGATCCCGATGGACCACACCGCGCTGGTGATGGCGGGTGGCTCCACCGTCAACGCCAAGGCGGGTCAGGCGCTGGACATCATCCGCCAGGAATGGGCGCGCATGGCCAAGGACGGGCTGACCGACCAGGAGATGGCCGACGCCAAGACCTACCTGACCGGCTCCTTCCCGCTGCAACTCGGCTCGACCCAGGCCATTGCCCGCATCCTGTTGCAGGTGAAGCGCGACAAGCTGGGCATCGACTATCTGAACCAGCGCGACCGCTACATCAACGCGGTGAGCCAGGAGGACATCAAGCGCGTCGCCCGGCGCCTGCTCGACCCGGCCAAGCTGCTGACCGTGCTGGTCGGCAAGCCGGAGGGCGTGACGCCGACGCGGACCATCGAAGGCGGAAGCTGAGTGAACCGGGGGCGTCGGCTGACGATGCCCCCGGCCTTCCCTCACGCCAAATCCGGCTGGCTCCCCGGAAAGCGCGGATCGCTCGGATCGACCGGGCTGCCCGGCACCTTGCCGGGAATGATCCCGACCTGATCCGGCCGCGCTGCGTCGTCGCGGTCGCGCTGTTCCTCGCGCTCTTCCAGCGGCGGGGCAACGGGCTTGTCCGTGGCAGGCTTGTCCGACATGGCATCCTCCTGTTGAAACGTCCCTGACCGACAACACCCGACCGCCCCGCCGGGTTGCACCCTGGCCGGCCCGCATAGGCCGATAAGCAGCGCCGACCGCCGCGTTTTGGCCCGTGGTCGTGGCCGGCGGTCGGTGTTAGGCTCCACACGCCCCGCAGATGGGCCGCGTCAAAGGACCGCTGACGTCAAGGAGTCCAAAGCATCATGACCGCGCTGACCCGTTCCCCCGCCTGGGCCGCCCTCGCCCAACACCGCCAGGACATGGCCGGCACGCACATGCGTGACCTGTTCGCCGCCGATCCCAGCCGGTTCAAAGCCTTCTCGATGGAAGCCGCGGGGCTGTTCCTCGACTATTCGAAGAACCGCATCACCCAGGACACGGTCGGCCTGCTGCTCGACCTCGCCCGCCAGCAGGATGTGGAAGGCGCGCGTGCCCGCATGTTCGGCGGCGAGCCGATCAACCTGACGGAAAAGCGCGCGGTCCTGCACACCGCCCTGCGCAACCGCTCCGACCGCGCCGTCACCGTCGATGGCCGCGACGTGATGCCGGGCGTGCGTGCGGTGCTGGAGCGGATGGACGCCTTCGCCAATTCGGTGCGCGACGGCGAATGGCGCGGCTACACCGGCCAGCCGATCACCGACGTGGTGAACATCGGCATCGGCGGCTCCGACCTCGGTCCCGTCATGGCGACGGAAGCGCTGAAGCCCTTCGCCCATGCCCATGTGGCGCTGCATTACGTCTCCAACGTCGATGGCACCCATCTGGCCGAACAGTTGAAGTGGCTGGATCCGGAGACGACGCTGTTCGTCATCGCCTCCAAGACCTTCACGACGCAGGAGACGCTGACCAACGCCCATTCCGCCCGCCGCTGGTTCCTGGAGACCGCGCAGGACGAGGCGCATGTCGCCAAGCACTTCGTCGCCGTCTCCACCAACGAGGCGGAGGTGCGCAGGTTCGGCATCGACCCGGCCAACATGTTCGGCTTCTGGGACTGGGTCGGTGGCCGTTATTCGCTGTGGTCGGCCATCGGCCTGCCGATCATGATCGCCATCGGGCCGGAGCGCTTCGCCGAGATGCTGGCCGGCGCCCATGCGATGGACGAGCATTTCCAGACCGCGCCGCTTGAGCGCAACATGCCGGTGGTGCTGGCCCTGCTGGGTGTCTGGTATCGCAATTTCTGGGACGCCTCGTCCTACGCGGTGCTGCCCTACGACCAGTATCTGCACCGCTTCCCCGCCTATCTCCAGCAACTGGACATGGAGAGCAACGGCAAGTCGGTGACCCGCGGCGGCGAGCCGGTGGATTACCAGACCGGCCCGGTGCTGTTCGGCGAGCCCGGCACCAACGGCCAGCACGCCTTCTACCAGCTGATCCACCAGGGCACCTCGCTGATCCCCTGCGACTTCGTGGCGGCGGCGACCAGCCACAATCCGATCGGGGCCGAGGCCGGCGCCCATCACCGCATCCTGTTGTCCAACGTCTTCGCCCAGGCCGAGGCGCTGATGCGCGGCAAGACCGCCGACGAGGTGCGGGCGGAGATGACCAAGGCCGGCAAGCCGGCGGATGAGGTCGAGGCGCTGGTCCCCCACCGCGTCTTCCCCGGCAACCGCCCGTCCAACACCATCCTGATGCAGAGCCTGACTCCGGCAACGCTGGGCGCCCTGATCGCGCTGTACGAGCACAAGGTCTTCGTCCAGGGCATCGTCTGGGACATCAACAGCTTCGACCAATGGGGCGTCGAGCTGGGCAAGCAGTTGGCCAACACCATCCTGCCGGAGATGGAAACCGGTCCGGCCGAGGGGGTGCATGACAGCTCCACCAACGGCCTGATGGCGTGGTGGCGGGCGCACCAGTAAGGGCAGGTTCTCGTCACGCCCAATAATTGTATGTATACGAACGCCATCGGACGGAGCAAACTCCCTCCGATGGCGTTCGGAACATTGCGGCCTCACTCCGGTTGAAGAAGGAAACGGTCTATGCACCATCCAACTTCAGCGGAGCAGTCCCATGTCCACCCGTTTACGCCTCGCCATCCTGATCTACGGCATGATCCAGGGTGTGGTCTTCGGCATCGGCACCGTCCTGGTCCTGGGCATCCCCAGCTTTTCCGAACAGGCGATGACCTTGATGCCGACCGTGGTGATCCTCAGCGTCATCCTTGCCGCTCCCATCGCCTGGTTCATGGCGCCGCGGCTGCGGCTGCGCTTCTGGCAGCAGCGGGAACAACAGCAGGCGCCGCGCCGCGTCACTTTGTCCTGACCGTTCCATCGGTGGTGTCTTCCGCGACCATGGCGAACAATCGGTCGCGGAAGAATCGCGGGCTCTGAGTTGGCGCAAACATCTTGCCACCCCGTCACCCCGTGTATACCATAAATACAATACACGGGGAGGCTGTGTCATGACGGGGATTGTTGGGTCGTCGATTCTGCTCGATACAACCACTGGCATGGTCAAGCCCACCGGAGCATCCGCACGCCCCTCGACCGCCATTGCCTCTCAGGCACCACGCCCGCCTCTTACGGATATTGTGGATTTGTCCGATGCTGCGCGCCTGAAAATGGGGCGTGAGAAGCCGACCGCCCTGTCGGCCGAACGAGATCAGGAGATCCGGCGCGTCGGCGCTGCGATTCCGGCAATGACCGACTGGGCCAATGCGACAAGCGACTATATGGGAAAGGCCGCTGACGCATTCCGCGCCACCTTCGGCTTATCCGACAGTATCTCGATCACCACTGGCGGGGCTGGGACGGCCATGATGGACGCCATTGCCGCCAGCAAGGGAATCGCCAAGCCCAAAATGCCATCCATACTGGTTGAAGCTGGTGAGAGCGAGGTCGGAGCAACTGCAGAGGACCGCAAGGCTGGCACAGGCTATATCGGGTTGAGCATCACCGATCAGCAGGATTCGCGGTTTGGCCAGAAGCTCGATATTGCATTCAATCGCGGCACTGGGATCGCATCGGATGCGATGGCGTTGGTGCAGTTGGATGATCGGCAGGGTGCTGGCGCGCTGGCCCGAAGTGCTGGTGCTGGATCGCTGGCCAAGCTGCTGTCGTCCGACAGCGGAGATGATGCCAGCCTGTTTGCGGTTACCGATGGCGGCTCAGAGCCGAATGCAAAAGTTGCGGCGGCGATCCGTTCCGTCGGCATGGACGATGCGGCGACTTCAGCGCTTGCGATCATCAAGGCCGTCGGCCGTTACCTGCCCGGCTCGACCGGTGACGGCACCGGCAGCCGATAAAAGGGGGCAAGTCGGGAAGCAACGACGAGCGGAGTTCCATCTCCTGCCACCAGCTTGCCCATTCAGGCCACCGCCTCTTCCGCGACCATGGCGAACAGCCAGTCGCGGAAGGCGCGCATGGTCGGCGTCTCCGGCCGCGATTTCAACGCCGTCAGCCAATAGGCGCCCTTGCAGACAGTGACGGCGAAGGGCTGCTCGATCAGCCCCACGGCCAGCGGCCGGCGGAACATCGCCACCGGGGCCAATGCCACCCCGGCCCCCTGGATCGCCGCCTCAACCATCAGGGACGAGGAGTCGAAGACCGGCCCCTTGACCGCAGGCATCGCCGCCGACTCCATCCCGGCGGCGGCGAACCAGCCCGGCCATTCGTCGGATCGGTAGGAGCGCAGCAGGGTCTCGCGCCCGACATCGGCGGGCTCGTGCAGCCGCCGGGCGATCTCCGGCGCACAGAGCACCGACAGCGGCGCGTCGAACAGATGAACGGCCTCGGTGCCGTGCCACGCGCCGTCACCGAAGCGGATGGCGTAGTCCAGCCCCTCCGCCGCGATGTCGACGCGGTTGTTGTTGGTGGACAGGCGCAGGTCGACGAAGGGATGCGCCTCGCGGAAACGCGTCAGCCGCGGCAGCAGCCAGCCGACGGCGAAGGTGCCGACGGCGCCGACCGTCAGAACCTCGCGGAACCGCCCGCCCTCGAACTGGTCGAGCAGGCCGCCGATGCGGTCGAACGCCTCCTCAAGCGTCGGCAGCAGCGCCCTCCCCTCGTCGGTCAGGGCGAGGCCGCGCGGCAGGCGATGGAACATGCTGGCGCCCAGCCGTTCCTCCAGCAGCTTGACCTGATGGCTGACGGCGGCCTGGGTCACGCACAGCTCGATGGCCGCGCGGGTGAAGCTGAGATGCCGTGCCGACGCCTCGAAGGCACGCAGGGCGTTCAGCGGCAGATAGGGGCGGACCAAAATTTCCCCCGGACGATGCGTGATGCCGGTGGGCGTGCTAGCACCGAATGGGGGGCGGGCTCCAGGGGGATGTGGGGGGCGTCAGCCGGCGCCCCCGCACAAATCGCTCACCGCCCCGTCAGCACCTTGCGGGTGTGCAGCGCGATCATCCGTTCCTCGTCGGTCGGGATGACATAGACCGGCAGGCGGCTGCCGGGGGTCGAGATCTTCGTCGCATTGGCTTCGTTGGCCGCCGCGTCGATGTCCACCCCCATCCAGGCCAGCTTGTCGCCGACCCGCGCCCGCACCGGGGCGGAACGCTCGCCGATCCCGGCGGTGAACACCAGCGCATCGACACCGCCCATCGAGGCGGACAGCGCGCCGGTCTCCTTGGCGATGCGGAAGCAGAACAGCTCCACCGCCTCCTGCGCATGCGGGTCGCTGCTGTCGAGCAGGGCGCGCATGTCGTTGGAGATGCCGGACACGCCGAGCAGGCCGGACTTGTTGTACAGCATCTTCTCGATGGCGCCGGCATCCATGCCCTTGCGCATCAGGTAGATCAGCACGCCGGGATCGATGGTGCCGCAGCGGGTGCCCATCGGCAGGCCGTCCAGCGCGGTGAAGCCCATGGTGCTGTCGACACTGCGCCCGCCATGGATGGCGCACATGCTGGCGCCGCTGCCGAGATGGGCGACCACCACCCGCGAATCACCCAGTTCCGGCACGATTTCCGGCAGGCGGCGGGCGATGTACTCGTAGGACAGGCCGTGGAAGCCGTAGCGCCGCACGCCATCCTCGGTCAGTTCCCGCGGAATGGCGAAGGTCTGGGCCTGCCAGGGCTGGTTGCGGTGGAAGGCGGTGTCGAAGCAGGCGACCTGCGGCAGCTCCGGATGCGCCTCGGCCAGGGCACGGATGGCGGCGAGGTTGTGCGGCTGGTGCAACGGGGCGAGCGGGACCAGACCGTCCAGTTCGTCCAGCACGGCGGGGGTCAGCAGCACCGGGGCGGCATGGCGGACGCCGCCATGCACCACCCGGTGGCCGGCGGCGATCAGCGTTGCCCCGTCCAGCCGCTCCTCGATCCAGTCGAGCAGGTAGGACAGCAGGGCGGTGCGGTCGCTGGCCTCACCGGCCCCCCAGCTCTTTTCGGCGAGCGGACGGCGCTGGGCGTCCTTGGCCTCGAACACCGGCTGGGTGCCGATGCCCGAGATCTGGCCGTTGATCGTGACCACCGGATCCCCGCCGCCATGATCCCGGAACACCGAGAATTTCAGGCTGGAGGAGCCGGCATTGATGACGAGGATCGCGTTGGACATGGCGTCGGGCCTTCTCACTCGGCCGCGGGGGCGGCACCGCGGCGGCGCGCGGCGGCAGAGAGGACGGCCACGGCGCAGGACGCCAGACGGGTGCGGACATTGTCGGCGCGGCTGGTCAGGATGATCGGCACCCGGGCGCCGAGCACGATGCCGGCGGCATCCGCATGGGCCAGGAAGGACAGCTGCTTGGCCAGCATGTTGCCGGCTTCGAGATCGGGGACCAGCAGGATGTCGGCCTGACCGGCCACCTCGGACTTGATGCCCTTGGTGATGGCGGCTTCGCGGCTGATGGCGTTGTCGAAGGCCAGTGGGCCGTCGAGGATGCCGCCGGTGATCTGGCCACGGTCGGCCATCTTGCAGAGCGCGGCGGCCTCCAGAGTCGAGGCGATCTTGGTGTTGATGGTCTCGACCGCCGACAGGATGGCGACGCGCGGCACCTCGGTGCCCAGCACCTTGGCGAGGTCGATGGCGTTCTGCACGATGCTGACCTTGTCCTCCAGCGTTGGGTAGATGTTGATCGCCGCATCGGTGATCAGCAGCGGCCGCGGGTAGGTCGGGACGTTCATCACGAAGACGTGGCTCAGGCGGCGGCCGGTGCGCAGGCCGGTCTCCTTCTTCACCACCTCGCCCATCAGCTCGTCGGTGTGCAGGCTGCCCTTCATCACCGCCTCGCACTCGCCGGTGCGGGCAAGCCGGACGCCGGTCTCGGCGGAGGCATGGCTGTGGGCGACGTCGACGATGCGGTAGCGCGAGATGTCGAGGCCGCAAGCATCGGCGACCGACCGGATCTTCGATTCCGGACCGACCAGCACCGGGTCGATCAGGTTCGCTTCGGCGGCCTCGACGGCGCCGCGCAGCGAGCTTTCGTCGCAGGGATGGACGACGGCGGTCGGCACCGGCGGCAGCGACTCGCACTTCTTCAGCATCAACTCGTGGCCGTCATGGCGGATCACCTGCACCTGCGGCAGCTCCGCCGCGGCGCGGCACACCTTCTCGGTCGGGGCGATCACCTCGGCCACGCCGGTCGCGACCGTCCGGCCGTCCTGGTTGAGGCACAGGCAGTCGAAGACCACCGTCTTGCGCGCCGCATCCTTGGACCTGGCGGTGACAGTCACGGTGACGATGTCGCCCAGCAGGACCGGACGTTCGAACCGCAGATCCTGGCCGACATAGACGGTGCCGGGGCCGGGCAGCAGGGTGCCGAGGACGGCGGAGATCAGCGAGCCCGACCACATGCCGTGGCCGACCACCTTGTGGTCGACGGCGTAATCCTCGTCCACATGGGATGGGTTGAGGTCGCCGGACACCGTCGCGAACAGCTCGATGTCGGACATGGTCAGACGGCGCGACAGGCTCGCCTGCTGGCCGATGCGGATTTCCTCGAACGTGACGTTTTCGATCATGGGGCTGCCGTTCTTGCCGGTCGGAACGATGCCGCTGCGACCCGCCGGGGCGGCGGAGGGGGCGGCGATGGCGGTGTCCATACTAGAATGCTCCTGAAAAGGATCGCGGCGCCCGACCAACGGACCCCGCCGGAATGGCGAAGACCCGAATGCCGGTGACCGGACCGGATGTCCGTTGGCCGAGGCATCCGTCGCGGCGGCAGGCCGTATCCTCCCAAGTCCGGTTCCCGTCGCCGCCGGCGCCCTTGCCGGGCAGGCCATGGCGACCGGCCGAACTCCGTCTTGTTGGGTTCCTTCGAAACGGAACCTTCGCTTTCCAAGTTTTTCCAAAGGACTGTGCTTGTGCGGAAGCAATAGCCCCTATGGCGAAGGGGCCCAATGACCTACATCAATAAAGTTTCCAAGCCATTGTTGCAGTTGGGTTACTGGGATCGTTTCGGTTCAGTGAGCAGACGCAGCATAACCGAAACTTGCGCAGACCAGGACGGGAAAAGCGGACCGGCCTGCGGAACTGCCACCATTGCGCGCTGCGGAATGGAGGAAGTCGGCGGACCGTTCAGTCGGCGGCGGCGCAGCAGGAGCATTGCTGTGCCACGACCGGAATGCTGACGGCGAACATGGTGCCGCGCCCCACCCGCGACCGCACGGTGACGGGATGGTCCAGCATCTCGGCCATGCGGCGGACGATCGACAGTCCCAGGCCGAGCCCGCGGCCGCTGTCGCGCTGGTCGGTGCCGCAGCGGTAGAAATCCTCGAAGATCGCGGCCATTTCCGCCTCGGCGATGCCGGGACCGGTGTCCCACACCTCGATGGACAGGCGCAGCCCGCCATCGGCGGTGGACCGGCGCCGGCAGCCCAACAGGATCCGCCCTTCCGTGGTGTAGCGCAGGGCGTTGACCAGCAGGTTGCGCACCATCCTCTCCAGCAGGATCGGATCGCTCTTCACGCGGACGGAACAGGGAACCATCCGCAGCAGAAGCCCGCGGTCGATGGCCTGATCGCCGATCTCCACCGCCAGACGGCTCAGGATGTCCTGCACGTCGAACTCGACGACCCGCGGCTTGACGTTGCCGACCTCCAGCGCGGAGGTGTCGAGCAGGGTGGACAGCAGCGTGTTGCCGGCGGTCAGCGCCTCTCCCAGCTTGTTCGCCACCTCCACCTGATGGGGATCGTCCAGCTTGGACATCAGGATGTGGTGGAACAGGCTCATTGCCTGGAAGGGCTGGCGCAGGTCGTGGCTGGCGGCGGCCAGGAAGCGGCTCTTGGCCTGGTTGGCCCGCTCCGCCTCGGCATGGGCGCGGGCCAGCGCCTCGCGGATGTCGGCCGATTCCGTCACGTCGATGGCGGCGCAGATGACGCCGGCCACCGCCCCCGTCTCGTCCCGCATCGGCTCCACCGACAGGTCGAGCACCCGGCGGGAGCCGCAATAGGTCAGCTCCAGCTCGCACCGGGTCCCGACCCCGCTTTCCATCACGGACCGCTTGAGAGCGACCGTCCGCGCCGCCTCCTCCGGCGGGAACAGATCGCCATCGGTCCGGCCGATCATGCGTTCCGGATTCAGATCCATGCGCGGACAGTAAATCCACAGGTGCCGCAGATCCCGGTCCTGGCTGAACAGCGTCACCTTGGAATAGCGCAGAGCCATCCGGAACCGCTCCTCGCTCTCGCGCAGGGCACGGGCCATGGCAGCGCGGGCGCGCGCCTCGGTCTGGAGCAGGCGCCGGGTCCTCCCCTCGCGCAGGACATAGGCAGCGCCGCCGGCAGTCAGCAGAAGCCCGCCGATCAGCATCGTCCAGGCCAGCCGGTCCTCCACGCTGAACAGCCGCGCCGGGCTCGGAACCACATAGAGCCGCCACACCCGGCCGCCATAGGCGATGTCGCGGACGATGGCGTACGGCGCCGCCGGGCCGGTCAGCTGCTCCACGGTGAGTGCATCGACCGGCGGGTGCGGCAGCTCGCCGGGACGGCCGATCGCCCCCTCGGCGGCCAGCAGCCGGGATGTTCCTGAGGTCGTCTGGCCCGGCGGCTCCAGCAGATAGGCATCGCCGACGCTCAGCCCGACCCGGCGGACCGAATCGCGCAGCAGCTGCCCGACATCGAAGCTGGTCCACAGGAAGCCGGTAAGCACATCGCAGACGAGGCGCCCACCGGCGTAGGGACGGCCGTCGTCGGGATCGACCTCGCGGGAATAGACCGGCAGATAGATCAGCACGGACCTCTTGCCCAGCTCATACCTCAGCGGCTCGCCGCCGGCCGCGACGATGCGGTTGGCGGTGCAGGAGCGGGCCAGCACGTCGCGCTGGCCGGGAAGGGTGGCCATGTCCAATCCGACCAGCCCGGCGGCGGACCGCGGTTCGGCCAGCACAGTGACGAACCGGGTGGCGGCAAGCTGACCGGCGGAAGAATCGCCGGGGCCGCCATTGGACTCCGCGCTCCCCCCGCCACCGGCGGTGCGGACGGCGAAGGAACTGTGGCCCGCCGCGCGCATGGCGCGCTCCAGCAGCGGAACGTCCCGTTCGGCGATCCGGCGCGCCCAGGCGACGGCATGAAGGTTGGGGTAAAGCGGCAGCAGCGGCTCGACGGCCGACGCGAAGCTTGCCTCCGTGACCGGAGCCGGACCGGCCATCGGACCGCTGAGCGCGCGCAGAAGCACGCTCTGATCCTCGAAATCAGACTTCAGCTGGTCATGGAGCTGGATGGCTTGGCGGTCGGCCAGAGCAAGTTCCGCTCCGCGGGTGGCACTCCTGATCATCAGAAAGGCCGAAAAAGACAGGAACACTCCAGCGACGACGAGCACCGCCAGTTTTCCGGTCCGTCCCCCTTCCCGATAACGCCGGTTCATCCGAACGCCCTCCACCCAATCCGTTCGAACAGCGAGTGCTCGTACCAATCATAGCGAAGGAAAGACATAAAATGGTATGTGAAACTTAAAATTCAAACGAAAGGAGGATATCGATCTAACCATTGGTAGGGAAAAGGACTATTGCATTGAGAAGAATAGGCGAAAATCTGTCGCACTTCGCCGCATACCCTCCGTCTCTGTTTCAGAAATGTCATTGCACCGCACAAAATCTCGATGGTTTCGACACCCTATCTTCTGTGTACTTCCCCTGAACCCCTCTGCCGACCGTCTGGTCTTTGTTATCAAAGCGGATCATGCCCAAGCAGGCGGACGACGGCGGCACGCAGGGCAAGCGGGGCCACCGGCTTGTGCAACAGCGGGTAGCCGGACAGCCGCGCCTCGCGCAGCCGCTTGGGATCGGTGTCGCCGGTCAGGATCATTCCGGGAACCGGACGGTCGAACAGCTTGACGATCTGCCGGATCGCGACGATGCCGTTGGCGGCTCCCTTCAGCCGCAGATCTGAAATGATCAGGTGGAAGTGTTCGGGTGCCGGGCCGAGCCGCTCGACCGCCATGTCGTAGGAGTCCGCGCCGACGACGCTGCATCCCCATTGCCCAAGCAGCGCCTCCAGCGCCGCCAGCACCATGGGGTCGTCCTCGATCACCAGGATACGGGTGCGGCTGATGTCGGTTGTGCCGCCGTCCGACGCCAATGACCCGGTTGCCGCGCTCTCCGCCTGTGCGGAAGCGTCCGCCCCTTCGGCACCATGTTCGACGGATATCGGGACAAGGACGGCGAAGACGGTGCCCCGCCCCTCCTCGGCGCAGACCTCCAGCCCGAGGCCGAGCTTGCGGGCGAGGCCACGCACGAGGGTCAGGTCAAGGCCGAGCGCCCCTCCCCCCTCCCCGACCGGCTTCGCCAGTTCGGTACGCAGGCCCGCCAGCCGCTGCGACGACAGGCCACGGCCGCTGTCCCACACCTCGACGCGCAGGCCGTCGCCGCGCAGGCGGCAGCCCAGCAGAACGCGGCCACGCACCGTGCCGCGCAGGGCATTGGCGACCAACCCGTGCAGCAGGCGTTCCAACAGTGCGGAGTCGGTCCGCACCATCGCCGAACAGGGCATCACGGAGAAGCGCAGACCGCGGTCGGCGAAGCGCGGCGCCACCTCCAGCGCCAGACGCATCAGGACGCCATTCACCGCGTGGGTGCGGATGTCCGGCTCCATCAGGCCGCTTTCCAGGCGGACAAGGTCGAAATGGCCATCGACCATGCTGCGCATCGATTCCACGGCCTGGGCCATCGAGCGCAGCAGGTCGCGCCCCTCCGCAAACCGGCTTTCCGACAGCCTGTTTTCCGCCACTCCGGCATCCAGACGGCCGTCCAGCGTGCCGATGAGCAGCGAGAGCGCGGCCAGGGGCTGGCGCAGGTCATGACTTGCTGCCGCGAACAGCCTGTCGGCCGGATCGGGCATCCGCCGGACCGCAGGGGAGCCGGCATTCGCAGAGACGGAAGAGGCCGACAGGTCGAACCGCCACACCATCCCCCCGCCGGCAAGCCGCAGCACCTTGCGGTCGGGCACCATGTGCGGTCCGGCGGACGGAAACAGGCTGGTCTCCAGCTCCTCGGCCGGCATGCCGGCGGTCAGGCGTCCGGCCAGCAGCGGGAGGACCGCTGCCGCAGGCGTCCAGTCGGCGAGCCGTCCATCGGTCCCGAACACCAGCAGGGCCGGCCCCGCGCTGCCGGCGTCGTCGTGGCTGCCGTTCACCGTCACACCTGCATCCCAAACCTCATGTTCCGATAAGACTAGAGACTATGGAAGGCATGGCCCGTTGCAAAGCCCGCCATTGGGCAGATAGAAGGCGAAGATCATAACGGTCACTTCAATCAAACCTTTCGTTGCTTTTTCGGTAAACCCTATGCATCGAAAGGACTCCCCACCTCGCTTGTTACAATTCGACAAATATTCGGCGACATATTTGGGTCGGCCTTCAGCGTTTTTTAGGAATAGGCCGCAATGATCGCCCGATGGATTGCGACACGCAGACTTGCGCCGACGCCGGGCGGGACGGGACCGCGGCCGGGAAACTCCCGCCTGCCGATCCTCTGCGGCTCGCCATGCTGCATCTGCCCGACGCGGTTGCATTGCTCAAGGCGCACCACGACTGCACAGGCGCGCTGACCGACCTGGAATGGCTGTCCGCCAACCCGGCGGCGGAGCGGCTGATGGGCATCGCCCCACTGACGGGCCGGCGGCTGCGCGGCGGCGGCATCGATGCCGCCTGCCCCGGCCTGTTCGCCGCCCTGGCCGATGCCCTGCACGGCCCGGTGGAGCGCACCGTCGCGGCGCGGCACGGCACGACGCCGGTGCGCTGGCGGGTATCGGCCGGCCCTGTGGCCGGCGGGTTGTGCGCGGTGCTGACCGACCTGGGCCCCGAAGCGCCGACGGTGGCCGAGGCTCTGGCCGAAAGCCTGACCGCAGCGCTCGAGCACAGTGCGGAAAGCTTCGCCCTGTTCGACCATGAGGACCGGTTGGTCCATGCCAACGGCCGGCTGAAGAGGGATTTGCCCGACGTGGCCGACTGGCTGGTTCCCGGCGTTTCGTTCGAAGAGCTGGCCAACCGCTTCGCCCTGACCGACCCGCGCCTGACCACCGAGGAGGAGCGCCGCGCCTGGGTGGCGGTGCGGCTGGAGCGCCATCGCCGCCTGGAGCCGCCGGTGGTGGTGCCGCTGCCCGACGGACGCTGGCTGCTCAGCCGCGAACATGCGGTGCCGGGCGGCGTGCTGGTCCACTACACCGACGTCACCACGCTGAAGCTGAACGAGGAGCGGCTGCGCATCCGCGAGGCGGAGGCCCGAACCGCCCGCGCCGAGGCGGAAAGCGCCAGCCGCGCCAAAAGCGCCTTCCTGGCCCAGATGAGCCACGAACTGCGGACACCGCTGAACGCCGTTCTCGGTTTTTCGGAGATGCTGCTGTCCGAGGCGTTCGGGCCGCTGGGCAACCCCCGCTACCGCAGCTATGCCGGCGACATCCGCGATGCGGGAAGTCATCTGCTGGCGCTGATCGACGACATCCTAGAGCTGTCGCGCCTTGATGGCGGCGGCATGCCGATGGCCGAGGAGGGGGTGGACCTCGACATGCTGTCGCTGCGCGTCGTCTCCGCCCTGCAGGAGGTGGCGAAGGAAGGCGACGTACACCTGCGCCGCGAGGTGTCGGCCGACCTGCCGCTTCTGCAGGGCGACGCCCAGGCGCTGACCCAGATGCTGACCAATCTGCTGTCGAACGCCGTTACCCACACCCGTCCCGGCGGCGAGGTGATGCTGACCGCGCATCTGATGCCGGACGGCGGGATCGGGCTGATGGTGGCCGACACCGGCGTGGGCATCCCGAGCGCCGAGCTTCCGCGCATCCTCCACCCGTTCGAACCGCCGGACTCCACCATCGCCCGCAACTCCCGCGGGACGGGGCTGGGGCTGCCCATCGTCAAGCGGCTGGTCGAGATGCATGGCGGACGGATGGAACTGACCAGCCAGCCCGGCGTCGGCACCGCGGTCGTGCTGGTCTTCCCCGCCGACCGCAGCCTGCCGCGCAACCGCTGCCGTCCGGCGCCCCTGCCTCCGGTCGTTCTGCCCCACTGACCCTGCCAAGCCATTTCTGCCGAGCTGATTTCGCCGCGCCGATTGCCGTCATCCACCTTTTGCCCCTTGGCGGGGGCGGGACGACAGGTCATTGTGGGCCACATGTTCCCTACACGTTCCTGTTTCGATGGTGGCACCGCGTCATGAGCGACGACATTGCCGTTCCGGTTTCCGACACCGATGCCAGCTTCCCGGCTGTGGGCGCGACGCCGATCTTCCGCGGCGTCCGGCGGGCGCTGGCGATGCGCGGCTATGCCAGCCTGACCGAATTCCGTTTGGCGAGCGGCCGGCGGGCCGATGTGCTCGCCATCGACGAGGCCGGCAACATCCTGATCGTCGAGGTGAAGAGCGGTGTGCCCGATTTCCGCTCCGACCAGAAATGGCAGGAGTATCGCGAATGGTGCGACGCTTTCTATTTCGCGGTGGATGACGGCTTCCCGACCGAACTGATCCCGGAGGATTGCGGATTGATCGTCGCCGACGCCTATGGCGCCGAAGTACTGCGCGAGGCTCCGGTCGCCAAGCTGGCCGCCGCCCGCCGCAAGACCCTGCTGCTGCGTGCCGCGATGACGGGCGCCGGCCGTCTGCACCGGATCGAGGATCCAATGTTTACCCAATCCTCGCCGACCGTGTGACCCGGCCACCCGACCGCGGGGATGCGGAGGAGCGCGGAACCGGCTAGACTGCGGTCACCACATCAACCGGGAAGAGCGGACCGGCATGCCGGCGGACCAGATGGGCGCAGCACATCCCTTGCACATCCTGCTGGCGGAGGACGAGACGGTCACCCGCCTTGCCGCCCGCGTCCTGCTGGAGCGCGCCGGCCATCGGGTGGTGGCGGTGGAGGACGGACCGGCCGCCGTCGCCGCCGCTGCGGCGGCTGCCTTCGACCTGATCCTGATGGACCTCGGCCTGCCCGGCCTGCCGGGTGACGAGGCGGTTCGCGCCATCCGGCACCAGCCCGGCGGTGGCGATCTCCGCATCCTGATGCTGACCGCCAGCGCCACCAGCGAAGGCCAGGACCGCTGTGACGGCTGCGGCGCCGATGGCACGCTGATCAAGCCGCTGCGGCTCGACGCCCTGCTGACGGCACTGAGCCGGGGAGCGCAGGCCAGGACGCCGGCGGCCGACCCGGCTTCTGAACCGGCGTTCGACGAGCGCGCCATCGGGACGATGCAGGAGATTCTGCCCGCCGCCCGCGTCGCCGAACTGATCGACAAGACGGTGGCGGTGCTGCGCCAGCATGGACAGACGCTGGACGAAGCACTGAAAAACGGGGACCGGACGACCGCCGGGGCGATGGCTCACAAGATCGCCGGCGTGTCCGGGCAATATGGCTGCGTCGCCCTGCGCCGGGCCGCACGCGCTCTGGAGAAGGACCTGGAGGAAAAAGGCGCCAATACGGGGGACCAAGCCAGTGAATTGGCCGGCATGCTGACGCCGGCGCTTGAATTCCTGGAACGCTGCGCTGCCGCGGCACGGGGATAACTTACCCCGGCCGACGGCAGTCAGCCTGTTCTTCAGCCCCGCTCGCCGGGCGAAACGGCGACGCAGTGATGACCGTGCTTGGTCAGGACGGCGCAGGCCTTGCGGGCATCCTTCTCGTCCAATCCGGTCAGGCGGGCACGGTAGACGGTTTCCTTGCCGGTCTTGGCCTCGACCACGCTGGCTTTGGCGGTGCGCAGTAGGAAAGGGGCCTGCTTGACGGCCTGCGACACCGCCTTGTTGCCCGCCGCCTTGCTGGAGAAGGCGCCGACCTGGACGCCCCAATGCGAGGGGCTGCCGCCGCGGGTGGACTTCTCCTCACGGGCCGGCGCGGCGGGGATCGCCGCCGGAACTGCCGCGGTCTGCAGCGAGGCGCGGACCGGCTTGGCCTTGACCTCGACCTCCTCGTCGTCATCGTCCCCTTCGCCGTCAACGGCGTCGGACCGGGTGGTGTCGAGGCTCGCCATCACCGGCGCATCGTCACGGCCCCGGTTGGGCCGGCCGAAGGCCTGATCGAGCAGCGTCGCCATCCTGTTGTCGCGTGACACCGCAGACTTGCCGCCCAGCACGACACCGACCAGACGCCGCCCGTCCCGCACCGCCGAGGCGGCGAGGTTGAAGCCGGACGCCACGGTGTAGCCGGTCTTGATGCCGTCCATGCCCTCGTAGCGGGACATCAGGTGGTTGTGGTTGGCCAGGGTGCGGCCGCCGTAGACGAAGTTGCGGCGGCTGAAATAGGGGTAATATTTCGCGTGGTCGCGCATCAGCGCGCGCGACAGGAAGGAATAGTCGCGGGCCGTCGTCACCTGCTCCATGTTCGGCAGGCCGGAGGCGTTGCGGTAGACGGTGTGGCGCATGCCCAGTTCGCGGGCCTTGCGAGTCATCATCTCGGCGAAGCGCGACTCGGTGCCGCCCAGCGCCTCCGCCAGCACCACGGCGGCGTCGTTGGCCGACTTGGTGACGAGGCCGAGGATAGCCGTCTCCACCTTCAGCGTCTGGCCGGCGCGCAGGCCGAGCTTGGTCGGCGTCATGCTCTCCGCCCAGGACGAAACCGGCAACTGCTGGTCGAGGGTCAGCCGACCGTCCTCCAGCGCGTCGAAGGTCAAATAGAGCGTCATCATCTTGGTCAGCGACGCCGGATGGGTGATCGCGTCGGCGGCCTGGTCGATCAGCACCTGCCCGGTGCGGGCATCGACCACAATGGCGGCGGCCTTGGCCGCCAGTGCCTCGGCGGCGGACAGGCCGGATCCGGCGGCAACCATGCCCAGCAGCGCGGCCGCCGCGAGCAGATGGCGCCCCATACCCGCCGAACTCCGCCCGCCGGCCGTATCCGCCGCGCGAAAGGCGAACGGAAACAATCCGTTACGAACGGTGTTGCGCGTTACACTCATGATGGCCCCGCCAACCGCTAGATCTTGGTGCTTGGTTCAATGGTAAATTCGTGCGAAATCAGTGTCTAGCATGAATTCGTTAATTTACTGCTTTGGCTTTTCGCAGTTTCTGTGGCCAAAATCGCGGGTCCTGCATGTAGAGGGTAAGGAACGGCGGGGACGGCACGGCGGAAGGGGTGCGGCACGGCGCGAACGGAAGGGGCAAACGGATTACCGGCGCCCTCCGGCAGGCCAAAGCCCACCGGTGTCCGGAGATCGGGTCTTGCCGCCACGTCCTTCGTTCTCCACCTACCAGGGGCCGCCGACGCGAGGCAAGCGACAATGAGCCGTGGTCATCAAAGAACCGTTCCGGTCGCCTTTTTTTCCCGCGGGGGTGACCGTCGGGCCATGGTCCGCGCAACCGCCAGAATGGCGGGGGGGGCCGCCCTGGCGGCCGCGCTGCTCACGCTCGCCGGTTGCAGCTCCGTAGGGCTGACCGACAACCCGGTGGCGCGCAAGCTGACCTGGTTCAGCTATCTCAACGGCGACGACCTGCGGTCCCGCTGCGGCAAGGACAGTGCCGACCGCTACCGGCTGATCTTCAACGCCGACTACAACCGGCATGTCCGCACCTACGACATCGTCGGCGACCCGGACCGCGGCGGCGCGGCGGTCGAAGCCCACGTGATTGAGGCGACCGACCTCACCCGCCTGACGCTGGCCGATCCGTTCTCCGCCGCACGCGGCAACACGGCGACCCTGCAACTGAGCGCCGCGCAGTTCGACAGCTTCGTCGGCCGCCTGCGCGAGGACGGGGTCTTCGACCCGCCGCCCCAGGGGTTGCGGTTGCCGTCCAACGGCTTTTACTGGCTGATCAACGGCTGCCGGGCCGGGCAATGGTTCTTCACCGCCTACCCCTACCCGTCCAGCCGCTTCACCGACGCCCGGTTTCCGGAGATGCTGCGCAGCATCGACCCGACCGGCATCGCCTATCCCGGTCTGCCGGCTCCCGACGAGGCTCCGCGCACCCTGCCCTCCTCCGGCCAGCTGGCTGACGGCGGCGTGTTCTTCGAGGTGCAGATCGGGCGCGACGGGCTGGTCGGCCCGACCGCCCCCTTCGGGGCGCTGCTGCTGAGCGCCCTTCCGGGGAAATGAGCCAAAGCAACGATGGCGGTCACAAGCGACCGCAGGGCGGTGGCGGTCACGGGTGACCGCCGGGTTTCAGACGGTCTCTTCGGCCGGCTGGCGCGGACGCATGTCTTCCGGGACCAGCGTCTCGACCCAGGGGCCGTCCGGCATGCGCCGGGCCAGTTCGGTCAGGTTGCGGTTCCACCACTGGCGCTGTTCGGCGAGGTCGTCATAGTCGTAGTTCGACTGGCGCCAGCTGCGCGATTCGGCATGGTAGGACACCATGTCGATGGGGAAGCCGACATCGTTGCTGGAGAAGCGCGTGCTGTCGAAGGACAGGTAGGCCAGCTTCAGCGCCGTCTGCATGTCGGTGCCGTAGGTCAGCGCGCGGTCCAGGATCGGCTTGCCGTAGGCGGTGGCACCGATCGACAGATAGGGGGTTCGCTCGTCCACCTCGATCCAGTTGCCCTCCGGATAGACCAGGAACATGTATGGTTCGCGGTCTTCGGCCAGCTGGCCGCCGATGATGGCGTGCAGGTTGAAGTGCAGCTTCGACGCCTCCAGCGACTCCCTGTCCTCCGCGGCGACTTGCCGCAGGCAGGCGGTGAAGGCCGAAACCGCGTCCAGCATCGTCGAATAGGACTCGCCCCGGCGCTTCTGCATGTCGCGGCGCAGATAAGCCAGCGTCTTGTCGCGCACGCTGCGCAGGCCGGAATTCATGATGAAGAAGCGGTCGCCGCCGCTGCCCATCATCGTCACCTTTCGGGCCGAGGAGAGCTGCGATCCGCTGGTGATCCGGCCGTCCGACAGACCGATCAGGCCGTCGCGGGTCTTGATGCCAAGGCAATAGGTCATGATCGAAATGGTCCCGAAGATGCGGCCTGAAGAGCGGATGGTCCGGCACGCCGCGTCCAAGCGCCGCACCTGACCTATGGCCGAGGCGAATCCCGCCCGCGGCCAAGCTACACTTGTCCCAGCGCCGGTAAAGCCTTCGTTAAGGACATCTGCCATCAGGGCCGCTTTCAAGGACTTGCCGACGGTTCCGCGAAGCGGGCGCCGGCCGGCAACGGAAGGCGACGCGGTTGTCATCGGAGCTTCACGCCATGGGGGTATGGTGCGGCGCAAGGGAGTAAGCCGGATACCCGCCAAACGGACTGTTGACACCGCGCTGTGCTTAGCCCATAAAATTCTTATATTGCAGTGCAGCATTATCTGCGCCGTTCCGCGGCTTGCGGAATTGGCCGGTCAACGCCCGCACAACGTAAAAAATGCAACGCACACCGCTGCCGGCAGGCTCCTCGCCACGCTTTGCGGCGGACGGGTCTCCCAACCAAACGCCGGCATCAGCCAGGAAGGAACGCGCGCCATGAACCAGTTCACGCCGAAGTCGCTCGAAAACGTCGCCGCCCAGGCCAAGGAGCAGTATGAGGGCCTGGTGAAGGCCGGCCAGGAGCAGACGGTCAAGCAGTTCGAGCAGACCGCGACCGCCGCCAAGGAACAGTTCGAGAAGACTGCCACCCAGTTGCTGAAGAGCTACGAGGATCTGCAGGCCACCGGCAAGGCCAATGTCGAGGCGCTGATCGCCAGCACCACCATCGCCGCCAAGGGCGCCGAGGATCTGGGCCGCGAAGTCGTCGCCTACGGCCAGTCGGCTCTGGACAAGTCCATCACCACCGGCCGGGCCCTGCTGACCGCCCGGACCATCCAGGAAGTGGTGGAGTTGCAGAACGATTTCCTGAAGTCCAGCTTCGACTCGCTGGTGGCCGAGACCACCCGCCTTCAGGAACTGTCGACCAAGGTCACCAACGAGGCGCTGGCCCCGCTGAACGCCCGCGTCACCGCGACGGTCGAGACCTTCTCCAAGCCGATCGCCAAGCCGATCGCCGCCTGAGCGGCCCCATCGGATGGCATGTGACGGCCGGGGTTCAGCCATGTGCCCCGGCATCGCAAGACGGCCCGGCAACCTCCACGCGGTTGCCGGGCCGTCTTGCGTTCGGGCCTCCGACGCTCCTGCAGGATTTTCGCGCGAAAGTTTTTTGTGCAGCGCACAATACGGATTGACTCCGCCAGCAGGCTTCCTTATCTTCAGGTTATGTTGCAGTGCAGCATATCTCGGGCGCCCGCTCTGCCGGGGCCCGAGGGTTTCAACCCACTCCGCAATCGGCCGCCGCATCGCCGGGGCCGCGCGGTTGACCCCTTATAGAGAGCGCGAGGAGCATAGCCATGTCCGACCAGATCGCCGCCGTCACCAAGTCCGTCGAAGACGCCATCTCTACTGCCAAGCAGAACCTGGAAGGCCTGGTGAAGGCCCAGCAGGAGCAGATCGAAAAGGCCTCCGCCAAGGTGCTGAAGAGCTATGACGAGCTGACCGTTCTCACCAAGGAGAATGTCGATGCGCTCGTGAAGTCCGGCACCATCGTCGCCAAGGGCGCGGAAGAGGCCGGCAAGCAGGTCGCCGCCTTCACCCAGTCCTCGCTGGAGAAGAGCGTGTCGAACGCCAAGGCCCTGCTGGCGGTGAAGACGATCCAGGAACTGGTCGAGCTGCAGAAGGCCTATACCAAGGCCAGCCTCGACGCATTCGTGTCGGAAAGCACCAAGCTGCAGGAACTGACCGTCAAGGTCGCCAACGAGGCGCTGGCCCCGCTGAACGCCCGCGTCAACGCCACGGTCGAGGTTCTGTCGAAGAAGCCGGTCGCCGCCTGACCGGTCCGACTCCCCTGCTTTCTTGACCGGTGGGCAGCCAATGCCCACCTGAAGGACCGCATCGCAGCGGCCCGGTATCCCGCCCTGGGATGCCGGGCCGCTTTGCGTTTCCGGCCGCCCTCTTCCACCAACGGTCGGAAGGCCCCTTGATCGGGGTAGGGTTTTCCGCCGATTGCGGCCATTTCCGAAGCGGTGTCTCCTATTACGGAGTAGCGGAAGGGCCTGCGGTCCAAAGGAGGGTCTGCCAAATGGAGGTCAGCTGAAAACGGCCCCTTCCCACCGCGCCCGAAATGACCATATCATTCCCAGTGAAAGTGCATCGCGATGACATTCGACTGGGACCATGGCCGACTCTGACAAGCAGGGCAACGACGGCACTAACAGCGGCGTGGTCGTCAAGGCCAAGCCAAAGACCAAGAAGCCGTCGATGTACAAGGTGTTGATGCTGAACGACGATTACACTCCCATGGAGTTCGTCGTTCTCGTTCTCGAACGCTTCTTCAGCAAATCGCGGGAGGAAGCGACACAGATCATGCTGCATGTGCACCGGCGGGGTGTGGGGTTGTGCGGCGTGTTCACCTACGAGGTGGCGGAGACGAAAGTCACGCAGGTGATGGACTTTGCGCGCCAGAACCAGCACCCGCTGCAATGCACGTTAGAAAAGGATTAGACCCACACATGCTGTCGCGTAACCTGGAACAGACGCTGCACCGAGCCCTGGCCCACGCGAACGAGCGCAGGCATGAATACGCGACGCTCGAACATCTGCTTCTCGCGTTGACCGAAGACTCCGATGCTACCGCCGTCTTGCGCGCTTGCGGGATCGATCTCGACCGACTGCGCGCGGAACTGTCGGATTACCTCGACAATGAGCTGGCGAACCTTATCACGAACAGGCCCGATGATGCCAAGCCGACGGCTGGCTTCCAGCGGGTTCTGCAGCGTGCGGCCATCCACGTCCAGTCGTCGGGACGTGAGGAGGTGACGGGAGCAAATGTGCTCGTTGCCTTGTTCTCTGAACGCGAGAGCCACGCGGTTTACTTCCTGCAGGAGCAGGAGATGACCAGGTTCGATGCGGTCAACTACATCTCTCACGGAATCGCGAAGGCTCCGGGCCGCTCGGAAACAAAGCGTGTCTCGGGCGCTGACGACGAGGCGGCGGCGGAGAAGGTCGTGAAAAAAGGCAGCGAAGCGCTAGAGGCGTATTGTGTCAACCTGAACAAGAAGGCGTCCGGCGGGAAGATCGATCCGCTGATCGGCCGGGAGCAGGAGGTCGAACGGACCATCCAGATCCTGTGCCGGCGGTCGAAGAACAACCCGCTCTACGTCGGCGACCCCGGTGTCGGCAAGACCGCCATCGCCGAAGGCCTCGCCCGCCGCATCGTGCAGCAGGAAGTGCCTGAGGTGCTGCGCAACGCCACCATCTTCGCGCTCGACATGGGCTCGCTGCTGGCCGGCACGCGCTACCGCGGCGATTTCGAGGAGCGGCTGAAGGCCGTCGTGTCGGAACTCGAGGCGACGGAGGGGGCGATCCTCTTCATCGACGAGATCCACACGGTGATCGGCGCCGGCGCCACCTCGGGCGGTGCGATGGATGCCTCGAACCTGCTGAAGCCGGCGCTGGCCTCCGGCTCGCTGCGCTGCATCGGTTCGACCACCTACAAGGAATACCGCAGCTACTTCGAGAAGGACCGGGCGCTGGTCCGCCGCTTCCAGAAGATTGACGTCAACGAGCCGTCGGTCGAGGATGCGATCAAGATCCTCCAGGGCCTGAAGCCCTACTACGAGAAGCACCACAAGGTCACCTACACCAACGACGCCATCCGCGTCGCGGTGGAGCTGTCGGCCAAGTACATCGGCGACCGCAAGCTGCCCGACAAGGCCATCGACATCATTGACGAGGTCGGTGCGGCGCAGATGCTGCTGCCGGAGAACAAGCGCCGCAAGAAGATCGGCGTGAAGGACGTGGAGGCGGTGGTCGCCAAGATCGCCCGCATCCCGCCGAAGTCCGTCAGCCGCGACGACAAGGAAACGCTGCTGAACCTTGAGCGCGACCTGAAGACCATGGTCTTCGGCCAGAACAAGGCGATCGACGCGCTGGTCTCCGCGATCAAGCTGGCCCGTGCCGGCCTGCGCGAGCCGGAGAAGCCCATCGGCAACTACCTGTTCACCGGCCCGACCGGTGTCGGCAAGACCGAGGTGGCCCGCCAGCTCGCCATGACGCTGGGCATCGAGCTGACCCGCTTCGACATGTCCGAATACATGGAGCGGCACACGGTGTCGCGCCTGATCGGCGCCCCTCCGGGCTATGTCGGCTTCGACCAGGGCGGCATGCTGACCGACGCCATCGACCAGCACCCGCACTGCGTCCTGCTGCTGGACGAGATCGAGAAGGCCCATCCGGATCTGTTCAACATCCTGTTGCAGATCATGGACCACGGCAAGCTGACCGATCACAACGGCAAGATCGTCGATTTCCGCAACGTCATCCTGATCATGACCTCGAACGCCGGGGCCGCCGACATGGCCAAGCCCGCCATCGGCTTCGAGCGTGACCGCCGGGTCGGCGAGGACATCGAAGCGGTCGAGAAGATGTTTACGCCGGAGTTCCGCAACCGTCTCGACGCGATCATCCCGTTCGCGCCGCTGACGCAGGAGGTCATCAACCGCGTCGTCGACAAGTTCATCATGCAGATGGAAGCGCAGCTGGAAGACCGCGGCGTGTCCATCGAGCTGAACGAAGAGGCGCGCGAGTGGCTGGGCAAGAAGGGCTACGACCCGCTCTATGGCGCCCGCCCGCTCGGCCGCGTGATCCAGGAGTACATCAAGAAGCCGCTGGCGGAAGAGCTGCTGTTCGGCAAGCTCAGCAAGGGCGGTCTGGTCAAGGTCACCGTCAAGGACGACAAGCCGGCCTTCGACTACACCGAAGGCAACCGGCCGAAGCGCACCTCCGGCGACGATGACGAGGAGATGGTGTCGGAGATGGTCGAGTAGGTTCGGCCTGTCGGCCCACCGACCCGTTCCGCATCGTAAAAAAGGGGACCGTCCGCGGTCCCCTTTTTCGTTGTGCGGCCAATGGGTGCGGCCGACGGATGCGCTCTTTTGCGTCGGGTCGTCACCGCGCGATACTTTTGCGCAAGGCCCGGACTGCGGTATGGTCGCGCCATGACCGAATCCGCCGCCACGCCGCCCGCCGTCGATCAATCCGGCCTTGTCCAGTCCGCAGATGCGCAGGCGCCGCTGATGCCGGCGCCCGATGCGCTGCGCATCGCGTTTTCCTGCGCCGACACGGACGAGGCGCGGGCTGCCCGCACCCGGCTGGTCCACCGCTACGGCAATGCCTTGGCGGACGAAGCCGATGTCATCGTGGCGCTGGGCGGCGACGGCTTCCTGCTGGAAACCCTGCACCGGGCGCTGACCCGCAACCGGGAACGGCCGACTCCGGTCTATGGCATGAACCGCGGTTCGGTCGGCTTCCTGCTGAACGCCTACCGCGAGGAGGATCTGGCGGAGCGGATCGTGGCATCCCAGCATGTCCGCCTGCATCCGCTGCGCATGGTGGCGACACGGGTGAATGGTGAGCGGGTCGAGGCGCTCGGCATCAACGAGGTTTCCCTTCTGCGCGAAACGCGGCAGGCGGCCAAGCTGCGCATCACCATCGACAAGGTGACCCGGCTGCCGGAGCTGATCTGCGACGGCGCGCTGGTGGCGACGCCGGCCGGCAGCACCGCCTACAACCTGTCGGCCCACGGCCCCATCGTGCCGCTGAATGCCGGCGTACTGGCCCTGACCCCGATCAGCGCCTTCCGCCCGCGGCGCTGGCGCGGCGCGCTGCTGCCGCACACCGCCAAGATCACCTTCGACGTGCTGGAGGAAGGCAAGCGCCCGGTCAGCGCCGTCGCCGACTTCACCGAGGTGCGCGAGGTCCTGCGGGTCGAGGTCCAGGAATGCCGCGAGGTTGGCCTGACCCTGCTGTTCGACCCGGAACTGAACTTCGAAGAGCGCATCCTGAAGGAACAGTTCGCGCCGTAAGGCTTGCGTCCCTCCTTCACGCCCGCCGCGCGACCCACACCGCGGTCAGGTCGTCGCGCAGCGGCAGTCTGGTGCGGGCATAGAAGCTGTCCATCATCGGCCGCAGCGGGTGCTGGCGGTCGCGGGCCAGCGCGTCGCGGACGAAATCGGGCACGGCGCCCTGCCCCAGCGGGGCATGCTCGTCGCTGCCGCATTCGATCAGGGCATCGCTGTACAGGAACAGGAAGCCGCCGCGCGGCAGGCGGTGGCTCTGGTCGACATACTGCGCCCGGCGCGAGGCGCCGAGCACCAGTCCGGCCGAATCGAGCAGGCGGATGTCGGGCCCGTTTCCCTTCGCGCCGGCCGGCGTCCCCAGCACCGGGTTGGGCGAACCCGCCGCGGCGAAGGTCAGCGTGTCGATGGCGAGGTCGAGGATGCCGAAGAAGGCGGTGGCGAACTGCCCCGTCGGCAGCACGTCCTTCAACGCGCCGTTCAGCTGGGTCAGCCATTGCGACGGCGCCATATGCTGCATCGGAAAACGGTCGATCAGCGTGTGCAGGCGGAAGGTGTTGATCGCCGCGGTGATGCCGTGCCCGGCGAAATCGATCATCAGCAGCCCCAGCCGGCGGTCGCCCAGCGGATAGAGGCCCCAGAAATCGCCGCCCAGCTCCGACGAGGTCTCGAAATGGGCATCCAGCGTCAGGCCGTAGCGGTCCGCCACCTCGGCAAGCTTGCGGTTCTCCGGCAGAAGCGAGGTCTGCATGGCGCGGGCATGCGACAGCTCGCGCTGGACCCGTTCGCGGAAGGCGGCGAGATCGTTGAACAGCTTGCGCTTTTCCAGCTGATGGCGGACACGCGCCACGCATTCGCCGGGCTTGATCGGCTTGGAGATGAAGTCGCTGCCGCCGGCCTCGAAACAGCGCACCTGCTCCTCGTCGCTGTCCAGCGCGGTCTGGAACAGCACGGGAAGCTGCTCGTGCGTCGCGTTGCGGCGCAGCGCCTCGCACATCTCCCAGCCGTTCATCACCGGCATGTCGACGTCCAGCAGGACGAGGTCGGGGCGGAAGCGGTCGACCGCCGCCAGCCCTTCCCGGCCGTTCTCGGCGAAGGCGATCTCGGCGATGCCGGCGCGGCGGATCACCAGGGCGAGCGATTTGCGGTTGAATTCATTGTCGTCGACGATCAGGACGCGGCAGTCCGACAGCGACAGGGCGGGCGCGGCCATGGACGCTCCGTCAGCGGTCGAACTGCAGGACGGTGCAGCGCCCGCCGTCGGTCACCGTCACCCGCGAGGCCAGCGTCCGCATGAAGACGAAGCCGCGGCCCGACCGCGCCTTGTTGCCGGTGGTCGCCGGGGCCAACGCGGTGTCGAAGCCGCCACCCTGGTCCACCACCGCGATGGCGATGCAGCGCCCGTTCCAGCGGCAGAAGATGTCCAGCCGCCGCCGCGTCACGGCGGGATCGCCCAGCCGGTCGCGCATCATCTCGCTGAACCGGCGATAGCCGCCCGGTTCCCCCTTCACCGCGCTGGACAGGCCCAGATTGCCGTGGACGATGGCGTTGGCGACAGCCTCGTGCAGGCAAAGCTCCACATTGGACCGGCGCTGCGGATCCAGAACGTCGCGCCGCACCAACTCGTCGCAGACCAGCACCGGGCATTGCAGGCCATAGGCGGTGCCGGTGGTCAGCGACAGGTAGAATCCGGGAAGCCCGGGATCTTCCGCCGCCGGCGCCCCCGACCAGTCGTCGAGCGGGGCCGCCGCCTCGTCGGCGCCCTCCCCCAGCTCGACCGTCAGAAAGGGGCTCCGGTCGAAGGCGGCGCGCAGACGGTCACGGTCGGCCCGCTCCATCAAAAGCGTTTCCACCGCCCGGTCCGGCAGCCCCCGCCCGGTTGCCACGGCATCGTCCCCCTGGACCTGTACCGTCCCGGCAAAGCGCGACGCGACGCGGGCGGCTATGTCGGCGGGCACCCGGTCGCGCAACAGGCTGAAGCCGCGGAGTGCCGCTTCGGCCGGGCAGTCGTGATGAGCGGCATCCATGCGGCAAACTCCCCTGGGGCAAGGACCGGCGGGTCAGGGCTCGGCAAGCCAGGACTCGGCAGGTTAGAATTCGATGGTGATGATCTCGCCCAGCCGCGCCAGTTCGATCGACCGCTTCACGTCACCCAGGGGATGGCGAACGATCATCTTGATGTTGCGGCTCTCGGTCTCCTCCTGGAGGATCAGCAACATCCCGAGCCCGGCGGAGTCGATGAAGTCCAGCTTCGACATGTCGATGACGAAGCGCCGCGCACGGGACTGCTCGACCAGTTCGACGATGTCCCTGAGCCGGTCATGGTCGGTGAACTCGAGGCGGCCCGTCAGCCATACCTCCGTCGCATCGGCTGTATTGGTCGTCTTGAAATCCATAGATCCTCTCAAGATCCTCTCACCCGGTCCGCAACCATACAAATGCGCGCGAAACCAAGGCCATCCACCTATGCACAGTAGTGCAAGCACTTGCCCGGCCTCAAGTACCGATACCGCAATCGGAGAGCCACTCTCCCCTGGCGCGACATTTTTCCTCCGCTTCCCGCTCCTGGCACTCAACCCGCATGGACGGGCGGCGGACGACGGGGTAGAACGTCCCCGGGGAGGCGCGCGCTCCGCGTGCCACACCGCCGCCAGCCGCGCTATGACGAACCTCCGGAACGAAGGCATGACCAGGATCGTTGAGGCATGGCGGCGCATACCGACCGTATCGACCAAGTTCCTGCTGATCCTGATGCCCAGCCTCGTGGTCGCGGTTTCGCTGTTCTCGGCCCTGTTCTTCTATGACCGCTACAAGGATTTGCAGGCGGCGCTGAGGGAGAAGGTGGCGACCATCGCCGACATCAACGCGGCGGCACTGTCCAACAACCTGTGGACCTTCGACGTCCAAGCGATCCGCAACGTCATCCAGGCCATCGGCGCCAACCGGGAGCTTGTCTGCGTCGAGGTGAGCGACGATCTGGCCGACGGGCTGTTCGCTTGGCCGGGGCCGAGCTGTCCCTTGAGCAGCGACGCCAACATCGAACGGCGGCCGGTCCGGGTCCAGAACCTTCAGGTCGGCACCATCACCCTGCATTACAGCCACGACGTGGTGCGCGAACAGCTGCGGCAGGAGGTGGTGAACACCGCGGTGCTGCTTCTGCTGATGCTGGCCGGCACCATCGCGGCGGCGCTGACGGCACTGCGGCTGACGGTGGGCCGGCCGCTGGGGCGGCTGATCGCTTCCATCCTCGAATCGGAACGGGGCGGCGGGCACCAGCCGGTGGACTGGCGCGCCGCCGACGAACTTGGGCGGGTGATCCAGGCCCACAACGCCATGCTCGCCCGGCTGGGACAGGAGGAGGCCGCCCTGCGCAAGAGCGAGCAGCGGCTGGCGCTGGCCATCACCGCCACCCGGTCCTCCGTCTGGGATTACGACCTGCGCACCGGGCAGTATTGGTGGTCGAAGGAGTTCCCCGCCCTGCTCGGCTATGGTCCGAGCGAGCTGCGGATGACGGCGGAGACCTGGTCCTCGCTGCTGCATCCGGACGAGGCGGAGCGGGTGATGCAGGAGTCGCGGCGCCGGGTGCGCGACCGCGCCATGGCCTACACCGCCGTCTACCGCATGCGCCGGCGCGACGGCCGGTGGGCCTGGATCGAGGACCGCGCCACCGCCCAGCGCGATCCCGACGGCCGCGCCCGCCGCCTGACCGGGACCATGTCCGACGTCACCGAACGGGTGCGGGCCGAGCTGGATCTGGCCCATGAACGCAACGTGCTGCAGGTCACGCTGGACAACACCGACCAGGGCATCATCAAGGTCGACGGCGACGGGCGGGTGGTGACGGCGAACCGCCGCGCCGCAGAACTGCTGAACATCCCGCCCGAGGTGCTGGCCGGCAACCCGCGCTTCGCCGACGTGGTGGCGCTCCAGCGCCGCCAGGGCGAGTTCGGCGAGATGGGCGACGACCCCGACCTCTATCTCAGCTACGGCGTCGGCCCGGAGGGCCGCGGACGCGGTTCCGACGCCGGTATGGATGACGGCTTCGCGATGCCACCAAGCGAGCCGGCGGGGATGATCGACCAGCCCTTCACCTTCAAGCGCCGTCGTCCCGACGGCCGCATCGTCGAGGTGCGCACCAACCCGCTGCCGGAAGGCGGATTCGTCCGCACCCTGACCGACGTGACGGTGGAAGCCCGGTCGGCCGAGGAAATCTTCAATGCGATGCAGGAGTTGGAACGCGCCTACGCCGATTTGAAGGAGACGCAGGCCAATCTGGTCCAGGCCGAGAAGATGGCCTCGCTCGCCCTGCTGGTCGCCGGCGTCGCTCATGAGATCAACACCCCGATCGGCATCGCCTTCGGCTGCGCCACCCACCTGTCGGGCCGGACCGGAATGCTGGCCGAGACGTTCGAGCGCGGGACGATGAAGAAGTCCGAGCTTGCCGCCTATGTCGCCACCGCCAGCGAATCCTCCCGCCTGATCGAACAGAACCTGACCCGCGCCGCCGAACTGATCCAGAGCTTCAAGCGCGTCGCCGTCGACCAGACCAGCGAGGAACGCCGCCGCTTCGACCTGCTGGCCTATCTGGAGGAGGTGGTGACCTCGCTCGGCCCCACCCTGCGCAAGAGCCCGCACCGCGTCGCCATCGCCTGCTCGCCCGGCATCCTGATGGACAGCTTCCCCGGCGCGCTGAGCCAGGTGGTGACCAATCTGGTGATGAACGCGCTGACCCACGCCTTCCCGGCGGACAGCAGGGGGCACATGGTCATCGACGTGGACGAGGTGGCCGAGGGCGAGGTGGAGATCCGCTTCGCCGACGACGGTGTCGGCATCGCCGCGGAAAACCTGCCCAAGGTGTTCGAGCCCTTCTTCACCACCCGGCGCGGGTCGGGCGGCAGCGGCCTGGGGCTGCACATCGTGTTCAATCTGGTCACCCAGTCGCTGAGCGGGCGGATCTCGGTTGACAGCATTCCCGGCGATGGAACTACCTTCACCCTGCGCATTCCGAAGACCGTCATCCTTCCCGGCAGTCCTGCCGCCGCCACGCCTTCGCCGACGCCTGTACCGCTGGAGACCGAACCCGCATGAGCACCGGCGCCTACGACGACGACGAAATCCTGTTCGCAGACGAGGAGGCAGACGGCGCCCAGCCCGATCCCGGTGAGGCGGCCGCCGGCGCGGACCTGATCGACCCGGCAGCCCCGCCCTGGGTGATCCTGGTGGTGGACGACGAGTCCGACGTCCATTCCATGACCGGGCTTTTGCTGGCCGACGTCGCCTTCCAGCGGCGGCGGCTGGACCTCGTCAGCTGCTTCACCGCGGCGGACGCCCGCACCGTGCTGGAAAGCCGGCACGACATCGCCGTGATTCTGCTCGACGTGGTGATGGAGGAGGACGATTCCGGCCTGAAGCTGGTGCGCTGGATCAGGGACGGGCTGGGCAACCGCGATGTCCGCATCATCCTGCGCACCGGCCAGCCGGGTCAGGCGCCGCAGCGTGACGTGATCGTCGATTACGACATCAACGACTACAAGCCGAAGGCCGACCTGTCGGCGGAAAGCCTGTTCACCGCAGTGATCGCGGCGCTGCGCGCCTTCGACCAGATCCAGTCCATCGAAACCCGGGTGGCGGAGCGCACGCGCGAACTGCGCGAAAGCCGCGAGCAGGCGGAAGAGGCGACCAAGGCCAAATCCGCCTTCCTCGCCACCATGAGCCACGAGATCCGCACGCCGATGAACGGGGTGCTCGGCATGCTGGGCCTCTTGGAGCGGACCGAGCTGGACGACCACCAGCGCGACACCGTCGGCACCATGCGCGAGTCGGCCAACGCGCTGCTGCGGATCATCGACGACATCCTGGACTTCTCGAAGATCGAAGCCGGGAAGATGGATCTGGAACGGGTGGCGCTGTCGGTCCCGGCGCTGGTGGAAGGGGTGGCGGAAACGCTGGCGCCCGCCGCCGGGGCCAAGGGGCTGGCACTGCTGACCTATGTCGACCCGGCGATCCCGCAGGCATTGCTGGGCGATCCGGTGCGGCTGCGCCAGATCCTGTTCAATCTGGCCGGCAACGCCATCAAATTCACCGAGGCCGGACGCGTCGTGCTGCACGCCGAGCTGGAATCGCCCGCGACGGGATCGGAGACGCTGCTGCGCATCGCCGTCTGCGACACCGGAATCGGCATCGCCGAGGCGACGCGCCAGCGCCTGTTCCAGCCCTTCACCCAGGCGGAAAGCTCCACCACCCGGCGCTTCGGCGGCACCGGGCTCGGCCTGTCGATCAGCCGGCGGTTGGCCGCCCTGATGGGCGGCGAGATCGGGGTGGAGAGCGAGGTGGGCCTCGGTTCCACCTTCTGGCTGCGCCTGCCCCTGGCCAGCACCGCCGCGCCGGTTTCGGCGGAAGACGGTCCCGATGCCATCGGTCTGGACGGGCTGACCGTCCTGCTGGGCGTGCCCGACGACACGGAGCGCGGTTTCCTCGCCCGCTATCTGGCGCAGGCCGGCGCCCGCGTGCTGCCCGCCGCCTCCCCGCCCGAACTGGCGGCCCAGGCCCGCATCGCGCGCGAAGCCGGCTGCGCGGTCGGCGTCGTCACCATAGACGAGGCGCTGCATGTCCCGGCCGCCGCCTGCGCGCCGGAGGAGCTTGGCCGCCGCAGCGGCGAGGCCCGGCCACCGGTGGTCCTGCTCTGCCATGAGACTGGCGGCATGGCCGGCCCGTCCTCCCACCCCGCGACGCGTAGGGCGGAAGCCGGCACGGTGGTGCTGAGCCGCCCGCTGCGCCGGCTGGTGCTGTTGCGCGCGGTGGCCGTCGCCGCCGGGCGGCTGCATCTCCAGCCGGTCCACCCGCAGCCCCACCCTCAATCCTCCGCCCTGCCCCCCGCCCTGCCGGGGCCCGCTGGTGCCAGGACCGCGACAGGCCCCGCCGCCAGCGCCCCCGGCGTGGAGGAGGCGGAAGCGCAGGGGCGCCTGATCCTGGTGGCCGAAGACAATCCAGTGAACCGCAAGGTTCTGCTGATGCAATTGCAGGCGCTGGGCTATGCCGCGGAGATGGCGCCCGGCGGAGCCGAGGCGCTGGAGGCGCTCGATGCCATGCGGCAGGGCCGGCGGCGTTTTGCCCTGCTGCTGACCGACGTCCAGATGCCGGAGATCGACGGGTTCGAACTGACCCGCCGGATCCGTGGCGCCGAACCGCCGGCGGACCGCCTCCCGATTGTCGCCATCACCGCCAATGCCGCCCCGGCCGACATCGAACGCTACCGCGCCGCCGGCATGGACGACGTGCTGAGCAAGCCGCTGGAGCTGTCGCAACTGGGGGCGACGCTCGCGCGCTGGATGCCGCCGGCTCCGGCGGCGTCAGAGAAGGCGCCGGCACAGGCGTTGCCCAAGGCGTTGCCGGAACCGGTGTCCGAGGCGCAGCCTGGAGAGTATATCGAACTCGCCGGCCTGCGTGCATTGTGCGGCGGCGATGCGGAGATTCTGGCGGAACTGCTGGGCGATTTCATCGCCATCGGCCGCGGGGTGGTCGCCGATCTGGACAAGGCTCTCGACATGGGCGACCGTGACCGGATGCGGGCTTGCGCCCACAATCTGAAGGGCTCCTCCCGCAATGCCGGCGCCAAGCCGCTGGCCGAGGCCGCCCGCATGCTGGAGCAGTCGGCCGCCGAAGGCGCGCCGCTCGCCCGGCTCGCGGAGGAGGCCGGCCGGCTGCGCGACAGCTTCGCCGCGACCTGCACCTCCATCGAACGGGAACTGGCTCTCATGGAGCGGTCGACGGCATGAGCGATCCGACGGATTTCCACCCCGACCGGCGGCAAGCCCTCGGCCTGCTGTTGGGGACCGCTGCCTCCGTCGCCGCCACTGCCCGCAGTGCGCTTGCCCAAGGCGCCCCGGCCCAGGGCGCCCCGGCCCCAAGCGTCCCAGCCGATGTCGGCGTGCCGCGGCTGGGCGAGGAACTGACGCCCTTCGGAGCGGTGCGCGCCGGCAACCGCACGCGGGCGATTCCGCCCTGGACCGGCGGGCTGACCGCGGCGCCGCGCGGCTATGTGCCGGACCGCCCCTCGCCCGATCCCTATATCGAGGACGTGCGCTGGTTCACCGTCGGCGCCGCCGACGTCGAGCGCTACAAGGTCCGGCTGACCGCCGGGCAGCAGGCCTTGCTGGAGAAGTTTCCGGACAGCTTCGAACTGGCGCTGTTTCCCAGCCGCCGCAGCGCCGCGGCACCGCAGCGCATCTACGACGCCTCGCTCGCCAACGCCGACCGCGCCAAGCTGGGCGAGAACGGACTGGCCCTGCGCGACGCCACGGTGGGGGTGCCCTTCCCGATTCCGGCGAACGGCGTACAGGCGATGTGGAACCACAAGCTGCGCTGGCGTGGCGGCACCCTGTCGCGCACCAGCCTGACGGTGGTGCAGTCCGGCGACGGAACCCGGTCGCTGACCCGGCTGCGCGAGGATTTCGCCTCGCCCTATGCCGCCGGGGATGCCGCCGCCCCACCCCTGCTCTACCGCCGCACGATCCTGGATCCCAGGGAACAGGCGGGCAGCAGCCTGATCGTCCAGGGAACGCTCGACCCCATCGCCGCCCGCACCCGCGCCTGGATTCGGGAGGGGGAGCGCGGACGCGTCGTTCCGGCGTCCGACTTCGCCTATGACACGCCCGACCCGGTGACCGGCGGGATCTGTACCGCCGACATGCTGGACATGTTCAGCGGCGCGCTCGACCGCTTCGACTACACGCTGGTGACGCGGCGCGAGATGTACATGCCGTACAACGCCCACCGGCTGACTAACCCCAGCCTGACGATGCGGGACATCCTGTGGCCGCACCATCCCAACCCGCAGTTCCTGCGCTATGAGATGCACCGGGTCTGGGTGGTCGACGCCCGGCTGAAGCCGAACTTCAAGCATTCGCTGCCCGACCGCACCTTTTACCTGGACGAGGACAGCTGGCAGATCCTGGCGTCGGAGCATTACAACGGCAAGGGGGAGCTTCTGCGCTACGCCGAAGCGCACCCGTTGCCGGACTGGCAGGTGCCGGCCCTGGTCCCGACGATGGAATTCGCCTTCGACCTGACGGCAGACCGCTACACCGCCCGCGGCGTGGAGAACGGCCTGCCCCCGCCGCGCTACGACGCCCCGCTGAAGCCGGAGGACTTCACCCCCGACGTGCTGGTCCGCCGCGGAAGGCGGGGATAACCGGGGCGGGGATAGCCGGGGCGGGGGTGAAGCGGCGGCGGGTCGTTACATCGATCCGGTCTGCCTGACCTCGTGCGTCTCGGCCGGCCGGGTGGCGTGGCGGTTCAGGATCTCCAGCGCGATGCGTTCGCGGGCGGCGTCGCCGACATTGACCCACAGCAGGATGCCGCCCTTGTCGAGGTGTTGCAGCATCGGCTCGTTGCGCTTGTCGGTGATCCATTGCGACAGGAAGGACCCGGCCGCCCCGCTGCCGACACCCGCCGCGGCGGCAGCGGCGGCGGCGGCCAGAGCGGTGCCGCCGGTGGCAAGCACGGCACCGGTGGCGATGATGGCGCCAACATAGGCGGGGAAGCCGACCGCGGCACCCTTGCCGCTGCCGACATCCTCCGGCGAGATGTAGGCCTGCCGCGGTGCGTCGGGGTCGTGGGCGAGGCTGCCGACGTCGCCCGGCACATCGCCCAGCCGCTCGCGGATCGTCTCGTCATTGGCCAGCAGGCTCAGCTCGTGGCGCTGGAAGCCCGCCAGCGTCAGGTCGTCGATGGCGTTCTGCAGGGCATCGCGGCTGTCGAAGACCGCCACGGCCTCGCGCACCGTCGCATCGGTGCTGCCGGCATCGGTGCCGGCGGTTCCGCTGTCTCCCGTCCAGGCACTGGAATCGATCGTGGTCGGGTTCTGGTCGCGGCTCTCGATCATGCCTCCACCCCTTCGCTTGGCAGGAAGTCCGAACAATCCGAATCCAACCGGAAAGCGGCGGCAAGGTTCCGCTGGGGAGCGTGAGGCGGGTTTAGATCAGGGCCGCGAGGCGGCCGGTGGAGGCACCGTGCCACGCGGTTCCGGCATGGTCCCCAGGAACCACCACAGGCCCAGCCCGATCAGCACGGCCTTCACCAGCAGGAAAAGCGCGATGTGGCGGGCGAGCGGATTGCGGACCATGGGTTCAACCTGTCGATGCGGACCTGCCGGGCCACGGTCTGGCGATGAAGGCCGATCTGGCAAAAGCACCGGTGTTTTGGCTAGTATCCGGCATCCATGCTGTCAAGGAAGGATACCCGCCATGAAGCGGCTCCTGCTCGCCACCCTGTTCGCCCCTCTGCTTGCGGCCGGCCTGTCCGTCGGCTCAGCCGCCCCGGCCCTCGCCCAGATCAGCCTGTTCCAGGACACCGGCCTGATGCAGGCGGTCAATGACGGCGACGTCACCAAGACGAAGGGCGCCCTGTTGCGGGGCGAGAACCCCAACCAGGCGGACATCCATGGCAAGACCGCCCTGCTGGCTGCCGTCGACCGCTCCAGCCCGGCCATCGCCGCCCTGCTGCTGGACAGCGGCGCCAACGTGAACCGCGCCGACAAGGCCGGCGTCACCCCGCTGCTGGCCGCTGCCGAGAACGGCAATCCGGAACTGATCGACCTGCTGCTGAAGAAGGGCGCCAAGGTCGACATGGAGAACCGCGAAGGCATGACCCCGCTGATGGTCGCCGCCCGCAACGGCCGGGCCGACGTGGTGGACCGGCTACTGAAAGCCGGGGCGAAGGTCGACCGTTCCGACTTCACCGGACGGACCGCCCTGAACTGGGCGCAGGAAAGCCGCAACTCGCGCGTAGGAACCTTGCTGCGCCAAGCCGGCGCCCGCTGACCACCTTCCGCTGATCCTCTGCCCCGGAGACTCCATGTTCGGTTCGGCCTTCGGCGGTCCCGGTCCGCTGCTGCTTCTGCTGCTGGCGCTGGGGATCGACGCGCTGTTCGGCGACTGGCTGGACCGCATCCTGCCCGACCCGGCGGGTCTGGCGCGGCGCTTCTGCAACGCCGCCGATGCCCGGCTGAACCGGGCGGAGCGGGGCAAGTCGGCTCAAATGTTCCGAGGAGCGCTGGTGGTGCTGGCGCTGGTGCTGATCGCCGCCGCCGCCGGGCTGCTGGTGGAGTGGATCGGCTCCATCGGCCGCGGCTGGATGGTGGAGTTGCTGGCCCTGCTCTGCGGCCTGCGCGGCCGGGCAGCCTGGACCCGCGTGCGGGCGGTGCGCCGGGCGCTGGAAAGCGGCGGAGTCGTCGCCGGGCAGGAGGCGATCCAGTCGCTGACCCGCCGCCATGTCTATGGGCTGGACGAGCATGGCATCGCCCGCGCGGCGGTGGAGGCCGCCGCCCGCGCCTTCGACCGCAAGCTGGTGGCGCCGGTCTTCGGCTATGCCCTGCTCGGCGTGCCGGGCCTGTTCGTCTGGACCGCGATGGACGGCGCCGACGCCGCGCTCGGCAGCCCCGGCGTCCGCCATGGCCGCTTCGGATCGACCGCGGCGACGCTGGACGACGCGCTGAACGCCCTGCCCGCCCGCTTGGCCGGTCTGCTGCTGGCGCTGGCCGCCCCCTTCATCGGCACCGCCAAGGCCGGCAGCGCCTTGCGCGCTCTTGGCCGCGACGCGCGCAAGCATCCGTCCCTGAACATGGGCTGGCCCATCGCCGCGATGGCCGGCGCGCTGGGGCTGGCGCTGGGAGGCCCGCACCGTGACGGCGGCGTGGTCATCACCGAGAACTGGATCGGCGACGGCCGCGCCCGCGTCACCCCCGCCGACATCGGGCGAGCGCTCGCTCTGTCCGCCGTCGCCTCCCTGCTGCTGGTCGGGCTGGTGGCGCTGCTGCTGTGGGGCGTGGCCGGGATCTGAGGTACCGCAGCCCTGTGACTCAGCCCTGCGCCCCGGACACGGCAATGTCCCGCCCTTGTCAGGCCACTGCCCGCATCCCGTCCATATACTAGTATGGCGAAGCAGGGAAAGCGGGGGCGATGAGTACGGGAGAGAGTGCACCGGCTGCGGCTGAGGCTGCGCCGGCGGAAGCGGCTTTGGCGGAAAATATTTTGGCCGAGCGGGCCCTGGCGGAACGGCGGTCGGGCCGGGCCGGCATTTTCTGGATGATGCTGACGACACTGCTGTTCGTCACCCAGGACGCCACCATCCGGGTCCTGACCAAAAGCTATCCGGTGGTGGAGGTCGCCTGGGCGCGCTTCGCCGTGCACATGCTGCTGGTGGGTACGGTCGTCGCGTGGCGCAGCCCGCATCTGATGGTGTCGCACCGGCTGCCGCTGCAACTCGTCCGCTCCTGCCTGCTGCTGGCGACCACGCTGTTCGCCGTGCTGGCCCTGCGCAGCATCCCCTTCGCAGAGGTGCAGGCGATTGCCGCCGCCGTGCCGGTCCTGATCACGGCGCTGTCGGTGCCCTTGCTGGGCGAGAAGGTCGGTTGGCGGCGCTGGGCGGGCGTGCTGGTCGGGATGGCCGGCGCGCTGATCATCGTCGGGCCGGTGGGCGGCACCTTCCAATGGGCGCTGGCCCTGCCGCTGGCCGCGGCGTTCAGCAATGCGCTTTACCAGATCGCCACGCGCAAGCTGCGGGGCGCGGATTCGCCGACGACCACCATCTTCTACACCGGCATGGCCGGGACGGTCGCCTGCACGCTGGCCCTGCCCTTCAACTGGGTGACGCCCGACCTGACGGGCGCGGCGCTGATGATCCTGCTGGGGACGCTGGGCGGTATCAGCCATTTCTGCCTGATCCGCGCCTACAGCGCCGCCCCGGCCGCCACCGTGGCGCCCTTCGGCTACACCACGCTGGTGTGGGCGGCGGTCTATTCGCTGATGCTGTTCGGCGAGGAATTGCGCCTGTCGACGATCCTCGGCACCGCCGTCATCGTCGGCAGCGGCGTCTACATCTTCTATCGCGAACAGATGCGGTCGCGGCAGTCCTCCTGAACCGTCGGGCCGGCAGCCGTCAGGCGGCCTGCGGCCCGACATCCTCCACCATGTAGAACGGTCCCCGCCGGTCGCGCTCGACCCGCAGGATGAAGCGGCTGATCCCGCCGGCCTTGATGGTCCAGAGATCGCCGCCCCCGTCCAGCGGGCGAAGCTCCAGCTCGTCCGGCACCGGCGCTTCGCCCAGCCGTTTCAGGATGCGGTCGGCGCGGGTGCGGTCGATGCCGGGAAGACTTTCGGCGGCGCGGGCGTCGAAGCGGTCGCTCTTCACATAGCGGGTGCCGGCGCCCTGGATCGGGCTGGACGGCCGGCCGGGCTGCATCCGCGCCCGCGCCGCCATCAACCGCCAGCGAGCGGTGCCGCAGCCGTGGATCGCAGCGGCATGGACCGCGGCCACCCGCTCGATCAGTTCGGGGAACAGCGGCATCAACTCGCGGCGCTTGTAGGCCACGCGGCTCATCAGCTCATGAATCGAGCGCTCGCTCGCCGCGGCGGCGTCCGGCAACTCCACCGTCTCCGCCGCCAGCAGGGCCGGGATGGCGTCGAGCGCCGCCCTCGCCACCAGCGCCTCGATGCCGGCCAGCGCCGCCGCCCCTGCCGCAGCGGTGCGGGCGATGGCATCTGCGACCACCGGCCGGGCACGGTCGAGCGCCTCCATCCTCGGCACCTCGTCGGACAGGGCGGACAGCCAGCCGGCGTCGAACAGGGTGTCGTTGAGAAAAGAAAGAAAGGCGCTCAATCGCTCAAAACCCGGTCGGTGACGCTCAGCCGTCCGCGCGCATGCGGGCGACGATCGCCTCCAGTACCTCTTCGGCCCGGTCGTTGTCGACCTGACAGGTGCCGGCCGCCTGATGGCCGCCGCCGCCATACTGGAGCATCAGCGGGCCGATGTCCGTCTTGGAACTGCGGTCCAGGATCGACTTGCCGCAGGCCAGCACGGTGTTCTGCTGCTTCAGGCCCCACAGGACATGGATCGACACGTTGGTGTCGGGGAACAGCGCGTAGATCATGAAGCGGTTGCCGGCATAGATCGTCTCCTCCTTGCGGAGGTCGAGCACGACGACGTTGCCATGCACGGTGGCGCAGCGCTTCAGCTGGTCGACGAACAGCTCGGCATGCTGGGTGTAAAGCTCCACCCGCTCCTTCACGTCGGGCAGATCCAGGATCTGCTCGATGGTATGGCTGCGGCAGTAGTCGATCAGGTCCATCATCAGCTGGTAGTTCGACACCCGGAACTCGCGGAAGCGGCCCAGGCCGGTCCGCGCGTCCATGATGAAGTTCAGCAGGGTCCAGCCGGTCGGGTTCAGGATGTCCTCGCGCTGGTACTGCGCCGAGTCGGCCTGATCGACCGCTTCCATCATCTCGTCGGAGATGGTGGGAAAACGCTCCTTCCCGCCATAGTAATCATAGACGACGCGGGCGGCCGACGGCGCCTTGGGGTCGATGATGTGGTTGGGCTTCTCGCCGACGCGCATGGTTTCCGACAGGTGATGGTCGAACACCAGATGGGCTCCGTCGACGTAAGGCAGGTTGGTGGTGATGTCGCGGTCGGTGATCTCGATCTTGCCGTCCTGCATGTCCTTGGGATGGACGAACTTGATCTCGTCGAGGATGCCCAGCTCCTT
The DNA here is from genome assembly GCF_042604625.1 of Azospirillum sp. A29. Classification (NCBI taxonomy): domain Bacteria; kingdom Pseudomonadati; phylum Pseudomonadota; class Alphaproteobacteria; order Rhodospirillales; family Azospirillaceae; genus Azospirillum; species Azospirillum sp. A29. Next base: position 1,124,253 of record NZ_CP170466.1, read on the forward strand.
CAACAGGACGGCGCAGACGAGCCCGTCGAAATCGGAACGGGTGACAAGGCGGTACTTCGCGGCGTCGGACATGCAAAAATCCCCTGGCGACCGTCATGATTGAGCGCGTGCCGGAAGGGTAGTCGCCTACCCCTTCGGCGCGCAATCCTTTACCAGAGACCCGCTCGCGAGATCAGCCCCAGGGGCCGCGGCGGTTCTGCGGCATGAAGCCGCCTTGGCCGCCTTGTGGCGGCGCCCCCCAGGGCGAGCGGCCATCGCGCGGCGGGGTCTGGCCACCGCCGAACCCGCCGCCCCCGAATCCACCGCTGAAGCTGCCGGTCCGGGCCGCCATCGCGCGGAGCCGCGCCACCCGCTCGCCCATGTCGGGGTGGGTGGAGAACAGGCTTGCCATGTTGGCGCCGCTGAGCGGGTTGGCGATGAACAGGTGGGCGGTCGCCGGGTGCGCCTCCGCCTGATAATTGGGGATGTGGTTGGTGCTGTTGTGGATATTGGTCAGCGCGTCGGCCAGCCAGTTGGGACGGCCGCAGATCTCCGCGCCGATGCGGTCGGCCTCGAACTCGCGGGTGCGGCTGATCGCCATCTGCACCAGCGTCGCGGCGATGGGGGCGAGGATGGCGGCCAGGATCGCCCCGACCATGCCAAGCGGGTTGCCGCCGCGCTCGTCGTTGCTGGAGCCTCCGAAGAACAGGCCAAAATTGGCGAGCATCGACACCGCGCCGGCGATGGTCGCGGTGATCGTCATGATCAGGGTGTCGCGGTTCTTCACATGGGCAAGCTCATGCGCCATCACGCCGGCGATCTCCTCCGGCGTCAGGCGCTGCAACAGGCCGGTGGTGGCGGCGACCGCCGCATGGTCCGGGTCGCGGCCGGTGGCGAAGGCGTTGGGCTGGTCGTTCTGGATGATGTAGACGCGCGGCATCGGCAGGCCGGCACGTTCCGCCAGCCGGGCGACGATGCCGTGGAACTCGGGAGCGGAATAAGCATCGACCTCGCGGGCGCCGTACATCGACAGCACCATGTCGCCCGAATTCCAGTAGCTGAACAAATTCATGCCCAGCGCCATGACGAAGGCGATGATCAGGCCGGTCTTGCCGCCCAGCAGGAAGCCGACCGCCATGAAGATCGCCGTCAGGCCGGCAAGGAGAATGGTGGTCTTCAGATAGCTGGTCATGATCGCCATATCGGTTCAGGATGGGCCGAGGCGGGGTAACCCGCTCCGATCCCGGACATGATCCAGATATGGGTCCGGGGCGCGCCCGCGTTCAAGATGCCTGCCAGGATGCCCACAGTTTCGCGATGGACATGATGACCGAACCGACAAAGCCGCAGCAGGACGCCGCCGAGACGGTGCCCGATACCACGGAAACCAAGGGTCCGGAACAGAAGCCGGGCGAGATCGGCGGCCCGAAGGGGCCGGAGCCGACCCGCTACGGCGACTGGGAGTTCAAGGGACGCTGTTCGGACTTCTGAGCGGAGAGCGACCGTCCCCGGTCACTCCATCCGCCGGCCGGTCACCGCGTCGAACAGGTGCAGGGCGCCGTCCTGCGGGGTGACCGTCAGCCGGTCGCGCTCGCGCACGGTGGGGATGCCGGCCATGCGGACGAGCAGGCTCTCGCCGTCCGGCAGACGGCCATAGACCACGGTGTCGGCGCCCAGCGCCTCGACCAGTTCGATCTCGATGGAGAAGCCACCGGAGAACCCCTCTGCGGCGACGGCCATGTGCTCCGGCCGGATGCCGAGCTTCACCGGACGGCCCGCGTCGGTCGGGCGCGGCTGCGGCAGGGCCAGGCGCTGGCCGCCGGGCAGCAGCACCGCCTCGCCGCGGTCGTCGATACGGCCGTCCAGCACATTCATCGGCGGCGAGCCGATGAAGCCGGCGACGAACAGGCTGGCCGGACGCTGGTAGACCTCCAGCGGCGTGCCGATCTGCTCGGCCACGCCATGGTTCATCACCAGGATGCGGTCGGCCAGCGTCATCGCCTCGACCTGATCGTGGGTGACGTAGAGGCTGGTGATGCCGAGCCGGTCCTGAAGCCGCTTGATCTCCACCCGCATCTGGGTGCGCAGCTTGGCGTCCAGGTTCGACAATGGCTCGTCGAACAGGAAGGCGGCCGGCTCGCGCACGATGGCGCGCCCCATGGCGACGCGCTGGCGCTGGCCGCCCGACAGCTGGCTCGGCCGGCGGTCGAGGAAGCGGCCGAGTTCGAGGATGTTCGCCGCCTTGTCGACGCGCGCCCGGATTTCCGCCTTCGGAATGCCGCGGATCTTCAGGCCGTAGGCCATGTTGTCGAAAACCGTCATGTGCGGATAGAGCGCGTAGTTCTGGAACACCATCGCGATGTCGCGGTCCTTGGGGTCCAGATGGTTGACCACGCGCCCGCCGATGGCGATCTCGCCGCCGGTGATGCCTTCCAGCCCGGCGACCATGCGCAGCAGGGTGGACTTGCCGCAGCCCGACGGGCCGAGCAGGACTAGGAATTCCCCGTCCTGGATCGCGATGTCGATGCCCTTGATCGCTTCGACCGGGCCATAGGACTTGCGGACGTTGCGGATTTCAACGGTTGCCATTGTTCTTCTTTCCCTTCGCCCGCGCTTACTTTTCGCTGTCCACAAGACCTTTGACGAACCAGCGCTGCATGAACACCACCACCGCCACCGGCGGAAGCATCGCCAGCACCGTGGTCGCCATGATGATGTGCCAGTCGTTGGCCGATTCGCCGGTGCCGATCATCTTGGTGATGCCGGTCACGATGGTTTCCATGTCGCCGCTGCTGGTGACCAGAAGCGGCCAGAGATACTGGTTCCAGCCATAGATGAAGAGGATGACGAACAGCGCCGCGATGTTGGTGCGCGACAGCGGCAGCACCACGTCGATGAAGAAGCGCACCGGACCGGCGCCGTCGATCTTCGCCGCCTCCAGCAGTTCGTCCGGAATGGTCAGGAAGAACTGGCGGAACAGCAGAGTCGCGGTGGCCGACGCGATCAGCGGGATGGCCAGACCGGCGTAGGTGTTGATCAGGCCGAGGTCGGCGACGACCTTGTAGGTCGGGATGATCCGCACCTCCACCGGCAGCATCAGCGTGATGAAGATCAGCCAGAAGAAGGCCATGCGCAACGGAAAGCGGAAGAAGGCCACCGCATAGGCCGACAGGATGGAGATGGCGATCTTGCCCAGCGCGATGGACAGCGCCATCACCAGGCTGTTCAGCATCATGGTGCGGACGGGCGTGTACATGGCGCGGTCGCCGGCCTCGCCCACCCAGGCCTGGGCGTAGTTGGTCGCCCCCTGCCCACCCGGCCACAGCGGCAGGCCGCCGCGGCCGATGGTGCCGGAATCCCAGGTGGAGCCGATCAGCGTCACATAGATCGGATAGGCGAAGATCAGGACGCCGACGATCAGGACGATGTGCGGCAGCAGATCGATGAAACGGGTCGGCTTCATGAGTAGTGGACCTTGCGCTCGACGAAGCGGAACTGCACCGCGGTCAGCGCGATGACGATCACCATCAGGATCACCGACTGGGCCGACGATCCGCCGAGGTCGTTGTTGACGACGCCGTCCTGATAGACGCGGAAGATCAGCGTCTCCGTCGCCTTGCCCGGCCCGCCCTGGGTCAGGGCATGGATGGTGCCGAAGGTTTCGAAGAAGGCGTAGACCATGTCGACCACCAGCAGGAAGAAGGTGGTCGGCGACAGCAGCGGGAAGGTGATGGTCCAGAACCGCCGCACCGGACCGGCACCGTCGATGCTGGCCGCCTCCATCACCGAGCGCGGGATCGCCTGCAATCCGGCCAGGAAGAAGATGAAGTTGTAGGACACCTGCTTCCAGCTGGCGGCCATGATCACCATCGTCAGAGCCTGCCCGCCGTTCAGCCGGTAATCCCAATCATAGCCCAGCGCCCGCAGCGCCCGGCCGAAGGACCCGATGTCGGGGTTGAAGATGAACATCCACAGCACCGCCGCGACGGCCGGAGCCAGCGCGTAGGGCCAGATCAGCAGCGTCTTGTAGGCCCGCGCGCCCTTGATCTTCGAATCGGCCAGCACCGCCAGCAGCAGCGCCAGCCCCATCGCAAGCACGGTCACCGCCAGGCTGAAGACGACCGTGACCTTCAGCGTGTCGAGATAGTTCGGGTCGCCCAGCACATTGGTGAAGTTCTCGAACCAGACGAACTCGCTGCGGATGCCGAAGGCGTCCTGCAGATGCACCGACTGCCAGATCGCGTTGGCTGCCGGCCAGATGAAGAACACCAGCGTCACGGCCACCTGCGGCGCCAGCAGCAGGTAGGGCAACAGCCGGTTGTCGAAGGTGACGCGACGCTGCAAAGGATGGTCTTTCGTGAATGGTAAACAGCGCGATCCTTCCCCCGCCACCGGGCGGGGGAAGGATGTTGCAGACGGGATCAGCCCTTGTTGGCGCGCTCGAAGTTGCGCAGCACGGTGTTGCCGCGCTTGATCGAGGCGTCGAGCGCCTGCTTGGCGTCCTGCTGGCCCTGGAAGGCCTTCTCAAGCTCTTCCTGGATGATGTTGCGGATCTCCGGCAGGTTGCCCAGGCGCAGGCCCATGCTGTTCTCGGTGGTCGGCGTCCGGGTCAGCTGAGCGGCCGGCACGTCGGCGCCGGGGTTCTTCTCGTAATAGCCCTGCGCCTTGGCGAGTTCGAAGCCCTTCATCGTCACCGGAACGTAGCCGGTGTCCATGTGCCACTTGGCATCGACCTCGGGCTTGGCGAGGTAGGTGAAGAACTGCGACACCGCCTTGTATTCGGCCGGCGTGCGCTTGGGCGAGGTCATCACCCAGAAGGCGGCGCCGCCGATGATGCTGTTCTTCGGGCCGTCCTTGGCGAATTCCGGCCAGTAGGGCAGCGGAGCGGCACCCCAGGCGAAGGTCGCCTCCTTCAGAATGCGGCTGCGCAGGCCCGACGAGGCGTGGATCATCGCGCATTCGCCCGACGGGAACAGGGCGTCGGGCTTGTTGTCGCGGCCGCCATACTTGAACAGGCCGTCCTTCTGCATGTCGATCAGCGTCTGGACATGCTTGACGTAGAGCGGGGCGTCGATCTTCAGCTCGGCGTTCAAGCCGCCGAAGCCGTTGGCCTGGCTGGCGAAGGGCGTGTTGTGGATGGCACCCAGCTGTTCGAACTGCGCCCACACCGGCCAAGCGGTGGTCAGCGGGCAGGTGGAGCCCGACGCCTTCAGCTTCTTCGTCGCCTCGATCATCTCCGGCCAGGTCGCCGGCGGCTTGTTGGGATCGAGGCCGGCCTTCTGGAAGGCGTCCTTGTTGTAGAACATGATGGTGCTGGAGCTGTTGAACGGCAGCGCCATCATCTTCCCGTCCTTGGACGAGTAGTAACCCTTCACCGCCGGGATGTAGGCGTCGGCGTCGAAGGACGCGCCCGTCTCCTGCATCAGCTGGTAGACCGGCTTCACCGCCGGACCGGCGGCCATCATGGTGGCGGTCCCGACCTCGAACATCTGCACAATGTGCGGCGCGTTGCCGGCGCGGAAGGCGGCGATGGCCGCCTGCATCGTCTCCGGATAGCTGCCCTTGTAGGAGGCGTTGACCTGGACCGCCTGCTGGCTGTCGTTGAAGTCCTTGGCGATCTGCTCCAGCTGGCCGCCCAGCGGCTGCGGCAGGCCGTGCCAGAAATCGACCACGGTCTTCTGCTGCGCGAGAGCCGAGCCCGGCAGTGCGGCGGCGAACAGCAGGGTGGAGGTGGCGGCGGCGCCCGACAGGAGGGCAAGCTTGCGGCGGGTCAACATGCGGTGGGTCTCCCTATCCCGGTATGGTTCGCGGTTGTCATGAGGGCAACGGGTTGCCGTCCCGCGACGCTTTCGTGAAGTTTTGGTGGCAATCGCAGAGGCCGCCGCACACGCCAATGTGAGCGACGTTGTGTGCGATTGCGAAAAAGACCGGCAGCGCGATGATCGCTTTCGAAACTGTTTGGTTGCTCTAACCGTCACACTGCGCACGCATACACGGGTCTGTCAAGACGCCACATTACAGTTTTATGACGTGAAAATCGCGGCGATAAAATGTTGCAGAGCGAAAACGCGCAAGTGCGGAAGGGCTAATGCTGACAGATGGCATCCGGCCGGCGGACGGGCGGCAAAGACCCCGCCTGTCCGGCCATCAGGCTGCGGCTCAACAGGCGGCGCAGGGCGACCGGATCGCAGGGTTTGTGGACCAGGGGAAAGCCGCTGCGGTCGACGCTGCGCAGGCGGTCGGGATCGGTGTCGCCGGTGACGATGACGCCCGGCACCCGCCGGCCGCAGCGGGCACGGACCGCCTGGATGGCGTCGATGCCGGTCTCCGGCCCCGACAGGCGCAGGTCGGACAGCACGAGGTCGGGTGCCGCCGCACCACCCTCCAGCCCGGCACAGGCTTCGTCAATGCCGCGGGCGGGGATGACCGCATAGCCCCAGCCGCGCAGCAGCAGCCCGATCCCCTCAAGCTGCACCGCATCGTCCTCGATCACCAGCACCGTGCCGGTCACCGCGGGAGCGGCAGCGAAGGACGACTGTCCGGCCGCCGGCTCCGGCTCGCTGTCGGCGGAGTCGTCGCCCGAGCGGTCGCCGTCATTGCCGGCCAGCGGCACCTCCACCGCGAAGACGGAGCCCTTGCCGAGCCTGGAGCGCACCGTCACCGGATGCCCCAGCACCTGCCCCAGCCGCCGCACGATGGCAAGGCCGAGGCCCAGCCCCTGCTTGCGGTCGCGTCCCGGATTGCCGAGCTGTTGGAAATCCTCGAAGATCACGGCATGGTTGGACGGGTCGATGCCGACACCGGTGTCCCACACCTCGATGCGCAGGAACTCGCCGCGCCGCCGCGCCGCCAGCAGGACGCCGCCCTTCAGCGTGTAGCGCAGGGCATTGGCCATGATCGGCCGCAGCAGCCGCTCCATCAGTGCCGGGTCGCTGGTGATGTCGGCGTCGAACGGGTGGATGTTGAGGCGCAGGCCCTTAGCCTCCGCCTCCGGGCCGAACTCCTCCAGCATCTTGGCGAACAGCTCGTCGACCGGGAAAGTCTGCTGCTTGGCGGTGACCAGCCCGGCCTCCAGCGCGGAAACCTCCAACAGGGCGCGCAGCAGCGCCTCGCCGCCAAGGATCGCCTGCTCCAGCTTGTTCGCCAGCTCGATGGAAGCCGGATCGGTCAGCCGGCCGCTCAGCAGATGGTGGAACAGGTGCATCGCCTGGAAAGGCTGGCGCAGATCGTGGCTGGCGGCCGACAGGAATTTGCCCTTGGCGGTGCGGGCGCGCTCGGCATCGGCACGGGCCTGGGCCGCCTCCGCCCTGGCTTCGGCCAAGGCGACAGCCCCGGCATCGGCGACGAGAGCCACCGCGCTGGTGCGACCATCGGCGTCCGGCACGGGCGTCAGCGCCAGCGTGGCGGGAAAGCCGGGGAGCGGTCCGGTGGTGGAGGCCGGCGTGCCGGTCGCCATCACCCGCCGCCGCAACCCGTCGATCCCTTCGGCCGTTTCGGCCGGCAGCCCGGCCTCCGCCAGCGACAGCCCCTCCACCCTGCCCGGCGCATGGCCGGTCAGGGTGGCGAAGGCCGGATTCGCCACCAGCACGCGCCCGTCCTCGCCAAGCAGGGCCTGGGGAGAACCGTTGGCCGACAGCAGGGCGTCCAGCCAATCCTCACGTGTCGGAGTTTTTCCAGGGATGAGGGCCATGGCATGTACTCGGCAATGCTAAGGGGCAAGGCTAAGGGGGCGATCATAAGCAGACGAACATGTGAACCGGCGGCAAATGGGAGGTCTACAGACCACCGCGTTACCTCTGCTTTATCTTGTGCCCCGATCGATCGTGTCAAATGTGACCTCAGTCGATCCCATAGGCCGGGATCGTTCGAAAGCCCTAATGCTTTAAGCCGAAACTGGACCGTGGCACCATTCCGACAAAGGGCGGAGGATGCTTCCGCAGCCGGCGCCGGCCGCGCTATAAGACGGCATGGTGCAACGCCCCCCCGCCCTTTTGCGTCGCCGCAAGCGATCCGCCGCCCGGCCGCCCCAGCCGCCCCGCGCGCTGGAGATATCCGGCCTGCCGATTCCGCTGGAGCTGCGGGAAAGCGCGCGCGCGACCCGCATGACCCTGCGGGTCGATGCCGGGCGCGGGCTGGTCCAGGTGGTGGTGCCGGTCGGCGTGTCGGAAACCGATGCCCGCCAGTTCGTCGGCCGGCATGACGGCTGGCTGCGGGCGCGGCTGGCGGCGATGCCGCCGTCCCTGCCCTTCGCCGACGGCGCCAGCGTGCCCTATCTCGGCATCGAGCATGTCATCCGCCACGACCCTGCCATGCGCGGCCCGACACGCATCGAGGACGGCGCCCTGCTGGTCGGCGGCCAGCCGGAACACGTCTCCCGCCGCATCCGCGATTTCCTGATCGCGGAGGCCAAGCGCGAGCTGGCGACCCGTGCCCGGCTGAAGGCCGCGACCATCGGCGCCCGCGTGGCGGCGGTCACGATCCGCGACACCAAAAGCCGCTGGGGCAGCTGTTCGTCCACCGGCCGGCTGTCCTTCTCCTGGCGGCTTATCCTGACGCCGGAGCCGGTGCTGGATTATGTGGTCGGGCACGAGGTGGCCCATCTGCGCGAGATGAACCACTCGCCGCGCTTCTGGGCGCTGTGCGCCAGCCTGACGGACGGCAGCGGCGTGGACTGGCCGCGGGCCTGGCTGAAGGCGAACGGCACGCGGCTGCTGCGGTACGGGTGACGCCCGCCCCCTGACCGACCGCCTAACCCACCGGTTCGGCCATCCGCGGCTCGGCTGCGGCGGCGTCGCGCCGGACGAACTCCAGGAAATCCTCATAGGGCATCGGACGGCCCAGCAGATAGCCCTGGCACTGGTCGCAGCCCATCTCGGCGAGGCAGCCATACTGCTCCTCCGTCTCCACCCCTTCGGCCAGCGTCTGCATGCGCAAGGACCGCGCCATGCCGATGATCGCCTCGGCGATGGCGCCGCTGTCCGGGTTGCCGGTGCGCAGGCCGCTGACGAAGCTGCGGTCGATCTTCAGCTTGTCGACGCGGAAGCGCTTCAGATAGGCCAGCGAGGAATAGCCGGTGCCGAAATCGTCGATGGCGACCGGCACGCCCAGCTCGCGCAGCCGGGAGAAGGTTTCCGACACCACGTCGGACTCGTCCATCAGGACGCTTTCCGTCACCTCCAGCTCCAGGGCCGAGGGCGGGATGCCATAGGCCGACAGCCAGCCGGCCACCCGCTCCGCCAGTCCCGGACGGCGCACCTGCACCGCCGACAGGTTGACGGCGATCAGCAGATCGTGGTGGCGCAGCAGCTCGGCCGCGCGGCGGCAGGCCTCGCCCAGCACCCAATCGCCCAGCGGCAGGATCAGGCCGGTATCCTCGGCCACCGGAATGAACTGGCCGGGCATGATCAGCGTGCCGTCGGGCTGGCGCCAGCGCACCAGCGCCTCCGCCCCGATCAGCCGGCGGCCGTCCATGGAGAACTGCGGCTGGAAATGCAGCTCCAGCTCGTTGTTGGCGAGCGCCCGGCGCAGGTTGCTTTCGGTCCACATCCGGTCGGAGGCGCGGCGGTTCAGCTCCGGCGTGAAGAACTGGTAGGTGGCGCGCCCGGCCTCCTTCGCGGCATACATCGCCATGTCGGCGCTTTTCAGCAGCCCGTCGATGCCGGTGCCGTCGTCGGGGTAGATGGCGATGCCGATGGAGGGCGTGACCTGCAACTCGTGCCCGTCGATCAGATAGGGTTCCGACAAAGCGTGCAGAACCTTGCGGGCGACGATGCCGGCGGCGTCGGGGCCGTCCATGTCGCTGATCAGGATGATGAACTCGTCGCCGCCCTGGCGGCTGACGGTGTCGCTCGCCCGTACGGTGGCGGTCAGCCGCCCGGCCACCTCGCGCAGCAGGTCGTCGCCGACCTGATGGCCCAGGCTGTCGTTGATCGTCTTGAAACGGTCGAGATCGACGAACAGCAGCCCGACCCTGGTGCCGTGGCGCCCGGCGGCCAGCATGGCGCGCTCCAGCCGGTCGCGCAGCAGGAAGCGGTTGGGCAGGTCGGTCAGGAAATCGAACTGCGCCAGATGACGGATACGCTCCTCCTGCGCGCGGGTCGCGGTGATGTCGCTGAAGGCGGCGATGTAGTTGGCGACGGCGCCATCCTCGTTGCGGACCAGCTTGACGCTCAGCCACTCCGGAAACACCTCGCCGTTCTTGCGGGTGCTCCAGATCTCGCCGGCCCAATGGCCGTTTTCGCGCAGCTGCACCCACAAGTCATCGTAGAAGCCCGACGGGTTGCGGTCGGAGCGCAGGAAGTCGGGACTGCGGCCCAGCACCTCGTCGCGGTCATAGCCGGTGATGCGGGAAAAGGCGTCGTTGGCGGCGACGATCTGCCGATGTTCGTTGGCGACGAACATGCCCTCCGCCGCGTTGTCGAACACCTTGGCCGACAGGCGCAGCTGCCATTCCGCCCGCTTGCGCTCGCTGATGTCGCGGGCGATGGCCGAGTAATAGACGTCGCCCTCGTAGGTGATGCGGCTGGCGGTAACCTCCAGCTCCAGCGTGCGGCCGTCGGCGGTGCGGTAGGCGGTCTCGTAATGGCTGGCCGCGTCCTCGCCCTCGGCGGCGAAGCGCTTCAGCAGGTCGGCCTGCCCCATCACGAGGTCTTCCAGCGTCCCGCCCAGGGCCCGGCAGCCGAAGGGATTGATGTAGGCGACGCGCAGGCCGGCGTCGGCGAGCACGACGATCTCCGACACATGGTCGATGAAGAAGTTGGCGAGATACAGCTGGCGCGCCCGTTCGCGCAGCATGCTGTCGCTGTGCCTGACCCGCAGCTGATAGCTGCCGACGATGCGCCGGATCCAGCCGGTGACCAGCCATGACACGCCGACCGACGCGGCCAGCGCCACGGCCAGCACCGCCACCGTGGTCCAGACGCGCTGGTTGACGCCGCGGCTGATCTCCGCCCGGCGGACCTCCATCTCCTTGCCGACATCGTCGATGTAGAAGCCGGCGACCAGGATCCAGCCCCAGACGCTGGGGGCCGAGACATAGGCCATCTTCGGCGTCGGCCGCGCGGTGACCGGGTGGATCCAGTCGTAGCGCAGCTCGCCGCCGCCCTGGCGTCCGAGCTCCAGCAGCCGGGTGACGAGGTCGCGCTCGGTCTTCCACGGCAGGTCGCGGGCGTTCATCCCCTCCGATGCCGGGGCGGTGGGCGACAGCAGCACCTGCCCGTCCTGGCGCAGCACGCCGACATAGCCGGTTTCCCCGAAGCGGAAGGCGCGCAGACGCTCCAGCGATTCGTGCTGCAACCGCGCCTCCACCGCCCCCAGGGAGTCGCTGGCGCCGATCACCCAGTCATAAGGTTCGAAACGGCGGACGAAGGCCAGCTTGTCCACCGCCGCTCTGTCGCCGGTTTGGGCCGGATCGTCCGGCATGCGCCAGCGATAGCGGGCGAAGCCGCGCAGGCTGGGATCCTGGACGGCCCGCATCAGCTCGCGCATCACGGCGGCCCCCTGCGGATCGGGGGCGGAGAAGGGAGAGGTCCCCTCCCGCGACGGGTCGACCGGCATCAGCACCGATTCGCCGTTCAGGTCGTTGATGAAGTAGTAGCCGCGCCCACCGGAAAAGCGCAGCGGCCGCAGCGTCTGCTTGATCGATTCCTTCACCGACGCTTCGGGCAGGATGTCCTTTTCCCGGTCATGGACGCTGCGGGCGATGGAATAGGCCTCGTCGACCTGGGCGCGCAACTGCTCCTTCAGAAGCGGTTCGACGCGGGAGCGCATGTAGGCGAGATAGGACTGCGCGTTCTCCACCTCCTGCACCAGGGCCTGATGCTGCTCCTCGACATAGCGCGCCTCGCTCTGCTGGAGGTCGTGCTCCAGGTCGGCCCAATGCTGCCAGACGAAATAGAGGCCGAGCCCGAGGACGAGCGCCGACACCAGCGCCATCGACGCCAGGAATTGCAGGCGGTAGAGCCGGGCCTCGTCGGACGAGCGCGACGGCGCACGGACCAGCTCGGCGACGGGGTCGGACAAGAAGGGCTCCCTTCGAATGGCCTGTTCGGTGGAACTCGCGGAAACCGACTGGGGCCGGTCCAGATGCGCTGTGCAAGTGTTGCTTAATGCTCGCGCGGATTCAACTGCAAGCAAATCAAATCCACCCGGGCGCGACTCTTTGACTGTTTTCCTCGCGCCTGAATGGACGGCGACGTGCGGATCCGCATGTTGACAGGGAATTGACGGAAAGTGCGCCCGCGCAACGTTAGGCGTGGATTCCCTTAGGCTGGCAAGGATTCACCCATGAAGATTAATGGCGCCAACAGTGGAGCCGGTCGGGCCGGAGGCCGGGCGGACGGATCGGGCCATCGCGAGGCTTTAAAACGCCCCCCGGCACCGCTATGGTCGCGCGCGCGTGCCGTCAGACCCGCAGCCGCTCCTTTTCCAGCGCCAGCATCCTCCGGAGAGTGCCGATGATCCCCCGCTATACCCGCCACGAAATGGCCCGCATCTGGGAGCCGGAAAACCGCTTCCGCATCTGGTTCGAGATCGAGGCGCACGCCTGCGACGCGCAGGCCGAGCTGGGCGTGATCCCGAAGGAGGCCGCCAAGGCGGTGTGGGAGCGCGGCAAGTGGGAGATCGACCGCATCGACGAGATCGAACGCGAGACCCGCCATGATGTCATCGCCTTCCTGACCAATCTCGCCGAATATGTCGGTCCGGAAGCCCGCTTCGTCCACCAGGGCATGACGTCGTCGGACGTGCTGGACACCTGCCTCGCCGTCCAGCTGACCCAGGCCGCCGACCTGCTGCTGGCCGACATGGACGCCCTGCTGGCCGCGCTGAAGCGCCGGGCGTATGAGCACAAGAACACCGTCACCATCGGCCGCAGCCACGGCATCCATGCCGAGCCGACCACCTTCGGCCTGAAGCTGGCCGGCCATTACGCCGCCTTCGCCCGCGGGCGCGAGCGTCTGGTCCAGGCGCGCCAGGACATCGCCACCTGCGCCATCTCCGGCGCCGTCGGCACCTTCGCCAACATCGACCCGCGGGTGGAGGAGCATGTCGCCGCCAAGCTCGGCCTGTCGGTCGAGCCGGTGTCGACCCAGGTCATCCCGCGCGACCGCCACGCCTTCTTCTTCTCCGTGCTGGGCGTGATCGCGTCGAGCGTCGAGAATCTGGCCACGGAAATCCGCCACCTGCAGCGCACCGAAGTGCGCGAGGCGGAGGAGTATTTCCACCCCGGCCAGAAGGGCTCGTCGGCGATGCCGCACAAGCGCAACCCGGTCCTGTCGGAGAACCTGACCGGCCTGGCCCGCATCGTGCGCTCCGCCGTCGTCCCGGCGCTGGAGAACGTGGCGCTGTGGCACGAGCGCGACATCTCCCACAGCTCGGTCGAGCGGATGATCGGTCCCGACGCCACCGTCACCCTGGACTTCGCTCTGGTGCGCCTGACCGGCATGATGGAAAAGCTGGTGGTCTATCCGGAGCGCATGCAGAAGAACCTGGACGACCTGGGCGGGCTGGTCTTCTCGCAGCGCGTCCTGCTGGCCCTGACCCAGGCCGGCATGAGCCGCGAGGACAGCTACAAGGCGGTGCAGCGCAACGCCATGCAGGTGTGGGAAAAGGGCGGCAACTATCTGGACCTGCTGTCGAACGACGCCGACATCGCCAAGCACATCGGCCGCGACAAGCTGGAGCCGATGTTCGACATGACCTACCACACCAAGCATGTCGACACGGTGTTCAAGCGCGTGTTCGGCGAATAACAGGCACCTCCTGTTGAATGAGGGGCATCCGGGCCGTTACGGCGTCTTCCGCAGGGCGGCAAAGACTTGCCGGTGGATGACAAACGGCCCGGCCGCACCTACTCTATTCCGATAAGCGTGTGCCCGGGCGGGGCAATCCTGAACAGAGCGAGGACCAGACCCATGGCGATGGAAGCCGCCACGATCGAAAAGCTCATCAAGGAGGGCATCCCGGACGCGGTCGTCGAGATCGCGGACCTGCGCGGCGACGGCGACCACTATGCCGCGCTCGTCACCTCCGCCGCCTTCAAGGGCAAGAGCCGGGTGCAGCAGCACCAGATGGTCTACGCATCCCTCCAGGGAAAGATGGGCGGGGAACTGCACGCCCTGGCGCTGACCACCGCGGTGCCTGAGGGCGCCTGATCAAAGTTGCAACGGACAAGGCCCCGGCGCCGCCGGGCCTTAATCGGAAGGGTTATCAGGTCATGGTCGATCAGAACGTCGTCGAGCGCATCGAGCAGGACATCAAGAACAACGATGTCGTGCTGTACATGAAGGGGACCCCGGTGTTCCCGCAGTGCGGCTTCTCCGCCGCCGTCGTCCAGGTGCTGAGCCACACCGGCGTCAAGTTCAAGGGCGTCAACATCCTGGAGGATCCGGGCCTGCGCCAGGGCCTGAAGGAATACTCGAACTGGCCGACCTTCCCGCAGCTCTACGTCAAGGGCGAGCTGGTCGGCGGCTGCGACATCGTCCGCGAGATGTACGAGTCGGGCGAGTTGCAGACCCTGATGGCCGACAAGGGCGTCGCCACCGCCGCCTGACCGCATCGCCGGTCCGGTGAGGAACGGAAAAGCCCCGCTCCGGCGGGGCTTTTCCGTGTCCGGCATCAGGTGACGGGCAGCGATGCCGGCCGCGCAGCCCGGCCATGCCCGGCGGCCCGCTGCCGGATTGCACAAACAATGTGCTAAACGGACGGTATGGCTCAGACCCCGCCGCCCGCCCAGGCCCCGACTTCCACAACCGCCGCGTTCGTCGCGGCGCTTGCCTCTTACCTGATCTGGGGGCTGGTCAACCCCGTCTTCTTCAAATCGCTGGGCGATGTCGGCGCGGTGGAGATCGTCGCCCACCGCGTGGTGTGGACCGTGGTGCTGGTCGGCATCGGCGTGCTGGCGACCCGCGGGCCGGCGGCCATCGTCGCCGCGGTCGGCAACTGGCGCCGGCTGGGCATTCTGGTGGTCACCACCCTGCTGGTCACCGTCAACTGGACCGTCTTCATCTGGGCGGTGGTGAACAGCCGGCTGGTCGAGGCCAGCCTGGGATACTTCATCAACCCGCTGGTCAATGTGCTGCTGGGCGTGCTGTTCCTGAACGAACGGCTCAGCCGCGGCCGGATGCTGGCGGTCGCCATCGCCGCGGCCGGCGTCGGCAGCCTCGTCGTCAGCTATGGCGCCGTGCCCTGGGTCGCACTGTCGCTGGCGCTGTCCTTCGGCTTCTACGCCCTGGTGCGCAAGAAGGCGGCGATCGATCCGGTGATCGGTCTGCTGGTGGAAACCGCCCTGCTGCTGCCGGCGGCGTTGGGCTATCTGTTGTGGTTGGGCAGCGACGGCGCCTTCGGCCATGGCTGGGCGGAGAGCACCCTGCTGGTGCTGGCCGGACCGATGACGGCGGTGCCGCTGGTGCTGTTCATGATCGGCGCGAGCAAGCTGACCATGACCACCCTGGGTCTGCTGCAATATGTCGGGCCGACCGGGCAGCTTCTGCTGGGCGTGCTGGTCTATGGCGAGGCCTTCACCCGCAGCCACGCCATCACCTTCGCCTGCATCTGGGTGGCCCTGGCCGTCTTCACCGCCGATGCGGTGCACAGCCACCGTGCCACCACCCGCGCCGCAGCAGCAGCGGAGTAGGCGTCAGCGCGGCGTCAGGCCATGGGCGATGGTGTGGGCCAGCGTGCCGACCATCGCGCAGATGCCGGCATCGTCGCGGCCGAACACCACCTGATCGAGGAAGCCCAGCCCGAAGCTGAGCGTCGCGATGCCGGCCGCCACATTGGCGAGGTCGGCGTCGGCGGCGATGGCGCCGCGCTCGCGATAGCCCTCCAGCCGTTTCAGCAGGCAGGGGATGCGGCTCTCCGACAGGGTGCGCGCCATCTCGTCCGCCACCGCCTGATCGACCAGGGCGCGGGCCAGCACGACACGGGTGAAGTCGCGGCATTTCCAGCTGTGCTTCAGCTGCGCGTGCAGGAAGCGGCCGAGGTCGGTTTCCAGATCGTCGTCCGGCGGCGGCAGGTCGCAGCCGCCGGCTTCCTCGCGCCAATAGCGCTCCACCACTGCCAGCAGCAGCCCGCTCTTCCCTGAGAAATAGCGCTGGATCAGCTGTTCGTTGACCCCGGCCCGCCCGGCGATCTCCCGCGTCGTCGCCGCATCGAAGCCACGCTCGGCGAACACCACCTTGGCCGCGTCGAGCAGCGCGCTTTCCGTCGCGGCACGGTCGCGCTTGCGCGCCCCGCCCTCGCAGGCGCCCTCGGTGCCGTTTCCGGGGCAGCAGCCGTCGGCGTCATTGCTTGCGTCCAAGATCCGTCCCTCTCCAGTCCGCCCCATCCGCGTCACGATGGGCAGCTTCATAATAAGTATGCAGATACATACTTGACAAGCGGCGGCCGTCGGTTCAAGTATGTACTCACATACATACAAGACCTCACCCCAAAAGCCTATTGCCCAACAGGGGGTTATTCCCGCCATGCCGCACAGCAACGACACGCACAGCACCGCCACTCCGGATCTGTTCACCCCGCTGCGTCTCGGCGCAATCGAACTGCCGAACCGCGTCGTCATGGCGCCGATGACCCGCAGCCGCGCCGGTGACGGCAACTGCCCGACCGTGCTCACCGCCGAATATTATGCGCAGCGCGCGTCCGCCGGCCTGATCATCACCGAGGCGACGCAGGTCTGCGACACCGCCCAGGGCTATCCCAGCACGCCGGGCATCCACACCGATGCCCAGACCCTGGCATGGCGTGCGGTGGCCGACGCGGTGCACACGGCCGGCGGTCGGATCGTCACCCAGCTCTGGCATGTCGGCCGCATTTCCCACCCGCGCTTCCAGCCGAACGGCGCCGCCCCGGTCGCCCCGTCGGCCATCGCAGCGAAGGGTCAGCTCTACACCGGCACCGGCATGGAGCCTTTCCCGGTTCCGCGCGCCCTTGAAACCGCCGAGATCCCTGCCCTGGTCCGCCATTTCGCCGACGCCGCCAAGCGCGCCGTCTTCGATGCCGGCCTGGACGGCGTCGAGATCCACGCGGCCAACGGCTATCTGATCGACCAGTTCCTACGCGACGGCACCAACACCCGCACCGACCGGTATGGCGGAACGGTGGAGAATCGCTGCCGCTTCCTGCTGGAGATCCTGGAGGCGACGGCCCATGCCGTCGGCGCCGACCGCATCGGCGTCCGCCTGTCGCCGACCGGCGTGTTCAACGACATGAAGGACAGCGACCCGCTGCCGCATTTCCTGGCGATCACCAAGGCGCTGAACCCCTTCAACCTCGCCTATCTGCATGTGATCGAGGGCAAGCCCGGCCACCACATGGCCCCGCCGGAGGGCGCGCCGCACGTGGCGTCGACCCTGCGCGCCGCCTACAAGGGTCCGTTCATCCTGAATGGCGGCTACAGCCGCGGTGACGCCGTCGCGGCGCTCGCCAACGGCGAGGCCGATGCAGTCAGCTTCGGCGAGGCCTTCATCTCCAACCCGGATCTGCCCGTGCGCTTCCGTGCCGGCGCCTCGCTGGCCGAACCGGACCGCACCACCTATTACGGCGGCGATGCCAAGGGCTACACGGATTACCCGGCGCTGGAATCCATCGCCGCCTGACAGGTTTGCGGCTCCGATTTCCGCCCCCTGGAATCTCCAATCGGGAATCCCCAATCGGGGCCGCAATTCCTCTCGACGTGAGAGAGCGCGTCGTGAGCGCGTCGTGAGACGCAAATCCCCCCTGCCCCCGGCCCGGTTCCCCCCTGGGCCGGGGGGCTTTTTTGTGGGGCCGCCTTATCGGGCCGGGTCGCTCACGCCGCCCCGCCCTCTCCCTCCAACCCGCGGGCAAGTGCCGCGATGGTGCCGTAACCGACCTGATCGGCCGGGTCGATCTCCGCCATCTTGGCGAGGATCGCCAGCGCCTTGTCGCGGTTGTGGCGGCGCAGTTCGATGAAGGCCAGCGCCTTCATGGTGAACAGGAAGAAGCGCGCCGGTCCGGCCGCCGTCCAGTCGGTGGAACCGGCGGTCAGTTGCGACCAGTCGGCCGGAAAGCCGCCCTGGAGTGCCGCGGCATCCAGCCCGATGCGGGCCACCCGCTCCGCCTCCCCCAGCTTCTTGCGGTTAAAGTAGAATTTGTAGAGCGCGTAGAAAACCGGCAGCACCCGCGGTCCCTTGCGGTGGGCCTCCCACAGCAACGCCTCGCAGGCGTCGGGCACGTCGCGGACCCTCACCGCCTCCTGCAAAAGCTCGTCGATCTGTTCGGGCACGTCGCCGAAGGCCATGCGGCCGTTCGACATCCGGAGTTCGATCGGTTCGTCGCTCATCGCTTCCCTCGCCTGAATTTTTCCGCTGCTGCAAGCAACCATCCGACGCACCGACGACGCCCCATGGTAGGCGCGGGCGCGCCGGGAAAGACCACATTAATTTTGTGCGGCGAAGTGTCGCGGCTGTCGCGAATCCGACACGCGCCAAACCCGACAAAACAGTTGGCAAGCGAAACATTGTCGGACTTTCGCCATGCCGATCCGACCAGACAATCATTCTAATTCAATGGTTTGACCATCTGGCACACCCCTTGCTCATGCCTCGTCAGATTGGCCGGCACCCCCGGCAACGCGGCTTGAGGAGGCGGGACATGGTGACTCTGACGGATGCGGCGGTCTCCACCCTGGAACAGGTCCTGGCGAAGTCCGGCGGTGCGGCCGCCGGCCTGCGGATCGCGGTGACCGACGGCGGCTGCGCCGGCCTGAAATACCAGATGGGGCTAGAAGCGGCGGCCGGCGACGACGACACGGTTCTCAGCTTCGGCCCCGTCACCATCTTCGTCGACGCCAACAGCCAACCCTTCCTGTCGGGCGTGGTCGTCGATTTTGTCGAGGGCATCGAAGGCTCGGGCTTCAAGTTCGACAATCCGAACGCGACGAGCAGCTGCGGCTGCGGCAAGTCCTTCTCGGCCGGAGGGGAAGGCGGCGGTTCCTGCTCGACCTCCTCGTCCAGCTGCGGATCGTCGGCCCCCTACTCGACCCACTGAACATCACCGGACAGCTCTTCCAAGACACCTCTTCCCCTAGGCGCGCCCCCACGGAAAGGCAGCAGCGACATGTGGAACTACACCGACAAGGTCAAGGAACACTTCTTCAACCCGAAGAACTCCGGTGTCCTGGACAGCGCCAACGCGGTCGGCGAGGTCGGCTCCATCACCTGCGGCGACGCGCTGCGTCTGATGCTGAAGGTCGATCCCGACACCCAGATCATCCTGGATGCCAAGTTCCAGACCTTCGGCTGCGGATCGGCCATCGCCTCAAGCTCGGCACTGACCGAGATGATCATCGGCAAGACGGTGGACGAGGCGCTGACGCTGACCAACCGGGACATCGCCGAGTATCTGGGCGACCTGCCGCCGGAGAAGATGCACTGCTCCGTCATGGGGGCCGAGGCTCTGCGCGCCGCCATCGCCAACTACAAGGGCGAGGAGTGGGTCGACGACCACGAGGAAGGCGAGCTGATCTGCAAGTGCTTCGGCATCGACGCCGCGATGATCGAGCGCGCGGTGACCGTCAACGGCCTGACCTCGCTGGAAGAGGTCACCCACTACACCAAGGCGGGCGGCTCCTGCCAGACCTGCCACGAGAAAATCGAGGAGGTGCTGGAAGCGGTGATGGCGAAGACCGGCGCGCTGAAGCCCGCCGCCAAGCACACCCCCGGCACCGTCGGCCTCGACGCCATCAAGCCTCTGCCGGCCAGACCGGAACCGGCGGCGGCGCCCAAGCTGACCAATGTGCAGCGCATGCAGGCGATCATGAGCGCCATCGAGGAAATGCGTCCGCAGATCCAGCGCGACGGCGGCGACGTGGAGCTGGTCGACATCGACGGCAAGGACATCTACGTCCGGCTGACCGGCGCCTGCTCCGGCTGTTCGCAGTCGGCCGGCACGATGATGGGCGTGCAGATGAAGCTGGTCGAGAAGCTCGGCGAGTTCGTGCGGGTCAAGCCCGCGTCCCTCATGCCGGCCCACGCGGGCTAAGGGGAGGAACCGGCGATGACCATTCCGAACAACGGGGTTTATCTCGACAACAACGCCACCACTCGGGTCGATCCTGACGTGCTGGCGGAGATGCTGCCGCTCTTCACCGAGCATTTCGGCAACCCGTCCTCGATGCACGCCTTCGGCGCCGCGGTCGGCGGCAAGATCGAATGGGCGCGCAAGCAGGTCCAGGCCCTGCTGGGCGCGGCGCACGACAGCGAGATCATCTTCACCTCGGGCGGGACGGAAAGCGACAACACCGCCATCCTGTCGATCATCGAGGCCTATCCGAAGAAGCGCGAGATCGTCACCAGCGTGGTCGAGCACCCCGCCGTGCTGGCGCTCTGCGACTATCTGGAGAAGAAGCGCGACTACAAGATTCACCGCATCCCGGTGGACGGCAAGGGCAACCTCGACATCGACGCCTACCGGGCGGCGCTGTCGGATCAGGTTGCCATCGTGTCGATCATGTGGGCCAACAACGAGACCGGGACAATCTTCCCGATCGAGGAGCTGGCGCAAATGGCCAAGGCGGTCGGCGCCATCTTCCACACCGATGCCGTCCAGGCGGTCGGCAAGATCCCGATGAAGCTCGCCGACAGCGCCGTCGACATGCTGTCGCTGTCCGGCCACAAGCTGCACGCCCCGAAGGGCATCGGCGCGCTGTACGTCAAGCGCGGCCTGCGCTTCCGCCCGATGCTGCGCGGCGGCCACCAGGAGCGCTCGCGCCGCGCCGGCACCGAGAACGCGCCGGCCATCGTCGGCCTGGGCGCCGCCGCCCATCTCGCCCTCACCCACATGGGTGAAGAAAACACGCGGGTGAAGGCGCAGCGCGACCGGCTGGAACAGGCGATCCTGGCCGCCGTGCCGGCCTGCTTCGTCACCGGCAACCCGGACAACCGGCTGCCCAACACCTGCAACATCGCCTTCGAATACATCGAGGGCGAGGCCATCCTGCTGCTGTTGAACGAGCAGGGCATCGCCGCGTCCTCCGGATCGGCCTGCACCTCGGGATCGCTGGAGCCGAGCCATGTGATGCGTGCCATGGGGGTTCCCTACACGGCGGCGCACGGCGCCACCCGCTTCTCGCTGTCGCGCGACACCACCGACGCCGAGATCGACCACGTCATCGCCGTGGTGCCGGACATCATCGCCAAGCTGCGCAGCCTGTCGCCCTATTGGCAGCAGGACGCCGCCAAGCCGAATGAGTTCGCACCCGTTTATTCGTAACACCGGAATCGCAGGCCGGGTCGGTGGCCCGTCCCGGCACCCCGCCCGACGACACCCCGTCGGGGCGGGTCCCCGGCCCGGCCTGCGACACTTTTCAAAGGGGACAGGTGGTCCCCGCGCGCGAGGTGCCCCCATGCCCACCACCTTCGCCACCATCAACGACACCACGCTGCGCGACGGCGAGCAGACCGCCGGCGTCGCCTTCACGCTCGACGAGAAGATCGCCATCGCCAAGGCGCTCGACGCCGCCGGCGTGCCGGAGCAGGAAATCGGCATCCCCGCGATGGGCGAGGAGGAGCGCGAGGGCATCCGCGCCGTGGCGTCGCTGGGGCTGAAAGGCCGGCTGATGGTGTGGTGCCGGATGCACGACGCCGATCTGAAGGCGGCACTCTCCTGCAATGTCGGCTTCGTCAACCTGTCGATGCCGGTGTCGGACATCCACATCACCAAGAAGCTGAAGCGCAGCCGTTCCTGGGCATTGGCCGAGATAGAGCGCCGAGTCAAACAGGCGCGCGACCATGGGATGGAGGTCAGCGTCGGCGGCGAGGATTCGTCGCGCGCCGACATGGATTTCCTGATCGCCGCGGCCACGGTGGCGCAGGAGGCTGGCGCACGGCGCTTCCGCTTCGCCGACACGCTCGGCGTGCTCGATCCCTTCCAGACGCGCGCCTGCATCGAGCGGCTGCGCCGGGCCACCGACCTGGAGATCGAGATCCACGCCCATGACGATCTGGGCCTCGCCAACGCCAATTCGCTGGCCGCGGTGCTGGGCGGCGCCACCCACGTCAACACCACGGTGAATGGCCTGGGCGAGCGCGCCGGCAATGCGCCGCTGGAGGAGGTGGTGGTGTCGCTAAAGCACCTCTACCACATCGACACCGGGGTCGAGACGCGGTCGCTCGGCACCATCAGCGATCTGGTGGAGCGGGCCTCCAACCGGCCGGTCGCCGTCAATAAGTCGATCGTCGGCGCCGCCGTCTTCACCCACGAGGCCGGCATCCATGTCGACGGGCTGCTGCGCGACCGCACCACCTACCAGAATTTCGACCCGGCCGAGGTCGGGCGCGAACACCGCATCGTGCTGGGCAAGCATTCCGGCACCGCGGCGGTGAAGCTGGCCTATGAGCGGCTCGGCATCGCCTGCGACGACGCCACCGCGCAGGCGGTGCTGCCGCGCGTTCGCGCGCTGGCCACCCGCGCCAAACGCCCGCCGACGGCCGAGGAACTGCACGCCTTTCTGGAGGCGGCGACATGACGAAGGCCAAAAATCCTCCGGGCATCGCCGCCCTGCTGCGCGAGGACGTCGCCTGCGTCTTCGACCGCGATCCGGCGGCGCGAAACGTCCTCGACGTGCTGACCTGCTATCCCGGCATCCATGCGCTGGTGATCCACCGCGTCGCCAACGCGGCCTGGCGGCGGGGGCTGCGCTGGCCGGCGCGTTTCCTGTCCTATGTCGCCCGCGCGGTGACCAACATCGACATCCATCCCGGCGCCCGCATCGGCCGCCGCTTCTTCATCGACCATGGCGCCGGCGTGGTGGTCGGCGAGACGGCGGAGATCGGCGACGACGTGACGCTCTATCACGGGGTGACGCTGGGCGGCACGTCCTGGACCAAGGGCAAGCGGCATCCGACGCTGTCGGACGGCGTGCTGGTCGGTGCCGGCGCCAAGATCCTGGGGCCGATCACCGTCGGCGCCAACGCGCGGGTCGGGGCCAATTCGGTGGTGACCAAGCCGGTGCCGCCGGGCATGACCGTGGTCGGCATCCCCGGCCGGGTGGTGCGGCCGGAAGCGTATCGCAAGCTGTCCGATCCCCATCTTGCCAATCACGGCATCGATCTGGAACATCACCTGATGCCCGATCCGGTCGGCAAAGCCATCGCCTGCCTGATCGACCACATAAACCGCATCGAAGCGCGGCTCGAGGCCCACACCGCAGCGGAAACGTCACAGTTTCCTGCTAAAAGCATCCGCCTGTCGGAATTTCGCCTGAACGATATTCACGGCGATATACGTTTGGACGGTGTGGCCTGCAGCTCCTGCGGCAACATTTGCGACCAGGAGGGGTGCGCCCCCTCGCCTTCCACCCAGCAGCACGCGTGAGGAGCCTTCGACGATGAGCGATTTCACCGATGACCTGGATGATCTGGAAACCGCGGAAGACTTCCTGCGCTTCTTCCACGTCACCTACGACCAGCGTGTTGTGAACGTGAACCGCCTGCACATCCTGCAGCGTTTCCACGATTACCTGTCCGACGACATCGGCATGGAAGGTCTGGACGACGAAGGCACGACGGCGCGCTACCGTTTCCACCTGGAACGTGCGTACCAGGATTTCGTCGTCTCCAACGCCATCGCGGAGAAGACCTTCAAGGTCCACAAGGAAGAGGCGCGCAAGATGGCCGACCGCTTCGTCCCGCTGGACAGCCTACTGGGCACGCCGGTCGGCTGACGCCGGCGCTGTCTGAGCGAACGAGTGGGGGGCGCTTGGCGCGCCCCCTTTGTCGTCAGTGGATTTTGCTCTCGTTCGGGCTGCCGTCGCGCCGGTAGACATGGACGTGGTAGGCCGCCATCGGATTTTCGTCGAGATAGCGCAGCAGCTCCTGCTCCGTCCGCGGCGTGGCGCCGCGGATCAGCACCTGCCAGGCGGGCTCCATCGTCGCGCGCATGGTCTCGCTGTGCGGCAGCATGATGAAGCCGGCCCATTCCGGGTCGAAATCGGCCAGATAGCTCTTGGTGTAGTGCTTCATCATCGCCGCGTCGTTGACGTTGACACTTTCCATGTTCTCGAAACAGACACGCAGATCCATCGCCGGTCTCCTCATGCAAAAAGGCCGCAAACCCGCCGATAGTCCCCGCCCAACAGCCTGCAAGGGACGGGTGCAGGTCCGCGATGCTCGCTCGTGAAAACAGCCGTAACAGTGAGATGGTACGCCGCAGGTGTGAAAAACAAGGGTTCGCCGACAGCCCAGGCGACGCTTTTCCACCGTCACCCATGCAAGGGACGCAGGCTGCACCATTGGTCATAATCCCGCGTTTTCAGGTTCGCCGATTGCACGACTCCTGTAAAATCGCTGTGACACTCCTTGCATGATCGTGATGACCGACCCTTCGCCTGCCTCCGACACTCCCATCCGCATCCTTATCGTCGAAGACGAGAGCCTCGCCGCCATGGCTTTGGAGGAGGTTCTGGGTATGCTCGGATTCGCCGTCGTCGGGATCGAGGACAATGCGGACGATGCGGTCGCGGCGGCGGAGCGACTGCGTCCGGACATCGTGATGATGGACATCCGCCTGCTGGGGCCGCGCGACGGGATCGAGGCTGCGGTGGCAATCCGCAAGCGGACCGGCATCCGCTGTATCTTCACCTCCGCCTTCGGCGACCCCGAAACCCGCCACCGCGCCGCCGAATGCGATCCCTTCGGCTTCGTCCGCAAGCCCTATTTCCCGGCCGAACTGCAGCGGGCGCTGGGTCAGGCAACGGAGACGTTGCGGGGACGGGTTTAGAAAAGCGTCGGCGTAAGCCTTCTTCCCAAACACAAATCGGCCCCCGCGCGTCGCCGCGCGGAGGCCAACCGGTTCCGGGGAAAGACACCGAAAGACCGGATCAGCCGAACTTGTAGCTGATGCCGTAGCCGCCGCGCGGATAATCCCAGGCGATGTTTCCCTTGTCCTGGCAGACCACGCGGCAGGTGCCGCATTCCAGGCAGCCGTCGGTCACCAGCGTCACGCCGCCGGTTTCGTTCTTGCTGTAGCAGGCGGCCGGGCAGCAGAAGGTGCAAGCCTGCTTCTCGCAGGTCTGGCAGGCCTCCACGCTCTTGATCTGGATATGCGGCCTGCTCTCATCGACGATGTAGCGATTCTGATAGAGCTTCTCTTCGACCTTCACCATCATGGTCATCGCACGGCCCTCACCAGCTTGATTGCGTCACCGACCAGTCCCATCACCGAGCGGCGCTTGATGAAGGACTTCATGATCTGCTTTTCCTTCGTCTTCTTGTCGATGCTGTCCACGGTGAACCAGCTGTGGGCAGCCGCGGTGATTTCGTCGGGATAGGCGCCGAAGAACTGCTTGTTGCCATGCATGATGCCAGGCAGTTCGCGATACTTCTTCAGGTCCTTCATGATGAAGCTGTCGTCCAGCTTCTTCTTGTAGACGGCAAGGTTCGACGCGGTGAAGCCCTTGCCGGCGGCCTTCAGCTCGATCACCGTCTCCGCCGCCATGCGGCCCGACGCCATCGCGAGGTTGGAACCCTCGCGGTGGGCGGCGTTGTTGAAGTGGGCGGCGTCGCCGACCACCATCCAGCCGTCGCCATAGAGCTGCGGAACCGCCTTGTAGCCGCCCTCGGGGATCATATGGGCGGCGTATTCCTTCATCTCCGCTCCTTCGATCAGCGGCTTGATGACGGGATGCTTCTTCAGATCCTCCAGCATCCGGTAAGGCGGGCAGTCGCCGTTCTTGAAGTCGGAGATCAGGCAGCCGATGCCGATCGTCAGCGATTCCCTGTTGGTGTAGAGGAAGGCGGTGCCGACCATCCCCTTGGTCACCTTGCCCATGATCTCGATGACGACGCCTTCGTCCTCCTTGATGCCGAAGCGCTGCTGGATCAGCTCCGGATCGATGAAGAGGATTTCCTTGACCGCCAGCGCCACATTCTCCGGCGCGGCCTCGTCCTGCAACCCGGCGCGCTTGGCGAGCAGGGCGTTGACGCCATCGGCCATGATGACGACATCGGCGTAAATCTCGCCGCCCTCGCGGTCGGTGCGCACGCCGATGACCTTGCCCGACGCATCGCGGATCAGCTCGGTCACCGTCGTCTCGCAGATCTGGAGACCGCCGACCTTGCGGATCTGCTCGCCCCACCATTTGTCGATGTTGGCGCGGATGATGGTGTAGCGGTTCGGCTTGTCGTTGTTGAAGGCTTCCGAGCGGTAGTTGGTGCCGACGTAATTGTCGTCGCCCAGCAGCCAGACGCGCTGTTCGATGATGTGGCGCTCGGTCGGGCAATCGTCCCGGAAGTCCGGGATGATCTTCTCCAGCTCATGGGCGTACATGATGCCGCCCTGGACGTTCTTGGCGCCGGGATATTCGCCGCGCTCGAGCTGGAGCACCTTCAGCCCCTGCTTTGCCAGCGTGTAGGTCGCGGCGTTGCCGGACGGGCCGGCACCGATGACGATGGCGTCGAACTTTTCGACCATGTCGACAGGCTCCTTTCTCGTCCGGCGGTCAGCCGGCCATGCGGTTGACGGAGAGGCGGCGGCCAAAGGCATCGGTCAGCGCCGGCAGGATTTTCAGCGCGTCGCCGACCAGCCCGAGATGGGCGAAGTCGAAGATCGTCGCGTTCGGATCGGTGTTGATCGCCAGGATCAGGTCCGACTTCTCCATGCCGACCCGGTGCTGGATGGCGCCGGAGATGCCAGCGGCGATGTAGAGCTTCGGCCGCACCGTCTTGCCGGTCTGCCCGACCTGACGGTCGTTGGTCGCCCAACCGGCCTGGACAAGCGGGCGGGTCACCCCGACCTCGGCGCCCAGAACCTTGGCGAGGTCGAAGACCAGCTTCATGTTCTCGACCTTGCCCAGCCCCTTGCCGGCCGACACGATGATGTCGGCGAAGGCCAGCTGCGCCTCGTTCTGCTCACGGTCGGCGATGAAGTTCAGGACCTTGGTGACGATGTCCTCTTCGCGCAGGTCCGGCTGGATTTCGATGACGCGGCCGGTGCGGGCGTCGTCGTGCTCCGGCATCGCCATCACGCGCGGCCGCACCGTCGCCATCTGCGGCCGGTAGGCCAGCGTCTGGATGGTGCAGAGCAGCGTGCCGCCGAAGGTCGGCCGGGTGGCGGCCAGCGAGCGGTTGTCGGCGTAGATGTCCAGCTCGGTGCAGTCGGCGGTCAGGCCGGTCGCCAGCGTGGTGGCGATGGCGCCGGCCAGATCGCGGCCCAGCGTCGTGGCGCCCAGCAGCACGATCTCCGGCTTGTGGGTGTTCACCACGTCGGTCATGACGCGGCAGTAGGGATCGGTGCGGTAGTCGGCCAGCGCCGGGTCGGTCACCTTGTAGACGATGTCGGCGCCATAGCCGATGGCGTCGCCGCAGATGCGGTTCAGGTCGGGGCTTTCGGCACCCAGGACCACGGCACCGACCTCCACCCCCAGTTTGTCGGCCAGCTTGCGGGCTTCGCCCAGCAGCTCCAGCGACACGGAATGGACGATGCCGCGCTCCTGCTCCACGATCACCCAGACGTTCTTGTAAACCTTCAGGTGTTCGGGAAGCTGGAACTTGCGGCCCTGGGGCTTGCTCGGTTCGCTCATCGTCGGGTCTCCCGCGGATGGATCGTCAAAGCCCGGCCGCGGCGCGGGCGAGCAGGTCGCCGGCCAGCTTGGGCTGGGCGGCGAAGATGGCGTCGATGGCGGCGGCGGCCATCGCGTCGGGGGTGTCGGCGTCGGCGACGATCATCTTCGCCTTTTCCGCCCGTGGCTTCGGCACGAACACCTTCGACACCACGGTCGGCGAGCCCTTCAGGCCGACGCGGCCCTCCTCGGCGCCGGTGAAGTCGCGGCTCCAAGTCTTCAGCTCGTAGCGGGCGGCGCGGAACAAATCGTCCATCTTGCCGAAGCGGATGGTGTTGGTGCCTTCCAGCATGGTGATCATGCAGGGGAGCTTCGTCTTCAGCACCTGCACGCCGCCTTCGGAGCGGCGCTGCACCACAATCTCCTTCGAGGCGGTGTTCAGATCCTCGATCCTGGTGATGTAGGTCAGCTGTTCGAAGCCGAGCCGGGTGGCGATGCCGGGGCCGACCTGGGCGGTGTCGCCGTCCACCGTCTGCTTGCCGCAGAAGACGATGTCGACCGGATCCTCCTCCGACAGCTTCTGGATGGCGGAGGTCAGGGCGTAGGAGGTCGCCAGCGTGTCGGATCCCGCGAACTTGCGGTCGGTCAGCAGAACCGCATCGTCGGCCCCCAGCGACAGCGCCTTGCGCAGCGAGGTTTCCGCCATCGGCGGCCCCATGGTCAGCACGGTGACGCGGGCGCCCACCTTGTCCTTCAGCCGCAGCGCCTCTTCCAGCGAAAACAGGTCGAAGGGGTTGATGATGGCGGGCACGCCCTGCCGCATGATGGTGTTGGTGACGGGATGGATGCGGATCTGGGCGCTGTCGGGCACCTGTTTGATACAGACGACGATGTGCATCCCGCTCTCCTTGGCTTCCGCTCTCGCTGTGACGCGCATGTGGGTTGGGGCCGGCACCGGGCCGGGATACATCCCAGACAGCAAGCAGCGTGCCAGCCGGAGGAGACCAGCCAAGCCACGGGAAACACTGGAGATTTTAAAAAGTTGGAAAGCGCCCTCCCCATGTCGCAAAGGCGACAAGGGGACGCTGATGTCGGTTTCGCTACAGCCCCGGCGGGTGCGGGTTCAGACCGTCTCGATGTGGGCGACGACCCGGTCCAGCTCCACGCCGACGCGGGCGACCATGCCGGCGATGCCCTCCAGCCGGTGGTCGATCACCGCCAGCTCCACCGCATCGGCGGCGGCGGCAAGGTCGCGGGCACCGACGGTGCGCGAGGATCCCGCCAGCTTGTGGGCGGCCTGCCGCACCTCGTCCCAGATTTCGCCGGCCAGCGCGTCGACCAGCCAATGGTGCGAGGCGCTGTTGGAGGTCACGAACTCGCCCAGCAGATGTCGGACGAACTCGCTGTCGCCGTCGAACAGCGCGGTCAGCGCCTCGAGGTCGAGCGGCGGCAGGTCGGCGATGGCGGGAGCAGGCCGGGGCGAGGGCTGAGGTGCCGGTTGCTGCAACCCGCCGGTCACCGGCTCCATGTTCTGCAACGGATCGTCCAATTCCTCTCCCTCCCCGGTTTCGCCGTCGGCCGGCGGCAGGAAACGGTCCACCACCCGGCGCAGGTCGGCAAGGCTGACCGGTTTCGCCAGCGTGTCGTCCATGCCCGCGAGAAGGCAAAGCTGGGCCTCGTTCTCCGTCGCGTTGGCGGTGATGGCGACGATGGGCAGGCGAGCGCCGCTTTCCCCCTCTGCGGCGCGGATGCTGCGGGCCAGCTCCATGCCGTCCATCTCCGGCATCTGGCAGTCGGTCAGCAGCAATCCATGGCCGCCGGCCCGCCACAGGGCCAGCGCCTGGGCGCCGTCCTCCGCCGTCTCCATCACATGGCCGAGAAGGGTCAACTGGCGCTGGATGACCTGACGGTTGGTCGGATGGTCTTCCGCCACCAGGATCAGCCGGCCACGCGCCCGCGCCTCCTCCACCGTGGGCAGGCGGCGGCGGCCGGCGGCCGGGGCGGCGGGCTCCGGCGCGGGTTGCCGGTCGCTGCGCCCGCCCTCCCCCGCCGCCATCCGGCCGGCGGCGGCCAGGACGGCGCGGACCAGCCCGACCCGGCGCACCGGCCGGCCGAGAACCACGGTGCCGGCACCGGAGGCCCCCAGTTCCGCCGCATCGCCGGAACTCAGCGCATCGCCGCCGATCACCACGCGCCCGCGCACCCGGCCGCGCGGGTCGCGGTCCAGCGCCGCGGTGTCGCTGCCGAGCGTCGAGACCAGCACGTCGCAGGCGGCGGTCGGCAACAGGGTGCGCAAGGCGGCGGCGGCGTCGGCCGCCTCCACCACCTGGGCGCCGTCGGCATTCAGGTAGCGGGCGAGAAAGCCGCGCTCCTGCGCATCCGCCGCCAGGAGCAGGACGGTCACCCCCTGAAGCGGCGCCCGCTGCGTCACGGCCAGCTCGTCCATCGCAACCAGATCGGCGGCGAAGGTGAACCAGAAGGTGGAGCCGACATTGACCTCGCTGTTGACGCCGATGTCTCCGCCCATCAGTTCGGCCAGACGCCGGCAGATCGACAGCCCCAGCCCGGTGCCGCCGAAGCGGCGGGTGGTCGATGCCTCCGCCTGGGTGAAGGGGCGGAACAGGCGGGTCTGGTTTTCCCTGGAGATGCCGATGCCGGTGTCGGTCACCGCGACGCGGATGATGACGCGGTCGCCGTCGAAATGCGCCAGCTCCACCCGCACGGTGACCGAGCCGGACTGGGTGAACTTCACCGCATTGCCGGCGATGTTGAACAGCACCTGCCGGATGCGGACCGGATCGCCCATCACCTCCACCGGCAGGTCGGGGTCGATGTAGGTGACCAGCGACAGCCCCTTGGCCCTGGCACCCGGCGCCAGCGTGTCGGCCACCCCCTCCACCACATTGGCGAGCGCCACCGGCACCCGCTCCAGGTCGAGCCGGCCGGCCTCGATCTTGGAGAAGTCGAGGATGTCGTTGATGATGGTCAGCAGGGCGCCGGCCGATTCCCGCACCACGCTGACCAGTTCGCGCTGGTCGCCGGTCAGGCTGGTGTGCTCCAGCAGTTCCAGCATGCCCTGGATGCCGTTCATCGGCGTGCGGATCTCATGGCTCATGGTCGCCAGGAACAGCGACTTCGCCTGGTTGGCCGCCTCCGCCTCCGACCGCGCCGCCTCCGCCGCCACGCGCGCCGCCACCAGATCCTGCGTGCGCTCCGCCACCTGCCGTTCCAGGCTGCGGTTCAGCTCGGTCAGTTCCTCGTACAGGTGGACATTGTCGAAGCCGATGGCGACCTTGGCGCAGAACACCTCCAGCAGCCGCCGTTCGTCGGCCGTCAGGGCGCGGCCATGCCCGAGATAGACCACGGTGTCGTGCCGGCGGGTGGCGGAGCGAAAGACCAGAACGCTGTGCCCGCGCTCATAGCGGTTGCGGCCATCGGCCAGCGCCGCGGTCACCGCCTGGGCCGCGTCGGGCGGCAGCGCCAGGAACAGCGGGATCCCTTCCATCCCGACATGACAGCCGGCACCGCCCAGCACCAGCGGCTCCGTCGGCCGCGGCCCGTCGCACAGGCGGCTGACCAGCGCTACCCCGCCCGACGTCGGTCCATTGGCCGGCGGGCAGACGCCGACGATCTGGGCCACGGCATGGCGGACAAACTCCTCCATCGTCCGCTTGCCCAGCAGGGTGGAGGAGGAGTCCAGGATGCGCTCCAGCCCCTCCCGGTGATCTTCGATGGCGGTGATGTCCTGATAACCGCGCAGCGCGGCGACGACGGAGGTGAACAGCTTCTGCGCCGTCAGCTCCGTCTTCGATTTGTAATCGTTGATGTCGTAGCTGAGGATGACGTCGCGTTCCGGCGCCTGCCCCGGCTGGCCGGTGCGCAGGATGATGCGCACACGGCGGTTGCTCAGCTCGCTGCGGATGTAGCGGACCAGCCGCAGGCCGGCATCGTCGGATTCCATCACGACGTCCAGCAGGATCACCGCAATGGCCGGGTTGTCGCGCAGCACCCCGCGCGCCTCCGCCGCGGTGGCGGCCGACAGGAACTGCGCCGGGCGTCCTTCGAAGGTGAAGCCGCGCAGCACCATCTTGGTGGTGGCATGGATGGCCGGGTCGTCGTCGACGATCAGGATCAGCCAGGGTTCGACCGGCTCCGCAGCCTCGGCAACCGCCTCGACGGCGGGCTCCTCCTCCGCGAACAGGAATTCGTCGCTCATCACGGTCCCCCGGCGAACTTGCCGCGCTTTTTCCACCCCGACGCGCGGCCCAAAGCGCGCGCGACCTTAGCATATGTCGGGGAATGACCGCCAGTCGGCCCCCTCCGGCCGCCATCGGGTGGAAAGGGTGGATTTGCCCGGCGGCAGCCGCCATGGTGGCGCCGTTTTCCATCGCGCATGTGCCGTCATGAACCTGCTTGCCTGCATCCACGACAAGGCCCCGCTGATCGAGGCGCGGGATCCCGACCTGGGCGACCTGTTTCCGCCCGGCTTCCTCGACCTGTACGAGGTGCACAGCTACCGCAACGCCGCGCGCATCCTGGCCCATGCCTGCACGGCCGAGTTCCGCGAGATCACCGAACGGCTGATGGAGTTCCGCATCCGCACCGAGGACATTGTGGCGTCCGGCGGCAACAAATCGCAGATCGCCAAGACGATGGAGCGGATGCTGAACCCGCTGGGCTGGAACGAGACGCGCATCCGCGGCGACCTGTTCATCACCAAGATGATCGTGACGCACGAGGAGAAGCGCCGCGTCGCCGGCAAGAACCGCGGCCAGACCGTCACCGAACAGCGCCAGCGCGAGGAGCTGTACAAGGTCAACGGCTTCATCGACGGGCACAAGATCGACTTCGTGAAGGGGCGGGTGTCCTTCGACCTGGAATGGAACAGCAAGGACCAGACCTTCGACCGCGACCTCTACGCCGCCCGCACCTTCTACGAATGCGGCATCATCAATGCCGGCGTCCTGCTGACCCGCAGCGCCGAACTGATCCCGCTGTTCACCGAGGTGGCGCGGCGGGTCGAGATGAAGAACTTCCAGAACAAGTACGGCGCCAGCACCACCTGGATGAAGAAGCTGCTCTACCGCCTGGATGCCGGCCGCGGCGGCGGCTGTCCGGTGCTGGCGCTCGGCATCCGCCCGGCGCTGGTGTCGGATTTCGACGAATGGAAGGACAGCCACCCGGTGGTGCGGCAGGCGGTGACCTTCGACGTCGACACCGGGGCGGAGGACGAGGACGATCTGTGGTGAGGGCGCAAGGGCGCCCTCACTGGTCTTCTCACGCGAACTTGCGGTCGGTCAGCAGCAGCCGCACCGCGAACCCCAGGAACAGCACGCCGGCGATGCCGTCCAGCACCGTGCGGACCCGCGGGCTGGACAGGACGCGCCGTGCGGCGCCGGCGCTGAGCGCGGCGATGCCGACCAGATAGACACCGCCCAGCACCGAGATGATGTTGCCGAGGATGAAGGTCTGCAACGCCACATGGCCCAGGTCGGGGGCGATGAACTGGGGCACGAAGGCGAGCTGGAACAGGATGATCTTCGGGTTCAGCAGGTTGGTCAGCAGCGCCTGGACGAAGACGCGGCCCGTGCCCGCCGGGGCCGGGGCCTCGATGGACGGGGCGGGCTCGGCACCGCGGCTGGTCCAGACGCTCCACAGCGACCGCAGGCCGATCCAGGCGAGATAGGCGCCGCCGGCATAGCGCAGCAGGTCGAACAGCGACGCCGACGCCGCGATCAGGGCGGAGATGCCGGCGGCGGCCAGCAGCGAATGGACGGTGTTGCCGACGCAGATCCCGATGGTGGCCACCACGCCCGCCTGCCGGCCATCGGCGATGCTGCGGGTCAGCACCAGAAGCGAATCCGGTCCCGGTGCCAGGACCAGCACACAGACGGCGACCATATAGAGTTGCAGCAGATGGAGGTCGAGCGGCAGGGTCATCGCGGGACGGGCCTTCGGCAAGGGGCTTAGGGCGAGGGGTTCGGGCGCTCAGTCGGGCCAGCGGCGGTGGATCCACAGCCATTGCGCCGGCTTGTCGCGGATCCAATCCTCCAACAGGCGGTTCAGCCTTTCCATAAGAATTCGCGCATCCGCATTGCGGTCGCCGCTGGTCGGGTATTCCTCCGGCGGCAGGACGGTGAGGCGGAAATTGGCACCCTCCAGCCGCTCGGTCCGTGTGGGGCAAAGCGGCAGGTTTAGCTTGATGCCGAGAATGGCCGCCGCCGGAGCGGTCATCGCGTCGCGGCCGAAGAAGGGCACCGGGATGCCGTCGTTCATCTTCTGGTCGATCAGCATGCCGACATGGCCGCCCCTGGTCAGATGGCGCAGCAGCATGCGCGCGCCGTCCGGCCCCTTGGGGATCTGGGGTCCCGATGCCACTCCGCGCAGCTTCAACAGCAGCTCGGCGACGATCGGGTTGTTTGGGGCGCGGTAGACCGCACCGACCTCCAGCCCATGCAGGCGGGCGGCGACCGGCTGCACCTCCCAGTTCGCCAGATGGCCAGTAACGATGATGCCGGCCTTGCCGTCCTCGCGCAGCCTGTCGACGTGTTCCGCGCCGACCACCTCGACCCGCTCACGGCCGATCTGCTCCAGATGCGGGTATTCGGCGATGGTGCGGCCGAGATTGTCCCACATCCCGCGAACGATCGCCTCGATCTCCGCCCTGCCCTTCTCCGGAAAGGCGCGGGTCAGGTTGCGCCGGGCACGGGCGCTGTTGGGCAGCCACGGCCCTACCGTCCGTCCGATCCAGCCGCCGAGCGCAGACGCGCGGTCGAGCGGCAGCGCCCGGAACAGCCGGCAGATGCCGTGGACCAGCATTCCCTCCACCGGGTAGCCGATGCGGCGCGTCAGCCATTTCTGCAACGGGCTACGCGGCTTGGCCATCGGGGCTTCCTTTCAGCAAAGCATGTGTCAGCAACGCGGCGAGCGCGCCTTCATCCGCCCAGCGCACCGACACCGGCAGGACGGCAACCTTCGCCCGCCATTCCGGCGACAGGCGGACGGCGTCCTTGGCGGTGGTGACGGGCACGGCACCCAGCGCCGCGGCGCGGTCGATCAGCGCCGCCACCTCGGCAGGGCGGTAGGGATGGTGGTCGGCGAAGGGCACGCGCTCCGCAATGCGGGCACCGAGCGCCTCCAGCGTCGCGAAGAACTTCTCCGGCCGGCCGATGCCGGCGAAGGCCAGCACGTCGCGGCCAACCAGACGCGCGGCGGCCTCCGGATCGGGCTCCAGCCGGGCCGCCAGCAGCGGGCGTCCGCCGGCCAGCGCCGCCAGACCGTGGCGGTCCTCGCCCAGGACCACCAGCGCATCGGCGCGGGCGAGGCCGTCGGCCACCCGTTCCCGCAGCGGCCCCGCCGGCACCAGCCGGCCGTTGCCGAAGCCGACCGCGCCGTCGGCAACGATCAGCGACAGATCCTTGTGCAGGGCCGGGTTCTGGAAGCCGTCATCCATGACGATGGCCCCGGCCCCGGCGGCAACCGCGCGCTCCGCCCCAGCCAGCCGGTCGCGCGCCACCCAGCAGGGCGCCGCCCCGGCCAGCAGCAGCGCCTCGTCACCGACATCGGCGGCGGCGTGGCGGCCGGGATCGACCGCCAGCGGACCGGCCTCCCGCCCGCCATGGCCGCGGGTCAGCGCATGGACGGCAACGCCGCGGGCCTGCAAGGCCGCGATCAGGGCCAGCCCGACCGGCGTCTTGCCGGCACCGCCCGCCACCAGATTGCCGACGCAGACCACCGGAACGCCGACCTCGCGCGGAACGGTCCCGGCGATGCGCCGCCGCCCGGCCAGGCCATAGAGCGCCCCCAGCGGCGCCAGCAGGGTGGAGGCGAAACCGGGCGGCCGGTACCAGAAGGCGGGGGTCTTCACGGCGGCGCGTCCCCTCAGGCAGCCGTCCGGATGCCGGCGGCGCCCAGCACCGGCGCCAGCGCCGCCAGCGCCCGGTCGATGATCCGCCGGTTGTCCGCGGTCACCCGCGCCGCACCCGCGACGATGCGTTCGCGCGCCCGGTCATCGGTCAGCAGCCGGCGCGCCTCGCGGGTCAGCGCCTCGCCGTCCGCCACCGGCAGGGCGCCGCCGGCAGCCTCCAGCATGTGGGTGATCTCGCCGAAATTGAACATGTGCGGGCCATAGAGCACAGCACAGCCGAGCTGCGCCGGCTCCACCGGGTTCTGTCCGCCGTGGGGGATGAAGGATCCGCCCATGCACACCACCGGCGCCGCACGGTAGAACAGCCCAAGCTCCCCCATGGTGTCGGCGACATAGACGGCATGCTCCGGCCCCGGCAGGCGATGTTCGGCGGTCCGTTGGAGAACCGGCAGCCCGCGCGCCCGCATCAGCTCCGCAATGGCGTCGCCGCGATGGGCATGGCGCGGGGCAACGACCGTCAGCAGGCCGGGCAGCACCGGAGCCAGCGCAGTGTGGACCGCCGCAGCGATCTCGTCCTCTCCCGGATGGGAACTGGCGAGCAGCCAGACCGGCCGGCCGGCCAGGGATGCCCGCAGCGGCTCCATCGCATCGGCAACGGCGGGGGGAGGCTCGGCGGAGAATTTCAGGTTGCCGACGCTGGCGACGCCGGAGGCACCGAGCCGGCGCAGCCGTTCCGCATCGCCTTCGGTCTGGGCCAGCGTGATCTGGAAGGTGGACAGCAGGCCGCCGATCAGCCCCGGCGCATTGCGCCAGCGCGAGAAGCTGCGTTCGGACATGCGGGCATTGACCAGCGCAGCGGGGATGGAGCGGGCACGGATGCCGGCCAGCAGGTTCGGCCAGATCTCCGATTCCGTCCACAGCACCGCGTCGGGCCGCCAATGGTCGAGGAAACGGTCGACCGCTCCCGGCAGATCGACCGGCACATATTGGTGGATCGCACGCTGCGGCAGCCGCCGGCCCATCAGCTCGGCCGAGGTGACGGTGCCGGTGGTCATCAGCACGGTCAGGTCGGGCGCACCGTCCAGCAGCCGGCCGACCAGCACGAGGACCGAGTTCGCCTCCCCCACGCTGGCCGCGTGGATCCAGACCAGCGGACCGGCCGGCCGGGCTTGCGATGCCACGCCAAACCGCTCCGCCTGGCGCACGGAGTCTTCCTTGCCGGCGGCACGGCGCCGGTCGAGATAAAGGCGCACCGCCGGCCCGGCAACGGTCGTCAGGCCACGGTAAAGGGAATGCAGCATCAAGGTCCGGAACAGGAGACTTACGACAACGGGCGCGTTGCCGGTACCCCTGATACGGACCACCGGCGACGCGCCCGGCGGCACCTTAGCACGCGGCAGCGGTTCCGTAACAGGGGCCGGTGCGACGCAGGCCCCTCACCGTTCCGCCAGCGCCAGCTTGGCGCCGAGTGCGGCGAAGGCGGCGGCGAAGCTGCGGCGCATCCAGGCCATCACCCGCGGGCGGGAGACCACCTGGTCGCGCACCGCAGCGGCAAACAGGCCACAGGCGACGAAGACCGCGAAGGTCAGCGCCATGAACACGCCGCTCAGTTCCAGCATGCGCGCCAGCGGTCGGGGATCGGCATCGCTGACGAATTGCGGCAGGAAAGCCAGGAAGAAGATCGACAGCTTCGGATTCAGCACATTGACCAGCACCGCCCGCAGGATCGTCCGTCCAGCCGTGCGCTGCGTCCGGTCCGCTTCGACGCTCAGCGCACCCTGCTCCTTCAGCGTCGCCCAGGCCATGTAGAGCAGATAGAGCACGCCGAGGACCTTGAGCCCCTGGAATGCCACCGCGCTGGTGTGCAGCAGGGCGGCCAGCCCCAGCACCGCCGCCGCCATGTGCGGCACGATGCCAAGCGTGCATCCGAACGCCGTCACCGCGCTGGCCCGCGCCCCCCGCGACAGCCCTGCCGCCAGCGTCAGCAGTACCCCGGTGCCGGGCGATGCGACGACGATCAGGGAGGTGATGAGGAATTCGGGGGTCATGGCCGGGGACCTCGCGCGGGAGTGGTGGCTCCAGCGAAGGGAACCATGAACCGCCACACCCGCCAAGCCCGATGGGCGAGGAACCTCTCCCGTTTACGCAAACGGCCGCAGATTCGACAGGAACTGTTCGGCCGACCGCCGCCAGGAATAGCCCAGCGCATAGTCCCGGCAGGCCTGCGCCGGGATCGCCAGCGCCCCTTCGACCGCACGCTTCAGATCCTCGTCCAGGCAGCCGGCACCGGAGCCGTCCACCACGTCCAGCGGTCCCGGCACCGGATAGGCGGCCACCGGCACGCCGGATGCCAGCGCCTCCAGCAGCACCAGCCCGAAGGTGTCGGTGCGCGACGGGAAGACGAAGACGTCGGCGGCGGCATAATGCCTCGCCAGATCCTCGCCATGCTTGGCGCCGACCCAATGGACGCCCGGATATTTGCGCTGCAATTCCTCCCGTGCCGGGCCGTCACCGACCACCACCTTGGTGCCGGGCAGGTCGAGGCGCAGGAAATCCTCCAGGTTCTTTTCCACCGCCACGCGCCCGACATACATCGACACCGGGCGCGGCAGATCGAGGAAGTCCTTGTCGCGGGGCCGGAACAGCTCGGTGTCGACGCCGCGGGTCCAGCGGCGGATGTTGGCGAAGCCGCGGGTCGTCAGCGCGTCCTCGATGGTCTGGGTCGCCACCATCACCGCCGAGGACGGCTTGTGGAAGCGGCGCACCACCGCATAGGACAGCGCCAGCGGGATCGGCGCGCGGTCGCGCACATATTCGGGAAAACGCGTGTGGTACGCGGTGGTGAAGGGCTTGCCATGCTTCAGGCAATAGGACCGGGCGGCAAAGCCGAGCGGCCCTTCGGTGGCGATGTGGATGCAGTCGGGGCGCAGGCCGTCGATCATCGCCCACAAGCGCCGCTTCGCCCCCAGCGCCAGCCGGATTTCCGGATATGTCGGCATCGGCAGGGTACGGAAGCGGTCGGGGCCGATCACCTCGACGCTGTGGCCCATCGCCTCCAACTCCCCGCGCACGGTGCCGATGGTGCGCACGACGCCGTTCACCTGCGGGTGCCAGGCATCGCTGACGATCAGGATGTTCACGCCGCTTCCCGTTCCTTCGACGTGAGTTCCTTCGCCGTGATCTTGCCGCCGGTGGGGCTGCTGCTGGGACCGGTGGTGGCAAGCCGCTGCGCCATGACCTCCGTCCAGTGGATGATTTCCAGCGCGCCACTGTCGTGCTCGACCAAGGCTGTGCAGGACTCGACCCAATCGCCGTCGTTGCAATAGAGGATTCCTTCGATGTCGCGCATCTCGGCGGTGTGGATGTGGCCGCAGACGACACCGTCGACCTTGCGGCGGCGGGCTTCCTCACCCAGGGCTTCTTCGTATTTGCCGATGAATTCGACCGCGGTCTTCGCCTTGTGCTTCAGGTAGGCCGACAGCGACCAGTAATTGAAGCCGAGCTTGCGGCGCACCCAGTTGAACAGGGTGTTGACGTGCAGCAGCGTGACGTAGGCGTGGTCGCCGAGCAAAGCCAGCCACTTGGCGTAGCGCACCACCGCGTCGAACTTGTCGCCGTGGGTGATCAGCAGGCGGCGGCCATCGGCGGTGGTGTGGACCCATTCGTCCACCACATGCACGCCGCCGAATTGCAGCCCGACATAATCGCGCGCCGCCTCGTCATGGTTGCCGGGGATGTAATAGACCTCCACCCCCTTGCGGGCGCGGCGCATAATCTTCTGCACCACGTCATTGTGGGCCTGCGGCCAGTACCAGCTTTTCTTCAGCCGCCAGCCGTCGACGATGTCGCCGACTAGGAACAGGTGATCCGATTCGGTGTGCTTCAGGAAATCGAGAAGCAGTTCCGCCTGACAGCCGCGCGTTCCAAGATGAACGTCGGATATCCAAATGCTGCGGTAACGCTTGACCGCTGGGACGGCGTCCATCTTCCGCTCCGTCGTCGCCATGGCCGATGGCCATCAAGACAACTGCCGTATAAAGGAAAGAGGCATGCCTTGACAACGATTTGAAACAGCCGCACCTATTCGTCACAACGATTTGGGCTATCGTCACACCATCGCAGTTTTACTGTAATGGAACCGCCGCAAGCCTTTCACTGTTCTGCAACAGAAGGCGCACTTCGCGCCGACCAGGGAGAGCGAATCGGTGCGCG
This sequence comes from Azospirillum sp. A29, assembly GCF_042604625.1. Lineage (NCBI taxonomy): Bacteria > Pseudomonadati > Pseudomonadota > Alphaproteobacteria > Rhodospirillales > Azospirillaceae > Azospirillum > Azospirillum sp. A29. The sequence goes on from NZ_CP170466.1 coordinate 1,163,828, forward strand.
ACACGGTTCTGGTGGGCGAAAGCCCGGCGGTTTGCATGGGCAGCGGCGAGGATGCGGCCATCGACGTGCGGCGGCTGCTGGTGATCCACAACCCGACCGCCGGCGGGCGGCGTGCACGGCGGCTTCGCGCGGTGGTTGCCCGGCTGGAGGCGCGCGGCATCGGCGTCACCGTCAGGCCGACCGGCAGGCGCGGCGATGCGGAGGAGTTCGCCCGCGCGGCCGATCCCGCCGAGGTGGATGCGGTGGTGGCGGCCGGCGGCGACGGCACCATCAACGAGGTCATCAACGGGCTGGCCGCCCATGCCGAGGCGGGCCGTCCGCTGCCGCTCGGCATCGTGCCGATGGGCACCGCCAATGTGCTGGCGGCCGAACTGGGCCTGACGATGGATGCGGAGCGCATCGCGACGGCGATTGCCAGCGGAAGGCGGACGATGATCTGGCCGGCGCAGGCCAACGGGCGGGTATTCTCGCTGATGGCCGGAGTCGGGCTGGACGCGCGGGTGGTGGAGCGGGTCGATCCCAGGGTGAAGCGGCTGATCGGCAAGGGCGCCTATGTCGCCGAGACGCTGGTGCAGCTGGCGACCCGGCCCGACCACCGCTATCGGGTCGCCTTGGACGATGGCGACGGCTGGGGCGAACCGCAGGAGGTGGCGTCGGTCATCGTCGCCAAGGGTCATTTCTACGGCGGGCGCTTCATCTGCGCGCCCGATGCGCGGCTGACGGAGCCGGAGCTGCATGTCTGCCTGTTCCCGCGCGGCGGGCGGCTGAACGCGCTGCGCTATGTCTGGGGCGTCACCGCCGGGCGGCTGGCGCGCTTCCCGGACTACCGGGTGGTGACGGCCAGGCGTGTACGGATCGAGGGACCGGCCGGCGACGGGCTGTTCGCCGACGCGGTGCAGGGCGACGGCGACGTGCTGGCGCGGTTGCCGGTGGAGATCGCGCTGGCGGGGTGGCGGTTGCCGGTGTTGGCGGGGTGAGGGTTCCGATCACCGCGACGGCGGCAGGCCCCGCGCCGCCCGCGCCTGCTCCTGCAACGCCACGTAATGGTGCCAGACCAGCCGTGCCGCCAGCGAGCGATGGGGCCGCCACGGCTCTGCCACCTCGATCAGCTGCTTAGCATTCGGCTTGTCCGCCCAGCCCTTCAGCCGCTGGACGCCCAGCTGGATCGCCAGATCGCCGATGGGCCAGATGTCCGGCCGGTCGAGCGTGGTCATCAGATAGACCTCCGCACTCCAGCGGCCGATGCCCTTCAGCGCGACGAGCTGGGCAATCGCCTCCTCGTCGGGCAGGTCATGGATGATGTCGAAATCGAGCCGGCCGCTCGCCACCGCCTCGGCAAGGCCGCGGGCATAACCGATCTTCTGGCGGGAGAACCCGCAGGCGCGCAAGCTGTCGTCGTCGAGCGCCAGGATGGCGTCGGGGGTGACGGTGCCGCCCAGCCGGTCCTGCAGCTTGGCCCAGAGCGCCAGCGCCACCTTGGTGGAGAGCTGCTGCTCCATCACCATGCGCAGCAGGCCGACGAAGCCGGTCGGCCGGGTGAAGTCACGGATCACCGGGCCGCCGACGCGCAGGCATTCGGCGAAAATGGGGTCGAGCGCGGCCAGATGTTCAACGCTCATCGGCCGCGCTCCACTCCAAACGACTGATAGATCAGGCCACCAGCTCGATGGCGTAGTCCTCGATCACGGTGTTGGCGAGCAGCTTGCTGCACATCGCCTCGACTTCCCGACGGGCGGTCGCCTCGTCGGTGCTCTTGAGCTGCAGCTCGATCACCTTGCCGGCGCGGACGTCCTCGACGCCGTCGAAACCCAGCGTGTGCAGCGCGTGCGCAATGGCCTTGCCCTGGGGGTCGAGAACGCCGCGCTTGAGGGTGACGTGAACCTTGGCCTTCATCGGATGTCCGCTCGCTTTACGGTGTTGGGTGGAGGGGTGGTTGCTGGATGGCGGTCACTGGATCGTCTTGGGACCCTTGACGTCGCTCGGCCCGCCTTCCGGCAGGATGCCGAGGCGCCGCGCGACCTCCTGATAGGCTTCCTCGACACGGCCCAGATCCTGACGGAACCGGTCCTTGTCCAGCTTCTCGTTGGTCTTGACGTCCCACAGGCGGCAGTTGTCGGGGCTGATCTCGTCCGCCAGGACGATCCGCATCTCCTCGTTCTCCCACAGCCGGCCGAACTCCAGCTTGAAGTCGACCAGCTTGAGCCCGATGCCGAGGAAAAGGCCGGACAGATAGTCGTTCACGCGCAAGCTGAGCGCGACCATGTCGTCGAGGTCCTGGGGAGCCGCCCAGCCGAAGGCGGTGATGTGCTCTTCTGAGACCATCGGGTCGTTCAGCTCGTCCGACTTGTAGTAGTATTCGATGATCGACCGCGGCAGCGGCGTGCCTTCGGGAATGCCGAAGCGGCGCGACAGGCTGCCGGCGGCGACGTTGCGGACGACGACCTCGATCGGGATGATTTCCACCTCGCGCACCAGCTGCTCGCGCATGTTCAGGCGGCGCATGAAGTGCGTGGGCACGCCGATCTCGGACAGACGGCTCATCAGATACTCGGAGATGCGGTTGTTCAGCACCCCCTTGCCGGTGATGACGCCCTTCTTCTGGTTGTTGAAGGCGGTGGCATCGTCCTTGAAGTACTGCACCAAGGTGCCCGGCTCCGGCCCTTCGAAGAGTACCTTGGCCTTGCCTTCGTAGATGCGCCGGCGTCGTGTCATCGCGTCTTCGTCCAAATACGTAAGGACCGGTCAAGCGAGCTTGCCGGCCCAGGAATGTGCCTGAGTGATATAGCAAGCCGGGTGCGCGAACACAACGACGGGGGCTGGAGGGCTGGATTGTGTCGCCGGTTCACAGGCCTGCCGCCTCACAGCTCCACCGGGGCGTAATCCACCGCATGCGGGCGGCCGGGGGCAAAGTGCCAGATCGGGTTCAGGTCGGGACGCTCCACCCGCGGCACCGCCAGAAGCGAGCTGGACGAGGTGCCGAAGCCGCTGGGCAGCAGGAAGTCCATGGCGCCGCGCTCGTCCGGCGTGCCCTCCCAGATGCGGCTGCCCATCAGCTCCGGCCAGCCGCCCCAGGCGAAACTCTCCGCGTCGAGCGCGTCGAGGGTCGGCGGAATGGCGTGCTCGAACAGCGGGCGGTAGAAGGCGGTGCGCGGGTCCTGCGGGTCGTCCAGCTCGAAGGCGGTCAGCATGTGGACGCCGGCGGGGATCGACGACACCTCGGGACGGTGGCGCGGGTTGGCTCCGCGGTGGACGACCAGGAAAGCGTCGCGGTTGTCGGCGATCACCAGATTGAACGGGCGATAGGCGCGGATGTCGAGATCGGCGAAGCTGCGCGCCGCATCGGCGGCGTCGGCATGGTCGAGCGCATCCAGCACCAGCTCGCCGCGCGACCGCTTGCCGGCCTCTGGCCCCAGCGTGCCGAAGCGGTTGAGGACGACCGCCACCACCCCCTCGTCGTTCAGCCCCATCCAGGAGCCGCCGGCCAGTTCGTCCAGCCCGGCGACCACGTTGGGGCGGTCGGGCCAGTGGCGGGCCGGCGGGAGCCAGGGGCGCCCCACCATCTCGTCACGGTTCCCGGCGACGACCAGCGGCCAGGTTGCATCGGGTCGCCGCAGGAGGATCACACTGCACATGCCTTGCCCTGTCTTCGGTTGTCTGGGGTGGGTGCGTCTCTGGGGATGCCGGTCTTCGGCGTCGTCGGTATTTGGTAGTGACAGCCTTGGATGTCGCTTGGGGGTATCCCGCCACCCGGGGAGGCCCTGCAGAATATCCGCGGATGCGACGCGGCGGGAGAGTGACGACAGCCGCCTTCGGGCTATATTATCCTTATATAAGGGAGCGAAACCAATAAAGGAGCCTGGGTCCCCATGACGACCTTCGACGACCGCGAAAAGGCCTTCGAGAACAAGTTCCAGCACGACGAGGACCTGCTCTTCCGCATCCGCGCCCGGCGCGACCGGCTGGCCGGCGAATGGGCCGCCGACCTGATGGGGCTGTCCGGTGCCGACGCCGAGGCCTATGCCCGCCAGATCGTGGACACAGACATCGCAACCCCCGGCCCGCACGACATCCGGGACAAGCTGAGCGCCGACCTGCACGCCCGCGGGGTCGACATCTCCGACCACCGCGTCGAAAAGCAGATGGCGCATTTCCTGGACATCGCGCGCCAGCAGGTGACGCAAGCCTGATCGGATCGGGCCTCTGCACGTCCTTCGCGACCCCGCCGACCCGATCGCGGCGGGGCGCCTACTCCGCTGCGCGGTGCAGGACGCGCTGGCCGGCATAGTCGGCGATGCGGCGGATCAGCGTGTCGATATCGCCCTTCAGCCGGACGAACCCATCGTGGCGCTCCAGCGTCTCCTCGTTCATGTAGAGGCGCCGGTTGATCTCCAGCTGGATCGAGTGGCGGCCGCGCGCCGGCTCGCCATAGCGCGCCAGCAGCTCCACGCCCTTGTAGGGATCGTTGATCGCCACCCGATGGCCGAGACCGCGCAGGGTGTCCGCAACCAGCCGGACGAAACCCGGCTCGCTGGTGGTGCCGTCGCGGTCGCCGATGACGAAATCCACCGCCAGCGGATCGCGCCCGTCGGGCCGCAGCGACGATGGCATGGAATGGCAGTTGACGTGCCACACGGCGCCGAACCGCTCCGCCAGCCCATCCAGCGCCAGCCGCATCTGGGCGTGGTACGGGCGGTAATAGCGGTCGATGCGGTCGGCAACCACCGACGCCGGCAGCTTCCCGTCATAGAGCGGAACGCCCGGCCGCAGCATGGCCCGGATCAGCCCCATGCCCAGCGTGCTGCGCGGGGTCGGATGCACCGGCAGCGGCAGATCGCCGTCGATCATCGCCGGGTCGATGTCGTCGATGGCGCGGTTCACGTCGATGCAGGTCCGGGGGAACAGCGCGCACAGCAGGGTGGCGCCATGGTCGGGAGCCGTGGCGAACAGCTCCTCGACATGGGTGTCCTCGCCCTGGCGCAGCAGCGGATGCGGGCAGATCACCCGGAAGCCGTCGGGATAGATGCTGCCGCTGTGCGGCGAATCGAACAGCACCGGAAGGCGTCGGCCGACCGGGTCGTTGCGGACCAGAACGTCATCGATCACGAAGCTCATCGACCGGCCCCGACCAGATAGCCCCTAACCAGATAGCCCCCAACCAGATAGCCCCCAACCAGATAGCCGGGGTGGAACAACCGCCAGTTCAATTGCCGCAACGTCCACCGCCGCCCTTATCGATCCGGCGGATCCTGTAACCCATGCGTCAACCCACAGTCGACGGCCATTCGTCATGATGCTGCCATGCCGCCGCAACATTGCGCCAGGCGCATCAGCCAAAAAAACCGCGGCGGTGCACCGGCCCGCACTGGCGTGGAGTCGCTTGGTTCGCCATACTGTTCGGAGCGCCCACCGCTGGCGAGCTTGCCGCTTGACCGACCCGCTCTTCGCCCCTGTAGAACTCACGCCGCCGGACATCGCGCCCTACCGGCGCGGCAACACCGGCATCGACCATGTCACCAGCCTGTCGGCGGCAGAGCCCGGACCGCATGTGGTGCTGAACGCGCTCGTCCACGGCAACGAACTGTGCGGCGCCATAGCGCTGGAGGCCCTGCTGCGCATGGGACTGCGGCCGACGCGCGGACGGCTGACCTTCGTCTTCGCCAACACCGCGGCCTACGCCACCTTCGACCGCCAGAACCCCTACGCGTCGCGCTATCTGGACGAGGATTTCAACCGGCTGTGGTCGCCGGAGCATCTTGACGGCCGGCGCGACAGCATCGAGCTTCGGCGCGCCCGCGCCCTGCGGCCGGTCTATGAAACGGCGGATTTGCTGCTCGATCTCCATTCGATGACGGCGGACACGGCACCGCTGACCCTGTGCGGACGGACCACGCGCGGGCGCGATCTGGCGCTCGGCCTTGGCTATCCGGCCTGGGTGGTGGCGGACGGCGGTCATGCCGGGGGCAAGAGGCTGATCGATTACGGCAACTTCGCCAAGCCCGAGGGGTCGCACACCGCCATCCTGGTCGAATGCGGCCAGCATTGGCGGACGGAAACCGCGACGGTGGCGCTGGAAAGCTGCCTGCGCCTGCTTCTTGGGCTGGAGATGATAGACCAGCCGGCGAACGGTCCGCGCATGCGCCCGCGAACCGATCCGCAGCGGCTGGTCGAGGTTACCGAGGCCATCACCGCCGCCAGCGAGCGCTTCCGCTTCACCGCCCCCTTCGTCGGCATGGAAGTGATCGGCCGCGCCGGCACCGTCATCGGCTGGGACGACGCCCGGGCGATCCAGACCCCTTACAACGACTGCGTTCTCATCATGCCCGCCCGCCGCGTGAAATCCGGCCAGACGGCAGTGCGGCTGGGGCGGATCGTCGGGTGAGGCTGGCGGCGGGGCCGGACCGGCCCCCTACTTCACGGCCGGCTTGCCCTTCGTCCAAGTCGCATTCGCGCTGAACAGCGGAACGGTGGAGATCGAGGTCTTGGCCGAGGCGTCCTTCACCTGTCGGCTGTACACCACATAAACCAGCGTGTCGTTCGGCCGGTCATAGATGCGGCGGATGGCGATCGACTTGAAGATCAGGCTTTTCCGTTCGGAGAAGACCTCCTCCCCCTTCTGCGACAGGTCGATGTCGCCGACGGTGACCGCCCCGGTCTGGCGGCAGGCGATGGAGGCGTTGGACGGATCCTCGAACCAGTTGCCCTTGCTCAGCCGGTCGATCAGGCTTCGGTCGAAATCGACCAGATGGCAGGTGATCCCCTTCACCTTGGGGTCCTCGATGGCCTGGACCTGCAGGCCGTTCCCGGTCCAATCGTTGGAGAAGCGGCCGATCACGTCGTCCGCCGCCGCCGGTGACGGCAGCGTCAGCCCGGCAGTCAACAGGCCCAGAACCAAAAGGCCGGCGGAAACGTTCATCAGGGGAAACGGGCTGCGCATCGCGACTGGGTCTCCGGCAAAGACGGGCGGGGACCGCGGGCCGCGCGGTCCGGCAAAACACTCCCCTAGATCGGAGGATCGGGCGCCACCGTCAAGCGCCCACCTTCGGAGGTCCGGCCACCGCGATGACAGACCGCAGCCAGTTCGCCTCGATCCCCCCCGCGCATCCGCCTGCGCCAGAGGCTCCGCTCGCCGGAACGCCGGAACCGGCGACGGAGCCCCTGCCCCCGCCCGGTCATCGCCGCAATGCACAGACCATCGCCACCGTCGGCCTGTTCGTCATCGCCTTGCTGTTCGCGCTGTATTTCGGGCGCGACGTGCTGCTGCCGATCATGCTGGCGCTGATCCTGAGTTTCCTGCTGCGGCCGCTGGTCCGCGCCCTCTACCGCGTCCGCGTGCCGGAGGGCATCGGCGCCGCCATCATGGTGATGTCGCTGTTCGGCGGCGTGCTGCTGGCGGTCTACACCCTGTCGGGCCCGGCGGCGGAGTGGGTCAACCGCATGCCCCGGGTCATGCACGAGCTGGAGTTCAAGCTGGGCGACATCCGTGCCGGCATCGACCGCGCCCGCGAGGCATCGCGCCAGATCGAGCAGATCACCAAGGAGAGCGGCAATCAGGCCGGACCGGTGCGCGAGGTGGTGGTGCGCGGTCCGACGCTGATGGAGCAGGCGGTCAGCCAGGTCGAATCGGTGCTGGCCAATGTCGTGATCCTGCTGGTGCTGCTCTACTTCTTCCTCGCCCGCGGCCGGCATTCGCTGGAGGCGCTGATCGGCACCATGCGCAACGTCGACGATCGCGTGCATTACGCGATGGTCGCGGCGACGCTGCAGCAGAACATCGCCGCCTATCTGCTGACCATCACCGTCATCAACGCGATTCTGGGTCTGGCGACCGGGCTGGTGATGTGGCTGTGGGGGCTGCCCAACCCGGCGCTGTGGGGGGTGATGGTGGCGCTGGCCAACTACATCCCCTTCATCGGCCCGGCGGTGATGACCGGCGTGCTCTTCCTGGTGTCGGTCCTGACCTTCGACGGCCTCGGCACTATCATCCTGCCGCCGCTGTCCTTCGTGGCGCTGACGACGATCGAGGGCAATTTCCTTACCCCGATGATCGTCGGCCGCCGGCTGTCGCTGAACCCCATCGCGGTGTTCGTGTCGATCCTGTTCTGGGGCTGGCTCTGGGGCATTCCCGGCGCGCTGCTGGCCGTACCGATCCTGGCGATCCTGAAGATCCTGTTCGACGCGCACGAGCCGCTGAAGCCGGTCGGGGCCCTGCTGGGGGACTGAGCGGGGCCACCCCTCAAACCCCTTTCACGCCACCGAGGCCAGCGGCAGGTTCACCAGCAGGTTCTGCGGCTTCAGCTTCAGCCGCCGCTCCTCCGTCATCGCCAGCCCGAGATAGACCGGCCGGCCGGCGAGGTCGGGGCGCATGGCGGCGGGATCGGCGAAGTCCAGGCGGAACAAAGCGAGGATGCGGGCCAGCCGCTCCTCCCCCACCTCGACCCCGTTGTACAGATCGTTGAGGATCGCGGTGGCGGCGCTGTCCAGCCCGACATGCCAGACCCAGCGGTCGTCGCGGATGTTCTGCACCGGCTGGATGCTGACGGTCACGCCGAGGAAATGCCCGACCCAGGCCTCCAGCACGCGGGCCAGCGCGTCCAGCCCGGCGGCGGCGAAGGTGATGTCCAGCACCGTGTCGTGCCGGCCGTCGCGGCCCCAGTAGAGCGGGTGGTTGGTCTCGTCCAGAATGTCCAGCTCGACGCTGCGCGGCGCGGTGCCGGCCTCCACCACCAGACGGCCGAGCGAGCCGAAGCCGCCGGAGGCCGCCATCGTCTCCACCGTTTCGGCATCGGCGACACGGACGCGGCCATCCTCCACCGACACCGTCTGTTCGCGGAAGAACAGCTCCCCCGCCCGCGCCCGCAGGCCGGACGGCGTTTCGTCGAGGATGCCGCGCAGGATGGCGTGGACCAGCTGGTCGATGAACAGGCCGGGTACGCCGCGGGCGCCCTCGCGGAACAGGCGGATGTAGCAGCCCTCCAACGTCCCGGCGGCAAGCAGCCGGTCGCGGAAGGCCAGCCAGACCTGGAAATTCTCCCGTGCGTCCGCATCGGCGATGGCGTCGATCAGCGGGGCCGGCACGATCCGCGCCGGATCGTCCAGCAGGGCGGCGTGCAGCGTGCGCTCAGCGTCGCAGGCCTCCTCCGGCGGACGCATCTCGGGCCGGCGCAGGTAGGCGCGCAGGAAATCGGGAGTCACCGCCAGATGGTTGTCGGCATCGCGGGTCAACAGGTGGAAACCGGACGCCGTCCAGAAATCGGTCATGCTGCTGGGCACCTTTGGTCCTGAAGGCGCCTATCCGACGACAGAGCCGCCGGCCGGCGCAAGTGTCTTGTGCTCGGCCCCCGTGTCGAGGGTCCTGTCGAGAAAGGCATCGATGTCCGCCCACACCCGGTCGCGGATGGCGTCGCCTTCCATCAGCAGTTCGTGCCGCGCGCCGGGATAGCCGATGAGATGGGCGTTGCCGAGCCGGGCGGCCACCACGCGGTGGGCCTCCGCCCGCACCACCCGGTCCTCCGGTGCGCTCAGCAGCAGCACTGGCGTGCGCACCCGTTCCAGCGGCAGGACGTGGCGCAGTGCATCCTCCGCATCCAGGGCGGCGGCGACCCAGGCGAAGCTGACCCCGCCGACGCGCAGCTCCGGCCGCTCGGCATAGGGGGTGTGGAAGGCGGCGTAGCGTCGTGGGTCGGTCGTGATCTTGTTATCCGGACCGAAGCGCCCCTCCGCCGGGTCATAGTCGCCCTGCCCCAGCGCATAGCGGGCCCCCCAGCCACAGGCGAGCCCGAGGCTGGCCAGCACCCGCACCAGCCAGCGCGGCAACGGCCCGCTGTGGATGGCGTACATCGGCGCCGCCAGCAGGACGGCGGCGTAGCGGCCCGGATCGTCATCGGCATGGCGGATAAGCGCCAGCGTCGCCACCAGCCCGCCCATCGAATGGGCCAGCACGATCACCGGACCGCCCGTCTCGGCCGCGACCGGCGCCACCACCTGCCGATGGATTTCGTCGAGATCGTCCACCAGCGTCGCGAAATCGGTCAGGTGATGGATCTGCCGGTTGGGCAAGGGCCGGTCGGACAGGCCCTGGTTGCGCCAGTCGAACGCCACGACGCGGAAGCCGCGGGCGGTCAGCGCCTCCGCGGTTTCGGCATATTTCTCGATGAACTCCGCCCGGCCGGTCAGCACCAGCGCCGTGCCGCGGGGCCGCTCCGGCACCGGCCAGACGGCGACGCACAGCCGAACCCCGTCGGGCATCGCCACGTGACGCATCTCAGCCGGGGCGGAAACACCATTGGCGAGGCGATCCGCCGCAAATTCGGATGCAGTCCAGGCGGCATCGTCGGCCATGCTTTCTCCCCTGACCGTTGTGTTGTGGACCGGAAGGGCACCCCCGAGGGCAACCCACTCCGAATTCGTCAAGATATTAGAAACCAGAAATAGTGGCGATATCTTGTATCGACTCTGCGAGGGAACTCTTTTCCTTGAATGGCGTTGGTCCGCCGTTGGAGGTGTACCGATGAAGACAACACATATCATCGTCCTGGCGCTGACCGCCGCGACCCTGAGCGGGACTGCCGTCCCTGTGCTGGCGAACGAGAAGGCCAAGGTTCCGCCCGTGCATGTAGAGCATGAGGATGGCGAGGAGATCCTTGTCCACAAGGGGGAAGCGTCCTTCTACAGCCAGAAGTTCCATGGCCGCACCACGGCGAACGGCGAAACGATGAACCAGAACAAGGCGACCGCCGCCTCGCGCACCCTGCCGCTGGGTTCCAAGGCCACCGTCACCAATCAGGAGAACGGCAAGAGCGTCGACGTCATCGTCAACGACCGCGGCCCCTATGTCGACGGCCGCGTGATCGACCTGTCGCGCTCCGCCGCCAAGAAGCTGGACATGATCGAAGACGGCACCGCCCCGGTGAAGGTCGAGGTCAAGCCGTCGGAACAGCCGACCGACACCGCCCGCGAAAAGGTGGAGGAGAAGGTCGACCAGCTGACCCCCGGCAATCAGGTCGCCCAGGGCGACGGCAACCGGAACAGCGGAAACAGCGGCGGGAGCAGAAGCGACACAGTGTCGCACTCTGGCTCCGGCAAGTAATGCTGCGGCGCAGCGAAAAGGGCTTCCGATTCGCCGCGCCCACCGCCCTGATTTTATTGCATCGCCGAACCAACAGTCACCATACGGTCAAACCGTTGAATAGAACGGGACTTCGCCACCGGTGCCCCAGCCGGTGGCGAAACAGTCGCACCTATGGCGCCACACCGGTCGGAGCGGCCCGAGTTTTTGCGATAAGCCCATGATCCGCCGCATTTTCTCCTGCAATACCTCGGTCCGTAAGTAATCCTTTGCCGCCATGCCGGCTTCCATTGCGGCGAAGCCTGCCGGACGGAGCGGCCGGCTTCCTCGCGGACTTGTGCGGAACGTTAGAGATTTTTTTGCATTTTTGGAGGAGACGTGGTGCCATTCCCATCGCTGCGGTGCACACGACGCATTGCAGCGAACGGCACGGCGCCCGGGCGTCAGATGCCGGAACAGGCACCGAGAGAAAGAGGAATTGCTGCGATGGACGACGTGCGTCAGGTCCGCAAGGATACCGAAGGCTACTGCATCGAAGACCTGTCCGTCGGCATGACGGCCAGCTTCGCCAAGACGGTGACGGAAGCCGACATCGTCCTGTTCGCAGGCATTTCCGGCGACACCAACCCGGTCCACATCAACCAGGAATATGCCGCCACCACCATGTTCCAGGGCCGCATCGCCCACGGCATGCTGACGGTCGGCTTCATCTCGGCCGTTCTGGGCACCAAGCTGCCGGGGCCGGGCTGCATCTACATGAGCCAGACCCTGAAGTTCAAGGCGCCGGTCCGCGCCGGCGACACCGTCACCGCCCGCGCCACCATCACCGAGCTGATCCCGGAAAAGCGCCGCTGCGTCATCAAGACCGTCTGCACCGTCGGCGAGACCGTGGTGGTCGAAGGCGAAGCGCTGCTGATGGTTCCGTCCCGCGGTTGATCGCATACGGCCAATACCCAGGCCAATCGGCCTGCCTGCGAGCGTAAAACACGCCGGCGCGTTTACCCCGCGCCGGCGTCGGTCTATATAGACGCCCGAGCAAGCGGACCCGCCGGGGTCCGCCCACAGCACCGGGGCGCGCATGCGACTGTACAGACACACCGCCGACCTGCCGGCCGAAGAGCGGGGCGCCGTCGTGGCGCTCGGCAATTTCGACGGCGTCCATCGCGGGCATCAGACGGTCATCGGCACCGCCCAGCGCCTTGCCGCGGAGTTGGGGGCGCCATCCGCCGTCGTCACCTTCGAACCGCACCCGCGCAGCGTCTTCCGTCCCGACGACCCGCCCTTTCGCCTGACGCCCTTCCGCGTCAAGACCCGCCACATCGAGGCGCTGGGCGTCGACCAGCTGATCGTCTGCCATTTCGACGACGGCTTCCGCCACAAGACCGCGCAGGCCTTCGTCGACGAAATCCTGGTCGGCGGGCTGGGCGTGCGGCATGTCGTCTGCGGCTATGACTTCCTGTTCGGACACAAGCGGTCGGGCGATCCCGCCTTCCTGCTGCAGGCCGGGCGCGCCCAGGGATTCGGCGTGACCGAGGTCGGGCCGGTGTCCGACGAACAGGGCGGCGTCTATTCCTCCACCCGCGTGCGCGACGCGCTGACCGCCGGCCGGCCGCGCGAGGCCGCCCATGTGCTGGGTCATCCGTGGGAGATCGAGGGGCGCGTCGTCCATGGCGACCAGCGCGGCCGTACCATCGGTTTCCCCACCGCCAACATCGAGCTGGGCGAGTATCTGCGCCCGGCCTTCGGCGTCTATGCGGTGCGCGCCGGCATCGACCGCGCCGGCGAGACGGTCTGGCTGCCGGGCGTCGCCAATCTCGGCGCCCGCCCTACGGTGGACGGCACGGTGGCACGGCTGGAAGCCCACCTGTTCGATGTCGATCTCGACCTGTACGATCTGCATCTGCGCGTCCAGATGATCGATTTCCTGCGGCCGGAGATGAAGTTCCCCAGCTTCGATGCGCTGAAGGACCAGATCGTACAGGATGCCGCCGCCGCCCGCGCCGTGCTGGCGGCCGGCTGACAGGAGGGAAATCGGATGGAACGGGTCCTGATGCTGCTGTTCATGCTGAACCAGGGCGGCCCGACCACGCTGGAGTTCGCCAGCATGGAGCAGTGCAAGGCGGCCGAGCCGATCATCATCCAGAATTACCGCGAGATGACCGGCAACACCGTGCTGTCGCGCTGCATCCGCATGACGCTGCCGGCCAACTGACCGGATCGAACGCGCGACAGGCTTGGCAACGGCATTGAACAGGCGGCCTGCGATCCGCGCTGGCAGCGGTGGTTTCCTCTGATACAGTGCGCCCCGCCCCAGGCTTCCCGCCGCAAGCCGCCCCGAATCCCCCCGAATCCCCATGCCCCGCCCAGACTCCCTGACCATCCGCATCCTGCTGACGGCGCTCGTCGCCTTCGGCCCGCTGTCCACCGACCTGTATCTGCCGTCGCTGCCGACGCTGGTGCGGGTGTTCGGCACCGACGTCGCCACGGTGCAGCTGACCCTGTCGATCTTCCTGGTCGGCTTCGCGGTGTCGCAGCTGGTCTATGGGCCGATGTCGGACCGGTTCGGCCGGCGTCCCACCCTGCTGGTCGGGGTGACGATCTATCTGGCGGCCAGCGCCGTCTGCGCCATGACCAGCAGCATCGATGCGCTGATCGCCGCCCGCTTCTTCCAGGCACTGGGCGCCTGCTGCGGCCCGGTGGTGGCGCGCGCGGTGGTGCGCGACGTGTTCGGGCGCGACCGGGCGGCGACGGTGCTGGCCTATATGTCGATGGCGATGGCGCTGGCCCCGGCGGTGGGGCCGATGCTGGGCGGCGTGCTGACGGAATGGCTCGGCTGGCGCGCCAACTTCGTGCTGCTGACCGTCTTCGCCTGCGGCATCCTGGCCGCCGTCTGGTCGTTGCTGGGCGAGACCAACGCGCATCGCGACGAAGACGCCCTGAGGCCAAGCCGGCTGGCGGCCAACTACCTGCTTTTGCTGCGCAACCGCGGCTTCCTCGGCTATGTGCTGGTTGTCGCCTTCTCCTACAGCGGCATCTTCTCCTTCATCTCCGGCTCCTCCTTCGTGCTGATCGAGCAGATGCACCTGACGCCGGCCCAGTATGGCGCCAGCTTCGGCGCGGTGGTGCTGGGCTACATGCTCGGCACCTTCCTGGCCGGGCGGCTGACGCCGCGGCTGGGTGGGGCGCGGATGATCCGGATCGGCACGCTGCTGTCGATGGGCGGCGGGCTGGTCGGCGGGGCGTTGGCGCTGGCCGGGGTGCTGCACCTGCTGGCCATCGTGGTGCCGGTCTTCCTGTTCATCCTGGGCACCGGCCTGACCCTGCCGAACGCCAGCGCCAACGCCGTCGGTCCCTACGCCACCATGGCCGGGCTGGCCTCCTCGCTGCTGGGCTTCGCGCAGATGGCCATCGCCGCGATCATCGGCATCGTCGTCGGCCACATGAACGACGGCACCGCCCTGCCGATGATGGGGGCCATCGGGCTGGTCGCCCTGGGTGCCCTGCTGGCGCACCGGCTGCTGGTCATCCCCGCGGCGACGAGCGGGCGATCCGCCTGATCCGGCCCTGACGGGAGGCGTGACGGGAAGTACCGCAGCGCTTCCGGGTTTTCCCGGCATCGTCGCCGTCCTCCTTTCCCAACTGCGGGAAATGATCCAGCAGAAAGGTGAACAGGATCGTCACGCACAGGCACAAGCCCAGCGTCATGCCCGCCAGCATGTAGTATCCGGCGCCGCAGGCGATCCCCAGCGCACCGGCCACCCAGATCACCGCCGCGGTGGTCGCTCCGCGCACGCTGTCGCCCGAGCGGAACATCACGCCGGCGCTGATGAAGCCGACCGCCTGGGCGACACCCTGGATGACGCGGACGGGATCGCTCGGCCGCTCGTCTCCCGTAGCCTGCAGCCCGGCATAAAATTCTAATGCAACCAGCGTGGTCAGCGCACAGCTGATGGATATCAGCGTATGCGTGCGCAAGCCCGCCGCTTTGCCCCGCATCTCGCGGTCGAGTCCAAGCAAAGCGCCGCACAGGGCCGCCGCCAGCAGCCGCAGCCCAATTTCCCCGGCAGTCAGAACACTGGTCAAGCCCATGAAATTGCTCCGGTTTTTCCGCCCCCCAAACGGTCTGCCACTTTTTTGGGGCAGATGGCATTTTTCACTTTGCAATTGTTCGCGTTGGATCTATGTAACGCGAACTCGCAAGCGCACGTGCCGCTGGCCCGCCCCTCGGCGTCTCCGAGATGTGGTTATGCAACGACGTAACGCGTGATCCCCGACCGTCCCTTAAACAAGGCGGCGACTTGGAGGTTACGATGGTTGATGTTGTTGTGGGTGGGCGCGTGCTCACCCGTCTCCGAAATTTGCCGCTCTTGGACCATACGGACAGAACAGGGTTCTGTACGGGGAAATCCAGTATTGGCGGCTTGAGCGCCTGATCAGCTTTCTCAGTTGCTGATCGGCCCGCTCGGCCGCTCCGTTCCCCCCGACTTCGCCCGTTCCGTTCCATCATCTTGCGTCCCAGGAGACTGAGATGACCCAGAAGATTGCGCGCTTTTTCGAAGAGCAGCGCCCGCAGACCCCTTGCCTCGTCATCGATCTGGATGTCGTCGAGCAGAACTACAACGATCTGCACGACGCCCTGCCCGACGCCCGCATCTTCTATGCGGTGAAGGCGAACCCGGCCGCGGAAATCCTCAGCCTGCTGGCCCGTCTCGGCTCGGCCTTCGACTGCGCCTCGGTCCCGGAAATCCAGATGGCCCTGGCCGCCGGCGCCACCCCGGACCGCATCTCCTTCGGCAACACCATCAAGAAGGAAAGCGACGTCCGCCGCGCCTTCGAGCTGGGCGTGCGCCTGTTCGCCTTCGACAGCGAGCCGGAACTGGAGAAGATCGAACGCGCCGCCCCCGGCGCCCGCGTGTTCTGCCGCATCCTGACCTCGGGCGAGGGCGCCGAATGGCCGCTGTCGCGCAAGTTCGGCTGCGACCTGAAGATGGCGCGCGAGCTGCTGCTGAAGGCCCGCGACATGAACGTGCAGCCCTATGGCGTGTCGTTCCATGTCGGCTCGCAGCAGAAGGACCTGATGCAGTGGGACCACGCCATCTTCCAGGTGGCGCAGCTGTTCCGCGAGCTTGAGGTGCTGGGCGTCGACCTCGGCATGATCAACCTGGGCGGCGGCTTCCCCACCCGCTACCGCACCGACGTGCCGGAATGCACCGCCTACGGCCAGGCGATCTTCGACTCGCTGCGCACCCACTTCGGCAACCACCTGCCGGAGACCATCGTGGAGCCCGGCCGCGGCATGGTCGGCAGCGCCGGCATCATCGAGAGCGAAGTGGTCCTGGTGTCGCGCAAGTCGGCCGAAGATCCGAAGCGCTGGGTCTATCTCGACATCGGCAAGTTCGGCGGTCTGGCCGAGACGATGGACGAGGCGATCCAGTATCCGATCGAGGTGTTGGGCGATGATCTGGAGAGCGACCGCGAGGCGGTGATCCTGGCCGGACCGACCTGCGACAGCGCCGACGTGCTGTATGAGCGTGCCGACTACAAGATGCCGGTGGACCTGAAGTGCGGCGACCGCGTGCGCATCCACGCCACCGGCGCCTACACCACGACCTATTCGGCCGTCTGCTTCAATGGCTTCGAGCCGCTCAAGCACTATTGCATCTGAGGATACGGGCGGGGAGCTGCCCTGCCCGGCTTCAATCCGCCAAGAGAAAGCCCGCCAGCCGGTTCACCCGGCGGCGGGCTTTCTCTTTTTCGGCCGGCTGTTTTTTTGTGCAGCCTATTTCTTAAGCAGCCACAAGTATCGAACAAAGAAAAAGGCCGCCTCCGATCAACGGAAGCGGCCTTTTTCAGCGCGTTCGCCGGCCGGCGTACAGGCGCTCATTCGCGCCAGAACGGCTTCGACATCTCGCGCTCGGCATCCAGGCGGCTGAAGCCGATGTCCTGGAGCATACGGTCGTCCAGATAGCCCAGCTCGCGGCGGGTGACGACGCGCTGGCGCCACAGGCCCAGCAGGTTCGAAGCAATTTCGACGACATGGCCGAAGGTGGTGTTGGCGTGGCCGGTCTCGGCCGAGTGCAGAAGGGTTGCCATGATGGAGATTCCTGAGATGTCTTGTTTTGGAGGGTCCGCCGGTCGGCGATCACGTCCTCCTCGTGTGGAAATATAATTATGCTTCTTTGAGCCATGTTGCCACCCCCGACGGCAACATGCCCGCTTTGCAGGCAGCGAAGAACTCGCCATGGAATGTCACCGATCTGTGGCAAATTCGTCATTGCGGATACTTACCGTTCGCCAGACTGACAATAAAGGACCCCCACAGCGGCACCCCCTGGACAAGGCAGACCGACTTGGGCGATGTATTGTTTTACTTACGGATCAATCCAGCAGACCAGTGGACAGGCTCATGAGCAGCATCCCCAGCCCCGCCGGCATCCCAGCCGGCCAGCAGTTCGAGACCATCGGCTTCGATGGCGACGACACGCTCTGGCACAATGAATCGCTGTTTTCGATGACGCAGGACCGTTTCCGCACCCTGCTGGCCCACGCCGCCGACCAGACCGACCTGGATCGCCGCCTGCTGGAGGCGGAACGGGCGAACCTCAGCGTCTATGGCTACGGCATCAAGGGCTTCGTGCTGTCGATGATCGAGACGGCGATCGCCGTCACCGACGGCCATGTCCCCGCCCGTGACCTGCAAAGCCTGATCGACTTCGGCAAGGCGATGCTGGAGCATCCGGTGGAGCTTCTGCCCGGCGTGAAGGAAGTGGTGGAGACGCTGGCCGGCCGTCACCGGCTGGTGCTGATCACCAAGGGCGACCTGTTCGACCAGGAAAGCAAGATCGCGCGCTCCGGCCTGTCGGACCACTTCCACGCGGTGGAGATCGTCAGCGAAAAGGACCCGGCCACCTACCGCCGGGTGATGGACCGCCACGGCATCGATCCGGCCCGCTTCCTGATGGTTGGCAACTCGGTGCGTTCCGACATCCTGCCGGTGCTGGCGACCGGCGCCCATGCCGTCCATATCCCCTATGCCATCACCTGGGCCCATGAAGAGGCCGAGGTGCCCGGCGAGCATTACCGCCGGCTGGAGTCGGTCCGCGACCTGCCGGCATTGCTGGCCGACTGGTAAGGAACCCTGACGATGACCCTGTCCACTCCCCTGTCGCTCTTGGCCGACCTCGACGGCATCACGCCCGAAACCGGCGCACCGGCAGCCGACCGCATCCTGTCGGGTGCGCCGGTCTTCATCAGCTGGAACGGCTACGAGTCGCCCGACGGCAAGCGGTTCGCCGGCACGTGGCGCTCGACTCCCGGCTCCTGGCGCATCGTCTATGACGAGTGGGAATATTGCGAGATTCTGGAAGGCGAAAGCATTGTCGGCCATGACGATGGCCGGTCATGGACCTTGAAGGCCGGGGACCGCTTCGTCATCGAACCGGGATTCCAAGGAAGCTGGACGGTGGTCGCGGCCACCACCAAGCGCTATGTGGTGATCCTGCCCTGACCCGCACGCCTAGAGTCTGTCTGGTGCTTATTGAAGCATCAGACAGACGCTAAGCTTTTGGTTTCCCGTGTGAGTCACGCTTCAAGCGATTCCGCTTGAAGCGTGACTCACACTTTAGCCGGTGATCTCGACAGACTGCTGAGCGGTGTTGTGGCTGAGAATGGTGACGGCCTTGCGCCCGATTTCCACCGCCAGCACGCCCAGGACGAGGACGGAGGCGACCAGCATCAGGCGGGCGATGTCGCGGGACCAGCCGCGCTTGCGGGCATTGGCACGGCGATGTGCACGCTCTACGGCCCGCGCGGCGCGGCCGGGCAGACGCTGTCCCATCCAGGCGGTGGCGGCCATGATGCGCTCCCTCACCATCCCCAACAATCGATATGCTTTTATATAAAATTTTATCTTGTTTGGCAAGGAGCGCGTCCCGCAGCGGATTGCCGCAGGACGCGCTCAGCAGAGGCGACGCTTACTCCTTGAAGGCGACCTCGCGCTGGCGGCGGAAGGCCGGCAGCAGGATCAGGGCCAGTAGGCCGGCGGCCACCGCCATCAGGCCGGCGCTGATCGGCCGGGAGACGAAGATGCCCAGGTCGCCATGCGACAGCAGCATCGCCCGGCTCAGATTTTCCTCCAGCAGCGGGCCGAGGACGAAGCCCAGCAGCAGCGGCGCCGGCTCGCAGTCCAGCTTCTTCAGCACATAGCCGAACAGACCGAAGCCGGCCATCATCACCACGTCGAACACGTCGTTGCGCAGGCTGTAGGTGCCGATGCAGCAGAAGACCAGGATAGCCGGGAACAGGTAGGCGTAGGGAACGCGCAGCAGCCGCACCCAGATGCCGATCAGCGGCAGGTTCAGCACCACCAGCATGATGTTGCCGACCAGCATGCTGGCGATCATGCCCCAGAACAGGTCGGGCTGCTTGATCATGATCTGCGGGCCCGGCGTGATGCCGTGGATCATCATCGCGCCGATCATCAGCGCCATCACCGCGTTGGACGGGATGCCGAGGCTGAGCATCGGGATGAAGCTGGCCTGGGCGCCGGCGTTGTTGGCGGCCTCCGGCCCGGCGACGCCCTGGATGGCGCCCTTGCCGAAGGCGGACGGATCGCGCGCCACCTTCTTTTCCAGCGCGTAGGAGGAAAAGGCGCTCAGCGTCGCCCCGCCGCCCGGCAGGATGCCGAGGAAGGCGCCAAGAGCCGTGCCGCGCACGGCGGCCGGCCAGGCGTCCTTGAAGTCCTGCCAGCTCGGCCACAGCCGGTGGATCGGCGACGGTTCGATGCCGCGCCCCTCCGTCTCCTCCAGATTGATGATGATGTCGGCCAGACCGAACAGCCCCATGGCGAGCGGCACGAAGTCCAGCCCGTCGTAAAGCTGCGGGATGTCGAAGGTGAAGCGCATCTGGCCGGAATTGACGTCGGTGCCGACCATGGAGAGCAGCAGCCCGATCAGGATCATCGCCACCGCCTTGACGACGGATCCATGGGCGAGGATCACCGCGCCGATCAGGCCGACCAGCATCAGCGCCACATATTCCGAGGGCCCGAAGGCCAGCGCCACCCCGGCCAGCGGCGGACCGGCGACGGCGATGACCAGCGTTGTCGCGACACCGGCGAACAGCGAGGCCAGCGCCGCGGTCGCCAGCGCCACGCCGCCGCGGCCCTGGCGCGCCATCGCGTTGCCGTCCAGACAGGTCATGACGGACGAGGATTCGCCCGGCAACTTCACCAGGATGGCGGTGGTCGAGCCGCCATACTGGGCACCGTAGAAAATGCCGGCCAGCATGATCAGCGCGCCGACCGGCGGCAGATAAAAGGTGATCGGCAGCAGCAGCGCCACCGTCGCCGTCGGCCCCAGCCCCGGCAGAACGCCGATCAGCGTGCCGATCAGGGCGCCGAGGAAGCAATAGAGCAGGTTCATCGGCTCGACCGACACGCCCAGCCCGAGCCAGAGATTGGCGAACACGTCCATCATGGCCAGATCTGGAGCGGCAGGCCCAGTCCCCAGGAGAAGATGGCGACGCAAGTGGAGGCCAGCGTGGCCCACAGCGCGGTGAAGGGACCCGGACGCAGCGGCCGGCCGGCCAGTCCGCCGATGCCGATCAGCGCCAGGATGGCGAGCACCAGCCCCAGCTTGTCGAGCAGAGCGGCGAAAGCCACCACAGCGACGGTGATGGCGACCGACGGCCGCCATGCCCAGGCCAGCGCCGCCGGCGCATCGGCGGTCAGGGCGCGAAACATCGTCGCGAGCCCGGATGCCAGCAGGAAATAGCAGACGAGCCGCGGGAAGAAGCCGGCCTGCATCATGGCCAGCGACCCGGCCTCCCAATTGCGCGCCAGCCACAGCCCGCCGAGTGCGATGGCCGCGAGCAGCAGCCCGGCCGCAAGGTCCTGGGGCGATCTCAGCCGGAAGGCAGCCGGCCGTGGCGATCTCAGGGTATGTGTCATTGGATGGATGTCCGCTCTCTCAGGCACGCGACGGCGAGTAGGCCGGGTGCAGCGCTCTCGCTTCGTGGAACGAGTTCATCGGACGAGGGGCACGTGAGGGAGCGGGTCCGCCCCCAACCGGGCGCAGTCCACACTGGCCGCTCCGAACCCTCGGCACCCGAATCCGCGGGTTGCATTATTGCCCCACGCCGCATCTCCGTCGAGTGTCATATGCATGTCATTGCGCGCTTTAATTCGCGACATAAGGGAATTTTCAAACTTTATCCGCGGCATTTTGCGCCAGGACACCCTTTTCTATATCAATAAATTTATTCAATACACGTATAAGCGACGATGTGGATGCGGCTGCCGAAGCGAGCGGGGCCGGCGCCGGACGCATCGGCACGAAAGCAAGGGATGGAACGATGACAGCAACGACCCGATTACTGCGCAAGGCCGGTGGCCGTGCCGCATTCCTTCTCGGCACGGTGCTGGCGGCGCTGGTTCTGTGCGCCGCGGCCGGCCCGGTGGCGCAGGCCGCCTATCCGGAGAAGCCGATCACCATGATCGTGGCCTATGGGGCCGGCGGATCGACCGACGTGACGGCCCGCATGCTGGCGCCCTATATCGAGCGGTATCTGGGCGGCGCCCGGATCGTCATCCTGAACCGCCCAGGCGCCGGCGGGGAAATCGGCTTCGCCGCCATCGCCGACGCCGTGCCCGACGGCTACACCATCGGCTTCATCAACACGCCGAACCTCATCACCATCCCGATCGAACGGCAGGCGCGCTATGGCCTCGACCGGCTGGAGCCGCTGGTGAACATCGTCGACGATCCCGGCGTGATGACCGTCCGCGCCGACAGCCCCTTCCGCTCGGTCGCGGACGTCGTCGCCAATGCCAAGGCCAATCCGCGCGTTCTCACCGTCGGTTCGACCGGCATCGGCTCCGACGACCATCTCGCCATGCTTCTGCTGGAACGGCAGGCCGCGGTTCACCTCACCCATGTGCCGTTTCCTGGCAGCGCCGAGAACTACCGGGCGATGCTGGGCCAGCACATCCAGATCTGCGACCAGAATCTGGGCGAGGGGCTGCGCGGAATCGCCGGTGGCGATCCGGTGCGGATGCTGGGCGTGATGAGCCGCTCGCGCTGGGACATGGCGCCCGACCTGCCGACCTTCCGCGAGCAGGGCTATGCCATCGACATGGTGTCGATGCGCGGCATCGGTGCTCCGAAAGGCCTGCCGCCGGAGATCCGCCGCACCCTGATCGAGGCGGTCACCAAGGCCGCCATGGATCCGGAATTCCAGGCCAAGGCGCGCGAGACCTTCCAGCCGTTGCGCATCGTCGGCCCCGACGCCTTCGCCGCCGAGCTGAAGCAGCTGGACGGCGAGTTCCGCAGCCTGTGGGCCGAGATGCCCTGGAAGTGACGGCCCGGATATAAGAACCGATTGGGAAACGATCCGGTCCGTTAGGTCTTCGTTCCGGTATCGTAACGGATCGGGTCGGTCATTCCGGCCTCGGAAAAGCCCTTGAGACGCAGCAGGCAGCTGTCGCAGGCGCCGCAGGACAGCCCCTCCGGCGTCGGGTCATAGCAGGAGTGGGTGAGGCTGTAGTCCACCCCCAGCTTCAGCCCGCGGCGGACGATGGCGGCCTTGTCCAGCGTCATCAGCGGCGCATGGATCTTGAAGCGGCTGGTGCCTTCGACCCCGGCCTTGGTGGCGAGGTTGGCGAGTGTTTCGAAGGCCGCGATGTATTCGGGGCGGCAGTCGGGATAGCCGGAGTAATCCAGCGCATTGACGCCGATGAACAGGTCGGACGCCCCCAGCGTTTCCGCCCAGGCCAGCGCGAAGGACAGGAAGACGGTGTTGCGCGCCGGGACATAGGTGACGGGGATGCCCTCGTCCAGCCCGGCTTGCAGGTCGGCGGCGCTGTCGTGCTTCGGCACCGCGATGGAGTCGGTCAGGGCCGAGCCGCCGAAGGCGCGCAGGTCGATGTCGGCGATCACATGCCGCTCCACCCCCATCGCCGCCACCACCCGCCGCGCCGCTTCCAGCTCCACCGAATGGCGCTGGCCGTAGCGGAAGCTGAGCGCATTGACCCGATAGCCCTCGGCCTTGGCGATGGCAAGCACCGTCGTCGAGTCGAGCCCGCCGCTGACCAGCACCACCGCGTCCCTGACACCGTTCCGATCCGCCATCGCACACCTGCCTTTCCGAAACCGTCCGCCCGACAGGGCGGACATCCCGCGACAGCTTCTGGCACATCCGGGCGGCACAGGCCAGTTCAGGACATCGACGCCAGCAACTCCGCGATGGTCATGATGCGCGACGGCGGCAGCCGGATGGTGGCGGTACAGCCCTGCCCCGGCGCACTGTCCAACGTCAGCGTGCCGCCATGCGCCTCAACCAGACGCAGCGCAAGCGGCAGGCCGAGACCGATGCCTTCGTGACGGCGGGTTGCAGTCTGGTCGATCTGGCCGAAGGGGGTGAGCGCCTGCGCGACGTCCTCCTGCCGCATGCCGACGCCGCGGTCGCGCACCGACAGTTCCACCCAACCGTCGGCGGCGAGCCCGGCAGTCAGGCTGACCGGACCACCCGGATGGCTGAACTTGATGGCGTTCGACAGCAACTTCCCCAAAGCCTGCCCAAGGCGGCGTTCATCGCCACGGATCGGCGGCAGGTCGCCGTCGGCCACCACCTCGACCGTCACGCCCTGACGGGTGGCGTGGAAGCGCAGATCCGCCACCACGCGTTCGATCAGCGCCGACAGGTTCACCGATCCTTCGACCAGCGAGAACCCGCCGGCATCGACGCGCGCCATGTCGAGGATGTCATCGATGATCGCCAGAAGCTGTTCGCCGGCCTGCCGGATCGCCCCGACGCAGTCAGCCACCAGGTCATTTTGCCGTCCACCCGCCGCGGCAGTCCCGGCTTGCGTCTCCAGCAGTTGGGAGAAGCCGATCACCGCGTTCAGCGGGGTTCGCAACTCGTGGCTCATCGTCGCGATGAAGGTCGATTTCGCTTGGTTGCCGGCCTCCGCCGCCTCTTTGGCGGCCAGAAGCTCGGCCTCGGCCCGCCGGCGGTCGGTCACGTCGCGAAGAATGGCGGTGTAGAGCCGCCGCCCCTCCACCTCGCTGGCGCTGACCGACAGCTCGACCGGAAAGCGGGTACCGTCGGCACGCTCCGCCTCCGCCGCACGGTCGCGGGCGACCAGGGCGGTGGTCTGGCCGGGCGCGAACTCCAGCCGGATACCGCCCTCCTCCCGCAAATCGGCCAGCGGGATCAGGCGGTCGAGCGGACGCCACAGCAGGTCGCCCGCCGCAATGCCGAACATCGCCTCCGCCGCACGGTTGAAACTGAGCAGCACGCCCGCCTCGTCGACGGTCAGGATCGCGTCGGCGGCGGTGTCGAGAACCGCCTCGTTGCGCGCCTCCGACAGGCGGAGCGCGTTGGCGGTGAGCACATATTCGCTGACGTCGGTGATGGTGGCGATGGTGCCGCCATCCTCCAGGCGAATGCGCTGGCACAGCACCCGGCGGTCGGCGCCCGTGCCGTCGGGATCGTGGAAGCGGAAATCGGTCGCCGCGGCATCGCAGCCCGGGTCCAGCCGCCAATCCGCCGCCACCCGCTCCCGGTCCTCCGGATGCACGGCATCGAGCCAGCCCCTGCCGAGCAGCCGGTCGGGCTCCAGCCCGGTGATCCCGGCCAGACGGGCATTGGCGAACTGCACCTGCCCGGCGGAATCGGCCTGCAATATGCCGACCGGCACCGCCTCCGCCAGGGTGCGGTAGCGCGCCTCGCTGGCGCGCAGCCGTTCCGACAGGGCGATGTGGTCGCTGATGTCGCGGATGTTCAGCACCAGCCCGCCGATGGCCGGGTCGGCCAGCGCGTTGCGGGTGGTGACCTCCAGCCAGCGCCAGCCGCCATCGGCATGGCGGAAGCGGAAAACGGCGCGGCCGCTGCTGCCCGCGGGAGCGTTCACGCGGAGTTGCAGCCGGTGCTGCGCCTCCTCCACATCGTCGGGATGGATGTGCTCGCCGAGCGGCGCACCGGTCAGAGCCTCCGGCGCATAGCCCAGCAGGTCGCCTGCGGAGTCGCCGATATGGCGCACGCACCCGTCCGGCGACAGCACGGCAACCAGCTCGCGGCGATCCTGGAACAGGCCGCCGATCCTGAGTTCCCTGGACAGGCCATCCTGCAAGACGACACCCCCGACCCTGATGCGGACGGCGGGATTGCGCTCGATCCCGCCGTCCGCAGGGTAATCAGAGGGCGTTAATGGTTCATGTCAGGATTAACCCGACTCCGAGTGCATGATTTCCGCGTTGAAACCCCTACCCCCGCCGCAGGGACAGGAAGGAAGTCAATGCTTCCAGCACCGCATCGGGGGACTCGGTCATCACCATATGCCCGGTCTGCGGCAGGACGACGACCTGCGATGTCTTGACGCGGGCGGCCAGCGAGCGTCCAGCCTTCGCCGGGGTCATCTTGTCGAGCGCGCCCAGCAGGAACAGCGCCGGACAGGCGACCATCGCAGCGGCATCGGCCCCCTGCCCATAGTCGTTGCAGGCGGCAAGATCGACGCCCAGCACGCCCGGACGCACCGAAGCCATCAGCCGGCGCCCGCCGGGGATCAGCGCCAGCCCCGGCGTCGGGCAGCCGCCGCCCTGGGCGCCGCCATGGCCGCGCGGGCCGGAGCCCCAGCCGATCACCATCTCGATGGCCGACCGGTCGCCGGCATGGGCCGCAGCCAGCAGGTCTGGATGGACCGGCATCCGCTCCGCTACACCCAACAGCGCGACCGCCTCCACCCGCCCCTCATGGCGGGCGGCGGCGTCCAGCGCCACCAGCGCACCCATGGAGTGGCCGACCAGCGCCGCCCGCTCCAGCCCGGCGGCGTCCAGCAGGGCGATCACCCAGTCGGCGATGGCGGCGATGCTGTCCAGCGGCTCGCCGCCGGAGCGGCCATGGCCGGGCAGATCGACCGCCAGGACCGAACGACCATGGTGGGCGAGATAGCGGCTTTGCAGGCTCCACACGCTGTGGTCCATGCCGGCGCCATGGATCAGCACGACAGCCGGACGGGCGGGGTCGATGTCCCGGCCGCCGGTGTGGACGAAGACGGGGTTTCCATTGACGGTCAGCTGCATGGCGCGGCCCTCAGCCCTTGGTGGCGGCGCGCAGCGCCTGCTTCAGATCGTCGATCAGGTCTTCGCAATCCTCCAGCCCGATGGACAGGCGGATCATGTCCTCCCCCACCCCGGAGGCGGCGAGCGCCTCGGCGTCGAGCTGGGCGTGGGTGGTGCTGGCCGGATGGATCACCAGCGACTTGGCGTCGCCGACATTGGCGAGGTGCGAGAACAGCGTCAGCGACTCGATGAAGCGCCGTCCGGCCTCGCGGCCGCCACCCTGCGCGCCGGCCCGGATGCCGAAGGAGATGATCGAACCGGCGCCATGCGGCAGCAGCCGGGCGGCCAACGCATGGTCGGGATGATCGACAAGATCCGGATAGGAGACCCAGGCGACCGCACCGTTCTCCGAATTCAGCTCCCCTTCCAAGAAGCAGACGACCTTGCGGGCGTTGTGGATGTGGCACTTCATCCGCAGCGGCAGCGTTTCCACGCCCTGCAGGATCTGGAAGGCGTTCATCGGGCTCATGCAGGCGCCGAAATCGCGCAGGCCCTCGGCACGGGCGCGGGCGATGAAGGCGGCCGGGCCGTACTCCTCGGCGAAATCGATGCCGTGATAGCCGGCATAGGGCTCGGTCAGGGTCGGGAACTTGCCCGACGCCTCCCAGTCGAAGCGGCCGCCGTCGATCACCACGCCGCCGATGGCGGTGCCATGCCCGCTCAGCCACTTGGTGCAGGAATGCATGACCAGATCGGCGCCATGCTCGAACGGCCGGCAGAGATAGGGGGTGGTGAAGGTCGAGTCGATCAGCAGCGGGATGCCGGCCTCATGCGCGATGGCCGCGACCTTCGCCACGTCCAGCACCTCCAGCCCGGGATTGCCCAGCACCTCGCCGAAGACCAGCCGGGTTTCCGGACGGATCGCGGCGCGGATGCCGTCGAAGTCGCGCGGATGGACGAAGGTCGTGGTGATGCCGAAGCGCGGCAGGGTATAGGCCAGCAGGTTGCGGCTGCCGCCGTAGATGGAGGAGGAGGCGACGATGTGCCCGCCCGCCCCCATCAGCGTCATGATCGCAAGCGTCAGCGCCGCCTGTCCGCTGGCGGTGCAGACCGCGCCCACCCCGCCTTCCAGCGTCGCCAGCCGCTCCTCCAGCACCGCGACGGTGGGATTGGAGATGCGCGAATAGATGTGGCCGGGCCGCTCCAGGTTGAACAGGGCCGCCGCCTGATCGACGTCGCTGAAGACGTAGGAGGAGGTCAGGTGGATCGGAACCGCCCGCGCCCCGGTCGCCGGATCGGGCTTCTGCCCCGCATGCAGGCTCTGCGTGTCGAACTTCAGGAACTTGGCGCCAGCCATGCTCCCCCTCCCCTCGAAGTTGGCACCGAAAATTAAAAGAGGGCCGCCTGCTATGGAGCGGCCCTCTTTGCTTTTCAGCGTCTTGTTTGCCAGCCCTGTTCAACCCGCATTCCTGCGGCATCGACGGTGCGGAAGCGTATGGAGACCTGACGCGCGCGTCAAGGCGGTTGGATCGACGAAAAAGCCAGCCAATGGACAAGTTTACGCGAATGAGAACAAGTTGCAACAAGTGCCGGGAGAGACTAAAAGGCGGCGATGGCTCTTGCCCACAGGGCTTGGCCCCCAAGGCCCGGCCTGTCCGAAGAAGAGGTTGGAATGAAGATCTCCCGCTCCCGGTTCGTCCGGTCGCTCGCCCTCGCCTCCGCTCTCGCCGCCCTACCGGTCGTGGCCCTCACGGGCACCGCCTTCGCCCAGGCGACGCCGAGTGCCGACGGCATCACGGTTTACAACGCCCAGCACGCCAGCCTGACCAAGGAGTGGGTGGAGCGCTTCACCCGCGAGACCGGCATCAAGGTGACCGTGCGCAACGGCAGCGACATGGAGCTGGGGAACCAGATCGTGCAGGAGGGTGCCGCCTCCCCCGCCGACGTTTTCCTGACGGAGAATTCGCCGGCGATGGCCCTGGTCGACAATGCCGGGCTGTTCGCACCGCTCGGCGCCGAGACGCTAGCCCCGGTGCCCGAGAGCTTCCGGCCGGCCAACGGCCATTGGGTCGGCATCGCCGCCCGCTCCACCGTCTTCGCCTACAACACCGGCAAGCTGACGCAGGACAAGCTGCCGAAGTCGCTGCTCGACCTCGCCAATCCGGAGTGGAAGGGCCGCTGGGCCGCCTCGCCCGCCGGTGCCGACTTCCAGGCCATCGTCGGCGCGCTCCTCCAGCTGAAGGGCGAAGCGACCACCGCCTCCTGGCTGAAGGCGATGAAAGAGAACGCCAAGCCCTACCGGGGCAACAGCGTCGCCATGAAGGCGGTGAATGCCGGCGAAGTCGAAGGCGCGGTGATCTACCATTATTATTACATCGGCGATCAGGCCCGCACCGGCGGCGAGAACAGCAAGAACGTCGCCCTGCACTATTTCCGCAACGGCGATCCCGGCGCGTTCGTCAGTATCTCCGGCGCCGGCGTCCTGGGCTCCAGCAAGAACAAGCGCGAGGCAGAGGCCTTCGTGAAGTTCCTGACCGGAAAGGGCGGGCAGGAAGTGCTGCGCGATGGCGATTCCTATGAATATGCCGTTGCCGGTGGCATCGCCTCCAATGCGAAGCTGGAGCCGCTCGACAAGCTGCAGGCGCCGAAGGTCAAGCCGGAGGCCCTCAACAATAAGGCCGTCACCGACTTGATGACTGCGGCCGGCCTGCTGTAATCCAATCTGCCGTCGCCCGCGGCATCGAACCCGCGGGCGGCGGCAGTTCAGGCCCGTCCATCCGGACGGACCCGGAGCCGGTTCCGGAGTTCACCGTCATCGCTCTTTACCCGCACTCTTCCCAGCCGCAGGCGGACCGCGACCACCCCACGCTCCACGCCGCGGCCTCCCTCGTCGTCGCGCGCCGTCCGCAGCGGGCGGGGCTGTCTGTCCTCGCCGTCACCTCGGTGGTCGCGGCGCTTGCACTGATGCCGCTCGCCTTCGTCGTCTGGATCACCATCCAGACCGGATGGGACACGGTGGTCGAACTGGTGTTCCGCCGCCGGGTCGGCGAACTGCTGGTGAACACGCTGCTGCTGGTCCTGCTGACCCTGCCGCTTTCCATCCTGGTGGCGGTCACGCTGGCCTGGCTGACCGAGCGCTCGGACCTGCCGGGACGGCGGTTCTGGGCCTGGCTGGCGGTGGCGCCGCTGGCGGTGCCCGCCTTCGTCCACAGCTATGCCTGGGTCACCGTCGCGCCTGGCCTGCATGGGCTGGCGGCGGCGGTGCTGGTCTCGGTGCTCGCCTACTCCCCCTTCCTCTATTTGCCGGTGGCCGCCCAGCTCCGCCGGCTCGATCCGACCATGGAGGATGTCGCCGCATCGCTCGGCCACGGACCGTGGCGGGTTTTCCTGACGGTGGTGCTGCCCCAGCTGCGTCTGGCGGTCTGCGGCGGCTCGCTGCTGATCGGCCTGCATCTGCTGGCCGAATACGGCCTCTACGTCATGATCCAGTTCGACACCTTCACCACCGCCATCGTCGACCAGTTCCAGTCGGCCTACAACGGCCCGGCGGCGAACATGCTGGCCGGCGTGCTGGTGCTGCTCTGCATGGGGTTGATGGGCGGCGAGGTGCTGCTGCGCGGGCAGGAACGCTACGCGCGCGTCGGCAGCGGCGCCGCAAGACGGGCCGCCCCGGCCGAACTCGGCCACGCGACCCTGCTTTGCATGCTGATCCCGCTGCTGTTCGCCGCACTCTCGCTCGGCGTCCCGCTGCTGACGCTCGGCCGCTGGCTGGCCATCGGCGGCTCGCGCATCTGGCAGGGCGCCGACATCGGCGGCGCCATCGTCCAGACCGTCGCCCTGGCGCTGGCCGGCGCGCTGCTGACCACGCTCGCCGCCGCGCCGATGGCCTGGCTGTCGGTGCGTGCCCCCGGCCGGCTCCAGCGGGTTCTGGAAGCCTGCCATTACTATGTCGGCTCGCTGCCGGGGGTCGTCGTCGCCCTGTCGCTGGTGACGATCACCGTGCGGGTCGCGCTGCCGCTCTATCAGACCGTCGGCACGGTGCTGCTGGCCTACATGCTGCTGTTCCTGCCGCGGGCCTTGGTCGGACTGCGGGCCAGCCTCGCCCAGGCGCCGGTCGAGCTGGAGCGGGCGGCCATGGCGCTGGGCCGGACGCCGTTGCAGGCAGTGCGCCAGATCACCTTCCGGCTCGCCGCCCCCGGCGCGGCGGCCAGCATGGCGATGGTGGCGCTCGGCATCACCAACGAGCTGACGGCGACCCTGATGCTCGCCCCCAGCGGGACGCGCACGCTCGCCACCGAATTTTGGTCGATGACCAGCGAGATCGACTATGCGGGGGCCGCCCCCTATGCGGTGATGATGGTCGCCGCATCGCTGCCGATGACGATCCTTCTCCACATCCAATCGAAACGGGCCGCCGGACGATGAGCTTCCTTCAGGTTCAGGGACTGGGAAAACGGTATGGCGACGCGGTGGCGCTGGAGGATGTCGACCTCTCGGTGCATGCCGGCAGCCGCACCGCCATCGTCGGCCGCTCCGGGTCGGGGAAGACCACGCTTCTGCGCATCGTCGCCGGCTTCGAATCCGCCGACAGCGGCCGTATCCTGCTCGACGGGCACCCGCTGGTGGATGGCGCTGGCGTCGTGCCGGCCCACCGCCGCGGCATCGGCTATGTGCCGCAGGACGGCGCGCTGTTCCCGCATCTCAGCATTGCCGACAACATCGGCTTCGGGCTGGAGCGCGGCGATGCCGGCCGGCGGAGCCGCATCCTGGAACTGCTGGATGCGGTGGAACTCGATCCGCAGATGCTGGAGCGCCGGCCGCACGAGCTGTCCGGCGGCCAGCAGCAGCGCGTGGCGCTCGCCCGCGCGCTCGCCCGCAAACCGGCCCTGATGCTGCTCGACGAGCCTTTCTCGGCGCTCGACACCGGCTTGCGCGACTCCCTGCGCCGCACCGTCGCCCGGGTGCTCTGCGAAGCCGGAATTGCGACGATCCTCGTCACCCACGATCAGGCCGAAGCGCTGTCCTTCGCCGATCAGGTGGCGGTGATGCGCGAAGGCCGCCTGACGCAGGTCGGCTCACCCCAGGAGCTGTATCGACGGCCGCGCGACCGCGAGACGGCGGCGTTCCTTGGCGATGCGATCATTCTGCCGGCGGATGTCGAAAACGGCTGGGCGAGCTGCAGTCTCGGCCGGCTGCCGGTGACCGCCGGCCCCCGGCGCGGCACGGGTGAGATCATGCTGCGCCCCGAGCAGCTCCGGCTGGTGATCGACGACCGCGACGCCCCGCCAGACACCAGAGAAAGCACTGCGGAGAGCTGGGGCCGGGTCATCGACGTCGAGTTCGGCGGCTCCGTCTGCAAGGTCGCGGTGGCGCTGGGCAATGTGCCGGGGCAGCGCAACCCGCTGCTCCTGCGCCATTCCAGCCTGGATCTGCCGAGGATCGGCAGCCGCGTCCGCATCCATGTCGAGGGCGAGGCGCATCTCTTCGACACGCCCCTGCGCTGACAAGTCTGTGGACGCAGGGGGGGGCGGATCAGGCGGTGACGCCCGCCGGTGACGGCTCGTCCCGCACCCCCACCATCGTCTCTTCCGCCAGCCAGTCCACCACCCGGCGCAGCGCCTCGTCCTCGCTGGCGCCGTCGGCGAGCGCCGCCTGGAAGATCTCGATCTGCCGGTGCGCGCTGGTGCCGCGCCTGAGGATATCGCGGGCCCGCCCGACCTCGGCGGTGCAGCCGAAATGCTCGGCATCCTCGCGGGTCAGGTCGATGATCTCGTCCAGCAGGTCGGCATAGGGCACGATGCGGCCCTGCCCGAAATCGACCAGCCCGCTGTCCAGGCCGTAGCGCTGGGCGCGCCAGCGGTTTTCCTCGATCAGCAGGTTCTTATAGGGCCTCCACGTCACATTGCGCAGCTTCAGCCGCCACAGCATGCGCAGCAGGCAGCGATACAGCGCCGCCACCGTCACCGCATCGTCCAGCCGGGTGCAAATGTCGGTGATGCGCATCTCCAGCGTCGGGAAGCGCGAGGACGGACGGATGTCCCACCACAGCTTGCTGGCATCCTCGATCACCCCGGCATTCACCAGCACCGCGACATGGCTCTGATACTCGCCATAGCTCTGGAAGCCGGCGGGCATGCCGGTGCGCGGCAGCTCGTGCCAGACGCTGAGCCTGTAGGAGCGGCGCTCCATGTCACGCCCGCGCCAGAAGGGCGAGGAGGTCGACAGCGCCAGCAGGTGCGGCAGGAAATAGCGGACCTGATTCATCAGGTCGATGCGCAGATCGTCATCCTCGATTCCGACATGGACATGCATGCCGCAGATCATCAGCCGGCGGGCCGGCGCACCGAGGTCGCGGGCCAGCATGTTGTAGCGGTCGCGGTTGGTGTGCTTCTGTGGCTCCCATGCGGCGAAGGGATGAGTCGAGGCGGCGATCGGCGCCAGCCCGTAGCGGTCGGCCACCCCGGCTACCGTGCCGCGCAGTGCAGCCAGCTCGGCCCGCGCCTCGTCCAGCGTCTTGCAGACCGGCGTTCCCACCTCGATCTGGCAGCGCAGGAATTCCGGATGGATGCGGCCGGGCGCCTGTTCCTGGCAGGCTTCCAGCATCTCGTCCGGCGGGCTGGTCACGATGTCGCGCGTGCCGCGGTCGACCAGCAGATATTCCTCTTCCAGGCCGAGGGTGAAGGACGGTTCGGTCACGGTGCTTTCCATGCGGTGTCAGGCCCGGGGAAAATGGTGGACGACCGTCAGCGACGGCAGGGAGAGCAGAGGTTCCAGCGCATCGCCGATCACCTGCGCCCAGAGATCGGCGCCCTCCGGCGTGGCGATCAGATCCTGCCGCACCTCCAGCAGGACGTTGGGATAGCCAGCGGGGGTCGCATGAGTCTCCACCGTGCCGCCCAGCGTGCCGCGGCCGGAATAGGGCTGGTTGTCGCCGACGCACCAGCGGCCGTCTGCCTTCAGCGCGTCGATCAGCGGCACCGGCAGGCGCGGATCGTTGTCCCACAGCACGCCGATGTGCCAGGGCCGCGCCACCCCGCGCATCGCCGGGGTGAAGCTGTGCACCGAAACCAGCACCGGCACCTGCCCGCGGGCACGGATCGAGGCCACCGCAGCCGCGACCGCGGCGTGGTAGGGCTTGAACAGCGCCTCCACCCGCTGCGCCTGGGCCTCGGCATCAAGCGCACGGTTGCCGGGGATCACCACGTCGTCGCTGACCACCGGGATCGCGGTCGGATCCTCAAGCGCCCGGTTCGGATCGATCACCAGCCGGGAGAATCCGGAAAGCACCGCGGTGGCGCCGAACCGCTCCGCCAGCCGCCGCGTCACCTCCGCCGCGCCGATGTCGTAGGCGATGTGGCGGCAGAGCTGCTCCTCCGGCAGGCCGAGGTCGGCCAGCGACCGCGGAACCGCGCGCGATGCATGGTCGCACACCAGCAGCAGCGGCCCGCCGGCATCCGGATTCAGCGTGGTCGCCGGCGGCGGATCGTCCGGCCCCAGCAGCGGAGTTGCCGTACGCGGTGCCGGCGCTGGCGCGGTGACGGGCTGACGGTGTTCGGAGGGTGAGGAAGCCATGCCCCACACTAACGCAGCGGCCGCGCCGGGAGGAAGCGCGGCCAATGGTGGTAGTCCGAACGGCAAACTGCTAGGCTTCCTTTCCATCTCCGCGCGACACCACCCGGAAGACCCGCCGCATGCTTCGCCTGCTCACCCTTTGCCTTGCCGTGATGGCGCTGCTCAGCGCTTGCGGACCCGTTTACGAGACGCAGTACAGCCTCGTCCCGCCAAGCTCGGCCGAAGGTCGGCTCTGCGTCAACCAGTGCCAGCAGAACCGCAACTATTGCCGCCAGAATTGCGG
The DNA here is from genome assembly GCF_042604625.1 of Azospirillum sp. A29. NCBI lineage: Bacteria > Pseudomonadati > Pseudomonadota > Alphaproteobacteria > Rhodospirillales > Azospirillaceae > Azospirillum > Azospirillum sp. A29. Next base: position 1,197,807 of record NZ_CP170466.1, read on the forward strand.
CATGTCGCAGCAGGCCTGCGTGAACGAGGCGCGGTCGCGCGCCCTCTACGAATATCAGGCCTACGTCAACCGCCAGCAGGCGGAGAAGAAGCCGATCAAGAAGTCGGTCGGCGATTTCGACCGCTCCTACTCCTGCGGCAACAGCAGCTGCGAAGCGCGCTGCGAGTCCGACTATCGCGACTGCTTCGGCGGAAGCTGCGGCGGACAGGTGGTCGCCAAGCGCGTCTGCACCGCCTTCTGCGACCAGGAAAAGCCGGCGCCCGCCGCACCGATGCTGAGCCCGGTGCCGCCGGGCGGCGTCCAGGCGCCGATGATGCAGGCACCGACGGGGGCCGCTCCGATGTCCAACAACGGTGGCTATGCCGCCGGTTCGTCGCTGTGTCAGCCCGGCATGCGGGTGTCGGTGGAATGGAAGGGCGACTGGTATCCGGCCACCGTCAAGGATCATCCCCGCAAGGACGGCCGCTGCCCGGTCCACTATGACGATTTCGGCTCGGAAGACGACGAGTCGGTCACGCTGCGCCGCATCCGTCCGCGCTGACCCGCCGCCTCCCAGACATCCGCCGGCAGCCTCCGGGAGAGTCCCGGAGGCGCACGGCAGCCATGACTTGCGTCCCGCTGGCCCGGCAACCGGGCGGCCGTTATAAGCGGTCCATGCCAGACGCCAGTACCTTCCCAGCCGATCATGCGTACCGGACCCAGCGCATCGCCCTGATCGCGCTGCTGATCGGCGCCCTGGGCATCGCCTTCGCCCCCATCTTCGTCCGGCTGTCGGAGGTCGGGCCGGTCGCCACCGGCTTCTGGCGAACCGCACTGGCGATGCCGGCACTGGGGCTGTGGATGGCCGCCGAGTCGCGGCAACGGGACGGGCGCTCCAGCCGCCGTCCCTCCTCCGTCTCCGACTATGCCCGCCTGTCACTGGCCGGCCTGTTCTTCGCCGGCGACCTCGCGATCTGGCACACCTCGATTCGCTACACCTCGGTCGCCAACTCCACGCTGCTGGCGAACTTCGCACCGCTCTACGTGGCGCCGGCCGCCTGGTTCCTGTTCAAGGAGCGGATCACCCGCCGCTTCGTCATGGGCATGCTGCTGGCGCTGGCCGGCGCCATCGTGCTGATGGGCGAGAGCTTCCAACTCGACGCCGACCATCTGTTCGGCGATGGGCTGGCCCTGCTCACCGCCGCCTTCTATGCCGGCTACATCCTGTCGGTCGGACGGCTGCGCGCGGAATTCTCCACCGCCACCATCATGACCTGGAGCGGCGCGATATCCGCCTTGGTGCTGTTGCCGATCGGCCTGTATGACGGCGAGGCGATGCTGCCGGCGAGCGCGTCCGGCTGGGCCGTGCTGGCCGGCCTCGCCCTGTTCAGCCATGCCTGCGGCCAGAGCCTGATCGCCTACGCCCTTGCGCATCTGCCGGCGTCCTTCTCGTCGGTCAGCCTGCTGCTTCAACCGGCGGCGGCGGCCATCCTCGCCTGGATTCTCCTGAGCGAGCCGCTGGGCCCCTTGCAGGCACTGGGTGCCGCGGTGATCCTGATGGGCATTCTGCTCGCCCGTCCCGGCGGCCGCTGACGCCCAGGTCCGGACAGTTGTCCATCGCCATTGCCGCCATAGTTTTCCATCCCGTGGGCAAGGCGCCGCAGTACGGCGGTCGGGCATTGACCGCACCCGCCGGGACCGCTACCGGTATGACCATTCAGCAATGAACCGCCTTCCGACCAAAGGGGAACAACCCGTGCCCGGCACCGACGACAGCGCTCACGTCCCCTCCTCTTCCCAGCGCATTTCGGAATGGGTGGCCCAACAGCTCCTCGACCGCATTGCGCGTGGCGAGCTGGTGCCGGGGGAACGTCTACCGGGCGAGCGTCAGCTGGCGGAACAGCTGCATGTCAGCCGGGTTTCCGTTCGCGCTGCGCTGCAGAAGCTGAAGACGCAGGGCTTCCTGACCGCAGTCCAGGGCGGCGGCACCCGTGTCGTGTCATCGGCCGGCATGATGGACGGCGCGCTGACGGCGATGGTGCGCAGCACCCACCAGAATCTGTGCGACCTCGTCGAAATCCGCATGGCGCTGGAGAGCTGGGCCGCCCGCCGCGCCGCGGAACGCGCGACACCGGAGCAGATCGACACCATCGGCCGCATCCTGGCGGCGATGAGCGAGACGAATCGCGACGGCGGACGTGCGGCGGATGACATGGACTTCCATGTCGCGGTCGCCCAGGCATCCGGCAGCCCGGTCTACCTCCATCTGCTGTCGACCATCCGCGACATCCTCGGCAACATGGTCGAGATGAAGCACACCGAGCCCTTCATGGAAAACCATGAGGCCCTGATGATCGAGCATCACCGCGCCATCCATCAGGCCCTCGCCCGCCGTGACCCGGACGGCGCCGCGAGCGCCGTCACCGCCCATCTCGGCTGGATCCTGGCGCGCTACCGCACGATGTCCGACCATTCCACCGGCGCCGCCGACAGCGCGGCCGACGCCTCGCCTTCCCCCAGCGCCGGCTGAAGCCGGCGACCCGACAAAGCCGGCAAAAAGAAAAGGCCGCAGCCCTCCCGAGAGAGGCTGCGGCCTTGTCCTATTCGAACGGTAACGATCCTCAACTGGCGAGGATCGTCCCGATCTGTTTGGTAACCTCATCGATGTCGGCCATGCCGTCCACCACCTTCAGAACGCCGCGGCCCTGGTAATAGGGCAGGATCGGCGCGGTCTGTTGGTGGTACTGGCCCAGGCGGGTGGTCACCGTCTCCGCATTGTCGTCGGCGCGCCGCTTGAACTCGGTGCTGCCGCAGACATCGCAGACGCCCTCGACCTTCGGCTTCTCGAAGCTGTCGTGATAGCCCTTGCCGCACTTGGCGCAGGTGTAACGGCCGGTGATGCGGTCCACCAGCACGTCGTCGACAACCCGCATCTCGATCACGTGATCGAGCTTCAGGCCCTTTTCGTCCAGCATCCGATCCAGCGCCTCGGCCTGAGCGACCGTGCGCGGGAACCCGTCGAGGATGAAGCCGTTCTTCACGTCGGGCTTCGAAATGCGTTCGGCGATCATGCTGACCATCAGCTCGTCCGGCATCAGCTTGCCGGCGGCCATGATCTCCTTCGCCTGCTGCCCGAGCGGCCCGCCTTCCGCCACCATGGCGCGGAGCATGTCGCCGGTCGACAACTGCACCAGACCACGAGTGTCTTCCAGACGGCGCGCCTGGGTCCCCTTCCCGGCGCCCGGCGGACCGAGCAGTATGAGGTTCATTACTTTCTCCCCCGAAGCTTCGATTTCTTGATCAATCCCTCATACTGGTGGGCCAGCAGGTGGGAATGAATCTGCGCAACCGTGTCCATCGTGACGGTGACCACGATCAGCAGGCTGGTGCCGCCAAAATAAAACGGAACCGAGTGCTGGGATATCAGGATTTCGGGGAGGAGACAAACCGCCACAAGGTAGGCGGAGCCGATGACCGTCAGCCGCGTCAGCACATAGTCAATGTGGTCGGCAGTGTTCTTGCCCGGACGGATGCCGGGGATGAAGCCGCCATACTTACGCAGGTTGTCGGCCGTCTCCGTCGGGTTGAAGACGATGGCGGTGTAGAAGAAGCAGAAAAACACGATCAGCGAGGCGTACAGCAGCATATAGAGCGGCGTCCCGTGCGCGACATAGCGCGACACCGCCTGCAGCCACTCCGGCCCTTCGCCGCCGGCGAAGCCGACCGCGGTCAGCGGCAGCAGCAGCAGCGACGACGCGAAGATCGGCGGAATGACGCCGGCCGTGTTCATCTTCAGCGGCAGGTGCGACGCTTCGCCGCCGAAAACCCGGTTGCCGACCTGACGCTTCGGGTACTGCACCAGCAGGCGGCGCTGGGCGCGTTCCATGAAGACGATGAAGAACACCACGCCGACCGCCATCACCAGCATCAGGATGATGAAGACGGTGGACAGCGCGCCCTGGCGGCCGAGTTCCAGCGTGTTGACCAGCGCGCGCGGCAGTTCCGCGACGATGCCGGCAAAGATGATCAGCGAAGTGCCGTTGCCGATGCCACGGGCGGTGATCTGCTCGCCCAGCCACATCAGGAACATGGTGCCGCCGACCAGCGTGATGACCGTGGCAATGCGGAAGAACAGGCCGGGGTCAATGACCGCCGCGCCGGTGGAACCGCGCATCGACTCAAGCCCGACCGCGAGACCGTAGGCCTGGACGGTGGCGAGAACGACGGTGCCGAATCGGGTGTACTGGTTCAGCTTCTTGCGCCCGGCCTCGCCTTCCTTCTTCATGGCTTCCATCTGCGGCGACACGGCGGTCAGCAACTGCACGATGATGGACGCCGAGATGTACGGCATGATGTTGAGCGCGAAGATGGTCATGCGGTGGAGCGCACCGCCGGCCAGCATGTCGAACATCCCGAGGATGCCGCTGCCCTGCTGCTTGAAAACGTCCTGCAGGATGTGCGGATCGATGCCCGGAATCGGGATGTAGGTGCCCAGCCGATAGACGATCAGGGCCGCCAAGGTGAACCAAATCCGCTTTTTCAGCTCGGTCGCCTTGGAGAAAGCCCCGAAATTGATGTTGGCGGCAAGCTGCTCGGCCGCTGATGCCATGGTCCAATCCCTGTCCCGTAAGCGCGAACGGGGCGGCACTGCATGACGCAGGCCGCCCCTCGCGACTTCGCTTTTTGTAGTGCCCCGAAAGCCCGCGCGCAAGCACGGGCTTGTCGCGGAACTTTACTCGGCGGCTTCGGCGGCGGGAGCGGTCAGCGTGACGCTGCCACCCGCCTTCTCGACGGCTTCGATCGCCGACTTGGACGCGCCGGCAACCGTGAAGGAAACCTTCGCGGTCAGCTCGCCCTTGCCCAGCAGACGGACACCGTCCTTCTTCACCTTGCCGGTGACGCCGGCGGCGTTGAGCGCCGCGGCATCGATGGTCTCGGCGGCGTTCAGCTTGCCCAGGTCGATGGCCTTTTGGACCATGCCCAGGTTAACCACCGAGTATTCCTTGGCGAAGATGTTCCGGAAACCGCGCTTCGGCAGGCGGCGGTGCAGAGGCATTTGCCCGCCTTCGAAGCCGTTGATCGCCACGCCGGTGCGCGAGGTCTGACCCTTCACGCCGCGGCCAGCGGTCTTGCCCTTGCCCGAACCGATACCGCGACCGACGCGCATGCGCGCCTTGCGGGCACCGGCGTTGTCACGCAGGTCATTAAGCTTGGTCATGATCTCAGCCCTCGTTCTCGACGCGGACCAGGTGCGCGACCTTGGCGATCATGCCCCGCACGGCCGGAGTGTCCTCCAGCTCGCGGGTCCGGTGCAGCTTGTTGAGACCCAGACCGACCAGCGTTTCGCGCTGGTCGTGCTTGCGGCCGATCGGGCTGCCGATCTGGGTCACGACGACGGTCTTCTTCTCGCTCATGATCAGGCCTCCTGACCGGCGCCGGCCTCGCGACGACCGAGGATGTCGCTCACGCGACGACCACGGCGCGCCGCGACGGACCGCGGGCTGGTGACCTGGGTCAGGGCGTCGAAGGTCGCCTTGATCATGTTGTGCGGGTTCGACGTGCCGATCGACTTGGTCACGACGTCAGCGACGCCGAGAGCCTCGAAGATCGCGCGCATCGGACCACCGGCGATGATGCCGGTACCGGCCGGAGCGGCCCGCAGCACGACCTTGCCGGCACCGAAGTGGCCGTTGGTGTCATGATGCAGCGTACGGCCTTCGCGCAGCGGGACGCGGATCATGCCGCGCTTGGCCTGATCGGTCGCCTTGCGAATGGCTTCCGGGACCTCGCGGGCCTTGCCCGAGCCGACGCCGACACGACCCTTGCCGTCGCCAACGACGACCAGAGCGGCGAAGCCGAAGCGACGACCACCCTTGACCACCTTGGCAACGCGGTTGATGCCGACGAGCTTTTCGATCAGCTCGCTTTCTTCCCGCTCGCGCGGCTGCCGGTCGCGGTTGTCCCGCTCCCCACGTTCACGTGCCATATCCGGGCCTCCTTAGAACGACAGCCCGCCCTCACGGGCGGCGTCGGCCAGGGCCTTGACCCGGCCATGGTAAATATACCCACCGCGGTCGAAGACAACCTCGGTGACCCCAGCGGCCTTGGCGCGCACGGCGATCAGTTCGCCGATGCGCTTGGCAGCATCGACGTTGCCGCCGTGCTTGAGCTGCTCGCGCAGCTCCTTCTCGAGCGACGAGGCGGACGCGAGCGTCTTGCCGTTTTCGTCGTCGATGATCTGGGCGTAGATGTGCAGATTGGACCGGAAAACCGAGAGGCGAACGCGCCCGCCGGCCTTCTTGGCAATCTGCGCGCGCACGCGCTGCTTGCGGCGCTCGTGGAGTTGCTTTGGCTTCAGCATGGCGGTTACTTCTTCTTACCTTCCTTGCGCAGGACGGTTTCGGTCTCGTACTTGATGCCCTTGCCCTTGTAGGGCTCCGGCTTCTTCCAGCCGCGGATCTCAGCGGCAACCTGGCCGACCTTGTGCTTGTCGTAGCCGCTGACCGAGATGGCCGTCGGCTTGTCGCACTTGATCGTGATGCCTTCCGGGATCGGGTACTTCACGTCGTGCGAGAAGCCGAGCTGGAGAACCAACTCCTTGCCCTGCACGGCCGCGCGGTAACCGACGCCGTTGATTTCCAGATTGATCGTGTAGCCCTGGCTGACACCGGTGACCATGTTGTTGATCAGGGTGCGCGAGGTCGCCCACATGACGCGGGCGCGCTTGCTGTCATTTGCCGGCTTCACCACCACCTTGCCGTCTTCCAGCGCAGCGGTGATGTCGTCGATCAGGGTCAGGCTGAGTTGCCCCAGCTTGCCCTTTGCCGTCACCTGCTGACCGTCGACCTTTACGTCGACGCCAGCCGGAACCGGCACGGGATGCTTGCCAATTCGCGACATCTGCCAATCCCCCTTAGAACACGCGGCAGAGGACTTCGCCGCCGACGTTGGCAGCGCGGGCCTCGTTGTCCGACATCACGCCGCGCGGGGTCGACAGGATCGACAGACCAAGCCCGTTGTAGACGCGGGGCAGGTCGGCGATCTTCGAATAGACGCGACGGCCGGGCTTCGAAACACGGGCGATCTGCTTAATGACAGGCTCGCCTTCGTGATACTTCAGCTCGATCTTCAGGTTCTTGACGCCGGGGCGCAGCTCTTCCTCGGACCAGCCGCGGATGAAGCCTTCACGCTTCAGCACGTCCAGGACGTTGACACGCAGCTTGGACGCCGGGGAAACCACAACAGACATGCGGGCGTGCTGACCGTTGCGGATGCGGGTCAGCATATCGCCGAGCGGATCGCTCAAAGACATTCTCGGACCCTCCTTACCAGCTCGACTTCGTCATCCCCGGAATCTGGCCGGTCGAGGCCAGTTCGCGGAGGGTGACGCGGGACAGCTTGAACTTGCGATAGAACGCGCGCGGACGCCCGGTCATTTCGCAACGGTTCCGGACACGCACCTTCGAGGAGTTGCGCGGCAGTTCGGCCAGCTTGAGGCGGGCGGCGAATTGCTCTTCCGGGGGGAGGGCCTTGTCGTTCGCGATGGCCTTCAGGCGCGCACGCTTGTTGGCGTACTGCTTGGCCAGCTTGGCGCGACGCTTGTTCTTTTCGATGGCACTGGTCTTAGCCATGGTCGTGCTCCAGCCTCAGCTCACGAACGGCATGTCGAAGGCCTTCAGGAGAGCCTTGGCTTCCTGGTCGGTCTTCGCCGAGGTGACGATGATGATGTCCATGCCGCGGATCTGATCGATCTTGTCGTAATCGATCTCCGGGAAAATGATCTGCTCCTTGACGCCCATGGCATAGTTGCCACGGCCATCGAAGCTGTTCCCCGGGATACCGCGGAAGTCACGGACGCGCGGCAACGCGATCGTCACCAGACGGTCCAGGAACTCGTACATGCGGTCGCGGCGCAGCGTGACCTTGCAGCCGATCGACATGCCTTCGCGCAGCTTGAACTGGGCGATCGACTTGCGCGACTTCGTCACCACCGGACGCTGGCCGGTGATGGCGGCCATCTCGGCCACGGCGAGCTGGATCTTCTTGGAGTCGGCGACAGCCTCGCCGACGCCCATGTTGACCACGATCTTCTCGATCCGCGGAACTTCCAGGTCGTTCTTGTAGCCGAATTCCGACTTCAGAGCGGCGCGGATCTTGGAATCGTAAACTTCTTTCAGACGTGCGGTCATGCCCGGGCCCTCACAGGTCAATGACTTCGCCGGACCGCTTGGCGACACGCACCTTGCGGCCATCCTCAAGGATCTTGAAGCCGACGCGGGTCGGCTTGCCATCCTTGGGGTCGACGTGAGCGAGGTTGGAGACGTTGATCGGCGCCTCCATCTCGATGATGCCACCCTGCGAACGGGCGCTGGCACGCTGGTGCTTCTTCACCACGTTCACGCCCTGCACAACGGCACGGTTCTCCTTCGGGAAAACCTTCAACACCTCGCCGGTCTTGCCTTTGTCGCGGCCGGTCAGGACAACGACCTTGTCCTTGGTCTTGATCTTGGCGGCCATTACAGCACCTCCGGCGCCAGCGAGATGATCTTCATGAACTTCTTGCCGCGAAGTTCACGAGTGACCGGCCCGAAAATACGGGTGCCGATCGGCTCACCCTGCTTGTTGATGAGCACGGCGGCGTTCCGGTCGAAACGGATCGCCGACCCGTCCTCCCGACGCAGTTCCTTCGCGGTGCGGACGATGACGGCGCGATGCACGTCACCCTTCTTGACGCGGCCCTTCGGAATGGCCTCCTTGACCGAGACGACGATGACGTCGCCCACGGTCGCGACCTTCCGCTTGGACCCGCCAAGCACCTTGATGCACTGCACCCGGCGCGCCCCGCTGTTATCGGCGACTTCCAGGTTGGTTTGCATCTGGATCATTGTTTATGACCTTTCGTTATCACGCGGCGCCGCTGTCGGCGGCGGACTCCGTCACGACCGTCCAACGCTTGGACTTCGAGATCGGGCGGCATTCGATGATCGAAACGGTATCGCCGACCTTGAACTGGTTGCCCTCGTCGTGGGCGGCGTACTTCTTCGACTGACGAATGAACTTCTTGTACACGGGGTGCATGACACGGCGCTCGACAAGAACCGTAACGGTCTTGTCGCACTTGTCGCTGACCACCGTGCCCTGCAGAACGCGGCGAGGCATGGATGATCCCCCTTACTTGCCGGCGTCGGCGGAGCGGGCACGCTCGCCGAGGATGGTCTTGATGCGGGCGATGTCGCGGCGCACCGTGTTCACCCGCGCGGTGTTCTCCAGCTGGCCGGAGGCCCTCTGGAAACGCAGGTTGAACTGTTCCTTCTTGAGCTGGATGAGCTGATCGTTCAGCTCGTCCGCGCTCTTCGTACGAATGTCTACGGCCTTCATGCCGCGGTCTCCTCGACACCGCCCAGGCGGGTCACCAGCTTCACCTTGATCGGCAGCTTCGCGGCCGCCAGAGCGAAGGCGGTTTTTGCCACATCTGCCGGCACGCCGTCCAGCTCAAACAGGATGCGGCCCGGCTTCACGCGAGCCGCCCAGTACTCCGGCGAACCCTTACCGGAGCCCATGCGGACTTCGGCAGGCTTGGTGGAGACGGGGAGGTCCGGGAAAATGCGGATCCAGACGCGGCCCTGACGCTTCATCGCACGGGTGATCGCGCGGCGGGCCGCCTCGATCTGACGCGCGGTGATGCGCTCCGGCTCCAGAGCCTTGAGGCCGAAGGAGCCGAAATTCAGGGCGGTGCCGCCCTTGGCGTTGCCGTGGATGCGGCCCTTGTGGGCCTTACGGAATTTCGTGCGCTTGGGAGAAAGCATCGCTCGGCCCCTTTACTCGCGTTCGGAGCGCTCGGAGCGCTCGCGACGGTCGCGGCGATCGTGCCGATCACGGCGCGGCTCGCCGTCGGTCGACACCGGCTCGGTACCCATGCGCTTGTCCTGCGCCATCGGGTCGTGAGCCATGACCTCGCCCTTGAACACCCACACCTTGACACCGCAGGTGCCGTAGGTGGTCTTGGCGGTGCCAACACCGTAATCGATGTCGGCGCGCAGGGTGTGCAGCGGAACGCGGCCTTCGCGGTACCACTCCATGCGGGCGATTTCCGCACCGCCGAGACGGCCCGAGCAGTTGATCCGGATGCCCTGGGCGCCCAGACGCATGGCGGACTGCACGGCGCGCTTCATGGCGCGACGAAATGCCACACGGCGCTCGAGTTGGCTGGCGATGTTCTCGGCGATGAGGCGAGCGTCGATTTCCGGCTTGCGGATTTCGACGATGTTCAGGCTCACCTCGCTGCCGGTCATCTTCGACAACTCAAGACGCAGCTTCTCGATGTCCGCGCCCTTCTTGCCGATCACCACGCCCGGACGAGCCGAGTGAATGGTGATGCGGGCCTTCTTGGCCGGACGTTCGATGACGACGCGCGAGCAACCGGCCTGCTGCAGGCGACCCTGCAGATAGCCACGCAGCTTCAGGTCCTGGTGCAGCAGATTGGCGTAGTCGCGCTTGGCGAACCAACGGCTGTCCCAGGTCCGGTTGATGCCGAGGCGCAGCCCGATCGGATTGATTTTCTGACCCATTACTCGGCCCCCTCGGCAACGGCGGCGTCACGCTCGCGGACGATGATCGTCAGGTTGCTGAACAGCTTCTCGACCCGGGCGCCACGACCGCGGGCACGGGCGTGGAAGCGCTTCATCACCAGAGCGCGACCGACCGTCGCCGACGACACGTACAGGCGGTCGACGTCGAGCTGGTGGTTGTTCTCGGCGTTCGCGATCGCGGCCTGCAGGACCTTCTTCACTTCGCCGGCGATGCGGCGCTTGGAGAAGGTCAGCTCGGCCACGGCACGGCTGGCATCCATGTTCCGGATGAGCTGGGCGACGAGGTTGAGCTTCCGCGGGCTGGTGCGGATCATCGGATTGCGGGCCAGAGCCTCGTTCTCCGCGATCCGGCTGGGATTGGCAGACTTGCCCATGGCTTACTTCCTCTTCGCCTTCTTGTCCGCCGCGTGGCCATAGAAGGTCCGCGTCGGAGCGAACTCGCCGAACTTGTGACCGATCATGTGCTCGGTAACCAGAACCGGCAGGAACTTGTGGCCGTTGTAGACGCCGAACGTCAGACCGACGAACTGCGGCAGGATGGTCGAACGACGCGACCAGATCTTGATGATCTCGTTGCGGCCCGAAGCCCGGCTCTTGTCCGCCTTCTTCAGCAGATAGCCGTCGACGAACGGGCCCTTCCAAACGGAGCGTGCCATCGTTCGACCTCCTTACTTCGAATGACGGCGGCGCAGGATCAGGCCATCCGTCTTCTTGTTGTGACGAGTCTTCTTGCCCTTGGTCGGCTTGCCCCACGGCGTGACCGGATGACGGCCGCCCGAGGTGCGACCCTCACCACCACCGTGCGGGTGGTCGATCGGGTTCATGGCGACGCCACGGACCGACGGACGCTTGCCCAGCCAGCGGTTGCGACCGGCCTTGCCAAGGTTGGTGTTCATCTGGTCCGGGTTGGACACGGCACCCAGGGTGGCCATGCACTCGCCACGAACCATGCGCAGCTCGCCGGACGGCAGCTTCAGCTGGGCGTAGCCGCCGTCGCGGCCGACCAGCTGCAGGTAGGTACCGGCGGAACGAGCCACCTGACCACCCTTGCCGGCCTTCAGCTCGACGTTGTGCACGATCGAACCGACCGGGATGTTCTTCAGCGGCATCGCGTTGCCGGGCTTCACGTCGGTGCGCTCGCCGGAGATCACGGTGTCGCCGACCTTCAGGCGCTGCGGCGCCAGGATGTAGGACAGGGTCCCATCTTGGTACTTGATCAGCGCAATGAAGGCCGTGCGGTTCGGATCGTATTCCAGCCGCTCGACGGTGGCCGGAACGTCGAACTTGCGACGCTTGAAGTCCACCAGACGGTAGGTACGCTTGTGACCGCCACCCATGCGGCGCGCAGTGATGCGGCCGGTGTTGTTGCGGCCACCAGACTTGGTCAGGCCCTCGGTGAGGGTCTTGACCGGCTTGCCCTTCCACAGCTCCGAGCGGTCGACAATGACCAGCTGGCGGAGCGAGGGAGTAATCGGGCGGTATTGCTTCAGAGCCATCGGATCACACTCCCGCTCAGATGCCCGTGGTCACGTCGATCTTGTTACCCTCGGCGAGGGTGACGACGGCCTTCTTGAAGTCCGAGCGACGGCCGATGGTGCCGCGGAACCGCTTGGTCTTGCCCTTGGAAACCAGGGTGTTGACCGCGGTCACCTTGACGTTGAAGAGACCTTCAACGGCGGCCTTGATCTCCGGCTTGGAGGCCGTGAGCGGCACGCGGAACGTGACCTGGTTATGCTCCGACACCAACGTCGACTTCTCGGTGATGACGGGAGCGAGGATCAGGTCGTACATCCGCTCCTGGCTCACCGCAGGTTTCGACTGCTTGCTCATTTCAGGCGAGCCTCCAGTTGCTCGACCGCGTTGCGGGTCAGGACCAGCGTGTCGCGGCGGAGAATGTCGTAGACGTTCGCACCCTGCTCCGGCAGCACGTCGATCAGCGGGATGTTGCGCGAAGCCTTGGCGAAGTTGTCGTCCAGGTTCGAGCCATCGATGATCAGCGCCGAAGTCAGGCCGAGGGTGGCGAGACGGGCCGCCAGTTCCTTGGTCTTGTGCGTCTCGGCGGCCGCGGCCTCCAGGACGATCAGCTTGCCCTCGGCGGCCTTGGCCGACAGGGCGGTCTTGAGCGCCAGCTTGCGGACCTTCTTGGTCAGGTCGTGGGCGTGCGAACGCACCACCGGCCCGAAGATGGTCGCACCGCCGCGGAACTGCGGCGAACGGATGGAGCCCTGACGAGCGCGGCCGGTGCCCTTCTGCCCATAGGGCTTCTTGGTCGTGCCGCTGATCTCGCTGATGCCCTTGGTCTTGTGGTTGCCGGAGCGGCGCTTGGCCAGCTGCCAGTTCACCATGCGGGCCAGCAGGTCGGTGCGGGCCGGCAGACCGAACACGGCGTCCGACAGCTCGATCTCGCCGACGGCTTCGTTGTTCAGATTCTTGATCGTGGCCTTCATGGCGCTCACTCCTGCGTCTCGGCCGGGGCTTCCGCCGCCGGAGCAGTCTTGATGCCGGCCGGGAAGGGCAGGCCTTCCGGAGCCTTCTTCTTGACGGCGTCACGGATGCGCAGCCAACCGCCCTCGGCGCCGGGGACGGCACCCTTGAGCAGGATCAGACCACGGGCTTCGTCGACGGACACGACCTGAAGGTTCAGGACCGTGACCCGCTCGTCGCCGAGATGACCGGCCATCTTCTTGTTCTTGAAGACCTTGCCGGGATCCTGACGGTTACCCGTCGAACCGTGCGAGCGGTGCGACACCGACACGCCGTGCGTGGCGCGCAGACCACCGAAGTTCCAGCGCTTCATCGCACCGGCAAAGCCCTTGCCGATGGAGGTGCCGGTGACGTCGACGAACTGGCCGGCGACGAAGTGCGACACCGACAGCTCGGCACCGACCTCGATCAGGGCATCGGCATCGACGCGGAACTCGACAAGCTTGCGCTTGGGCTCCACACGCGCCTTGGCGAAATGCCCGCGCTCAGGCTTGTTGACGTTCTTGACCTTGATGGCGCCCGCGCCGAGCTGGACGGCGGTGTAGCCATCCTTTTCCTCGGTGCGAACGGCGACGACCTGGCAGCTGTCGACTTTCAGCACAGTGACCGGAACATGCTGGCCGTCGTCCGTGAAGACGCGGGTCATGCCGACCTTCTGCGCGATCAAACCGGATCGCATTGTTCTTTATCTCCTGACCAGGGACATCCGATTACCGGAGAGGTCCCTTACCAACCAAAATCAGAGCTTGATCTCGACGTCGACGCCGGCGGCGAGGTCGAGCTTCATGAGCGCATCCACGGTCTGCGGCGTCGGATCGACGATGTCGAGCAGGCGCTTGTGGGTGCGGATCTCGAACTGCTCGCGCGACTTCTTGTCGATGTGCGGCGAACGGTTCACGGTGAACTTTTCGATGTGCGTCGGCAGGGGGATCGGGCCCCGCACGCGCGCGCCGGTCCGCTTGGCGGTGTTGACGATCTCGCTGGTCGACTGGTCGAGCACGCGATGATCGAACGCCTTCAGACGGATGCGGATGTTCTGGCTGTCCATGTCCAAACGTCCCTTGCACCTTCTAGCGATGACGCGGACGCGTCACCGGAACTCCACGAGCTAGCTTCGGGGCATCGCCGACAGCGCAAGGCCGCGCGCCGAACCACCGAAACGGGGGCCGACGGGCGACGCTGTGACCGATGTGACGGGCCGATACGAAAAAGAACATCCCCTGCGCGAGAAGCGCTGAGGGGATGTTCCGATCAGCAGACGGCGCGCCTCCCGTGGAGGCGCGCCGTGCCGTTCGTCTCGGGCTGCGTCTAGGCCGAAGCTGCCTACCACCAACCCAAAATCCAGAGGGCGTAATCTCTAGGCGTTCAGCGCCCGCGTGTCAATCCTGAATCTCCCCCCGGATCGGAGGAAGCTGGGTTGACAGGCGGACGGCTCCGAACACCGACGCCCGATGGCTAGAACCGGGCGGGCCGCCCTTCCTGCTCGCGCGGGGAAGACGGTCCGTCTCTTACATCCGACGGCGGGATCGCTCCCGACGCCCTACCCGTCCACCTCCGGCGACCGCTTGGCGGCGGCCGCCGGATGGGTCATCACTCGACGATCTTGGCAACGACGCCGGCGCCGACGGTGCGGCCACCCTCGCGGATGGCGAAACGCAGGCCTTCGTCCATGGCGATCGGGGCGATCAGCGTCACTTCCATGGCGACATTGTCGCCCGGCATCACCATCTCGACGCCTTCCGGCAGCGCAACCATGCCCGTCACATCCGTCGTCCGGAAGTAGAACTGCGGACGGTAGTTCGTGAAGAACGGGGTGTGGCGGCCGCCCTCTTCCTTCGTCAGGATGTAGGCTTCGGCCTTGAACTTGGTGTGCGGGGTGATCGAACCCGGCTTGGCCAGAACCTGGCCGCGCTCGACGTCCTCGCGCTTCGTGCCGCGCAGCAGAGCGCCGATGTTGTCGCCGGCTTGCCCGGAGTCGAGCAGCTTGCGGAACATTTCAACGCCGGTCACCGTCGTCTTGACCGTTGCCTTCAGACCGACGATCTCGACTTCCTCGCCGACCTTCACGATGCCACGCTCGACACGGCCGGTCACAACCGTGCCGCGGCCCGAGATCGAGAACACGTCTTCGATCGGCATCAGGAACGGACGGTCGACCGGACGCTCCGGTTGCGGGATGTACTCGTCGACCGTCTTCATCAGCGCCAGGACGGCGTCACGGCCGATCTCCGGCTGACGGTCTTCCAGAGCGCACAGCGCCGAACCCTTGGTGATCGGAATGTCGTCGCCCGGGAACTGGTAGGACGACAGAAGCTCGCGAACTTCCAGCTCGACCAGCTCAAGCAGCTCCGGATCGTCGACCATGTCGACCTTGTTCATGAACACCACCAGCGCCGGAACGCCGACCTGGCGCGCCAGCAGGATGTGCTCGCGGGTCTGCGGCATCGGGCCGTCGGCGGCCGACACGACCAGGATCGCGCCGTCCATCTGGGCGGCGCCCGTGATCATGTTCTTCACGTAGTCGGCGTGGCCCGGGCAGTCGACGTGCGCGTAGTGGCGGTTCGACGTCTCGTACTCGACGTGCGCCGTCGAGATCGTGATGCCGCGCGCCTTCTCTTCCGGCGCCTTGTCGATCTGGTCGTAAGCGGTGAAGGTCGCGCCGCCGGACTCCGCCAGCACCTTCGTGATCGCCGCCGTCAGCGACGTCTTGCCGTGGTCGACGTGGCCGATCGTGCCAACGTTGCAGTGCGGCTTGTTCCGCTCGAACTTTGCCTTCGCCATGGGGTGGTCTCTCCGTTTCTCAATCGTTCCAGCGGTCTTCAGGCCACCTTGGCGCGGACGCCGTCCGCGATGGCCTGTGGCACCGGCTCATAATGGTCGAACTGCATGCTGTACTGCGCGCGGCCCTGACTCATGGAGCGCAGGGAGTTCACATAGCCGAACATGGCCGCCAAGGGAACCAGTCCCGTGACGATTCGTGCGTTGCCGCGCTGGTCCATGCCGGTGATCTGTCCCCGGCGACCGTTCAGGTCACCGATGACGTCGCCCATATAGTCGTCCGGCGTGATGATTTCGACCCGCATCAGCGGTTCCAACAGCGCCGGAGCGGCTTTTGTCATAGCCTCGCGGAAGGCGGTCCGTGCCGCGAGTTCAAAGGCGAGCGGCGAGGAGTCGACATCGTGCGCCTCGCCGCCGGTCAAGGTCGCCTTGACGTCCACCACCGGGTAGCCGGCGACGACGCCGCTGTCCTTCGCGGCCTCCAGGCCCTTCTGCACGCCGGCGACGAACTCGCGCGGCAGGCCAGCCGCCCGGTTCTCGAAGACGAAGCCGGCACCGCGGTCAAGCGCCTCCAGCTTCAGCGTCACGCGCGCGAACTGGGCGCGGTCGCCGGTCTGCCGGGCGTGGATATGGTCGACCTCGGCCGAGCGCAGCACGGTCTCCCGATAGGCGACCTTGGGCGCGCCGACGGCCGCATCGACGCGGAACTCACGCCTCATGCGGTCGACAATGATGTCGAGATGCAGTTCGCCCATGCCGCGGATCACGGTCTGGCCGCTTTCGCGGTCGACGGTGACCTGCAACGAGGGATCCTCGTGGCCGAGGCGGTTCAATGCCGCCGCCATCTTGTCGTGATCGGCCTCAGTGCGCGGTTCGACCACGATCTCGATTACGGGCTCGGGAACGTCCAGACGCTCCAGCACGATGGGCTTGGTAGGATCGCACAGCGTATCGCCGGTCGCCGTGTGCTCCAGACCGGCGAAGGCCACAATGTCGCCGGTGTGGGCGCGCTCGATCTCTTCACGGCTGTTGGCGTGCATCAACAGCATGCGGCCGATCTTTTCGCGCTCACCCTTGACCGGGTTCAGCAGCGAATCGCCGACGCTGACGGTACCGGAATAGATGCGGCAGAAGGTGAGGGTCCCGACATAGGGGTCGTTCATCACCTTGAAGGCGAGACCCGAGAAGGGCGCGCTGTCGTTGGCAGCCCGCTCTTCCGCCCGGTCGCCACCCACCGCATGGCCCGTCACCGCACCGATGTCGTTGGGTGCCGGCAGATAGTCGACCACGGCGTCCAGCATCGGCTGGATGCCCTTGTTGCGGAAGGCGGACCCGCACAGCACAGGAACCATGACACCGGCAATCGTGCCCTTGCGGACCAACGCGCGCAGCGCGTCGGGCGTCGGCTCCTCGCCGCGCTCGAGATAGGCGGCCATCGCCGCCTCGTCGAGGTCGAGCACGGCGTCCAGCAGCGCCTGGTGGGCGTTTGCAGCCGGTCCGGCCAGATCCTCGGGAATTTCGGTGTGTTGGAATTCGGCGCCGAGCGTTTCGGCCTTCCAGATCGTGGCGCGCATCGCAACCAGATCGACGATGCCGGAGAAGCCAGCCTCGCTGCCGATAGGGAGTTGAACGATCAGCGGCTTGACGCCCAGGCGGTCGGCCATCATGGCGACACAGCCGTCGAAGTCCGCGCCGACGCGGTCCATCTTGTTGACGAAGGCCATGCGCGGCACGCCGTACTTGTCGGCCTGCCGCCACACGGTCTCGGTCTGGGGTTCGACCCCCGCAACCGCGTCGAAGATGGCAACGGCGCCATCCAGAACGCGCAACGACCGCTCGACCTCGATGGTGAAATCCACGTGGCCGGGCGTATCGATGATGTTAATGCGGTGGTCGCGCCAGAAACAGGTCGTTGCCGCCGAGGTGATGGTGATGCCCCGCTCCTGCTCCTGCTCCATCCAGTCCATGACGGCTGTGCCGTCATTGACCTCGCCCATGCGATAGGACTTGCCGGTATAGAACAGGATGCGCTCGGTCGTCGTCGTCTTGCCGGCATCGATGTGAGCCATGATGCCGATGTTGCGATAACGGTCGAGGGCGTGCGAGCGGGGCATGCAAAATCACCAGGACAGGCGTTAACCTTACCAGCGGTAGTGCGAGAACGCCTTGTTGGCTTCCGCCATACGGTGCGTATCTTCGCGCTTCTTCACGGCAGTGCCGCGCTGGCTGGCGGCGTCGAGCAGCTCACCCGACAGACGCTCGGTCATGGTGTTTTCCGAGCGGGCGCGGGCGGCGCTGATCAGCCAACGGATGGCCAGGGCCTGGGCGCGGTCCGAACGGACCTCGACCGGAACCTGATAAGTCGCACCACCGACGCGACGCGAACGCACTTCGAGGTGCGGCTTCACGTTGGCGAGGGCATCGTGGAAGACCTGAACGGGATCGTTCTTGGTCTTGACCTCGATACGGCCGAGCGCACCATAGACGATGCTTTCAGCCGACGACTTCTTGCCGTCAAACATCAGGCAGTTCATGAACTTCGTCAGGACGCGGTCGCCATACTTGGCGTCCGGCAGGACTTCACGCTTCTCGGCGCGATGACGACGGGACATCGTGAGTTCTCCTTACTTCGGACGCTTCGCGCCGTACTTCGAACGACGCTGCTTACGATCCTTGACGCCCTGGGTATCCAGCGTGCCGCGAATGATGTGGTAGCGAACGCCGGGAAGATCCTTCACACGACCGCCGCGGATCATGACCACCGAGTGTTCCTGGAGGTTGTGGCCCTCACCAGGGATGTAGCTCGTCACCTCGAAGCCGTTCGTCAGACGAACGCGGGCGACCTTACGGAGCGCCGAGTTCGGCTTCTTCGGGGTGGTGGTGTAAACGCGAGTGCAGACGCCACGCTTCTGCGGGCAGGCCTCCATCGCGGGAACCTTGTTGCGCGCGGCCAACGGCTCACGCGGCTTACGGATCAACTGGTTGATCGTCGGCATATCTGCCCTTCATCCCTTCAAGATCACTCGGCCGGACGAGCCGGACGAAGCAAAAGCCCGCCTGCGAAACGTTGCCGTTCCGAGCGGGCTGAATGAGCGAAAGCCGACCGGAGGACTCCGATCGGCGGGATCGGTGGATTCAAGCGGACGCACGGAGAGCCCCGGCGGCCTTTGAAGTTCGCGGACTTTAGGGAAAGGCCGGAAGAGAGTCAAGGACGGTATTAAAGCTTGCAGGCGCCCCGACTCGCAATCCGCAAGGCCCAAAGAAAAAGGGGCACGTCCCCTGCGGAACGCGCCCCCTTCCCTACTCGATCGCTCCGACCGATCAGGCCGCGGAGCTTTCCTCGCCCGGGGTCGGCAGGGCCGGAGTTTCCTCCGGCGCGCCGGCCTCCAGGGCCGCCTCACGGTCACGCTCGGCGGCGATCAGCTTCAGACGGTTCACCACCGAGCCCGTGCCGGCCGGGATCAGGCGGCCGACGATGACGTTCTCCTTGAGGCCTTCCAGATTGTCGACCTTGCCGCCGACGGCCGCTTCCGTGAGGACGCGGGTGGTTTCCTGGAACGACGCGGCCGAGATGAAGGAGCGCGTCTGCAGGCTGGCCTTGGTGATGCCCTGAAGAACCGGGTGGCCGTGCGCCGGCTGCAAGCCTTCGGCGACGGTCTTCTCGTTCTCCTCGTCGAACTCCTGGCGATCGACCTGCTCGCCCACCAGGAAGGTGGTCTCGCCGGCGTCGGTGATCTCGACCTTCTGCAGCATCTGGCGAACGATCACCTCGATGTGCTTGTCGTTGATCTTCACGCCCTGCAGTCGATAGACGTCCTGGATTTCGTTGATCAGGTAGTCGGCCAAGGCCTCCACACCCATCACCGCCAAGATGTCGTGCGGCACCGGGTTGCCGTCCATCAGCAGATCGCCGCGTTCGACATAGTCACCCTCCTGCACGGAGATGTGCTTGCCCTTCGGGATCAGATACTCCTTCTCGTCACCGCTCTCGTCGTTGCGGACGACGATGCGGCGCTTGGTCTTGTAATCCTTACCGAATTCAACGCGGCCGCTCATCTCCGAGATGATGGCGAAGTCCTTCGGACGACGCGCCTCGAACAGCTCGGCCACGCGCGGCAGACCGCCGGTGATGTCGCGGGTCTTGGACGACTCGCGGGGGATACGCGCCAGCACGTCGCCGGCCCGGACCTCGGCACCGTTCTCCACCGACAGGATGGCGTCCACCGACATGAAGTAGCGGGCTTCCAGTCCGTTCGGCAGGGTGATCAGCTCGCCGCGGTCGTCCACCAGCGCGATGCGCGGCTTCAGATCGGCACCGCGCGGCTGCTGACGCCAGTCGACCACCACCTTGGAGCTGATGCCGGTGGCCTCGTCCATCACCTCGCGCATGGAGATACCTTCCACGAGGTCGATGTAGCGGGCGGTACCGGCGCGCTCGGTGATGATCGGCAGGGTGTAGGGGTCCCACTCGGCCAGCTTGGCGCCCCGCTCGACCTTCACGCCCTCGTCGGCCAGCAGCTTGGCACCGTACGGCACGCGGTGACGCGCCCGCTCGCGGCCCTGCTCATCGAGCAGGATCACTTCGGTGCTGCGGCCCATGACGACCGGAATGCCCGAGGAGTTCATGACGACGTTGCGGTTGTTGATCCGCACCGTCGCTTCGAACGCCGCCTCGATCTGGCTCTGCTCGGCACCGCGCTGCGCCGCACCACCGATGTGGAAGGTACGCATCGTCAGCTGGGTGCCCGGCTCGCCGATCGACTGCGCCGCGATGACGCCGACCGCTTCACCGGTGTTGACCAGCGTGCCGCGGGCCAGGTCACGGCCGTAGCACTTGGCGCAGACGCCGTCGCGGGTCTCGCAGGTCAGGACCGAGCGGATCTTGACCGAGTCGATGCCCGACCGCTCGATGCGGTCGACCGTCGGCTCGTCGATCAGGCCGGCGTCCTCGACGATCAGCTCGCCGTTCAGCGGGTCGATCACCGCCCCGACCACGGTGCGGCCGAGGATGCGGTCGCCCAGCGGGCTGATGACCTCGCCGCCGTCGATCACCGCCTTGACGGTGATGCCGCGCTCGGTGCCGCAATCATGCTCGACGATGATCGCGTCCTGCGCGACGTCGACCAGACGGCGGGTGAGGTAACCGGAGTTCGCCGTCTTCAAGGCGGTATCGGCCAGACCCTTGCGGGCACCGTGGGTGGAGTTGAAGTACTCCAGCACGGTCAGGCCTTCCTTGAAGTTCGAGATGATCGGCGTCTCGATGATCTCGCCCGACGGCTTGGCCATCAGGCCGCGCATGCCGGCCAGCTGACGGATCTGCGCGGCGGAACCACGCGCACCGGAGTGGGCCATCATGTACACCGAGTTGACCGGCTTGCCGGCTTCGGTGGTCGAGATCGCCTTCATCATCTCGGAGGCGACCTTCTCGGTGCATTCCGACCAGACGTCGACGACCTTGTTGTACTTCTCGCCCTGGGTGATCAGGCCGTCGAGATACTGCTGCTCGAACTCCTTCACCCGCTCCTTCGACTCGTTGACCAGCTTTTCCTTGGCGACGGGGATGACCATGTCGTCCTTGCCGAAGGAGATGCCGGCGCGGCAGGCGTGGCCGAAGCCGAGCTTCATCAGGCGATCGGCGAAGATCACCGTCTCCTTCTGACCGCAGTGGCGATAGACGGCATCGATGACGTTGCCGACGTCCTTCTTGGTCAGGACGCGGTTGATCAGCGAGAACGGCACCTTCGGGTGGCGCGGCAGCAGCTCCGACAGGAGCATGCGGCCCGGCGTCGTCTCGACGATGCTGATCAGCTCGTTGCCCTCGTCGTCCACACCGACATAGCGCGCCTTGATCTTCGCATGGATCGACAGAACCTTGGCGTTCAGCGCCTGCTCGATTTCCGAGACGTTAGCGAACACCATGTTCTCGCCCTTCTCGCTCGGGCGATCCATCGAGATGTAATAGATGCCGAGCACGATGTCCTGAGACGGCACGATGATCGGCTTGCCGTTGGCGGGCGACAGGATGTTGTTGGTCGACATCATCAGGACGCGCGCTTCCAACTGGGCCTCAAGGCTCAGCGGGACGTGCACGGCCATCTGGTCGCCGTCGAAGTCGGCGTTGAAGGCGGTGCAGACCAGCGGGTGCAGCTGGATCGCCTTGCCTTCGATCAGCGTCGGCTCGAACGCCTGGATGCCGAGACGGTGCAGCGTCGGCGCACGGTTCAGCATCACCGGATGCTCGCGGATGACCTCTTCCAGGATGTCCCACACCTCGGGACGCTCCTTCTCGACCATCCGCTTCGCGGCCTTGATGGTGGAGGCGAGGCCGTACAGCTCCAGCTTGGCGTAGATGAAGGGCTTGAAT